>CAYULF010000003.1:6993-386824 GCA_964445695.1 uncultured Hyphomicrobiales bacterium | reverse complement strand
CAAAAAAGCATCGAAGATGCTATCGTTACGGGTTTAACGGCATGGAGATGGACAATGAGGTTAAAGGCACGGGGAACGCCTATAACTTCGGAGCGAGAATCCATGATCCGAGGCTGGGGAGGTGGTTAAGTGTGGATCCGTTGGCTCATCGATACACAAGCTGGTCTCCCTACAATTTCACTTTAAATAGTCCAGTGCTCTTCAAGGATCCAGATGGAAGAAAAGTTACTATTGGCAGAATTGAAAGTGAAAACGGAAAACCTATCTTCACAATAACTGTCACTGCCAAGATTGTAAACGAGTCAAGTCGCGAGATGACTCATGATCAACTCGTGAACTATGCAAACTCTCTTGCTGACGGCATCAGGTTTGCATTTACCCAGAACCATAAGAATTATGGCATCAGGGCTGTAGTCGACATATCGGTAGCAACAGAATCACAAGTGAAAGAGACAGAGACCGGCGATATTGAAACAGGAAACCCCATTGAGGAGTCTGATCATGTGATTCGATTTGTGGATTGGGGGAAAATACCAAAAGAAGATGGTAGTGGATATAACGATTTGCCACTAGCTGGTTGGGCAAAAAAGGGGCACAATGTAATATATATGTGGGAGTTTATTCTAGATTATTCTTGTATTGTAGATGGTGATTATGCTTGTACGGGTGCAAATGACGAACATTGGAATACCCTGATTCCAGGGTATGAATTTTCCTTGGCTCATTTACTTGGTCACTCAATGGGGCTTCCCGATTTGAGGTGGTACGACGAATATGATTATCATCTTATGTTGGACTTTGACCCTTCAGCGGAATGGGCAACAGACTCAATGTCGTCTGGATTTCTTCTCAGTGAGGAGGAATTGGAAATGGTTGAGGAGCTGTACAATGACGGAATGCTTAATTTGGGTGAGCAAGAAATTCAAATGCAAAGCAACGAGGAGTAACAATTAAATGTGGACGGTTTTCTGATGAAATCCTATTTTGTGATTGTAGCTTTAAGCATTCTGGTATTATCATGTTCTGGATCAAATATCACTTCAGGCAACATGCGGTCATTTACCATTGATTTTCAGAATCATTTTGACCAAGATGTCATTTCGTTGCGGATAAATGGCTGTCTCATATTTGACAAAAAGATAGTTAGCAGTATTGAAAATATTGGATTTGCAGAATTGAGGGTTGTGGTTGAACCGGTCCAAGGATCATTTATAGCAACGATTGAAGGTGAGGAAGTGAGGTGTAATAACAACCAAAAGGTCGAATTGGAAGTAACACTAAATGGGCATCGTCACATTTACCGTGTCGACCTATCTCAAGGAGTGCACCTTGGTTTTAACAATTTAGATTCGGCGACAATGCATTTTAGGCAGTCGCAGTTCCCATTCATTTATCTGTAGACATGCTTCTGCTGTGTGTGTTGGATAACATTTGCAATACATGCAAAACTTGTTCCCGTTGTGATACTTAATTTCCTCAGATTATTCATTGCATTTCTTCAGTCTAGGGGGGAGCACTGCTGCTCCTTGTCATGTCGATTACAAGGGCAAAATTGAGGAAGAACATGTACATGATGTCCAGCTTCTCAAATCGAGAGAAGATACGACAGAAATCTTTGAAGCGGTGGTCACGACTTAATCCAACGAACTCAAAGTTTCTTGGTGTACTTCTCACTAGGCGGTTTGCGGCGCAGGCCGCGTTACTCTCCGTCTTGCGCGTCCACGGTGGTTTGCGATTTCTCACTTAAACTCAAAGACTCATTGACTTGTGGCCGGCTTCTCACCTGGCGGTTCGCGCCGCGGGCCGCCGACTCTTCGTCTTGCGCGTCCGCCGATGGCGGCGGTTTGCATAATGTGATATATACTGCGCAGCGATGGCAAGCAGTATATGGCCACATTATGTAATGCCGAGCGCATTGAACAACTATCAGGGCGCAGCCCGGAGATTTAACACTGCGGCGTTGCGGCGACCGCCGGCGCGCAGGCGGCCCGGACGGAGCGGGGGGACCCGCGACGGGAGCGGCGCGGCGAGCGCTGCGGGTATTCTGAACTTGAGACTCTTTTGTTTAAGGCTGCGTGAGCGCGGCGTTTGTGGTATTGGGACTCGGTGACTTCAAGCATTATTTTAGAGGAAGATTGAGCGACATCAAACTGCCAATCCCACTGAGTGAGAATAACGACTCAGTTTCAATCCTTGTTTCCTGGTAAAGTTGACCCGCAAGTTTGCTCTGTGTGTTGCGATGTTGAGCATAGTGCAGAAGCAAAACAAGGACAGTAAGAACATGGAAGTTATAGATTGTGAATGGGTATAGTCCGAATATTGAAGGTCATCATGTACCTGGTGGAGGCAACGCCAGTAGATCATGAATGCACTTGAGGTAGTAAATTGTAGGAAAGTCTATGAGCAATCCGCAGATGATGGTAAATAATTTGCAGTTGCCACCCGCACTGGCACTAGCATTAATATCGGGCAAATGGTTGTCGCGTGGGCACAAAAACTCTGGAAGGTGGACTGAACAAAAACATATTGAGTTGTTCAAGGCAGTTTTCACACGTGTGAAATACCCAATTCCAGCGTTGTTCGACTTCGAATCAATGGTTATTGAAAGTAACTTTGAAGAGAGTGCGGAGGAAAACTTAATGTATTTTGTCGGTAAAAAAAGCGATGTGTTTCCGCCAGGAGATATAGATGTTAGTAAAGCCGTGTTGATCGGCGAGGTCGAACCTGATTCATTTATTGCACTGGATTACAGAAGGGTTGTTCCTTCAGTCATCTACTATTGCAATACCAATGGTTTTGAGTGGCATTGGGTGACAGCGACAGATAGTATAGAAGAGTTTTTGGAAAGGCTACAGTTAGCTTGAAGTCCGCCGGCAAGCTTTGTTCAGGAGTTTTTGACTGCGAAAATTGGATGCAGACGTTGAAATCTTTGATGACTGAATGGGTTCACATTCTGCCTTTATTCTCCGCTTGCCGCCTTCTATCCGGCAGTTCATGCGGTAAGTTTGGCGTGAGCAGATCGTGCAGGAAGTTCACGATGAACCGACCGTGGGGCAGATAGTGAATAGTGAATATTTTGTGCTGCGGATCAAAACGAACGAGAAAATTGTGCTGCGGGCTTGAAACCAGAAGACAAAGAGTTTCAGGTTTGTTTGAGATTTATTGGTTCTTTGAGTGAAATCAATGGGCCCCCACCCCCGGCCTCCACCACCAGAAAATTCAGATACCACCAACCACAGACTCGCCGTCCGGCACAGAACCCGCAGGTTCGCCGGATCGGCACGGCAATGTGTCGCGTTTGTTATTGAACGCCGGATTGCACGTGCTGCGGCGCTCACGGGTCAAGATGCAAATCCATGGCGCAAACTCCTTGTTGAATAAACTGAGCGTAGCTCAACTCGTGGTTGAACGCGACGTTTAAGCCGCTGAACGGGAAGTTCAGCCGTAAACCTTCGACTGAAAAATTTCCAGCACGCCGACAAACAAAACAGTCATAAAGCGAGCGGCGACCGACAGGGAGAGGCGCTGCAATCAGTTGCGTAGCGAGAGGTGTGGAGCGTGTTAAACAAAACAGCCGCTCCGAATGAACGAAGCGGCTGCTATTTACAAACAAAATTTAAACCGTGAAACGGCGCTTTATTCGCGCACAAAGGGTGCGGCCAAGCGGCCGGCCTCGTAGTCCACAACGAGGTAATACACGCCAGGAGTGAGCGCGCCGATGTCGATGCGTTCCAGCGTTGAAGCGCCGTCCAGATTAACAGTCTGCGACAAAACCACCTGGCCCAGTGCGCTGAATATCTGCACCTGAGCGCGCCGACCGAATGGCAAATGCAGCTGAAGCCCCAGCACCGCACCGGCGGGATTGGGGAAGAGACGCAAACGGCCGCCATACATATCGCTTTCCGCCACGTCCGTCGTGCTGACCGTCACCGCGTCAGACGTGTCCCTGCAGCCGAAGGAATTGCGCACAATCACGCGATAACTGCCGTCGATGCTTGCCTGGAAGGTTTTTTCCGTCGCGTCGGGAATCTCAATATCGTCCCGCAGCCACTGGTATTCCAGATCGTCCAGCGTGCATGTTAACAATGCGCCGTTGACGTCGATGCCGGGTTTGGCAACGAACTCTACCGTTACCGTCACCGTTTCCACAGCGCTGCAGCCGTCTTCATCAAAGACTGTGACTTCGTATTCGGTAGTCGAGAAGGGACGCGCCGTGGGGGTGGGCGAATTGTGGTCGTCCAGCCCCGTCGTCGGCGACCACATGTAAGCAGCGGCGTTGTCGGCCTGCGCGCTTAAACGGGTATTTTCGCCGCGGCAGATGCTGACGTCGTCGCTGACGTCGACATCAAAGAGCGTGCCCTCGCTGCTGAGTGACACGCGGAGGGTGCCGTTGCAGGCGTCGGATACATATTCGATAGTGAGCTCGCCGGAGGCAGGCTGTGTGAAATCGCCGTCGAGCGTGACAGTAAATCCGGTGGCATCGTTTGCATTCATGTTAAGCGGCAATTGCGGGCCGGTGACGTTAAACGGTCCGCTCGGCGTGGCGGAAACCAGCGTTACCACGCCGTCGCTGCTGTTGGTTACGCTGATAGGCCGCTCGGGGTCGGGCAGATCGCCGCAAAGTTCACCGCGCGTGTATTTGACGGCGCCGGGTTCGACGCGCGCAACAACGCCCTGGTTTTCACCGCGCAAGGTGACCTCGGTCTCGATGGGGCAGGGCGAGGCATTAAAACTCAACTGCGTCTGATGGCCGCCTTCATTTTGAGGCGTGTAACGCGCGGTAAACTCGACCGTGCCGTTCGCCGGAACCGTTACCGGAAACTGCGGCGAAATCAGGCTGAAATTGTTGCCTTCGACTTGCCAGCCGCGCAGCGTCACATCGAACGCGCCGCTGTTGGAGATGCTGAATTTCTGCTCGGCGGAGGACTCGCAAGCGGAGAGGACGCCGAAATAGATGTCCTGAGTACTGAAATCAAGTTCGACGGCTTCGCGCACTTCGACCTGAATCTGGTCCTCAGCGCTGCATCCGTTGGCGTCCGTGCCAACGACGGTATACACTGTCGTCACGTTGGGAGATGCGAGCGGATTGGCGCAGTCAACGCAGGAGAGTCCTTCAGCCGGCGACCAGACATAGCTGCTCGCGCCCGATGCCTGCAACTGCGTTGAGCGGCCTGCACAGACAATTGCGTCCTCCCCGGCGTTTACGTCCGGTTTTTCAAAGACCACGACGGCAACCTGGACGCTGTTTTCACAGCCGTTTTCGCCTGTGACTGTCAGCGTGTACTCGCGTGACTGCGTCGGCGTGACGGTGGGCGTCGCGGAGGCGGGATCGTCCAGATCCGTTGCCGGACTCCATTCGTAGGCCACGCCGCCGGATGCGCTCAGCTGCGTCGATTCTCCGGGGCAGAGTTCAATGCGCGTCTGCGTCTGAATTTGCGGCAGTTGGTTAACCACTACGGACAGCTCGTCCTGCAACGAACAGCCGTTCGGGCCGGTAACTGTGACGCTGTACACGGTAGTCGCCGTCGGACTGAAGGTCGGATCGGCGCAGTCCGTGCAGGAGATGCCCGCGGCGGGCGACCAGGAATAGGTCAGTTCGTCGGGGTATTCGCGCTGCAGACTCTCGCCGGCGCAGAGCACGATTTCTTCGCCCGCATCAAAGTCGGGAGCAGGCAGAATGGTAATCAACACCGAGTCGCGCTGCTCAAAGCCGCTGCGATCGGAGACCGTGATGTAGTACCAGGTCGTGATTTCCGGCGTGGCGGTGGGCGAGAGCAGTGAGGCGTCGTTGAGGCCGGTCGCAGGTTCCCAGCTGTGCGTGTAGTCGGGAAAACCCTCCGACAATTCGGTCGTGAGTTCAACGCTGCCGCCAGGGCAGATTTCGGCGTCGTCCGGCATGGCAATCTCGACCGGATTGGTCGTGCCGATGGTGCGGTAGACGCTGCCGGCCAACGTGCCGGCAAACAGAACGTCAAAATTGGACATCTCCAGCGCCTGAACCGAGGGGGTCAGCAGGCCTTTGTCGAGCGCCTCCCAGTCGTCGTTGGGGCCGGTGCTGCGGAAGATTCCGCCGCTGAAGGTGCCCGCAAAGAGGTCGTCGCGCTGGTTGACCGCCAGTGTCAGCACTTCGGTATCCGTCAGTGCCTTGTTGGCCGGATTCCACTCCAGGCCGCGGTTGATGGAATAAAACACGCCGTTGCGCGTGCCCGCAATCCAGGTTCCAACGGTGTTGCTGACCAGTGACGTTACGTCGCGATTGCCGAGGCCGGTGTTGGCCTGGGACCAATTCTGGCCGTTGTCGGTCGAGCGCCAGATACCCTGGAAAAACTCACCGCTGAAGAGGTTGCCGTCGACGTCGATTTCAAGCGTGGTCATAAGGCGATCGTCCTGACCGCTTTGTTCCCACGTGTCGCCGCCGTCGGTTGACTTGAACATGCCGTCGGAGCTTGCCGCCCAGAGCGTGCCGTCCGGCGCGCGTTTCATGGCGTAGACGGTTACGTTGTCAAGCGAGTTCTGCGTCCATGTGTCGCCGTTGTTGATGCTCTGCCACAGTCCGCCGTCCAGTCCGGCGAAGACCTTGCCGCCTCCGTTGAGAAAAATCGACCAGAACGTGTTGCTGGGAAGGCCGCCGTCGAGGCGATCCCACGTGTCGCCGTCGTCATTGCTGCGGTAGATGGCGCTCTGTGAACCGGCAAACACCTTGCCGTCGTCGGCGCGCGTGAGCGACCAGATGCCGACGGCGTACAGGCCGTTGTTGGACGGCAGCCAGTTGATGCCCTGATTTTCACTGCGTGCCAGGCCGCGGTCTCTGTGTGCGCCGACAACCCATTCGTCGCCGCCGACAACGCAGAAGAGGTCTGTTTCCACGAGTGCGCCGGAGCGTTCCGTCCACGATGCGCCGGCATTATTGCTGAAATATGCGCCGCGCGAGGTGGCGGCAATGATCGTGGTGTTGTCGATAATGGCCATGTCCCGCACAAAGGTGTTGTCGGGCACGCCGGTATTGATTTCCGTCCAGTTGTCGCCCTGATCTTCCGATTTGAAAAATCCCTTGTTTGTCCCCGCGTACAAAACGTCGTCGGGACCGACTTCCAGCGACAAGATCCACGAAGTACCGATGCCGAGAGCCACGCGTTCCCAACTTTGGCCATCGTCCTTGCTGCGCTGAATTCCACTTATCACCGTGGCGCAGAATACACTGCCGTCCGCCGTTACGGCGAAATCGTTAACAAGCGATTCGGACAGACCAGTGTTGGCGGCTTCCCAGTTAAGTCCGTTGTCGTCGCTGCGGTAGGGCCCGGAGCCTTGTGTGCCGGCCCAGACGACTTCATCGCCTTCGTGAAAAACGGTGTAGAGGAAAAGATTATCGAGGCCCGAATTGCGCGCTACCCAGGAGTCGCCGTCGTCGCTCGAAACGTAAATACCGCCTCCCTCGGTGGCAAGCAAAAGCATGTCTTTGTCTGCATCATACGCCAGAGCGCGACAGTCGCGGTTGGGGAGTTTTTGGTTGTGCTGCTGCCAGGAATTGCCGCCGTCAGACGAAGAATAGACGCCGCCGCCGAATTCCACAGCGGTCCAGAGCACGTCCTGATCGCCGCGGATAACATCGGCAATGTTGCCGCCCAGCGGACCGGAGCTGAGTTTCCATTCGATATTCTGAGCAGAAAGCGTAAAGGGGAGTACGAGCGCTGAGACAAGGATAAATGCGTAACGCAAGATCATATCACGTGATTCCCGAGTGGGTAAGAATTGCAAAATCTTTCAACACAACAGGCAGAATGAAGTAACAATCGTTGCATTGTGAATGCCTGTGCATGTAAATTATGCCGACCCGCACTGCCGTGCACCAAAAGCAATACAAACGAAAAGGATCAGACACATGCAAGCCAAAATCGTCGATGTTCCTGCCCTTAAACTCGTCGGTTCCAAAATCAACACCGGAGCATTCTCGCCCAAAATTCCACAGCTCTGGGACAGGTTCGTACCCAGAATGTCGTCCATTCCCAATCGCAGCGCCTCGGGCGACACCTACGGCGTCTGCGTCTGCCACGACCTGGACAAAGGCGACGTTGAGGAATTTGAATACATGGCCTCCGTTGAGGTTGAGGAGTTTGCGCCGGAACACGAGGAATTCGTCCGCATGGAGATTCCGGCGCGGCGCTACGCGCTGTTTACGCATCGCGGCGATCTGGCGAAGTTGCCCGAAACGATGGCCGCAATCAGTCAGTCGCTGGCCCCCCAGGAACTCGATGTAGATAATTCACTTATGCTCGAACTGTACGGCGAGCGCTTTAATCCGGCACATCCGGACTCCGAAGTCGACCTGTTGTTGCCCTTAAAGAAAAAGACCGAAAAACAGGTCTGAAGCGACTGTCCGGCTCAGCTTCTTTCAGCCGCGCGTTCATAGTGCGCGGAGGAATGACCTATTTACACGCCTGCAAATGCAAACCGGCTGCCGCAGCATCGATGAGTTTAACACTTTATCATCGCCTGCGGGAAGCTGTGTAAAAAATCAAGCGGCGCGCTGATCGTCCGCAGAAAACAGGTTAAACAACGACATCCGGATCTCCGCGAAACACATGATGAACTACGAACTGATCACACTGCCTGAACTGAATCTAGTCGGCGAAAGAATTTTAACAACGGCCGGGAGCAGCGATATTCCCGTTCTGTGGCGTCGCATCGGACCGCGGCTGGCGCAGCTCGACGCTTCCGCTACGCGCTATGCCGTCTGTTTTAATCTGGAGACGCCGGACGGCGAACCGACAAAACTGGAGTACATGGCGGCAAAGGAACTCGATAGTCTTGCCAAATTGCCGGCGGGCATGACAACGTTGGTTCTGCCACAGCGACAATACCTTCGTTTTGAACACCACGGCGCTCTGGCTACCTACGGACAAACAATTCATGCGGTCCTGCGGACGATCCGCGAGCAGGGGCTGGACGTCGACCACAGCTTTGATCTGGAGCGCTACGACGAACGTTTCCGCCTGAACGAGTCGGATTCCGTCCTCGACATTCTGATACCCCTGGCCCAGGATTAAACAGTGGCGCGACCGCCGTCGGACATATCGCCACATGCGTTCAGAAATGCCGTTCAGACCGCGCTGATGATAGCCGGCATGTTTGTGCTGCTGTTGGCGCTCGGTGCAATGTTGCCGGGACGCGACACGGTTTTCTACGTGATTATCGCAGGACTCACAGCCCTGTTTGTTTCTCGTCGGATGGCGGCGGGTTGGGTGCTGCGCATGTATGGTGCGCGCCGGATCGAAGCGGCGGAGGCGCCGCGCCTGTACTGGTTGATCGAGGAACTGCAGCATCGCGCCGGCATTCCGGTTCGCCCTGAACTCTATCTTGTTCCCAGCAGTGCGCCGAACGCCTTTGTTGTCGGCTCGCCGCGCGAGGTATCAATCGCACTGACTGACGGCCTGCTGCGGCGTCTCAACCTGCGCGAACTGGGCGCCGTTCTGGCGCATGAAACGGCGCATGTTAAACAACGCGACATGTATGTGATGGGACTGTCGGACGTCTTGATGCGATTAACCAACGCTCTTTCGCTCTTTGGACAGCTCTTTTTACTTATTAACCTGCCGCTGTTTTTCTTCGGGCTGATGGAAATCGCTTTCTGGCCGATTCTTTTGTTAATTGTTGCGCCGAATATCGCCGCGTTGCTGCAGTCGGCGCTCAGCCGCACGCGTGAATTTGAGGCGGATCGCGCCGCCGTGCATTTGAGCGGCGATCCGGACGCGTTGATGACGGCGCTGCAGAAAATCGACACGGCCAACCGCAATCTGCTTGAAGTGATACTGATGCCGGGGCGACGTTCGCCGGAGCCCTCGGCCCTGAGGACGCACCCGCCATTGGAGCAGCGCCTGGAACGCATAGCGGCGGAAGCGAGACACACCAGGTCTGAACATCCGCCGCTGATTAACGCGCAACCGCGTTTTATGCATCACCTGCACGACGACTCGCACCTGCCGCGCTACTTTCAGCCGATCACTCGCGGGCCTGTCTGGCGCGTGAGCGGACTGTGGTTCTGAGTTGGTGTCGGATTACTGAGGGATCGTTTCTACCGAACCGTGAATGATCATCAAATTGTTCTGTTCAGGTGCGAACATAAACCGTCACGCGAATGGTCTCTTTGTTCGAAATGCTGAGCGTTTCAGTGTGAAGTTCCAGTCGCTCGTTGCTTAACTCGACAATCTTCGAACGCTCCACAAACTCGCCTTCAGTATCTGTGATAATCAGGTAGTTGTCGTCGGCGGGATCGATCTTCCACTTGCCGACGTACTCGCGTTCCGCTTTTGCAGGATCCTGTCCGGCCCACAAACCGCCGATCGTGTAGAGTGAGCCATCGTCGGCGTAGTAATTGTAGTTTTGCCCCGGCGACTGCTCCAGCTTGAACGTGCCGTCATCCCATTTAATCAAGCTCCAGTAACCTTTGATTGTCGGGTCGTTGTTGTCGTTTGCGCCGGTTGGATTGTCGTCATCTTTGCACGCGACGACAAACAAGAGAAGAAAAGAACATGCAATCCAGACAAGGCGGGTGTTCAATTTCACAATCATACGTTCTCCAGATATTGTGATCGAATTCTCAGCCGGGGTCTGAGATGTCGGCAAGACACGGAGAGTAATTTAATGGTCTCGTGTGGCAAAACGCTCTTCGGCTTTTTTGAACTCCGCGATGGCTTTTTCCTTGGCCCGTCGGTGGTCGACCATCGGCGCGGGATAGTCCGATCCAGCTGCAAACAGGTCGTCGGACGGAGGTTCGTGCAGGCGCTGCAGCGGCGCGTTTTTGAGTTCGGGAACAAAACGGCGGATGTACGCGCCTTCAGCGTCGAATTTCTTGCCCTGCAGCCAGGGGTTAAACACGCGGAAGTAGGGCGCGGCGTCGGTGCCGGTCGACGCCGCCCACTGCCAGCCGCCGGCATTGGACGCCAGTTCGTAGTCCATCAAATGTTGCGCAAAAAATTCTTCACCGCGCCGCCAGTCGACAAACAAATCCTTGGTCAGAAAACACGCCGTGATCATGCGCGCGCGGTTGTGCATCCAGCCCGTTTCCAACAGCTCGCGCACGGCCGCGTCGACGATCGGATAACCCGTGCGGCCCTCGCAGAACCGCGAAAAATCCTCATCGCTGCGGTTCCAGTCCAGCGTGCCGCGGTACTTGGCGTTAAACTCCTCCGTGGCGCTTTCCGGGAAGAAGTGCAGGATCATGGCGTAGAATTCGCGCCAGATCAGCTCGTTGACCCACACGCCGTCGCCGATCGTTTTGCGCGCGGCACGGAACGCCTCGCGTATCGAGATCAAACCAAACCGCAGGTAGGGGGAGAGGCGACTGGTGCCGGGACGCGCCATAAAGTCACGCTCCTCGCGATACCGCGCCATCTTTCCCGCGGCAAAGTCCGCCAGCAGCTCGTGCCCGCGGTTAATGTCCCACATGGCGGTGTCTGCCCGCTGGTATCCGATTTGTTCAAGTATTGCCCCGGCATCGTCGGGCGACTGCAACACAGGCAGCCGCACCGCATGGAACTGTTGTTCGACCGTCGCGGAATCGGCGTAGCGGCCCTGGTCATTGACGACGGCTTCGGCGTAGTCGGCTTCCTGCAGCACCGCGCGCCACTGTTTGGAAAAGGGCGTGTAGACTTTGTAGGGTGTGCCGTCGCCTTTGCGAACACGATCCGCGGGCATTATCAGATGATCGACCGGCTGCTCAAAGTCAATGCCGTGTTTGTTTAACTCCTTTTGAACTGCGGCATCGCGCGCTTTGGACGCGGGTTCGTAGTCGCAGCCGGCTACGACGCGTTCAACGCCCAGAGCGGCGGCGATGCGGGGTACAATTTCTGTGGCGCGTCCGTGAAACAGATGAATCCTGCCGCCGCGCGGAGCCAGTCGTCTGTTTAAATCCGCCAGTTGTTCGGCCAGGAAGGTTAAACGCCGGTCCCGCAGGTTGTCGAAGCGCGCCAGAACATCCGTGTCAAACACAAAAATGAGGCAGACAGAGCCGCGATGTGCAAGCGCGGCCGCCAGAGCGCGGTGGTCGTGTAAACGCAGGTCGCGCCGCAGCCAGACGAGGCTGCGGCATTTATCTGTGACATGGCTGGACATGCTGGACTGCCGGTTGGTCGTTACAGAAAACACTTGTAGCGGGAATATACGGCAGGGAGGTCCGGGGACTTAATTTTTGGCTTCCAATGTACGTATCCAGCGACTGAAAGCCTCGCTCATGTCCTCGAAACTCAAACCCTCTGTTGTCGATGCGATCACTTCATCGCCGTGTGCCACGGTGATGTCCGCTTTCAAATCGACCGTGCCTTTAAACTGCGGCAGTTCGCGTTCGCGCGCAAAGTCCGCTTCGGCGCGCTGCAGGATCTGTTCTTTGGGCGTATTGACCAGATCAACCGTAGCGCGCGCCGAAAACTCCTCACCGGTCAGTTGTTTAACAAGATCGGGGAATGGCGTCAGGTTGCCGGGCTGCCAGTACGTTTTGGTCAGGTCGGGGCCGATACGCGGATTGTCGAGCAGGTAGCCGTCGCGTTTGCGGAAAAACTCGCGCGTCTGAAACACCGCCATACGCGCAAGCACGTAGCCATGATAGTAGGCGCTGGCTTCGCCGGAAAGCAGGTGCGGCACGCTGAGCGCCGGGCGCGGCGAATCGTTTAAACACAACATGCGACTTTCCGCCGCACGCGCGGCTGCCAGGATATTGTCCGGAGTCAACTCGTCCTCGGGCATTTCATAGATCGCCTTTTCCGAGTACACGATTGCCAGCATGCGCCGCAGCGTAAACGCCAGCATGTCGTGGTCGTTGGCCACAATTTTCTTGACGAGCTCAAGCGGAATGCGTTCGCCCTCACGCGTTCTTGCGTAGCGTGAAAGCCAGTCCGCATCGCCGGTGAACGCGTCCATAAACATCGATTGCGTTTCGGCCAGCGCAACTGAGAATGGCGTGAATTCCTGGCTGAAGCAGGGCGCCGGCATCGCAATATTGCTGAAGTGCGCCGCGTGGCCGCCCTCGTGCAGGAAGGTTTCGATCGCCCGTTTACCGCTGCCGACGCGTCCCGGCAGGGCGTTGGCTGTGAAGTTGATTTTGGCCGGTAAAAATTCGCCGTCGCGCACATATCCCGGCCGCGGACCGTGCATGAAACCATTGTCGTGTTTGCCTTTGCGCTGTACCAGATCGAGGGTTAACTCCGCGCCGCGGAACTCGATGCCCAGGGCCGCGAAACTGCGACCCCATATACTGAAGGACTCGCTGAAAGGCATGTAGGGATCGAGCGAATGTGTTAAGTCCCCGCGTGTGTAGTGATCAAAATTCCAGGCGTCGCGGGCGTCATCGCCGAATTGGGCGGCGACGTCGTCGACGAGGCGTTCCGCTGCGGGACGCGTTTTTTCCTCCAGTTCATCCAGAATGTCGAACAGCGCCTTTTTGGAAAATCCTTCGTTAACGCTGACTTTGTAGTCGTAATAATCCTCGTAGCCGAGCATGCGCCCCAGTTTGTTGCGCATCTTAACAACTTCAATAAGACCGTTGTTTAACACAAAGGGCTCGATTGACTTCAGCCCCAGCCATGCGGCTTTGCGTTCGTCGGCATCGGCGGCGGATGAGATTTTCAGGCTCAGTTCCACGGACGAAGCCTCTGTAAACACGGCTGTTTGCGGATGCACAAAACCCAGCTTCATGTTTCGTCGCGCCTGTTCCAGCCTGCCTTCGGCTTCGATGATGTCGTTCTGGAGGGCGCGTGCTTCCGGATCGTCAATGGCATTGGCTTCAAAGTAGCGCAGCCAGCCTTCCAATCCTGTGCGTTCGTCCTGATTGAGGTCCGAGCGTTCCAGTTCTGCACGAATAGTCGCAATCGGGGCGGGATTGCTGATGTAGTTTTTCATCGCAATCTCACGCTCGGCAAACTCGCCGTCACGCGCGTCGGCCAGGCCCATTTTACTGCGCCAGAACGCTTCTTCCTTCAGGCGGTGTACTTCCATGTACCGATCGTTTAACTCCTGCAGCAGACTCATCCGGCACTCCGTTGTATAACAATGTTTGTGTTTGTATTGTTTGGACAGACCCTGAATATACCAAAAATGGCCGTGGCAGGCGGTTCAACCGGAGGCTGTCCGCACTGAGGATGATTGCAGCGCCTCTCCCTTGCGGTCGCCGCTCGCTTTATGACAGTTTTGTTTGTCGTGCAGCGGTCAGCGGTTGGTCGGCAATTGGTGCCGGCTCGACGGCTACACGAACAAAGGGCGAGTGCAGCGTAAACAACGCTCCGGGTGTGCGAGTGCGGAGGCCACAAAAGCGACCGTTCAGGCGTGTGGACGGTCCTTTTGACCACGAAATCAGCTACGTTCAGTTTTTTCGCGCGGGAGAGTGTTGCAAAAGTTTGCACGTTGCTTATGCGATCGGGACGCACGTGCAGAAACCCGATCGAGGTGGTGGAGGTAGAAGGCCGTCTGAATCCGGGAGCACTTGGTGTTTGGTGCCGGACGGCTGGTCCATGGCTTGTGGTTTTTTGTCTGGTGGTGGTGGTCGGGGGTGGGGCCCAATTGATTTCACTCAAAAAACCATCGAATCCTCAACCAACTTGAAGTATTTTGTCTATTAACTTGGTCCCGATCGCATAAATTCCATCACCGGCAGTCAACCCGGCCGATGCATTTGAGGATGTCAGTTCGCTGTCTTCACCCCGGCGCGCAAACTGTCATTTAAACAGCTCCGGTATCGGACGTCTCGCCGCTCCGAACCCGCCGACAAACAAAAAAGTCAAAAAGCAAGCGGACGGCAATGCCGGGCGCGCTGCAATCATCTGGCCGAACCACCGTAACGAATTGTTAACATCGCGAAGCCGATTATCAGGCAACGAATTGTTAACATCCTGCGTCCGCCCGAATGTAAGTTTGCCCATGTGGTTGTCGCCGCAACATTATTACAACAAATTGACAGCAGCAGGGTAACTTCGCAGTGATATTTTTGTGAAGCTATACCCGCTTGCACGTGGCAATCGGTGGGGCAAGAATAGCACAACATTGCCTGAATCTCTCCCAATCAGTGACGAGTCTCTAATCCTTTGTACCTTCTCAAGAATTAAGTGGAGCACGCGGTCTATGCAACTCGCACGGCACCTTTGTTTGTTAATGCTTGGAGCATTACTCGGCCTTAACGGCGTTGTAATGGCGCAGGAAACAGGTACCCTGACGGGCACGGTTTCGGAAGTTGAATCCGGCAAGCGCCTGATCGGCGCACATGTGGTTCTCGACGGAACACAAATTGGAGATGCGTCGGACCGCACCGGCCGATACACCATTCCCGGAGTCAAAGCCGGCGACTACACACTGGTCGTAACCTATCTGGGTTATGAAACGGTGCGCATGTCGATAACGGTGAAAGCCGGCAGCGCAAATGTTTATGACGTCGAAATGAAAACCGTGGAGTTCACCACGGGCGACGTCCTCATTTCCGGTATTCGCGAAGGTCAGGTCAAAGCCCTGAACCAGCAGAAAACCGCGTCCAACATCAAGAACATCGTCGCCGCCGACGCCATTGGTCGTTTTCCCGACCTCAACACGGCCGAAGCGCTGCAACGCATTCCCGGCACCTCGGTCCAGCGCGACCAGGGTGAAGGCCGTTACGTGCTGATCCGCGGTACCGAGGCGCGCCTCAACTCCGTGCAGATCAATGGAGAACGCGTGCCCTCGCCCGAAGGCGATATCCGCTCCGTTGCGCTCGACGTGATTCCCTCGGACGCCCTGGCCTCGATCGAAGTCAGCAAGGCGATCACGCCCGACATGGACGGCGACGCCATCGGCGGCTCGATCAACCTGATTACCAAAAGTGCGTTCGACTACTACGAACCGATCTACAAACTGACCGTGGCGGGCGGCTACAACGACATCGTCGGCGACCTCAACTACCAGGCCGCCGGTACCTACGGCACAAAACTGGGCGACGACAGCAATTTCGGCATACTGCTGAGCGCGTCGTATTTCCGCACGGAACGCGGCTCGGACAACAACGAAATGGAGTGGATCCTGAGCGGCGATCTGGAAGATTTTCCGGAAGACTTCGGTATCACTCCGCCGGCGGGAGCCAATGTGATTGGTGATATGCAGCTGCGCGACTACGTGATCACGCGCGAGCGCCTCGGTATCAGCTCGACGATCGACTATAAACTCGACGACAACTCCAAAGTGTACATCCGCGGTTTGTTTAACCAGTTCGGCGACCAGGAATATCGTCGCCGCGCCCGCGTGCGCTGGGACAAAGGCGATTACACGGCCGTCAATGCCAATTCCGGCGCTGTCGACGGCGGTGAGTTTGAGCGCGAACTGAAAAACCGTTATGAGGAGCAAACCATCTGGAGCATCGCCGGCGGCGGTGAGCACCTGATCTCGAACATGACCCTGGACTACAACCTGTCGTACTCCTATGCCGAAGAAGATGAACCGGATCGTCGCGACATCAACTTCGCCACGGACGGCACGGACATGACCTACGACGTCAGCGATCCCGACCTGCCGACTTTTACCGATCCGGGCAACCTGTTCACGGATTACACCGCATTTGAATTCGACGAGCTGGTGATTGAAAACAACCTGACGACGGACCAGGACTTTACGGCTGCACTGAACCTGGAAATGCCGTACTCGCTGGCCGACTATCCGGCGACGGTGAAAATCGGCGGTAAATTCCGCGCCAAAACCAAGGACCGCGTCAACAAAGTCGACATCTACGACGACTACGAGGACGGCGACGGCAACGGCCTGACGCTGGATCAGGTCATTGGCGATTTTGTAGCTGAAGATTTTCTGGACAACAACTACACGCCCGGTCTCAACTCCGATCCGGACAAAGTTGACGCACTCGTCGACAGCCGGCTCGGCGATTTTGAGTACAACGAAGGCGACTCGCGTGCCGACACGGATCCTTCCAACTACGAAGCGACGGAAGACATCATCGCCGCCTACGTCATGACCACGATCAACTTCGGTGAGCTGATGGTCCTGCCCGGCGTGCGCATGGAAATGACTTCGCTGGACTACACCGGCAATGTGGTTGAGTTCGATGAAGACGGCGACTACGCTTCGACCACGTCGATCGAAGGCACGGACGACTACACGAACATCCTGCCGATGCTGCACGCCCGTTATCGTCTGAACGAAAACACCAACCTGCGCGCGGCTTACACGACGACGATCGCGCGTCCGAACTACTACGATCTGGCCCCGTACCGCATCATCAATCGCGAGGATGAGGAACTGGAAGTCGGTAACCCGGCGCTCGACCCGACTTCGTCGATGAACATCGACCTTATGGCCGAGCACTACATCGAACCACTCGGTATCATCTCGCTCGGTGTGTTCTACAAAAACCTGACCGACGTGATCTATCCTTCGATTACGACCGTTTCCGGCGGCGATTTCGACGGTTGGGAGCAGGTTCAGCCGCTCAATGCCGACGACGCGACGCTGATGGGCGCCGAAGTCGCATGGGAGCAGCAGCTGACTTTCCTGCCGGGCGAACTCAACGGTCTGGGTATCTATGCGAACTACACCTGGACGGATTCGGAAACGAAAATTCCAGGTCGCGATGAAGAGGTCACGCTGCCCGGCCAGTCCGAGCACACGGCCAACTTTGCACTCTCCTACGAGAAACATGGCGTTTCCGCGCGTATCTCGCTCAACCTGCATGGTTCCTACCTGGACGAAGTGGGCGACGACGCTGAGAGCGACATTTTCTACGACAACCACATGCAGGTCGACTTTTCGGCTTCTTATCTGGTCGCGGATAACATTCGCGTTTTTGCCGAACTGCTCAACCTGACCGATGAGCCGCTGCGTTACTACGTCGGCACGGAGAATCGTCCGATTGTTCGGGAGTTCTACTCCTTCTGGAGTCACTTCGGCGTCAAAGTCGATCTCTGATTCATCTGCACGACCAATCGGTTTTGATTGCTCAAAGCGCTCTTCCCAAGGCGGGGAGGGCGCTTTTTTCTTTCAGCGGAGGCACTCTGGCGGCACGTGCTGCGTCATTGCGCGCAACTCTTTGAAGCGGGCCTTGCATTGCGGGATCGGAGGCATCTATGACCAAGACTCAGTACCATCGTTTTCTGGCAGTCGCCATCACGGTTTTTGCGGCGATGCTGGTGATGTCGATCATCTGGTTCAACCCCATCTTTATTGCTGTCTGCGTTAACGTCGGCGGTATCATCCTGCTCACGCGTTTCTCGTACCAGCGTCGCAACCGTCCCGTCGACGCCCAGGTTTAAAACCTGCCTTGTTTTTCCTCAGAGGCGGCCGTTTTCACCGGCCTTTTTAATGCCGTTTTTGTTAACCACTGAGCTAGAATCCCCGCGCTGCGCGCTGTAGGCGGGGGAGAGGTACGTATTTTTGTTAAAGAGTTAAAAGTCATCTGGTGAGGAGCGCCGTCCAGGCGTTGCAGTACGACGTATCCAGCAACAGTACCGCAAGACAGAGCACCAAAATTGACAGAGTCAAATACACCGTCGCACTTCAAACATTCCGGCAGGTATTGTTGAGCGCCAATAAAAGTGGATTTGCACTTGGATATTCATAGTTGCAGCCTGTGCATCAAAGACAATAGCATGGAGCACTGGTCCGGTAACCGAGCGGCAGTTGACAGCGACAGATGTTAACACTGGAATTCAATGAGAACACCAGGAATTATCGAGCAAATTGGCAGTGTCCATTCAGCTGCAAAACTACTGAGATTACAGCCTCGAGAGTAGCGTTCAGCGTGTTTGTGGCAGCGTTGAGCAAACAGTAAAAAAGTTCAGGAATCCAGAGTGTTATTTAAGCTTGTGTGTGTTTTGGTGTGCTTGTAAGTGGTTGATATAATAGGAGTTATGGAGGTTGCAGGTCGCTGGGGTTGCCTTGTGGACGTACCTTTCCCTTGATCAGGGGACCACCCCGCCGCCGCCACGGGACATTCCTCCGCGTTCAGTCACACTCCTCCCACCCTGCAATTTTTGCAAGTAATTTTCTGAGTGAAGGTTCGCGGATGAAACGCGCCGCATGCTGCGCGCCGTCAAAGCAAGGTTAACACGCTTTGGTCGCATTTCCACACTGATAAAACTGAGCGTAGCGCAGAACGTGGGTGAACGTCGCGATTTGTCCGCTGAACGGTTGGAAACGGATTGCAGATGTGTCTGTCGTCGGGTTGTGCTGAGCACCGGCTCCAATCCCAATGACAAACAAAAAAGTCAGGCAAGCTGAGACGCGTAAGCGGCTCAAAGCGGTCAGGGGACAAGAGAGTTAGTAGGAGCAATTCCGAGCCGAGCGAGCGCAGCCCGCGCGCTTGATGTTGTACTGGATCGCCAATGTATGTTGCAATCGCTTCCGCGTCTACAGAGCACTTGATTAAGGCAAATAGTTTGTTGCCTAGGCAACTATCTAAAACCTGCGCGGAAGAAGTATTAAAGTGCGTCGCCGCTTTTGACGCAAGGGAATTGTGAAAGTTAACCAGTTTTGTATTGCATTGCGCATATGATTTGAAAATTGACGTGCACTTTGTTAATTGAACGAAGAGCTACGGCGCCATAGCTCTTCGCCAGATCAAGCTGTTAAATTTGGGCTATCTCAACGGTTATTTTCTCTTCCATTGTACCGCCGACGTCTTCAACAAGGCAGGTAGTTGTAAACTCGTAGTTGATGCCGGTTTCGGGATTCAAGGCTGTGTGGACCGGAGCAAGCCGTTCTGACGCTGCATTCCCGCCCAATGGCGCTGTTTCTGCATTTGCAACACATATTGTTGGAGGCCGTGTGCGGCTTTGCTCATAAGTGCATGTATGATTTTCCCGGAAATGGAAAACCCCGACCCAATGAATCCCGGATCGGGGTGGAAATTCCGTTCACATTGTACAAAGGCGCTGTTTAACTCCCGAACGGGCCGCCTATGTATCTACCGCAATTTTGCCGGCGTTTAGTCAAACCAGAAGCGCACGCCGACGGCCGCGCCGATGCGGAAATCCGTCTTGGGTACAAGCAGGAGCGAAGGCGCAAGTTCTACAAAGATGTCAAACGGTGCAGTGGCGAACATGTAGTCCAGGCCCACCGGGACGCGTGCGGCAACACCGACGTCATCCGTCAACACAATCGCTCCGCCGATACCGTAGTACAGTGCAAGTTTGCCCTTGCTCACCTTGAAGATCGATACATCGTGCAGGATGTAACTTCCCTGGATAAGCAGGCGCTCGTCGTTGAGCGACCAGGCCGCGGCGAGATCCAGTGCGGAATTGCCGCTCAGCCAGGATTTGAAACTTACACCGGTGGGATTGCCGATAATGATGCCGAGTCCGGAACCGGAATCCTGAGCCTCAAGTCGTGGCGTAGCGAAAACGGTAAAAATGGCGATGATGATGATCGGAAGCGTGCGAGATACTTTCATTGTTCAGCCCGGTTTTGTTGGCACATAGTTCGTTCAGGTCGTGTCGAGACGGGAAAATGCCGCAGCAAATGCCGTCGATATTTGTGCAATATGCTTCAGCGGATCAAAAGTTGGTCAAACATTCTGTGTCGCCGCCATAAACACAAGTTCGTCCGGCCGGACCAACACGGCAGTGGGGCTTTAAACAACAGCCGCCGGACACAGGGCCCGGCGGCTGTCAAAAACAATAGCAATGATTCTGCTGAAAACTCCTGGCACAGGCGTCCGTGAATTAACCCGCGTTCGCCCGACTGGAGATTTACCGCACAATCACAAAGGTGCCGAAGCCGACGCGTTCATCAACCTCAAGACGATAGGTATAGACACCCGAAGTCAGTCCCGCCGTTTCAAGTCTCAAGACCTGCGGACCGTCACCGAGGCGTTGGCCGCGGATCTGCGGTCCGGCGAGGCTGCCGCGCGCATCGTAAAGCGCTACGTTCACCGTAGCCGCCGCAGGCAGATCCAGACTGAGTGTCAACACATCACTCACGGGGTTGGGACTCAAAACGATGCTGCTGCTGATGGCGGCACTCAACGTTGCACTCGTGGCTACATTGCGGTCGAATCCAAACACGCGGATATCCGAGCGGTCGCCCGCGCCGGCGGCGTTAACCGCGTGGACGGCCCACCAGTACTCGTTGTCCTTTGTTAACAATCCCGTCGGGTTAAACGTGTATTCCCAGGTGCCGTCGCCTTTGACATTCACAATCTGTTCCGTCACGTTCTGCGTGCGGACATAAGGCTCGTTAAACATCTCGTTGTCGGCAATAATAAAGCGATATTGCTCGGCGCTTTCCGAAGGCTTCCAGGAAAATACGATGTTCTCTGCGCCAAACTCTGCGCCGCTTGCCGGTCCAACCAGTACCGGCGGCATCGGTGGGGCCAGCGTTAACTCAAACGAATGCGTAGCGCTCCAGCTGCTGATCATGCCGCCGCCCATGGCGCGTACATGCCAGTAATAGCGAATGTCAAGTTGCGGAATCGGATAACGTACCGACGTTTCCGTCAGAGCGTTTTCGCTGAACACAACCGTGCCGTTTACAGCGTCGTCCTGGCGGATTTCAATTTCGTAGTTTTGGGCGCCGTCAACGGCGTCCCAACTCAATTCGATCTCGGCGGTCTGCGCGCTGTGATTGTCGGCAGGTGACAAGTTAAGCGGCGCGGCCAGGCCCTGCGAGACTTCGCCGACGATAAAGTCGAGTTTATAGCTCTCGTTGTTTGTCAGCGTAATATCTTTGGTGATCGGCGAGGCCAGGTCGCCGCCCGAAGCCGTCACACTCGTAATCTGCGATGCGTTGAGAACCGGAATGGCATAACCGCCGGACTGCGAGGTCACAGCAAAAAAGTCGCCGCCGTCTGGCATGACCTGCACACCGGCCAGCCCTTCGCCCGGATCGTAGAATTCATTCTCATTCAGGTCGTTGTACACCACGCCGGTAACGTAGTAGCTGCCGCGAAAACCGAAGTTCTGCGTGATGACCAGAGGACCGATCTGCGTCGACGGGTTGTTGTCCGGTTCAATGCTGATGCCGATGTCCGTGTAAATGCCGTCCTCAAAATTCATGATGTTGCCGCGGTGTCCCAGGTCGATCTGGTTCTGTGCGCCCCAGTCGATGTTAAACCCGGCATGCCCGTGAAACACACTGTTGGAATAGGCCGAAACGTTTTCGCCGGCGCGAGTCCATCCCGTGTAACCAGCCTCATTGATGCGATCGAACGGCGATGAATTGTCGGAACCGACGTGCCCCTGATAGTCGTTTTGCAGCATGTCGAAAGAGTGGCGCTCCGACGACTGCATCAGCGCAGCGTGGAAAGTCAGCGGCGGACGCGACGGATAGGTGTTAAACTGCGACTTAACAAGATCTTTGCTGATTTCAAAAAACTGCAGCGCAAACTGGACGCCGCCGTCATTGTTGTCAACGAGACGCACGCCTTCGGCCGAAGGGTTGGCCCTGGCGCGATTAATCATTTCAAGCATCAATTGCTCGTCGTCGGTCGGCTCGCCGTGTGAATATTGTTTTGTCGGAGCGGCCAGTTCGTCCGAACCAGTTTTGGCGTTTGTGGCCGGCTGATCCTGTTCCATACGCCAGGCAGGGTCGAGCTCGTGAGCCAGTCTCAATCTGGAATAATCGGCCTCCGCCTCGGCCTGGTTGTCCTGTCCGCTGATCGCCGGACTGTTCATGGAAAGGCCTGCAACAACGGCTAAACCGACCGCCGGCAGGCAAAAACGCAGGAGAGAGTTGTTCATAAGGGTACCTGAAAAGTGTCTCGTCAGTAAATGTTAGAGCGAGTATTCGTGCGTTCGGGAAGTTCAAAATCTGGGCACATACAATCGTCCGACATCCCTGCGGGGGGCGGGTACGGGTGTCGGAAAGAGTCCAGGTCGTGTATGCAGGCGCTGAAATCAAAGCTCGCCAACTCCGCAGAGGCGATAACGCTTTGAAGGTCGTCTTTCAAAAGTCCAGAAAACCAGGCCGGAAAATAACGTTACCGGAATGTTGCAAAATTACGAAAATCTGAGTTGTCGCTGCGACGAAATTCGGTAATGACCGGCTAACTATTTTGGGCCGCGGAATTAAAGCGATTGCGCTTTTGATTCTGCGGCCTTTAATTTGTCGCCGTTCCATACATTACTGCTGCATTGAATCAGGTCGGGATGCAAGGCGCGCGCATCCGTTGTTTTCCGGGGAACCACTATGTCTGATATTGTCAGGGAAGTCAGTGAGTTGTTGGGCGACGAAGCTGCGGCCGACAACGACAATCCATATCACACAAAGCTTGAAGATCTTGTCAATCGGTCCACTGCCGTCCGCGAAAAATTGTATCGCTCAGCCGACGAGGGATTGATCCGAAGTCGCGAATTGCTGCAGGAGGCGCAGGAATTGTTCGATTCGCGCGTGGGGGAATTGTCGCGCGACTCGTCCGAATACAGCAATTCTTCCGTGCTCAAGGACGAACGCCTGCATCCGTTTATCAAGTGTCTGGGTGTGTGTCAATGCACGCTCGGCATGGCTTACGCCGCCAACGGTGAGTACAAACAGTCCGAAGCCGCCCTGCGCAAATCGCTGGTCTGGTTTAATGGACTCGGTGATGAAGTCTCCTCCGTCGACGCCTGCGTCGAAATGGGCGAAGTCTGCCAGCGCCTCGGCGAGTGGAGTGAAGCCCTGAAGTTTTTGCGCGACGCGATTCGCATCTTTCGCAAAGTCGAAAGTAAAAGCGGGCAGAGCCGCGCCCTCACGAACATCGGCGTGGTATTCTGGGCGCTCCAGCGCTTCGATGAATCCATCAAATTTCACCGCGCCGCACTTGCCATCGCCAAGGAAGACGGCAACCTGCGCATGCAGGCGCGTGCACTGTCCAATGCGGGGCTTGTCTACACGCACGTGGAAAACTTCAGCCGCGCCGCCAAGTGTTTCGACACCGCCACCAAACTCTCCAAAAACATCGGCGATCATCGCGGCGAGGCCCGCGAACTGAACAACAAAGGCATGCTCTATCTGCGCGCCGAGCGCTACGATTCGGCCGGGGAAGCATTCCGCGCCGCGCATGCGGCCTTTCAGCGACTGCGCGACAACGACGGCCTGATTTCCACCGGATTTAACCTGGGAGCGCTGGCCGAACGCGTCAAGGATTTTACAGAGGCGCACGAGGCATACGACCGCGTGCTTACGACGGCGCGCGCGCACGGCCGCCGCGACGCCATGCTGATAGCGCTAAAACATTTGGCTATTCTGCATTGGTATGCCGGAGAGACGGTCAAGTCGATGGAGGACTCGCGCGAAGCCCTCAAAATAGCGCTCGAACGCAAGGACCGGCGCAGTGAGTCGCGCCTGCTGGCGCACATCGGCAACCTGTATGCGCGCCTGGGCGACCACGATCGATCGCGCCAGTATTTCGATCGCTCACTGCAGGTGGACCGCGAAATCGGCGAAGACCGCGGTCAGGCTGAAACCCTGCAGCAGATCGGAGCCGGTTATGCCGACCTGGACAACCACCGCGCCGCGCTTGACTACCACCGCAAAAGCCTCGAAATTATTCGCGAACTGGGCGACGCTCAGGCTCTTGCCGCCGCGCTCGAAAACGTCGCCGACGCCTACCGCGCACTCAAGGAAAACAACCAGTCGCTCGAACTCTACAAACAGGGACTGCGCAAACGACGCGATTCAAAAGACCGCAGCGGCGAGGCCCGCTGTCTGCGCAAAATCGGTTCCGTACTGGCCGAATCAGGCCGGCCCGAGCAGGCTATCGAGTGTTTCAGTGCGGCGCGCGAGATTCAGCGCAATGCGAAGGGAATTCCGGCTGAAGACATTCTCGAAACTCTGATCGGTCTGGGAGAAGCCCTCGACATCAGCGGCGAGGTCCAGGGAGCATTGCGCAGTTTTAACGAAGCGCTGGCGTTCGCCGGCGGTATCGACGAACCGGAACGCGACGCCTCCGTGCTGCGAGTGCACCAGGCGCTGGCCGACTTTTATGAACGCAACGGCGAGGTCGCCAAAGCCTACGAGCATCACAAGAATTTTTATCGCGCCGAACGCAAGATCCGCTCGAGCGAACAGCGCGAACACATCAAGAGCTTGCGCGTGCTCTACGACATCGAGCGATCAGAGAAAGAGCAAGAGATTGAATTCCTGCGCAGCGAAAACCTCGAGCACCAGGAAAGCAGTGAGGAGAAACAGACGCTGGCCAAAGTGAGTTCGCTCCTCAGGCGCAAAGAGCTGCTCAACACCATGCAGCAATGGATTTCCGAGTTGTCGGAAACGCCGGATGAACAGCTGCGCGAACGCGTCGACGCCATGGCGGTCAGTTTTGAGGAGCTACGCCGCGTCCACGCCGAAGCCGCCGACGAAGAAGTCTCGTACGCCTCCGTTCACGACGACTTCATCAACTTGCTGAGACAACAATACCCGGCGCTTTCGGCCACGGAACTGCGGGTTGCCGCCCTGGTAAAACTCAAGCTCAACGTCAACGAAATCAGCCGCATTGTCAACCTGTCCGTGCGCAGCGTCGAGATGTATCACCAGCGCATTCGCAAACAACTGGGGCTGGACAAAGACGCCGACCTGGCGCAGATGCTCAACGTTATCGAAGCCGACCGCGAGTCGGGCAACGCCGCCTGAAAATTTTTCAGCGCCACTTTGTGACTTTTTCGGGACTTGCATCTTGTCTGGGAGTTCGCAATCGAAAATCCCATAAGCCGGCTGTTGCCGATTTGAAATAGTGCTGTGATTATTGCCCGCCCGCGGTCTGTCCTCCCGCGCCGGATCGGTGTCGCAGTTGAACGGGAATGTGATCGATTGCTGCTGCAAAGCCTTAGCACAACCGTCAACCGGTAAAACCAAGGAACTCCTCTTTGATCCCCGTTCTCATCCCGTCTGCATTGTCCCGATACGCCTGCGTGCTGCTTGTTGCAGCCACTCTTTCCAGCCTTCCGGTCGTCGCCGATCAATCCGACAATGACGAAGATATCGTGCCGTTCCGCCGTGACTCTCTCTGGGGCTACGTCGACCGCATGCAACGCGTCGTAGTGGAACCGCAATACGATCTGACAATGCCGCTGGTGCAGGGCGTCGGTCGTGTGATGCGCTCGGGCCGGTGGGGTTATGTGGATGCCGACGGCAATTTTCTGACCGAAATCAAGTTCTCAACCGCCGAACCGTTCAATGGCGAGTTTGCCGCAGTGTCCATCCGCGGGCGCTACGGTTTTGTAGGCCGCGAAGGCGCTATCAACATTCCTCTGCATTACGACTACGTCGGCTCGTTCAGCGAGAGCAGGGCCGCCGTGCGCAAAGGAAATTACTGGGGACACATCGACGAAGACGGCAACATCACTACGCCGCTCGAATATCAGTTTGCCGATGCCTTTGCCGACGGTCGCGCCATGATTCGCGTCGGCGAAGAAATCGGCTATGTCGACATTGACGGTAAAATGGTTATTGAAGCCGAATACGACGAGGGCATGTTTTTCCGCAACGGTATGGCCAAGGTGCGCCGCGGCAGCCAGTGGGGATTCATCGACAAACAGGGCGCTCCGATCATTAAAATCGAGTACGACAAAATCGATATGTTCCGCCAGGGTTTTGCCCGCGTCGCGCTCAACGAGCAGTGGGGCGTGATCAACGCAAAAGGTGAAATCGTCGTGCCGATTATCTACGACCGTCTGGACAATTTCAGCGACGGCCGCGCTCGTTTTGAGGTCAACGGCATGTTCGGCTTTGTCGACAAAAGTGGCAATATCATCGTACCCGCAGTCCTGATGTCCGCAAAACCTTACAGCGAAGGACTGGCCGCCGTTTATCAGGAAAACACGGAATACATCGACACACTCGGCACGGTGGTTCTCAGCCTGGCCGAAGGCCTTGGCGGCTCCTTCTACAACGATCGGGCCTCCGTCTACATCGGCGGCAAATACGGATTCATCGACCGCCGCGGCAAAGTTGTCGTGGAGCCGCAGTACGACGACGTCGGCAATTTTGAAAACGGTCTCGCCATCGTGCGTGTGGGCTCCAACTACGGCATAATCGACGAAGACGGCAATCACGTTCTCGACATTCGCTATCCCTACATCGCCGAGTTCCGCAACGGACTCGCCACCATCCATTCGCGCCGCAGCACCGATCCCGCCTCGATCATCGGCTACGTCGACCTGCGCGGCAAAGGCTACTGGAAATAATCCCTCTCAAGATTTCCTCCGGGCATCTCGCTGCTTCTGCGTAATTTTGCAGTCACAATTGACAGGCGCGCCTTCGGGTGCGCCTTTTGACGATTATTCACAGTAAAATCGCAGACGGCTTTATCATGCAGCTTGCAACGATTAAACAGATTTTCCGCGATCCATCCGCGTTCACAGGAACGACGGTGGAATTGCGCGGTTGGATTCGCACAGTGCGCACCTCATCCAAAGGATTCGGATTCATCGAACTCAATGACGGGTCCTTTTTCAAAAATCTGCAAATCGTCTTCGACAATGAACTGCCTAATTTTGATGAAGTCGGCAAACTGACGATTGCAAGTTCACTGATTGTGCACGGCGAAGTCGTGGAATCGCCCGGCGCCGGACAGGCCGTAGAACTCAAGGCTTCCGCCATCGAAATTATCGGTGTTGCCGGATCGGACAACCCGGTGCAGAAAAAGCGCCAGTCTTTTGAGTTCCTGCGCACCAAAGCGCACCTGCGTCCGCGCACGAACACATTTTCCGCCGTGTTCCGCCTGCGCTCCTATGCCGCATTTGCGATTCATCGCTTTTTCCAGGAGCAGGGATTCATCTACGTCCACACGCCAATCATTACCGGCAGCGACGCCGAGGGAGCGGGGGAGATGTTCCGCGTTTCCACGCTCGATCCCGTTAACCCGCCGCGTACCGAAGACGGCGCCGTTGACTGGGCTCAGGACTTTTTTGGACGCGAGACATCCCTGACCGTTTCCGGCCAGCTGGAGGTTGAAACCTATTGCGGCGCGTACAGCAAGGTTTACACCTTCGGCCCAACCTTCCGCGCTGAAAATTCGAACACGGCCCGCCACGTGAGCGAGTTCTGGATGATCGAACCGGAAATTGCCTTCGGTGACCTTAAACAGGACAGCGAGCTGGCCGAAGCCATGCTTAAACGCGTCATTGCCGACGTGTTGACCGAGCTGCCGGAAGAAATGGAGTTTTTCAACCGCTTTATCGACGAAGGTCTGATCGAGCGTCTGGAACTCGTCCGCGATTCCGAGTTTAAACGCATTACCTACACGGAAGCGATTGAACTCCTGCAGCAGTCCGGCAAGTCGTTTGAGTTTAAACCGGAGTGGGGCAAGGACCTTCAGACCGAACACGAGCGCTATCTTGTTGACGAGTTGTTTAAGTCGCCGGTTTTTGTGACCGACTATCCGAAGGACTTTAAAGCTTTTTACATGCGGCTCAACGACGACCAGAAAACCGTCGCTGCGATGGACCTGCTCGTTCCCGGCGTCGGTGAAATCATCGGCGGCAGTCAGCGTGAGGAGCGTCTGGACGTACTCGAACGTCGCATTGCGGAGATGGGGCTTAACCCCGACGACTACTGGTGGTACCTGGACGTGCGTCGCTACGGCGCGGTGCCGATGGCCGGTTTTGGTCTCGGCTTTGAACGTTTAATCATGTACCTGACCGGTATGAAAAACATCCGCGACGTCATTCCTTTTCCGCGCACACCCAAGTCGGCCGAGTTTTAACATCAAAAACCTGTGTTTAAATATTACCTTCGGGTGGGGGACTTCACGGTTCCCCGCCCGACTCTTTGCACTTGCCCTGATCGCTTCGCTTTTAAATGCCTTCTTGTTCGTCGCGCAAACAGAAGCCGGCGAATCGCGGGATAGTTTAAGTGCTCAGAACGATCTGCGCTGGAATCTGCGTGTAAGCGCCGGGCATATGTACCAGGCGGCGCCGGACAACGGTTCGGACGTCTATCTGCCGGATTATCTGGAAGTGCGGCGCGAAGACCAACCCAATCTGCGTCGCAACTGGGACCTCTTCGGCACGGGAGTCACCGACAATCCGCTTTTTCACGGCGCGGCCTGGATGGAAGTGGGGGGAACTTTCAGTCCCTTCGGCGGTCTGGCCGCGGATCTGGCGCTCTACGCCGAGCACCGCGGCATTTCCTACGGCGTTAACAGTCGCGATGCTATCTTTGTCGTGCCGCGCTACAAGCTGCGTCTGGACAGCAATTTTCACGTGTTTAATGAAAAGATCGATCTCGGCATCCACGTCGGCGATACGCGCAATGCGCGTCTGCATGAGGGACTGATAATAGAAAACATCGACGTTCAGGGCTCGCACTTTTACCTGGGTTACGGCAAACTGCGGCTGGAATACACCAAGATCGGCGATCTGTTAAATCAGATCGGACTTAACATTAACGACCTGGACGATTTTTCGCTGTACTGGCGGGATCAGGAATTGTTCAGCCCGCGCTGGCGACTGGATCTGGCACTCTCGCGCACGTTTATTGATCCTTTCTTTACGAGCACGGACATCACCGATGCTCTCTACGGCAATCACGTGTCATTCGCTGCTTCGGTAACCTTTGATTCGACGCAGCGCGTCTACGCTCAGGCGGCGCGGCGTTTCAGCAAGAGGGACGAACACAGCCACGGCGAGTTGATGGCCTTTGTGCTCGGACTGAATTCCCGCATTGAAAGCGGCCCGCTGCGCGCCGCCGCCACGCTGGAATGGCGACGCTACGGCGCGTTGTTTAACTCCGGTTATTACAATCGCAATGTCTACTTTCGCGAAGAAACCGGCGGCAACTACAACAATACCCAGGGCGACAATGTCTACCCGCTGGAGGCATTTGATCGCGGCTTCAGTCAATGGGCCGTGTACACCGAACTGCGCAATGAGGCCGTAGTCGAGGCATTTATCCTGCGCTCGGATATTAGATTAAACTTTTACCGCGATTTCTACGCGGGACTGCAACTGGACCTGAATTTTATTGACAACGACATCGCCGGTCGGGCGAATTATACCTTTCAGACCTGGACGCTTGGCTGGGAGCCGCGGCCCGGCAACAGCCTGCAAATGGGCCTGACAAACAAAACAATGAATCTCGACAAACACTATCCGACGTTTTACGAATTTGCGCAGGGCTTTGCGCTCGAATTGCGCGCCAATATTGCGGTGGATATCAGCAGCGGGGCGGGACAGTGAACAGCAACTTTGAAATGGAACAAATGTCGACGGCAGACGGTGACGGCGCGCGACTGTATGAATATCAGCAGGGCCGGCGCTTTTTTGTGCAGGTTGCCGGCGGAATGGAAGACCTCGCCATCGCCGAGCTGACGGAACTCGGCGCGGTGGATGCGGCGGCCGCCTACCGCGGCGTGTACTGCACAGCCGACAATGAATCGCTTTACCGCATCAATTACTGCTCCCGCCTGATCTCACATGTTCTTGCGCCGCTCTTTTCATTCAAGTGCCATTCGACCAAATACCTGTACAACATGGCGCGCGAACTGCGCTGGCACGACTTTATGGATGTCGACATGACCTTTGCGCTCGACGCGGCGGTCAGTCACAGCAAGATTCATCATTCGCGCTATGCAATGCAGGTGTTAAAAGACGCCATTTGTGATCACTTCCGCGATCGAAACGGCAAACGACCTTCGGTTGACAGACATGAAGCGGACATTCGGTTTCACCTGCACATCGACCACAATCGCGCCACTATAAGTCTCGATACTTCTGGCGAGTCTCTGCATCGCCGCGCCTACCGCACCGAAAGCGTAGAAGCCCCGATGCAGGAGACGCTCGCAGCGGCCATCGTGCGCCTGAGCGGCTGGAAGGGCGAACGCGCGCTGCGCGATCCAATGTGCGGCGCGGGCACGCTGCTCGCGGAAGCCTGGATGCATGCCACGCATCTGCCTGCAGCCTTCAAACGTACGCACTTTGGTTTTGAACGTCTACCCGATTTTGAGGCCGAAAAATGGAAACAGGTGCGAGCCGCCGCCGACGGCGCTATTGTGAAAGAATTTGATTCGTTTGACGTTGCGGGCAGCGATGTCAACCCCGCAGCAGTGCGCGCTGCACAGAATAATCTTGCCAATCTGCCGAATGGCGGGCGAGTGGCTGTCACACGCCAAAACATTATGGATTTGCCGGGGTACACGGACACCACTTTGCTGATCAATCCACCGTACGGGGTTCGTATTGGCGAGCGCCAGGCCGCCGAAGATCTTTTGCGCGAAGTCGGCAATTTCCTGAAGCGCCGCTGCACCGGCTGCGAAGCGTATATCTACGTGGGTGATCGCAAGCTGCTCGGTGCGGTGGGATTGCGTCCCAGCTGGAAACAAGCGCTCGTCAATGGCTCGCTTGACGGGCGCCTGGCCAAATTCGAATTGTATTGACCGCACAGTTGAGATCGGCATTAACACTCAGCCGGCGGAGCGCTTCGCCGGCTTGAGCTGCAGTTCCACTGTGACTTTGGTGCCGCAGTCGGCCGCTTCGCTGACGACATCGAGTGTACCGCCGTAGACCACCGCCAGCGAACGGGCAATCGCCAGTCCGAGACCCAGCCCCTGCTGCTCGTAGAAGTTGCGATTAAACTGCACGTATGCGCCGATGTTTGATATCTCGACCGGCGTCATACCGCGTCCCTCGTCTTCCACCACTATGTGGTATTTGCCTTTGACGACGCGACCGATGATGTGAATGGGCGTTCCCTTGGTGGAAAAACGACAGGAATTGTCGAGCAACTCCAATACGATCTTTTGTGCATGTCCTTCGCTGATCGCCAGCATGGCGTCTTCAAAATCCAGTTTCAGATCGTCCAGTCGACCGTATTCGCGGCAGGTGCGCTCGATTTCGCGAAAACACTGATCGGCGCGGCAGAAGGCGCTTTTGTCGAGTTCGGCGGAATTGCCGTGCAACTCGCTGTCCTGGAGCCAGACAAAAATCAGGTAGTTTTCTACCAGGCGGTGCAGTTGTTTACCCGCGCTCGAAATGTGCGTCACCATTTCGCGGATTTGATCGCGCTCGAGTGTACCGAATTCGGCAAGGATGAATTCCGAGAATCCAAGTATGCTCGTGAGCGGCGTGCGGAATTCGTGCGGGATCGTGGTATTGAGCGACTTGCGGAAACCCTCCAGCCGCGAGTCGGCCAACTCATAAAATTTGCGCTGTCGCTCCAGCCGCGTCTGAATCGCCGCCAGCAGCTCGTCCGCATTAAATGGTTTAAGCAGGTAATCATCTGCGCCCAGGTTCATCGCTGCGCGCACATCGCGGTGATCGCTCATGGCGCTCAGAAATATGAAGGGCGTCATAGAGGTTTCGCGGTTCTTGCGGATCTCCTTGAAGAAGGCATAACCGTCGACGTCGGGCATTGTGATGTCCGACACAATCAGGTCGGGCACGCGGCGGCGTGCGTTCTGCAGTCCCTCGCGGCCGTTGGCGGCGCTCATGACGTCAAATCCTTCAAACTGCAGGATGCGACTCACCTGCTCGCGCAGCGGCGCCTCGTCCTCGACGATCAGAATTGTTTCCTTTGTATGCATGTCTGTGTTTTCGTTACGTGGTACTACCTGATTCAGCCAGGACTTTAGACACGAATGTGATGTTAAGCCGGTTGAAGCAATTTCATTAATCTAGCAAGCAGTGGTGAGTCTCACAACGTTTGCGGCGAACTTTCCATCTGCCCGGTCCAAACTTTTATCGAGCCGTCTTCCGGTTCATTACCTTTACGTAATGCAACCGGCTTAGGAACCGACGACTGCAAGGGTCAGATACAAAAAATACCCTACGCGCGACACGAACACACTTCCAGTCCGTCGGTTAACAAAAAAGTCTTGAAAAGCCGGCGAAAGCCGAGCGTGGACAGGTGGCGACAAGAGCGTAGTTTGCCCCCGCGCAACGATTTTGTAGTTTCACGGCGTTTGCGGATCAGGCGGTCCCGGCGGCGGAGAAGTGCGAACGGGACGCAGATCGGAATCGGGAGACGGCCGCGCACAGACAGGTGGCGGCTGCTGAGTTAACCAGGCTGGAAAGGACCGGGATCCATGCGGCGCTTTTTTATCGTAGGTGTGATTCTCATCATCGCATTTAATGCGGTGATAGCGGCGGTCTATACGCCCGTGCTGTACTCGCTGCTGATTTTTGGGCCGCTGATCATTCTGGGTTTTTACGATTTTTTCCAGCCCAAAAAAGCCATCCTCCGCAATTTTCCGATTCTGGGGCATTTCCGCTACCTGATGGAAGCCATCCGGCCGGAAATACGACAATATTTTATCGAGTCCGATACCGAGGGAATGCCCTTTGGGCGCGACGAGCGTTCGGTGATCTACCAACGTGCCAAAAACGTGCGCGATACTGTGGCGTTCGGAACGATGGAAAATGTCTATGCCGCGGGGTATGAATGGGTCAACCACAGCCTGAATCCGCAGCATGTCGATCCGGAATCACTGCGCGTGACGATCGGTGGACCGCAGTGCCGGAAACCCTATTCGGCCAGCGTGCTCAACATCTCGGCCATGAGTTTCGGGTCGCTGTCAAACCGCGCCGTACGGGCGATGGGGCTCGGCGCCAAAATGGGCGGATTTGCGCAGAATACGGGGGAGGGCGGCCTGAGTCCCCACCACGATGAAACCGGCGCGGACCTGATATGGCAGATCGGGACGGGATATTTCGGCTGTCGCGATGAACACGGCAATTTTGATGCGGACTTGTTCCGGTCCAAAGCTGTGCGCGACAATGTCAAAATGATTGAAATCAAGCTGTCGCAGGGCGCTAAACCGGGCCACGGCGGCATACTGCCGGCGGCCAAACTGACGAAGGAAATCGCCGAAATACGCCATGTGCCGATGGGCCGCGACGTCAATTCACCGCCGGCGCATACAGCCTTCAGCACACCGACGGAACTGATGCATTTTGTGAAGCGACTGCGTGAACTTTCGGGCGGCAAACCGATCGGATTCAAGCTGTGCGTCGGCAATCCGTACGAGTTTGCGGCTATCTGCAAGGCGATGATTGCAACAGATATCACGCCTGATTTTATCACTGTGGACGGCGGGGAAGGCGGTACGGGCGCCGCGCCGCTGGAGTTCACCAACCACATCGGCACGCCGATGGTGGAAGGGCTGGTGACGGTGCACAACCTGCTGAAAGGATTTGGTCTGCGCGGCAAGGTGCGTATTATCGTGGCGGGCAAAGTCAGTTCGGGATTCAGCCTCGTTAAGCGCCTTGCGCTGGGCGCGGACGCCTGCTACTCCGCTCGCGCGATGATGATGGCCACCGGCTGCATCCAGGCGATGAAGTGCAACACCAATCACTGTCCGGTGGGCGTGGCGACGCAGGACTCCGCATTGATAGCCGGTCTGAACGTTGCGGACAAGAGTCAGCGTGTAGCCAGTTACCACAGACAGGTTTTGTTTTCACTGGCCGAAATGCTCGGCGCTATGAACGTGGCGCATCCGGGCCTCCTGCGGCCGCGGCATATTCTGCGCCGCAATGACGACAATACGGTCAAGCGATACGACGAAATTTTCACCTACATCGAGTCGGGCAGCCTGCAGCCGGGGGGAACGCAGCCGGAACCATATGCCCAATGGGCGCGTTTGGCCTCTGCCGACAGCTTCGCTCCGGCCGACCAGTTCGCATGATGCAACTTGTTGTTCCATCTTAAGCGAAGACTTGCGAATGCCGGGAAATTCGAAATACGCAGCAGGCGGCGACATTCTTTGAATTGTCGTGCTTTTTGTCGAATTTCCACGCAGGCTACAAATTACCTCCCGTCCGCGTTGCCGCCTCGGCGACGCATTGTACCATGTGACAATTCACTGTTTGCCATACTTTTCAAGGATTTTTAACGATGACTCCACGTGCTACTATGGCTCTGTTGTGCGCTTTGTGCCTGAGCGCATCATCGGCATTTGGACAGGGTTACCTGTACAATGTCGTTTCCGAATCACAGACCTATCTTGAGGCGCTCAATACTTCTCCGAACGTCGTAATGTCCGCCCCTGCCGACGAAATGTTGAGCGACGCGCAGACGATCCCGTTCGGTTTTGAGTTCTTCGGACAGACATACACCGAATATCGCATCAGCGACAACGGCTACATCACCTTTGACGCCGCGGCGACGACGTCGATGAATGAATCGATGATTCTGCCGAACATGGACGCTCCGCTCAATTCAATCTTTGCTTTCTGGACCGGCCTGCAGCTGGCCGAAGGCGGACAGAGCGGCAGCAACGAAATAGTGACGGGCACCTACGGCACGGCGCCGGACCGCGTGCACATCATTCAGTGGACGGGCGTGACGCCGGAAGAATTCTCTCCCAGCCCCCTGCGCAAGATTACCTTTTCAATCGGCCTGCATGAAAACGGCAAGTTCGATATCAACTTTACCGACGGTCGGATTATCGGCGGCGGCGCGGCCACTTGCGGCTCGCAGGATATGAACGCCGAGTACGCAGCTGTCGTCGACGCGCCGGACTTCGAGTTTCCGCCGCCGGCCACGCTGCCGATCACCTATCGATTCACGACGCTTGATCGCGACTACGATATTGCGGTTACGGGTTTCAACATGCCGCAGAAAATCGTTGCATCCGAGGAGCCGCGTCCGCTTGGCGCAGTCGTGCAAAACGTTGGAAACAATATAATTAACTCGCTTGACGTAACGTTGACGATCACCGGAAGTAAAGGCTACAGCTTCAACGAAACGCGCACGTTCAACGACCTGAATCTGGCGTCGAACCAGACCTGGACGATGGACGAGTACGACTGGAAACTCGACGTGCCGGGTGAAGTCCTGACGCTTGACGTCAGCGTGGCCAACATCAATGGCGATGAGTCTTTGGACGCGGTGGCCGAGAACAACACGATGTCGGCGGAAACATTTGGTTTCCTTGATGTAAGCGGCACCAAACGCGTTCTGGTGGAAGAGTTTACCGGCACGTGGTGCGGCTATTGCGGCGACGGCGCCTTGGTGGTTGAGAGAATTCTGGAGGAGACTCCTTCAGTTGTCGCTGTGGCGATTCACGCCGGCGGCAGCTCCGAACCGATGATGATCGGCCACGGCAGCGATCTGTCGCGCCGCTATGGACCGTCCTATCCGCAAGCGCTCATCGATCGCCGTTATTTTGAAGGTGAAGAGAAAGTGTGCATCAGCCGTCACCTGTGGCCCGGCGCTGTGGAGCAGGTGATGAACTCCTATACGCCGCTCAACGTCACGACGGAGCACACGTACAACCCCGACACGCGCATGCTCGACTTCAGCGCAACGGCGACATTTGTGGACTACCACGAACCCGCCGACCTGCGTCTGCATATCTACCTGATTGAGGACAACATTTCCAGCATGACGGACCAGCGCTATTGGCAGGTCAACTACTACAATGCCGACGAAAACCATCCGCACTACAATCTCGGCGCACGCATCCCGGGATTTGTGCACAATCACGTGCTGCGCGGCGCGCCTACGGGCAGCGGCGGCGTCCGTGTGCAGGTCGAAGGCGATTCCTTTGATCCAGGCAAGAGCTTCACGCAGGAATACAGCTTCCAGATTCCCGAGACGATGAAGGTTGAGGACATGGAAATTGTTGCTTTCGTGACCTACGAAGAAGGCGATATTACCAACCACGAGACCTTTTCTTCGACTCATACTCCGGTGCTGGATCCGACGACCACCGACGTCAATGACCTGCGCGGCAGCGAAACGGTCGGTCTGATGTCGCCCAACCCGGCAAGCCAGCTGGCTGTGATTCCGGTTCACCTGGAGTCGACGCAGGATGTACGCGTTGATCTGTATGCCGTCAATGGCACGCACCTGCGCACGGTGGCGCAGAAACGCGCATTTGCGGGCGATCACAATTTTGCCGTCAACACTTCGGTGCTTTCCGCCGGCGTATACAAACTGCGCCTGACGGTGGGCGAGCAGGTTGTGTGGCGCGATCTGGTTGTGGCGCGCTGACCGCTCCGCAACTGATGTGAGACTGTTATTTTTCTCGCGGCGTCCCGTAATTCGATTGCGGGACGCCGTCGTTTTAAACTGGTTTGCAGTGTGTCGACTGACCGTTTAACCACAAAATAGCCCACGCTTGTGCGACAACTGATGCCGCTCAGCTGATTCCGCTTGTGTATCTTACGCCGTCTGACCTATTTGGCGCGTATTGACAAAGCCCTGAAAAGGCCGCTTTTGTTTGTCGACGATGTTGCAGCAGCGCTTCGCTCCGGCGGCAAAAGCTGTAACCTCAAAAAATATTGAGGTATAATCGGGGCAGATTGGACTTGCATACCAGAGCGGCCGGTGTATTTTCAACGGCTGTTCCGGTAGCTGCTCATACAAGTCTGCAACCCCTGTTCCTGCGGAAGTAAGCGTGTACAAACCGCCTCTGTATTTACCATTCCTTCTGTTTCTTCTGACATTGGCGGAAGCGACGGCCCAGCCCAATCCTTGCACCAATCCCGTATGTGTCGGCAATGCGTATACGCAGGACGTTCACACAGGGCGCGGCGCACAATATGTCAGCATCGAACGCACACCGAGCCAGCTGGCTATACGCGACGCAATGACGGTGGAGCTTTGGGTCAAGGCGGAACGCCAGGCCAACCTTCTCCAATACATCGCAGGACTGTGGGGACCACGCAACAGCCCGACAGACGATCAGAATGATTCCTGGGCGATTTACCTAGACGACAATGACGATCTGGTGTTCGAAATCGACGGTCCCGGCGGCAGCCAGGGCAGTGCCAACAACTCCATTGTTCGCTACGGATTCGCGTCACACTACAATCGCTGGACACACATTGCCGCCGTTTTTGACGGGGCGACTGAGACAGTGCGTTTGTACGTCGACGGCGTTGATCGCGGCAGCAATCGCAATGCCGCGTTTCCGGCATCCCAACTTCAGACTCCGGCGGCGGCCGACCTGTTGATGCGACTGGGGAGTACGAACGGCCGAACGGACAACGCGTCCTACCGTACTATTCGGGGACAAATGGATGAGTTCAAGGTCTGGTCGCGCGTGCTGGACGAAGCGGAAATTATCTGCGGTCGGGACCGCGCCGCTCGCGGCAATGAACCCGGCCTGGTGATCTATTTTCGCTGCAACGAGGCACCGGCGGCACGCGAACTGTGTGATGCCACCGGCAACAACAACGTCGGGCGCATCAGCAGCAACGGACGGTGCGAAGAGAGCGACCGAACAGTCGACAACACGATTCTGATTGAAGGCCTTCCGTCGCCCTTGCGTACGACGCTCGAATGTGTCAACGAACAATCCTGGACATTTACCGTAACCGATACCTCGGCCTGCGGCGGCAACTATCGCGTCATTCCGGCGGGCGCCGGACGCGGCTTTTATTCGATCACACCAACGGGTTTACAGAATTTTGAGCCGGGAGTGCCGCGCACCTTTACGCTGACGGTTCAGACGGATCTGGTTGGACAGCTGCCCAATGCGCGCATACAGGTGGACCGCGAGCTCGAGTTCGGCAATCAATGCGCTCGTTCACAGCGCCTCAATCTGATCGTGGACCGCGTCACCGAGCTGGAATTTTCCGAGTCCATCGTGATTTATGACACTCTGCTTGCCGGCTGCCGCGACACACCCTTTCGAGATACTGTGATCACCATCCGCAACAACAGTCGCGCCATCGGAACAAACCGGCCCATCAGAATCGAATCGATCGGCACAAGTCTTCCGCGCGTGTTCCGCATCATCCCTGAGCGGCCGCTGCCGACGAATGTGAATGTCGATGAAGAGTTCAGCTTTCGGGTTCGCTTCCTGTCCAACGATTCGACCGGCATGTATCGCGACACGGTGCGAATCGTTTCCGACGATTGTTCGCCGTTGGCGCTCATCCTGCTTGAAGGTATTGAACAGGAAGCGCTGTCGATACGCCATGTCGACAGCGGTTTGCGACTCGATTCAATAGCATTTGAGGATATATGTCCGCTGCTGCTCAGCGAACCGCGCGCCTGGCTGTGGTCCAATGAAATGTCATTTCCATTTGGCGTGGACAGCATCACGTTGCCTGACTTCATTCGCATGATTCCAGCCATTCGAAGTTTTCCGTACGTGCTGGCCGACAACTTTGCCTATCGCGCCAATTACTTCAGGTTCCGCCCGCCGACTTCGGGCCGTTTTGTCGACTCAATTGTTTTTCACGCAACGGTTTCCGGCTGTCTGATCGAGCGCAAAGTCTACGTCAGCGGCAAGGGAATATCGAGTGAGGTAGAGTTTACTACGCCTGCACCGGTGGACTTCGGCACAATAATCGTCGGGCAGGTGGGAGCCAATTCCGTCAACGTTCGCAATGCGGGTGAAGACCAGATTCGCGTGTCGCTGAACCTGGAAATCGGCGAGCAGTTTTTCATTGTCGGACCGTCGGTATTCAACCTGAATCCGGGACAGTCGCGCACGGTAAATCTGGAGTTCAGGCCGCTGGAAGATTCCTGCTATTTCGACAAACTGCACGTTTTTGAGCAGACCTGTTTCCGCACGGACGAGATCCGGCTGATGGGCTGCGGTCAGGTCGAGCGTTTTCGCTTCGATCCGATCGTCATGCGCACGGAAAATGTCGTCAGCTGCCGCTCTCAGCGCGACACGATCGACATCATCAATATCTCCGGCGCGACGCAGACACTGCGCAACGTCGATCTGGTCGGCAATCCGGGCACCTTTGTGGCGGTGCAGCCGGCGGCCTATCCTGCCGGTCCCTTTACGCTGGCCAACGGCGAGAGTCAACGCTTCATCTTTGACTATGTGCCCGGCGGCGGCCCAGACCGCGTCGACCGGGTTTTTCTGCGTTATGAAGCCGATGGGGAAGTGTGGGAAGCGCCGATGATCGGCGCTTCGGTCTCGCCGCGGCTCTACGTGACGCCACTGACAGTATACGGCCAGGTGGAAGTTGGATCGTCGGCTGTTCAGGTCGTCGTGGTGGAGAATGCCTCCTCGATCAGTCTGGATCTGGACGGCGTGAACCTACCGCCGGGATTCAGCCTGCAAAACCCCGGACGTTTGCCTACGGTTCTGAATGCACGCGATACAATTCGCCTCAACGTGATTTTTACTCCAGCGGCCGAACAGGTTTATGGCGGTACAGATCAATTTGTGGCTTTTTCCAACAGCCCCTGTCCGGGCGTGCGCACGCCGGCGACCATTCGCGGCGAGGGCGTGATCCGTTTGCTCGACGTTCGGCGTGAGACAATTCCATTCGGTTATACGCCACCTTGCGACTGCGCGGTGGATGTCGTGCCGGTGTTCAACACGTCCGACCTGCTCGACATGCAGGTGGACGACATTCGCATTGTGGCGGGTGCGGGCCCGGCGCCGCGACCGCAGGTTTTCAGCTGGACTTCGCGCTTCTCGCCCAACGGAGTACTGCCGTATTTCATTCCGGCCGATTCGACCGATACGGTTACCGTTCGGTTCTGTCCGCGCACGCCGGCGGAAGACACATTCCTGCAGAACACGGCCGTGCTTGAAATTGACGGCAGTGGGGCGGGCGGTTGGAGTATCACGCACCGTGTGTACCTGTCAGGATTGCGGGCGATTCCTTACCGTCCCAACGCGGCCTTTGTCGAATTTCCAACTACGCCCGTCGACACTTCGCTGGGGACGCGCCGGATTCAGATTGGAATTCCGGATGTCAGCATCAACCCGGAACAACTGCCAATAACGGTTGACTCAATCACCTTTGAACCGGACGAGCGTGTGTTTACGGCACGCGAAGCCGGCGGGCGTCCGTTCCCGATTACAATTGCTCCACCGGACGATGTGCTGGACATTGAAATCGATTTTGTGCCGCGTGCGCCGCGTTGCGACGATGAGCGCTATGAAGCGCGCATGATAATCCACACGAGTTCACCTTGCGTCGATCGAGACACTACCGTCCTGGTGGTGGGTTGCGGCGAAGCCGACGTGGCCTCACTCAGCTTTTTACTGGATACGTTGCGCACGCCGCCGCCGGACTACAGGCCGGAATTCAGAATGACGACCTGCGACACGATTGAAATTCCGGTCGTGGCCTCTGGCGCCATTCCGGCCAAAGTTGTGGACATTGATCTGTCTTTCCTCTACGATGTTAATCAGTTGCAATTCATCGACATACGCTCGCGATTTGAAGCGGCGCACGACAGCTGCGCGCCTTTTATTCCTTCGCTGGTGGCCCGTGAGCGCCGCACGACGACGGGCACGGTTCTCGGCACGGAAGTCGAGATTGTAAACTTTTGCGGCATTCAGGCATTTGACAATTTCCTGGTTGCGCGTTTTGCGGCAGCCACGACTGCCTCGACTTCGTTGACGATCCGTCTCGATGAAATTCGCTTTGACTCGCAGGACTTGTTGCTCTTCGACATTGTCGGCGCCGGCGGAGCGGAGGGCGACGTTGTGATTGTTCGACCGGAAATTCAGGTGCGAACGCCGTTGGTCGATTTTGGTCAGGTTCGCATCCTCGATTGCCAACAGGCCAATGTGCGCGTAGAAAATACCGGCGATACAACAGTTACCATCGACGACGTCATCCAGATTCCGGCAGATGTGCGAGTGCTCGGCGCCGTACCGCCGCTGGGGCCGGGCGGTGAACTGGAACCCGGCGAGGCGTCGCTGGTGACGCTCGAATTTTGCCCTCAAAACGATGTACCTATGGATTCGCTTGCGCGCGTCCTGTCGGCTTTTCCTTGTGAGTTGACCGACAGTACACGGATTCAGGGGCTTGGTTTTGCGCCGGATTATCCCGTGCGACTGGCCTTTTCAGAAGAGTATCCGACGCCGGTTAATTTCAGGCGGCAGCTCGGAGAATTCGACACCATCCCGATCTATCTTGTTGACCCGCTTGGCGTTGAGTACAACGGTACGCAGTATTGGCTTCAGGACATCAGCTTTGAGGTGTCGTTTGACTATAATTTCCGCATGTTGAGAATACAGGACGTGGTCTCACCATACGCCTCGCGTTTCACCTTTGACAATTCGCGGCGCGGTTTGCTGCAGATGAATTTCAGCGGCATGGACAGCGTGGATGCCGGTTTGCTGGCGGAGATACTTGTAGAAGTCGTTGTCCCGGATACGGTCGATTCGCGCATTGCCATCGAAGCCCAAAACTTCGTCACCGATTCACTCTACTTTCTGGACCTGATGCCGGAGTTGACGGAGGACAGCTATTCCACCGAGGGCAAATGCAACGTGTCCTTTGTGCGCTTTCCATCGGGCGGCGGACAGATATTCAACCACAGTCCCAATCCCGTAAGCAGTACGGTTCGTTTTGAATTTGCCATGCGCGAGACCGTTCCGGTTTACCTTTCCATTCACAATCTCAACGGCGACATCGTACAGACGGTTCTGGCAGGCGAATACACGCTCCAGGGCGGGGAATACAGCATCGACGCGGATGTTTCGGCGCTGCCGCCTGGCGTGTATTATACTCGACTGCATGCCGGTATTTTTGAGTCGAGCCGCAAATTGTTGATTATTCGCTGATCACTCGCCGGCATTCGTTCATGGTTTATTGACTGTGCGATGAGCACGGACAGTTCGATGCTGCATCAATTGCTGGCAGTTTACGCCGGCAAACGTCGACCTATGGCTGATCACTTTTTGAACGATTGAGACCTTTTTTCCGCAGACTTTGTCCTGAACCCCAAAGAACTGCGTCGACAGAATCTTGCCCAACATCAACCTATTTCATTGCAGTCGAAAGAGCGCAGCTTTCGGCGGCTCATCAGGATAGCATAAGGGAGCGGAATATGATCCGACAACTAACACGTTTTTCCTGTTCAAATTTTAGAGTGCTGTTAACAGCGGTTTTTGTGATGTTGGGGCTCTGGACAGTGCCGGGCAGCGCTTGCGTCATGCCTCCGGTCGACCCGCCGACTATTCACATTGAACGCCATTCCGACACGCACGTCTGGTTGACAATTTGCGGGTTCACATCATTTGGATCGGAGGGCAACAACCTCTGTCTTTGCGCACTTGGCTTCGACGAAATCGGAATCGAAATCACGGAGATAAAATCTGTGGAAATCGTGCCGGACACACTGCTGCTTCGCGAGATTTGGGGCCCCGACGTGAACCTGGACAAACTGATCCAGGGAAACTGGGAGGACATTTTCAAGTTCGGCAAGGATCAGCGCGTTTCGGATGCCGTGGAGGCAATTGAGTCCGGCGACTGGGCGGGATTTTTCTCGCAGGTTAACGGATTTATTCCGGGCAATATTCCGGTTAAAATCATGTTCGACATCTGCATTGAAGACGGCGTTTCAAATGATGATCTGCTCAAAGCTATGAAGTCGCTCAAGATACTGACGGACGCCGGTACGCAGGACGGCAAGCCGCAGGGACACCACCAGCACGTCATCGATCTGGAATCCTCTTCCGGTGTTGAATTTGACGACAATCGTGTCTCGCTTGGCGTGGGAAAACTCTACGCTCGCGACGGTCGCCCACATGTGCACCCGATGCCTCTGACGGCGGGAGAAGTTCCCAATTTGAGCTTTACGCTTGAGGAGGACACGGACATGAAGGTTGAATTGTTTAACACGCTTGGTCGCCGTGTCCGGGTAATCTCTTCCGGCCGCTTACAGGCAGGGAGTCATTCGATTCCCATCTTGACCGCTGATCTGGCGCCAGGGGCATATCTGCTCTACATTGGCACGCCGGATTTCGAGGACGACATCAGCATTCCGGTCGTCCGCTAAATCTTTGAATACACAAGCATGCAATTGCCGGCGGCGATGTTAACGCATCGCCGCTTTTTTTGTTCCTGATAAACGCTATCGTTTCTGATACCTGCCTGATCCGACTGCCTGAACCTGGCCCAGAATCTAAGCAAATCCCTTCTTGTTTGTCACTGCGTCAAAAGCTTCAAGCAGGGCGCCGTAGCGCAGTCCGCGAATACTGATCTGAATAGTATCTGCGCCGCAGAACTGCATGATTTCATCGAGAATAATCGAGCCCATCGGCAGAATGTCGGCGCGGTGAGGATGAATGGCGGGATGCGCGCGGATCGATTCCACATCCGTGTTCAGTAGTTCGCGGCACAGTCGCGCGACGTCGGCCGCAGAAATTGAACGACCATCGAGTTCGGCGGGGCGCATCTGATTCATACCAAAGGCCATTGCGGCGAGGCTGGAGGGAGTGCCGCCGACCCCGACAAGCGTTCCGAAGTCCGCCCAGGTGATTTTTTCCAGGTGTTGCCGCACCGTGCGCCGAGCCTCGTCGGCCTGTTCTGCCGAAGGCGGCAGGGCGGGGAAGTGGCGTTCGCTCAGGCGCACCGCGCCGATGTCCAGGCTACGTGCGTGCTGCGGCCCGTCGTCGCCGCTGACGATCTCCGTGCTGCCGCCGCCGATGTCGATGATGGTAGACAGTCCGCCCGGGGAAGCGCCGCGGAAGGAAAGACGCGCTTCGTGTTCGCCGTCGATCACGCTGATCGAATGCCCGAGCGCCTGTTCCAGCGCAGCGCGGATTTCGGCTGAGTTGGATGCGTCGCGCATGGCGCTGGTGGTAACGGCCACCATTGACTGCACGGCAAACTGCTTACAGATGGATGCATAGCGCTCCAGAATTGGCACTGCGCGAGCCAGAGCCGCATCGGATATTTTTCCGCTCTTGTCCACATCCGCACCCAGTCTGGCAACGGAATGTTCATCGGTCAGCACTCTGACGTCGCCCGAGGCTGATCTCTCGGCGACAACCATGAGAATGGTATTGGTACCAATGTCCAGTCCGGCGGCAATAAGTGAGTTTGATTCCATAGAGTCCTGGATGTTGAGTTGAGAAAACGGTCCTCGGCGACGACGCAGCTGGCCAAAGTTGATTTGACAAAGAGGTAATTCCGCAACGCAATGGCAAGGGAACGGCTACTCCAAAACAAATCAGCGCGCGGTCATTTTTTATATTGAATTGAGTGAATAATTATTACATTAATCGGCGACGGCCAAAAAGGATGCCATGAGCGTAGCGCATCCTGATCGGGGGGAATGAAAAGCCGGCTAGTGTTTGGGATCGAGTCCAGGGCAACAACAACAGGGCGGAGTGCATTTGGCCAAAATCGGAAGAGAATGGAAGGCGCATTCGTCCGCGCTTATCCTGATAACGCGTATTTTCAGCGGTGTATCGGCGATTCTGGGATTGCTGGTGGTAATCGGCTGGTATTCGCGCAATGAAACGCTGATCCAGGTAGTGCCCTATTACGCACCGCTGCAGTTTAACACGGCACTTGGTTTTCTGCTGTGTGGGATCGGGCTGTTTGCCGCCACCTTCCGCAAGATTATCCCTGCGACTATATGCGGCGGTGCCGCGGCGGCGCTTGGCGGACTGACACTGATTCAATACCTGGCCAACATCAATTTCGGGATTGACAGTCTGCTGTTTGACCCCTACATCACTGTTGAAACATCACATCGGGGCCGCATGGCGCCGAATACCGCGATCTGTTTTTTATTGTGTGGAATCGCAGTAGTATTTGCCGCGCGCAGGCGAAGGGTAACGCGTCAGGCAATTGCCGAGGAGTTGCTCGGTTTTTCAATCCTTTCGCTGGCGGTCATGGTATTTTGCGGTTACCTGTTCGGGGCTGAACCGGCTTATGGCTGGGGCAATCTGACGCGTATGGCGATTCACACGGCGTTTGGTTTTACCATCCTCGGCACAGGAATTTTAACCTATGTTTGGTCGCAGTACAAGACGCGACAGTCGAGCATTCCTGTTTACATTCCGGTTATCATTTGTTTTCTGGGCCTGATGTTTGACTTTTCGACTCCGCCGGAAGTAGTTGCGGGAATTGTTTATATCCCATTGGTCTTTTGCGCCATTTGGTTTGTGCGGCATTCGATGGCGTTTGTGTTTGCCGCTGTGGGCAGTTTGTTAAACGTGTTGGGTTATTATACAACGGAAGCGCCGGCATTCTCCTGGGTTGCGTTCTTGAACATGGTACTGACCATTTCCGCGCTTTGGGTGGTTGCCACATTGGTGTATATTCGCAAGAAGACCGAGTCAAATCTGGAGTTGGCCAATGTCCGTCTGAAGACCGCGCACGGCCAGTTGAACGACACCAATGAAGAGTTGCGGCGCAGCAATGAAGAGCTTGACAACTTTGCATACATCGCCTCACATGATCTGAGAGAGCCCCTGCGGGGGATTAACAACCAGTCGCGATTTCTGCTGGAAGACTACCGGAGCAAACTGGACGAATCGGGCGTAAAGAAACTGAATCGCTTGATATACCTTGCTTCGCGTCTGGATATGTTAATCAGCGACTTGTTGTACTTCTCGCGCATTGGACGTGAAAAACTGGCAATTCAGCCGACCGACCTTAATGCGGTGGTGGAAGATGTACGAAAAACCATGGAAAGCAGTTTGCCGGAAGGAACCCTCAAGGTTGCCGTACCGGTTGAGCTGCCGACGATAACCTGTGCCGCAGTGCGAGTAACTGAACTATTTCGCAATCTGTTTGAAAATGCCGTCAAGTACAATGACAATGACGTCAAAAAAATTGAAGTTGGAACGATTAAACAGGACGGTGAGGATGTCATTTATGTCAAGGACAACGGCATAGGTATTGACAGTGAATTTTTTGATGATATATTCCGGATATTCAAACGACTGCACAGCGAAAAACGGTACGGACAGGGAACAGGATCCGGTCTGACGTTTGTCAAGAAAATAGTGGAGCAGCACGGTGGGCACATCTGGCTGGAATCAAGGCCGGGAGAAGGCACGACATTTTTTTTCACCTTAACTGAGCGGTCCGATTCATGAATATCAGTGTATCAGCAAAACAACCGATTCTGATCGTTGAAGACTCGGACGATGATTTCGAAGCGACTTTCCGCGCATTTCAGCATACCAACAATTTGGCAAATCCCCTGTACAGGTGTGAGAACGGCGCAGAAGCCATCGACTATTTGTCGCAGCAGGGCAAGTATGCGGCTCCCGGGGCGGCGCCAAGGCCGGGGTTGATTCTGCTGGATTTAAACATGCCTGGAATGGACGGCCGAAAAGTCTTGTCAAAAGTGAAGTCGACATCCGAATGGCATTCAATTCCGATCGTTGTGTTGACGACGTCGGATCACAGCGACGACATTCAGGAGTGCTACAATCTGGGGGCCAATTCCTACATTAAAAAGCCGGTGGAGTTGGAGGATTTTTTTACGGCGATCGAGAAGTTAAAGGAATATTGGTTCGAGATTTCAGCACTTCCAAAAGGATCCTGAAATGGATGAATACCGTAGCATTCTGATTGTAGACGACAGCGAAGACGATCGCGAGTTCTTTGCGCGCTTGTTGCGGGCGGAGCCAGGTGTACACTGGAGCATACTGGAAGCGGAAACCGCCGAGCAAGGCGTTTCGGTGTATTGCGCCAATCAGGTTGACTGCGTGCTGCTCGACTATTCCCTGCCCGGTCACAACGGGATGGAATTTTTCAGGCAGTTGGCAGAGCGCGGCGTGCACGCGGCGGTGGTAATGTTAACAGGGCAGGGCGACGTTTCCGTGTCGGTGGAAGCGATGAAACGCGGAGCGCACGACTTCCTTGTAAAGGACAAAATTGACGGTGCGACTCTGCGGCATGCCATCAGCAATGCGATGGAAAAGGCCGGTCTGCAAATGGAAGTGGCGGAATATCAGCGCGCTTTGGAACGCAGCAATCAGGAGCTCAAACGCTTTGCCTACGCGGCGTCGCACGATCTAAAATCGCCGCTTAACAACATTATGGGACAGCTGGATGAACTGAAAGAAGACTATGCGGCCGGCATGGACACGGAAGGCCGTGAGTTAATCGACAATTCCATTCATTCGGCGGCGCGACTCCACCGATTGATTACGGACCTGCTCTCCTACGCACTTGTCACGAGCGGTCCCGAGCTGTACGAACTGGTAGACTTAAACATCGTTGCCGATGACATCAGGAACGGATTGCGCAAAACAATTGAAGAAAAACAGGCTACGTTGGAGTTTGACCAGCTACCGACAATAGAAGCAAATCCGGCGCATATGCAGCAGTTATTTCAGAATCTCATCAGCAACGCCATCAAGTTTCACCGTCCAGACGTGCCTCCGGTCATAAAGGTCGGCGTTGAGATGCTCGAGGCCCAAAACAGTTGTAATATCACTTTCCGCGACAACGGCATCGGCTTCGAGCTTTCACAAACGGACCGATTGTTTGCGCCGTTTCAGCGCCTGGTAACGCGCAATGAATTTGAAGGTTCGGGCGTCGGCCTGGCCACGGTCAAAAAGATTGTAGACGCACTTGGCGGTCGAATTTTTGTGGACAGCACGCCGGGCACGGGCAGTACATTCCGCGTAACCTTGCCACTGCGTCAGGGCATGCTGAGTGTCGCTTAATGGTAGACCGGCGTGTGTTTTGAGTTGCAGCAATGACTGATGATTCGGCAACGGTCAGCGTGCTCAGGACTCTTGCACTCAACAGATTCTGGCTCACTTGAGCATTGAGGTCTGAAGACTTTGGGAAGACTGGTTGCACTTGTGTTTGAGGTTTGAGACTGGTATCGCCGCATGAAGCCAAGTAATAGTGGGGAGTGAGAGTCGTTTACGTTAGTTTACATAATATATATTAGAGTGCTATAGCACAGTACACGACAAAACTCCAAATCTTTAATAACTATAGCACCGGCATAATTGTGACCATACAATCAATATCCACCAGGCATATGCTTGCAGGTCTTTGTAAGACTACAAAATTTACCAGTACTCATACAACACTTGAATCTCGTTGTTAATCGACTGCAGCAAACCATTGTTGTCGTACTGAAAAGTTGTTAACTGGGCCTCGCCGTCGCAGGTGTAGACGGCTTCGATAAGGCGGCCGTTGCTGTCAAAGCGCATGTTCGGCATTGGCAGAGCCGAAGGTGTTTCCAGGTCGCTAAAGAGATCCTGATTCGCATTGAATACCTCGAGACTTTTTATTGAGGATGGCCCCTCACCCCTGATAAGTTGCGCGTGCCGGGTTGTAGAGTCCTTGCGCCAAAATACGTTGACCTCCGAGTCTGTAAGTTTAACTCTTATGCCCAGAATGTAATCGTCCATTATTTCCCATACTGTATAACTAGAACTTTCAACATATGCTGTCTCTCTCAGATGTGTAACAGCTGCGTCAGCAAACGTATTGCTGTCAGCATTGTTGAAGACAATTAATGATCGGCGATGCAGCTGCCCGTGGCTTGAGTCGGACGTCCAATGTGAATACAGACTGTCAAGTCGCCCGGAATGAGTGAAACTTGCTCTAAATGTGCTGTTGCGATCTGCTGTTGTGAATTGGACTGTTCTGAGGTTTGTATCTGCAAAGGAATCTTCCCACTGCTGCCTGTCAGCTTCACTGACTAACTGCGGTTTATCACAGCTTTCAGTCCATTTGGACCAAAGTGAAAGCGGAAAAGGAAAGACCTTGGACTGTTGGATTTTGGCGTCTGTCTCACTCTGCACACGAGTTTCTTTTTTGTGTGGACGTATATCCGTTAAAGCTGGGAAGTCGTTGATGTTTAAGTATTCACGAATGCGATCCAAAGGCAATATCACCGCATGATTGACCTCTCTGTGATACATGTCGAAATAAGGGAACTCTACAGGTAGGTCACAGTCCAATGCCGGTTTGTCAGTCGCTATGATTAAGACCAGAAGGTCCTGCGTCAAGAAAAAGTGGCGAACCGGAATCGCTTGCGGCCAATCTTCATATTGACTCCATATGTTGCTGTATCCCCGCAGTTGTTGTCTGATCAAACGGTTCACAATTGGCTGCGCGTTAGACAGGATCAGGTCATTCCAATTAAGCTTGCGCCCCGTGTTTAGGTCGTACGTTAAAAACGCTGCATAATCTCCGTTGCCACTCCGCCTCCCCCGGTCATAAAAATAGTTGTTAATGAGCTCAACTGTGAGGATGTCATGCGCCGCACTGAGGAAGTTAAAGTCGATAGAATTGCGCTCGACATTTATAAGAAGCTCTGCCTCATGTTCCTCATCCTCATCGCTCTCACTTGCAGCTTCTTGCTCACGTGACTTTGCTTCCCTGATTGCTTCTGGCGACAACTCATTGGACCACATTGATTCCCACGGTCTCTGTAGAGCCGTCGTTTCGTACAGAAATGTGCGTTTTATAGAAGCATTGATAGAATCAATCGCCGGCCGCGAGACGGATTCAACAATTTGTGGGTAGCGGATGAAAGCCGAAGTGCTATAGCTATCCCAACTGGTTTCATGCTCATAAGTCCAATTATAATCGTGCAATACGCAGTCAAAACTGTCCGGCTTGCTCGCAATTCTGGTATAAATGGTCGAATCCTGCTCGCTGAAGTATTTGTTCAAGACTTCCGGATCAATTTCGGGGATATCGTTGTACTGGGCTGAAGCCTGCGAAACAATGCTGCTTTGTAAAATGCAGATTAATAGCAATAATACGGCGCCCCTGGCCAATTCTGCGCCACAATAGACTGCTCGTTGTGCAATCCATTGATATTTTTGAGTTGCACTCATGCCTGGACCCTTAAAAGTTCATTTGTTAAGTGCCGGGAAGATTGAGGGCTTGTAAGTTGATGTATGTATTCCAGGCTTATGCCTGTAGGTCTTTGTAAAACTACAACATTTACCTGTACTCATACAAGACTTGAATCTCGTTTGCCCCATCCCACGAAACTGACTGCCTAATCCCACGAACGTGACCGATCGCATTTTGTCAGTGAGCGTTGGTTGAACAAAGATAGAGAATTAGATTTTATGGTTCACTGCCGGTCATTTTCGTGAGACGGCTCGTGCGGTTTGCGCATCGATTCACCGCGCAGTTGCAGTTTAACGGCTCGATGTATGACCCGGTCACAAATTGCGTCGGCGATCGTCGGATCGGGCATGATCAACAATCAGCGCCTGGATGCTGTTGGCTGGAACGATGTCCAGCAAGAGTTTCATCATGCTAATCCGTTGATCGATTGTGCTGAGACCATTGCCCGGAATCGTGATCTTGGAACGATCTTTGTGCTACGGCAAACAACGTTGCAGCACTGGAAATAGAGCGTTGAAAGAGCTTAAAACGTCGTTTTGAATTGTGGATGTTGATTGTTTGGTCACAATTTATCGCGTTTAATGCGGCGGTATAGTTTTTATAGTTTAGAGTTTTGTCGTGTACAGAGAGTGCTTGAGGTGTGTGACAATATCACTTCATTCAAACTTGAGTGGCCGTGGCAATACGTCGTGGATGTCTACTCCAATGTTGACAGTGAAAAATGAATCTCCTGGAAAATTGGAGCCTTTGGTCCAGGCGTCGTAGCGATCTTCAACAATTAAAAATGATAATCCTGCGCGAAAACCTACAGTACGCGACAAATTGTGCTGGAACTGCAGCCCCAATCCCGTCAGCAAGGAATTTCCTTCATCGTAGACCATATCTCCGGTCTGTGATCTCACCTCATAGTTGCTGTAGCCGCACTCAAGTATCAAACTGATGCTGTTGTGGCGATTGTTGCCGCCCGAAACAACCTGGTCGTAAAAGAACACAATGTCCGTAGATGAAACGCGAATATCTTTAACCAGATCATCGATTTCCTGGCCCGCTTCCAACAGGAGTGCGTCGCTGATACTAACATCCAACAAAGAGCTGCCGAGTCGCACTCCAAACGAATTGTCAACCGATTTCAAATACACGCGAGTCTGAAAATTGTACAAACCCCAGACATCTGATCTGAAGTCTCCAAGGTAGCGCGGTACTCCACCTGCTATACTGAATCCGCCGACATAACTTCCGGCGATCACTGGTACGAATAAAGCCCCAAACAAGACAAACAATACAGTAAGAAGTTTAAGTAGTCTCATCAGAACGGTTCTCGTGGAAGTTTGCGGAAGAAAAGATTGATGACTTCTTGCTGTTCAAAGGTTCGTAACCTGTCTTTGAAATAGTACCTTCCGCTACTCGCATCTCTCACAATGTCGTTTTTTCCAATTTGGCGGCGATAACAACATATCAGGTCCGACAGCACCTTCCGATTCTCTTTAGTGTCCGGAATAAAGGATAGTGCCCCCCGATCATCCACATCAGGGTCAATTTGGCAGCTTTTCGGCTGGAAATAGTACGGTATCTTGTACACTGTCAGGTAGTAATTTGGACGTCCACCTACATCAACGGCAATTGAATCTACAAACTTGCTGAGTTCAATTTTGTCTGCAGAATTCAGGGGAGCAACAGAGTGAATATTCTTAAATACAATTTTTATATCAGGGATGCTTGATAATGCTACTTTGTAGTATAATTTATTCTCTTGTGTATCTCTTTCTCCTTCGGCAATGCGCCCGGTTGCCCTTGTTTGTTGTTGGTCCACAACATGATTGTAAAGAAACAATGGAAATTGAATGTAAATCTCTTTACTCGGGTAATCAATCTGATTGGCGGAAAGTGTCAGTTTAAGCGTGTCGAACCTGTCAGGCAATTGAGTTGATCCGGAACCTGTAGCCTTTCGGATAACTTTATCTGTCGACGGATAAGCGGCAACAGCAAACTCTTTGAATACTTGTAGTAAGGGGATTTTACCTGAGGCGACTGGAGCACTTGCAAAAAATGGCAACCAGCGTTGACGGTTGACCACGTCGTACGTCAGATAGCTGCGAATGCAGTCGTAACTAAGTGAATCCCTTAAACTATCTTGCCGCCCGACACAGAGTGTATCAGTTATCGGAATGGAATACGAATCTACACCATGGGATAGGTAGTATTCATTTGCAAATCGCAACTCCAGATATTGCGGAATGGTGTTTTCCGCGATCTTTTCCGTCACGCGCTCAACAAATGCGGCAGACTTTTGTAGCGCGGTTGCCGAAGCCTGCATCTCCCGTGCCGCATACTGAAGCGATTTCAAGTAGTTGGTTTGTCTTGACATCTCAGCATTGAGGTCATTGACGTTCCTATTTAAATTGTCAATCTGGGTTATCAATTCCTGCTGGCCTTGAATGGAAACATCAATATTCTCGGAGAAACTTTCGGTGGCCTCTTTGAAATTGTTCATATGAATGGTGGCGCTCGTTTGAATGGTGATCAGTCCCCGATCAAGCACGTGAATACTGCCGTCAAGGTCATACATTCTATCAGTCAGTGTTTCCATGTCTTTGTGAAGTGCGACTGAGCTTTCGGTGATTACGCCGACTTGTCTGCTTAACATCGCATTGCTGCTGCATTCCTGCACAAACAGAGCAACGACGGTGAGCAAAAGCGCCGATACTGCAATGGTGCCCTCGTGTTCACCGATGGAGCGAAACAAATGCGTACAGAATCGTTCGAATCTGAAACGATACATCAAAGAATTCCTTCCATGAATTTCATGCGGTGAATGTTCGGCATCGGTTTGTTTTCAAACTGATAGAACAGAGAGTCCAGGGCTGTCGCATGCTGACCAAAGTTTGCGGGGAACACAACTATTCCCTGGAGGGAACCGGAAAGTATTCCTCGCTTATAAGCACACAGCCAACTGTTTAATTTTCTAATGAATCCTACCACTACATCCTCTATCGAAAAGTGCTTTTTAGAATCAAAGACAGCGTGAATCTGAAGCAGAGCCTGGCTGTGTGAGATGAAATTGTTAAATGCTTCTGCTTCCGAGTGTTTTTCTTTTTCAAGTGCACGACGGGCTCGGAACTCGGTGTCTTTATTGAGATGCTGTGTGATTTTTACAAACAGCTGTTCATCAGATGCAAGATATTGGAAAAGCATCATGAATTGTATAGTTGTGTTGTAATGATTGTACATAGTGAATGCTGCCTGATTTAACGTCAGAAAAATAGCTAGCAGCCGAGACAGTCAGTTTCGTTGTCGGTCGGAAGTGCTGGTGTTGGTGCTGAGGGATTTCTTTGGGTGTCGTCCGTACCAGCAGGATCTGCAGCTTGATTTTTAACCCTCAGTTTTTCCTGACACTCTGTACACCAGCAATTGTCTCTGTGAATAAACCCTTCGACAGAGGCAGGCAGACTATCGATGAATGGTCCCAGGGCATCGTCAAGTTGTTTTCGGAGTTGTGGAGAATTCTTACTATTTGCATACAACTGGCGGATCAACGCTTCACAATGATCCATATTATTGCTGAAAAGGTGATTGTTTGCACCGGCTTTGTCGCTGCGTGAGTTGCCATGGCCGGAGCCGGTGTTTACACTCGTGGCGTTCTGTCCATTGCCGGCTAAACCAGAACGGTGTTTTTGCCTTTTCTTGAGTTGTTTTACAACATCAATGGCCATCTGGAAGTTAATGTCAATCAGTTCTGAGCAAGTTGTAGCGCCTTCAATTTTACTGCGCATCAAGTTGCGCGTGGTGTTGTGTCCTCGGATTGCGTATGTGCCAATCGCCAGATTATCCAGCGCCTTTTTTTCGGCCGAAAGCAATGAATCGTTGCTCGCGATGGGATTTACTGTGTTGATCTTCAACAGCCAGGCGTGTTTGTTGTGAAGTTTGCTGTAGTATTGCAGGAGCGCTACATTCTGGGCCGATTGTTCCGGCCCACCGTAAATAAACGCCAAAGTTGTTGGAGCAATGAGTTCCTGTATTGCACTGTTGGGGCTGAATCTCAAAGCAGTATCCACCGGCAAGCTTCTGGTTGTGTCGGTGATCCTGATAGTAAAAGGTTGAGAATCAGGGTGGTTTCCGTTCGAGTCTGCACCGAAAATGTTGAGCGAAATGCCGAGCGGAAGTGCAGCCAACAAGGACATAATCAGAGTCACCCAACCGGCGCCAGGTGTGACTCTGACTGCTGAAATGCTGTCAACCGAGAGTTTGCCAGTCAAGTTGTTATACATGTTAACGATAGGTCGAATTATTAATCGGTTCAAAGTGCCGGGCTTCGATTTGGACCGCAAAGATTCAATAGTCTTGTCGCGCACAGAAACTACACTGTGCAACCGTGTGACTTCAGCTTGGGTATCTCGATGTCTTGCATGCTCCTTTTCCAGTTGTCGTGCATGATTCACTTTCTCTTTGGCGATATTTTCCATCAAGCTCGTATTCTGCCGATCTAATTCATTTCTGCGTTCCTCACTTGATTGAAGACGATTGTTAACGTCCCTGTTCTCTTGTCTTAGCGTCGCAACCTCCTCTTTCAAAGATTCAAGTGCCTTTTCGCGACGTTTCTCGACTTCACTTATGTGTTCGAGTTGCAGTTGCGTGCTTTTTAACTCATTAGCCGCAGTGTTTAACAGAGTCCTGGCATTCTCTATCTCGCTGCTGGTAGTTCGGATATCTCGGTCTGCATTGGAGACAGTGTCGTTTGCGCTGGATATTTTTTCACTGGCATCGTTCAGAGCCCGAAGAGCGTCATTAATGCTATCTTTAAATTTAGTCGCCATTGCCCAATTCTCCCTTACCAACAGCGACTGTGCGCCGGCAACCCATGTTTGAGAAGAATTCCATTATCTCACCTTATAGCTCGAATTTGATCGGTCCATTTGTTTCTCAAGGGTTTTGCGCTGGATCATGAATAGAATTGTCAGACTGACCTGAATTCTCAGGAGCTGCTTTTTCCACGCCGCCAAGTACTACTATAGTTTTGTGGAGTTGCGTAAGTTCTTCTTTCATTAGAGCAAGAATCTCTACACTCCCTGGTTTATTTGATTGATTGGCCGCATATATTACTCTTTGGCCAACAGTATCCGCCAATTCCTTGAGTGTCACAAGTCCCGCCTGAGTTCGGTCATTTTCAAGCTTCTTCAGGCGAAGAATTCTTTCTGTTTCCTGTTGAATTCTCAAACTTTCAAGGCGAGATCTATTGCCTAAATATGCGACAAGCAAACGATACACTAGGAAAAAGACAATCAACCAAACGACAACACCAGTCAAGGTTCCCGTGTTGTTAATCAGAATATTGGTGAGGTGTTCCATCTATTTTGATTGCGATCTGGTACTGGTCGATCGGCCGTTAATGAAGAATATTTGAGCAGTGCAAAACTTACATAACTACACAATGCAATACCACATCAAAAAACACGTAATTACTCGAATAAAAACACGTAGATGTAATTACATCCAACTGAAACAAACTACGGCCTGGCTATTATTCCTCAATCCACTTCTTCGTCTGTTTTCTTCAAAATCGTTGACCAACAAAATCCCCTCAACAAACGAGCCGCCAATGCAAGATGGCGGCGCTGTAATCAAGCCTAACCAACGAACAACAAGTCTCTCCCCTTCCGTTAAAAACAGAAAGCCGCTGCGTCCTTAAACGCAACGGCTCTGAGTGAAGTCATGCCCTGGTCAAATGAACGAGGCGCCTGCCGTTCCTGCGCTTAACAGTAGCGGCAGGCGCGGTGTCGCTCCGATGTATCTTCGGCAATTAACGAACTACCGTGAATGCGCGCGAAAGCTCGTCGTTGCCGTCGATGCGCAATCGCAGAATGTAAATGCCCGCTGCGAGTTTTGAACCATCGAGCGGCTGAACGTGCAAACCGCCGGCCTGCGATTCGTTTACAAGGCTGCGGATGTGATTGCCCTGCAGATCAAACAGGTCAATCTCAATCTGCGCGCGATGCACCAGCGTGTAACGCAGTTGTGCGCCTTCGCTCGCCTGCACCGGAGTCGGCTGAACGGCCGGCCGGCCGCGCTCCGTGAAGTGCTCCGAAACGCCCAGAGAAATGCGCTCGTCCTCCAGCTCGATGTTCTCACCGTCGACCTCGCTCATGTCCTCGATGTGCTGGTGATGCCCCGTCGGCTCCAGCGTCGTCTCGTCGCCTTCGTCCGTCAGCAGGCGCGCGTTGTTGACCGCCAGCAGCAGGTCGTCGTTGGACGTGCCGTCGTCGATGCAAATCTCAAACATAATCTTCACCGGGATGCGGCCGGGCACCGTCTGATTGACCTCCGCAAAGAATCCCGACCAGTCCCCCGCTGCAATCTTGTCGACCGCGTCGGCAATTCGCTGATCCTTTGCAAAATCAAAGACTTTTTCCAGCGGCGGCTCGATCACCTGGCCGGTCGAGTCCGCAGTGATCGTCACGCTCTTGACCTCGGTGATCGTAATGTTGTCGCCCAGATCGAGCGCACAGACACAGATATTATTCCCGGTCGTGCCGAAGGTCGTAAAACCGCAGATCGTTATCCAGACCTCCGTGTCGGAATGGCGTTCGATAATGATCTTCGGCGGCTCGATTGGCGGCATCACACAGGCCGCGGCATCGCGCCACAAGCCGCCCAGTACCAGGAGCGTAGAGGCCAGAACAACAGTTCGTATTAAATGAGTAGGATTTTGGTTCATAATATTCCCCGATTCAATTGGTAAATCAGTCTGCTATTGTGATCGGCATTCTAAAAAGGGGGCATTTGAAGAATCCATCAGCTGCGAGAATCAGATTTGTCGGAAATGGTTACAGCGACGCTCGTGCAGCGCAAAACAAAAAATGGCGACGCACATGATCGTGCGCCGCCATTGCATTTGTCCGCCGTCAGCAGGTTCGGCGAACAGAAAATCCGGGGAACATTATTGCCCAATTCGCGTGAAGGTAAAGGATCCGACGATATCGCCGCCCAGCGGAAAACCCTCCTTGAATTTGATCGGCTCTGGCGGGTCGTTTTCAGGGCCGAGCATCTCCAGCACATTGTTTGTACGCACGCCTCCGTCGTATGAAATCAGGTCGATTTTCACCTCGTCCAGCCAGGTGCCGTCGTCCATGAGCGACAAACCCGAGCAGCCGATAAACCAGTCCGGGCTGGGACCGATCATCGAGACAAAGGTCACGGCGGAAAACTGCGGTGTGGCGTTAAATGTCACTTCCAATTGTCCCGGCGGACGAATCTGGCGCGTGTCTTCGATAAATGTCAACGCCAGATTCTGATCGATTTTGGCCTGCGCCTCCTCGCCCAGGATTTCCACTGCGCCGAAAACGGCCATCTGCGCCATACCGGGGCTTGCCACCTGACCCAGCGTCCAGAAGGAAACGTCCGGGCTGTGAATAATGCCGCCCAGATCGGAAAAGTGCGGATCTTCGACGTGGGCAAAAGTCCCGGGATGGGTTTCCTCGCTCCACTCGGCGTCGATTACCAGGCGGTAGCTTACGCTCATACTGGCCGCCTGTGTCTGCGTTTCCAGCATTGGCGACGGCTCCGAAGCTCCAACGCCGTTTGCGGCTACTACATAGAAGTAGTATACACGATCGGATTTGAGCCCCTGCGCGCTCCACATCCGCGCATCGTTCATTGCATTCAATTCGGCCACTTTTTCAAACTGGGCGTTGGCGGACTCGGACATGTAGACGTGATAGAATTCGGCGTCGGCCACCGGGGCCCACTCAATCTCGATCGACCGTTCCGTCTGTGCGCGCATCGTCGGCATTGCCGGAGCCTCAGGAGCTTTTTGTTCAACAACACCGACCCTTGTCATGACCTGCAGTGCCGCAGACTTTGCGGACCTCTCCCCGTTGTCGAATCCGCTGGCGACGTAATACCAGTAGGTCGTTCCGGGTTCCAGACCGCTGTCCGTATAGCTCGTGGCCTGAACCTGAGTGACGACTTCCGCGCTGTTGGGGTCGTCGTTTTCAGCGCGCAGAATCTCGTAGAAATCAAAGTCGCCGCCGCCGTCCCATGCGAGGCCGACCATCGTGCGGTCGACATCACTAGTTCGCAGATTTGTCGGGGTTTGCAGCGTGCGCTGCGGGTCGCCCGAATCGTCGTCGCAGGCCGTAATAAATACAGCAGTCATTGCGGTCATAAACAGACCGGTTAATAGTCGTCGCATCTCTTGTTCTCCATCGGAAAGGGACTTGCGCAGGCTGCCGTCGTGCAAACTATTCAGACTTTTAAGGGGGGATGCAAGTTTACGCAAGACTTTGCCGAATTGCAACAACCCGTTTTGTCCCCCTCACCTATTCGCCATTGCCGAACCAACTTTTAACGCTTTCCCACCAATTCCCTTCCGCCGCGTCGCTTCCGCTATTGTCACCCAGGCCATATTTCTGACGGATTTCCCACAATTCCCAGCCGGTCAGGTCGGCCAGATTGTGTGCTTCGTCTTCGCGACGCTGCTCCAGCTCTTCAAAGTAACTCAGGGCCATGCCGCATTCGTCCGGGCCGCCGACCCATGGATGGCGCAGCACGTACCTGCCCTGAAAATTTTGTTTGTCACCGGTCTCGGTAAATATCAGGTCTTCGGGAAAAGTCTCGGAGTTGTAACGCAGGTGCAGTCGCGTCAGCATCGGACCTGGATTGCTCAGCCGCGGGTAGCCAAGTAGATCCAGCTCGGCCGGCGTCAGCGGCGCACCTGCGCAGGGATCGCATGCAACGCTCTTCCAGGTGTATTCATTAAACACAGCCCGCCCCCCCTGCAATTTGTGCTGGTGGCTGAACATGGCGCGATAGAAGTCCTGGAACTCGCTTTTAATATAGGTCGGAATTTCCTGCCCCGTGGGCAGCTTGATTGTGCGATAGTTGGCCGTCTCAACGCGACCATGCGCCGTTAATAGATACACCAACAAGTCCTGGTCGCCGCGCGCATTGACGGTGCCCAGGCGAATCGGCAGCATGAACTTGTCCGTTCTGAATTCGACCTGCAGCGGACGCAGTTTAACCTGATCCAGGGCGGCCTGTTTTTCCAGGTTAACTTTTGCGACAAAAAAGCGCATGTTCTGCTTGATATAACTGCCGAGCACTTCTTCGGCGCCGTCGGGAATGTTGTACTCGTTTTCCTGCAGCCAGCGCACCAGACCGCCGCTCTCTTTGGCGGATAGTATCAGGATGTCGTATTCTTCAACGTCGTATTCTGCTTCGATTGTCACACCGTGACTCACAGCGCGCGATTCCCCTATCTGGACATTGCGCACCATGAGTTTGCGATCGGCCATGATCACGACATCGTCCGTCGCGACTCTGCTACAGGGATTCGGATCGTGGTACTCCACCAGTCGCGGCGCCGAATAACTGTCGACGCGGTCGATCAGTTTCGTTTCCCGTACGCGGATGTCTTTCTCTTCCAGCACCTTCGGCACGGGAATCACCATTGCAAATTCACGCAACGCGCCGCTGTAGTCGTTTTCCATGGTTATCACCGTGCGGTCAAGCACGCGAACCACGACGACGCGTGAGGCGTCGTTAAACAGCGATGCGTCGGCTTTGGCGACATAAAACCCACAAAAGGCCTGTAGTTGAAGGTGCGGCAGCAATAAAAGCGCCGCAAGGACGAAGATTGTCGGTTGTATTCTGTGTATGTTTAACATCCCGGCTCCTGAGTGTTGTTAACATTATAATGTTGACCAGCGGACCAGCCTCGTCAATCTATTCCTGCCTATTCACCTCGGCCAAACCAACTTTTAACACTTTCCCACCAATTCTCATCCGCCGCGTCGTTTCCGCCATTGTCGCCCAGGCCGTACTTCTGGCGTATCTCCCAGAGTTTCCAGCCGGTCAGGTCGGCCAGTGTTTGTGCCTCGTCTTCGCGTCGTCGTTCCAGATCTTCAAAGTAGCTCAGGGCCGCACTGCATTCTTCCGGATAGCCTGTCCATGGATGTCGCAATACATACCTGCCCTGAAAATTTTGTTTGTCAGCGGTCTCGGCAAATATCAGGTCTTCGGGAAACGTCGAAGCGTTGTAACGCAGATGCAATCGAGTCACGATGGGAGCGGGCGCACTCGCGAGCGGATAACCGAGCAGCTCCAGCTCGCCGGGCGTCAAGGGCGAACCGGCACAGGGGTCGCACCAGCCGCTGTTCCAGGTGTATTCGTTGAACACCACCCTCCCGCCATGCAACTCGTGCTGGTGGCTGAACATGGCGCGATAAAAGTCCTTGAATTCAGACTTGATGTAGGTCGGGATTTCCTGCCCGGTCGGCAGTTTAATCGTGCGGTAGTTGGCCGTTTCGACCCGGCCATTTGCGGTTAAAAGATATACCAGGAGGTCCTGATCGCCGCGCGCATTGACGGTACCCAAACGGATCGGCAGCATAAACTTGTCCGTTCTGAACTCGACCTGCAACGGTCGCAGTTTAAGTTGTTCCAGGGCGGCCTGTTTTTCGAGGTTAACCTTTGCGACAAAAAAGCGCATATCCTGTTTAATGTAACTGCCGAGCACTTTCTCCGCGCCGTCGGGAATCTTGTAGTCGTTTTCCTGCAGCCAGAGCACCAGGCCCTCGCTGTCTTCAGCGGAAAGTATCAGGATGTCGTATTCCTCAATGTCGTATTCAGCTTCGATCGTGACGCGGTGACGGTTACCGCGTACGCTGAAGCCACTCCCTCCGGAAAGCGTTTCCTTTTTCACGGAGGATAGCGCGATGACTTCATCCATCGCAATCATGTTGCAGGGATCCGGATCGTGGTACTCCACCAGGCGCGGTGCGGAATAACTGTCCACGCGGTCGATAAGACTGGTTTCTCGCACGCGAATGTCGTCCTCTTCCAGCACCGTCGGCACTGGAATCACCATGGCAAATTCGCGCAATGCGCCGCTGTAGTCGTTTTCCATGGTTATCACCGTGCGATTCTCGACGCGAACCACAACCACGCGTGAGGCATCATTAAACAAGGATGCGTCCGCCTGGGCGACATAAAAACCACAGAAGGCCTGCACGTAGAAGTGCGGTATCACAAACAAGGCCGCTGCGACGAAAAGCGTCGCCTGAATTTTATGTATGTTGAACACTTTGGCTCCTGAGTGTTGTTAACATTTCACATGTTGAATTGCGTACATGCCGGGTCAGTCGATTCCGAACCAGGACTTCACACTGCCCCAGAATCCGCGATCTTCATCCTCTATTTCGATGCCGGCGACCGTGCCGCGCATTTTGGCTTTGATATTGTTGACATTCCATCCGGTCAGGCGGGCAAGATTTTCCGCTTCGTCCTCGTGTCGGTCGCGCAGCCGCCGGAAATAGCTCCGCGCTTCTTCACATTCTTTTATCTCGCCGTCCCAGGCATGCCGTATGACGTAGCGTCCCTGAAAGGTCGAGCGGTCGCGCGTTTCCGTCAACATGATGTCTTCGGGAAAAGTCTCCGCCGTATAGCGGACGTGCAGGCGTGTAATGTGCAAGGTGTTTGGATTGATGGCGTTGCGTCCTCCGTCGCCGAAGTTGCCGAGCGCGGCGATCACATCGGGCGGCGGCGGATCGGTCGTGCAGGGATCGCACTTGACGGCGCGGCTCCAGCTATATTCCGTCTGGATGGTGCGCATTCCTTCGCGTTCTACCGAATGACTGAACATGGCCTTGTAGAAAGGGCCGAATTCATCTTTAACAAACAGTGGCACATTGCTGTTGCTGGGAATATTCACTGTGCGATAATTGCTGCTCTCCACCCTGCCGTTCGGCGACAAGACAAAGATCAACAGGTCCTGCGGTCCTTTGGCGTTCAGCGTGCCGAGGCGGATCGGCAGCATGAATTTGTCGCTGTGGAAACTTACCTGCAGCGGGCTCAGTCGCGAAAAGCCCGAAGAGGACTGGCGCTCCAGATTTACTTTCGCCACAAAGAATTTCATGTCGCGTTTAATGTAAGCCTGCAGGATGTCTTCAGCGCCGGTGGGTAGTTTGTACTCGTTGTTTTTCAGCCAGGCGATCAGCCCGGCGCTGAAGGTGGCTGAAAGCACCTGGATGTCGTATTCGCCGACTGAATACTCGGCTTCAATCTCAACGCCGTAGATGTCGCCTTCGCGCGCTGCGTCGAAACTCTTGGAGCGGCCGCCTCCGCCGTTGCCGGGCGAGAGCGGCGAGCACTCGTCGCCTCCACCGCCATAGCCGCCGCTTCTGTATCGTGGACAAGGCGAAGGATCGAAGTATTCAACCAGGCGCGGCGCCGTGTATGCATCGATGTGATCAATGGCGGAGCGCTCAACGACGCGGATATCGGATCGTTTTACCAGCGTCGGCACGGGTATTAACATCGCAAATTCCGTCAGGTCGCCCTGATAGTCGTTTTCCATCGTGATCGTCGTGCGGTCGCCCGCGCGCATCAGCACAACCCGCGATGCCTGGTTGTAGAGTGAGGCGTCGGCTTTAGCGACGTAGAATCCGCAGAAGGCGGACAGCGACTCGGGCAAAAAGACAAGGCAAAGCACTATCACCACAAAGGCGATCTTTGTGTTGGATTTCATGCAGTCCTCAATGTGTGTTTAAGCGGCGGTTGTCGCGGAAACGATGGGCGGACTCTGTTTAAGTTCCGTTCCGTCGCTGCGGCCGGGCCACTCGTAACGTTTGCCGGGAAAGATGATGTTTAACACCGGTACGACCGGTGAGAGGAAAATCAGCGCATACAGCACGGCGGTCGGTTCGTAGAGCGCAAAGCGCCCCCAGGCGGCCGCCAGAGCCAGCGCCACGGCGTAGAGGATTCGTGCCGGTCGTGCATCCGGCGTGGTCTTGGGATCTGAAATCATGAAGAAGGCAAAAATCAGCAGCGTGCCGCTCTGCAGCTGGTGCAGCGGAATGCTCATGGGGTCGCCGTACCACAGAGCGCGACAGAACAAAATCGCTGCGTAACTGAACAGAAAAACAAAAGTAATGTCGGAGCGTTCGGCGCGCTGCACGACCAGAAAACCGATAAACATCAGCGCTGCGCCCGTTAACGCCACGCTGCCCCACAAACCGGGCGAGACCCACGCGTCGTTAAACAGCAGCAGCACCATGACGATGCCGAAGTTCGTCGGGTTGACGATGTGTCGCCCGCGAAAGCGAATGACAAACTTGCTTCCCACGGCGAGCACTGCGGCCGCGATTGCCGTTTCGAGCGAGGTCGTACGCAGGAGCAGGATCAGACTGCCGCTGGAAATCAGCGCGCTGCGCGGATCGTAAGGCCGGTCCGATGTTAAACGGTTGCCGAAATACTGCACCAACAGCGAAGTCAGAAGAATGGCAATGGACTGGATTGGATCGACGTCGAGTTGCAGCAGGCCGATGCCGTAGGACAGCAGCACGGCTAGTGCAAAAATCTGGAAATGTCGTGGGTCGGTGCGGCGTAACCGCGCATATAAATTCCGCATCTCAATGTGCCCCGGTTGTTAAACAAATTGCACATGCCATTTTTTGGATCGTTGGCCGATCATTCGCGCAGTTGTTTGAAGTATTGAAAAATTGTCCGCTCCTTCGGTTACACTGTCCGGACGTCCCGTCTTGCCGATTGCGACAAACACAGTATTTTGCGGTTTCGCATCACGAACGATGTGTATATGGAAAAGCACGTTACGCAACATAGCGCTGCAGCCGATGACGCCGGATCCGAACTGGATCTGGTGCGCCGCATCATGGACGGCGACCGCCGCGCCGAAGCCGAAATTTACCGGCGTTATGCCGACGTGCTTCGAGCCATCATTCGCAAGCGGCTCGGTGCCGCTCCGCCGGAAGACATCGACGACATCCTGTCCGAGGTGCAGTTGGCGATGCTGCAGAGCCTGCGCGAAGGCAGGTTCGACAGTACCAAAGGCCAGTCTCTCGGCTCCTACCTCTACGGCATCGCCCGCTTCAAGCTCATGGACTACCTTCGTCGCAGAAACTCGCACGAGGGACGAATTAGTGACCTGCCGCCCTCGCAGGAGCCCTCGGTGGCGGAAGACCGTTCCATGGAACGCGAGGAACGCGCGGAGATGCTGCGTGAGGCGATGGAAAAACTCAAGCCCAAGTACCGCGAAGTCCTCTACCTGCGCTACTTCAAAGAGCTGTCCATCACGGAAATAAGCGAGGAACTGAGCCTGCCACATCGCCGCGTCAGTGAGCGCATTCACTACGCCGTCAAACTCCTGCGCGAGCGCTGCCGCGGAACCGATCTCTTTTCAATATTTGTTCTTCCGATCCGAATTCCGGACCAGTTTTGGAGAGTGTGGGAACGGTAAATGAAGATACAGGCACACAATAGCGAGGAATGGCTGGATGACTACCTGATGGGCAAACTGCCCAAGGCGGACGAACTGCGCGCGGAAGAACTGTTGTTTGAACATCCGCAGCTGGCCGCCGCTCTGGAGTTTCGCCAGGAAGTCATTCACCGCGCCAAAGTCGACGGCGAGCGCATTTTTGCGCGCGAGATCGATGCACGCCGCCACAAACCGGCGGCCATCTCCTGGCGCGACAAATTCGGCGTGCTCTTCCGCCGCCCGGCGCTCATCGGCGGGCTGGCAATGGCCGTGGTGGCGGCTTTTGTGATCGTGCGTCTGGCGGACGCCCCGAACGACGATCAGACCGCACAGGCTCTCAAATTTAGCGAAAAAGCGCCTGCTGACATCTCCTCTCGCTTCCCCGACACATTTCCCCTGGCGCATGCCGCTGAGCCCGAATCGTTCAGCGATGAGACTGATATCGCAGATTCGGACGTGGAGACTTCAGACTTCAATGGACGTCCCGGCCCGGATGAACGGACGGACAAGGAAGGCACTTCTGCGAAATCCTCCGGACTAACTGAGCCGCCGACTCGCGCCGACGCCCATAGTGGATCTGAGGATTTTGAGGGATTCGGCGGTGCCGACGATTTCAGTGATCAGGATCTGGCGGAGTCCACATCGAGTTATGAAGTCAGCAGCGCACCCAAGCAAGAGTACGTTGAGTCGGCCGACGCTGCGGTTGTAAGCGACAATGCGCCGATCAGAGCCGACCTGAGTCAATTCAGTTTTGACAGCAGTGCGCCGTGGACGGACAGCGTTGCGCCACCATGGGTTTCACCCGAATCGCTCAGCGTCGCCAAACCTGTCGCGCAGGATCCGGTCCAGCTTGAGGTCGCGGATTCCGATCGTGAAAACGAGGATCCTCCCATCGCCCAGATGCGATTCGGCGACACCAACAGCTCCGTGCGCAAACTCTCCATGCGCAGTAAAGCGGAACCGGAGGAGGATAGATCAGAAAGAATTGCACGACAGCGTTCGAAAATCGACGATGATCTGGCGCGCTCACGCGCCACGTACAATTCAATCGGCCGCATGACGCTGCCGGCGCCTGACGATACGCTGCGCAGTTTTCCGCCCGTGTTCGAGTGGACGGAACGTCAGCCTTCAGGCGCTTATCTGATAGTTGAGAATGCTGCGCGCCGTGAAATCGCGCGCTTTAAACTCGAAGACGATGTGCGCAGTTTCAAGGCCGAAGACCTCGAACTGGAAGCCGGAACATACGAGTGGTATCTGATCGGTGAGAATTACCTGAGCTACCGGTCGCGCTTCCACGTGCCGCAGCGCAATGCAGACGAGCGCGAATGACACGCACTTCGCTTTCAGCTAAGATGGAGGCGGGTCAGATCTGTTTGAGGTAACGCGGCAGTTTGTTCAGTACCGGCAGCAGACCGCCGTGTTTGATTTTTTTTGCGCATTTGTCCAGCGTACACCAGCGTCGTTTCCTCTTGCGCATCTCCGGCCACGTCTGCATCACTTCGAGTACTTCCAGCGGATAGACGTCCACGTGGCATGTGCCGCCCCACTTTTTGTATTCGTACTCCCCCAGTTTATTGCGCCCTACGCGCCCGCTCACGCCGGCCTCTTCACGCGCTTCCTTCAGCGCGGAATCCCATGGTGTGTATCCGAACTCCAGCACGCCTTTGGGTATGGTCCAGTGTTTGCCGTTGGCGGTGGTGACCAGCAACACTTCTATTTGACGGTCGTGCATGCGCCAAGGCACGACGGCCGACTGCCGGAACAGCCAAAGCGGTTTTGCGTCTTCGTTGATCATGCAATGAGGTACTGCGTAAAACTCCAGGAAACTGTGCCGTCAGTGTGCACAGGCGTCGTTTGCGACGCATCCAAAAGTACGTTCAAAATTCGATATGACGGAAATCCACGGAGAATTTTACCGGTACGCGTGAATCAGTAGATACTGTAATCGCGCAGGTCGTAACGCCACTCAGACTCCAACTGTCCATCTCTGAAATGCTGCCGGTTCATCTCTACAATGCCGACGCCGAGGGCTGCAAGCCGCTCTACCCGGTCGGTGATTACATTGTCGCTGTTGCGGTAAATGCACTCGAAACGGAGAGTCGCGACCGCTCCTCGTTCCGTATTGTAGGTCGCTTCGTCATGGTTTACCCGAATCAAGAGCGAGCCGCCTTCGTTAAGCGGCGCCGGACCAAAAACGAGCGGGTCGGCAAAAGTATCAAGCGGAAGGATCCCGATATAACGTCGTGGATTGTCTATCGCCGAGGCGGGACGCGCGCCGATCGCCAGTCCGCGACCAAACTCGCCGTCGACGAAACACAGATCCAGACCAAGCGCAAACTCGCCGTCGAGAATTGCAAATGTCGTCGACTCGCCCGCCGGCAGATAATCCTGCTCGCGGTCGGACCAGAACAGAATCCTGTCCGGCATTGCGCCGCCGTGTTGCATCTGTTGCGTCCGCTCCCCGGGCGACTGGCTGACTTCCTCCAGCGCATCGTATTCCCAGGCATTGCCGTTGGCAAGCGGAATCCACAGGCTGTTCCACACACGCTGCGCCCGTTGGTTGGTTCCCGTCGGCGCGTCGCTGCAGGCCGTCGGCAGCAGACAGAGCGCAGCCGCGAGTGCCAGGCAGATGCTCGAACGCCCGAAGATGTAATGTTGTAAGTCTTTTATTATCAATGCTTTGTGCCAACCCATCTTCAGTCTGATTCTCCTGCGTTTTCAGCTGCTGCGTCTGCGAGTTCCTGAATCCGTTTTACGGTCGTGCGCGCCGTGCGACCGATGCCGACAAGTGTCGCACTGGCGTAACCCGTCCACGAACCATAGCCGAGCAGAAACACCCGCGGTTCCTCCAGCGATTGATTGTCGCGCACGGCGACCCTTCCTGCGGTGTTTTGCAGACCGAGCGGTCTCAAGTGTTCCAGATCGGCTTTAAAACCCGTGCACCAGATTATGGCGTCGAGCGGCACAAACTGTCCGTCATTCCACCGCATGCCGTCCGCCGTGATTTGCTCCGGCGGCGACAGATAGTGATCGTACACGCCCCGCTCGCGGGCCTGCCGCACAGGTGCAACCTGAACGATGTCGCCCAGAGAGGCGGGCGAAACCGCACCCTCTCCGCGGTACTTTGCGCTGGCAAGATCAAAGATGGCCCGCCCGTCCAGTTCCGGCGGCAGAAAGATTGGCTCGCGTTCCGTGATCCAGCTGCAATGTGCCACGCCCGCCAGCTCCGCCAGAATCTGCGCGCCTGAATTACCGCCGCCGACAACCGCCACGCGTTTACCGGCAAAATCCAGCGGCGTCCTGTACTGCGCCGAGTGAATCTGCATTCCGTTGAAATCTTCCCGCCCGGGTATGGACGGAATCGATGGATTGCCCCAGCTGCCCGCCGCGCTGATCACATAGCGCGTGAAAAACGTCCCGACGCTGGTCTCCACGCGCAGCAGCCGTTCGTCCTGCACAAAAACGCCGAGGACCTTGACCCCGCGACGTACCGGCAACTTATAGGCTGTTTCGTATTGTTCCAGATAGTCGATCACTTCGTCGCGATGCGGGTAGTAGTCAGGTCCGCCTTCCATCAGGCGTCCGGGCAGCGAGGACCAGCGCGCCGGTGAAAACAGTCGCAGGCTGTCCCAGGTGTGCCGCCATGAGCCGCCGGGGCTCTCGTTGCGGTCGAGAATGACGTAGCGGAGCTTGCTGCGCCGCAGGAAGTAGCCGGCCGCCAGACCTGCCTGCCCGGCGCCGATCACAATTACATCGAAGACTTCTGCGTCTCCACCTTCTCCAACCAACATTTCCGATTTCCTTTTTACACTCGATTCACAAATATAGGCGATTAACCGCGTTCGGCATGGGCATACTTTTATCCCCCTACGGATAAAGCTGTCGCTGCGCTGGTTGATTGCTTAACATCTTTACGATTGGTTGGACTATGGCACGCTTGCATCAACTCGAAATGCGGCAACTTCTGCAGGCCGATCTGCGCGAAACATGGGATTTTTTTCAGTCGCCTTTGAACCTGCGTACAATTACACCCGAATGGCTCGACTTTGAAGTTGTATCGGACGTGCCGCGCGATATGCATCCGGGTCTGATTATCGAGTATCGCGTTCGTCCGCTGGCCGGACTGCGCAGCCGATGGGTAACCGAAATCACGCATGTGCGTGCGCCGCATTATTTTGTGGACGAACAGCGCGTCGGCCCCTACCGCATGTGGCATCACGAGCATGTGTTTAACGAAGTTGCGGGCGGTGTTGAAGTTATCGACCGGGTCAGTTATGTGCTGCCCTTTGGTCCGCTGGGAGAGCTGGCGCATGCCGCTTTTGTGCGCGGGCGATTAAACACCATTTTCACGCATCGCAAAAACGTGCTGGCGCAGCGCTTCGGTGAACTTAAACAGGCATCCGACTAAATCCGATGAATTTTCACCGAGAATTCTGAGCGCTTCGCCTCCGGCTTCCGACCGGGCGGCTTGCTTTTTTCTCTTGCTTGTCTTAAAGAGATAAGCCGCAAGTCTTTGAACCTGTTGTTAAACAACTGAGTCACGGGCCTGCGGCCCGCTGTCTCCAGTCCCGGTGACAAGCAAAAATGTCAGAAAGCCCGAGACCGCAACGAAGTGAAGGGCTCAAGGGCGCATGTTAAACAAGAACTTCAACCAATTCTCAGCGCAAAACGCGCAGCGGTGCGTCCGCCTGGAATTCGCCCGCACGTACGCGCAGCACATACGCGCCCGCCGCCAGATCGTTCAGATTCAGTTGAGCTCCGCCGGCGACTCCCGGCAGACGGATCTCCTGCAGCGCCGTGCCGCGCAGGTCGTGGATCACAATCTGCGCGTCGCGCAAATCGCGTCCAAAGTCGACCCGCGTCGTGTTAAACGCGGGCTGCGGATGGATAAACAGACTTGACGTGTTGTTCGTGTCTTCGCGCACATCCGTGACCGGAGAAACAGCGCGCCAGATGCCTTCTTCGAGAGTGGCGGCGTAAATACGGCCGTTCTGATCGTAGGTGATGGCGCTCGGAGTGCGGCCAAGTCCCTCGCCGATGTTAACCCATTCGCCGCCCGGATCGAGCTGATACAAGCCGTCCAGTTCGTTTGTCGCGTAGAAAAGCGTGCCGTTAAAACCGGGCTGCATATCAATAATGTTTACGTCCTTCTCAACCCCGTCGATGCTGCTCCAGTTTTCACCGAGGTCGTCGGACCTGAAAATATTCGTCTCGTCGGCGATGACCAGCGCGTCATCCGTGGCGACAATCATATCGACAAATCCGGACTTGTTAAACTCTTCCGGCAACTCGAGTTCGGTCCATTCCTGGCCCAGATCGTCGGATATCCAGAGGCGGCCGACCATATCTACAATGAAAATTTCCGACGTGCTCGTGCCGACGATGTGCTGGCTGCTGCCCGTCCAGTTGAGATCGGCCCAGTCGTCGCCGTCGTTGGCCGTGCGTGCCGCGCCATTGTTAAACAGGGCCAGAATCGCGCCGTCGAGCGCGCCGTAAATATCGACAACCGAACCGTAGTCGTCCGGGCCGGAATCGCGCCAGGCAAAACCACCCGATTCCGAGCGAAATATTTTATCCTGCGTCGCCGCCCAGGTCACCAGATCGCGTGTGAGCGTCAGGGAGGTGAAGCCCTCGCCGACGTTGCGCGGAATGCGCCAGTTAACCGAAAACGGCGTGAGATTCTGCATGTTCTGCCCGTCGTGTGCGGCAATATCGCCCTCGGGGCCGGCGATGATTTCGACTGCGGTCATGAATGGAAGACCGTCATTGGCCGGAAACCAGTCGCGACCGTCAAAACTGCGCGACACGCCTTCCTGGAAGCTGGCGGCAAGCAACTGGCCGTTGGGCAGAACCGTCAGCCCGCGGATGCCGTCGCGAAAATTGTTAACAGTCGTCCAGCTTTCCCCCTGGTCGTAGCTGACAATCATGCCGAAATCGTCGGCGGCGTAGACCGTGTCGACGTCGGCCGTCATTGCGACGATGCCGCCGAGAAAAGAGGTCTCTGAAAAGAGCCAGGTGCTTCCGTCATCCGAGTAGGCGACGCCATTGTTAAAAGCGGCGGCCACGATGCGGCCGGACGCCGTTTCAACCATGTCCCAGATCCACTCATCGGCCAGGCCTGCGGCGGTCCAGCCCTGGTCGTCATTGCTGCGCCGGTAATTGGGCAGCCCCGGTCCGGTTCCGGCAATCATGTCGCCGTTGCTGCGAATCAGCAGACTGGTGACCGTGGTGTTTTCGAGTCCGAAATCTTCCCACGTCGCGCCCCTGTCGTCGGAGCGAAGTACACCGTTGACCGTTCCGGCGTAGACAAAGTTGTCGTCGGAGGCAAAACAGGCAATTTGTTCGAGTTCCTGCGGCATTTCCTGCCAGGTTGCGCCGCTGTCGATCGAGCGAAACCAGGCGGGCTCCAGATTGGCGGCGAGCAAAACCTCGTCGTCGACAGGGTGCATCACGAGAATTTCGCGGTCCGCCAGGCCACTGCTCTGCCAGCTCAGGCCGCTGTTGTCCGATTTCCAGATGCCGCGGCTGCCCGCCGTAAAAGCGAGTCCCTTCGGCGTATGAACTGCGTCCCACATACGCGCGTCGTGCGGTCCGTTCAGCGAGATCCAGGTGAGCGACTGCGCCGTGGCGACCGCAAGGGCCAACACTAACAGCTGCACGAAGTATCGGCTAATGGTACTACATTTGAGCATAATTGTATCCGAATTTCAGGATGTCCGTTACTCGTTCCGACCGGCGCGGGGACGGCGCAGCAGTCGCATGACGATCGAATATACACAATCTGGGCCAGCCCTGCGGCGGCTTTCAACTGCGGGAGTCGCAAAATGCACAGGCGCTGCCTGTGCTTCTGAACGCAGACACAAGTGCAAAAGCTTCGTTGCGGTTCCCGCAGCAAACTGTCAAAGATCGCATCAGCGGCCATCGGGTTACGAACACAAGATATTACCTGAGCGCACAATCCTCCGGCGCGAATGAGATTTCAGCTTTCAAACGGCGGTTAAATATCTGGAGAATTTTGTAGATTCATGTTCGGCTTGCGGGCGGAACGTGTACGCCCCCTGCCCTTCCGTACAACCATCGGACCTTTTGCGTCCGAACCGTCATTCGCCGACAGCAGCGCGGGAAACTGTTCCACTGTCCGCACAGCACCAGTATTAACTCCGCCCCACACTTCCACTGCCCGGGGCAGAATTAAACACACGCATCGCGATGCACTCCGCGCCGCCGGCGCGCCTGTACAATCCGCAGGCGAAGCAATCGGACGTGGACGAGCTATCGCAAGGTTTAACGCAAAAAGTCTGCATTACATTCACTGCCGCTCCACCGCTCTGCGCGTGGTTAACCAATTCTATTCTTGTTGTATTTTTTTTCGGAGTTGTAACATGCAACGTCTGTTATCCGCCGTATTTTCACTGTGTTTTCTTTTAAGTGCTTCCGCCTTCGGCATGGCTGCCAACACCTTTTCCGCCGCTTCGATGGATGCCGTCGGCATCGCTTCCCTGATCGGTTCGCCGGTAGTTGCCGGCGCCCTGCTGCAGGACCCGCCGCCGTGTGAAGACGCCGTCCTGCGCAAAGCCGGTGCGCGCGTTAAATACGACTGCTGCGATCCGCAGTCGGCCATGGATGCGCACTACAAAGCCGTCCTGTTGGCGATCGAGCAGGCGCAGGCCGTCTGTGAAGAAATCGGTTGCGACGGCATCGGTTTTGTCAGCGTTTCAACCACCAAACGCATGTCCGGCGGCGCTTGTTATGCCGTGTCGCAGGTTGAATACGTCTGCTGCTGTCCTTGTCCGACCGAGTTTGAACCGAATTGTCTGGACATAGACAGAACGCCCTGCGAAGGTCAGGAAGTCATGACGGCCGACGCGGAAGCGGAATTCGAGTGTGAAAACATGGAATCGAAGATCGACGCCATCAAGAAGATCATCTCGAATCAGTACGAACTGGCCAAAGCCAAGTGTGAAGAAAGCGGCTGTAATATTCTGGACATCCGCGGCATCTGCATCACTTTTGAGCAGTTGGACGACGCAACCGGTCTGGCGAGCGGTTGGCTCTACTTTGCCTGTTGCTGCGAGTGCTGATCTGAATTGAATTAAAACGCAGTTGATTAAACAGAAACGGCGGAGTTCCACGCAGGGACTCCGCCGTTGTATTAAACTTGTGATCGGTCCTGGATCAGATGTCGAAGCGCACACCGCCGGCGATGACGATCTGGTTGCCGTCTTCAATCTGAAATTTGATTTCGCCGAAGACCGCGCCGAATTTCGTCGGAAAGTCTATTCCACCACCCAGATTAAGTGCCACGTTTGTGTCGCCGATGCTTTCGCTGGATCCGGTGATCGGGCTGAAAAAAGGATATGATACGTGCAGGATGCCCAGCCCGGCAATGCCGTAAAACAATACATCATCTTCCACAAAGATGTAATGAACGTTGCCGTCCAGAATCCAGAACGTCGCATCGCCTTCGGCAAAAAAGTACTCAAAATCCGCGCCAATGCGAACCTTGTCGTTAATCGCATGTACACCGCGCAGGTCGATGCCGAGCGCGGAGCTGCCGAATCCGTCGGACTTGGTGCCGAGAGCCAGGCCGCCGCCGATGCTCGTGCCTTCAGCCTGAACGCCTGCAAATGAGACCAGAAAACAAACCGTAGCTGCCAGAACGATGTTAAACATCTTTTTCATACATACCTCAACTGGTAAAGGAATGAATTGGGATAATTCTCAGTGTTGAACTTTAAGAGGGTTTCTGAGCATCGAGCGGCGGAACTGATTCTCAGAATCGTGTGTGTGTGTAATACAGCCGGCCGCCGGTGACTCGCCCTGGTTAAACAGACGGCGTCGAACGGCACGGCGCTTCAGGCGGAATGTGTGATGCCGCCCGAACAGCTCTTTTGGTAGAATCCACGCGATACACGTCCGCACGTTTGTCCGTGGTCGCGTTGTTGTTGCGAAAGCAACGGAATCCCGCGAATATAGGCAAATCGGTCCATCAAGCAAAAAACAGGTGAAATGCCCAACCTTCCCCGGTGCGGCGGCGGAGAGTAGATTTGGACCTGATTAAACAACAACGGCGAAATTCCGCGCAGGAACTCCGCCGCTGGTCAAAACTTGAACTGCATTGCGTCAGATGTCGAAGCGCACACCGCCGGCGATGACTACCTGGGCGACGTCTTCGATCTGGATCTTGAGTTCGCCGAAAACCGCACCAAACTTCGTCGGGACATCCACGCCGCCGCCGAGATTTAATCCAATGTCGGTTTCGTTGATTTCGACCGGAATGCCGAAAAGAGTACCGTCAAATGATACATGAAGAATGGCAAGTCCTGCGAGACCGTACACCAGCACTTCGTCTTCAACAAACACGTAGTGCACATTGCCGTCGATGGCCCATAAAGTCACGTTTTCTTCGGCAAAATAGAAGTCAAAATCGGCCCCGATCCGGAATTTGTCGTTGATGCCGAAAACGCCGCGCAGATCAATACCGAGTGCAGAACCTTCAAAACCATCGGACTTCGAGCCGAAGACGAGTCCGCCGCCGATACTTTTTTCATTGGCTTCAGCGTGAATGAAGGACGCGAGAAAACACAGTGAAGCAGCCAGAACCAGGTTAAACACCTTTTTCATACAATCCTCTGTTGGTAATTGTTAGAGCAATAGTCTGTATTGAACCGGAAGAGAAATTTCGAGAGAATGTTCGACAGTCGCGAGGCGGAACTGACCATCGGAGTACAAATACGAGAGAGTGAAGTTGGTACGCGATCTTGACGCGGCGTTGAATTCTGAATTTCAGCGCCATTTGGTGTGGCGCTCAAGGCGGAATAATGTGTGATTAAACGCGTATGTGGTTCCAGCTCTTTCGCCCGCGGGCAGTCGTGCCCGCATTCAGACCGGCCCTGCTGTGCGCGGTGTTTATCCGGAATCAACCACGCGATTCTCGTCCGCACGTTTGACCGTGGTCGCGTCGTCGTTGCGTAATCAACTAAACGCCGCGAATATAGGTAAATCGGTCCTTTGATTCAAAACACAGGTGCATTGTCCGTCCGCTTGCTGTACCGCGACGGCAGGTAGATTGAGAATATAAACTGGAATCTTATCGCTGTGAGCGGCCGCGATGCACGTCGCCTTCCTTCCAGTTCAGCACGCGCGTCATAGCCATCGTGCCGACCGCTTCTTTGCGGAATGCCGTCGGTCGCTCGCCTTCAAACGGATTGGTATTGATCGTCATCAGCATGTTGTTCTGATCGAGGATGCTGATGATGCCGAGCATGCGCACCGTGTCGCTGCCCGTCATCTGGCGAATCTTGGCCTTGCCCTCTTCGCTCTTCATCTTGATCACGATGTCGATCCACGCAGGTGATTTTGTCGTGTCGAGCTGCCAGGTGACTTCCTGCATCTCGTTGGTGATGAACATCGGTTCGCTGCGCGAGAACTTGTGCAGCTCAAACTGTTTGTTCTGGTGAAAAACGACCCAGGTGGCGTCGAAGCCCTCCGGTCCTTCCCACTTGCCGGCCAGCTTGTAGCCTTTCCAGGGAATCATTCTGGACGAGTCCGGAATCTCAAAAATTTCAGCTTCGGCCTGGCTGCCTTTTTTGGTTGCCCCCGGGCGATGCTGCGCCGGCATGGCCAGCGCTGCGAGCAAAAGAATGGATGCGGCTGTGAGGGTATAAATGACTGTACGGCTCGATAACATTAATTCACCTCGATTGTTCAGCGGAACCAGATTCCGGGTTGTCTGGCGTGTGACACTTCATCCGCCGTTTGGTTGCTTCACGTGAGTTCGGACGTAAAATGAAAGCGAATGTTGGGAAAATCCTGCCTGGCCAGCTCAATGGAATACGCAGACTCGGCCATAAAACAGAGCCGTCCCAGTTTGTCCACCGCCATCGCGCGCTTTTTCTTGTCGCGGAAGCGCTCCAGTTCCGCAGGATCGTCACAGGTGACCCAACAGGCTTTGAAGAGCGAAGCGGGTTCGTAGCGGCATTTGGCGCCGTATTCGTGCTCCAGACGGTATTGAATGACGTCGAACTGCAGCGGGCCGACGGTGCCGATAATCTGGCGTCCGCTCATCTCGCTGGTGAACAGCTGCGCCACGCCCTCCTCCATTAACTGGTCAATCCCCTTGGCCAGCTGTTTCGATTTCATCGGGTCGGCGTTGAGCACGTAGCGGAACATCTCGGGCGAAAAACTTGGAATGCCCTTGAAGCGGAATTGCTCGCCTTCCGTCAGCGTGTCGCCGATGCGGAAATTGCCCGTGTCGTAAATGCCGACGATGTCTCCCGGATATGCCTCGTCAATCAATTCCGTGCGCGAAGCCATAAAACTCGTCACATTGGCAAAGCGGAATTGCTTGCCCAGGCGCACGTGATTGTACACCGTGTTGCGCTGGAACACGCCCGAACAGATTTTCAGAAAGGCGATCCGGTTGCGGTGTTTCGGGTCCATATTGGCGTGGATCTTGAACACAAAACCGCTGAACGCCTCTTCCTTCGGGTCCACCATGCGTTCGTCCGTCGGCGCGGGCAGCGGCGGCGGCGCAATGTCCACAAAACAATTCAGCAGTTCGGCCACGCCGAAGTTGTTGATCGCGGATCCAAAAAAGACCGGTTGCAGTTCGCCGGCAAGGTAGTCTTCCTTCGAGAACTCGGGATAGACGCCCGAAATCAGTTCAACTTCCTCGCGCAGTTTGTTCGCCAGCGAACCGGCGATGGCGTCAAGTCGTTCGTCGGCCAGATCGCTGATCACAATTGCTTCGTCTTCGTCCTGCACGCTGTGCGCGCGGAACAGAATCAGTTTTTTGGTCAGCAGGCTGTACACGCCTTTCAGCTCGCTGCCCATGCCCAGCGGCCAGGTCAATGGGCAAACCGTCAGGCCGAGTTTTTCCTCCAGCTCGTCGAGCAGTTCCATCGGCTCGCGTCCGACGCGGTCCAGTTTGTTGATGAACACGATCATCGGCGTCTTGCGCATCGAACACACGCCGACCAGTTTTTCGGTTTGCTGCTCAACGCCTTTGGCCACGTCGACGACGACAATGGCGCTGTCGACCGCCGTCAACGTGCGGAAGGTGTCCTCGGCAAAATCCTGGTGACCGGGTGTGTCGAGGATGTTGACTTTGCGTCCTTTGTATTCAAATCCCATGACCGATGTAGCGACGGAGATGCCGCGCTGGCGTTCAATCTCCATGAAGTCGGACGTGGTAGAGCGCTTGATTTTATTGGACTTAACGGCTCCCGCCACCTGGATGGCACCGCCGAACAGCAGCAGTTTTTCCGTCAGTGTCGTTTTGCCCGCATCCGGGTGGGACACGATGGCGAAGGTACGTCGGCGTTCAATTTCTTTCAGTCGTTGCATGTGCGTTTGCGTGTAAATTCCGTCTGGGCGGCAGGTTGTAGAATGCAGCTTACTGCCGCTCGCTGCCCGATTGCTGGTTATTGTCCTGAGCTTGATCTTCCTGTTCGTCATCGTCGTCGAAGTCGACGGGCTCAATGGCCGGCTCCGCGTCGGCGTGCTCTTCGACTTTGGGCCTGCTGAACACCCGTGCGGCAATCAGTCCGCCGATGCCGGTCAGCAGGTTGATCAGCATGATCAAACCGAAAACCTCGACGTTCTCAGCCGATTCGGGAACGCCGCCCAGAATGGACATAATGCGGCCGCCCAACAACAGGTTGCCGCAGGACACGATGACAAGCAAAATGGTCAGCAGTGTCAGCCAGGAGTTGCGCCGTCCGCGCTGCGAAAAACGAACTATCGCCAGCAGTAAAACCACCAGCGGGCCGGCTACGGCCCAGATCAACATGATTGCGTTGACTGCAGTCATTGTGAGCGCCCCTCCCGATTGGACCGGCGCAGTGCCTCCACCGCCGGACGAGAAAACACCGAACCCGCCACAGTACAGCGACTGCGCGGGTTCGGATCCATTTTGCGCGCGTCATCCGCCGTGTGCCCGGCGGCGAACAGCCTAGCAAAACGTATTATTGCCACGGTAGATTGTAGCGCAGACCGGCGTAAATCGTGCGACCCTGGATCGGTCCCCAGACCATCGACGAATCAAAATATGGTCCGTAGGGGTCGTCGGCCGCCAGCACCGGCTGCTCCTGACGATAGTCGTTCAGGTTTTCCACGCCGATGTAGAAGTCGAGCAGTTCAAAGCGTCGCGTAATTTGCATGTTCGCTTGCCCGTAAGCAGGAAAGCGCTCTTCCAGCTGATATTGCTCCGGGTTTGATGCCGTCGACGGCAGGCGCCCGCCGCTGCGGATCACGACCGTCGCGTCGACCTGCCATTCCTCCGCTTCGTCCTGATACGAGAAGTTCACAAAACCTTTGTGCGGACTTTGCAGCGGCGCCTCCAGCAGCTCGCCGTCGATCGTGGTAAACACGTCGTTCCAGCGGTAGGCCACCGTCGTTTCCAGGCCGCTGAACAACTCGGTCGAAACCTGAACCAGGAATGAATTGGCGTAGGAGTCGCCGTCAAGATTGCTCACAAAGACTTTTTGCGGGTCGCGGTCGGTATTGATGACCACCTGATTGCTGAATTCCGTGCGGAAAAACTCGGTGTTGAAACTGACGACCTGCTCGCCCACTTCAAAAGCCGTGGCGTAGGCGACGCCGACGTTGAGCGCTCGTTCGGGCCGCAGCGACTCTTCAATCACGATGTCCCGCGAGCTGGCCATCAGCGCCATGTTTTCCGCAAAGACGTTGGCCGTGCGCATGCCGGTGCCGGCCGAAAACCGCAGCGAGCTGAATTCGTCGGGTTTGAAGCGCACGTGCAGTCGCGGCGTGACGAAGGTGCCGTAGAGGTTGTGCGCGTCGGCGCGGATGCCGGCTACAATCGTCCACATTTCATCGGGTTTGAGTTCGTATTCGGCCAGCACGCCAGGAGCTACTTCTTCACGCGCCAGCGTCGCGCCGTCGAACGTCTCTTCGATATTGTCGTAGAGCAGCGACGCGCCGATCGAAAGGTGCTGGCTGTCTTCGTCCAGCGGCATCACGAGTACCGCGCGGCCGTTGAAATTGCTCTGCGTGCCGACGTAGTCGCGCCGTCCAATGAATCCGTCGAAGCTGTGATGCGAACCGGTCGTCAGAAACGCGAGTGAACGGCCGCTGCCCTCCGCCAGTGAAACTCCGCCCTTGGCGAACAACTCGTAGCGCTCCGTGTTCAGCTCGAATCCGTACAGATTGCCGTTTGAATTAGTAAAACCGACTTCGCCCGCACGTCGGTCCTCCAGCATGATGCCGCCGCCGAAGCGCGTTTCGAATCTGTCGCCAACGTATGCCCAGCGGTTGAAGGCGGCAAACTGGCCCTTGCGCGGAATGTCCACAAAAGCGTCCGAATTGCGATCGACTTCGTTGTCCAGATAGTTGCCGTGCGCCAGGAACGTCGTGCTCAGCCGGTCGGTGACGGACAGAGACTGCGCCAGGTTTGCCTCAAAACGACCGAAGCCGTTGGAGTACATGTTGACGTAGAGCGGATCGTCCGGCTGCTCCTGGCGCAGCTGGACGTTGATCTGCCCCGTGATCGACTCGTAGCCGGTCATGACCGAGGCCGCGCCTTTGGAAACGGCGATCGACTCCAGCCATGGACCGGGCGTGTATTCCAGCCCGAAGGGCGTCGCCAGACCGCGCACCGAAGGAATGTTCTCCGTTATAATCTGCGTGTAAACGCCGTCAAGCCCGAGCAACTGAATGCGTTTAGCACCTGAAACGGCGTCGGTTGTGCCGACGTCCACCGCCACGTTGGTTTCAAAACTCTCCGACAGATTACAACAGGCCGCCTTCTCCAGCTCGGCCGCACTGATCACTTCCGTGTTGATCACCGCGGCTTCATCGATATATGTATCCGGCCCGTCGCCCGCAATGTCGACGCCTTCCAGCGTCAGCGGCCGGTCGAGCATGACAGTGATTTCGAGTTTGTCTTCGGGCACTTCAATTGTATCGCGCTCAAATGCCACGTGTGAGACGACCAGCGCGGTGTAACCTGGAATGCGCTCCAGCGCAAAGGCGCCGTCGGGCCGCGAGACCGTGCCGATGTTCGTACCTTGCCAGTAAATGTTGGCGCCGGCCAGCGCTTTGTGTACATCTTTCGATGCGCCGCCCTCTTCCGAGGGATAGACGCCGTGCACGACGCCTTTCAGCATCGGCTCGTCCTGAGCCGCCAACTGCCGCGGCGCGGCTAAAGCCAGCGCACAGAACAGCAGCGTTAAACTGATGTATTTCATATTGTTATTCTCCGGGAATTACGATGTGTTCCGGTGGATTGCAGCGCTTTCAGACACGCAAATGCGCCGGTACAAAGCTGTACGTGCGTGAAAAATGGGGCTGCTGATTTTGTGATTTGACAGGTGGAAACGCGCACTCACGCGCAGGTGAGTCGGCGCGATGCGATCTTACAACAGGAAGGATTGCTTCACAATACTGATGGAACGGCCCTGAAAGAGTGAGGGCGGACCGGCTCCACGGTCGTCGAAGCGGCTGTCGACTTCTGCGTCTTCCAGCGGTGCGACGAACTGCAGGTTTAATACTGCATGACAAACAAGAAGGGTTTTGGAAGTTTCCTGGGAGAGGTTGTGCCGGGCCTCAATGTCGATCTTTTTCAGTTCCACCTGTGTGTTGCAGCATGAATTCTGATCGACATCGTCGGCCGGATCGGTCTCGTTTTCAGCGGCGCAGCAGGATGTTGTCGTCTGCTCCACCGCCGGACCGCAGCAGGATGTGTGCGCGGGTTCAACCGGTGCTTCGCTTTTGGTTTCGCAGCAGCAGGTGCCCGAATACAGTCCTATCTCCGTCAGCGCGCCGCCGCAGTAGTGTTTGGCGATGCCGATGCCCGTCCCCGACAAAAAGATGCCGAGCAGCAGGACCAGACTCGTTATGCGCTGGAACAGAGTGTGCATGATTGCATTACGACGCACAATTGGCGTAAAAATTAAACGCGGCCATTATACAAAGAATGTCGGGATATTTCAAGTACGCCCTGACGCTAAAAGACCTGCAAAAGGCGCATTAGAACAAGCAGCAACACAAGAGCGGATAAAATGGTTTCGATCCTCAGCGTGATGCTACTGATGCGTTCGTTGCGCAGCAGCACAATGACAATTGCAGACATCAACAGAGCGACCGTGCTGTACAGCGTGATGTCCATCGTGGTGATCGCATACGCCATCGATTTCCCGTCGAACGGCAAATCAAACACTTTGTGCCAAAGCAGTCGGAGCATCGGAACGCCGATAAGTCCGATCAGCGGTGCCAGCGCAACGATCAGGATGCTGCGCGCGATGTTTTTCCAGTTTGGTCGCTTCCCTTTGTCTGCCGAATCAGAGTGTATATCGCTCGAAGTATTCATGGCCGGAAAAGTACTAAATAATATGTGCTTGCGGCGGCAGAGTCGATCTCCCCTTTCGGTCCTTTTGCGATCGTCATCAAACTCTTCAAACACCTGCCGATTGTACGCGCGTATTTTGCGCTCCAGGCCTCGGTCCTCTTCCCCAACCATGATCATAGTTATTCCCCACCTTCTCTTCCTGCGCCAATTTGCCTAAGTTTGGCCGTCGCGGCGGCTTGTGCAATCGCCGATTCATCAATGGTTGTTTCCGATGCAGGGATGGTAAGCGCGGGTATGTTGCAGGAGGACCTTTCACCGAATTCCGACAAAGGCCGGGGCGCAGCCGGGGCTGCTTCCTTTAAATCCCCTTTTTGTTGTCCACTGTGTCTGGAGCCGGAAACCGTCCGGTTTCACGTCGATTCCCGTCGCGAATACCGGCACTGCGGCGTCTGCGATCTTGTCTTTGTGCCGGCTAGTTTTCATATCAGCGCCGACGAGGAGAAGTCGCGCTACGACCTGCACGAAAACGATCCGGACGACCTGCGTTACCGCCGATTTTTGACGCCCGCCGCGGAGGCCGTCGTCGCGCATGTCAAAACCGGCAGCTGTGGACTGGACTACGGCTGCGGCCCCGGTCCCGCACTCGCGCAGATGCTGGAGGCCCGCGGTTACGACATGTCGCTCTACGATCCCTTCTACCACGAGAATCCGGCGGCATTGGATCAGACTTATGACTTCATCACCTGCACGGAAACGTTCGAGCACTTCAACAATCCGGCGGCCGAGTGGCGTCGGCTGGTCGACATGTTAAATCCCGGCGGCGCGCTGATCGTGATGACGCAGTTGCGGCTGCAGGAGCGAGACTTCGGCGTCTGGCGCTACAAGGACGACGACACACACGTGGCATTCTGGTCGGAGCGGGTGTTTAAGTTCCTGGCGGAAAGAGAGAATTTGAGCCTGGAGTTGTTTGCGCGCGGTGTGGTTGTGCTGCGGCGGAATACCTGAGCGCCCGATCTCCATCCGAATACGTTTCTTGAATCGTTTCTTACCGTTAACCCTGTTTTTTTGACCACTTGGTCCGGCCCAATGGCCGTTGACGTTTTTCCGTTTGTGCGGGAGTGTTGGCGGGCGCATGTTGCTTGTGTCGAATCATCCGGGTGATTCGGCAGCGCCGCCGCGGAGCATTCCAGATGAAGGGACGTCGGTCCGCAAGTCTGTCGAAAAAATCCACGTGGAGCGAGGCCGGTCGGGGCTGCGTTGGTGTGAGGTTAAAGTGGAAAAATGGACAGGCGCGACGGGGGCCCCAGTGAGGGGCCGGAAAACCTTTCATTTCAGCTCAAAATCGCCGTATTTACAGCTGAATTTGTCTCAGAGTTCTCCACCGCTGCACGTCGACATTTCTCCCGCCGCATCCGAACAACTTCGCGGCAGCAGGTACGCAGTTTCGACGCGCATGCTGACTACCGCATCACAGCGACTGTGCCACACAACACTTTCGTTCCAAGTTTCAAACACACGAGGTACATGCCGGGCGCGACGTCCCCAAGCCTCAAGTCCAGAGTCTGCGAGCCGGCCGCAAGTCTCTCAGTCTCAATCGACTGTAGCACCGCACCGCGCATGTCGAGTACGTCGCAAGTCACAAGTCCCCCGGCCTCCAGCTCAAAATCAAGCCGCAGGTCGCCGCGCGTCGGGTTGGGAGCCAGTAACATGCCGCCGAAGTCGCCGGCCGGAGGTGTGACATCCGTCGTCAAGTAGATCGATTCGCGCGTGCGGTACACAAAACCGTCGTTCGCTCCGGCAAACAAAAAACCCTCCTCGTTAAGCGCTATCGACCAGACCGATTCGTGATCTACTTCGCCCGGTAGCTTTGTCCAGGTCTCGCCCAGATCGGCGGTGTACCAGACGACGCGTCCGGCAACAAAAAATCGCCCCAGCTGATCGACCAGAATATCCGACACAATTCCCTGCGGCGTCCCCGGCTTGTTCTTGCCGATCCAGACTTTTTTCCAGTTTGCGCCATTATCGTCGGATGAAAGAATGCCGGCCGAAAACAGGTGTGTACTCATCATCATGTCGCCATCCTCATTTACCGCTAAAGCCAGAGGTTCCCATTTCTCCTTGTCGTCGGGCGTCAGAACATTGTGGCACTGCTGCGTCAGGGGCGCGTATTCGTACAGACCTTTCCCGAAACGCGATCCCCAGTAAATGTTGCCGTTCGGATGCGCCACGACACAACTGCTTTGCTCGCCGTTGATTTCGTCGTCGCAGACCAGTTGCCAGGACTCGCCTTTGTCGCTCGACCGCCAGAGACCGTTAGGCGTTTTGATATTGTCCTGCCACGTGCCCGAGGCAGTGTAGAGCGTGCCGTCGGCGCCTTCCACAATTTGTTCAAAGCCGATACGCGGCAGACCGTGTTCCTCCAGATTGAATTCCTCCCAGGTATCGCCGCAGTCGTTGCTGCGATAGATGCGCCAACGGCCGCCTATGATGATCGTGCCGTCCCGCAGCACTATCCCCTTGTAATAGGAATTCATCCCAGGGATCAGCTCCCAGCTGTCGCCCTTGTCCGAGCTTTGCCAGACCGTTTCGCCGACGCCCGTAGTCATGGCAAACATTTTGCCGCAATCATCTGCAACCAGAATTTGGGCAACGCCACCCATTTCCACTCCCGCCTCTTCCGTGGTGTTCACCCAGAACAGAGGGTCGAGTGCCTGTGCGGCTGCGGTATCGAGCAGCAGTGCCATCAAAATACTTAAGGTCTTTAAGGCTTTCATAAGCCGCACTCTCCCATAGGTAATTCTCAAAACAGGCCTTAACGCAGCAGTTTCGCTCTCTGCCTGCGCAATGCTTACAGAAACACAGCCGGACACTGCCGACAACTCGTTGGGGGGATGTGCAAACATACACGCTATCATGCTGTTCTCAAAGCATTAACACCGACCGTGAAAATGGGTGCCACCTGAGGTCCAGGTTGCCCCGTTGACATGCAGATGCCGGTTGTGGTCATCGCCAAAGTTCAACAAATGACATTCGTCATCCCGGCTGATGTTTTTGCATCGTAGTTTTGCACTTCAATTGCAGGATCGGCAATCGGCAGTTTAATCCTATTGCTTCGGGAGACTTAAACACATGAATCCGGAAACACGACCACTGCTCGCAACATCGCAGGATGTTAAACTCATGGTGGACACGTTTTACGCCAAAGTGCAGGAAGACGAAATTCTGGGGCCGGTGTTTAACGACTTTGCCAGGGTCGACTGGGACAGCCATTTGCCGCGCATGTACGCATTCTGGGATTCAGTGCTGTTTGCGCGCGGCGTGTTTAAAGGTCGCCCCTTTGCCAAGCACATTCCCCTGCCGATCGGCGCGCAACATTTTGAACGCTGGCTCGCCTTGTTCTGCAGCAATGTCGATGAACACTTCAGCGGCGCGACGGCGGAAGACGCCAAGGCGCGCGCCCGTTCCATTGCCGCCATGTTTCAATCAAAACTGCAATTTCTGCGGGGCATTCCCGCCAAAGGATCCACGCCATGATTAAAACCGCTTCAATGTTCAGCGATCTTGAGTTCGACGCCGACCGACCCAAAATTCAGGTGCTGTTTGAATCGGCGCTGACGCGCGAGATTCGCATACTTATGCTGGCCGGTCAGGAAATGCGCGAACACCGCACCTTTTTCCCGATTGTACTTCAGGTTCTGGACGGCGCTGTCGACTTCAGCGCCGAAGGTGAAGACTTCAACTTAAACAAAGGCGACATGATCGCGCTGGAAAGCAATGTCCCGCACAGCCTGAAAGCGCGCGCGGACAGCGTCGTGCGCCTCAGCCTCTCGCGTATGGACAAAGCGGAACGGGTTGAACGCGTCGTCGAGCAGTAAGAGCTGATCGCTATTCCTGTCGTTTTGCTGCGGGAATCTCCATGCCGTTCTGAAACAGCGTCAGGCCTGAAACGTTGCCGTCGGCTTCAATCTTGAATTCGACGTCCGCGTCGACCACTTTGTAGAAAAAGCGCGTGCGGCTTTCTGGGTAAAGCTGGAACGGCGGCTGGCCAGTCGCCTCCGCCATCAGTTTGCCGCCTTCCAGAAAAATTCTCAGGATAAAATTGGGGTGCAGCGGATAACTTCCGACGTATTTTTCCAGATCAGTTTTAGTCAGGTTGATCGACCGGCGCAGTCGCGGCAGTTCAACACCTTCGTCAAACCAGTGGAATGCCAGCGGATCGACGTTGGCAACGGAGTTGCACAACACGATAATCGCCATGTGGTCTTCCGGTGAAAAAGCCGCCACACTGTGAAAACCGCCCGTCTGTCCGTTGTGCCAGTACGCCGTGCGTGAATTGCTGCTGTCGCCGATGCGTCGCGTGTGCCAGCCCAGGCCGACGCCCGCCCCGTCTTCAACCGAGAAGGTTTCCTTGAGGCACAGCTGCATCGCCTTGTGCATCGGGTCGTCGCGGTCCTGCATAAAGGCAATCATATATGTTAACATATCGGTGGCGGTGGAACGCACGCCGCCCGCGCCGACCATGATGTCGAAGTCCCAGTTTAACACGCGCTCGTCGGCTATGTGCCCAAACGACTTGTTGAATCCTTCAACTTCCATCTCGTCAATTACCGTGCGGTTCATTTCAAGCGGCGTGGTCAGGTTTTCGCTTAACAGTTCGGCATAGGTTTTACCGCTGTGCGATTCCAGTATCAGCGTCAGCACGCCGAAGGCATAGTTTGAATATTCATTTGTCTGCCCAGGTGCGCTCTTTAATTTCAGGCTCTTAAACGATTCTTCCAGTTTAACTTTGTCGTAGTCCGCATAGGGGTTGTGCGGGTCGGCCGGTGCAAAATTGGCGGGCATGCGCGGAAAGCCGCTCGTGTGATTTAACATGTCCACCAGATCGATCGGCCGCTCGCCCACCTGAGACCATGCCACGCCGCCCGGCAGCAGTTGCCCCACCGCAAGCTCATCCTGCGTGAGACCCGGAAACTCACGCGCCACCAGATAAGCGGTCATCGTCTTGGAAATCGAGCCGATCTCAAACAGCGTGTTTTTGTCGACCTGCAGTTTTTGCCCCACGTCCGTATGCCCGAACGCGTAGTACTCCTTCTTGCCCTTGTCGTACACCGCCACAACAATTCCGGGCGCGTAGCCGGTCTCGACATGCTCGCGCACCGATTCGCGAATCGGCTCGGGTATCAGACGTTGACCTTGCAACACAGCGGCAAACAAGAATAAACAGGCCGAGAAAGTCAGGATCAGCAGAGGTTTCATGAAGCAATTCCAGTTCAGTGGACGCAGTAGTTGTTTGTCGGGCTGCCGACGTAGCGCGGAATTTACAAAAAAGCGAGGACCGCTCTCCGCCGTATTGCCCGCCGTTCACGCCTGCAAATCGTCCCTTGAATCACGTGCTGAATGTTTTCACAGAAATTCCTGACCAGCCCGCCTCAGCCAAAGCCTATTTTGTTTGTCAATGGGAGCAAAGCAAAGGGCCATTCCGTCCGGTCCGCAATCCGCCGAAACACTGCGCCTGATTCTTGGCGATCAGTTAAACGCCGCACATTCCTGGTTTGCGCGCGTCGATACCTCGGTGCTCCATGTCATGATTGAGGCGCGCAGCGAGACCGATTACGTGCGGCACCACATACAGAAGGTTGCCTGCATCTTTGCGGCGATGCGCCGATTTGCCGGACAGTTGCGCGCAGCGGGCCACCGCGTTGAGTATTTCCGCCTGGACGACCGGAATCTTCCCTCTTCCCTGGCCGAAGCGCTTCCCCTGCTTGCCGCGCGCTACAACTGTAGCCGCATTGAATACCAGCTGCCCGACGAATACAGACTGGACCGCGCGCTGCGCGACGCCTGCAACAGCTCCGAGTTTGAAGTGCAGACGGTTGACAGCGAACACTTCCTGACCAAACGCGGAGAACTCGGCGAGTTTTTTGGTCCGCCGGAAAAAGCGCGACTGATGGAATACTTTTACCGTCACATGCGGCGCAAACACGACATTCTGATGGACGGTGACAAGCCGGAGGGCGGCGCCTGGAATTTCGATGCGGACAATCGCCGGAAGTTCCGCGGAGAAGTTGCACTGCCGCCTCTTCCTGCATTCGACAACAATGTGGAGGACATCTGCGCATTGCTCGAGCGCGAAGGCGTGCAGACGATCGGAACAATCGATCCGCAACGCGTTGACTGGCCGCTGGACCGCGACCAGGCCCTGATTGTACTCGAGCATTTCTGCGAACTTCTGCTGCCGCATTTCGGACGTTTTCAGGACGCCATGTCGACCGCGTCGCCCTGGATGTTTCACTCGCGTCTGTCCTTTGCGCTTAACGTCAAGCTGCTGCATCCGCGCGAAGTCATCGATGCTTCGATCCGCGCGTGGCGCGAGGCCGGCGGCGCGATCGACATCGCCCAGATCGAAGGTTTTGTGCGTCAGATTCTGGGTTGGCGCGAGTACGTTCGCGGCATTTACTGGGAGCGCATGCCGCAGTATGCAAGTGAGAATTACTTTGGTCACGCCGCGGCGCTGCCGGGCATGTACTGGACGGGCGCGACGCAGATGAACTGCATGCGGCACAGCATCGAACAGTCGCTGGAGCTGGCCTACGCGCATCACATCCAGCGACTGATGATCACCGGCAATTTTGCACTCCTGATTGGCGTGCATCCCGACGAAGTGGACGCGTGGTATCTGGGCATTTACATCGATGCATTTGAATGGGTGGAGTTGCCCAACACGCGCGGCATGAGCCAGTTTGCCGACGGCGGAGTTCTCGGCAGTAAACCCTATGTCGCCTCAGCCAACTACATCAACAAAATGAGCGATTACTGCGGGGGCTGCCGCTACGACCGCACGCAAAAAACCGGCGAGTCGTCCTGTCCCTTCAACAGTCTGTACTGGGAATTTCTGGTGCGCCATCGCGAATTGCTGGGCCGCAATCGGCGGCTGGGCATGACGTACAGAGTCTGGGACCGCATGGACGCCGAGTTGCGGCGCGTCGTCCTTCAGCGCGCCGCCTGGTTGCGCGAACACGTCGAAGACTTGTAAATTGCGCGGCGTATCCGCGCAAACCCGGAACAAACGATCGGAATAAAGGGATATGGACATTCTGGTTTTCATCCTCATCGCCGCCGGCATGTTTGTCGTGATGGAGTTCGTGGCCTGGTTTGCCCACAAGTTTGTCATGCACGGATTTCTGTGGACGCTGCATCGCGATCACCATCGCAAAGAACCCGGATTTTTCGAAAAAAACGACGCTTTTTTTCTCATTTTTGCCTCGCCGGCGATCATCGCATTTTTCGTCGGAGCAACGTATTCGCTGCCGTGGCTCATTGCCGTGGCGGTGGGAATCACACTCTACGGCACGGCCTATTTTCTGGTGCACGACGTGTTTATTCACCAGCGTTTCAAGTGGTTTCGCAGAGTCGACAACGAGTATTTTCGCGCAATCCGGCGTGCTCACTACGCGCACCACAGCCATCTGGACAAGGAAGACGGCGAGTCATTCGGCATGCTGCTGGCCCCTCGTCGTTTTTTCACGACGAGCCGTTCCGGAACAAAACACTGACCAGTTCGCGCCGCACCGCGCGTAGTGTTAACAAAATAATTTCCTCGCCGAGTGAGACGCTAAAACCCCAAGGTTGTCGATAAAATCTGGTGTAGCACGTGGAATAGGCGTCCGTTACAGTCTGTACCGTTAATTGTATCCTATTGCCAGTTTCGCGGTTTTTAGGAACTTATATAGCGCGGACATCGACCCGAAGGCAAAGCGGAGCCATCGGGTCGGGAAATCACGCGGACATCGACCTGAAGGCAAAAGCGGAGCCGTCAGGTCGATTTATCAAACAATACGAGTACCCAAATGGACCAAGTCGTAAACTTACGTCCTCAATACCCCCTGCTCTTTACTGTACTATTCCTCTTTTTATCCGCCTGCGGCTCCGGCAACAACAACGGAGTGCAGGATAAGTCCGGCGGCCCCTCAGCCGACTCGGCAAACCCCTCCCCCTCTGCACAAACACTCTTTACACTTGTCGATCCAGGCCAATCCGGCCTCGATTTTGTCAACGTGCTCGAGGAAGATGAGCACCTGAATTACGTGGCTTGCACCAACTGCTACAGCGGCGGCGGTGTGGGCATCGGCGACGTCAACGGCGACGAACTGCCCGACGTCTTCATGGTTTCCAACCTGCAGCAAAACAAACTCTACCTTAATCGCGGTGATATGCGGTTTGAGGACGTCACGGTTGAGAGTGGCATCGAAGACACGCTCGGCTGGTCCAACGGCGTTACCATGGCGGATGTTAACGGCGATGATTTGCTGGACATCTACGTGAGCCGCGGCCTGCAATTTGCGAGTCCGGAGTTGCGCGCCAACAGGCTCTATCTGAATCTCGGCGATGGAACTTTCCGCGAAGCCGCGGCTGAGTTTGGCATCGCCGACGCCGGATTTTCGGTCCAGTCCACGTTTTTCGATTACGATCTGGACGGCGACCTGGACATGTACCTGATCAATCGACCGGACGTCAAGCTCATGGAAGAGTACGATCCGGACAAACGCCTGAAGGCGGCGCAGGATCCCTACGTTCGCGATCAGTTGTACCGCAATGAAAACGGCACTCACTTTACGAATGTCTCCGAATCGGCCGGCATTTTCAACTGCGCTTACGGATTGAGCGTCACGGCGGCCGATGTTAACTCCGACGGCCTGCCCGATTTGTTTGTCGCCAATGATTTCATCGAGCACGACTTCCTGTATATCAATCAGGGCGACGGCACCTTCCGCGATGAAATTCACGACTGGATGAAACACATCAGCAACTTCTCCATGGGCGCGGATGCCGGCGACATCAACAACGACGGCGAGCTGGATATCTACGTCGTCGACATGGTCGCGGAAGATCACTATCGCAACAAAGTCATGATGGGCGCCATGAGTACGGAATTGTTTAACTACTCCGTTCACATGGGATATCATCGGCAGTACATGGCCAACATGTTGCACCTCAACAGCGGCGCGGGAGACTTCCAGGAGATCGCCCAGATGGCCGGTGTGAGCAAAACGGACTGGAGCTGGGCCGTGCTCATGGCCGACCTGGACCTGGATGGCTGGAAAGACTTTTTTGTCAGCAACGGCACCTGGCGCGACTCGCGGCACAACGATTTCGTGCGTCAGGCCAAGAATCGCTACTTCGGCAACGGACGCACGGCCGACATAAAAGAGTTGTTTAACCTTGTTAAACAAACGCCGCAGTCGCCGTTGTTAAACTATGCCTTCCGCAACCGCGGCGATCTGACTTTTGAAAAAACGCAGCACGAGTGGGGTTTTGAGACGCCAAGTTTTTCCAACGGCGCCGCCTATGCCGATCTGGACGGCGACGGCGACCTGGATCTGGTGGTTAACAACCTGAACGACACTGCTTTTGTATATCGCAACAATGCAGTGGATTCGCGCAGGAGCGACTGGCTGCGCGTGCGCTTGCACGGGCCGGAGCTGAACACGCGTGGACTTGGCGCGCGCATCGTCCTGCAACAGGGCGACGTGGAACAGACATTTGAAATCACGCAGACGCGCGGTTATCTGTCTTCGGTTGAACCGGTCGCCACTTTCGGTGTTGACTCCGGGAGCGTGATTGATCACGTGATTGTCTTCTGGCCCGGCGGCGAGGCGCAGACACTGGACCGAATCGATGCCAATCAGGAGATTGACATCAGTTATGCGCCGGACGGATCGGACGAGCTTGTGCAGTTTCGCAACAAACAACAGACGCCGGTCATTCTGAGCGAAGTCCCGGCCGCTGACATCGGGATCGACTTCGAGCATCGCGAGTCCGACTTCGATGATTTCAAGGATGAAATCCTGTTGCCCCACCGAATGTCGCGTCACGGCCCCGGCATTGCCGTGGCCGACGTCAATGACGACGGGCGCGAAGACATCTGGTTCGGCGGTGCGGCGGGACATGCCGGACGCCTCTATCTGCAGAATGGCGCCGGTACGTTTTCAGCTTGCGCCGTACCCGATTTTGAGCGCGACGCTTCCTACGAGGACATGGGCGCACTCTTTTTTGATGCCGACAACGACGGCGACCTCGATCTCTACGTCGTCAGCGGCAGCAGCGAATTCGGCGAAGCCGCACCGGAACTGCGCGACAGATTTTATCGCAACAACAACGGTGATTTGCGTCGCGACAGGAAAGCGCTGCCCAAACGGCAAGAGTGCGGCTCCTGCGTTGTCGGCGGTGATTTTGACGGCGATGGAGATATCGATTTGTTCGTCGGCGGTCGCAGCGTCCCCGGCCACTATCCCGAGGCGGCTCAAAGTTCGCTACTGATCAACGATTCCGGCACATTTACCGATGCAACCGACAAGCTGGCGCCCGAACTGCAGGAAGTCGGTATGGTCACTGCGGCGCTCTGGACGGACTTCAACAACGACGGCGCACTCGATCTGATCGTCGTCGGCGAGTGGATGCCCATCCGCGTGTTCCGCAATTACGAAGGCAAACTGGTCGACTACAGCGCGCATCGACCGCTCAACAAGCAGGTGGGCTGGTGGAACAGCATTGCCGCGGGCGATTTTGACAATGACGGCGACATCGATTACGTGGTCGGCAACCTGGGCAAAAACGCCAAGTACAAGGCTTCGCCGCAAAAGCCGCTGCACGTGTACTACAGCGATTTTGACGACAACGGCAGCGGCGACATCGTGCTGGCCTACTACAATTCGGATCAGTGTTATCCCGTGCGTGGGCGCCAGTGTTCTTCAGAGCAGATGCCTTTTGTGGCCGAGAAGTTCAAGTCATATGACGCTTTTGCGCATGCCAACCTGGAAGATGTCTACGGCCGCGAGGCGCTTGACAAAGCGCTGCACTATACGGCGACCGAATTCCGCTCCTGTCTGTTGCTCAACGAGGATGGACGCGAGCTGGAACTGCATCCCCTGCCGATGGCTGCGCAGGTTGCCCCGACCTTCGGCATTGTGGTTGAAGATGTCAATCTCGACGGCAATTCCGACATCGTCCTGGCGGGCAATCTGTATTCACAGGAGACGGAGACCATTCGCTACGACGCTTCGCGCGGCATGGTGCTGCTTGGCCGCGGCGATGCAACATTCGACGTGCTCTCTCCGCGCGCTGGTGGTCTGAAACTGGACAGCGAGGTGAAGAGTCTTGCCGTCCTGCAAGCTTCCGACGGCCAGACTATGCTCGTTGCGGGCGTCAATTCCGGTCCTCCCCGCGTGTTTCGGATGCACAATAAAGGTGGCCGTTTGCTCAAATTGCGACCGGATGAATACGCCGTGCAGATCGTCGTCAACGGCAAACACAAGCGCGTCGAAACGCACTTCGGCAGCGGTTATCTAACGGCTGGTTCGCGCAGCATACGTCTGCCGGACGAAGTGGATGAAGTGCACATTTTCAGCCTGAGCGGTCCTGTGCGCACGCTGCATTTCCGCGACAGCGACAACGGACCGGGCGCCTGATTGCTTTGGGGCCGGACTGCCAACGAGGACGGGAACCGCACTTTTACAGCGCGAATTGTTAGTTTTGCATCCGTCAGATGTTCAACCTTCCTGCGGATGTGCTTTTATGCTTTTCAACCTGAAGCGCTGCGGCTTTGCGATTCCCGTCCTGTGTTTTTCCATGTGGTGTTTAACAGCCTGCTCACAGGAGAAGGTGGAACCGGGGCAGACTCTGCGCGGCCCGCTTGAGCTCAGCTCAGAATCGGCCGGCGAAGTGCAGTCGGGCAACATGGACCCGGATCTGTTTTTCGAGGCCGAGCCGGACCCGGTCGAGGTTGCGCCTGACAACTTCCACGTTTTAACGGACGTCGGTTTTATTCGCCTGCTGCGCGCGGAGATTCCCGCGGGCGCATCTATCGGAATGCACAGTCATCCGCCGACCGCTATGTATGTGCCCGGCGACTGTGAAATTGTCTACTCGGAGGAAAACGGCGCTGAGCGCCACCTCGATCTTCACGCGGGCTTGTGTTTCCTGACCGATCCGATTCCCGATCGCCTGTTGTCAAATCCTTCCGAGCGCCCATCTGAGTTAATCATCTTTGAATTGCGCGATACGGTTCGCGGTCATTTCGACGGTCCCGATCCTCTCGTTTACGACTTAACGCGTTTTCAACGACTCGGCGGAAATAAAAAAATGCGAGTCCTTTCGCTCAAGCTGCCCGTCGGCGATACCACCGAAGCGATCGCTCTGCAGCCGTATGTCGCCTGGTTCAAGAACGGCGAGTCTGTCACCGTACTTAACAAAGAGGGCGCCGGCGTTGCAAACCATGTGGCCGCCGATTCACCTGCGTTTTTCGGCACGAGCCCCGAGCCAGTCCGGTTTGTTAACAGCGGCGGCAATCCCGTGCAACTTATTATTGCGGAAAACAAATGAGCGCATCTTCCAATCTCATTCTGGACGGACACAACGACTGCATTTTGTCCATGTTTTTGCAGCGGGAGCCGTGTGAAGCTTTTTACGAGGGCCGCGGTAGGGGGCATATCGATCTGCCGCGTGCGCGGCAATCCGGTTTCAGCGGCGGCTTTTTTGCAATGTTTACTCCCCCGCCTTTTCAACAGCAGCCGCGCAGTGGAGAAGATGCCGCCAAAAACATGGTCGGGCGTAACGATCCACGTCGTTATGAGACGCCGTCCCATGCCAATGCGCGCGACTTCAGCCTGAAGTTGTTTAACATGTTGGACGAGCTGATCCAAATGGGCGACGGCGAACTTAAACAATGCCGCACGGTGCACGACGTAGATAGTTGCCTAAGCAACAATTTATTCGGCGTCATTCCTCATTTTGAAGGCGCGGAGGCAATTGCAGCGGACTTAAATGATCTGGACGAATGGTACGATCGCGGTCTGCGCTCGCTCGGCCCGGTCTGGAGCCGTTCCAACGACTTTGCGCACGGCGTTCCTTTTGCGTTTCCGCACTCGCCCGACACCGGTCCCGGTTTAACAGATGCGGGTAAACATCTTGTGCGCGCCTGCAATCAGAAAGGCATCATGATTGATCTGGCACACATGAACGAGCGCGGTTTCTGGGACGTCGAGGCCATCTGCGACGCACCCCTTGTCGTTACGCACAGCTGCGCTCATGCTTTAACGCCTTCGACACGCAACTTAACGGATAAACAGCTCGACGCCGTCAAATCCAACCGCGGAGTTGTCGGCTGCAATTTTAACACGCCTGATGTCCGCGCCGACGGGCAACGTCTTTCCGATACACCTCTCTCCCGCATTGTTGAACACATCGACTACCTGGTGAACCGAATGGGTGTCGAACACGTCGCTTTTGGCTCCGACTTCGACGGGGCGCAGATGCCCGACGAACTGGGCGACGTCGCCGGCATGTCCCGTTTAATTGACCTCCTGCAAGACGCCGGCTACGACGACGATTCGATCGCCCACCTCAGCCACAAAAACTGGCAGCGCATCCTGCGCGAGACCTGGAAGTAATTGTTTAAGTCGTTCGACGGTTTTACCGGCAATTGGCATCCATGATCGCCTTGAGCCGCTGGCGCGTCTCGGCTTGACTGATTTTTTTGTTTGTCATCGGCGTTGAAACACCGAGTCTCTGCATTGCTTTCAAACGAATCTCCACTCAGTCGCTTGCGGAGCATGGAGTCTGTCCACAGGGATCATCAGTATGGCAACCGGGAGGAATGATACGTCCGGATCACACTCATTGCCTGAGTGGTGGGCCAACGGAAATGGCGGTAAGCTCTGTGCGCAAATGCAATTTTACGTGGCAAAATAAGAACGGCAGCTTGCCGGAGTTGATGGACTGTTACTTTGGAATCTGTCCGTTCAGCGGACAAATCACTACGTTTACCCACGTTCTGCACTGCGGTCAGTGTTATCAGTGCGGAAATGCGCGTGAAGTGTGTTAGTCTTGCTTTGACGGCGCGCAGCATGCGGCGCGTTGAATCCGCGACCGACTTACTCGAGAAAACTTGCACTGATGCAGGGAGGGAGGAGTGCGTTGGAACGTGGTGGAGCTATCCGAGGTGGTGGCGGGGCGGGCCCCTGATCAAGCGGAAAGTACGTCCAAAGGCATCTCGGTCGCGACCACACCAACCGTAACTCATTTTATATCAACAAGATACGCGTTCTCTCTATTCCCCCCCCCCCCGCCCTGTCCTGCAGATCCGCTCAGGCCGTTTTTTTTCGCTCCAGCCCAACGCGTCCGGATTCCACGCCAACGCTCAGTCAACGTGGGCAAACGATCCGATTTTACACGCGAACGATTTTATCCACGGACGTCGAGCGCCGAGCTTCCTCGTTTAATTTGAAGCAGGTCAGCTCGATCGTGAAATCAATGAACCTGATACTGGATCGGAATGTTTTTGGACTTCAGGCGGAGTTGTGGCATTTGGACTTCAGGCGGACTTGCGGCATTTGGACTTCAGGCGGACCTGTCACACTTGGACCTTGCACTGCGAGGCTGAAAACCCGACTGCTTCGGCCCCGGTGACTTCCGGCTGCGGGGCGAACAAAATGGATTTTTCAGAAAAAAAAGATCGGCGCGCCCCTCAATGGAACGCGCCGATTGTTTAATCTGGCATTGCGACCAACGTCAGACCTGCTTAACGAACAACGCGTAACGTCGCCTGGCGACGCTCCAGCGCACCCATCTGCAGCCTGCGTTCCACCACCAGCGTATACGTGCCGGCCGGAGTCAGATTGCGACGTGAATCCCAGATCAATCGCAGCTGATCCGCACGATTGGAACCGCTGAACAAATCGGCGACGCGGCGGCCTTGAAAGTCCACAAGGTAAACGTCCAGTTCGCTGTCGGCGACGTTGTCCAGGTCGATGTTGGCTGTAGCACTTACCGGGTTGGGATGAATGTTAATATCCTGTTCCGGCACCTGCGTTAAACCGATTCCTTGTTTGGAAAGCGTGACATCTACGTGCACCGTGGCCGTCGAACTGCCTCCCATGCCGTCCTCAATCGTGTAGGTGAACGAATCCGCGCCGGTCGTTGCACCGGCCGTGTATGTCACCGTAGTGCCGCCGCCGGTGATAGCCACGGTACCAAGCGCCCCATCGGTTTTGGCGGTGATTGTCAGCGACTCGCCGTCGTCTTTTTCAACGTCGTTGTTTAACACGTTGATGGACGCGCTCATGTTTTTCACCACCGAAATGCCGACGTCCGTTTTTGCGCGCGGCACGCGATTGCGGTACACTACCGCCACCGATTTTTCATCAAAACCGGCGCTGTAAGCGTGACGCCCGTCGGGGCTGATCGCGATGTCAATCGAACCGTTAAGCCCCTCCGCCCCATCGACATTGTCGCGCAGCGCTTCCATATAGGTCAGCTCGCCCGTGTCGGGGTCGCGCTCCAGCACGGCGACGGCATCGTCCAGTACGGCGGCCGTGTACACGTGAATGCCGTTGGGGGCACAAATCAATCCGTGAACGCCGTCCAGCAGACCGCCCGTAATGCGATTAACATAACTTAAACCACCGTCCACGGCGCGGTCGAACACTGCCACGGCTTCGTCGCCGTAACCAGCCGCGTATACGTTGTTTCCGTCGGGACTGACGCAGACATCAGCAGCATCGGCAAGTCCATCCACGCCGGCATAGCCGTCTTTGACGCGGTTGTTGTAGGTTAACTCGCCCGTCGTGACGTCGCGATCAAATATGGCAATTGCGTTGTCGCCCGAGCCGGCCACGTAGACATTTTTACCGTCGGAACTTACCGCCAGACCAAGCGGATAGCGCAGACCGTCCACGCCGCCGCTGCCGTCTTTGTGGCGCTCAACAAACTGGACCAGGCCGGTGTTAATGTCGCGTCGGAAGACAACAACTGAATTGTCGCTGTAGCCCGTTAAGTACAGCGATTTTCCATCGCTGCTGATTGTGATGTCGATTGGGCGCGACATGCCGACAATCTTCTTACCGGCGTCGAATTTGCCGTTGCGTTTGCGTTCAAGGTAGCTCAACTCGCCGGTGGCGCTGTTGCGCGTAAACGACACCAGCGCGCCGCTGCCGTAGGCCGCCACGTAGACGAATTTGCCGTCGGGCGAAACAACCAACCCGGTCGGGTACTTCATCGACAGCACGCCGTTGTTGTTGTGGCGCGCACGGCCTTCATAGCTCAGCGTTCCATCGGCCGTATTGCGCGTGAACCAGGGAATTGAGCTGTCGAACTGACCGGCGATATAAACGTGTTTGCCGTCAGGACTGACAGCCGTGGCCCGCGCTCCGTTCAGTCCGCGCACTCCGCCCGAACGATCTTTGATTCGTTCAACAAAGTGCAGGTTAACCAGGTCCACCTGATCTGTCACAACCACCTGTACGGAGGCGCCCGTTTCAATGCAGCCTGCCGCATCGCGGATTGTGTAGGTAAAGCTGTCGAAGCCCTCAAAACCGACGTCCGGCGTGTACGTAATCTGTCCGCTGGCCGAGGTTGTCAGCGAGCCGTTGGCAGGATCACTTGCGCCGATCAGTTCGATTGCATCGCCGATGTCGTTTGTTAACACATTGAACGTTACGCTTGCTCCCGTGCCGGTCAGACTGTAATCGGGATTGGCCGCAACGTTGATCGAGCTGACCACAAGAATGGACGAGAATGTGCAGCCCGCCGGAGTCAGGACCGAAGCGCGAATGCTACCCGTTGTTCCCGATTCCCAGTTAACCGATGCTACCGTCGTGCCCTGACCACCCACCAGAATGCCGTTTGTCACTTCCCAGGAATACGTTGCGCCGACAAAAACCGGCATGTTGTATTCCACCGTCGTGCGCGGACAGGCGAGCGTCAGCCCGGCAACCGTGAAGGACGGCGCCGGAGTTACCAACAATTCAAATGTGGCTGTTGAAGTTAAAGGCACGCCCGTGGGATCAAGGACGGTGACCGTCACATCCACCGGCCCGGTTGAACCGCAGTTCGGCGTCATGGTCAAGGTCATCGAAGCCGCCGTGGCACTGAAACTGAACGATCCGCTGGTTAACAGTGCCGGGTTGGACGAGGTGGCCGAGACCTGTAGTTCGCCAATCGGAGTGTCGACATCACCTATTAAAACCGATACCGTAGTCGCACCGCTTTCCTGCACGCTCAGGTCGGCAATTGGCGCAATCGTCGGCGCATCGTTGACCGGTGTGATGCAAATGTAAAATGTCTGCGTCGCGCTGGTATTAACATTGCCGCCGGTACTCGGGCCGTCGTCGCTTAAACTCACCAGCACAGCGGTTGTGCCGAAGGCATTTGTTGCCGGAGTGAAGTGCAACACGCCCGTTGTTGAAATTGTCGGCCGGCTGCTGAACAGACTTGCGTTGGTTGCCACCACGTGGAAGGTCAGGCTTTGAGTCGTTGTGGCATTGCCGTCGTCGATTCCCGTTGCAAAAGCCGCACTGTAGAGGCTCGAATCCTCTGCCACCGTCACCTTGGCGCCGGTACTGAAAACCGGCGGCTGGTTGAAATTGTTAATCTCAACATAGATCGTCTGCGTTGCACTTGTATCCACCCCTCCGTCGGCCGTGCCGCCGTTGTCCGATAGCGAAAGCGAGATCGCCACCCGTGCGGAGGTATTCGAAATCACGATAAAGTTGATTATCCCGCTGGTTACACTGACGGTCGGGAAACTCGAAAACACACTGACGTCGCTGGTCGTGACATGGAAAGTGAGCGTCTGCGTCGTTTCCGGGTCACCGTCGCCGATGCCGCTTGCGATCACGGCTGCGGCTGTGCTTCCCGCGTCGACCACCAGATTTGACGTTGTGGTAAACACCGGAGCGTCATTCACCGGCGTGACCTCAATACGGAAGCTTTGCGTCGCGCTTGTGTTAACACCACCGTTGGCCGTGCCGCCATTGTCGATTGCAAACACCTGCAAATCGGCCTGGCCATTGGCATTGCCCGCGGGCGTGAAGCTCAGATTGCCGACTGAATTGATGGTCGGTTGCACACTGAAAAGCGCCGCATTGGCCGTGGTCACAACAAAGGATACCGTCTGGTTTGTCCCGGCGTCGCCATCGTCGATTCCCGTGGCAAAGGCGGCGCTGTAGGCACCCGAATCTTCCAGGACGATCACATTTGCACCGGTTGTAAACGCAGGCGGATCATTGACCGGCGTGATGTTAATCGTAAACCGCTGTGTTGCGCTCGTGTTAACACCGCCATTTGCCGTTCCGCCGTCGTCGCGAATGTAAATGTCGACCGACGTACTGCCGTTTGTATTTGCCGCAGGTGTAAAGCTCAGATTGCCGACCGAATTGACTGTCGGTTGTACGCTGAAGAGCGCCGCGTTGGCCGTGGTCACGACAAATGAAACCGTCTGGCTCGTCTCACCGTCGCCATCGTCGATTCCCGTTGCAAAGGCTGCGCTGTAGGCACCCGAGTCTTCAAGCACGGTTATATTTGCACCTGTGGCAAATTCAGGGGCGTCATTCACCGGCGTGACCTCAATACGGAAGCTTTGCGTCGCGCTTGTGTTAACACCACCGTTGGCCGTGCCGCCATTGTCGATTGCAAACACCTGCAAATCGGCCTGGCCATTGGCATTGCCCGCGGGCGTGAAGCTCAGATTGCCGACTGAATTGATGGTCGGTTGCACACTGAAAAGCGCCGCATTGGCCGTGGTCACAACAAAGGATACCGTCTGGTTTGTCCCGGCGTCGCCATCGTCGATTCCCGTGGCAAAGGCGGCGCTGTAGGCACCCGAATCTTCCAGGACGATCACATTTGCACCGGTTGTAAACGCAGGCGGATCATTGACCGGCGTGATGTTAATCGTAAACCGCTGTGTTGCGCTCGTGTTAACACCGCCATTTGCCGTTCCGCCGTCGTCGCGAATGTAAATGTCGACCGACGTACTGCCGTTTGTATTTGCCGCAGGTGTAAAGCTCAGATTGCCGACCGAATTGACTGTCGGTTGTACGCTGAAGAGCGCCGCGTTGGCCGTGGTCACGACAAATGAAACCGTCTGGCTCGTCTCACCGTCGCCATCGTCGATTCCCGTGGCAAAGGCTGCGTTGTAGGCACCCGAGTCTTCAAGCACAGTAACATTTGCACCTGTGGCAAATTCAGGGGCGTCATTCACCGGCGTGACGTTAATCCGGAAGGATTGCGTCGCGCTTGTGTTAATTCCACCGTTGGCCGTGCCGCCATTGTCGCGCAGATAAATGTCGACAGTCGTTGTGCCGTTGGAGTTATTCGCCGGCGTAAAAGTCAGCACGCCCACGCTGTTCACTGTCGGCTGTATGACAAACAAAGAGGAATTTGCTGTGGTCACGACAAAAGAGATTGTCTGGGTTGTCTCCGGGTCGCCATCGTCAATTCCGGTTGCAAAAGCTGCGCTGTACGCGCCGGAGTCTTCCAGCACGATCACGTTTGCACCCGTGCTGAACGTCGGGGCGTCGTTGACCGCATTCACAGTAATATCAAAAGTCTGAGTGGCTGAAGTGTTTAGTCCACCGTTTGCGGTGCCGCCGTCATCGCGTAGATAAAGCGTCACGCGCGCCGTGCCGTTGGAATTACCCACCGGCGTGAAGTTCACCACGCCGACCGAGCTCACCGTCGGCTGCACCGTGAACAGCGCCGCATTGGAATTAGTCACAACAAACGACAGTGTCTGTGCTGTTTCCTGATCGCCGTCGTTGATGTTGTTAACGACAGTCGCCATGGTCGCGCCCGCGTCTTCAGTGACCGTCACATTGGCGAAAGTTGTGAAACTCGGCGCGTCATTGACCGGCGTAATGTCAAGTGTAATCGTTGTCGTTGAAGTTGAAAATCCGTCGTCGACGGTAAAGGTAATCAACACGCTGCCGTTGGTATTGACCGCCGTTGTAACGGCAAACTGTGAAATCGCAGCGTTGGCCCCGATTTGTGTGATGTTGGCATCCGGCAGTATGGCCGTGTTGGCCGATGTGGCGGTCAAAGTCAGCGATGCCAGGTCGGTATCCGTATCAAAAACGCTCACGGCGAGGACGACCGGCTGGTCTTCCAGCGTCGCAGCAGAAGTGTTGCTCGTGCTGACAATGGGAGGATCGTTAACCGGCGCCACGTTGATGCTGAACATCTGTGTCGCTGAAGTATTCTGTCCGCCGTTGGCCGTGCCGCCGTCGTCCATCAGGAAAACTGAAACCAGCGCTGAACCCGTTGCATTGTTGGCAGGCGTAAAGTTCAAAACTCCGCTTGCAGAAATCGTCGGCTGAGAGCTGAACAGGCTTGTGTTGGCATGCGTGACGTTAAATGTCAGGGTCTGCGAGGTTTCAGCATCACCGTCATCGATCGACGTTGCAAAAGCAGCCGCATACAGACCCGAATCCTCGAGCACGTTCACCGTTGCGCCCGTCGCAAAACTCGGCGCGTCGTTGACCGGCGTGATCGAAATGTTAAAAGTCTGCGTGGCCGAAGTATTCTGACCGCCGTTGGCGGTTCCGCCGTCGTCGCGCAGATAAATGTCAACCGTTGTTGTGCCGTTCGAGTTGTTCGCGGGCGTAAAGCTTAACACGCCCACGCTGTTCACTGTCGGCTGCACGGCAAACAAGGTGGTATTGGCTGCGGCCACAACAAAAGATACCGTCTGCGTTGTCTCCGGGTCGCCGTCGTCAATGCTCGTCGCAAAAGCCGCGCTGTATGCGCCCGAGTCTTCAAGTACCGTCACATTTGCACCGGTGTTAAACGAGGGAGCGTCGTTGACCGCATTCACAGTAATATCAAAAGTCTGAGTGGCTGAAGTGTTTAGTCCACCGTTTGCGGTGCCGCCGTCATCGCGTAGATAAAGCGTCACGCGCGCCGTGCCGTTGGAATTACCCACCGGCGTGAAGTTCACCACGCCGACCGAGTTCACCGTAGGTTGCACCGTGAAGAGCGCCGCATTATTGTTCGTCACGACAAACGCCAGGGTCTGCGTGGTTTCAGCATCGCCGTCGTTGATGTTGTTGACCACTGTCGCCGTTGTCGCGCCCGCGTCCTCATTAACCGTCACATTGGCGATAGTCGTGAAACTCGGCGCGTCGTTGACCGGCGTGATCGAAATGTTAAACGTCTGCGTTGCCGAAGTATTCTGACCGCCGTTTGCCGTTCCGCCGTCGTCGCGTAAATAAATGTCGACCGTCGTTGTGCCGTTCGAGTTGTTCGCGGGCGTAAAGCTTAACACTCCCACGCTGTTCACTGTCGGCTGCACGGCAAACAAGGTGGTATTGGCTGCGGCCACAACAAAAGATACCGTCTGCGTTGTCTCCGGGTCGCCGTCGTCAATGCTCGTCGCAAAAGCCGCGCTGTATGCGCCCGAGTCTTCGAGCACCGTCACATTCGCGCCGGTGTTAAACGAGGGTGCATCGTTGACCGCGTTGACTGTAATATCAAAAGTCTGAGTGGCGCTGGTATTCTGTCCTCCGTTTGCGGTGCCTCCGTCGTCGCGCAGATAAAGTGTCACGCGCGCCGTGCCGTTGGAATTGCCCACAGGCGTGAAGTTGACCACGCCGACCGAGTTCACCGTCGGCTGCACCGTGAAGAGCGCCGCGTTGTTGTTAGTCACGACAAACGCCAAGGTCTGTATGGTTTCGGCATCGCCGTCGTTGATGTTGTTCGCCACCGTCGCCGTCGTCGCGCCCGCGTCCTCATTAACCGTCACATTGGCGATGGTCGTGAAACTCGGCGCGTCGTTGACCGGCGTGATCGAAATGTTAAAAGTTTGTGTTGCACTCGTATTCTGCCCGCCGTTTGCCGTTCCGCCATTGTCGCGCAGATAAATGTCAACCGTTGTTGTACCGTTCGAGTTGTTCGCGGGCGTAAAGCTTAACACGCCCACGCTGTTCACTGTCGGCTGCACGGCAAACAAGGTGGTATTGGCTGCGGCCACAACAAAAGATACCGTCTGCGTTGTCTCCGGGTCGCCGTCGTCAATGCTCGTCGCAAAAGCCGCGCTGTATGCGCCCGAGTCTTCGAGTACCGTCACATTTGCGCCGGTGTTAAACTTCGGCGCGTCGTTGACCGCATTCACAGTAATATCAAAAGTCTGCGTGGCTGAAGTGTTTTGTCCACCGTTTGCGGTGCCGCCGTCGTCGCGCAGATAGAGCGTCACGCGCGCCGTGCCGTTTGAATTACCCACAGGCGTGAAGTTCACGACGCCGACCGAGTTCACCGTCGGCTGTACCGTGAAGAGCGCCGCGTTGTTGTTCGTCACGACAAACGCCAGAGTCTGCGTGGTTTCGGCATCCCCGTCATTGATGTTGTTGACCACCGTCGCCGTCGTCGCGCCCGCGTCCTCATTGACCGTCACATTGGCGATAGTCGCAAAACTCGGCGCATCGTTGACCGGCGTGATCGAAATGTTAAAAGTTCGTGTTGCACTCGTATTCTGCCCGCCGTTTGCCGTTCCGCCATTGTCCCGCAGATAAATGTCAACCGTTGTTGTGCCGTTCGAGTTGTTCGCGGGCGTAAAGCTTAACACGCCCACGCTGTTCACTGTCGGCTGCACGGCAAACAAGGTGGTATTGGCTGCGGCCACAACAAAAGATACCGTCTGCGTTGTCTCCGGGTCGCCGTCGTCAATGCTCGTCGCAAAAGCCGCGCTGTATGCGCCCGAGTCTTCGAGCACCGTCACATTCGCGCCGGTGTTAAACGTCGGCGCGTCGTTGACCGCATTCACAGTAATATCAAAAGTCTGAGTGGCTGAAGTGTTTTGTCCACCGTTTGCGGTTCCGCCGTCGTCGCGCAGATAAAGTGTCACGCGCGCCGTGCCGTTGGAATTGCCCACCGGCGTAAAGTTCACCACGCCGACCGAGTTGACGGTCGGTTGCACCGTGAAGAGCGCCGCATTATTGTTCGTCACGACAAACGCCAGGGTCTGCGTGGTTTCGGCATCGCCGTCGTTGATGTTGTTGACCACTGTCGCCGTCGTCGCGCCCGCGTCCTCATTAACCGTCACATTGGCGATGGTCGTGAAACTCGGTGCGTCGTTGACCGGCGTGATTGAAATGTTAAAAGTTTGTGTTGCACTCGTATTCTGTCCGCCGTTGGCGGTTCCGCCGTCGTCGCGCAGATAAATGTCAACCGTTGTTGTACCGTTCGAGTTGTTGGCGGGCGTAAATGTTAACACTCCCACGCTGTTCACCGTCGGCTGCACGGCAAACAAAGTGGTGTTGGCTGCGGCCACGACAAAGGACACCGTCTGCGTTGTTTCCGGGTCGCCGTCGTCAATGCTCGTTGCAAAAGCCGCGCTGTACGCGCCCGAGTCTTCGAGTACCGTCACATTCGCGCCGGTGTTAAACGAGGGAGCGTCGTTGACCGCATTCACAGTAATATCAAAAGTCTGCGTGGCTGAAGTGTTTTGTCCACCGTTTGCGGTTCCGCCGTCGTCGCGCAGATAGAGCGTCACGCGCGCCGTGCCGTTTGAATTGCCCACAGGAGTGAAGTTCATCACGCCGACCGAGTTCACCGTCGGTTGCACCGTGAAGAGTGCTGCATTATTGTTCGTCACGACAAACGCCAGGGTCTGCGTGGTTTCGGCATCACCGTCATTGATGTTGTTGACCACCGTTGCCGTCGTCGCGCCCGCGTCCTCATTGACCGTCACATTGGCGATGGTCGTGAAACTCGGCGCATCGTTGACCGGCGTGATCGAAATGTTGAACGTCTGCGTTGCACTCGTATTCTGACCGCCGTTGGCCGTTCCGCCGTCGTCGCGCAGATAAATGTCGACAGTTGTGTTTCCGTTTGAGTTGTTCGCGGGAGTAAAAGTTAACACTCCCACGCTGTTTACCGTCGGCTGCACGGCAAACAACGTGGTATTGGCTGCGGCCACGACAAAAGATACCGTCTGTGTTGTCTCCGGGTCGCCGTCGTCAATGCTCGTTGCAAAAGCCGCGCTGTATGCGCCCGAGTCTTCGAGTACCGTCACATTCGCGCCTGTGTTAAACGTCGGCGCGTCGTTGACAGGCAAAACAGTCAGGTTAAACGTCGTCGAAGCCGTCAGGCCGCCCTCGTCCGTCACCGTGATGGTAATTGCCACCGTACCGTTGGTGTTCGCGCCGGCCGTTGTGACGCGGAAACTGCTCGTGGCGGTAGTTAAACCAAGCTGGATGATATTGGCCGTCGGCACGAGTGTGATGTCAGCAGACGCCGCCGTGAGTACGAGGTTGATAGTCGAAGATTCTGCGTCGGAAACGTCGACGTAGAGCGTGCCCTGGCCGTCCTCAAGCATCGTTACGGCGGTATTGTTGGTGCTGATCAGCGGAGCGGAATTGGGTGCGGGCGCAGTATCAAAATTCCATGCGCTGCTGCCGCTGATAGCCTCTATCTCCGAGTCGCCGTCCGGCGCAACCAATGCCGTCTGCGGAACTTCAACGTATATGCTCGTCGAGCCGGGCAACGCCAGCGTCGGATTGATTGTCAGCGTTTTTGTTCCCCCGCCGGTCACCGCCGCACTGCCAACGGCGATCGTCTCGTGCACCGCCGCACTTGTGACGTGACGCAGCAGAATATTGCCGCTGCCGATTGTGACGTTGTGCGCGAAGGTCATGATCAGGTTGGTCGTGACCGAAGCGTTCGTCGAGTTGTCGGCCGGAAAAATGGTCTCGTAAGTGAACAGTCCCTCGAACTCAAACGCACCCGAATCCGGGTTGCCCTCGCGCGTAAAATCGCGCTGGTCGCGGCTCAGCGTAGGGCCGCCGGAGACGCCGTTGTCGTCCGCCAGGCTCGTACCGTCGATAATGTCGATCGTGCGCGTAGGGCCGCCGTACAGGGAGAGTGTTCCGCTCAGTCCCGCGCCGTCGACGCCCTGCCCTGTCTGGTCGCGCGTGCCGCCCGTCGGAATCTGCGCATCGGGTGTGTCCCAATAAATATTGCCGCCGTTGCTCGTGGCCGTGATGCCGCCGGTACAGTCGCATTCCACCGATACCTGCCCGCCGTCGCTTGCGTCGCGGTCAAAAATGTTATTGCGCAGCGTGATCGACACGTCCGGTCCGTTCGAGAAAATGTAAATTTCCTCGCCGTTGTTGTTCGAGTTGTTGTCGTAGAATGTACAGTTCGTGATCGTCACCAGCGGCGCGGTATCAGTGCCCGAGCCGGTGTTCTCTGATATTGCCAGCGCGCCGCCGTCCGCCCCGGAATTGCCGTTGATGACGCTGTTGCTGAAAAAAGTACAGTTGTTAAAGCTGACGTCGTGGTCCGTCGTGTTGTCCTGGCAGTACACAGCGCCGCCGCCGAAAGCATTCAAGTTGTTAAGCGAGTTGTTGTAAAACGTTGTGTTGGTGACATGCAGTTCCGCCTGCGACATAATCGCTCCGCCGTAACCGAACGACGTACTGCCGTTGCCGTCGTCCGTCACATTGCCTTCAAATTCACATTCGTCGATGTTTAATATTCCGGCGCTGTGGAAAATCGCACCGCCGCCGGCGATAAAGTTAAGTACCGGCGTTGCCTGGCTGCGTCCGTTCAGGAATTTAATCCCGTTCATTGTGACGGTTTTACCGGAGGCATTGACGTAAAACAGGCGTGCACTTGATCCGCCCGAAAGTGTGAATTCATCCGCCGCCGGACCCGTTATCGTCAGCGAGGTGCTGATTTCAATCTGCGCCGTGAGTGTAATGGTCGACAGCGTCGACGAAATTTCAACGATGTCGCCGTCGGCCGAAGCGCCGATCTGCGCCCGCAGCGAACCCGCTCCGGCATTGGCGTTGGTCGTAACAATGCGCGTTGCGGCTGAAGCATCAAAAACCGCGCTTGTCCACAGAAATGCGATCAACAGAAAACACGGAAACAGACGCGTTGACATCATGTAGTGAACGACTTCCTGGCGGAGCATGCTGGCCTCAAAATGTTAACACAATGTTTAATGATTGCCGCCGGTGTTTAACAAAATGGCGGTAACGAATCGAATCCGCATTGCGGTTTCGACTTGAGTGAAAAAACGGTGCAAATCCGTGTGTGTGAATATGCGCTGCCACTGCTGCCCAACATGGACAACGGCGAATTCGCATTTAAAGGCAGGTCCCGTGACAAAAACTCACTCAAAGGCACGGTGGAATAGCCTGTCAGGCTGGTGCACATCTACCGTGAGCGCTCAATTTACACTTTCCGACTTAGCCCACCAAATTTCAGCAATTGCTTGTGTAGCATTTTAACTCTCCGTCATTCAATTCACCCACATGCTTCTCACGCGCACCTGGCCGCGCACTCACTGTGGCTCACTCTGAATCAGAGCACTTCGCCCCCTCCTTTCACTCGGTGGCTTGTTTTTCCCTCTTGTTTGTCGACGGGGCGGAAGCGCCCGGTCGCCGTGTCGGTTTCAAGTCGCTGTGCGCCTGGTGTTCATTCGCTGAGCAGTTTCCAACGCGTCAGTCCAGAGTCTGAATTCAGCTTAAAACACAACAGGCCCCCGGCAAAGAACCGGAGGCCTGAAGATTAGTGGTCTTCAGCCAAAGAACTGAAGGTTATGGACGAGAACAAACGCGGGATCAGCGCACGATATGCAGGCTCTGCTGCAGTCGCTCAACTGCGCCGGTTTCCAGCGCGCTCTCCACCACCAGCGCGTAGCTGCCGGCGGCGATGTTGAAAGCACCGACATTCCACGTCAGTTGCATGCTCTGCGTAGCTTCGCCGCGGAAGAGTTCGACCACGCGACGTCCCTGCATGTCGTAGACGCGAACGGTAATGCTACGCCCCTCCATGCCGTTCAACAGGATTGTTGCCGCGTCGCGCACCGGATTGGGGTGCACGGCGATGCGTTCGTCGTTGGCCGAGGCTGCGTCGTCAAAGCCGCGTTTGGTCGAACTGGAGACATTCACAGCCACCGTCGCCGTCGAGCTGCCGCCCATGCCGTCTTCGATGGTATATGTGAAGGTGTCGTTGCCCGTCGCTGCGCCGGCCGTGTATTCGACCTTCGTGCCACCGCCGGTGATCGCCACCGTACCCAGCGTACCGTCCGTTTTTGCCGTTACTTCCAGTCTCTCGCCGTCGTCTTTTTCGTTGTCGTTGTCCAGCACCGTGACTTCAACCGAGCTGCTCGGATTCACGCTCGTCGCGTCGTTGTGCGCCACCGGCTGGCGATTGCGATACGCCACCGAAACCGCCTTGTCGTCGTAGCCCGCCGTGTACAGGTGGAAGCCGTCCGGCGATACCGATACAAAACGTGCGCCCTTCAGGCCGTCCGTACCGTCGACGCCGTCGCGCAGGCCTTCCAGGTAGGTCAGCTCGCCGCTCGAAGCGTCGCGTTCCAGCACGACAAGCGCGTCGTCGATTTCCGCCGCGCCGAAGATGTGCACGCCGTTCGGCGAAGATTCAAGCGAAGCAATACCGTCCAGCAGACCGCCGGTGACCTTGTTGATATAGGTCAGGTCGCCGTTGCCGTCGCGGCTGAAAGCGGCAATCGCTTCGTCGCCGTAACCGGCAACGTACACGTGGTCGCCGTCGGAGGAAACCGCCACGTCGGCCGCGTCCGCGATGCCGTCCACGCCGCCGTTGCCGTCTTCAACCCGGCTGCGGAATGTCAGTTTGCCCGTCGTGTTGTCGCGCGCAAACACCGCCACAGCGTCGTCGCCCGAACCGGAGACGTAAACGTTTTTGCCGTCGGGGCTTACATCCAGACCGAGCGGATAACGCAGACCGTCCACGCCGCCCTGTCCGTCTTTGTGGCGCTCGACAAATTGCAGCAGGCCCGTGTTGACGTCGCGGCGGAACAGAACAACCGAGTTGTCCGTGTAGCCTGTGACGTAGAGCGACTTGCCGTCGCGGCTCAACGTCAGTTCAATGGCGCGTCCGATGCCGACTATTTTCTTTCCTGCGTCGAACTTGCCGTCCACCTTGCGTTCAAGGTATGTCAGTTCGCCTGTACCGCTGTTGCGTGTAAACGACACCACCGCGCCGCTTCCGTAGGAGGCGACATAGACGTGTTTGCCGTCCGGCGACACCACGACGCCCGTCGGGTAGCGCATTGACTGCACACCGTTGCTGTTATGGCGTTCGCGACCGACATAGGTCAGCGTGCCGTCCGAAGCCGTGCGGTCAAAAATGACGACGGAGTTGTCCGCCTGACCGGCCACGTAGACGTTGTTGCCGTCCGGGCTCACAGCCGTTCCGCGCGGATTGCGCATGCCGCGCACCGGACCGACTTTGTCTTTTTGACGTTCGACATAAAACAGGTTGATGCGATCCACCTGATCCGACACTACGACCTGTACGGACGCTCCCGTTTCAAGGCAGCCGTTGGCATCGCGAATTGTGTAGTTAAACGAATCGAAACCCTCAAACCCGCCGTCCGGCGTGTACGTCACGCTGCCGTTGGCGTTGGTAACCAGGCTGCCGTTGGGCGGATCGGTAGCGCCGATCAGCACCAGGGTCGAACCGTCGTCGTTGGTCAACACGTTAAACGTCACGCTGGAACCGGTCGCCGTGATTGCGTAGTCGGGGTTGGCCGAAATGTTAAGAGTGCTCACGAAAAGGACCGACGAGAATGTACAGCCGGCCGGCGTTATAATCGTGGCGTGTACCGATCCGGTCGTGCCGGATTCCCAGTTGATCGAGGCGCTCGTTGTTCCCTGGCCGGAGATGAGGATACCGTTCGTGACGTCCCATTCGTAGGTTGCGCCCGGTGTTGCCGGAATACCGTACTGCACCGAAATGCGCGGGCAAGGTGCGGTAGCGCCCGTTATATCAAAGGCAGGCGCCGGAGTCACAAAGAGCGACAGAATTGCCGTGCTGGACAGATTCGGCGAGCCATTGTCCTCCACTGTAATTGTCACAAAGGAGAGGCCGACCTGGCCGCACTCCGGCCGGATCGTCATGGTCATCGTGCCGGCTGTCGGGCTGAATGTGAAGCCGCCGTTGGTCACCAGAGTCAGGTTCGACGAAGTTGCCGAGACCTGCAGCGAACCGATGGGATTGTCGATATCGGCGATGTTGATCGTCACCGTGGTTGTGCCGTTCTGCAGCGTTGTTGCTGTGCCGGGTGCGTTAATGCTGGGTGGATCGTTAACCGGATTGATCGTAATGTAGAACGTTTGTGTAGCCGACGTGTTAACTTCACCTCCGCCGTTCGGGCCGTCGTCGCTCAAACTCACCTGAACCGCCGTGAAGCCGTTGGCGTTGGATGCCGGCGTGAAACTCAGATTGCCGTTGGACACCTCAATGCTGGGCTGAACGCTGAACAGACTGGAGTTTGTCGCCACAACGTGGAATGTTAACACCTGCGTCGTCGACGGATCGCCGTCGTCGATGCCGGTCGCAAAGGGCTGATTGTACGCGCCGGAATCTTCATTGACCGTCACGTTGGAGCCGGTGCTGAAGATCGGAGCATCGTTGAGGTTGTTTACAGTAATCGTAAAAGTTTGCGTCGCCGTCGTATTGACGCCGCCGTTACTTGTACCGCCGTTGTCCGAAAGACTGATCTGAACAACCGCGATTCCGGTTGTAGCAGCCGCCACGCCGAATCGCAGATTTCCATTCGTCGTCGCAACGGTCGGCTGCGTGGCAAACAAAGAGGGATTGTCTACAACCAGATGGAAGGTCAGCGTTTGATTGACCTCGGGGTCGCCGTCCGTAATGCCCGTTGCAAATGGCAGGTCGTAAGACGCTGCGCCCTCCTCCACGACGGCGTTGGCGCCCGTGGCAAAACTCGGGATGTCGTTGACCGGGATGACGTTAATCGAGAAGCTCGTCGAGCCGATATTACCGTCGGGATCCTTACCTGAAATCGTAATCGACACGCTGCCGTTTGTGTTGGTCGATGCAGTTGTAACGGCAAAACAGGTGACTGCCGTTGTCGCGCCCGTCTGCACGATATTGTCGCTGCCGATGATGGCGGGCGTACCCGATTCCGCAGTGAGGACGATGGCGCTGGTAATGCTCTGAGCGTCAAAAACGCTGACATAAACGCGCGTACTGATGTCCTCCAGCATGGAAATCGCCGTATTGGACGTTGCGACAACCGGGTCAGCCGGATCGATCGTAATCGTCACCGAGGTCGAGCCCATCGACCCGGTTCCGTCGTGCTGGTAAGTGATTACCGCCGTCGTCGTGCCGGAGCCATTGTAAGTTATCGTCAGATTCTTGCTCTGGACTGCCGCCAGCGGCGAGAACGTATAGCTGATACCCGCCCCGCTCAGGACAACGTCTGGGTTGTCGCTGGTAACGGATATCGTCGTGGTAAAGAAGAAAATCGGGAATGTGCTGTTGCCCGTTGCCGTGATCCAGTTGGCCGCGTCAAGCGAGGCCACGGTAACAGGCACGGTCGTGCTCCCGGCAAAATTGGTCACGCCGCCGTTAAAGCCGTCGTTGCCGACTCCGTCTCCTTTGTCGCCGGACGTCGTGCCGTTTGTCGAGGTCAGACCAAGCTGCACTGCCGGCGGAAGCAAAACCGTCAGCGTAACCGTCGTGCTCGACAAACTTACTGCGCTGTCGGCCGCTGTCGACAGCGTCAGGTTTGCACCGCGTGCAAACTGATCCCGCAGTTGTACGCGTACTGTGTTGGTCGTAACTGACACGCCCGGAACGAAGAGTGCGGGAGCCGGCCCACTGCCGTCGCCCACGCCGGTTTTGCCAAAGCCGGTAAACAGCTTGTATTCCGTCGTAGCGACACCGTCCGGAGCCGAATTCTGGTCAAAAGCGTTAAATGTGCCCGTCGTTACGATGATGTCATCGGACTCGCGGTTGGCGTCGGCGTGAACCTGAACGATGAAACGGTTGCTGAAACCGCTGACGTTCGACAGGTTGAAGCCCTGGTTGTCCAGGCTCGTCATCCCGTCGAAAGCCAAAGCTGTGGGCAATGTCGGCGCGAAGGTAATTGTGAAGGTCGTGGAGGCCGTGTTGGCGCTCGTATCCGTCGCCGTGATAGTGATTTCGACCGTGCCGAATGTGCTCAGAGCGGCCGTCGTAACCCGGAAACAGGTCGTTGCCGTAGTCAGTCCCAATTGCACGATGTTGTTGTCCGGAACGAGGCCGACGTTGCTCGACGTACCGGTCAGAACAATTTCAGATGTTGCCGACTCTGGGTCGGAAATTGTGACGTAAATGTTGAGATTTTCGCCCGTGCGCCCGGAGACAACGGTATTGGTCGTGGCAATCACCGGCGGCAGATTCGGGGCCGCGCCGGTTGTAAAGTTCCAGGTAGAGTTGTTGGATATTGCGGCATGCAGCTCGCCGCGCGGCGCCTGGAATGCCTGCGCCGTGTAGTTAACGTAGAGCGCGGTATTGCCCGGCAGCGGATTAACCGGGTCAAAGGTAATGATCTTGGTGCCGTCGCCGGTGGCGCTGGTCGCTGCGATCTGTTCGACCAGGCTGTCATCGGAAATGCGGTGTATCGACAGATTCCCGGTAAAGAGCGAGACGTTGTGCTCAAACGTCACAACCAGATTGGTTGTGACGGAGACGTCCGTGGAATTATCGGTCGGAAAGATCGTGTAGAAGGTCGGCGTGCCGTTGAATTCGTATGCGCCGGAATCGGGGTTGCCTTCGCGCGTAAAGTTGCGCTGGTCTCGCGAAAGAACGGGACCGCCGGATACGCCGTTGTCGTCGGCCAGGCTGGCGCCGCTCGTAATGGGTATCGTTTGTGTTGAACCGCCGTTCAATCCCAACGTTCCGGTGAGGCCGGAACCATCGACGCCCTGGCCTGTCTGGTCGCGTGTGCCGGCGGTCGGGATTTGCGCGTCGGGCGTGTCCCAGTAAATGTTGCCGCCGTTGCTGGTCGCCGTTATACCGGTGGCGCAATCACACTCGACCGAGACCTGGCCGCCGTCGGCGGCGTCGCGGTCAAAAATGTTGTTCTGCAGCGTGATCGCAACGTCGGGACCATTTGTAAAAATGTAGATTTCTTCGCCGTTGTTGTTGGAGTTGTTGTCGTAAAAGGTGCAGCTCGTAATCGTTACCAGAGGAGCCGTGTCAGTGCCGGAGCCGGTGTTTTCAGAAATGGCGATAGCGCCGCCGTCGGCGCCGGCATTTCCGCTGACTACGCTGTTTGCGTAAAACGTACAATTGTTAAAACTCACATCGTGGTCGGTGGTGTTGTCCTGGCAATACACAGCGCCGCCGCCATAGGCATTGGCGTTGCTGAGTGAGTTGAAGCTGAACGAGGAGTTGGAAACGTGCAGTTCCGACTGCGACATTATAGCGCCGCCGTAACCGAAGGTTGTTGTCCCGTTGCCGTCATCGGTCACGTTGCTGACAAACTCGCATTCATCGATGTTGAGAATGCCGGCGCTGTGATAAATTGCGCCGCCGCCGACAATCGCGTTCAAAACGGGAGTAGCCTGGCTACGACCGTTTGCGATTCGTATGCGGTTGAGATTGACGGTTTTGCCGGATGCATTGACGTAAAAAATCCGCGCGGAATTCCCACCGGAAATTGTCAATTCATCCGCGGCCGGACCGGTAATCGTCAACGTGGTTGTAATCTCAATCTGCGATCCCAGTGAGATTGACGAAATCGAACTGTCAAACACAATGACGTCGCCGTCGGCGGACGCGCCGACCGTGGCGCGTAAAGAACCTGCGCCGGAGTTGCCGGATGACGTGACTGTGCGGGTAACGGCAAAAGCGGAAGAACTTGCCAGAATCAGCGCCAGAAAACTCAGAGCTACGAGCAATCGTTTATCGCAAAAATTCATAAATGACATCTCCGGAAGAAATCTGCGGAACACCTGCCTGGAGCGAGTTGCTCCATGGAACGTTTCCTTCTCAGGCACCAGTAACTGTGGTTGTTGAAATACAAATCGGGCCGGAAAGCGGGAAAAAGTATCCTCCTCCACCTTCCGGCCGCGTTCATTGTCTGACTGTTGCGTACTATCAGCCGCGTGAGGGGAAGATTCCCTGCATGCAGATGATGTAGTTGAGCACCGACGAGGGTTGCATGTTGTTGTGAGACTGATTACCGCCGGTATTCGAAATGGCGAGACCGTTCATTTGGGTATTCGCCGTTGTCGAATAAATCGTGTTCACGGGCACGATATTCGGCGGGTTGCCTGCGGTTTCACCGGCCGACCAGAAGGCGTTTTGCGGCGAATTGAGCGCATTCGAGTTTGTGCCGTTCGCGTGAATGGCGTGATTGTGCGCCGGAATCTGCGAGACGGTCAACGTGACGGTTTCCTGACCGGTTTTCTGACCAAGTCTGTAATCGGGCAGACCGGGACCGGCGCCCTGGCTTATCGCTCCGCGGCCGCGCAGGTCGGGCAGCGCCATCGTCGTGCGGCAATCACCGCCGTATGTACAGCCGATGATGGAAAACAAGGCGGTATTGGAAGAAATTGAAATTAACTGCCCGGCGCAGAAAGCCCAGGTACGCGGGGCAAAGTTGCCCGCAAACAATCGGATTTCTCCGATGACTCCATTCATATATATTTCTCCTGTTCAGAAAATGAACAGCGGAATCCGCCGCAGCATTTCCAGAATTTGAGTGCAAGGTTGATTAGGAACGTGACGGGTAAATGCCGAACATGCAAATGACATAGTTGAGCGCCAACACAGGTTGCATGTTGGTGTGCGACTGATTGCCTCCCGCATTTCCACATGCCAGGGCATTCATAGTCGTGTTGGAAGTGGCCATGTACTGCGTGTTAACCGGCACCTGATTAGGCGGGTTGCCCGCCAGCGTGCCGGCCGCCGGAAAAGCGTTCTGCGGACTGTTCAACGTTCCAACGGCATTGCTGGAATTCATACTGTGATTGTGCGGCGGAATGTTCAAAACCGTCAGGGTCACTGTCGTTGACCCGGTTTTCTGCCCCTCGCGGTAGTCGGGCAAGCCAGGTCCCGCGCCGGGGCCGATTGGCACGCGTCCGCGCAGGTCCGGCAATGCAAAGGTCGTACGGCAATCACCGCCGTAGGTACACCCCAGAATTGAAAACAGGGCCGAGTTTGCGCTGACGGACAAAAGCTGGCCGGCGCAGAAAGCCCAACTGCGCGGGGCAAAATTGCCCGCAAACAATCGGATTTCCCCGATATAACCTTCCATTATAACTCCTTGATGTATGCTTTACCGCCGCCGTTCTGACGGTCGCGGCAAAGACCCATATTGTTGTGATATTTCGAATTTCGTATTCACATGTCTTCAAACGGACCGGCGTCCATCATCCGCGTGAGGGGAAAATGCCCTGCAGACAGATGATGTAATACAGCGCCAGCGAAGGCTGCATGTTGTTGTGCGACTGGCCGCCGCCTGTGAGGCCGTTTGCATTGCCATTCATCGTTGTGTTGGCCGTCGGCGAATACATTGGATTGACCGGCACAATGTTCGGCGGATTACCTGCCGTCTGGCCGGAGGCGGAGAATGCGTTCTGCGGCGAGTTGAGAGTACCTTCGGCCGTATTTGCATTCAACACGTGGTTGTGCGAGGGAATTTGCGTTGTGGTCAGCGTGACCGTCGTACTTCCCGTCTTGGCTCCGAGTCTTCTGTCCGTCAGCCCCGGTCCGTCACCCGCGCCGATAGCCGTGCGGCCGCGCAGGTCCGGCAGCGCAAACGTCGTACGGCAGTCACCTCCATAGGTGCAGCCGATGATCGAAAACAGGGCTGTATTTGCGCTGATGGACAGCAATTGCCCCTCGCAGAATGCCCAGGCTCTTGGCGCAAAGTTGCCGCCAAACAGGCGCACTTCGCCGATATAACCTTCCATGATTCCTCCAGTTAGGTCAAATACGCACAGTCGCCGCGTCCGTTTGCACCCGTACGCGACAAAGACACGCAGATGAATGAAAGCGTAATGTTGTCAGTTCTATGAATGTTTGTTAAATGCACTGTTGAGGTTTTCGGGGCGGGAGATCCACTGCAACGCTTCCGGGAGAGACGGCCGCGTACACACAACGACGCGGTCATGAGCGCTGAAAGCGCCGCCGAATGCAATGGTAGCTCAAATCGTTGTCCGTTCATTAATGCCTCGCCGGCGCAGGCCTGTTGCCCCGCGCCGCCCATGATCAAATGAAAGGCTCTTCGCTGAACGCTCCCACACGCCGCATCAATGGTTGAGCGGCGCGCGCAAGGCAATGCAGTCGATTCCAAATGAACGCAAAGAGTAAACGCGGCTGCCTGGGCCGTTATCCGGTGAAGGCTTCCGGTTATCGGTAAACATGTCCTTCAGTAGCGGGACTGTTCGTGTGACCTGCGATGCCGGCTAAAACCGGGGTGCACTTCATCGCAAATCGAACGATTCTCGTTCGTACCGTCGGCGGCAGTTGCCATTGTTGTATCGCAAGCGGCACTTGCGTTCCCGATGTTGTCTACGTCTCTTCCAACCGTGTAATTTCGGAGTCGGTGACCGACCTGATCCAGTATGCACGCAAGGTATCGGGAATATATCGTCAACGTCCGGCCATGGCACTTTCAACGTCACACTCCGTGTGCGGTGTGTTTCAAACACAGGACGATTGAGTGCATGATCCTGAAACGTCGCGGGAAACTACGAAAAATCTCGCATCTGCAAAACGCCGTCGCTGCAAGTTTGTAATGATTAATTTCAGTCTGCCGTTTCCGTGGCGATGGCCTGCGTAACGCGGGCCAGAATCACACCGCCGCCGAGACATACGTCGCCGCGGTACAGGACCGCTATCTGCCCAGCCGCAATACCGACTTCGCGCTCCGCCAGACTAACATCCAAAGCGCCGTCCGCGCGCATCCGCAGTTCGCTGCATTCTATCATGTGCGGTCCGTGACGCAGCTTGACGCGCAGACCCTCCAGACTGTCCGGCGGGGCGCCGGCAATCCAGTTAACATCTCCGGCCACAAAGCGGTGCTCCTCGTGTTCCGGCAAGTGGTCGCGATGTGTCACGTAAACAATGTTCTTCTCGGTGTCCTTGCCGCTGACGAACCACGGCCCTCCGCCCAGACCCAGTCCCTGACGCTGACCGATGGTGTAAAACCAGAATCCCTGATGCGGACCGAGTTCCGTGCCACTGACCCTGTCTACGATCTTGCCCTCCCGCTCGCCCAGGTGGAATTTTACAAAATCGCGATATTGAATCTTGCCCAGGAAACAGATGCCCTGACTGTCCTTGCGCTTGCTGTTCGGCAGGTTCATTTCCGACGCCATTTCGCGCACTTCCGCCTTGGTGTACGGGCCGAGCGGAAAACACGCGCGCGCCATCTGATCCGGCCGCAGATGCGACAGGAAGTAGGTCTGATCTTTGACGCGATCCGGTGAACAGCGCAGCAGAAATTGTCCCTCGCGTTCTTCCACCTGTGCGTAGTGCCCCGAAGCAACTTTGTCGAAACTGGCGTCGATGTGATCAAAAAAAGCGCCGAACTTGATGCGCCGATTGCAGAAAACGTCGGGGCTGGGCGTGCGGCCGGCGCGCAGTTCGTCCAGTGCGTAGGCCACGACTTTGTCCAGATATTCAGCCTGCAACGGCACGATGGTCAGCGGCACGTTTAACGCGTTGCATACGGCGCGGGCGTAGTGAAGGTCGTCCTCCCAGGGGCACTCGCCCAGAAAGGCCAGTTCGTCTTCGAGCCAGATTTTCAGGTAAAAGGCGTGCAGTTCGTGTCCCTGGCGCGCCAGCAGGTTCAGAGCGACGGAGCTGTCCACTCCGCCCGACAACAGGACCGCAATTTTCATCGTGCTTTTGCAACTTAATCGTCAAAGATTCGCATCCGCTGTTTTGCACTCAGCGTGCGCCCACAGCGTTCGTGGACGGTGAGACTCGATTTGGCCCATTTTATTATGTGAAGCGCTCCTTGTTCCGGTGCGGCGCACAGAATCCGAGACAGAACATGACAGACACTCCCAAAGGTTACTCTCCCACGCTGTTCAGCATCTGGAGCAGCGTCCGCCCCGCACTCAAAAACGTTCCGGGTCTGCGCGGGCGCCTCACCAGAATGCTGGCGACGTCGACCGCGATTTTTCTTGTACTGACCGCTGCGATTCTGTTTGCCTTTGATCAGCTGCTGTTTGATCGCTACCTGAGTTTCCTGCACGATGGCAGCGGCGTTGAAGGAGTGTTTAACGCGATCGCTACCGTGCTGCTGTATATCATTGTCGGCATCCTCGCCGTAGTCGCCAACCTCCGCATAGTCGTGGCGCTCATTTCAGTCTGGAATGATGTGCTTGTGGGCGACGTCATTCGCCACTTTCGTCCGCTGCCGGAACAGCACTTCAGCTGGGGGCGCTTTGGACGCGACCTGGGACGTTCGCTTTTGTTTGCCCTGCGCGATCTCTGTCTTACCCTGATTCTCTTGTTTGTCGGCATGATTTCAGTTGTGGGCCTGCCGTTAGTACTTGTAGCCGAAGTGTTTTTATCCGGAGCGGCAATTCGCGCTTCCTATGTTGACGTGCTGCGCGGCGCGGGTGAACCGGCTAATCAGACGCGTCGCCGTTTGCGTGCTTCAATCGTTCATCTGGGATTGTTGCCGACACTGCTCAGCATTCTCCCCTTCGTCGGCTGGCTGTTCATTCCGCCGGTTGCCGTGCTGCAATTGATAGGTTTTACCTGGGACGCCGAACAACGCCGCGCGCGGACCGCCGTTAAACAGCCCTTCTTTGAGCCCGAAGATTAACAATGAAGTCAAAAAGCAAGCCGGACGAAGTTCAACAAGGACGGCGCTGCAATGCAGGGAGCCGTTTAATCGGCAATCAGTGATAAATAAACGCGATGGCAATACAGGCTATAACGATAAAAAGCCACTGCCGCGGCGCAGGTCGTTCGCGCCAGATAAACAGCGCACTTAAAGTGCTTAAAACAATTACGCCGGCCGCGTTGATCGGAAAGACCACGATCCCCTCCAGCAAATGCAGCGCCAGCAAGAGGAAAACCGTCGAGCCGACATTAAACAAACCCAGCGCGGCGCCAAGTCCCACGCCATCGCGTTTTAACTTCTCTTTCGAGCGACGACGATAGTACAGCCAGGAAAAAAACAGCGCCACAGGGAAAATCATCGAGGTAAAAACAAATGGGTTGGCCATGGGATGCAATTCAGCCTGGACCTTAAACAGTAGCTCCGTCAGTCCGGTACCGACAAAAAGCAACAAAGCCTGGAGCAGTCCGCTGCTGTGCGCCCCCTGTAAAACGCGGCGATTTATACGCTGCGGTGCGGCCAGGGGAAGCGCCAGAAAAACCGCCACCGTCGCAATCAACGTCGCCATGTGCGGAAATTCGTTAAACAGAACGATCGAACCAATGACGGGCCAGGCCACCGAGACGCGCATAAGCGTCACCGGCAGAGCGATACCCATGCGTTTAATCGACTCGGCCAGCATCAGGTAGTTAAACAGAAAGAGAAAACCCAGCAGCGCAGCCAGAAACACCGGCAGCAGCCCGACCAGGTTGACGGGTGCGGGATGAAGGAACATGCCCAAAACAGAGGCCGGAGCGGCAACCGCATAGTTGGCAAACAACAGAGCGGCGCTGCCTGTGCCCCGTCGCGACGCCAATGTAAAAATGTGGCCGACAACCGTCGAGCACAGGATGGCAAACAGGAGAAACAGCATGTGCAAATGTACGGAATTGCGGGCTGCGGCGGGAGCAAACAACGGTTGGTACTGCAGATCAATCAGCGGCGGTGCGGTGTATCGGCTCGGGCGAATTCGACAGTATCTTACCGCCTACTCTCTCATTTCAACTTCTTCCGTTCTGCTACGCGACACTGCCGAATTTACCCGAGCCGACCATGTGAGTAACGCAGTGAAAAGCTAGTACGGACGGTCGGAATTGGACGGGTTTTTCCGTCCGGAAGCACAGATGCGTGGAGTGAACCGACTTCGACGGCGACTGGATAACGAGCGGGTAGAATGGCGCGGCACAGCGTGACCCGGAATCGGTGCTGGTACGATCCTTCGGCAGGAAGGAAAAGCGCGTCTGATGCGGCAAGCGGCGACGTATAATTGTGAATATCAGCAGATATTCACAATTTCCTGTTTGCAGAGGTAAATTTTATACTGTACGTCCGAAATTGTTTGGGGAGCACGCCAGATGCCACGACCTCGTAAGACTGTTCTGAGGTGGAATCCGCGCGCTGCGGCGGCGCATGTAGCCGGTCTGACTCTTTGTTGTATGCTGTTCGCCTGCACGGGCGGTGAATCTTCTCCGGAAGCGGATGCCGATTCGGTGACGCCCGACCCGATCCAGGTCCTGCAGGCGCGCCAGGCCGGCGCGTTTACCGAGGCCTGCATCTGGAGTCATCCGACGCAGGCGGACCAGGGACTCGTCCTGGCGGCCGACGAAAAAAGCGGCAACCTGTTTGTGTTTGGATTCGACGGCACTGCGCTGCAGTCGATCATGGCCGACAAAGCGCGCGGCATCGACGTGCGCTACAACATTCCCATCGGCGGCGACACCACCGATATCGTGGCGGTTGTCAATACCGGCGCCGCGACGACGCAGGGCGTCATCCAGATTTACAGTATCGATACGGAGATGCGCGTGCTGGCGCCGCTGGGCGACGGCATCCCCTGCGGCGAGGGCATGGACGGTGGTGCGCTGACATTCAGCCGCGCGGCGGGCGGTCTGCACTACTTTGCCTGCTCGTCCAAAAGCGGCAAGATCGAACAATACGAAATTACAGTCGACAGCATAAGCGGTGCGATCACGGGCAACAAGGTCCGCGAATGGAGCGTCGGCTCCTGCGGTGACATTCTGGCCGACGACCAGGCCGGAACGATCTTTGTGGCCGAGCCGGACAAAGGCGTATGGAAGCTGCACGGCGCGCCTCAAGGCGAAACGCCCGGCGAACTGACGATCAAAGTCGGCGACCACGGCCTGAATAAAGTCGGTCAACTTGTGATGTACAAACGCCGCGAAGGCGACGGCTACATTATGGCGGCGGATGCGGACGACAACAAGGTGCATCTGTACAAACGCCGCGCGCAGAACGATTACGTCGGCACCTTTGTCCTGAAAAACAGTCCGGACAATCCTGCGATTGCGGTCGTCAGCGCGGAAATCGATTCGCGTTTTCCCTTCGGTATGTTCGTCGCCGGCGCGGCCGAAGCCAAGGAAGGTGCGGAGCTGCAGATGATGCGCTGGGAAGACATCGCCGACATTCACGGTTTTAACGTCGACAACTCGTGGGATCCGCGCCGTTGATATACTTCGCGGCGTGCACCTAACGCGCCGCGCCTGTTTTCACCGCCGTCCGGCAACACTATGGATCTGGTCATTTTCAGCGCCATTGTCTTCACGATAATCATCGTGTGGCAATTAATGCGCCCCAAAAAGCTGGGCGGCGTGCCCGGCGAGTTTCCCGATGAATGGCGGGCGCTGCTGCGCTCTGACGTTGCCTATTACCTCGCTCTGGACGAAGCGGAGCAAGAGCGTTTTGAGACGCTGATATTGCGATTTCTGGAGCACGTGCGCATCACCGGAGTCGGCACGGACGTTGAAGATATCGACCGTCTGCTCACCGCCGCGGGCGCGATCATTCCCATCTTTGGACTGGACGACGCCTGGCTTTACCCGGGCCTGCACGAAGTGCTCCTCTACCCCGCGCACTTTGACGAGTCATTCGATTTTCACAGCGGTGGCGACGAGGAGGAACGCACAATTCTCGGCATGGTCGGCGACGGCCAGATGAGCCGCGTGATGATTCTTTCACAGCCTGCTCTGCGCAACGGCTTCAAAAACTCGCGTGACCGGCGCAATGTGGCCATTCACGAATTCGCCCATCTGATTGACAAAGCGGACGGCGTTATCGACGGCGTGCCGGACATCCTGCTGGAGCATCGCTTTACCGCGCCCTGGCTCAAACGCATTCACAGCGAAGTGCAGAAAATTACCCAGGGTTCGTCGGACATCAATCCCTACGGCGCAAGCCGCCGCGAAGAGTTTTTCCCCGTTGTGGCCGAGTACTTCTTTGAGCGGCCCAAACAGATGCGCCGCAATCATCCGGAATTGTACGAACTGTTGCAGGTGGCTTTTCAACAGTCGATGGCGGACCGCGTGCTGCGCCGCGTCAAAGTCGGCAGTGTGGGGCGCAACGCTCCCTGTCCCTGCGGCAGCGGACGCAAATACAAGCGCTGCTGCGGCAAACGGGGCGGCCGCGGGCTAAAAAGTCGAATCAATCGCGAGCGCGCTGCGTAAGGATGCGGCATCGACGAAAGCAATGTTGCGCGGATAAATCGCAGGGATCCAGGACATGAATTTCCAGACTTCAATCGATCGCACGGTGGCCGACCTGGCTTCGATGCTGTTGCCGGGACTCTTTCGTCGCGGCATTCGCTCTCACGAGCTGCGCGAATATCTGGAAGGCACGGAGCTGCAGTTGCCCGATCCTGGCCTGCAGCGCACGCACCGCGTCGACGTTCGCAGCCTGGACCGCCGTTTGCAATGCGCTTTTCGCGTGCTGCAGTGGCACGGCGAATCGGCCCCGACGCTTATTTATCACCACGGCTTGCTGGAATTTCCCTTCGACGCCATCATCCGGAACGTGATTCCCTATCAGCGCGAGGGTTTTCCGCTGAATCTTATCGCCGTCCAGGCCGCCTATCACCGTTCATTTTCGCAGTTCAGCGGCGATTGCGACAGCCTGGACAAGTGGATGGCGATGACGGCCGCCTCAATCAAGCTCGTCGACGCACTCTGCTCGCGCATCAAAGTCACGTCGAACTCGCGCGTAGCGCTGACCGGCCCCAACTACGGCGGTCACATCGTCAATTTTCATCATCGCATGCTCGGCGGCGCGGACGTCTACATCCCGCTGCTGGCAAGCGGACGCATGGGCGACGAACTGCTGGCCCCGCCAATGCGGCGTCTGATTGCGCGCAACGCCCTGGCACACGAAGAGGAATTGCGCAATCGCCTGAATGCCGGCATGAGTTTTCCCGCCGAGCCGAACAACAACATCTTTCCGCTCTTGCCGCAGCGCGAAGACGAAAAGCTGCTGGAGTTGCAGATGGCCTATTTTACCGGCTGCGACATCGAGCTGATGGATCGCGCCGTGGTTTCCGGCGCTTTTTCCTTTAAACAGTTGCGCAATCACATCCTCGACAGCCTTTACAAGTCTTACAAGGTCAACGACTAAATGGCCGCTCGCAGCACCGGCGAAGTAGGCCCCGTTCCCGCCGTGGCGGCATATGTGTGCGAAAATAATCGCGTTCTGTTAATACGTCGCGGTCGTCCGCCTGCCGAATACGAATGGGCTCTGCCGGGCGGACGCGTACTCGCAGGAGAAACCATGGCCGAAGCGCTGCGGCGCGAACTGCGGGAAGAAACCGGACTGCTTGTGGAAATCAGCGGTCCGGCCATGTTCGTGTTTGACTCGATTCACCGCGATGCGGACGGCGGGCTGATTTTTCACTATGTTATCGTCGATTTCCCGGCGCGCGTTGTCGGCGGCGAGCTACGCGCGGGCGACGACGCGCTGCAGGCGGCCTGGTTTACCGCTGCCGAACTGGGCGGCGTCAGATTAAACAAACGCACGGCCGACTTTCTGCTCGATGTTGCCGGTTTTACCGTCCGTGACTCCTGACACTTAAACACTGTGCATTGGGGTAACAATGGAGATTGACTTTAACAATCCGACACAAATTACACGCGCAATTGCCGTTTTGCACCAGGCGGGACGCATTGTTATTGCGACATTGACGAACATGGATTTCTGGATTCTTCCCGGCGGACTGATCGAAAAGGGTGAAGACCCGCTTCAGGCGATTCGCCGGGAATGTGCGTGAACCGCGACCGGCCAAACCGAGCTTCGCCGCCTGGCGGCTGCTTGCTTTATGACGCTTTTGTTTGTCATTGAGCTTGAAGTTGAAAGTCTGTGCGAATCCTCACAGACTCCGTGGTTTGAGCTTTGTCGTTCAATGATAAGCAAAAATTCAAAAGAGCCTGAACCGAAGCGCAGATGAGGTTCAAAGCGGTCAGGAGTCCGAACAGAACATGCATGCCTTGCCAAAAGGAATAACAGTTCCGGCGGGCTTCTTTTGTTAAGTCAGTTGATTAAACAGGCAGCGTAAACACATGACAAATTCAGTTGGTGAATATTTGATTGAAGGCTGCGGCCGCTGTGAACTGGGTGGAACGCCGGACTGCAAGGTGAACGGTCGCCAGAATGAATTGTCAATGTTAATAGAAGCCGCGAGTAACTGCGGCCTGACGGAAGAGTGCAAATGGGGCGTGCCCTGTTACACCTTCGAGCAGAAAAACGTGCTGATGATCACCGCGCTACGAAACTGCAGCGCGATCAGCTTTTTCAAGGGAGCATTGTTAAACAACGCTGCCGGCCTGCTGGAAAAACCCGGCCCCAACACACAAGCCGCCCGGCTGATTCGATTCACAACGACCGAGCAGATCCGGGAACATCTGGGCGAAGTTAAACGACTGATCTACGAAGCAATCGAAGTGGAACGGGCAGGCCTGGTGGTGCCGCGTGTCGCGAATCCTGAGCCGCTGCCGTCCGAGCTGGAACAGCGATTTAACATCGATCCGACATTGCATTCAGCTTTTGAGGCATTAACACCCGGCCGGCAACGCGCATATGTCTTGTATTTTTCAGCGCCGAAACAATCCGTCACACGCGAGAAACGCATTGAGAAGTGTGCACCGAAGATTTTAAACGGCGAGGGATTACACGACAAGTACCAGGGGAAAAAGAAGTAGAGGCGATATCACCTGGGCTGTTTGGCTGTGAGAACTGTGAATTAGCTGTCAAGGCGCAATGCCCGGGAATGCCGGGCGGCGATTCGAGTGTTTACTGCATAAGAATGTGGTAGTTGGACAGAGATTCAAGTATTCGAGACAGAGATTCAAATACTCGGGGCAGAGATTCAGGTATTCGAGACAGAGATTCAAAAATTCGAGACAGAGATTCAAAAATTCGAGACAGAGATTCAAATATTCGAGACAGAGATTCAAGTATTCGAGACTGAGATTCAAGTACTCGAGATAAAGAGTTGGCCTCGATACAAAATGGGTCCCCCACCCCCTCCGCCACCGTGCCATTTTTCCCACTTTTTTCAACTCTCAGACACAGCCCCTCGCCCCTCAAAATTGAGGTCAAAAGCGAACGTTAACCCGGGGCGCAAATCCCTTCCATCGGGATTCCCTTGCTGCGGCGCGGCCGAACCACTCCGGCTGATTCGACCTGCGCAAAGTGCGTCGACTCTGGCTTTTGTGCAAATCAAAATGTTAATGTTCTGATCTGGAGCTTAAACGCACCGAAAAGCTGCATGAACGGGAGGAAATTGCATTGCACAATTACTGCGCCCTAGTACTCCCCACCAATCCTGCGTTTGTTCAGCTCAGCCTGCCCGTCAATCTGCGGCAGACGCGTCGGACGTGAAGAGACGCCGTTGGTGTCCGTCAGAGCATGCATGAATGCCACAAGGTCGGCGCGCTCCTGATCCGTCAGGTCCAGCCGATCCGGCGCCAGCGTCTGGTGTTCAACGTCCAGGCCCAGCCCCACGCCGCCGCCGCGATTGTAAAAGTCGACGACTTCCTCCAGCGTACGGTACACGCCGTTGTGCATGTAGGGCGCGGTCAGCTCCACGTTGCGCAGCGTCACAGTTTTGAAAGAGTGTTTGTAAAAAGGTGCGCGCTCCAGCAGACGGCCGCCCCAACGGCCCAGATCCGAGTCCAGCGTCGGGTTGAGCGTGTCCGGCGTCGCCGGAACGCCCAGGACTTCAGTTTCGGTCTCGACAAAATACGGCGGTACCAGGCCGTTGAAGTTCGGTGCAAAGTGACAAGTGCCGCATGCCGCCTTGCCCATAAAAACGTTAAATCCGCGCTGCACGGCCGGGTCAATCCTGTCAACTTCGCGCCGTGCATAACGATCGAACTCCGAATTCATCGCCACCAGGCTGCGCACATATGCCGCGACGGAGCCGGCAATTGAATGCGCCACGATGGGCCGGTCACCCAGTTGTGGATAGGCGCGCCTGAACAACTCGCGGTACTCATCGCTCTTGTTAAGTTTGTCCGCTATTTCGATAAAAGTGCTGTGAAATTCGCGTTCGTTCGTGACGACGTGTTCAATCTGGTCGTTCAGTTTGCTGGCGCGCAGGTCGTAGAAAAATCTGTCGGAAAACACAGCGTTCACCAGCGTGGGCGCGTTGCGTTCCAGCGTGCCGGCAAAGTCCAGCGCCACGCTCTTCGGCAGGCCGTCCGTGAATGCCTTTTCCGGCTTGTGACAGGAGGCGCAGGCGCGTTGGTTGTTAACGCTGAGAATGGGATCAAAAAACAGGAGTTTGCCGAGCGCCACCACGTCATCGCCCGCTTCTTCCGGCGACGAACGCGTGTAGTAATGCGCGTTTAACAACTCGGGGCTGAACAGATTGTCGGCCATGTAATTGATCGGCGTCCTGCGCTGCGCATCTTCGCCGAAGGTTGGAATGTCAAGCGCAAGGTGCGCCCGCAACGTCAGCGAAAACAGCGGATTGACAGACTCGCGCAGAAAAGCCAGGCGATCAAAACTGTTGAAGTCGCTTGCCTGCTCCAGGCTGATCAGGGCATTGATAAAGCAATCGGAAATATCGCGCACATGCTCGTGGTCGATGTCGTTGCCGTAATTGGGTTCCAATTCATTCAATCGGTCGTAGTAGGCGCGCATGGCAAATTCCATCGCCTCGAAACTGGCATGCGCTTCGGGGATGGCGTTGAGCGAACCGGGCGTATCGAAGCCTGTCAGTCCGAGCGAAAACACGCGGATCAGATTCAGGCGTACGGCCTCAAAAATGTTCTGGTCGGTCAGCAGGTGCTGCAGACGCGCGCTGCGGAAGAGGTCCATGCGTTTGGCCAGCAACTGCAGCAGCTCGCGCATTTTGTCGCGGTCTATGTTGTCGCCCTCGGGTGCAAAGGCGGTTTCGTCGATCACTTGAAGGCCCTCCGGCTCAAGAATCGTCACGTCGCCGGTGTTGCGCTCCAGCGAAGGCAGAGGCGCGCCGTTGATGAAGTCGTCGGTGAATTCCGGATCACTGAAACTCATCAGGAATTCCGTACGCTTGAACGCGATGCGCATGGCGGCAACGGCCGTTCTGATATCTTCGTCGCTACCGCTCTCCACCGCCGTCTTTGTCTTTTCAATGCTTTCCTGAAAGGCGGTCACGTCCTGCACATAGCGCGCGGTGACAATCTGCAGCGCTTCCTGTTTCTGCGGCGGCGCGGTCCACGCCACAACCAAAAAAGCGGTGATCACAATGCAAGTGAGGGCCGTCGCCGAGCTGACAAATGTGCGCATGACTGACCTGGAAATTTGGGTGAAAAAAAACCGGCGGACAGTGCGTCCGCCGGCTTCGTTCATCGTGCAAAGCGGGTCGGAGGAACCGCACCGCATGTTACGTGGACAGGCTCTGCTTATTGGATAACGACTTTGGCGGTCTCGCCGGCTTCGTTCTGCAGGTAGTAAACACCGGCAGGCAGGTCCAGGATGTCCAGGCGGTCCGTGTTGCCTTTGGAACGCACCAGACGACCGTTGATGTCATACAACGCCACGTTCATCACTTTGTCGAATTTCAGCGTGCGCGTCACCGGGTTCGGGTAGACGTTGAAGCTGATACCGTCGGGTGTGTCGCCGCCGCGGTCGTCTTCGGCAATGCTCGTGATGACCTGATCCCAGCCCGTGATTTCGATCGTGCAGGAATTGTTGTAAGGATATTCGTTGACAACTTCGTCCGGGTGCTGCGAGTTGACCAGGATGGATTTGCCGTCCGGCGTACCAACCGCACCAGTGATTTCAGCGCCGATCGGCGTCACCGCAACGCGAACCAGGTTGTCGATCGAAGGCGTGTCGTCCATGTCCAGCATGTAGAGCTCACAGGCACGGTTGGAAAAACCAACCGGCATGCGGCCGAAGCTCGTGCCGTTCAGGTCTTCGCAGATCAGCATGTAGTCTTTGCCGTTGACGTAGAGGAAGTTCAGACCGTCGGGGTTCGACAGGTGTTTGCTCGGGTATTGAGCGCCCGGGCCTGCGGGATCCCAGAACGGACCGGCTTCCAGGAAGACTTTCATTTCGTTCGTCGCCGGGTCGAATTCCAGCACGCGGCCGTAGTAGTCCCAGTACGACGGTTTGTTTTCGTCTGCGTCCAGAACGTCCGCCCCCTGCTCCTGAGCGCGCAGCATGTGGTGACGAGCGATTGAAGCGCCTGCGCCCTGCTCGTCGGCCCAGCGGCCGGCGGGGTTGTCGCGACCCGTTTCCGTCACGTAGACTTTGCCGTTGTCCTTGTTGTAGGCAACCCACTCAAGGCGGTTGAACATCGTAGCGCCGGCAGCGGTGGCGAGCGCTTTGTAGTTCAGCATGTCGGCCATTTTGTCGTTGGCGATTTCCACCCAGCCGCCGGCGAAGGTACCGTCATTCTGAACGTAGACTTCCAGTTTACCTTTCGTGAAGTCGCCCGGCGTGTCGGCCGTGAAACGCGAGAAGTAACCCGGCGTGTCGTCAACACCCAGATAGACCGTTTTGTTGTCGGAAGCGACAGCGCCGCCTTCAAAAGGCTGGCGGCCCCAGTTGTATTGTTTGCGCACGGCTTTGGCTTCGCGCGGGTTGATTTCAACCATGTAGTTCAGGTTCTGGTAGCGCTCGATCGTCTGACCGTTGAAGTCGCCGTCCAGGTCGCTGCTGACCGTATACGGGGTCAGGTCCGTGATGCCGCCGGAGATGGCGTCGTTCGAACCCTGGAACCACTCTTCAGCCGTCCAGATACGACCGTCGACCGACGACTGAATACCGCCGCAGTTCATACCCGTTTCGCCGACCGTGTTAACAAAGTCGACGTTGAAGAAACGCCCCTGACGACCGTCCGTCAGCGTTTGCTCAACAACTTCCAGGAAGCCGTCGTTGCCGCGGCGCACTTTAAACACCGTCATACCGCCGCCATCGCCGATTTTCTCGTTGGCCTGGATCATCTCGTGGTTAACGGAAACCCAACCAAGATCGTTGGACTCGGTGTCTTCCGTAATACCGATGAAGTCGTGCCACTGCTTGGCCATTTCCGTTCCGTTCGGGTTGCCGTTGGCGTCAACCGTCTGAACTTCGTCCACACCGCCGATAAACAACACCTGCGAGCGCAGCGGCGAAGACGGGACAATAACTTCCGTCGCTGCGAACGGAGTTTCAAGCGTCATAACCGGGGAGTAATCCTGAGCCATGCCGGCCGAAGCAGACATTGCCGCAACCGCAAAACATGTAAACAACTTTTTCATTTCAAGCAAACCGTAATTAATGAAAAAAGAAATAGGAATTGTGTGATGTCATACCTTCAAATCTATGTCAGCCGTCCAACAAGCCTATTCGTGTCACGTCCCATTGAACCTGGCACGAGAGCTGCGTTGTTTGACATGAATGCGTTGTTTTGAATATGTGGGCCGGGTGCTTCCGCGCTCGAACGGACAGTTCCGCGGTAAACACATGCCGGGTTAACATGCGCTGTGAGATTGCAACGTGAGGACGTGAAATCAAATGTGCCGCCAAGACCGCTTTCCTTCCGCCGGCTGCCATTTAAACAACTGGTGCAAAACGACAACTCTGGAAATTCAACGTGCAGAAAGTGATTAACTTTCGAAGCCGCAAAGTTAATGGCGCCTTGTTAGCGATGTGTTAATGCACAGTCAAGAATCTGTTGCTGTGGATAGATAATTCAACGCCGGTGCAAATGTTAAAACTATGTTGCGCTCAGGTTTAGCTTAAACTAACGAGCGGTAACATCGGCGCAATATTGGTGAAGTCGAATTGTTTAAAATGTGGGTGCGCTGGAATTTACTTGACTGGTGTCTGCTCACGCAGTAATGGGTAAAGAATTAACAAAGGCTGGGTAAAATGAGATTAACATTTCGGCAACAAAAGGCTTGGAACTGCCCTCCTTGCCAACTTCCTGAAAGCTGTGCTCCGCATGCGCTTTTCTGACTTTTTTGTTAGTCGTCCGGTTTCAGGTTTCAGGTCTCGAATCGGTCGCTCAGCGTCGAATTACTCTGTGCGGCGCCTGCGCCGGGTACAAAAACAACAAAGCCGGAAAGAATTGATCTTTCCGGCTTTGAATCTGTCGGCGGATCTGTCGGCTCGGGCGAGCCATACACGTCTTCCAGAGATACGCTGCATGGCACGCTGTCTGAGCTTACTTGCGTTCGTCCACGGGCACGATATTGATGGCGTTGATAAAATCCGTAAAACTCTCGCCCAGTTTGGTCAGCGTAGCGTAGTTGATCTCGTCGCGCGCCAGTTCAAACTCCTCGCCCTCGCCCTTTTCAACGACTTCCTCAAAATCGGGAATCGACTCCTGCACAGCCGCGATTTTCTGCTCGAAGTGTTCGCTGGCCCAGGGTTGATGCCAGTTGTAATACCAATAGTACACGCTGCCGAAGTCATCCTCGCGCAGCGACAAACAAATGATGCTGTGAGAAGAGGTCAGTCCGATGCCGATGACGTCGCGCGGCAGAAACTCCTCAATCTGATAGGTTTCGTTCATGCCGAGCAGGAAGTTCGGCCCCTCGAAGTCGGCCAGCTGCTGATCCTTGCCCAAAAAACCAAAGAACTCCTCCACGCAGTCCCGCACAAGGCCGGAACGTCCGTCGATTTCCTGTTGGCGGATGTCCGTTCTGATCATGTAGTCGGCGTCGGGAATTGCCTCGCCGCCGTTAAACGTCAGCAGAAACTGCGCATAGTCCTCAGGCAGGGTGCGCCCGAAGTGACGTTCAATATCTTCGATGTGTTTCCGCTCAAGCGCGGGAAGGGAATTCATCAGCTTGATGCGCATGCATCCTCCGCAAGGGATCGGAGCGGCGGCGTTTCCGCGTGAAACACACAATGCCGTCCCGGATCAATCGTATATCCGCGCCACGCCTGCCTGTGCAAGACCGGTACGCTGTCCCGCACTCCGTACAAGACCGAAGCGGTCCGGAGAACCGGCGGCGGACTTTTTGAGTTAAATCTGTCCCCGCGACGGTCGTTGCAAGGTTCGTATTGTACTGCCGATGGAATTTAGCATGTCCCGTTCCGCCTTTCATCCACGCCTGCTCGAGTACTTCGGTCGCTATCGTCCCATCATCGACTCCTGGGATGAATTCGCCGCCGCACTTGCACGGCCGATGCCGTCCTGTCTGTGGATCAATCCCGAACGCATCACCGCGGCGCAGTTTGAGGAAATTCTGCGGCGCGAAAACATCGGTTTCACACGTGTTGGCGGCGGCGCGGCCTGGCAACTGGAAGAAGGCGTAGCCCCCGGAGCGCACTGGACCTATCTGGCCGGCCTGACGCACGTGCAGGAGCTCGTTTCCATTCTGCCGCCGCTGGCGCTGGCGCCGCAAGCCGGTGAGCAGGTGCTGGACATGTGCGCCGCCCCGGGCAATAAAACCGCGCAGATGTCGCTGATGATGCGCGGCCGCGGCAGCCTGATAGCCAACGACTCCGCTTTTGGTCGTTTTCCCGGCATGCGAGGCACGCTGGAACGCATGGGTGCAGTCAACGTCGCACTGGTGAATTACGACGCGACACGCCTCGACGTCGGCGGCAGGTTGTTTGATGCGGTGCTCGCCGATGTGCCCTGCTCCTGCGAAGGTACGACGCGCAAAAACAACAGGGTTGTGCGCCGCATATGCAATAGTAAACAGGCGTTTAATGGAATCGGCGTTCAGACCGACATTTTGCGGCGCGCCGTTGCGCTCTGCCGCCCCGGCGGACGCATCGTCTATTCCACTTGCACCTTTGCGCCGGAAGAAAACGAGCAGGTCGTCGACACGGTCCTGCGCGAATACGGCGACGAAGCGCTGGCACTGCGCGAAATTGATCTGCCGGGCATCGAAATGTCGCCCGGATTGACGCAGTGGAACGGCACGGCTCTGCATCCGGACCTGAGCCGCTCGCGTCGACTATGGCCGCACCGCAACGACAGCGGCGGTTTCTACATGGCGCTCCTGGAACGCGGCACAGCCGACCTGCCTGCCGCTTATGGCCCGATGACAAACAAAAGAGGCAGTTCGGCAGCGGGCTATCACTTCAACGAGTTCCGCGATCACGAAACAGATCCCGCCCCCTTTGTGCAATACCTGAACGGCCGTTTCGGCGTGCCGAATGAGATAGTAGAACGTTTTCGTTTCTACAGCCCCACGCCCGCGCAGGTCTACGCCGCCGGACACGAGCTGGAGTGTCCTACCGCGCTGCGTCAACACACCATGGGCCTGGCTATGCTGCGCACGGGTTCGCGGCGCGAGCCTAAGCTGAGTCGCGACGGCGCACGCCTGATTGGAAGGCACGCGCTGGAACACGTCATTGATCTGAATGCAGAAGAGCGCGACGCCTTCCTGGCACGTCGGCCGGTAACGCCGTCGGAAGCGTTTACATCGCAGTGGCGGCAGGGATACATTATTATGCGGCACGAGGGCTTTACACTCGGAGTGGGATTTTACCGGCCGGACAGCGGAGAGATAGAGAGTCTCTATCCCAAAGCCATGGCGCGCTGAAGCGACAAACCGCTGTGTGAGCAAGCGGTTGGATTCAATCGGCCGCACAGACAATAAGATGAAACAAGATTACGTTGCAGCGGTTGTTACCTTGAGTGGAAATCGCGCACCACAAGTAACTGACTACCGGACCGGTCGCTGTGTACGGCGCCTGCCGTCCGGACAGTAACATCTCAGCCGTTCAGGCGTGCGCGATGTGGTCTCCTTCCGCTACTCCCGGCGAATCACAGTGTGGGGCACTGTACGGAACCACGCGATTTTTCAAGCGAATGACTGAAGTGTACCAAATCGAAAGGTTAAGATTATGACGTTGATGCAACGATGTGCGGCGGCAATGGCCGTCCTGTTGTTAAGCGCGGCGCTGCCGCTGCATGCGCAAATGGCCAACGTGCAGTTTATTCACACCGTAGCCGATCCTTCCGCCTCCGTGGTCGATATCTATGTCAACGACGTCAAGGCCGGTCCGCTGGACGATCTGACTTTCCGCCGGACGACGCCTTATCTGCAACTGGAAGCAGGCGTGGATCTGACACTCAAAATTGCCGCGGCAGGCAGCGCCGACGCCAACGATCAGGTGCTGCGCACCGTGGAAGTCGGTCAACTGACCGACGGCGCAACTTACGTCATGGTCGTGGCGGGTGTGCTGGGCGACGGCTTCAACAACGGCGGCGAACCCGAGCGCTCGATCGACCTGACGATTTTTACCATCGACGCCAAAGTAGCTGCTTCAGCTCCGGCCAATGCGGACTTCAAAATTTTCCACGGCGTGACCGACATCCCGGCCATCGACGTGTACACGGACATCAACAGCGCGCCGATCTTTACCAACATTGAGTTCGGCGAAGCAAGCGACTACATTTCCCTGCCCGCGGGCAACTTCATTCTGACGGTGACCGAAGCCGGCGACAAAAACAAAGTGCTTGAAAAGTACTTTGCACCGCTTGAGACGGCCAAAGGATTCGCAACTGTTGTCTTTGCTTCCGGCTTCAACACGCCGGAGGACGAACCCGGCGACCTGCCGCCGACGGGCTACAACATGGGTTTGTTTGCCGCGCTGCCCTTTGGCGGTCCGGCGGTGGAGCTGCCCAGAGAAACGGCGCGCGTGCAGCTCTTCCATAACTCCTCCCTGCCGGAGGCCGCGATGGTCGACGTTTACCTGAACGGCTTCAAGATTGATTTGCTGGACGACGTGGCTTACCGCACCGCGACGCCGTTTATCGACGTGCCCGCAAATCTCGACGTAGTCATAACAATTGCCGCGGCGAGCAGCGAAAGTTCGACAGATCAGGTGCTCGGCACATATGAGCTGGGCGAACTCGAAGTGGACGCCAGCTACATTATCGTGGCCAACGGCGTCGGCGCTGAAGGTTTTGAAAATCCCATGCCCGGCACGCGCAACATCGAACTGGATCTATATTCCTTCAGGTCAGAATTAGTCTCGGATGTATCGACCGAAATGGTCGTCAACCTGTTTAACGGATGCACCGACGCCCCCTCCATCGACATGTATGTTGATGACCGCCCCGAATCGCCCGACTGGACCAATGTAGACTACGGTACGGACCATGGTTACATGCAGATTATGGCGAAGGAACAACTGCTGATGGTGACCGCCGCCGGCGACAAAGAAACGGTTATCGGAAACTACGTCGCCCCGTTTGAGGACCTGGGAGGCTGGTCGGCCGTTGTGTTTACATCCGGTTTCCTTACGCCCGAAAACGAGCCGGGCGTGTCCGGCGATCAGTACGACTTTGCTCTGCTGGCCGTGTTGCCCGACGGGCAGGTCATCGAACTGGAAGAAGCCGTATTTGCGCCTGATCCCGCATTGGTGCAGGTCATTCACAATGCAGCGCTGCCTTCGGCTGAAATGGTGGACATCTACATCAACGGCACAAAGCTGGACGATCTCGACAATGTCGGTTACCGCACGGCAACGCCCTACCTGGAAGTACCGTCGGAAATCGATCTGCAGATCGTCGTAGCCGCGGCAAGCAGTGAAAACGTCGACGATCAACGGATTGCGACTTACGGCATCGGCCAGTTGCCGGCGGGACAGTCCTTCTGCGTCGTCGCTTCCGGCGTCGACGGCGGGGCCTGGAACAACGGCGGCGACCAAAGCCGCGACATCAGCTTCCAACTCTTCCCGACGGCTTCCCGCAGCACGGGCAACTCCGCGCCGAATCTGGACGTGATGGCTTTTCACGGGGTGACGGACGCGCCGGCGATCGACATCTACACGGATTTCGACTCGCCTGCTCCGACGCTGGGCAATCTGAACTACGGCATGTTCAGCGACTACACGCTGGCGCCGCCGGGCGACTTCCGCACCTACGTCACCGCCGCGGGCGACAAATCGACCTACGTGGGCGGTTATCAATTCGACCTGTCGCAATACGACGGCATGAGCGCGGTACTGCTGGCTGCCGGTTTCCTGACGCGCGAGGACGAACCCGGTCCGCCGGCCAACACCTACGAATTCACGCTGCTGATGGCGCTCGACAACGGTCAGATCCTCTTTCCGACGCTGGCCACCGGCGTGGACGAGCCCGCGCCGGAAATCGAGGAATTGTCGCTGCGGATTGCACCTAACCCCGCGACCGACATGGCAACGCTCAACCTGACGCTGAAAACGCCGACCTCGCTGCGAATCGCACTTACGGATGCGCGCGGCGCCGTGGTAAAACACTTTGTCCGGGATACGATGAATCCCGGCGAGCATGCCGTCAATCTGAATCTGAACGGCATTGCCGTCGGCGCGTACAACCTCGTTATCACGACGGCGAGCGGTGCGTCGAGCACGCGTTTGAACGTAGTTCGCTGATAATCTGAAGCTCAATTGAGTTATCCGAAACCCTGCTCCTTTTCGGGCGGGGTTTTGTTTTTGCGGCGGTTCGGCTCAGGTTGCGCAGCGCACTCGTTCCATCGCTGAAACGAGTTTGTGATTTCCCTGTCACTGGCTTGCAGACTGAGTGCACCGCGATCACAGTACTGTCAAATCTGCATTGCGGTACACCGGCCGGAGCGATTCGCAGGCCGACGTATCATCCCCCCTATTCGGTTTGTCGTTTGTTTAAGTCGCGACGACCGATCGCCATGTGTTTAACACATTTTTTGGGGGACCTCCATGCTGTATTTCCACTCTGTTCACCGGACTTTTTTAACAGCCATTCTCTTGTTTGTCATCGGGTGCGGAAGCGCCGCGGACGCGCCGGTACGGCGCATGACGCGACGTCCGGCGCCAATCTGTTAACTGAACGCGGCGCCCGCAGGCGCTGCATGATTTCTCTCCCGAAAACAAACAAAAGCGGGTTTGGAATAAAATCAGGGGCAGCTCTGATCGTACAAAGTGTTACATTGCAATAACATGACAGAAACACGTTGCAATGACAGCGGGGCAAAAGCTGCGGGGCCAGATCGATCTTTTCCGCAGGTGAACGGCAGAAAGCGCGCTTTGTGTCCTTTTGATTTTTCAGGGGTCATTGCACAATGAGGCATGCAGGACGGCGCACCATTAACGCGTCCGTCCCGGTACATCGGCTGAAAACGTTCAGCATGCAGACCAAAGGACATGCAAACATGTTCGAATCTTCCGGCGGCAGGCCGGAACACATCCAATCCAAAAAATCCCGACCCCGCACACTGCGCCGGGCGCAACAGCGTTCCGGCTTTCTCCCATCGACATTTCAGCTATTGATCATAGACAGATGAAGGAATTGACTATGAATGTAATGTCACGTTTTTCTATTGCAGGCCTCATTTTGGCTGCTTTGCTGTGTGCGATGCCCGCGCATGCCCAGGATGCATATGTGCAGTTTGTGCACAATTTCCATTCCGCCGATCACGCGGTGGTGGATGTGTATCTGAATGCCACCAAACCGGCTTCCATGAACGATTTGCGCTATCGCCGCGCCACACCGTTTATCGAGGTGGAAGCAGGCATTTACGAAATCACGGTAGCGGACCCGACGAGTACAAATGTGGGCGAAGGCAAAATCGGAACGTCTTTCGTCAACACGGGATTTCTGCAGGCCGATGCATACTATGTCTTCGTCATAAGCGGCGTTCACGACGACGCGGGCCACAATTTTGAAGAGCCGAACGACGGTCGCGACATCGACTTTACAATCCTGAAACAGCAGGTGCGCCCCACGCGCCAGAACAATGCCAAAGCGGAGTTTGTGGTGTTCCACACCGGTACGGACGTGCAGGAATTCGACCTGTTCACGGACTATCGCACCGGAAGCAAAGCTGTGGACGACCTGGGATACGACGAGTTCTCCAGTTATGTCTCGATCGATCCGGGCAACTACATCCTGACGCTGACCGACTCTCAGGACGACGAGGACATCATTCGCGGTTTCGACGCAGACCTCAACAATTTCAACGATCCCTTTGTAGTGATTGCATCGGGATTTTACACGACGGACAACGAACCGGAAGACATCGCCGCGGACCACGAGTTCGGTATGTATGCGGTGCGCAAGAGCGGCAGCGTGGTGCCCTTCCCGGAAATCGGCTCCGATGTTCAGATCATTCACAACAGCGGCTTTCCGGACAACCGCATCGTCGACGTGTACGTCAACGACGTGAAACCCGACGAACTCAACAACCTGGAATTCCGCAAGGCGTCGCCCTATGTCTCGATCCGCTCCGGCGATCCTTTTCTGGCCAAACTGGCCGGTGAGGAAAGCGCCGATGCCGACGACGCTATTATTGCCACGTTCAACCTGGGCGAACTTATTCCGGGGCAGGACTACGCCGTGGTGATCAACGGCCTGCAATCGCCGGGCGGTTTTGAAAACGGCGATCCGGTCAACCGCGACCTGGCGCTGGACATGGTCGCCGTGGAAGTCAACAAAACGTCGGCTTCCAACGATGTAGTGGATCTGTACGGTTTTCACGGCGTCACCGACATTCCCGCCGTTGACATCTACACAAATCTGGAAGGCACTCCCCTCTTTGAAGACGTCGACTACGGAGTCGGCGGCGATCCGGTAACCGTTTCAGCCGGCGTCTACAGTCTTTCCGTAACGGAATTCAACTCCAAAATCGATCTGCTCGGCCGTTGGTTTGCAGACTTCAGCGATCTGGGCGGCCAAAGCGTTGTTGTGTTTGCCTCGGGATTCATGACGACGCAGAACGAGCCGACGATTATTCCGCCGTCCTTTGAAATGAAATTATACGCCGCGCTCGGCAGCGGAGAAGTCATCTCGCTGCCCTTCGTGGCGCGCATGCAGGTTATTCACGCCGCCGGCGATCCGTCGGCCGGTGAAGTCGACATCTACTTCAACGGCTACAAACCGCAGGCTACCGACGACTTCGGTTTCCTGGGTGCGACGCCCTACATGGACCTGCCTGCAGAAGTGGACCTGACGGTGACCTTTGCACAGCCGAGCAGCTCCGGACCGACCAATCGCGTGATCAAAGAATTCAATGCCGGTCAGCTGACGCGTTACATGGAATACGCAGGCGTGGCCATCGGCATCAACGATCCGACCGACTACGAAAATCCGGACGAAGCCAACCGCGACCTGAACCTGGGTATCAGCATTTCCGAAGCGCGTTCCGCCGCGGAAGTGGATATCAACGCTGAATTTGTGGCGTTCCACGGCGTGACGGACGCAGGTCCGATCGACATCCGCCAGGACGGAGTCGGCATTCCGCCGGTTGCCGATCTCGATTACTCCGAGTTCAGTAATTACGTCTCGCTTGAACCGAACGGATACGTTCTTCGCGTCACGGAAGCCGGCAACGAAGATGCAATTATTCAGAGCTACGATGTGGACCTGAGCGGCCTGACCGGGGAATCCGTGACGATCTTTGCACACGGTTTCGTCACGCCGGAAAATGAGCCCGCCGTCCTGGGCGAAGTATACAACTTCGGCCTGTCGATGGCCGCCGCGGACGGCACGGTAACACCGCTGTCGGTTGCAGTGGAAGACGCCGCACAGGTGCAGTTCCTGAACAATGCGGGGCTGGTTGAAGCGGGCGAGATCGACATCTACGTCAACGGCAAACGCCTTTCGGGCACGGACGATCTGGGCTTCCGCGAGGCTACCTCCTTCATCAATGTCCCGGCCAATGAAATGCTGGATATTGTGATTGCGGAAGGCGCCAGCACTCGCAGCGACGACCGCGTTCTGAATCGCCGAACGATTGGCCCGCTTACGACCGACGGGTCCTACTACCTGATTGTCAACGGCGCGGAAGAAGGCGACTACGAAAACCCGGATCCGGGCAATCGCGACATCGATCTGCAGTTCTACCTGCTGGATGCGCGCCAGACCGCGACGGACGCAAACAGCTTTGACTTCCTGACCTTCCACGGCTCGACCGACGCACCGGCCATCGACGTGTACGGCGTGCTGGACGAACCGGCCATCTTTGAGAACATCGACTACGGCATGACGCCCGGTTTCCTCTCGCTGCCGGCCGGCAACTACATTCTGGCTTTGACTGAAGCCGGTAACATCAACAATGTCATCGGGTTGTACCGCGCGCGGCTGCTGCCCGCGGGCGGCGCGGCACTGATTTTTGCCTCCGGTTTCACGACGCTGAACAACGAACCGGGCACGGTGCCCTCCTCGTCGATTTTCGGCGTCTACATGGCGCTGCCGGACGGCACGATCGTTCAGTTGCAGGAAGATCAGCCGGAAGTGAGCGCGCTGCAGTTGATCCACAATTCGCCGGATCCCGCCGCCGCCGAGGTGGACATCTACGTCAACGGCGTCAAATCTTCCGATCTGGACAACATTCCCTTCCGCGGCGCAACGCCCTTCCTGAGCGTGCCTGCGGGTCAGGCGATCAACGTGGTGATTGCCGGCGCAACCAGCACCGGCGTCGATTCCGAAGTGATAATGAGCACGACGCTGCCCGCGCTGGACAGCGATGAGCGCTATGTCGCCATTGTGACCGGCGTGGCGGGCGAAGGCTTCAACAACGGCAACGAAGGCAACCGCGACATCACGCTGGACATCAACCTGACAGCTGTGCGTCCGGAGGCCGAGGACAATCCCAACAACTTCGAGTTCGTGGCTTTCCACGGCTCGACCGACGCGCCCGATGTAGACATCAAATTGACGGATGATGGCTCGCCCTTCATCGCGAACCTGGCCTACGGCGACTTCAGCAGCTACAACTCGATGGCGCCCGGCGTTTACGACATCGAAGTCACGGCTGCCGGAGACCCGGAAACAGTGGCAGGCCAGTACTTCGTCGATCTGTCGGGTCTGACCGGACAGGCCGGTGTATTGATGGCCTGCGGCTTCCTGACGCCCGGCGACGAACCCGGCACCGTACCCGCCGATTACAACCTGCGCCTCTGCCTGGTGCTGGACGACGGCAGCGTGCTCGACTTTGATGTCGTCTCCTCGGTAATTGAAACGCCGACGGACGTCAAAGCCGAGAGCGTAACGGTCTATCCGCAGCCGGCGGCCGGCAGCGCAGCATTGCGCTACGAGCTGACGGAATCGGGCGACGTGCGCGTGGAACTGTTCGACCAGAGCGGTCGCCCGGTTGCACGTGTATTCAGCGGATATCAGACAGCCGGCGTGCAACAGCTGCCGCTGGAACTGAATTCGCTGGCTTCCGGCGTCTATTCCGTGCGTGTATTCACGCAGCGCGGCTCCTTCGACGTTCAGGTCATCAAAGTGCGTTGATCGTCTGCAACGGCGGTCAATGACCGAACTTGTAAGAACGACAGGCCCTGTCTCCACTTGGAGGCAGGGCTTTTTGATTTGTGAAGCGCGGCGAAGACAGTCTCAAAGAATGCGCATGCGATGAGGCTTGCACGCTAACGCCGCGGTTGTATTTTTGGCGAGCGGCACAAGGTCGCATCACGTGGTTCAGAAGGAACGGGACAATGCAGCAAGCGAGAGCAAGCCGACGGCGGGTGGTGTTGGTTACGGGTGCCAGCACGGGTATCGGCCTGGCGCTGGTGCGCGAACTCTTGAAAACGGACATGCGCATCGTTGCAACCGCACGGGACTCCTCCCTGCCGCGATTCGGGCGCGAGGGCCTGATCGACAACGAGCGACTTCTCATTCGGCCGTTGGACGTCACCAACGGGGTTGAGCGCAAAAGCCTGATCAATGAAATCAGCATGATGTGGAACGGCGTGGATGTGCTCGTTAACAATGCCGGCCTTACGGTGCGCGCCGTGATGGAAGACATCAGCCCGGATGAGGAACAAAAGCAGTTTGAGGTCAACTATTTTGGTCCGATGGAACTGGCGCGGCTGGTGATTCCGCGCATGCGGGCCAAACGCAGCGGCCACATAATCAACGTTTCGTCCGTGGGCGGTATGATGGCGATGCCGACGATGGGCCCGTATTCGGCGTCCAAGTTTGCGCTGGAAGGCGGCAGCGAGGCGCTGTACTACGAGCTGAAACCCTGGGGCGTCAACGTCACGCTGTTCGAGCCGGGTTTTGTGCATTCGGACTCTTTCCGGCATGCGCGCATCACGCGGCGTTGCCGCGACTCACTGGCGGACGACTGCAGTACGTATTATCACTACTACACAAACATGCTGCCTTTCATTGAGCGCATGATGAAACTTTCGCCTACCCGCCCGGAGAATATCGCGCGACGTATTGTGCGCACGATGAACAGCGGAAAACCGCCGCTGCGCGTTCCGGCTACGCTGGACGCCTGGTTCTTTTTTTATCTGCGCAAATTCCTGCCGCGCCGGCTGTATCACACGGTCCTGTACCGGGGATTGCCGAACATCAAATCATGGGTGGATCAACATGCTTAACTGGATTTCCTACGATTTGTCCTGTCTTATTTTCCGCTTCCTGTTCAGCCTGATATTTGTCGGCCTGGGACTTGAACATTTGTTTGCCGACGAACTTCTGCAACACCTGATGCCGCACTGGATCGGCTTCGAACGCACGATTTCAATACTGACGGGCATTGTTCTCCTGCTGGGCGGCATCTCGATCATGATCGGTTTTCGGATTCGCTGGGGCGCGGTGATTCTTGGGATATTTCTCGTAGCTGTTAATGTCGTTGTTCACCTGCCGGCGGTTTTTACCATGTCGCCGGAGATCGATGCGGATTGCGCATGGCTTTGGGACGTCTACCAGCGCAGCAATTTGTTTAAGAACATGTGTTTGCTCGGAGCCTGTTTTCACTTCCTGCATCACAAAGCCGGTAAATACTCCGTGGAAGAGTGGCTGGAGAACCGCCGCGACGGAAAATAAGGCGTTCCGATTTTGTTTAACATTTTCTTGCATAGTTGTGAATCCGGCAGTAATTTGCGCCCGTGAAAAAACTCGTTGCCATCCTTGTCCTTATTCTGCTGGGAGTGCACTTCCACGGCGCTGCCGTGCTGTGGACCGTTTATTACGGCTGCAGCGACTGGATTGCCGCGACCTACTGCGTCAACCCGCAATCGGACTGCTGCAAGGGAAAATGTCATATCGTAAAGGTCGACAAAGAGCAGCACAGCGAGGACAAAGGCGGCTTTCAACAAGAAAACCACACGATTCAACTCGTACCGCCTGCGCGCATTGCCGAAGTTGACTACGCACCAGGTTTAACACAGCTTTCCTTCCGCGTAGATTTAACCGCGGTCGCGCTCAAGGGATATTTACGCCTGCCTGATCAACCTCCGCGTGTTTAATTCACATATCTGTTTCAATCCCGTTAACAAACAAAAGCCGGCTGTTTAGAGAGGATTCCATGCGTCCGCGTCCCATTGTGTGCGGATCATACCATTCCTGCCGAACACCTGTTTTGTTGTCCGAACCGAATCTGGATTACCGCCGGAACACTTTCCGCTGCGTGTAAACGGATCCTCTGTGCGTGCACTTGTGTTTTGCTTTTAAGTCGAGGCTTCGTAACATTCCGATTGTCCATTTGACGCGGATGGGAACGATTTGCGTCGCGGAGGCATTGATGCACGTCACGGCCGGGGTCCGATCAGAAAATTCTCTGACCTTTTCAGCCTGTCAAAACAACGCAGATGGTGAATACATGCTGTTACGAACTACTCTGATCGCTGCGCTCTGCATGAGCTTTTTGTTTGTCATGGGGTGCGATGACGACAATACCAACGGTCCCGACAATACTCCTACCGGAGACCAAAACTACACGACGCGCATTACCTGGATTGAGTTGGACGGCTACCTGATTAACATCTGGGGGCTGGAACAACTGTATGTCGGCTACAATCAATTGCGCCTGGAGGTGATTGATCTGTCGACGAATGAAGTCGTGACGCCCGACTTCTGGCAATACCTGCCGACGATGCAGATGGAAAACAACCTGATGCATTCAGCGCCGCGTACAGGACCGGACGGCGACAAGTTTGATCTGGTATTTATTATGCCGTCGATGGCCAATCGCAAATGGAATCTCGCGCTCACCGTGCAGGTGAACGGCGTGGAACTGAAGCAGGATTTCAGGCTGGACGTGCTGCCCGCCAACTATTGTAAAATCGTCGGCGCCACGACGGGCGGAGCGCAAGACAACTACGCCGTTGCGTTGAAAAAGTCGGACTGGAAAGTCGGTTTAAACGACATTGAATTTGTGCTGTATGATCAGAAATCACTCATGCAATTCCACCCTGTCAGCGTTGCCACGGTGGAAATGACGCCGGACATGCCGAGTATGGGCCACGGCTCCAACAACAATATCTCGCCGGTTGCAGGCGAAACACCTGGTTTGTTTAAGGGACAGGCCAATTTCACCATGAGCGGCCGCTGGCGTTTAACATTCGACGTTGAGATTCCAGTCGATCAGGAATCGACTATCCGACTTGAAGACATTGAAATGTTTGTTCAGGTGCCCTGATGCAGCTGAATATATCAACAATCAGAGCGGCAGTTTTCCTGCTGCTCGGCCTGCTTGCACCCAATCGAATGTATGGCGTAGAGGTTCACCTTGCGGTGCGGGACAGCACGAGCGGTCTGGCGCTGTCGGGTGCGACGATCCAGGTGTTTAACATCGACAGCATCTACAGGAGCGATGCGAGCGGCATCTGTCGTCTTGACCTGCCGCCCGGGCTGGTTCGCCTGGAGTGCGTCTGCGATTCGTATAAAACACGTGTGATTGAACTGAATGTCGGGCAGCCGTCAATTGCGGCAGGCAAGGTTCAGCGCTTCGAGATTGCCCTGCAGTTGCGTTCTGAGTACCGCACCGCGGAAGTACTTGTGTTTGACTCCCACAGCGGCGGCGAAGCCCGCGGGACAAACAAAAATATCGAAGCAGTGTTAAGCGAAAATAACGGCGTTCACCTGCTGCGCCGCTCCAACTTTGCCGCCGAACCAACGGTAAACGGATTGCGCACGGGACGTCAGGGGCTGACGATAGACGGCATGCGTATTTACGGCGCGTGTGTTGATCACATGGATCCTGCCGCAGCTTATGTGGAAACACACAATCTGGCCGAAGCCGAGATTTCGCGCGACGCGCCTCGACTTGAAAACGGTACAACGATCGGCGGCAGCATCGATCTGAAAATGTTAAAAGCCGCTTTGTCCAAACCGTGGCGCGCTGCGGCGGATGTCGCCTACAACAGCAATGGTAACGGCGGCGACGCCATGCTGAGTCTGGCCGGCGGCGACAGCACGGCCGCCTTGCACCTTTCGGCTTCGATGCGCAGCAGCGGTGATTACCGCGCCGGCGACAATGCGATGGTGGAAAATTCGGCTTACAACAAGTTCAACAGTTACCTGGCAACAACGCTCAAGTTAAACATTCACAATGTGTTGCGATCCTCTCTGGTGCTGGACATGGCGCGCGATGTCGGATATCCGGCTTTGATAATGGACGCACGCCGCGCCGATGCCTGGATCTTTTCACTTAAACACGAATGGACGTCGCCAGGCGACATGTTGTACGGTCTGGAGTCGCATGCCTACGCCAATCGCATTGATCACAGGATGGACGACTACGACCGCAGCGAAGATGAGATTCGTGGGCGCAGCGCCATGCCGAACATGAACATGCCGATGCGCGGGATTTCAACGACTCTGGGGTTTAACATGCTGGGCCGATTGCAGATTGGAGCTTCGCTGCTGCCGCGAATTAAACTGGACTATGTCCGGCATTTTTTGGACGCAGACATGCGCATGGTCAACCTTGACGATGCAAATGATCAGGCATACGTTAAAACAATCGGCGACTATCAATCGGATATTGTCGGTCTTTCCATGACGATTCCCTGGGCTGTTTCTGATCGGTTGTTGCTGCAATTCGCCTCGCGTCTTGAGACAGGTGTCAGCAAACTCAACGACGAAGTCGGTCGACGTTCGCTGGAGGCATCTACGGGCGTTTCGGCAGTGGCGCGCAGCGTCATTACAGGCGGAGCCGGCGCAGGCGTGACGTGGCAGGTGCAGGACCATAGTACACTGCATGCAGGGGCGGCCTACGTTGAACGAGCGCCGACGGAGCTGGAACTCTACGGCAATCTTTTGTTTGAAGTCTCAGACGGCTTTTTCTATCTGGGCAATCCGTCCATCGATCCGGAGCGCGCATTGCAGTTCAACATCCGGACGGACCTCGAAACAGATCGATTTTCATTATCGGCCAATGTGTTCAGCTACTTCTTTTCAAATCTTATAGGCAGTGAAAAGCTGACGCCGGAACTGCGGCGTTTTGCAAATCGCGGCGATGCCCTGCGCGCCGGACTTGATCTGGAATCCGGGTTTAAATTAAACAAGACTCTGGCGCTGAGTGGACGGTTTCAGACTTACTATGGACGCAATACCAGTCTGAATGAAGTACTTGGATTTCTGCCGCAGAGCGAGGCGCGGGCTGCGCTGAGTTTTCACGACGAAGTCTGGACGGTACAACTCGGGCTGCGCCACCTGTTTGCTCGCCATGAGACGGCGGAGTCGGGGCCCGACTCGAGTCCTGCCGACGCTTCGACGGTCGTCGATTTCTCGGCCGGCCGACGTATAACTGAGGGACTAAAGGTGCATCTGGGAATTGACAACGTATTTGACGTGAACTACACGGATCGGATGTCGGTTGGGGCGCTGGCTTATCCGGGAAGATCGTGGACTGTGCGTTGTAGATTCAACCTCGAGTAATCGAGTGCAAATTTTCAGGTTTGTGCATTGTCCCGGAGTGATCGCCAAATCAAACAGTGATCATCTCCGCGGCAAGGTCGAGCAAAGAGAGGTTGAGTCGCACGTTAGTCATCCAGTTCCTGAGCGTCAGGTCCGTCGGGCGGTTTTGCGAGATAATGTTAGAGTGTTTGTTCGGAGCATCAAGACGTTGGAATGAGGAGCGCCTCCACTCAGTCCGAGAATCACACCGTTGGGCGAAGAATTCAAAGCGCTGCGAGTTGCGGATGGATTTTTGGCCGGAGGTTTCCGGAAATTGGTGACAGGTGTGTGTGATCGCTGGTCCGCAGGTCCTGAGCGGGCGGTTTTTGGTGTTAAGTGGAAGTGTCGGAATTTTTAGACGTACTTCCGGCTTGATCAGGGGACCTCCCCGCCGCCGCCACGTGACGTACCTCCGCGTTCAAACACACTCCTCCCACCCTGCTAAAGTGCAGTTTTTTTTGAGTCCTTGATTCGCGGATCCTCGCTGCCGGCGCGCGAGTCATCAGCGACAGTTTAAACAAGGGTGGTCAAACTGCAAGCCGTAAAAAACTGAGCGGCATCAGCACGTGGTTGAACGTCGCTGTTTTGCCATTGAACGCATTCAGGATTCTGTTTTCACGTTTGCACAATGCTTCTCATTTATGACCGGCGAGTGTTTGACGTTCGCCATTGTGGGAATAGAAACGGGTCGCGAACTGGACTGAGCGAGTAGCGGATCGACAGCGGTGTTGTCGTATTCACTTGATGTCGCAGTGAGAAGAATCGATTATTTGCCCGTGAGATACTTGACGCTTCCCCGACTCCGGTTTTAGGGGATATGAGCTGTTGCAGAGTAGTTCCAATGTTTAACGCACTGGGAATTGTGGTACAAAAAAAGCCGCAGCCATTTCGACTGCGGCTTTTTAAGCTGAGAATTTCGATTCCGACGGAACGGTCCAAACCGATTATTAACATTTCCTAGGCAGCGGTATCCTAGAGGTCTACATGCAGCTTCAGATAGTAGTTGGCGCCTTCAAAACCGAACTGTGTTACGCGGCGACTGTAAAGGAAGCGGCCGTCACTTTGGTTGGCCTCGATGTTCTCGTCCGGATAAACGTCAAAGATATTCTTGCCGCCCAGTCCAAAACTCAGACCGTGGAATAGTCGATACTGCACTTCGGCGTCGACCGTGGTTTTGGCTGCAAACGTCTGGTCGTTCGCGGGAATGCTCGGGTGTACGTATTCGACCTCGCCGTAGTAGTTTACTCGTCCGGTAGCCGTCCAGTCCTTCAGACGGTACGAAATTCCCAGCACGGCCTGCTGACCAGGCGTCACCGTCTCCAGACGTGACTGCTCCTCCCGGTTAAACAGCGTTTCCTCCAGCCCGACGAGTTCGTCGGGAACATGAATGGCCTGCACTTCCGTCTGTGTGGCATTGAGCGCCAGACTCGAAAGCAGTTCGCCGCCGCCGAAGCGAATGTTGTAGGCCAGAACCAGATCAAAGCCGCGAGTGCGTGTGTCGACGGCGTTGGTGAAGAACTGCGCGGCGCTGACCGACGTGAACGGCGCAAGAATAGCCGCCGCGGCCGGATCGCTGTCGGCAAAACGGCCGGACAGAACAATACGGTCGTCGATGTCGATCTGGTAAGCGTCCAGCGTGATCGAGAAATTCTCGGTCGGCTGCACAACAAGCCCGGCGCTGATGTTCAGACTGGTTTCTTCCTTGAGCGAAGGAATGCCGAAGGCGCGAGTCACGGGGCTGTTGTTCTCACTCGTCAGAACCTGACGCGCCACCAGTTCACCTGTTGTCGGGTCTTCCACAAACTGCGTGCTGATATTATTGAAATAACGCTGTTGCAGTGAAGGCGCGCGGAAACCGGTCCCGATCGTCGCGCGAAACGCCAGATGTTCGATCGGTGCAAAACGGCCGGAAAATTTGGAGCTCAACTGATCGCCGAAGTCGCTGTAGTTTTCGTAACGCGACGAAACGCCAAGGAAAAGCATCTCATTCAGGTCGCTCTCCAGCTCGGCGTAAAGAGCCAGGTTCGTGCGGCGTTTGTCCACTTCGTTGCCTGGCTGGAAGCCGGGAAACACCTGCGCTCCGGGCGATTTGGGCGCTCCGGTAGATGTGGTGTCGCCGCCGAACTGCCAGGACTCCGGATCGCCGGCTTCAATGGCGTAGTGCTCCACGCGAAATTCACCGCCGACGGCCAAGGTCAGCGGAATACCGACCTCTTCATCGCTGTAGTAGCGCAGCAGGTCCACGTTCAGGCTGGTCTGGTCGTAGATCAAGGTTCCGGCGTCGAACTCGGTCGGACTGTCCAGTCCCATCGAAGCGTTGATAGAATTGTCCACGCCGAAAATAAATGTGTTGCCGCCGTGGTTCAGGCTGAAGTTGCTGATCCAGTCGCCGTAATAGGCGCTCATTCCCAACGCCACCGACTGATCCAGGATTGTCGTTGTAATCTCCGGCAGGAATCCGTCCGGGTACAGGATCAGATTGCCGCGCTCTTCCTGAACCGGATAGCGGTAAAATCCGAATCCACGGCCCTCGCGATAGCTGAGGCCGCCGAAGGCGTAGAAATCGACTTCGCGCGATACGGGCGTGAGCGCGTTGAAAAAGAGTGCGGCGCTGCTCTGTTCCGAGCGCCCGATGTGCATCGAATTTCGGTCGAAATTGCGTTCGGCGATCAGCGCTTCATCGGTGGCCGGATCTTCGCTGAACACCGCGCCGGTGTAAGTTCCCGCGCGATTGGTCGGTTGGCGATCGCGAATCTCGGCGGTAACGGTGGCATAGCCCATTTCACCCAGTTCCGCGCCAAGATTGGCATAGGCCATGATTTCTTCGCCGTCGCCCTCCGCGGTCGTGGCGGCCAGCGCGCCGGTTTCCAGCTTGTGCGGATCCGTTTTCAGCTGAATGTTGATAACGCCGGCGATAGCGTCCGAACCGTATTGTGCACCGGCGCCGTCCCGCAGAATTTCTATGCGTTCGATTGCCGCGATTGGAATGGCATTAAAATCCGTGCCGACGGATCCGCGGCCTACCGTGCCGTTGACGTTGACCAGAGCCGAATTGTGGCGGCGCTTGCCGTTCACCAGCACGAGCACCTGGTCCGGGCCGAGGCCGCGCAGACTGGCCGGATCGACGTGATCCGTGCCGTCGGCGACGGTCTGATTGGCCGAAAAGAAGGACGGGGCCAGTTGCTGCAGCGCCTCGCCCAGTTCCGTGTATCCACTGCGAGCAATGTCGCGGGCGTCGATGATGTCGATCGGAGCGGCCGTCTCAATGGCGGTGCGGTCCGCACGCGATCCGACGGTCACCGTCACCTCGCCCAGTTGCACGACGCTGCTCTCCAGCATGAAATCCTGTTCGGTGCTTTCCCCCGGAAAAATCGTGACGTCCTCCTGCACCATGCCGTAGCCCAATGCGGAAATGCGCACCGTGTAAGCGCCGGGAGGTAAAATGACGCGGAACGACCCGTCCGAACGACTGATAGCTCCACGCCGGATTCCCAGTACCGCAACGACGGCACCGGGCACCGGCTCTCCGTCTTCGGCATCGAGAACACGACCCGAAAAAGCTCCGGAATTGGAGTCCTGAGCCTGAACTCCCGATGACAAACAAAAGAAAGTCAGAAAAGCAATCAGGAGAATTGCGTGCCACGCGCGCGGCACAGAGGTGTTGGTCGTGGAAACACACGACCCGGCATTCAACTGAACGGAAGTTTGCATGAAGTATCCGCAGGTTGGTAGAGCAGGAAGAGACTTGCGAGGAACACAGCTGCAAAAATACTTCGCGGCTTCCTGGCAATCAAATCACGACCGTCCGCCCCGCTGCGTCGTATTTGTGCAAGCCGCCTGCTTTTTGTATTATCGGCGCTTCAGTTTGCGTCGCATTCCGCGGAAGCCCTTATGATCAAACATCCTGTCACTCCCTGCGGCCCTTGCCCGATGACCATTTTGTTCGTCGTGCTGTGGGCAGTTGCGGCGTCTACAACGTCGTTTGCCGCGCCGCAGGACGGCAAGTCCACGGGCGACATGGTGTTAAACGACAACGTCGTCACCGCTCCCGATGTGCTGGATTTCGGCGACGTCAACCGCGATTCGGAGGGGCGTACCCAGGTGCTGGTGTTCACCAATTGCCGCAACATCAGCGTCAATTTTAACGCTCAGCCGCTCACCGGCCCGGATGCCAAACTGTTCCGCGTACTGCGCAATCGCTTCGTGGTGCAGCGGGAGGATCGCGTGGCAATCAACATCCTGTTCCGCCCGCCTCCGCCGCAGGAAATGGAGCCGAACGGCATTAAAACCGCTTTTGCGACCTTCGTCAGCCGCACCGACACGATCCGCGTCGAGCTGCGCGCCAACATGATCCAGGATCGCACACCTATCGACAGCGTCTATATTCCCGCGCTCTCCGGCGCCGTCGGCGATACCATCAACGTACCTGTCATTCTCGAGCGATTTGATTCGCGGCCCTATGCGCTGACCCGCGTCAATTTTGCGCGCGTCACGTTTACTATTAACGCCACGGTCCTTGCGCCTGCCAATATCAGCGACCGCTCGCCGATCGTGCACGGAATCCAGGCGGTGCAGAAATCGCTGCAGGTAACGCGGGACAGCCGGATCGATGTCGGCGACACCCTGTTTAATATACCCATGGTGGTCATGCTCGGCGATCTGCAGCAATCAGAAATTCAAATAATTGAGTTTACGTGGAACGTCCCGCTGCCGCTGGAAGCGCGCGACACGCTGTTAAGTCCGGTAGCGGTCGGTCACGGCTCCTTTGCAATAGAGGACGTGTACTACGAGAACGGCATTCCGCGGCTGCTCAACGTCAACCAGGCCGATCTGGAACTGGATGTGTCGCCCAACCCGGCCTCGGCCAGTGCGATGATTCGCGCGACCAGCGTACCGCAGGACGACGATTCGAACAGACTAAACGACGTCCTGCTCGTGCTGTACAATTCGCGCGGCGAGGTTTTGCGCAATCTGACGGACCTGCTCCCTCGCGAAGACGCTGTTGTTGAATTTGAACTTAACAACCTCGGCCAGCTTGCAAGCGGCCTGTACTATCTGCGCCTGTCCATTAACGCCAACTCGATCACGCGCCTGCTGATCATCGAGTAATTCGCCCACAATACCAGCACACTATGCCGGCACCGACGCCAAGCTTCCCCATTCGCAAATATCTGTTCGGCTGTTTTATCGGCTGCTTCATCGGTTGTTTGTGTGCAATCCTGTTAACTTCAAGCGCGGCTGCGCGATCGGGAGATGTGCAGTACGGCGGCGGCATCTCTGTCGGTGAAGTTACTCACAGCGCCGACTTCAACAATCTGCCGGGCGTGCCCAAACCTGAAGCGCGCTTCGGCGATACAAGCGAAGTCAATTTTGCACTGCACGGTTTTGTTGAAATACCGCTTGGTGTGCCGTTTCACGCCGGGCTGCGCGCGGAATACCAAAGATATGAGCCGCAGTTCCGCGCATTTGAAGCCACGACAATCCTGGTCAGCGACGCGCCGTTCAACACCTTTTTTACGCACGATCTTTTGACCGAGCTGGACGCCTTCGCACTCGAACCCTATCTGGCCTGGCGCGAGCCCTACTGGCCCTGGCTGACGCTCGGAGCACATTTGTCCTTTTTTACTTCAACGTATTACGACCAGCAGCAGCGCCTGCCGACGGGCACCGGACTCGTCTACGAATTTCCGGAAAAGACCGGCGCCGTCGAATCCATAAACTGGCAGGCTTCGCTGCACGCCGGGCTCGGCTATGACATTCCAATAGGCGGCGCCGACGCGGTCTTGCGCCCTTCCGTTGATCTGTTTGTCGGACTTAACAACATCGTCGAAGAAACGGAATGGAAAACCTGGTCGATACGCGGCGGCGTGGCTCTGGCATTCGGCGCACGGCCTGATAAACACATCCGCCGCGACACAATTTTTCAGCGCGACACTTCCATGTCGTTGACCTACGGTATTGCCGGCGAACGCATGACGCTGCGACTGCGGCGCGAAGAACAGACCTCGGTCGAAGGCGAAACGGAACGCTACGTTTTGATCCAGGTCTTCGAGGAGTGGCTGCAGGAAATTCCCGCTCCGGAACCGCTGCTGACGGGCAGCGTCGCCGCAAAATTTGTCGGAACCGACGGCAGTGAAAGCGACGCACTTACGCTCGAGCTCAAACCGACGCTTGTCGAGCGCCTTGTTCAGGTTCCTACCTCATTTACGCCCATGCGTCCGAGCGACTTCAACACAGTGATGGCGCGGCTCGACCCGCTATACGCCCAATTCAGAAAGCTGCCGCAGGATATCGGACGTGCACTAAAAGAAGGCGGTCACATTTCAATCAGCTATCACTCTTTGGGCGAAAAAGGCGCATCGGCGCTTGTCCAGGCGCAGATGTTAAAGGATATGGTGGAGCGCAACGGCGGCAATGCGGTCGAACTGCAGCCATTAAACAGCAACGTGGTTAAACTGGACAACGCCCTGCGCATCAACGCCGTTTTTGCGGACGGCTCGCGCTTCCTGCGCACAAAAGACACAATTTCGCTCGGCCCGACGCCGGTGGTTCGTTTTGCGTCCGATATCATTTCAGAGGCGGGTTTAACTTCCTGGTCGATCGTGCTGCGTTTTAACGGATTTGCCGTCGACTCAATCGGCGGCGAAGGAATTCCTCCCTCGCGCCTGGATGTGCCGATCGACTTTGCCTACGACATGAGCGCGCTGGTCGATCAGCAGACACTCTACGAATTCAGCGTCGTTGATTCCAGCGGCCGTCAGGAGATTATCGGCAGCGGCGTATTGCGCTTTCGTCAGGGCGAAAGCGGCAACGATGTGGTACAGCAGCGACGGCGTGAGCTGATTCTGTTCGGCGCCGAACTTTTGCCGTCTATCGAGGCGTTTAACCAGGCCCACACTTTCCTGAGCGATCTTTCGGATTCATTTAACATTCTGGAATTCCCACGCCGGGGTGATCACTCCCGACAGACCTTAAACGCAGCGGACCTGGAAAGCTATTTACTGGACGAAAAGCGGAACATTCAGGCTCCGGCGCCACGTCAGGGCATTCTGGTATTCAGCCTTGAGAAATGAGGCTTGTTTAACTTCTGACTCCTGACGCTTCGCCTCCTCACTTGTTCGGCGGCTTGCTTGTTTTTTTGCTTGCCACTGCGTGACGTGTTTACAGCTCCGCGGCTGATTGAATTCAGACGACTTTTGATCTTGACGTTTGAGACTCGGAGGCAAACAAGACAGTCAAAAGAGCCTGAGCCGAACGTCAGTGAGAGCTCAAAGCGATCATGGAGAGTTGATGTCGTCGACTTGTGAAAAAGGCAGTCAATACGAGTTAAAAGCGAAGATAAAAGGCTCAAAGAGTTTAGTTGGGCGGCGCCGAACGAACAAAAGCGCACAAACGGAATGGACCGCAATTTACGGCGGACCAAAAGCCATGTAGGTGCGTTGGAAAGTCCGGTCAGGCAACGGGCGAAAAGGGTTGCACAAAAAAAACCGGCGAATTTTGGCAAAATTGAGCGGTAATAAGGGTAAGATTGTTGCCTAGGCAACAAATGAGTGGAATTTTTGGGCCCAAAAATGGGCCCCCACCCCCTCCTCCGCCTTGCCACTTTTCCCACTTTTTTCAACATCAAAACACGGTCCACCAGCCCCGTGCGACGCGGTATTTTTTTTGAGCAGGGCCTGCCTCATTGCGGCTTCCCCGGCGTGGCGCGGCCGAACCTTCCGGCAGGTTCGACCCCGGTAACATGTATTCACGCCTGCGGCTTCACAAGTGGAAAAACGCCAACGGTGCGTTTTCGCGCATGAACGTAGCTGTTTTTGCGCTTGACCGGTTAACCATGCCGCACTTAAACAAAAAACGGGACCCAAAATTGAGTCCCGTTTGCACCTGTATTTTGCATACGGCGGTGTGCAGATGTGTGTCTGAATTTACTTCATGCCGTCGAGCGCCTGCCGCGCGGCAAGTTCAACTTCCCGCAGTCCGGCTTTGCCTGCAAAACTGACGGCCAGTTCGTAGTACTTACGGCTGTCCGCCGCATTGCGTCCTTCCAGCAGCCTGCCCAGTTGCAGCGCCGTCTGTGCCACCGTCGCCTTGTCGCCCGCCGTTTGCGCCGCGCGAAACTTCTGGTTCAACCGCTGCAGATCCTGATTAAACAGAGCCGCCTCACTCTCCACATCGCCGTGCACCGTGCCGGACTCGGCATCCTCTGTGGCTGTGCTGACCGGAGCGTCCGCTTTCGGAAGATCGGTCGTACCTGACTGCGTATTCGCCTGGCTTTTTTCCATGTTTTCGACGCCGTCAGTCTCAGAGTGCGAATTCAGCGCCTCATCCTGTTCGATGTCGGCTTGTGGTTCATTCGACTCGTCGTCGGGTTGCGTCGTGGCATCAAGCGGCGTTTCGTCCAGCGGCTGCTCCAGGTCCTGCAGCGCTGAGGGAGCTTCGTCTATGTCGGTGACGATCTGCTCGGTAGCTTGCGGCGGAGCGGAAAGATCGTCGGTCGACTGCATCTGCCAGACCGCGACTCCGGCGCCGCCTGCAACAATGATCGCACCGCCGATTCCGGCGATCTTGGCGGCAATGCTTCCACCCAGTTTGGCGCTGAGTGATTCCAGACCGCCTCCCGCGGGCGGCGTAGCCGGAATCATATCTGTTGCGCGGCGCCCGACCTCGTCAAGAAAGCCGAGATCGACGGCGGCCAGCGACGGTGCGCCCGCGGCCAGAGCCTGTTCAAGCCCCTCCAGCGCACGCAACTCTTCGGCCAACTCAGGCGACGAATCCAGCAGCGACTGCAGGTGCGCCTGTTCGTCGGCATTGAGACTGCCGTCCAGATATTTTGCCATGAGTTCATCGCGATTCATAGAAGCTCCTCCCGATATGGAGACAGTGCTTCAAGCAACAGTTTTTTAGCTCGGTACAGACGCACTTTGACGAGAGACATCGAAATTCCCAGTGTCTGGGCGATCTGTTCGTAAGAAAATTCATCGAAGTAGCGCATTGCAACAACTTCTTTGAAATCGGCCGGTAATGAGTCAACGGCTTTGTGCACCGCTTCGTTGAGTCCGTGGTCGGTCGCTCCGACGGAGTCGCTCGCCACGAGGACGTTCTGCATCTCATCGACGTCGCGCGTGTACTTTTTACTGCGCTTGGCCATCAGGCACTGGTTGCGAACGATGGTCATTAACCAGGCTACGAAGCTTCCGCCTTTGAAGGTGTCCCGCTTGGCATAGATATTCATAATTGCCTGCTGGTAGACATCTTTGGCTTCATCCCTGTCTTCCATAGCCCTCAGGCAGTAGGAAAACAGGCGTCGATCGTAGCGTTTGTACAGCACATCGAAGGCGACCTTGTCGTTGTGACGCTTGACCAGTTCAAACAGGTCTTCGTCACTCAGTGCCGGATAATCAACTGACTTCATTATCGACTCCAGCAGAAATGCACGAGAGCATTTTGATGTTACACGAAAAAATACCGGGGTCAATCGGGATGGACAGCATGCATGTGTACATTAGGTTATATGCGCGCATCTTACTTGATGCTTCGGGCGTTCAGGCCAGACAAAAATACTGAATGCTGTCCAACAGCAAAATCAGAGTGAAAATCGACGCGATTCAAATTTTGTTCACTTTTGCTGTAACAAGCAAATTCTATCGCGCATTTCTTCCCCCGAGCGCTTCCAGAATACGGCGCGGATTTTTTAACGAGAATGGACCAGCATACTATGAGAACGAAACGTGGAACACGGACCGGCATTCGGCTGATGCTGATTGCTTTCCTGGGCGGCGGCGTAGTGTTTACGACCGCCTGCGACGACAACTCAAATCTGATGAGCGGCGACGAAGCTTCTGGAATCGTAGTTCAACAAAACGACCTCCAGGACATCGCGCTTGATGAACTGATTGGTGAAGACGCCGACGACCTGCCTCTCGGCTTCGGCGGCGGCGGGATCGGCTACGACGGCGATGAGCGCGATCGCGACGGCAACGGCGATGATCGTGGACGCGGTAAAGACAAAGACCGCGGTAAAGGCGGCGATGCGGCTCAGCGATTTGCCGCAATTCCCTTCCCCTGCCTCGACATCGATGACACACAGAAGGAAACGATTTCCGGATTCCTGGCTACTTACCGCGAGGCTGTGCACGAAGCATACGCTTCCTATCAGGAAACCGTGCGCGCATTGAAAACCGATGCCTCCGAACTGACCGAGGAAGAACAGGCGCGCATGGCGGAAATCCGCGAGCGTCTTGAGGAAATCAAAGCAGCCAACGACGAGATTGCCTCGGAGTACCGCGAGCAAATGTCCGAGTTGATTACTGAGATCAACGAACTCAAACGCGAAATGCAGTCACAGGCGCGCGAACTGCAAATGCAACTGCGCAACGGCGACATCACGCGTGAAGAGTACCACGATCTGCTGGCCGCTCTGCGTGAAAGCACCGGTGCGGAAATTGATGAACTCAATGCCCAGTTGCACGAAATTCGCCAGGCTATCAGCGACGCTCAGGCGGACAACAACGCCGAAGCTCGCGAGCTGAAAGCGGAACTGCACGAATTGCTCGCCAAACTGCGCGGCGCCGAAGTGGATGAAGAAGCGCTGGCCGCCGCTCGCCAGGAACTGGCAGACGCAATTGCCGCCGCCCGCGACGCACTTCTGGCGGACATCAAAAGCATCCTGACCGACGAGCAGCTTGAAATCTGGAACTCCTGGCAGGAAACCGGCGAATGGCCCTGCGACGATCGTCCGGTCCGCCGCCATGGCCACGGACGTGATCGCGGCTGATACGCCGGCAATTCGATAGGCTGACAGAGTAAAGTGAAATCGTGACCTGAACCGACACTTACGGAAGAACACTCAAGAGCAATAGGCAAGATCGGGCACGAGTGAAAATCGAAATGGGTAAAAACAAAAAAGTCCCGCAGCTTCAATGCTGCGGGACTTTTTTGTTTTTTAGATGGTGCGGGTATATACAAGACCCCGCGGCTCAGCTTGTTGTCAGAGCGGCGTCGCCGGCTTCAGTTTGTCCGGGAATTTCTGATCGAGGACTTTGTTCCACTCGTCAACGCGATTTTGAACCGCTTTGACTTCGGCCGGAACTTCGCCTTCAATCGTCACCGAAATGATTTTAGCGCCCTGACGCACAGCGTTAACGGAATTCTGGCTCGCTTCATCCACAACTTTGCCGAAGACCGTATGATGATCATCGAGGTGCGGCGTGGGCAGGTGCGTAATAAAAAACTGGCTGCCGTTCGTTGCCGGGCCCGCATTGGCCATCGACAGAATGCCGGGGCTGTTGTGACGCAGCTGCGGCACAAATTCATCTTCAAAACGATAACCGGGACCGCCGCTGCCGGTGCCCGTCGGGTCGCCGCCCTGAATCATGAAGTTGGCAATGACGCGATGGAAGACGATGCCGTCGTAGTAACCGCGGCGAGCAAGGTTGACAAAATTCGCTACAGTAAGCGGCGTTTCCTTGCCGTACAGTTCCAGCTTGATATCGCCGGCAGTTGTCTTGATCAGAGCTGTGAGCATATTCTTCGATTTACCCGAGGTTTGTGCATTGAACGCAGCGGGCAGAGCCAGCGTCATCGCCAATGCCAAAATGATGAGTTTACGCATTCTTCCTCCAACTGAGGTTTTGTGTTACAGTTATCAAAACAAAGTCGTTGTTGCCGGGATCGGGCTTCGACCGCGTCGGATACACGGCGACAGCTAAAAGCCATACCGCGAGGACGGTCAAAACGCGGCGATATTAAGATTTTTTTTGTTTTGTGTCAATTTGGCCGCTTTCATCCAGGTCGTTGTCGCCGGTTGCGACAGACGGAATCAGTAATTCTTCCAGCCTTGCCACGACCTTGCCCGCCTGCTGAATCGACTCGGCGACGTGTTGATTTTCCCGTCCGGCCGCCGGCGCTCGGCCGGTTTCCATGGACTCCGGTTGGCGGCGCAGGGCGGCCCCGATGCTCGTAAGCGACTTGCGAAGGTCGTGTGAAATGACGCGCAACGACTCGCTGCGGTCCTGCTCGCGCACTTGCAATGCATGTTGTAGTGTCTCGAGCGCACCGATCTGTTGCTCCAGCGCTTGCACGCGCCGGTGTGCGCCGTCTTTGTTGCGCCGCAGGTCTTCGACCTGATGCACCACCTGCAGGTTTGTGAGCAGCTGACTGTTTTTGTCGCGTTCAATCTGCGCCCGCAATTCGTTGGCTTTGTGGTGATCGTCCAGAGCTTCGCGCAGTTGACCGCACTGCTCATGGCAACGCGCGGATTTGAGCAGAAGCTCCAGTTCGCGCGGTTTTTCGTTCAGCTCACGCGCACTCGTCAGCGCCTCCTCAATCGTTGCCAGGGCGGATTCTGGATCGTCTTCCATCATTTCCAGTTCGGCGATGGCGTTCAGCGTTTCGGCCTCGCCGGAGCGGTAACCCAGGCGTCGACGGATTTCAAGCGCCTGTTCCAGGTGTTCGCGCGCGGCCTGGCGTTCGCCGTTTTTCATTTTAGCTTCGCCGAGGCAATTGATGGCGTAGCTCTGCACGCGCAGATCTTCATTCTCCTGCGCTTTCACCAGCGCCAGCTGTGCGTGTTCTATGGCGCTTTGGTAGTCGCCGCTGTTTGTGTAGACAATGGCAATATTGATCAATGTTGTGGCAAGAAGCGCTTCCAGACCGCAATCCCTGCGAAGTTCAACGCTCTTGTGGTAGGCTTGCAGCGCCAACTCGCGGTTGTTTGTGCGTTCGTACACCGCACCGATATTGACCAGCAACTCGGCCATACCGGGACGGTCGTCGTGCTGCTCGTAGAGGTTTTTACTCTGCAGGTAGTATTCAAAGGCGGAGGCCTCGTGTCCCAGGTGAAAGTACACGTTGCCGATGTTCATCAGCGAGCCGGCGACTCGTTTCCAGTCGCCCGCTTCCTGTCTAATGCCGAGAGCCTTGAGGAAGTATTCAAGGACGAGCGCGTATTCACCCTGGTACAGATAGATGGCGCCGACATTGTTATACACGTCGCTGCGGGCGCGCATTTCGCCGAGTCGGCTGTAGTGTTCTTCCGCCAGCAGGTAACACTGAAGGGCGTCATCGTAATCACCGCAGGCCCAATGAACGTTGCCGATGTTGAGATGGGCGTCGGCTTCGAGGCGATCGAACCGATTGTCGCGCGCCAGTTCCAGCGCCGCTTCGTAGTGCACGCGGGACTCGGGATACCGCCCGCGGTTGAACACAAAGTTGCCGGCTTTCAGGTGAATTTGCGTCAGCGACTTGCGGTCGTCCAGCTCGGTCAATATTTGCAAAAGCAAGGCGTAGTAACTGGAGACAATCTCCGTATCGCCACATTTCTCAATGACTTGCGCCTCGGACCTGAGGATGTCTACCGCTTCATCAGCGCGACCGATTGATGTGTAGAGATTGCAAATGTCGCGCATCAGATCGAAGCCGGCCTGGTAATCGCTCCGGCGTCGACAGCGACTTATGGCAAGCAGAATGCGGGCCTCTGTGCGCACATGTGAAATGCGGTCTTCTTTAGCCGGAGAGACTGCCGTGTGTGAACGCAAGGCATGCGCCGCCATGTTCTCGGCGGACGCAAAGTCCTCCGACGCCAGCAACTCCTCGGCCCGCGTGAGAGCCGAATCCACAGTCAGGTAGTGCCCGTTGTCCTGCATTCAGGTATGTACCGCTTCGGTCGAATAGCTGCAACTGCTCTATGAATGAGCCTGGCTTACAAAAAATAATCGACGGCAATGCGGATACGACTGTTACTCCGCACTGACGCCCCGACTCAATCGAATAAAAAATGCGCCGCGATCAAGTTACGAAAAATCTTGCCTGGTCATTCCCCCCGCGGGTTCTGATCCGGATTGACGCGGCTGCGACGTTACGTCCGACGCCTGCTGATCCACGCGCCCTTTCCTGACATTTCCTTGTTCGTCACGCAGATGATAGTTCGTAGTCAGTACGCCGTCGGCGTTGCGCCTGGTTAGCAGAAAACCGGTACTGCGGCGGCCGCGAATAGATGTAATGATGTGATTCTGGTCTGGATTGAGACTGATGATCCTGCCGACGTTGGATTCGCCGTCCAGGTTTTGCTGGTTTGATGTATGCAACATATTGTGGGTTCCAAACTGGGATGTATGTGAAAGGTCTCCCGATGCGCAGGTCACGCCGGGTGTTGCGCTGCGTCGTTCGCCGTCAGGATTTCAAGCGGGCCACGTGCGGTGGAGACCTGTGTTTTGCGGCTTCTGATTTACAAAATTGTGCGCTCGTTGTCAAGTACAATCGGTGTGACCGGTCATCAGCGGCGGGTGAACCATGCCGAATGGAGCTCAGGGCGTCATATGCTGCATTACCTGAAACAACACGAGGACACAGTCATGATCACCGCGCGACTAACAAGAGAATTCATGAAAGATCAGGAAGTGTGGCGCAATTCGGCAATGTGGCGCGGCAACTGCAGTGTAATCGTGGTGCCCTGCCCGAGCGAACTCTCGACGGCGACTTCCCCGCCGTGGCGCTCTACGCACTGCTTGACAAAAACCAGGCCCAGTCCGGTGCCGGGAACAATTTCCACATTGGCCGCGCGGTGAAATGGCTCAAAAATCAGCTGGACCTCGTCCTGCGGAATGCCGACGCCGCTGTCGGAAACGCGAAGGATGACGTCGTCGCGCTCCAGATACAGACTGACGAGAACGCGTGTTTCGGGCGGCGAATACTGCACGGCATTTTTTAAAACGCCGATAAGCGCAGGCTCGAGCAGTTTGACGTCCACCTGGGCCTCGTCGGTGCCGTTTGCGCCGCCTGCCAGCTCAAAATCAATCTGTCGCTCCTGCGCGTGCTCGGATTTGAACTGCTGAATGGTCGACTGCACAAAGCGCTGCATGGAGACCGATCGCGGCTCAAACGACTGCGACAGAGCTTCCGACTGGCTGAGGGAAACGACCTGATCCAGAATTTCCGTCATGCGATCCACGGCGTGGTAAATCTGCTGGAAACGATCCTTGCGGCTTTTGTCGTCCAGGCGCAGCAGATAACGATCGAGCAGCTCGGCGCTACCCAGAATACCCGAGAGCGGCGTGCGAAACTCGTGAGACACCATGCTGACAAACCGCGATTTGAGATCGTTGAGCAGTTTTTCCTTTTCGAGCGCCTCGCTGAGCTTGCGCATAGCCATGTGCAGATCGTTGGTGCGCTCGGCCACGCGAATTTCGAGGATCTGGTTGGAAGCTTCCAGCTCTCGTTTGGCGGCCTTGAGTTCAGCTTCGTGATGTTTGAGGTCCGTGATGTCGGTGAGAACAACCACAAAATTGCCGCCGCCGGATTCTTCAACGCTTTCCATCGGCGCAATCTGCAGCTGCGCCCAATACGTGCCGCCATCTGCATTGTAGTTCAGGATTTCTGCGTCGAACTGACGTCCCTGTTTGACGGCTTCGGCGATGTCTGTCAGCACAACGGGATCGGTGGCTGCGCCGGCCTTGAGATCGCCGAGGCGTCGACCGAGGACGTCTTCCAGGCGATAGCCGCTTATACGGGTGAAACCTTCGTTGACCCATTCCACGCGACCTTCTCTGCCGGCGATCACAACGCCGTTGCTGGTATTGCTGGCGACCAGCGAGAGTTTGCGGATTTCCTCCTGAGCCGCCATTCTTTCGGTGATATCGCGCAGCGAGCAGAGCACCGCCGGCCGCCCTTTGAAGCTGATGATGGACGAGTGCACTTCGAGCACGACTTCACCGCCGTCCGCGCGCACGTGCGTCGTAACGCAGGAGTTGAAAGACTTGCTGGCCACGGTGGCGCTGAAATACTCGTCGCCGCCGGCGGAGGCGATGCTGAGGCCGGCCGGGGTCATGCGTTTGAAGGCCTGACGCGTGTAGCCGTACAGCTCGCAGGCGCGTTCGTTGACGTCAAGAATGGCCTCACCCCGTTCATCCAGAATCAGGATAGCGTCATGGGCGTGCTCAAAAACGTTGCGCATTTCCTGCTCGGAAGAGCGCAGCGCTTCCTCCATGTCCTTGCGCAGCGTGATGTCCTTGGACACGCCGACAAATCCCTGAATGTACACCGTATCGTCGGTAATGACCGACAGAGTCGTCGAGTGCCAGCGCCATTCGCGCATGACGTTGCGGATGCGATATTCGACTTCGATTCGCTCTTCGGGCCGTGCTTCCAGCGTTTCCAGCGCGGCTTCCAGCGCTGTCATGTCCTCGCCGTGCACCCAGCGTTGCAGTGAACGACCGATCAGAAATTCCGGTTCAAAACCGAGCTGATTCTGGATGGCCGGAGAGATGTAGCTGATTTCGTAGTCGGGACGCAAGGTGAAGATCGTGTCGTTGGCATGCTCGACCATCAGACGCAGTTTTTCTTCGCTTTCGCGCAGGCGCAGCTGGGTCTGCTTGCGCTCCGTGATGTCGCGAATGATCGCCTGCGTGGCGGCTTCTTCATCATAGCGAACGGCAATTCCGACAATTTCCACGTCAATGGGCGAGCCGTCCATCCGCAGCAGTTTTTCTTCGGCCAGCGGCGCGGAAACGCCTTTCTGATGCACTTCGGCGACGCGTTTGGCAACGAATTCGCGATAGTCGGGGTGCACAAAATCCATGACGGCCATGCCGACGAGGTCGGCCGGTTTTTCGGCACCCAGCATGCGGGCCGCGGAAGGATTGGAATACAGAATGCGATTGCGCCGGTGCACGATAATGCCGTCGGGTGTAGCTTCAACCAATTGACGGTAGCGCCGCTCGCTGGCCGAGAGTTTGTCGCGGCTGACTTTCCTGTCGGTAATGTCGTAATTAACGGCAATGAGTTTGTTTTCGCCGAAAATGTCGCGCACAACGCGCGCTTTCAGCTGGTGCCAGCGCGACTCGCCGTCGGACCTGACGATCCTGTACATGGTTGAGTAGTGTTTGCCGTCGCGAAGCGCATTGATAATACCTGTCACCACGCGATTGCGGTCGTCCTCGTGGATGACTTTGCGCCAGGCGCGGAATGTCTGCGGTTTGTTTTTGCGATTCAGACCGAACAGGCTGTCGAGGGCGTCACTGCTGGTCGTGACGTCGCTGCCCGGGCTGTATTCCCAGCTGCCGATTCCCGCGACGGTCTGAGCCAGGGTCAGGTAGTCCTCGCTTTTGCGCAGGCTCATGTGAATTCGACGGCGCGACTCGGCATTGGCTATCAACTCTGCAATGATCTCGATACCGGCGCTGGCTTCTTTGTCCAGATTGTCATTGCGGCTGTCTTCACCAAAGAGCAGCATGCCGAAAATGCCCTCTTCGGCTTTGAGCGGCAGCAGTCTGACCCGCTGAATGTCGTTCTTTCTCATCCAGCCGCAAAGCTCTTTGCATTCGGCCGAATCACAGGCCTGCAGGACAACGGGGTTGTTGTTGTCCATGCGATTTTTCAGCTCGCGGCACATCTCGTCGTTAAACTCAATGGCAGCGGCATCCGTGGTCTCGGCGGCCCAGCGGTGTTGGTTGCGCAGCGTATCGGACTCGGGATCCAGCTGGAATACGGCGGCGACCGTAAACCCCATAAACCGCGACACGTTCTCCAAAGCGTTGACGATTTCGCGATCGAGCATGTGCAGCTCGGAACCGACGAAACCCTTTGATATGGCGGAGATTAGCTGCTCCAGCCTGAAGCGATACTGCAGCGTGGTTTCAGCCTGTCGCTGAGCGCTGATGTCGCGCCGTGCCGCGACAATGGTCGTCACGCCGTTGCGCACTTCCACTCGCGTCAATTGAGTGATCATCGGCTTGGCGCCGGACGGGGTCAGCACTTCCGTCTCAAATTTTCGTGGAACGCCGGTTTCGACCAGGTTGAGAACCTGGGGACGCAGACGTCCGAGGTCCTGCTTCGGCATGAAATCTTCGAGCATTTTGCCTTCAATTTCATTCGCGCTTTGGCCGGTAAGCTCCGTGTAAGCCGGGTTGACGTACGAACATTTGAGGCGTTGATCGGCATCGACCTCAATGACAAGCAAAGCGTCAAGGATGCCGTCGACCACCGTGCGCAGAAACGCGCTGCGGCGCTTGAGTTCCAGGTTGGCCTGGTGTTCGGCGCTGATGTCCGATATGGACAGCATGAAGGAGAGCGGCTCCGAGTTTTGAACCGCTTTTACGCTCAGTTCCACCGGTACGCCGGAAGATTGTCCGCAATACAGCAAGCCGCGTTGTGGTTCCGCAGCTGCGGCACAGCGCTGCAGGAAATCCAGATCCGGTGCAAAACGCGCACCGCCGTCCATCGGGCCAAACTCTATGATGTCGCCGAGGCGACGTCCTGTAATAGCGTTGGAATTGAGCCCGAAGCGCGCGCATGCCGCGTCGTTGGAAAAAGCAATGCTGCCGTCGCTCGCCAGGGCGATCAGGGCGTCGGAGACGCTGCCGAGAACTGCAAACATGAGTTGCTGCAGGCGCCGCCCTTCCCGATCGGCCTTGCTGCGCTGCACGGCGGTTGTGAGCGCCAGCTCGAGTTCGCGTTCGTTGTAGGGTTTCAGAACGTAGGCGTAGGGCTTCGTCTGCCGGGCGCGTTCAAGTGTATTGTCGTCGGAATGCGAAGTAAGAAAGACGGTTGGAATGTCGTACTGTGCCAGGGTGCCGGCAAGATCGATGCCGTCGCGGCCGGAGTGTTTCAGTCGGATATCGATCAATGCCACGTCGGGTCGTTCGGCCCGCGCCAGGTTGAGGGCATCGCCGTAGTTGTCCGCCGGGCCGCTGATGCGGAAGCCGCGCGAACGCAGGTAGTCGCTGATATCGTGTGCGATTATCGCTTCATCTTCTACGAGCAGAATGCTGGTGTCCGGCATAGCTGGCTTCTCCGGAATTCCGTGTGCGAATCGTCACTCAAAATCGAATCTCGCAGGTAGTGCCATGTTGTCTGTCAACACGCAGGGTGCCGTCGATCTGCTTGAGTAACATGCTCACCAATTGCAGTCCGATGGCGGTGTGCCGGGGCGTCGTCGTGGCCGCTGCGGGCAGCCCCACTCCGTTATCGGCAATTGTCAGTCGATACTTGCGGCCGCCTTCATCCGGATCGACGCGCATTGCAATGCTGATGCGCGCCTGGCGGCCGCCGCTGCGCCACTCCTCGGGAAATGCGTACTTCAGGGAATTGTTGACCAATTCGTTGATTACGAGCCCGCAGGGTACCGCCTGTTGTACACTCAGGAACAGTTGTTCGATGTCGACGTCGGTCGCCACGCTGCCTTCGTGAACCCCGAAGCTGCGGCGCAGTTCGCGGACGAGGCTGTGCACATAGGTACTGAAGTCGATGCGTGCAAGGTTGTCGGAATGGTACAGTTTGTCGTGAATCAAGGCCATGCTGCGAATCCTGGAGCGGCTTTCGCGAAAGATCGAACGATAATGCTCTTCTTTGATTGTTCGCATCTGGATATTCAACAGACTGGAAACAATTTGCAAGTTGTTTTTGACGCGGTGATGAATCTCCCGCACCATTGCTTCCTGCTCTACCATTCCCGCCTGGAGCCGCTCCTGGATGGCATAGCGCGCCGAGACATCGCGGATTGCGCCAAATATGTGAAATCCGTCGTCCTGTTTACGCGCCCGCAGCATGTCGACAACCTGGCGCTTGCGCGCGCGTTCAGGCCGCCAGGTACGCTCGCGCCGCTCGGGAAAACGTCCGACGCGCAGATGCTCCACCACGCGTTCGCTTTCGGCACCGAACAGCGTTTTCAGCAATCCCCCGGCGGCCATTTCGGCGGCTGAAACTCCTGCAAACTCCCGCACCTCCTCGGTGTGCCACAGGATATTTTCTGCGCCCGAATTGTCAATAAGCACGTGAAAACAGAAATCCGTCGCTATCTCCGCCAGCACGCGAAAGCGGTGTTCGTTGCGCCGCAGCGCGCGGAGCAGCAACATGCGCTGTATATGACCTTCCAGGCGCTCGGCAACATTGCGAATCAGCCTGAACTCCCAGGTGCGCCAGACCCGCGCCGCATCGGAACTGTGTGCACCCAGGAACCAGATGCCATTTGTCTGTTCAGTGACGCTGGTCAGCATCTCGCTTCCAGCCGCGCTTTCCTGCACGGGGTGTTGAATTTGCCGGCCGGTTTCGGGATCAAAGCGCAGCGTGACGCCTGAAGAAAACACCTGACGGAAGCGCGCGGCCACCTCGTCCGTCAGCTGCAGTCGGCGGTCCGGCGTCAACGCCTTCATTTTATCGCTGCGCGAATCGGCCACCACATCCGCTTCGCGCATCGTGTCGCGGTCGAGCGCCAGCAGATAAACGCGATCACAATCCAACATGTCCCGCAGCGCATCGGCAATTGTGTCGTCGATATCGTCCACGTCTTCCATAGCTGCCATCCGGCGACTCAGCCTGTCCAGTTCCTGCAGCGCCTGCAGGTGTCGTTCGCGTTCTTCCTGGACATTGCGGGCGGCGGTGACGTCGCGTCCCAGACAGACAAACCGGCGGATGCCGCCGTCAACTTCGTGCGGTATCACAATGCCGTTCCACCAGCGCGTGTGGCCGTCCATCCTGCTGCGGATTTCAAATGGAGTCGCTTTGCCGCCGGCATGCGCCTGGTCAAGTGTGCGCCGCAGAATATGGCGCATGTTTTCTTCGAGCAGGTCAAACAGATTGCGGCCGCGATAATCACCGGCCGGCAATCCCAGCGGCGGATGATTGTGAAACAGGATCGTTCCGTTGCGATCCAGCTCGCATATGTTGTCCGGCATGAGGTCGAGCGACGCACTGTAATGACCGATCTGCCGTGCAATCTGCGACTCGGCGGTCGGCTCAATTTTCTCCAGACGTCGCAGGCGTACAAAGGCCAGGCGCGCATCGTTTTCGGAGTACAGACGCAACTCCACGCGGACGGCCAGTTCCCGACCGTTCAGCAGCGCCAGGATGCAATCGCGACGCAGGCTGTTCTCCGGCGCTCCGCACAAACACTCTTCGACGATATGCTGGACATAACTCCGGCTCTGCGGATCGAGCAGCACGAGGACATCGCGATACACGCGGCCGGTCAGTTCTGGCCGCGGTCGTTCCAGCATTTCCTCCGCGGCGTCATCCACATCCAGCACTCTCCCATCTGCGGCTATACACAGATGCGCCGGTTCATCCGCTTCAAACAGGGATGCCGCCCGATCAATTAATCTTTGCTGTGGTTTGTTCACGGAAATTGAGATCCACCTGGTGCCGAAACCGGACTGCGCGTCAATAAACGCAACTCACCCGACATTGTCAAACCAGCCTGATCTTTCTTTTTGATTATGCAACAGCCGCTTTTTGTTTGCCGCCGGGACAGAAGTTCAGAGTCATCGGGCAGCCCTCGAGCCACAAGTCATCGAACTGCAAGTCAACAAACAGTAAGACAACGAACCGAAAGACATCGAGCTGCAAGTCGACGAACTGCAAGTCAACGAACTGCAAGTCGACGAACTGCAAGTCGACGAACCACAAGTCAATGAACCACAAGTCAACGAACTGCAAGTCAACGAACCACAAGTCATCGAACTGCAAGTCATCGAATTGCAAGTCAGCAAACAGTAAGTCAACGAACTGCAAGTCAACGAACTGCAAGTCAACGAACTGCAAGTCAACGAACCACAAGTCAATGAACCACAAGTCAACAAACAGTAAGTCAACGAGCTGCAAGTCGACGAACTGCAAGTCAACGAACCACAAGTCAACGAACTGCAAGTCGACGAACCACAAGTCAACGACGGGTACAGAGCAGCCGAGTTCCGGAGCCCGGCATTGAGTCCGAAGTACGAGTGTTTTTATCCTCACCCTGCGCACAGCCTGATTCATCCTCGCCGTACGTTCCTCGCAGCGTCCGCATTACCGGAGATCGGAAGCAACAGGACGTCCGCCGGTTCTGGTGTGAAGTTAATCAGGAAATTCAGGCCGTTCAGTTATGGTGCTGTTTTTTTGACGCGGCGTGCGAAGCCCATTATGAGAAAGTCTACGAACGATCCGTATGGTCGGCTGTGGGGGCGTTAAAAGGTAGTGAGCGGAGCGTTGAAGAATTTTGGGCGTACCTCCAGCTTGATCAGGGGACCTCCCCGCCGCCGCCACGGGAAATACCTCCACGCTCAAACACACTCCTCCCACCCTGCAATTTTTCAGCAGAAATTTTTTGAGTCATTCGTTCGCGGATTCTCGCTGCCGGCGCGCGATTTATCACCGACAGTATACAAGCAACATCTTTCAAATCAATCGCTGAAAAATTAAACGTAGCCCAAAACCTGCGTGAACGTTTGTTTTTCGCCGTTAAACGGATTTCAACCCGTGGAATATTGTGCAGACACAGGCAAGTCCCGGCAGATCGGAGAACGTGATGTTTTGTTCCGAACTCAGGAGGTTCCGCGTTCATGGGATCACCTGCTACGATAATTCTTTGTTTAAAAACAGACTCGGGTAGGTCAAACTCGGGGACAAGGCGGCGCGGAGCGCAGCAGACTTCAATCCCGATGCATTGAAGTTTCGCACCCGATGGTTAACAAAAAATTCATCAGGGCAATGTAAAGGCGTGTTTAAGTGAGTGGCGCGTGTTTAATCATTCGGTGTGTCGCGCTGCTCCAGCTCCCGCAAAAACCAGTATTTGAGCGCCACGGACCAGGCCGCGCTGCAGGCTACAAGCAGGCCGCGCCAACCGTCCAGAAATCCTCGACGCAGGACGTATTTTTTTACAAAAGCAAACAAGGGATTGATGAGCAGGCGGACAAAGGAAAAACGGCGGCCCATGCGCGCGTAACTCGTTGCGCTGATTTTGGCGTAGCGCACGCTGCGTTCCATGTGGTCCTGCAGGTCGCGGTAGGAATAGTGGATCACATCGCCGCTCAGGTCGCCGACATGTGTGTTCTCCACAACGAGTTTGTCGTGTGGATCGTAGCCGCTCCAGCGCGCCCCCAAGTCGCGCCGTACCAGACGCAACTTGCGGTCGGGCTGCCAGGAATACTGCAGCAGTTTGCCCAAATAATAAGTACGGCGATTGATGCGCCATGCACCGCCCTGATCGGCGGTAACGGCGAGACGAATGGACGCGGCGCATTCCGGCGTAAGCTCCTCGTCGGCGTCGAGAGCCAAAACCCACTCCTGCGAGCACAATCCAAGCGCGTGATTCTTCTGGTCGATGTGCCCCGTCCACGCGCGGAATTCAACGCGTGCCCCGTACGAGGCGGCTATGGCGCAGGTCTCGTCCTGCGAGCCGGAATCGACCACAACGATCTCACCTGCCAGCGCGCGCACCGAGTCCAGCGTGCGCGGCAGATTTGCCGCCTCGTTAAGTGTGATAATGGCCACCGATAGCGGCAATGCGCCGTCGCGATCCTTTTCCAGCACCGGAAACCTCAGATATTGCGGAGCAAAAACACAAAGATACGCAGGCGAGCGCAAACGCGGGTGCGATGCCAGTGCGGGCGTCAACGGCTTTTTTCGTATTTTCGTGGTTTCAGTTGCTTTCCACTTTGGATGCAACGACAATACATCATCAGAGGCGCCGGCGCCTGAACCGACGCCGGAAGTTCATTTGACTCTTCCCGACACTGCGACATCGTACACAGTCACCGGCGCACAGGAATTCGGCGGATGCTGATAAAAGATGTCGATTGCCGCTGATTCATTTTCCAACCAGAGGCGCGGCGCAGCCCCGTGCACTGACCCAAGGACAGACATTTATGAGGACTTACTCACAGTGGGCGATCGTCGCCACAATTGGAATTTTCATGATGATTTCAGCCTGTTCGGATGCCGGCGGCGCTGCTCAAAAAACGGACTACAGCAAAGTGGAAATCAAAACTGACTCGTCGAAATTCGCCTACTCGCTCGGCCTTGATGTCGGTACGTCCATCGTTCGCATGGGCGAAGCCGAAAACTTTGACATGGACGCTTTCATGGCCGGTCTGACCGACACGCTGAACGGTCGCCAGGCGCGTCTGACGCCGGAAGAAGCCAACTCAATTCGCCAGGCCTTTATGCAGGCCGCCCGCGAGCGCGCCTCCCAAAAAGCGCTGGAAGACAACAAAAAATACCTGGCAGAAAACGGCGCTAAAGCCGGTGTTACTACGACTCCTTCCGGCCTGCAATACGAAGTGCTGGTTGAAGGCGACGGCCCGAAACCGACTGCTACCGACAAAGTCACGGTGCACTACACGGGCACACTGACGAACGGCGAAAAATTTGACTCCTCTGTCGACCGCGGCCAGCCCGCATCCTTCGGCCTGAATCAGGTTATCAAAGGATGGACGGAAGGCCTGCAACTCATGAGCGTCGGCTCCAAATATCGCTTCACGATTCCGTCCGAACTCGGCTACGGTGCTCGTGAAGTCGGCAACGGCGCAATTCCGGCCAACTCCGTGCTGGTGTTCGACGTTGAGCTGCTCGGCATCGGCGATGCGCCCGCCGGTCAATAATCGCACCTGAGTCTGTTGATTAACAGACTTGTTAAAACACAAAACCCGACGGTGAATCACTCGCCGTCGGGTTTTCTTTTTCAGCTCAACTTTTGCGATTTGAAGACTTAACTTCTCACTCGGACTGGACTTTCTTAAGGCCGCTGATTTTTTTGTAGTTGCCGAGTTTGTTGCCCTGCGTCTGGCGTCCGCGCACATCGATAAAGTCCGCAATGTTGACGGTCTGTTCGCCGCGTTCACCGCGTTTCATGCCGCTGAACTTGAACTTCACGACCGGTTCTTCGGCTGCATCGACAAATTCGAGTCTGGTTTGTTTGTGGTCCGTCACAAAACTGAAGCGTTTGTCGACTGTTACGGTATCGATCTGGAATCGTTTAACATAGTAGTTTTTGCTCTCGCCGTCCAGATAGATAACGCTGAGCACATCCGCCGGATCAAACTTCTTGATCAGTGAAAGTTTGTCGGCTTCAAAGCGTTTACTGACTTCGTACTGCGTCAGCTCGTAACTGCCGTCGCGGTACACGACCAGAATGCGATCGTCGCCTTCGAAACTGCCCAGGTACATGCCGCGTTCGTCGCTGTTTAACTTGCCGACGGCATCGTCATAGTAAAGATCCAGTCCGCCCAGCGTTGAAGCGCCCTGCGACTTCTGCACAACTTTGCGCACGGTATAACGCGTCACGGTATTGCCCTTGGCGTTGCGGTTCTTGATATCCAGTTCGCCGAAGTCGAAGTCGAATTCCTTGATGCGCGCCCGCGAACGCGAGTCGAGAGAAATAGTCACAATCTCCGACTCGCTGTTGGGATTGGCCGTGAAGTACAGGATTTTTGAGCCTTTGGAGCCCGTCGTTAAATCGTATTCGCGATCGCGCGTACCGGCCGTGACGTTAAATCGCTTGGCAAAAGACTTGCCACTTGCGCCGTCGCGGTACAAGACATTGTACACCATGCGCTCGTCGCTGCGTTTCCAGACAGCCACATGCAGAATGTCCTTGCCGACAAATGCCTTTTCGGACACCTTGGTAATCTGATAACCGCCGTCGCGCCGGAATACAATAATGTCGTCGATGTCGGAGCACTCTTCTACAAACTCGTCCTTTTTAAGGCCGTAGCCGATAAATCCATCCTGGCGGTTGACGTAGAGTTTCTGGTTGGCGGCCGCCACGGTCGCAACTTCAATTGTGTCGAAGGTGCGGATTTCCGTGCGGCGCTCGCGTCCTTTACCGTATTTGCTGAGTAAAGCGCGGAAGTATTCAATCGCGTATTCTGTCAGCTCCTCCAGATTGTGCTCCACGTCGGCCATTTCATCTTCAATGTCGGAAATGACTTCATCGGCTTTGAACGAATCGTAGCGCGAGATGCGTTTAATCTTGATTTCGGTCAGTTTAATGATGTCGTCGCGTGTTACTTCGCGATGCAACTGAGCCTTGAACGGCTCCAGACCTGAATCGATCGTGGAGATCACCGACTCCCAGGTTTCGCACTCTTCGATGTCGCGATAGATGCGATTTTCGATGAAGATTTTTTCAAGCGAACTGAAATGCCAACGCTCCGCGAGTTCGGACAGACGAATTTCCAGCTCGCGTTTAAGCAGGCCGACGGTCTGGTCGGTCGAACGCATCAGACACTCGTTTACGCTGATAAACTGCGGGTGATTATCGACGATGACACAGCAGTTCGGCGAGATCGACACCTCGCAATGCGTAAAGGCGTAGAGCGCGTCGAGCGTGACGTCGGGCGATGTATTCGGCGCCAGGTGCACCAGAATGTTAACATCGCGCGCCGTCTGGTCCTCAACCTTTTTAATCTTGATTTTACCCGAGTCGTTGGCTTTAATGATCGAGTCGATCAGGTTCTGCGTCGTGACGCCGTATGGAATGCTCGAAATGTTAAGCGTGCGTTTATCGACAGTTTCAATATGCGCGCGCAGGCGGATTCGTCCACCCTTTTGTCCTCCGTTGTAATTGCTCGCATCCATCATACCGCCGTTGGGAAAGTCCGGCAGCAGCTTGGGTTTGCGCCCCTTCAACCAGGCAATTGACGCCTCACATAGTTCAACGAAGTTGTGCGGCATGATTTTAGTGGCCAGACCAACGGCAATCCCCTCGACGCCCTGTGCCAACAGGAGCGGGAACTTAACGGGCAGATCGACGGGCTCTTTATTGCGCCCGTCATAAGACATTTGCCATTCCGTCGTCTGCGGATTAAACACCACCTCCAGGGCAAAACGGGAAAGACGCGCTTCAATATAACGAGGCGCAGCGGCACGGTCGCCCGTACGCGTATCGCCCCAGTTTCCCTGCGTGTCGATTAACAATTCCTTTTGGCCGAGATTGACAATCGCGTCGCCGATTGCCGCGTCGCCGTGCGGGTGAAACTGCATTGTGTGGCCGATCACATTGGCCACTTTGTGAAAACGCCCGTCTTCCATGCGGCGCATCGAATGCAGAATCCGGCGTTGCACCGGTTTAAGTCCATCTTCCAGCGCGGGCACGGCACGCTCCAGAATCACATAGGAAGCGTAATCGAGGTAGTAATTCTCATACATGCCGCTGACCGAAACCAGGCCGTGACCGGTCAATCCGTTGTGTGGAGCGTCCTCGTCATGACCGTTAGTCATTTCGACGCCGTCGCCTTCGGCCTGGATATTATCTTCGCTTTTTTCCTGATCCTGTGAATCGCTTGCTTCCCCTTGCACCTTGCCTGATCCTCTTGTTTGTTCTTCAGATTGAGGTTGCGGGCCGGTCGACTGGTCATCCGTATTTTCGGCAAAGAGGTCGGGGGTGTCTTCATCTTTTTTGTTACGCTTCGACATGTTCGGCCTCCTCCTGCTCGATCAGGTCCTGCTCCACGCGCAGGTTTTTAACGATAAACTCCTGGCGTACCGGCGTATTCTTGCCCATGTAATAACTCAGCAGCCGAGTCAGGTGAGTTTCACTTCTGAGTGTCACCGGACTTAAACGCATCTCTTCGCCAATGAATGCGCCGAATTCGTCCGGCGATATTTCACCGAGACCTTTGAATCGCGTTATTTCGGCATTCTTGCCGAGCCGTCCGAGCGCCGCCTGTTTCTCTTCTTCATTGTAACAGTACTCCGTCACCTTTTTGTTACGCACGCGGAAGAGCGGCGTTTCCAGGATGTGGACGTGTCCCTTGCGGACGAGCTCGGGAAAGAACTGCAGAAAAAATGTCAGCATCAACAGTCGGATGTGCATGCCGTCGACGTCGGCGTCGGTTGCAATTACGACGCGGTTGTAACGCAGGCTGTCGAGGCCGTCTTCGATGTCGAGCGCGTGTTGCAGCAGGTTAAACTCTTCGTTTTCGTAGACCACGCGTTTTTTCATGCCGAAGGAATTCAGCGGTTTGCCGCGCAATGAAAAGACGGCCTGCGTACCGACGTCGCGCGACTTTGTGAGCGAACCGCTGGCGGAATCGCCCTCGGTGATAAACAAGGTTGACTCGCGCGCTTTGTCTTCCGGCGCTTTGGGATCGCTCAGGTGATACTTGCAGTCGCGCAGTTTCTTGTTGTGCAGATTGGCTTTTTTGGCGCGCTGATTGGCGAGTTTTTTGATTCCGGCCATTTCCTTGCGCTCGCGCTCGGACTGCACAATCCGTTTTAACATGGCGTCCGCAATCTGCGGATTTTTATGCAGGAAGTCGTCGAGTTTACTTTGCACATAATCGACTATGAATCCACGCACGGACACGCCGTTGGGCGACATCGTCTGCGAACCCAGTTTTGTCTTGGTCTGCGACTCAAAGATGGGTTCCTGGATGCGCACACTGACAGCTCCCAGCACGGATGCGCGCACATCGGAGGCATCAAAATCTTTTTTGAAAAACTCCCGTGCGGTCTTAACAAGAGCTTCCCGGAATGCGTTGAGGTGAGTGCCGCCCTGTGTTGTGTGTTGTCCGTTAACAAAGGAGTAGTATTGCTCGCCGTAGTGACTGCCGTGGCTCAGCGCAAACTCGATGTCCTCGTCGCGCGTGTGAATGATCGGATAACGCAGTTCCTCGACGTCGGCCGAATGCGTCAGCAGGTCTTTTAATCCTTCCTTTGAATGGTACTTCTGACCATTAAACACAATTGTCAGGCCGGCGTTCAGGTAAGTGTAGTACTTGATCTGATTTTCGAGGTGCTCCGGAACAAAACGGAAGTTCTTAAACACTTCCTGGTCCGGTTCAAAGATAAACTTGGTGCCGTTGCGGTATGAAGTCGACTGCAGGCGTTTATTCGCAATCAATTTACCGCCGGCAAATTCAGCGACCTTCATCTTGCCGTCGCGTACGCTCTGCACCATGAAATATTCCGACAAGGCGTTAACCGCCTTGGTACCCACGCCGTTAAGTCCGACCGACTTCTTAAACGCCTTGCTGTCGAACTTGCCGCCGGTGTTAATCTGCGACACACATTCCACTACCTTCCCAAGCGGAATGCCGCGTCCGTAGTCGCGCACCGTTACGCGGCGCTCGTCCACCGTAATTTCAATTGTCTTGCCGAAGCCCATAACGTGCTCATCGATCGAATTGTCGACCACCTCCTTGATGAGCACATAAATGCCGTCATCCGCAGAAGAACCATCCCCGAGCTTGCCGATATACATACCCGGGCGCAGGCGGATATGCTCCATCGGGTCAAGCGACCTGATGCTCTCTTCGGTATAGCCATGCTGCACAGCCATCCGTTCCCTCTTCCGTTTGTTATTCTCTTGCCCACATCAAAACCGTCAAAATACAAATTTTCGCGGCTCCGGGATGGATCAGTTGTCAACATGGCTGTTTTCTCACCGCAACGCATCATCCGCCTGTCATATCGTCAGCTCTCGCCAAATTCAGCCTGTCAAAAACGCAGCGCACGACAATTGTGGCAGATTGACTTGGCAGTTCTGTCTGCCGCGCTGTCATGTTGACAGAGAAAATCGACAAATCTGGCCGAATTCACTTTTGGCACGCCGTTTGTAGAATGGTCGGCGTACCGCGATAAGCGGCACACAACATCGAAATCAAAACTCAATAGTGATACTCCAATCATCAAACAGCAATGAGGTACTGAAATGTTGACTCCTCTTTTACCTGCAAACGACTGGCGCAATTTTGAGAACAGCGTGAACGATCTGGTAAGCTCCGTGTTCGGCAAACCGATCTTTTCCGATCGCAATACGGCTTCCGCTGCCGCTGCCGCCTGGTGGCCACGCATCGACGTCGTCGAACAGGAAAATGCCTATGAGATCCACGCGGACATCCCCGGCGTCGAGCCGTCCAACGTAAAACTCGCAGTCGACGGCGGCAAGCTGACGATCAGCGGTGAGCGCAATTCACAGTCGGAAAACAACAGCGATCGCGTGCATCGCTGTGAACGCAGCTACGGCAAGTTCCTGCGTACCTTTGCTCTGCCAGAGGGCGCCAACCCGGAAGACATCAAAGCCGACTTTAAACACGGCGTTCTGACGGTTAACATTCCGAAGCCGACTGCCACGGCCGCACGTGAAATCGCAATCAACGTTTCCGAAGCATAATCGCCGGCATTTGGACCGGTTTAACATAGATGCGGATATGCCCCTCGCTACGGCGAGGGGTTCTACCGCGACAATTCAACAGGGCGCACCCACGCCGCTCAACAGAAACATTGAACAACATCTTAACAGGAATACATAACATGAATGCAAATTGCACTCCGACCCAGGTCCGCCGTTACGCAACGCGCCCGCAAAACCAGACGGCTGCCGCAACGCGCACCTACGGCCCCGCGACCGACATTGTTGAAAACGACAACGGCGTCACACTGATCATGGACATGCCGGGTATTGCACCGGCCGACATCTCGATTAAAATGGTCGAAGGGGTTTTAACGGTGAAGGCACGCCGCGAACGCAACAAAGACGGTGAAAACAAACCGCGCTTTGTGCGGCACGAGCGCATCTTCGGCGATTTTGAACGCAGTTTCCGACTGCCGCGCACGGTGGACGCGACCGGCATCAAAGCCAGGTTCAAACACGGCAGCCTGCACATTACCGCGCCGAAGACGGACCAGGCCAAACCGCGGACGATTGAAATTGCCGGCGAATAATGACGCAAATAGTTCGGCGTGTTTCAATTGAATGCAACGAACGAATTTGTTCACGACTCCGTGAACCGCGGTTGCCCGCGCAGGACAGAGTATAAGTTGAATGGATTGACAGCAGTGGATTGGTTTAAGACGCAGATTCGGTAGACAGGGAAACAATCAGGGCAATCACGACACACAGTGACATCAGGTCCGGCCGTCGCAAGACGGCTGGATTTGCTGTTTTAAACCAGCGTTGAACCATTGATTGACTGGATTGGAGTTACTTCAGACTACGACTGAGCGCCTGCTTCAACTTCGCAACATTGCAGTCTTCAAGTTTGATGTCGTCGCACCCGTTAAAATCCGCAAAGTCTCTCAACTCCTCGGCCAGGCTCGCAGCCAGATGTCCGTCCGCGCGCTCCGGGTGTTCCAGCCACAGCGACTTCACAATCAGAACGCGTTCGGCCCGCACCGCTTTGGCGTCAAGCCGCCCAATGATGTTCGACTTGTATAACAGCGGCAAACAAAAGTAGCCGAACTGTCGTTTCGGCGCCGGAACGTAACATTCGATCGTGTAATCAAAATTGAACAGACGCTGTAGTTTTTTGCGCTGGATCACCAGATTGTCGAAAGGCGAGAGAATGCGTAGACGTGCATGCCCAGGACGCGCGGGCAGATTGGAAAGCGTGGACGGCAGCGCATAGTACTCGTCCTCGATTCCGTGGATTCGCACGGCGGAAATATCACCGCTCTCCTGCAGTTCGCGCAGAACATTATTCAAAGTTGCACGCGCCATCTTGCGCAGATACGACATTTCCGACGCGGAAGCGAGGCCGTGAGCGCGCAGCGTTGTCAGAATCAGATGTCTGATCTGCTCTTGTTCCGTCGGAAACTCGATTTGAATCCGCGACGGTACGACGCGCTCCGGCAGGTCAAAATACTTCTGGAAACCGACGCGTTTGCTGATCATCAAATCGCCGGTGTGAAACAGATTTTCAAGCGCCGATTTGGCCGGTTTCCAGTCAAACCAGTTGCCCGACTTCCAGTCGGGCGGCGCTTCGAATTCACGCGCGGAGAGTTCGCCTTCAGCTCTGATTCTGTCAAGCACAAAACGTTGCACCTTCATGTGATCCTGGGACCAGCCCGCACGCCACTTGTCGCGCAGATGTCGTTTACGCGGCAGCGAGTAGCGGAAATCATCCATGGGCAGAAAAGACGCGGCATGGCTCCAGTATTCAAAGATGTGCCTTTTATCTGCCTGCGCCCTGTTGATCATCTCGAGATTGTATCCGCCGACGCGCGTCCAGAAAACGTGGTGGTGTGCGCGCTGCACGGCGCTGATAGTGTCGATCTGAACGTATCCCAGATGTTTAACACAATCCACCAGGCCGGCTTGCCCTTTCCAGCGGCGATGTTTAAGTCGCAGTGCCTGCGAGTCCAGAAATATCAAACGCGCCTGCGCCGGCGTCAGCTCTGCCATATCCCGATCCCGCTATTGATGCGGCGTGTAAACACGCAAGACTTAAACAAGTTCATTGTCTGGTTCAAGCGACCGAAGTTACGCCAAATATGATTGATTTACAATATTAACGGGACCTGCAACGTTTATCTTCCTGTTTGTATTTTTCAAGAGTCGGGGGAGTTTTATCAGGCGTTCGAATCTCGAACATATTCCGTTTGGATTTCCACTTAATGCCGCCAAGGCTGCAAGCGGCGCCCGCCGCGCAGCGCAGTCCGTCTGCCCCACTTCGATCTGTTTTGTCCCGCCGACCGCAGGTCCTCGCACAGTCGCCGTTCCGGCGCAACATCTGTTTTCATCCATCTGCCTTTTCAGTCGGGGAGTTTCATGCTGAACGACTTGTCAAACGTTGTACATCAATCTTTCAGTTCAGGCCTTGAGTTAATCGGGGACATATCCGACTTTTTTCCTCGAATTGTATTTGCCATCATTACGCTGGTTTGTTTTTATTTTCTGGCGCGCCTCTCGCGCACGGGCCTGCACGGTTTGCTGGACCGATTAAACAAGCTGAATTCCAGTCTGCGCAAACTGCTGGAAACGCTGACCTTCTTTTCGGTTATGGTCCTGGGACTGTTCGCCGCGCTCGGCATCCTGGAGTTGGATAAAACGGTGACTTCACTGCTGGCTGGTGCCGGGATACTCGGTCTGGCTGTCAGTCTTGCGTTTCAGGAGACAATTGTCAATGTCATTGCCGGAATCGGAATTGCCGTGCGCGAACCGATTTTGCCGGGCGATCTCGTGCGCATCGGCGAATTTGAAGGCTGGGTGCGCGGCACACATATGCGTACAACGACAATTCGCTCCTACCACGGCCACGATGTCATCATCCCAAACAAACTGCTGTACAACGACGTGGTCATCAATTTCGATTCCAGCAAACAACGCCGCATCGACATCGGACTGGCCGTCGCATTCGGCGAAGACCTGGAAAAAGTGCAACGCGTGCTCAATGAGTCCTTGCAGAATATCGAAATACGCGACAGCGAACGCGAAATCGAAGTGCTCTTTCTCGACTACGGCGACAGTGCGATCGAACTCGTCGCGCGTTTCTGGTTAAAAGATGACAACATCAGTTTGTGGATGGAAGCCAAGTCGGAAGCAATCATGCGCATAAACACTGCCTTTCGCACGCATGACATCACGATTCCCTATCCGATCAAAACTCTGGAGTTTAACGCTTCCGCCGGTAAAAAACTCGGAATTCAGCAGCTGCAGACGGCGGTGCGCGAAAACAATGGACTCAATCACAATTGAGGAATCGTGGATCGACCTGCGAAATACACTTGAACGTAGACCCGGCCTCGACAAATTTGAGGTCGGAGCAGTCGTTCTACTGCCGTTCGCGGTGATCAACACACAACTATCTGCCTCGAACCACATCGAAACAACCTTGCAACGGCGACGCAACAATTTGCGCCGCCGTTTTGCGTTCCGGCCATTTTACACCTTATTAATATGTGATAAACATGAGGTTCACATGAAGAACATATTTTTGCAGCAGAACGACAATGATTGTCCGGCGGTAAGGAATCTATGACGTCAGCCTGCTTTGGATTGGACCTGTCCGATCGACAAAAGTCAAAGCGACCCGCGCCATCCCTTCGGCAAGTGCGGAAGCTGCAGGCCGATTCTATTGAGAATGGGAACAACGCGGCGAATCCGACGGCGACAACACGCCCGCCGACTGTGCCGCGACCTCAGAGCAGCGCACGGTCCTTAAACACTCATCTTACTTACTCCAGATTCTCCACCACCACAGACTCTTCCAACACACAGCAAAAGCGACGGATTTCAGCGAGCAGACAGGCCGACAGACGGGTCTGTTTAAACCGGAAATCCGCGTATCGGCGATCAACAATTTCAGTTCATGCACGGCAAAACGCGCACGAACGTCTCAATTCATGCTTTTATTCAGCAGGAGTGCAGCAGTCGTGAAAAAAGACAAAATCATTCTTTGCGTCGACGACGAACGCGATATTCTCGAGATCCTTTCGTACAACCTCGGCAACGAAGGATACAAGGTGTACACCGCGGACAACGGCAAGGACGCATTGACGATAGCGGACCGCGTGATGCCCGAAGTAATCCTGCTCGACATCATGATGCCCGGCTTCGACGGCTATGAAGTGTGCAAGGCACTGCGCCAGAATGCCAAGCTGAAGAACGCTTCCGTCGTATTCCTGACGGCTAAATCCGAAGAAGTGGACGAAGTGCTCGGCCTTGAGCTGGGTGCGGACGACTACCTGACCAAACCTTTCAGCCCGCGCGTTATCACCGCCAAAGTGCGCGCCATTTTCCGCCAGAAAGAGCGCCTTAACAAGTTCCGCGGCGCCGACAAGGAAATCATCAAAATCGGCGAAGTTGAGATCGATCGTCTGAGTTATACCGTCAAAGTCGCCGAAGTCGAGATCAAACTTCTGCCCAAAGAGTTCGATTTGTTGTATTTTCTGATGAAACGTCCGGGTATTGTCTTCTCCCGCAAAGATCTCCTGTATAATGTCTGGGGTGAAGACGCTTACCAGATTGAACGGACGGTCGACGTGCACGTCACGAAGATTCGCAAGAAACTCAACAACTATGCCCGGCACATTCAAACCGTGCAGGGCGTCGGCTACAAATTTGTTCAGTTGATCGACTAAATGCGCAAAGTTCATTCCCAGCTTTCGATAATCTTCATTGGTCTCTATCTGGTCTGTTCACTGGTTCTGCTGCTGACAGCGGAAAATCTGCTGCAGCAAAACATGCAGGACCAGTTGGTCGAAAACATGAAAACGCAGTGTCAACTCATTGATGAGTCGCTGCTGCAGTACAACGGCAATTCCTACGCCGTTGTCGATCGACTGGCCGGATACGTCGGGGCCCGTGTTACGCTTATCGACAGCATCGGGAATGTGATTCTCGATACGCGCGTAGATGTTAATGAAACACCGCTGGAAAATCACATCGAACGCGACGAAGTTGTGCAGGCGCTCAACAGCCCGGATCACTTCGGCAACTCGCGTCGATACAGTCAGACACTGCAGCAGAACCTGCTTTACACCGCCTACGACGCTCCCAGCGGATATATCATCCGGATCGCTCACGATCTCGATTTTATCGACGACAACGTGCTCAAGATCCGCTTCATTCTGGTTATCGCCGCCACCGTCTCCTCACTCATTGCCCTGCTTTCCATTCTTAACCTCTCGCGCTACTTAACGCGGCCGATTTCACATCTTATAGGCATGACCAAACGGATTGCCGACGGCAACTACTCGACGACGCCGGACATCAATCAGCGCAACGAGATTGGCGAACTGGGGCGTTCGATCAAATCGATGGGCGAAAAACTGCGTTCAAACATCGAACAGTACGAACGCGTGCAGGAAGTGCGCCGCGACTTTATCGCCAACGCTTCACACGAGTTAAAAACGCCGGTAAGCGCCATCAAGGGATATGTTGAAACGCTGCTGGACGGCGCGCTCGAGAACAAACAGGTTAATCGCAGATTCCTGGAACGCGCGCTCTCCAATGTTGAACGTCTGGAAATTATCGTCAACGACATGCTCGACCTTTCGCGGCTGGAATCCTACCAGCAGAGCCGCGACGAGCGCTACATTCGCCTGGAAGACTACATTCGCAACTTGCTGGAAGACTTCAACCGCAAGGCGCGCGACAAAGGCCTGGTGCTTAACTACGACAACAAACTGCCCGTGGATTTCAGGCTGCTCGTCGATACCTACCACCTCGACAAAGCCATTATTAACTTGATGGACAACGCCGTTAAATACACGGAAAAAGGCTCCGTTACGGTGCATTCATTCCTGGAAGGCGGCAAGTGCATTATCAAGGTTGCCGATACCGGCCGCGGCATCAAGAAGGAAGACCTGGGTCGTATTTTTGAGCGTTTTTACCGCGTCGACAAGGCGCGTTCACGTGAGCTCGGCGGCAGCGGCCTTGGTCTGGCCATTGTAAAACACGTCATGGAAATGTACAAGGGCTCCGTTGGCGTCGAAAGTGAACTAGGCAAAGGTTCAACCTTCACCTTAAAATTCCCGGTCTGATCCTGCTCCTTTTCCAGACGTGATTTTTCTGTTTAGCCCCGCCCTTCAGCGTAGCGCAAACCAGTGCAGGTTGGTGAAGGTGTCCTGCGGGCTGGGTTCGACATGTTGCAGGTCGCAGAATCAGTTGTAAGTCGCTCACTCCCCCGTTCGATGTCGGTATCGATCTGCAAACGCGGCAGGCGCATTCTATCAATTGTTGTAAATCGCATTCAAACGTGCATCCTGCTGTTTACATGGATCAGATCCGGATAAACAGGCCGCTGCGCCGCGAAGCTGTTGAATGTCCGCTTTAACCGCAAAGTCAAGATCAAAACAGCACCAGGTTTGCTTTACTGGGCCTCCAGCAACTTGTGAGTACAGCACTCACAAGTTGTTGTGTTGAAATCTCTTAGACAGTTCACACGCTACGCCCGGCGGCTGGCTGTGGCAACACGTTCCATAGTATGAATGTTTGTCGTGCTGTGTTGAAGGCCACGCTTTAAAATAACAACGCACCGCGTGAAGTTCACACGGTGCGTTAAGAATTGCTGTCGCAATTTCGGTTCAAACGGACTTACTTGACGATCTTACGCGGCTTGGCGCGGCGGAATTTCTTCATGTAGTCTTCGTCGGAAACGGTTTTAATCGACTCAAGCAGGTTAACTACCGAATCTACGCTGGCCAGGCCGATTTTGCGCAGGTAGTCGAGCAGTTGCATTTCGGCAGCCGAAACGGCGCTGGTTGCAGCAGCGGCAGCTTTGGGCTGACGACCGCGGCGTTTCTTCGGCGCGGCTTTAACTGCTGTTGAACCTTTTTTGCGGCCGGGACGACCTTTAGCTTTTTTGGGAGCTGCTTCAGCAGCGGGTTTGGCGGCTGCTTTGGGTTTTGCCTTTGCTTTAGCCTTTGTTTTGGCCTTAGCTTTTTTGGCGGCCGGAGCTTTTGCTTTTTTCGGCGCAGCTTCAGCGGCGGGTTTGGCTTTGGGTTTACGACCGCGGCGCTTTTTAGCCGGAGCTGCTGCTGCCGGAGCTGCGGAAGCTGCAGGAGCGCTGCCGCCTTCGCCTTCACCGGAGATATAGCCCGGATTCGCACCGAGTTGTTCAAGTTTGGCAAGCATGCGTTTGCCGGGGTTGCGACGTCCGTTAAGGTACGGCGACAGCGCCTGGGGGGACATTCCGAGTGCGCCGGCAAATTGCGTCATGTTGCCGTACTTCTCCTGACCGAATTCACGCAAACGATCAGCTACTGTGTTCGAATCCATAGTTGACTACCAATTCAATCGTTAAAGAAAAGAGATACTGTTGTATTAAAGAGAATTGCTGCTGCGAAATTGGACTTAACCTAAAAAACTGTTTCAAATCTACAACATTAAACAGGCCGATGCAATAGCTAATGAGTTAATTAATTGGAAAAAGTACCGTTTTTTGACCTGAAATGTGTAAAAAGTGAACTTTTTCACGCTTTTAACGCAGTGAAACAGACTGTAAACAGCAGTGTCGGAATTTGTAATGTCGATAGATTCACAACTTCAACAGCGGACATTTGCTGTTTCACACGTTCATATATTCACTTTAGGTGAAAATTCCGTCGGTTCATTCCCGGCTAAACACTCCGCGTTTTCACTTCCACTTGTGAACACATTGCGCCGATGTGAAGCTGTGAATTTGTGAAGCGGCCGTTTTCACTTTCGGCCGTGACGCACTTCACACGGCTCGTGTTGGCAGACACAACCCCGCCTGACGTGGCGCGGCTACTACGGTCGTTCTTCACATTCGGATCTGTGTTGAATTCACAATTCACAGGTGAATGCGGAGCACTACGGCAAACGATTTGATGTTCAAATGTTACAGCGCCGGGCTGTTCAACAGGCTGAAACAGGAAATCCTGGCCGCTTTTCTCTGCGTCTTATCTGACATCGGCGAAGTTCGTTTACCGGTAAACTCTGTTTACACGGGACCGGCAAACCTGTGCAGCGGAAATGGCGCTTGCAGATTTTCACGTGCTTCTGTGATCAACGCTTCCACTATTGGCCGGCAAATGGTATCCACGTGAAATGCCGCCGGCAGCTAAATCACGTTATTATCACGGAAGCAGATGTGCGGTTAAGCGACCGAGTTCAACGGACGCATTTGATTTCGACAAGATATTCGTGCTCGCTCTTTCCTCGCGCAACTTGCGTTAAGCGGCGCGCCACAGGCGCGGGCTGCCAGGGCGGCCTGCTACGACACTGTCGTTGTTCACTCCGGGACACGTGGCTACGCGCGGACTTGACGCGTCTGTTTGCACAACAAACAAAATAATCAAGCAGTCAGCGGAAAATTGTGTGTGGTAAATTGTTGTAAACGACTTTGCAGTCGGGCGTAAAAAAGACGGTAAAAAGGCCATAAGGTGTCAAAACTGGTGGAACAAGGCACAACACAATTTTGTTGCGCTCGTCAGCCATTGAAGTTTCCCGGAATTTTATAAATTCACGCGGGCGGGTTAAGAGGAAGGAATGACCCGGTCGGCGGACGTAAAACGTGACGAGACAGGAACCAACATGCAGCATATACATTACCGCGGACAGGCACTGGCGTTGTGCCTGTTTGTTTGTTTTTGCTTCAGCGCGAAGGCCGAAGTTTTTACCAAACCGGACATCATCGAAGACAACGTCGCCTTCTGGAAAAAAATCTATTCCGAGGTACCGCTGAACAAGGGACTGCTGCACGACCACGAGTACCCGATGGTGATCTACGGCGAATACGAAATCGGCGAGCGCGAAGGCGAGGAACGCCGCCAGTACATTCGCGCCATTCGCAAGCCGATTGAAGAGTCGATAAAACGGATTAAATCGTCGCCCAAAGACAAATGGACAGATCTGGATAGAAAAATCGCACAGTTGTTTCAGGACCACGGCGAAGAGGGCGCGCTGGACGATGCCATTGCTCGCATTCGTTTTCAGAATGGACAGAAAGAGCGTTTTATGGAGGGGCTGCGCCTGAGCGGCATGTACCTGGACACGATTCGATTTATTCTGCGCAAGTTCGACGTCCCCGAAAAGCTGGCGTATCTGCCGCATGTTGAATCGTCCTTCCTGCCGAATGCAATGTCGCATGCCGGTGCGGCGGGCATGTGGCAGTTTATGCGCGGAACCGGGCGCGAATACCTGGCGATTAACGATTACGTCGACGAACGTCTGGACCCGATTTATTCAACCTATGCCGCAGCCGAGATGCTGGCCGGCAATTTCACTCAGGTCGAAAACTGGCCGCTGGCAATTACGGGCTACAACTACGGCATCAACGGCATCCGCCGCGCCGTGAGCACACTGGGCAGTAACGATTTTGAGACGGTGCTGATGAAACACTCCAGCCGCACCTTCAAGTTTTCTTCGCGCAATTTCTACGCCTGTTTTATCGCCGCGTCAGATATCGCCGAAAATCCGGAAGAATACTTTGACGAGATTGATTTCAGACCCAAACGCGAATTCCGCGAACTCGTTCTGGAACACTGGATCAAACCGTCGGTCCTGGCCAAATATCTCGGCATGGACATTGAAACGATGCGTCTCATCAACCCGGCGGTACGCAGTCGTGTGTTCAGCGAAGACCTGATGATCCCCAAAGGAACGCGTATCCGCGTGCCGAGCGAGTTAACAGAAGCCGAAGTTGCGTACGCTGTTGAACGCATTCCGGCCGCCGACAAAAGTTCCGCCCCGCCGGTTATTACCTATCGCGTCAGGCGCGGCGACACCCTTTCGCGTATTGCGGCGCGCCACGGTTCCTCAATAAGCAGTATTATGGGATTTAACAATATTCGTCGACCGGATCGGATCTACATTGGACAGGTCCTGAAAATCCCACGCAAATAACGCGGCAATACACGCGCAACCAACACTGGCCCCGAATGGAAATTCCCCTTCTTCGCGACATTGCGATCATTTTTGGACTGTCGATTGTCGTTCTGTACCTGACGACGAAAGTCCGCGTGCCGACGATCATCGGTTACCTGATGACCGGCGTGTTAATCGGTCCGTACGGGCTGGGCCTGGTGCACGATGAACACAGCGTTGAAATCCTGGCCGAAGTCGGCGTGGTGCTGCTGCTGTTTACCATCGGCATCGAGTTTTCCTTCAAAGAACTTGCACGCATTAAAAAAACGGTCCTGCTGGGCGGCAGTCTGCAGGTTGTGCTGACGATAGCCGCCGTCATGGGCTGCGGCGCACTGGCCGGATTTGATCTGAATTCTTCCGCGTTTTTTGGATTTCTGGCCGCACTCTCCTCCACCGCGATTGTTTTATCGCTGCTGCAGAGCCGCGGTGAAATTGAAGCGCCGCATGGTCAGGGTACTTTGGGCATTCTGATTTTCCAGGATATCGCCATCGTTCCGATGATGCTGTTGACGCCGATTCTGGCGGGAGTGGCGGCCGACCCCGGCGAAGCGCTGTTGATGCTGTTGGTTAAAGGCGTGATAATCGTCGCAGTGGTGATTGTCGGCGCACGGACGGTGGTGCCGTTTATTCTGGACCGGGTTGTTCGCACGCGCCGGCAGGAGTTGTTTCTTTTGCTGGTCGTCGCAATCGGAATCGGCGTGGCCTGGGGCACGTCGGCCGTCGGCCTCTCACTGGGACTGGGCGCTTTCCTGGCGGGACTTATTATATCCGAGTCCGAATACAGCGTCGACGCCCTGGGCGGGCTGTTACCCTTCCGCGATGTTTTCGGCTCGTTCTTTTTTGTCTCAATCGGGATGTTGTTCGACTGGTCGTTGCTGTTGCACCAGCCGCTGTTGATTTTCGGCCTGGTTCTTGGCGTGGTACTGATTAAACTGGGCGTGATCATAGCTGTGGCTCGCATTCTGGGATGGCAACTGCGCACGGCGATCATGGTTGGTTTTTCACTCAGCCAGATAGGTGAATTTTCGTTTATCCTCTCAAAAGCGGGGCTGAGCGTTGAGATTTTGAGCGCCGAGCACTACCAGATTTTCCTGGCGGTTTCCATTCTGACAATGGCAGCAACACCCTTTTTGATTGCCGCCGCACCGCAAGCCGCCGAGAAACACGCCCGCCTGCCGTTGATGAATCGCCTGCAAAAACGCTTTGACAAATTGAGTGAAACCCGGGAGAGCGGTGCGGAGAAAAAGGAGTTAAAAGATCACGTCATAGTTATCGGCTATGGAATTAACGGCGAACTTGTTGCGCGCGCAGCAAAATCGGCGCACATTCCCTACATTATTCTTGAGATGAATCCGGAGACGGTTAAACGCGAGAAAGAACGCGGCGAACCGATTCTCTACGGCGACGCATCCAAGAGCGAGGTGCTTCATCACGCGCATATCCGGCGCGCGCGCGTGGTGGTCGTGGCAATTTCCGACGCCGACGCAACGCAGCGCGCGGTCCGCCAGGTTAAAACGATGAACCCCGGCGTGCACCTGATTGTGCGAACGCGTTTTGTGGCCGACGTCGACAAACTGGCGGCGATCGGTGCAGGCGAAGTCATCCCGGCCGAGTTTGAGACGGCGGTGGAAATATTCTCCCGCGTGTTGGCGCACTATCTGGTGCCTGTCGACGAAATTCATCGATTTGCGGACCACATCCGCGCGGACAGATATCGCATGTTCCGCAGTCCCACCAATGGCATGACGCGCACGGCGGACCTTCAGACGGTGCTGCCGGATATGGAGATTCGCGTGCTGCGCATTTGTGAAAACTCGGCGGCGGCCGGAAAATCATTGGTTCAACTTGATGTGCGTGGAAAATTTAATGCCACGATTCTGGCAATAAAACGCGGCGAAAACGTTTCAACAACTCCGGACCCGCACGCCAAACTGCGCGGCAACGATGTGGCGGTAGTTATGGGTTCGGCCGACGCCATAGCGCTGACGGCGGATCTGTTTGCCGAACGCAGTGACGAGCAGTCGCTGTAGTACCGATGTAAACTGGACAGAGGCACATGAACAAATCCCGCAGAGATCTCCCGGCCATTCTCTACGTCGATGACGAACATCAGAACCTCGTTTCATTCAAGGCGGCTTTCCGGCGCGACTACAACATTTTGACCGCAAACAGTGCGCACGAGGCTATTGAACTCCTCAAAACGCGGGACGTGGCACTGATCATCACTGACCAGCGTATGCCTGAAATGACGGGCGTTCAATTTCTCGAGCACATTATTCCCTCCTATCCCGACACTGTGCGCATGGTGCTGACGGGTTTCAGCGACGTCGAAGCCATCATCAGCGCCATCAACACGGGACGCGTATTTCGCTACGTCACCAAACCCTGGGACGAAACGGAACTGCGCATGACTATCGAAAATGCGTTTCACTTGTATGGATTGCAGCAGAGAAATAAACAGCTTGTGCGCGATCTGCAGCAGAAAGTCGAAGAGCAGGAAAAGACGCTGCGTCTGTTTGAGCGCTACGTGCCGCAGGAAGTTGTACAAAAAGCGCTGTCCACGAGTGAAGATTCAATTTTTGAAGGCGAGCTGCGCGACGTCGCAGTTCTGTTCTGCGACATTCGAGGTTTCACGCGTTTCAGCGAGCGCTCCTCCCCCAAGGAAGTCGTCGCCTGCCTGAATCACTACTACCGTTTAATGAGCGAGTGTATTAAACGCCATGACGGCACGGTCAATCAGTTCGTCGGCGATGAAGTGTTCGCATCTTTCGGTGCATTGATGCCGACATATAATAATGAGTTAAAAGCCGTTCTTTGCGCTCTGGAAATGATGGAGCGCATTGCGGAGCTGGACAAAACTTATGGCGCAGCATTCGGACGCCCCTTTGCCATTGGTATCGGCATTAATTCAGGTGAAGTTGTTGCCGGCAATCTCGGCTCGGAGGACCGCATCGAGTTTTCGATTACAGGCGACACTGTCAACACGGGTAAACGCATTGAGACCTTGACAAAAAATCATCACAATACGATACTGGTTCACGAGAGTGTATTCGACAAAATAAAGGACAAGGTGGAAGCACATGCCTGGGAGCCGGTGAATGTTCACGGCAAATCGGACGAACTGCTGGTGTATCAGATTGAGAAGTTGAAGCAGTGATACGTCGCTAGTGAGTAGTCTTTGTGCCTGGACAATAGAGCGAAGAATGTTCTGAAAGTCGTTGTGCGTTGAAAAATCAATCGCAAAAAATACTTCCATTTAACACACGCTTCACTTCAATCTGTGTGACGAACATAAAGAAAAGAGCCGCGCATGAAATAGCGGCGATACCTTTCCAAAAATGTTAAATTCCCTTTCCATAAAATCTTCCAGCCTCAGTCGACCGGCCAGAAGTGAATGCGCCTTACAGCCCGCGTCAGCGTCAGTTGAGCGCCGGGGGCATAGGTTTCATCGCATGACAGCGGAATAGTGAGGTGGACAGGCTCAGTCGTCGAGTCGGCAGGTGTTAAACGCAGCAGGAGTTCGTTGTACATGCCAAAAAAAGTGGTGCGCTCAACAACGGCCTGTAAACCCGGTTCGGAATTTGCGGCGATGCGCAGATCGCCCGGTCTTAAACAGATTAACATATTGTCGTGAAGTTCCTGAACGCCGAGATCAAAATTGCCATGGGCTGTATGCGCCATGTTGCCGCTAGCCTGCGCCTTGATAATTGTCGTTTCGCCAAAAATACGGGCAACGCCGGGATTGGCCGGCTGCTGATACACCTCGTCGGGACGGCCCGACTGGCGTACGTAGCCGTCGTCCAGCACAATGAGTCGGTCGGCGGCGGCAAAGACATCGCGAACGTCGTGCGTGACAAATACCGCGGTCATTTCCGCCGTGCGAATGATGCGCGTCAGATCGCGGCGCACGTGTGCTTTCAGTGCATCGTCAAGATTGGAAAACGGCTCGTCGAGCAGTAAAACATCCGGCTGCGGTGCAAGGGCCCGCGCGATGGCGACGCGCTGTTTCTGTCCGCCCGAAAGCTCGTGCGGAAAACGATGACCGAGCTGACCCAGTTCGACAAGTTCCAGCATGGAGCGAACGCGTCGTCCCTCCTGCCTGACCCGTTTATCCAGACCAAATTCGATGTTTTGTTTAACCGTCAGATGCGGAAAGAGCGCGTAATCCTGAAACACCAGACCGATGTTGCGCTTTTCGGGCGGGACAAACGTCCGGCCGTCGCTGACGGTTTTGCCGGCCAGAACAATCGATCCTTCTTCGGGTGTTTCCAGGCCGGCCAGCAGGCGCAGGACGGTACTTTTGCCGCTGCCGCTGCCGCCCAGCAAAGCGGTGATGCACGCGCGTTGAATGGAAAACGTGGCCTCGTTCACCGCCGGAGGTTCGGATGCCACGTACCGCTTGGTTACGCCGTTAAACTCGACAACACTTGACTGCTGACTGTTCATCGCGCCTGTTTTGCATTCATGAGACGATTGAGGTAAACGATGGGAATGACGCCGACAGCTACAATCAACAAAGCCGGATTGGCCGCCTCCGCCAGTTGTTCGTTGCCGGCAAATTCAAAGGCGCGCGTCGCCAGCGTTTCAAAGTTAAAAGGACGCAAAATCAAGGTCAAAGGCAGCTCCTTGAGCACGTCGACAAAGACCAGGATAATTGCGCTGAGGATGGCTGTTCGCACCATCGGAATGTTAATCTGCAGCAGAGCCCGCAAGGGCGAAGCGCCAAGCGAACGCGCGGCTTCGTCCATCGACGCGGCCGTGCGTTCAAAACCGGCGTCGACAGGTTGAAACGCGACTGCAAGATAACGCGACAAATAGGCATACAACAAAGCAATCAGGGTGCCGCTCAAAAGAAGTCCGGTACCGCCGCCGGTGAGCGACTGCACAAAGCCGTCGATACCGTGGTCGATTGCCGCAAAAGGCGTCATAACGCCGACGGCAATGACGGCTCCCGGAATCGAATAACCAAGCGTGGCGCTCTGCGCCAGGAATCCCGCGAGACGCGTTCGCTGCAAACGCGCAGTATAAAGAACAATAATAGCCGCGGCACAACAAAGGACCGCGCTCCCGAGAGCAAGTGCGAAGCTGTTGAGCACGAGATAGACAAACTGCAGGTCCAGCACATTCGACGCCGTGCGCCAGGCCCAGGTCAACAGTCGCGCTACGGGAATGATGAATCCGAGCGACAGCGGGACTAAACAAAATATCAGGGCCAGAACGGCCTTTTTTCCCCGCAGGGCTTGTCTTCGCATTGTGGCGGATGAGGAGACGGCGGTACGAGCGCGGCTGCGGCGTTCCAGCACAATCAAAACAAACACAAACAGCATCAGGACGGCGGCAAGGCGAACGGCAGCGCCAGTATCGCCCAGAGCAAACCACGCGCGAAATATCCCCGTCGTAAAGGTCGAAACACCGAAGTATTTGACCGCGCCGTAGTCGTTCAGCACCTCCATCAGGCAGAGAGCCAGACCGCCGGCTACGGCGGGACGCGCCAGCGGCATCGCCACGCGACGAAACACTTCCCAGTTGCCGGCGCCGGTCAATCGCGCCGCTTCGATTAGTCCGGCCGACTGACGCGCAAAAGAGCTGCGCGCCACCAGGTACACATAAGGATACAGGACAAATGCAAACAGTGCCGCGAGGAAGTAGATGGAGAAAATGTCGATCCCGAGCGAGGAACCAAAGCCCAGGAATGCGGCCAGCGAGTCAATCGGCCCGCCGTATTCAAAAATCCCCGACCAGGCGTAGCCGGTAATATAGGCGGGCATGGCCAGCGGCAGCACCAGCGCCCATTCCAGCCAGGCACGCCCCGGAAAATCATAGGCCGAAATCAGCCAGGCGCAGAGCACGCCGACAGGCGTCACCAGAACGGCCACGCCCAGCATCAAGATAAATGTGTTGACAACGTAATCGGTCAGCACCGTGGCGGCCAGGTGGTCCCAGACGGGATTGGAGCCGCCGAACACGTGCAACGCGACGTAGATTGCCGGCAGTGAAACGGCAATCACCAGTAAGGCCGTGCATACAAACCAGGAACGCGCCTGTTTCCCGGGACGGATCATTTGTCGCCAGGAGCGGGAGCGTTCCTTGTTTGTCGGATTTTCAGACGTGTCGGTTCCGCGAACGGAATGTTGCTGCATAGCCAAAGCCCGTGATGGCGCGCCGTGCGCCGCTTACTTCCACCCAACCTGATCGAAGATCATCACGGCTTTTTCGTTGTTTTCGCCGAGTTTGCCCAGCGAGATACCGTCGTTGTTGATGTCGTCTTTCAGTGCATATTCAAAATTGGCTTCGGCGAATTTGCGCTGTGCGGCTTCGGACGTCAGGAATTCCAGCAGTTTGATGGCATTTTCAGCGTTCGCCGCGCTTTTGGTCACACCTGCGCCGCTGACGTTGATGTGAATTCCGCCGTCTTCAAACTGCGGGAAGGTGATTTCAACTTTTGACGCCGCTTCGCGCTCGGCTTCGTCGTCGGAGTTCTGCATCATGTTGTAGTAGTACGAGTTGACGACTGCGATGTCGCCCAGTCCCGCGGCAATGCCTTTAATCTGATCGCGGTCGTTACCCGCCGGTGTACGCGCCATATTGTCGACAATGCCTTTGGCCCATTCGGCGGCTTTTTCAGCGCCTTTGTGCTCAATCATGGCTGCCATGAGCGACTGGTTGTAGACGTTCGAGGACGAACGGATCAGCAGTTTACCTTTCCATTCTTTGTCGGCCAGCGCGGAATAGGTTTCCAGTTTCTTCGGATCTACGCGGTCGGGCGCATAGGCCACAATACGAGCACGCACCGTGAGGCCGTACCAATTGTTGTCTTTGTCGCGCAGGTGCGCCGGCACGTTTTCCTGCAGTGTCGGCGTCGAAACCGGTTGCAGCAGTCCGAGCGCCATTGCGCGGTGCAGACGACCGGCGTCAACTGTAATCAGCAGGTCGGCCGGGCTTTTGTCGCCCTCGGTTTCCAGTCGTTTGATCAGCTCGTCTGCTCCGGCGGAAACGACGTTGACTTCGATGCCGGTTTGTTTGGTGAACTCGGCGTACAGCTCTTTGTCGGCCGGATAGTGGCGATGTGTGTAGACGTTGACGATGCCGGACTCAACGGCTGTCTGTTCTGCTGCTTCCTCCATCGGCTCGGCTTCTTTTTGTTCGCCACTGCACGCGGAGAAAAACAGTCCCGAACCAATTGCAAACGACAGGATGAGATAACGACGAAGCATAGTTGATCCTTACAAATCAGCCGGCGTGCGGAGAGCCGGCAAACACAGAAGCTTATTTGAACTAAATCCAAATTAGCGATTTGCTGCGAGGAAAAAAAGCGATGGAATCCACGCCGGAACCCGCACATTCGTTGCATTAGTCCAAAAGCGTTGCCTGCCAAGCCGGAAAAGGATTTCTGCTATGTTCGAGCGCGACTACGTCGTCCGCATGTTTACGCGTTTTGCACAGGAGCTTGCGCGCCTGATCAACCGCCGGCAAACCGAGCAGGAATACGATGTGATGCAGGATCTGGAAGGTCTTTTCCTGCGTTATACGGGCCTGGAAGCCGGATTTGCCGAACGGCTCGACAGTCTTGATCTGCTGGAAATCTTCAGCGACAACCCCGAGGGCGCGGGCAAAGCGCTCGTTGCTGCTGAAATCTGGTCGTTTATGGCGGAAAACCTGCTGAACAGCGGCCACGTGGACCGCTCCGACCACCTGAGGCGTTTGAGCATTGAACTCTACGCAGCGGCCATGCGCAGCGACGCGGAATTTGTGCAAACGACGTCACTCTCTCGTGCACTTGAGGTTCTGGAAGCACTTCCCCTTTCACGCTGGACATTGGCCGTAGCCGATGCGGCGGCTTTTTTGTTCGAAAAAGGGCGTAAATTCGCCCGCGCTGAAGACGCACTCTACCTGCTGCTGGACCGCAACGTGGAAGGTGCACCGCAAGCCGTCGAACAGTTTTATTATCGCATGCTGCGCCTCGACGACGCGGAACTCGACGCCGGCGGGCTGCCGCGCGACGAAGTTGAAGAAGGATTGCGGGAAGTGCTGCGGCGGCAGCGCGGCGGCTCCGAAATCTAAACTCCCAGAGCGAGTGTTAACAGAATTGTAAATCAAAACAACTGAATGCCGGTGTTTAACTTCATATCCAATTCACTCCCTCTGCGAGCGGCGATGTGGTCGCTGCTCTGTTTAATGATTGTCGGTCTGGCTCCCTCCTGCTCGGACGACGACGAAAACCCCTGCGACAACGATTCGGCCTGCATCAAGGTTGTGATTCCGGCCAGCGGCTCGGAGCCGGAGCGGACGTTCTGGCGCAGCGCCCCGGGGCGGGTGTGTCCGTGTGAGGAGTAAAAAACTCCTCAATCATCAACTGGTGAAGATCGCCAGACTCATGCTCTTCCAGGAAATGTTTTGTCCGGAACGGCATGTGACTTTCACTGAGTTTCTATAGTCAAGATTGATATGATGCCTTACCGCATCCGTAATGTTTATAAACATGTTTTTACCAACGGCGGAATTTTTGTCCCATTGGATGTTTTCAGAACGTATAGCATCGCTTTCCCGTTCATTCAATGTGATAGACAAGGTCAATATTGCAGAGTCCGTATCTTCAACCTCGACTCCCAGGATCCTCAACATAGCACTCAGAATCCGGCGATCCTTAAAGTGGTTGGCAGCCGGAAAATGTGGACTGACCTGATACACCGTGTGAGTTTTGCCTGGGTTCTCTGTTCCGCTGATTTTCAGATCAAACAAACTGCGTGATTGTTCTCCTCGAAGATTAATGCGCATAAGGTCGTCGATGTTCAAGGCCAGACGTTTTTCAGCCCCCATCAGGTAGGCCATTTTTGTTTGAGCAGCTTCAGGAGTCATATCTATCCCTGATATTACGCCTCGCTCCAAAAGTCCGGCGCTCACATCATACAAGCCTAGTTCAACCATACCCTGCAGACACTGCGTGACATCTACAATTCTGACGTCATTGTTAACGGCCTCTTCAATTATATCCAGAAACTTCTGATCTGTCGGTGCATTGCCGGTACCATATGTTTTCAATATCACAGCTCTCAATTTAGACTCCAGCATTATCGTCCTGAGGACATCGTAGTCCATGAGAGGGGATATTTCGATGATTGCGATTTTTGTTTCGAGATTGTAAGTCGGGTTAAATCTTCTTGCCCATTTTGGCATCAATATTTTTTCATTTATTTCAATATGTTCACCAGCCTCTCCCAACAGTTCGCAATTCGGTGTATCAAAACCATTGTATGCACTCGCAGATACCTTAGTTACTCGAGAGCCACGCAGCAACTTGTTGTGAAACAGTACACAAACTTCTTTTACTAGAGGTTCATTGCTGATTGAATTTTTGACCGTCATCGAGGCAATTTCGATTGCCGTAACAATATTCTGAACTGCATCGGAACGATTTTCTCCGATCGGCCGCTGAGAGCCCGTCACAATAACAGGTTTATCCAGATTTTCCAACATGAAAGCCAACGCCGATGCTGTGTAAGCCATGGTGTCAGTACCGTGCAGTACTACAAATCCATCATATTCTGTGTAATTCTCGCTGATACACTTGACCATTTTTTGCCAATCAGCAGGTCGGATGTCTGATGAATCCAACAGTGGATCAAAGTTGATTACGTTTAACCCGACCTTTCGACCATTTACAATGATGTTTTTTTCGTTTTCAATGAGAGGCAATCGACTCAACAATTGATTGGCTTCACCAGGTATCAGAGGCGAGTCAGGCGCTTTTTCATCCTGCCTTACAGATCCAATTGTACCGCCAGTATAGATTATGAGGATATTCATTTGCATTCCTTTGTTCAAGTGTGGGTTTAGTCTTAATTAACAAGTTTGCCAATGACGTGTTTGAAGAACTGCGCACTCACGAATGCAGCATATTCTCTCTCTTCATCCTGGATTTTAACTGCAAAGTCTGAAATCGCTTTGATAACCAGCGCTTTTGTGCTTCCACCATTAAGCAACTGGCAAGCCCTGTGAATGGCGTAACTCTCCAGATCATACCCAACGATGTTGCGGCCACGATTTCGAATCTCATTAACTATTCGTTCACTGTATATGAGTGCGCTCCCGCATGCCATTGGAGAGAAGTGGACCCTCGGCAATGAGTAGTTCTTTCTACCAGGCCAGGCATTGTAGATTTTCAGGAGGGTTTCGTCTGGTTCATTCTGGAGTTGCTGCAATAGTCTCACATCAGTCTGAGCAGGCTGTATTTCATGCCAATGTCCGTCCTCATTTAATTCTCCGGAATCATGTCGTATTATACTAGTTGGGACAATCAAGTCACCAAAGTTTGTATTGCTGTAAATACCTGCAGCCATCCCAACGTTTACCAGGAGTTTTGGCTTCCATGTTGAAATCATCGTGCCTGCAATTATTGCGGTATCAACCATTCCCTTTTCCTGCAAATATGCACACGCGATCCCTACATCTCGTCCGCCCGATTTAACAGATCCTCTATAGAATATTTGGTCGGCAACACGCTCTTGTGTCCAGTCGTCATCCATCAATTGTTGTTTAACTGCTCTGAACTCAACGTTGCGCACAGCCGCAATCAAGCCGACGTCTACGGAGTTGTTCGTCTGCTCAGTCTCAGAATTATTGATCAGTTCACTCATTGCTTGCACCTTTGTTGAAATTCGATGTTTGAAGGCGTTGGGGATGAAATCGACAATTTCCGCCATCACGGTCAAACCTGTTGGGATATCTTTGCGTATTTTTTCGCGCGCTGCGAAATATCTCTGCATTGCAATTCTGCCCGCTCCGACAGATTGAAGCTCACGCTTCAGGTCTTCCAGGAGGTGTTCTATTGTCATAATATTTTTGCTATTGAAACAACAGTTAAATGCAGCAGAGTGAATATCACTCTTGCACTATAATAAAGTCACACTGCGCTTTCAGTGGATTCGTTTGCTCACAATTTTCTGAGGGTGTGTGTTGGACTCTGGTGGGAATCCGAACAATTTTATCTAGCACGCCCTGAATGTAACCCGACATGAAACTGCAAACATTTCGTTCATTCGAGTCTCTATTTGCAACGAGAAAGTTGTCGGCAAGTACAATCTTCCCCGATACAGTATTGGTTGATTCGTCGAAGACGATTTCGTTTCGAAACCGGCCGAAACCCACATCCGAATCAAACTCACACCATCGGTTAATTTTCTGCGTTAAAGAGAGAGCCTCCGGCTCTCGCTGAAACAACTCATAAAGGGCTCGGCCAAATCTTAGTCCGCAGCTGTAACCTGCTTTGCGGAGGATTTCATTTGCGACTTCTGTAATTGAACGTACTTCGCTATTAGCTTCGGAATATTGCTGACTTGGCACACACTTGTCAATAATCTGGGTTTGGATTTCGCCAAGTAGATTGACAAAAGTTTCAACTTTAAACGAAACATTTCGTCGATCATCGTGGGGGTTAACCAATAGTCCACGGTTTCGAAAAATGTTGAATATCTTGTGTTCAACATTTTTATTATCAACATTGTCGAGGCCATATTCACGCATGATCGCCTGACGTTCGTCTTCCAGATCGCGTTCACGCTTTTCAAGAGCTTTAATTTGTTCTTCCACAATGCGAGGCTCTGACAGCAATTCGCTGGTACCTATTTTGATTTTGTCGAGAAACTTCAGCAATGCAACAACAGAAAGAATAACTTGCTGAGCCGACAGTTTGGAACTGTCGTCGCTTGCGCGATCAACATCCAATCGTTGTAGTTCGGCAATAATTTCAGCAATCTGCTCATAATTGAACGTCCGCAACAATCGCTTGGTAGTTGGACTTCCAACATGCGCCGGGATCCTGTAGCTTTGTACCAGCCGTGCCATCATGTCGAGGTCAAATACTCCGACAGCTCTTCCCTCGCCTATTTTGTCTTGCTCAACCAGAACATCTTTTCGATTGTCCTGGTCCAGTTCAACGAAAGTCTTCTGATATACTTCCCTTAAGAGGGCGCACAATATTGTACTTGCATTCTGTGCAAGTTCACGATATTTACCGTCAGAGTATAATTGTCGGAGATTTCGATATTCAATAGCCATAATAATATCTCACCGTTTATCATGTGTTAATTGGTATGTTTTGAATTGCGTTCTTTTCTATATGCTGCCAAGACTTCTTCAATCTTTTCCTGATACTGTTTCGCAATTCCTTGATCATTGCCATTGAACCTGAGTCTAGTGTGACTGAAATCAAAATTCCAACCTCTGACTTCCGTGTGGCTTCGTTTGAGGACTTTGGAAATGCATCGAAAAGATCCCTGGTTATCGCTCAGTGTATCGAAATTTCCATCAATAAAACTCACAGAGAATCCATATCGTTCATATGTTTCAACCAATTCCTGCTCAATCGCTGCCCCACCCACCCGAAACTGTTCAAGCTTTTCTCGATATCGAGGAAGGTAAACATTCCTGACTCTGCCATAAACTTCTACCAGACAGTTGTTATACGATCGCACCACCAATTCTGGAGAGCGGCCGCGCTTGTAATGAAGGAGGAGCGGAATTCTTTCAACCTTGAATCTAAGTCCGTCGCTGTTAAACCTTTCAAGGTGAGAGGCGATTTCATCAAGTTGTTTTTTGCAAGTCTCAATTTCAGGCGATGCGGGATCCAGCTTCTCGTCGATGCAATCTTCTCTGATCTCTCCAAGAAATATCAGTTCTTTCCATGAGTAGTCCTCATACACTTTTCCACCTAAGTTCATGTACATGTCGATATGTCCTAGCAAAGAGGCATCCGCAGTTTCAAGAGCCCTGATCCATATGAGATTTTCGACGCCAAACCCACATCTGAATGCTTCGGTTATTTCAGCTTCTGATTTCTCATATTGGCTTTTGTTTCTGTTAAGAATCGCCTTGGATGCAATCATATAGTTGTCACCGACAAGTATATTTCCACCTGTGATGAAGTATGGGAATGGTTTAACCAGGAAATCCGTCGCGGATGCAAAGGTCTCTGCAATTTGGGTATTGCTGTAGCCAACCTCTCGTTCGTGCCTGAAGTGCACCTGCTGCAAAAAGACGGGAACACGACTCTCACTTTCAAGCACAAAAAACAGATCCTGTACCCATTCTCGAACCGCTCCTTTTAACTCTTGCACGGTTCCAAGAATGATAGTTTGAACGCGGCTATCACGAACATTGCTATTTGTCGCTTCAGCGAAATACATCCTGATTTCTTCGACAATTTCATCCAGGTTTCGTTCGGTGTCCTTTTGACTGCCAACTACAGCAAAGACATAAAACTCAACGCGACTGGGAATCAATCGATACGCCTCCTGATACAACCGCAACAGTTGCGTTCTGTCGCAATCATTACCGGGATACACGAACATTACTTGTTCAATTCTGCCGTACACGCTGGAGACTGCTCGGAACCATCGATTGTGCATATTATTATAGCCGCAGAAGATTTATGGTGTTCATGGATTCGTAGTTGAAGTACTTATCCGATTTCTCTGAGAGAAATGTACCCAGCATTGTCTATCTCACCCAAATCATCTGGATCATAAGTCAATACCAGATGATCAAAGCCATCGATTTCGCGTCGTTCTATTTTAACCGATACTCTGTTCAGAGTAAACCGATGTTGTTCTCTTGCACTGACATTGACGAGGTTGCAGATATACCGCCAATCATCCGCCCCTACTAGTTCGACTGTATGAACATCATTTATCTTTGTCAACAGAAATTTAGTCCAAGACCGTTTATTGTTAAATATTCGCAATTTAATCTCTTCGGGAACTCCGGTGATGGCGGTTGTGTCAATGTTAAATTGGCCATCTTGTACGAATACTCTAACTGAACCACCTGTAATCAGATTGTGCTCTTGTTCGCTCCAGGCTCCTCCACTGCATGTCCGAATGATAATCTTCTCACTATCAACGATCTGGATTGTGTAGTCATCAAGATCATAACTTGCCGGAAGTTGAATTGTCGTTGCCATGCATTTACTCTCCAAATATGGTCTGAAATGAATCAATACCGTAAGATGTATACACCTGTTTTTTCGATTGATATTTCTATCGCCTGATCCAGGAGGTTTAACTTTCTCTGGTAATTGAATAAATATCTGATATTTCGAATACTCAGGTAGTATGTCTCGGCTTGTCGATAAAGCCTGACAAGTCGCCCTACCCTGGAAGTGTCAACCCTGATACGCGTACAAGGAAGTATCTTTTTTAGATTGCCCAGACAAAAGCACCCATTCTGAACCTTCACTGCAACTGGCGCTATTTCCAGCGAATGCTGAAAAGCCAATTGCCCGTTGTGCTTCCAATGAACGCAAATATCCTTACCACTTAAGTGAACGTCTGAGTCGTCGATTTCAAAGTAGTATTTAATGTCGATGTCGGGACTCATACTGCACAACTCTGGAGTGTCCTGTGAGTGTCATTGCCAGCCGAAAGATTTATTAAGAACGACAGGTGCAATTTGTTTGGTAGGAAGATGGTACAAAAACAAAAACCGGTCCATTGGCTGCACGTCTGAGCTGGTGGGGTGCATTTTGAAGAGTGTGATTTTTGCAGTATCTAAGCCGAATGTTATCTGGCGAGTTTAGCCAGCATATCGAATGCACTCACAACGTTATTGGTGATATTGCACCATATGCGGCGTATTCTTTAGTGAGTCACAATACTATATATCATGTGTAAATTTTTTATTTTAGCATAGTTTTACTATCTAACAATTTATAACTACCTGCCACAACAGGACTGCAAGTCATGCCGAAATCCGACAGTCTGTTTTTATTGATAAAGTCGCTTCTGCCTGCAGAAAAGCGCTATTTTAAGTTGTACTCCAACAAACACGTCATTGGTGAACAGAACAATTATGTACGACTGTTCGACGCAATTAACTCAATGGAGCACTATAGTGAAACGGACTTGAGGAGCATCCTTCTCCATAGGTTTCCAGGTGAGAAATTTGTCAACCATCTGGCTTCTGAAAAGTCACGGCTGTTTAAGATCATTCTTCAAAGTCTTCGATCGTACCGTTCAGAAAAGTCGATCTCTCGCAAGTTGATCGACATGATTGAAGACGCACAAATTCTTACCAACAAGAAACTCTACGACCAGGCCGCAAAAGTACTCACGAAGGCTGAAGACCTGGCGCGTCGCCACGAAGACTTTCTGATTTTGTTTCGAGTTCAGGAGTTGATGCGAACACAGATTCAAGTCAATGAATCTTCGAACATCAGAAAGAGAATACTTGAAGTTATCAGTCAAAGTGATGACACGTGTAAACGACTCTTTAATCAGATTCAAATTCAAAATCTCTATGATCTGACATACCACATAGCCAGAACCAATTTTTCAACGAGTGTTCAGGACTCGCTCGAAGAAATCGCAGAAATCGAATCTCAGAGTGTCCTGGCATCAGCTGAAAATGCCTTGTCAATATCTGCCAAACTACGTTACCATGCGACGCACGCTATTATTGGAAAAATGAAAAACAACATTCAGACGGTGTATGAACACTGGGAACAGTCGCTTGAATTGCTCAAAGAAAATCCGATCCGTATGCAGGAAGAAATACGCCAGTACATTATTGTCACAGCCAATTTTGTTAATGTTTGCATTCAAATGCGCGAGTATGAAAAAATAGCTGAGATTGTCATGTCCTTCAAAGATCTGCGTGATTTATCACCGGAAACGAGTACGGAACTGACGCACAATATCTTTCACATTGAATTGCTGTCCAGCTTGAATTCAGGCAGGCTTGAGAAGGCATTGGAAATTGCCCCGGAAATATTCAGTTGGTTGGAATCCAATGCCGGTGTTGTTAACACATCGCGTGTGATTACGATGTATTACAATCTAGCGGTATTACATTTTCTGGAGTCAGATTTTTCTGCTGCTGAGATCTGTTTTCAAAAGGTGATCGATTTCAATAAAGCGGAAGTCAGACAGGATTTGCAATCTTCGGCACGGCTGCTGCTGCCGCTCGCAATGTTCAGTTGCGGTAAATCTGATATTCTGGAAAGTTACGTGCGCTCGGCACACTACTATCTTGAATCGCGCAAATCAATGCAGAAGTTTGAGCAACTAATGATCACTTGTCTGCGTGGCCTGGAACGATGCGGTGATCACGACCGGTGTTCCGAAACAATTATTGACAGTGCGAAATCGCTTGCAGAACTTTTCAAGAACAATCAACAAACTCTGCGTCCCGGAATGAAAGAAGCACACTATTGGTTGCAGGCGCAGTTGAAGAAAATTTCCATCAAATCAATTTATCTTGAGGACCTGAAAAATCACTAGCGCTCTTCCAGCCTGGATACATCATTGAGCCATGGCAGCACCCCGCCGTAAAGTCAACTACTGCTGCATCTTGTCTACAACCGTCATAGTGCAGTTCCTGCCGGGCTACTACAGGCAAACAGTCAAAACGATTTGTGCCGGTGCTCAATTGAACGTGCAAAGCGAATGCAGCGCCCCGGGGCGCGTGTGTCCGTGTGAGGAGTAAAAAACGCCTCAATCATCAACTGGTTTAAAACAACAAGAGCCGCTGTTTTAACAGCGGCTCTTTGTGATTAACACAATTTCCGATCGGCCGGAATGATTGGCGTTTCGCAGATTAGTTTCTTCTTCGTCTGCGTCCACCGCGTCTGCGCCTGCCGCTTCTTCGTCCACCACCCTGGCCGCCGTCTCCGCCGTCGCGTTGCTCCTGGCTTTGATCGCGGTCGCGGTCGTGGTCCTGATCGTGCTCCTGTTCCGCCTGCTCGGCGTACTGGTCGCGCGGGGCGTCCTGCTGTCCGCCGCCGGAACGACGCTCCTGACGTCGGTCGTCGCGGCCGCGACGCGGAGGAGGAGGCGTATGCAGCGAAAACTTGTAGAAGTCGTCGAGCATCATCGCCAGCAGTCTTGAGCCGTCTTCGTCGGATCCCAGTGAGGACGCCAGTTTTGTGAATCGCTCCAGACTCTCGAGTTGCACGTTGTCGCGCGAACGGAATCGCGATTCCAGCAGCACCGTGACGCGTTGCGACACCACCGTGGCGATGTCGTCGTCGGTCGGCAAAGGACGCTCCACAAATTCAATCTGATAACGCGCGCCGATGCGTTCAAGTTTTATGCGGTCCTGGAAGTCGGCCAGAGTAATGGCGCGGCCCGTCGATCCCGCACGGCCCGTGCGGCCCGAACGGTGGATATAGGACTCGGGATCTTCCGGCACGTCGAACTGGAATACGTGCGAGAGTTCGGGAATGTCAATCCCGCGCGCCGCCACATCCGTGGCCACCAGAAAACGGAGGTTGCCGGCACGGACGCGCGACAAGACGCGCTCGCGCTCGCCCTGCGAAAGATCGGAACTGAGTGCATCCGCGTCGAAGCCGAAACGCTGCAACACAACGGCCACGTAGTTGACCTGGACCTTGGTGTTGCAGAATATTATGGCGTTGGCCGGGTTTTCGATTTCGAGAATCCTGACAAAACTGCGGTCCTTATCCATGTCCGGCACGGCGTAAATGACGTGCTCCGTCTGGATGGCGTGAACCTGATCTTTGCTGAGACTAACAAAATCGGGCTTCCAAAGGAATTCGTCGGAAAGGCGTACCACGCGCGGCGGAAACGTTGCCGAGAACATGTAAGCGTTGTAGTTGCTGCGCGGCAGGAAGGTCTGCACGCGTTTCATGTCCGGATAAAAACCCATCGACAACATGTGATCGGCTTCGTCCAGCACCAGCATTTGCAGTGCTTCCAGCGTCAGCGAACGCTTTAACATGTGATCCAGGATGCGGCCCGGCGTTCCAATGACGAGTTGCGCTCCATCGCGGAAAGCCTGCAACTGGGGACCGTAGCCGACGCCGCCAAAGACGGCGACAATGCGGACGTCCAGTCCCTGCGCCAGCGTCTGAGCTTCTTTTTCCACCTGGTGCGCCAGTTCGCGCGTCGGAACGAGCACCAGCGCCTGGCACTGCGGCAGCGAGGTGTCGATACGCTCGAGAATTGGCAGCAGGAATGCCGCCGTTTTTCCGCTACCCGTCTTGGATTGCACCATCAGGTCGCGACCCGCCAACATGTAGGGAATCGAGCGACTCTGAACCGGCATCAATTTGTCCCAACCGAAGTTTTCGACGGCCTGGCGCATGCGCGGCGGAAGCTCGTCCAATTCGATTTCGTCGAGCGTGTTGACCGACTCATCCGGGCCGGACTCATTCAACTGCGGGCGCAGATCGATTTCGCCAAAACCGTGGTCGTATTTTTTGCGCGCGGGAGCTTGCTCAGGAGTTGATTCCTCGCCTTCCTCGGCTTCATCTTTTTTCGGATCGACTTCACCTTTGCGACGCAGCGGTTTGCGCTGCTCTTTGTCCTGCTCTTCGTCGCGCTGCTCTTCTCCAGCAGTTTCCTGCTCCTCGGAACGTTCACCGCCACGACGACCTCGGCCGCCACGGCGTCCACGGCCGGAGCGACGCGATCTGGATTGCCCCTGATCGGATTGTTCGTCGGATTCACCGTCATCCGCACTTTCGGCCTGTTCCGGTTCGGTTGCTTCGACAGGTTCGTCTTTTGCTGTTTTGGCAGACGGTTTTGTCGGCGATGCTTTGCGGCGCGTGCTGCGTTTCGGTGCGCTTTCAGCTTCGTCGCTTTCGGCGGCAGCAGATTCCGGCGCTTCGTCGGGCGCAGTTTTGGCGCTGCTCTTGCGACTGCGGGACGCACTCGCGGCTTTGGACCTGGCTGCCGGACGTTTTTTGGCAGGTGCTTTAGCGGGCGTTTCCTCCGCGCTTTCGGCATTTTCGCTCGTCTCAGATTCAGCGGGCTCGGCTTTCTTGGATCTGCTCGCGGCTTTTTTGGGCGCGGCTTTTGATTTTGCGGCGGCTTTGCGCGGAGCGCGTTTGGCTTTGGGTTTCGGCGTGTCAGCGGCTCCGTCTTCCCCGTCGGAAGCAGATTCAGCTACAGCCGGCTTTTCTTTGGCAGCGGCGCTTTTTGCCGGGGCTTTGCGGCGCGTACTGCTTTTCCGTGCGGGCGTGGCTTTTTTGTTTGTCCCGCTCGAATCTTCAGCGCCGAACAGTTCACCCTGCGCTTCTTCAGCATCGCTTGCAGAGCGGGATTTGGAGCCGGTCGCAGCGGCTTTGGCCTTGGCGGGCGCTTTGGCGGCAGCTTTTTTACGCGGCGCGGCTTTGCGCTTTTTAGGCGGCGCTTTTTCAGCTGCATCGCCTTCGTCCGCTTTTGCTGCGGCGCGTTTGGACGCCGCGCTCGGCGCCTTTTTGGCTGCGGTGCGTTTGCTGGTTCGTTTGGTTGGGGTTTGCTCGGCGGGAGATTCTTCGACCGCGGCGTCTTTACCGGTATCGGCGACGTCGCTTTTTTTCCGTGTTTTGCTCATACTTCCAGATTCAGAGTAAACTAAAGACCGTGAAGGTCGCGCGCCAAGAGGTTGTCAATCAACAGGTCTTGCATCGTCGCAGCTTCGACTTTAATTCGCATCACGGCATACAAGTATAGCGATAAATAAGGTATAATCACACAACCGCAGCAGCGGGACGCCGCAATGACGCGGTTCCGCGGGCAAAATTGATCGCTCTCCTGCATCAGATTGCGAATTAATCTGAACGGTTCGTTTCTCGGCTGGATTGTCGCACGTCGACACATGCCCGGTGTTGAGCAACTCGCGACATTACCTGATGCGACAAGATTGAGTTCGACAACGCATTGGCGAAAAATCCCGGCGTTCAGACCAAAAAAGACAGAGTTTGGACCCGAAACCGGGTCCCCCACCCCCACCTGCCAACCAACCATTTTTTCACACCGCACACGCCGACCGCCTCGCCTTCAGATCACTTGGGCGAGCAGTTGTAATTTTTCGATCCGACTGTTTAAGCGCTTTGGCAGCCATCACTGCAGCAAAGTGCATCCGACGTTGCAGGTCTGCAAGCGGAAAAACGTCAACGGGCGGGTTTTACTCCTGAACGGTGCGGTTAACGTGGTTGAACGGTCATGTTAAAGAAACATGCGACAGTTGAAGAGTATCAAAACGCGGCAGCGAACGCATCACGATGCTGCAGTTCATCCCATGGGCTGCCGTGCGAGTACCGGCCGAGTCAACACATACTCTACAACGGACCTTCAGACTGACGGTGCGTATATTTCACATAAAAATAATTCATGCCCGTTTACTCCGGGTTTCTCTCACGATGGTAAACAAGAAGTGGCTGTTGCCGAAGGCCCTCACAAGTAAAAGAGTCAAAACCACCAGGTAAAAGCGGCAAGTCGGAAACCTCCGTGCGCGTGAATCCACAGCGCAAAGCCAGAGTCTGCGAGGCAGGATCGTCCGTGCGACAACGCCAAAACATGCGCCGCACAGCCGGAAGTCGGAAAACAGTCTCAAACACCTCATCCAACAGCGGCTGCATCTGTCCCCGACCCCGATGACTTCGCGCCAGCCAGAAACCCGCCTCCCAGTCGCCCACAGTCGGAAGCGCCTGAATGCGGATCTCCCCGGCCGAACAGAACCGGGCCGTGTCGAAAATGTTAAACAGGAAACGCACGCCGGCCAGAAAGTCCTGCCGGGCGCGAAGGCAGTATTCGCGCAGTGATTCCGCTGAAAGATCGCCGTTTAACTCGGCGTCAATGAGTGCGTTTAAGTCGTCGGAATGTTCACGCCAGAGCGACGGCATACAGTCCGCGTCGTCCATCAGATATGGGCGTACAATTAAACCGCCGGAGGAATGTGAAGTCTCGGGATCTGACACGATTAAACAGCGTTATTTGCAGACGTCTGAACTCATATCGGCCGCGCCTTCAAAACCGAGTTCCGTCGATCGTCGAAGATTGGCGCAGCCCTGTTCCGTATCGCCGGAAAGAGCCTGACAATACCCCAGTTTGGCCAGCGCTTCGGCATTGTCCGGCTGTACTTCAACGAGATGTTTAAAGTCGGCGAGCGAACGATCGAGGAGTTTAAGCAGCAAGTGACAATTTCCGCGTTGCATCAACACCTCGGGATAGTCGGGACTGTATTGCAGCGCAGTGTTAAACGCCTGTACCGCCTCGCGACAATTTCCGATACCGGCGAACAATCGACCGACGTTGTACCAGAGTCCGGGATTGGTGGAATCGATAGCCAACGCCGACTGATAGTCCTGAATAGCGGCGCGGTGATTCTCCTGCTTCTCGTAGACCTGAGCGCGGTTGTTAAACGCGTCGATGTAATCCGGTTTGATTTCAATTGCGCGGGTGTAGTCCGCCAGCGCCTCCGTGTCTTTGTTGAGACGCCAATACGAAAAAGCGCGATAAAAATACACTTCGTGCTGCGGATCGCCTTCCAGCTCCGATGCGGCAGTCAGCATTACCACCGCGTCACTGTAATTGCGTTGCGTTAACTCACACAGACCGAGTTTAAAATTGGCGTTAAAGTCCTTGTTGTCCTGCTCAACAAGCCGCCGAAACAATTTGCCCGCTTCAACAAACTTTTCCTGGGCAAACAGTTCTTCGGCCTCCGTCAGCATGGCATTTTCCTGCGCCAGAGCGGCGGCGCTAAAAAACATCAGCGTCGAAATGCAGGCAATCGGGTACGTGAGAGTTTTCATTGATCGTGGGAACAGTGTGAACAAAACAACAGCATGCCGGAAATTTCTGCCAAATACACAGTGCTATAACGAAGGGTTGGCCGATTTCGTGTTGCGCGCCGCATGCAGGGTTCCGCCGGCATTCCGTCGATGAGCTAGAAAAAGCCCCGCTCTTTCATTGAGTGTCTCGCGGCCGGTTGCGGCTACAGGTGGAGCAGACTCGGATGTATGCGAGGGCATTTTTGTCGGTGGAGCCTCCGGAATCAGGCAGCGCCGGTTCATATCGAAGACCTGTCCCGGCAGCAGGAGTTTGTAGCGGCGCGGCCAGCGGCACCAGTTTTCGTTGTCGTAGACGGCCACGCGTGAGATGCCGACGACGGTAAAACGCTCGGACTCGACGAGGATGCCGGTGTGTTCGTCTATGCCGATTCCCAAGAGCTCCGGAAAGCTGCGCACGACGCCGACGAGATCGCGTTCGCGACGCCGCGCCAGCAGATGCTGATCGATGGCGACGTTTTCAAGCAGGCCGAAACCCTCGTGATACTTGCCGATGACAATGCGGTTGTCGCCCGGTTCTCCACGTACCAGGAATGAAGCCAGGGCGCTGGCTCCGGCGGAGGTTCCCGCCACAATGCCGCCACGCCGCAGAACGCCGCGCAGCTCATCTATCAGACGCGTATGCTGGAATGCTTCTATCAGACGCCACTGCCTGCCGCCAAGAAACAACACGGCCCGCGCATGGCGCAGCGGTTCGCAAAAAGCGGCGCTGTCGGCCGTCGACGCGTCACGTGTGTGAAGCACGGTTATGTTGTGGACGCCGCGCACATTCAGCGCTTTGATATTCGGCCAGCTCTCGTTGAAGCGTTCGCCGGCTATGGCGGTGGGAATAATCACGATAGGCGCATCGGGACCGCCCATGCGACGCACGAGTGTGTCCATCATGCCGCCTGCGTCCAGGCGACCGCCGCCCATCAGCAGGAGTGCCCCGCTCTCCTCGCGCAAGCCGGTAAAGCGCTTACCCTGACCACCGTCCAACTGAAATGCCAGACCGAATGCCGGCGTGGCGGGAGCATCCGCAGGAGGCGCGGAACAGAGACCGAGGTCGCAGTGACGCGAAGGCTCGGCTGTCCCGAGCATCGTGCGCAGAAGATCTTCGGCATACACTTCGTCGGCAGGACGCCCCGCGGCTTCCCTGGCCAGAAAAACGCTGCTGGTGGGTGCGTGTTTGTGAATCAGCCCGCATTGTTCAATCTGCTGCCGATCAACAAACCACTGCGGCAACAGACCATCGCCGGCATCGAGAATCACGTAGTTCGGCGCTTCCCGCCGCAACATCGCTGCAGTCCGGTTCACCGTTTTGCCCGACGCCAGCGAGCCGTATACACGCGAAGCAAGCCCAACGCAGGCGGTTCCGGCCAGGCGAAGGCCGTCAATGCGACGATCGTAACGCATGTCGTTGAGGATTTGCAACGCCGTGCCGGACAGGGCTTTTTCGTAGCCGTGGACGCGCAAATCAACGACGGCTCCGTCGAAGTCGGCACGCAGCAAAATCTGCCGACAGGCATGTGCATTGGGCCACTGGTCATTCGATGTGTCCGACTGTGGAAATTGCATGAGCAAACGCGCGTTCGGCAGGAGTCCGCGCAGACTATATGTCAGTCTGACGAGGCTGTCGACCGTGCTGAAGTCAATGCGTTGCAGCGCGCTGCTATCCAGCGTCAGCAGCAGGTCCGTGATCGACTCGGCGCCCGGGGCGGCGGCAAGCGCCTGCGCACGACGAAACAGCTCGGCGGGTTCAGTCGGATCGAGCTTAATCTCGACCATGTGTTTGAGTTCTACCGGCCCGTCGTAGCGCGCGCTGTTCTGCAGATCGATATACCACCAGAGCGGCGTGGCGATTACAACCACGGCCAAAACGCTGCAGGCCGCCAGGATCCAGGCCCTGAAGGAAAGCGCCATCAGCGTCCGACCGATTCCGCGTTGTTGCTGCCGCATAAACACCGCCTGTTCCTCTCCTAGTTGACGTTATGGTTCACAACTGAAAAATACGGCGCTAAACTCTGACGCCAAAAAGCTGAACTATCATTGAAGTATTCCAACGCCTTCCGTTCACATGACGCTCCGGGAACATGGCCGCGCGGCCTGTCCGTCGTTCGCGGAACATTGTGTAAATTGGCGCCGCACATCGCTGCAACATTCGCCGCAAGGCCAAAAACATTTGGAACTACGCGGTGCGGCCCGCATTTTGAGCATTGTTCAGCTAGTCAGGCGCGTGCGCTCAGAGGGATTTTCATGATTAACCGATCTGCCGGAATTCTGCACTTTTTCCTGCGAATGCTCTTCGTTGGCCTGTTTCTGTGTGCTTCGGTGCAGTCGGCCCTGGCACAGGTTGCCGACAGCTCAAATGTTAATATGCGCGTTACTTTGTTAAACAGCGATCTGGTGGCCGACGTAAATTTTGAACGCCAGGAACTCGTCGACTGGTTACAACATCTCAAAACCGCCATCGACCAGTATTTCCGAAATTTTAAAGGCGACCACGAACTTGCGCTTATCGTGACGTTCGCGCCCGACGGCCACGGGGAAGTCCAGGCGGCGGCGCGTCCTCCCGTGTCCGATTCCGTTCTGGTCTATGCGCGCAACGTGTTGAATTCCGTTCCAGCGCCCAAACCGCGCATCAGCGAGTATTCGGTTTTGTTAAATCTGGATCTCAATAACGGCAACGTCGATTCAACACTCAAATTTGCACCGACAATTTTACTTCCTGCCGAGCGCAATCGTCGCCTGTTCCAGCAAATGGATCTGGCGGCCAAACACAAGGCGATCAAGGATTATGCACGCAAAGAGGTGTTGCCTTTGCTTGCCGAGATCGCGGTTCTTGCCGACACCAGTTTCGTCGGATTAAATGCTCTCGGAACGCGTATCAAAGGAGCAATCAGCGGCAATTTTTTCCGCGTTGATCGCCTGTGCAATGACAACCCGGATTACTGGCGCGGTGTGACGCAACTGAAATCCGGTAACTTTCTGGTTCCCGCGATCAAAGTCTTTTGTCTTGCCGCCGAGGGCCGCTACGACTGGGCCAATCGCCATTTATTTTTCATGAACATTTTTGCCGACAACTCAACTGTTGCCGGCGAATTCATGCGCGAGCTCTCGTGGCGATTAACAGAATACTACACCGACTTAAACGCACAGATCACCCGCGGCATCGGCCTGACCGACACAAATCACATGCAGCAAGCGCAGTCGCTCTACGATTCACTGTTAAACATTGTGAAGTATTCCGCCTGGACGGAATACGAGCGCTACTACACGCAGGTCAAGCTGCAGCAGGAAACGACCGGAACATCGAACGACAGCCTGCTCTGGGTTAAGGCGCAGGAAGACATTTTCAAGGCCGACGCTCTGTATCCCGTCCGCGCACGCGTCTACAGCGGCCGCGACGCCTACCTTGTTTCGCGGCGCAACCAGATTAACGCTCTGTTTCAGGACCCCGCCAAACTCTATCGCGATCTGTTTATTTATTCCGACATTGCCCTGGATGTGGGCGAGCACGCATTTGCGGCCGAGCTGCTGTGGATCTTGTTAACAAACGCTCCGCCCAAGGCCGACATCCCTTCACGTGAAATCTTGCTCATCCACTATATTTATTGTCTGGACCAACTGGGACAGAAAGACGTCATAGCGCAGTTCAAGGGCGACTACAGCAAGGACATCCAACAGATTGCCGAAGAACGCCACAAACGCATGGAAGCCAGTCCGCTCTACCAGCGCTTTGAACGCAAGGATTAAACACGGATTCCGGGGCAGATCACTTCGCCGCCGCTTCCAATCCGGCGGCTTGTTTTTCCCTTTTGTTTGTCAGCGCATGCGAATCAAACGGGTTTGAGGTTGGTTTATATTTGGTTTACCCTGGCGTTTTCAGTTTATCACCCGGTGATAAACAAAAATGTCAGAAGAGCCTGAGGCCGAAGCGACAGCGAGGACTCAAAGCGGTCATGGGCCAATCCCGGGTAGAAGATACAAGTCAAAAATTGACGTTAACGTCCTGCAGAGATTGTTGCCTAAGCAACAATCCAGCGGTTAAATTCACGCATCCCCGAGCCCTTAACTTCCACCCGTTTTCCCCACTATAACGCTCCGGAGCGATCGATACATCCAGAGGTTCACAATGCAGTGAGATGCTTTGCCAAGTCGCCGGCGGTGCAATCTCGCCGTTAAAAGCGGCCAAAAACGCGGGTAAACGGAATAAACAGGCAAAAAAAGAGCGCGTAAAAAACGCGCTCCTTTTCATTTCATCGATACGGGATGTTAAGCTGTTTACTTTCAGGCGATTGACTTGATCGACCAGTCCAGCGTCTGTCCGGCGTACATCGGCACGACGTCGCCATACGAAGAAGGAACGTGAAATTTCGACTTTTCCAACTCGACCGTTTTGGCAGGCGGCCGCACGCCGTAGATGGCCTGAGCATTCCCGGAGACAAATGCCTGCAAATTGCCAAGCGCATCGTGTTGTTCGAACAGCATCGCCAGACGCTGCAGCGCCAGCGGAGCCGTAAACACACCCGCGGCACAGCCGGCGCTTTCCTTGCGGTTGCGCGGATGCGGCGCTGAATCGCTGCCGAACATCAATTTCGGATGTGCGCTAAGCGCGGCCTGCAACAGAGCCTGGCGGTCCTCGGGACGTTTGGCGATCGGCTTGCAGAACAGATGCGGGTTTAACAGTCCGCCGGCGACGTCGTCCAGCGTGATGACCAGATGTTGCAATGTAACCGTGGCAAACACATTCGGGTAGCGGTCCAGAAATTCAACAGCATCGCGCGTCGTGATGTGTTCCATCGTGATGCGCAGCTTGGGATGGCGCTGCGCCAGCAGATCGTAGGTCGAAATAAAATCGCGCTCGCGATCCATCACAAAACCGTCGGTCTCGCCGTGGACCATCAGCGGAATGCCCATCTCCTCCATCAGGCTCAGCGTCGGCGCAGCTTCCTCCAACGCGCGGACGCCGGCTTCGCTGTTGGTCGTCACGCCCGCCGGATACAGTTTGATTCCGAGAATTTTGTCTTTCGCCGCAGCAAGTTCAGCCTCACTGTAATTGCGGAAAAAAAGCGTCATATACGGCGCAAAGGTCTCGCCGGCAATAGCTTCGTCCAGCTCGGCCCGGTATGAATCCAGCCGCGCAATATTGTCGACGGGCGGCACCAGATTCGGCATGATCACGCCGCCGGCAAATGGACCGGCGCTCAGGGGCGCAACCAGGCGCATCATATCGCCTTCGCGAAAGTGAATATGCATGTCGAGCGGAGAATGCAGCGAGATTGTCATGACAAAATTCCGGTATTAAACAACAAATCAGGGCTGATACACAAAACGCAGCGCCGCGCGATTACCCGCATTGTTAAGTCGCAGGTAGTACACGCCGGGCGTGGCTCCGGCGCTGAGACGCAGTCCCTGTTCGCGCATTGTTAATACGCCGCTTTGCACCGGGCGGCCTAGTACGTCCACCACCTCGTATTCACAGTTTCCGCCGTCGGCAAAGTGCACAGGCAGCGTCACCGTAAACTCCGCGCCCGGATTGGGACGGATTGTCGGCGCACCCTGATTGTCCGCTGTGTGTTCCGCGACGCTTATGGGCACATCCAGATCGACGGCGGGTGCCTGCCACACACCGCGGCCGAACGTTGCCGCAAACAGCAACTTTTCTTTTGTGTTAATCGCCAGATCAGAAATGATCACGTTGGGAATGTTTTCCGCATACAGCGTCCACTCCTCCGCATTGTCGTTGCGCACATACACGCCGATATCCGCGCCGACGTAAATGGTATTGGCGGTGCTGGACGAATCGTGCACGACGCAGTTAATCGGCAGGTTCGGCAGGTTGTCGCTGATGTTTAACCAGCTCTCTCCGCCATTGCGCGTTTCAAAAACCTTTTGTTTGTCATCGAATCCTCCGAGCGTCAGCCAGGCGATGCGCGGATCGCTGTTGTGTACTTCAATGTCGGTGATGTACAACATGCGCGGAATGCCGTCCGAAATGTCCTTCCAGTTTTTGCCGCCGTCAAAGGTCGCGTGGACCTCGTTGGGAATCTCAATCGGAAAATACAGGCGTTTGCCGACGTACATGGCGTCGGCGTCGCCGGAACAGATATCGAATGCCGTGGCCGGCAGCACGTACGCCGTATCTGTCGGATTGGTAAAATTGGACAGTTTCTGCGGCGCAACTTCTTCTTCCCATGTGTTCCAGCGCCAGATTTGACGCATGCCGATGATTGACGAAAAGGGATCGGCGGGATCAACCTCAAATGGCGTCGTCCACTCGCCGTACTCGCCGACCCGGTTCCAGAAATCCTGACTGAGAATCTTGTCGGCCTGGCGGCCGCCGGTTTCGCTGTAGTACATGTAGCCGAATTGCGCCGATCCGTAGATGATGTTTGTCGCGGCATTCGAAAACTGACAGGCCATGCCGTCGCCGCCGAAGACATTGATCCAGCTGCCGTCGCTGCGGTGCACATATGTGCTGTTGTCCTGCGCGCCGGCCACGACGAAGTCCGCATTGGATGGATGTACAGCCACGCGGTAGTATGAAGTGATCGCCAGTGTTTGCGAGAGATTTTCCCATTGCGTCGGCCAGGTGTACTCCGGATCGCCGAAGGCGTCGGCCCACGATCCCGTCACCATAGTGGATGTGCGGTCCAGCCCACCGTCATTGCAGACATAAATTTTTTGGTCGAGCGGATTGTAGCTCATGAAGTGGTGATCGGCGTGGATACTGGGACCGTAATAGCCCAGCCAGTAAGATACCGGCTCAAACAGTGCGCCGCCGTTGGAGCTTTTCCACATGTTGATGCCGCCGGCGTACACACAATCGGGATCGAGCGGATCAACCATGAATGCCATGCAGTAGGTTCCCTGACCGCGGATGTCATTCTGATCGCCCGTGCCGCCGCCGAAAATGTTGCCCGGCGTGACATCAACCGCCTTCCAGGTTTTGCCTTCGTCGTCGGAGCGCAGCAGGCCAAAGTAGGTGTCCTGTGTGTCGCAGGCCAGGGCGTAGACGCGGCTGTAGTCGCTGCGCGCCACGGCAATCTCGATGCGCTGCATTTGTTTGCCGTCGGTCCACGGCGTCTCCAGTTTTTCCCATGTCACGCCATAGTCCAGCGACTTGTAAATGGCGGCGTTGCCGACGTCCTGCGGAGCGAGATAACCCGTGCTGGCATAGATTGCTGAGGAATCGACCGGAACGATTTCAACGTCCCAGATAATCTCCTGCAGCTGTCCTCTGCGCCAGGAGTCGCCTCCGTCGTCGGAGTGAAAAACACCCGAGGCGCCCAGCGCCGTCAGTTTGTTGGAATCATCAGGGTGTATCACGACACGGCGGACAAGCGTGCCGTCGCCGCCGTCAAAGTCAAAGGTCATGCCTGTCGGCCGCCAGGTCAGGCCGCCGTCCGTGGTTTTGTAGATCCCAAGGCCATAGTGTGTGTGGCGTTTACGGTTTTCGTGTTCGAGGTCCGCACCGAGATAAGCGTAGTCGCCCAGTGAGACGTAAAGAATGTCTGTGTTTCGCGGGTCGACGGCAATATCGGAAATGCGTTGAATCGGCAGCGCGTCACCCAGCGGCGTCCAGTTTTTGCCGCCGTTGCTGCTGCGCCAGACACCGCCCATGCCGACGCCGACCCAGAGGATGTCCGGGTCGGTCGGATGAAAGGTCACGCAGTTTACACGGCCCGCGCCGGAGATATGCCACCAATTCGGTGATTCGACCGGCCCAAAAGGCCCGAATGGCGACCATGCTTCACCGGACATGGACAGCTGGTCCGCGCCGCGGCGCATTTTCTCCACCTGCCGCAGGCCGCGCATGTATCCGGCAGAGGACGGGCCGCTGCCGTCCGACGACTGCCGCGCTGTAAACCAGGCGCGATGGCGTTCGACCCAGTTGGCCTGTCGCGACTCGGGGCCCGGAGGCTGCTGCGCACGGAGACCAACAAAAGAGGGCATCGTCAGAAAAAGCGCAGCAAGAACCGCCAGGTGCGCTGCGCGCAGAGAAACACGTGTTCCAAAAGCGATGGGAAGCAGTGATAAAGCTTTGATATTCATATAGTTATGGTCTGGTATCGGAGAGAAATCGCCCCGGGACGTGAACAATATTTTCGCCGGATTAAAGTTATGGGGGTTGTGCCGCTCCGGAGCGGCCTGGATACTTTTGCCTGAACTAAACTACAAATCGCAGAAATCTCTATGAGCAACGCCAATTTTGTGGTCCCCGCCGCTATCAATGAGCCCGTTCTGGCCTATGAACCCGGATCGCCGGAAAAGGACGCTGTAAAACAGGCGCTGGCCGAAATTAAAGCGACGCCGGCCGACCTGCCGATGGTCATCAACGGAGAGAAAATCCGTACGGGCGTGACCGAGGACATGCACCCGCCGCACGAACACTCACATGTGCTGGCAAAATACCACGTCGGCACAAAAGACCACGTCAAAAGCGCCATCGATGCGGCGCTGAAAGCGCGCCCGGCCTGGGAAGAAATGCCGTGGCAGGATCGCGCCGCCATTTTCCTGCGCGCTGCCGACATGCTGGCCGGACCGTACCGAGCCAGATTTAATGCAGTCACAATGCTTGGGCAGTCCAAGAACATCTACCAGTCGGAAATCGACGCGGTTTGTGAGCTGATCGACTTTCTGCGATTCAACGTCGAGTACATGACACAGATCTACCAGGAACAGCCCTTTTCGCCCGAAGGCCAGTGGAACAGACTGGAATATCGCGCGCTGGAAGGTTTTATCCTGGCGATTCCGCCGTTTAACTTCACGTCGATCGCCGCCAACCTGGCGATTGCGCCGGCGCTGATGGGCAATACGATTGTGTGGAAACCCTCGCCGCAGACGAATTACGCCTGCGCTCTGATGATGGACATCCTGATGGAGTGCGGTCTGCCGGACGGAGTCATCAACATGATTTTCACCGACGGACCGGAAACGAGCGAGATCGCGCTGCAACATCCTGACTTTGCCGGTCTGCACTTCACCGGTTCGCTGGCGACTTTTCAGGCGCTGTGGAAAACGATCGGTCAGAATATCGGCCTCTACAAAAACTTCCCCCGGATTGTCGGCGAGGCCGGCGGCAAGGACTTCGTGCTGGCGCATCCTTCGGCCAACGCTGCGGCTGTCGCCACGGCGCTGACGCGCGGCGCGTTTGAGTACCAGGGACAAAAGTGTTCAGCGGCTTCGCGCGCCTATATTCCGCAGAGCATGTGGAATGAGGTCAAAAGCCAGTTGGTAGAGGACCTGAAATCGATCAGCATGGGAACGGTGGAAGACTTCCGCAACTTTGTCAACGCGGTCATCGATGAACGCGCTTTCGACAAAATCAGCGGCTACGTCGACCAGGCCAAAGAAGACGGCGTTGAAGTGGTTTTCGGCGGCGATCACGACAAGAGCAAAGGTTATTTCATTCAGCCGACAGTGCTGCGCGTCGATGATCCGCACTATCGCACGATGGAAGAAGAAATTTTCGGTCCGGTGTTAACGATCTACGTCTACGAAGACGACAAATTCGATGAGGCGGTGGAACTGGTCGATACGACCTCGCCCTACGGTCTGACCGGCGCGCTGTTTTCACGTGACCGCGCCGTAGTTGAAGCAGTTGGACGTCGCCTCAAACACGCGGCCGGCAATTACTACATCAACGACAAACCGACGGGCGCCGTGGTTGGCCAACAGCCATTCGGCGGTTCGCGTCTCTCCGGCACAAACGACAAAGCCGGGTCGCTGTTCAACCTGCTGCGCTGGATTTCACCGCGCACGATGAAGGAGACGCTGGTGTCGCCCACCGACTACCGCTATCCGTTCCTCGGCGAGGAATGATCCGCGCGGTCACGTGCGGTGCGCATGTGATGCAACAATCAGCGAGGTAAAAATCAGGCAAAGTCAAACGCCGGCATTCCATGAACGCCGGCGTTTGTATTTTCCGCGTCACAACCGCGAAAAGGGTAAAGAAAGCGATGAAGCGCGAAGTAGTGTTGAAACTCTCTCCCGCCGATGCGGCCGACACGGATCTGGTCCGTAAACTGGCGGTGCGGCGCGCCGGCAAAAACGTGCACGGCGAGTGCGAAGTACACGTCGTGCGTCGTTCCATCGACGCGCGCAAAGACTCGCCCAAGATTGTGCTTTCGGCCGATGTGTATTGCGGCGGCGCCAGGCCCGAACGCCCACCCTCGGAGATTGACCAACTGCGACGCGCCGACCCGACCAGAAAAGTTCTGATCGTCGGAGCCGGACCGGCAGGCTACTTTGCTGCGCTGGAATTGTTGCGTCACGGCATCACGCCCGTCGTTCTGGACCGCGGCAAGGACGTGCGCACGCGGCGGCGCGACTTGCGCGCAATCCAACAATTTGGACGCGTCAATCCGCACTCCAACTACTGTTTTGGCGAAGGCGGTGCGGGTACTTATTCGGACGGCAAACTCTACACCAACTCACGCAAGCGCGGCGATATTCAGCGCGTCCTGCGGATTCTGGTGGAACACGGTGCGCAGGAAGACATTCTGATCGACGCACACCCGCATATCGGCTCGAATAAACTGCCGAAAGTCGTGGAAAATATCCGGAGAAGCATTGAGGACCACGGCGGTTCCGTACATTTCAACACGCTGGTGGAAGACATTTTGATCGACGACGGCCGCGCCTGCGGCGTCGCGGTATCGGACTGCGGCGAACTTGCCTCTCCACGGGCGGATGAACAGTTAAAAGCGGACGCGGTCATTTTGGCCGCCGGACATTCGGCGCGCGATATTTTTTCGATGCTGCAGCGTCGTGGAATCACCGTCGAGGCCAAACCATTCGGTATCGGACTGCGCATTGAACACCCGCAGGCGCTGATTGATGAGATTCAGTACAACCAACGTCCGCGCTCGCGTCACCTGCCGGCGGCGAGTTATAAGTTGGTCACTCATGTGGATGGCCGTGGCGTGTTTTCATTTTGCATGTGCCCAGGCGGATTGATAGTTCCTGCGGCGACGGCGCCGGGCGAGATCGTGGTTAACGGTATGTCGATGTCGCGACGGGATTCGGCCTTTGCAAATTCGGGCATCGTGGTGGCCCTGGAGCTGGAAGACTTTAAACACCACGCTCAGCACGGTGCACTGGCCGGCATGCGTTTTCAACGCGAGATTGAACAGCGTATGTTTTCCGCCGGCGACGGCACGCAGCGCGCACCTGGACAGTCGCTGACGGATTTCCTGCAGCGACGACATTCACAGTCATTGCCGGACAGTTCCTACATCCCCGGACTGTTCTCTGCGCCTGTACACGAATTGCTGCCGCCGATGTTAACTGCACGACTCGAGACGGCACTTAAACACTTTGGGCGTAAACTGCGGGGATTCAACACCGAAGAGGCAGTCCTCGTCGGCGTTGAATCCCGCACCAGTTCACCAGTTCGCATCCCCCGTTCAAATGAAACGCGCGAACACGTTAATGTTAAACATTTGTTTCCATGCGGCGAAGGAGCCGGTTATGCGGGCGGCATAGTATCCGCGGCACTTGACGGTGTTAACGTCGCCCGCAGTCTTGCAGCAACAGTATTCGGCTGTTTAATTGCCGAATGACGAAAAAAGATGTTCAGGTGTAGATCCCGTATTCCTTTTAGTTTTACTTATGATCCGGTAATGACATAGTACGTATACGTGACGGTAACATTCCAGGAACCATAGGTTCCGTTAAAACCCGGAGTTAACAAAGTACCGCCGTTGATGCGAATGCCGGTGATTTCCGTACATCCACAGCCCAGATCAACTGTCTGGGTCGAACCTTCCGAATGATCCACGGACATGGGTTCAGTGTCGTCACAGTCCCCGCCGGGAAGAATTTCAACAACTATGGAAGTGTCGGTGGAATTGCAGTAGAAGGGGCTGCAGGTTGCATAGACGCCGACAACAAAAGCAAACATCAGGCCAAGCGCTGCCAGGGCGCGCACAAATAATTGTGTGAGCTTATTCACGAATAAACCTTTCGGAAACGTTGTTAATATTTCAATTTGGACAAGGGCAGACGGTGGAGTCCGGCGCCTGGACTCTTCGGGGCGTACTTTGATACGTATCGATGGAGACCTTACTCGTGATCGGTGTTCGCCGACACTAACTTAACGGACTGAATTCGCATTGGCCATAACGTGTGTGCAGGCCGCAGCTCTCTCGTCGAATACAATGCCGCCAAAATACTGAATCGATTGTGATAAGTAAGTGCTAGTTTAATCGGACTATGCGTTCACTTAAACAACGTGAAGGACTAGCGCTGTGGAACGTCTTCTTTCGTCTTGTGCCTCGGCGTAGATACAATTAATTCCAGAACAAGTCAAGTGCCGGGAGCTATTTTTTTCACTTCAAGCAATATTTTCTCAGGCGCGCCGGAGCGCGCCTGAGTTGCTATTAACCAGATGTAAAAAATGGAGACCGGATATTACCGGCGTTTTATCTAATGATTGCGGTGAGCGTGCAGCTACTTAAACATTGGCGAGAATTTTACGCAGATTATCAACGCGGGAGAGGCGCATTTTGCGACGAATGTTCGCCCGGTGTTTTTCTATTGTTCTTGGCGCCAGATTGCGCTTCGCGGCAATTTCCTTTGTTGTCAGGTTGTGGTAAATGTCTACGGCAATCGACAACTCCGCCATGGTTAAATCCGGGTAGTACATCTGCAGGGTTTCAACCAGGGAATGGTGCATATTGTCTTCGTAGTTCGCCCGGCTGCGACTGCCGCCTTCATCCTCTTCTTCCTGCTCTTTTCTTTTCACCTCGTAATTGGCCCCTGCTCCGTAGGAAACCTCTCCATTGGCGGCTTCGCGAATAAGGTCTTCCAGCTTTGCGCATTTGCGGCGCACATTGCCCAATTCCCCGTTCAGATTCTCAATGTCGGTGCGTGCGTGTAGTAATCGCAATTGCAGCGTGTGTTCCAGAGTGTTGCACGATACATTCACCGGCAGACCAAAGCACGCCAGCGGATTGATCCGTCCACCGCGCCGCAACAGTTGCGTATACAACGAATCGTCTTCTTTTTCCAGGCGAATTAACCAGGGCCGCAATTCAACCGGCAATTGTTCGCGCAACCAGCGTTTAACATTTTTACACAGCTCCCCTTCCAAATTCTCATCTCCGGCTTCCGCAAAACGCACGATAAAAATGCCGGTAAACAGCATGTTTACCTGATTGCGCGACTGTTGAGCCTCCCGCCACAATTGCGACAAAGTTGTAGGTGCAACGCTGTGTCCGTTTTCGTGAGCCGTCGCCGGCGAGAGTCTCTGGTGCATGGCCGTGCAAAACATGACGAAGCGGCGCACGGAGGCCGATCGGATGCCACGCATGAGTTGCTGCGCCGCCTCCAGATGTTGATCGGCATTTTTGTTCCGTCCATCTTCCAGCGCAATCAGAGCCATCAGCGATTTTACCTTTGCTTCCAGTTTCGGGGCATCGCACAAAACCAGATTGTCGTTCAGATTCCGGATGATGCGGCGTGCATCCCGAATATGCCCGCAGTGCAACATCGCCTCGGCGCGCAACATCATGACGTTCAGCATGCCGTGGAGCGAATGGCTGCGCATCGCCAGCCGTCCGGCGTGCAGCAATTGCACAAAAGCTTCGGTACAATCCCCGGCCAACAAATTGACCTCCGCCATCATCAACCGGATTTCGGTCAGGACATCAGGTTCCAGGCATTCGCCCGCGGCATGCACAAGCTGACTGAAACTCCGCGAAAGGTCGCCCCGGCGCATCAACAGGCGCGCCTCAACTACTCTGAGCGAAGCCGACACACATTGGTCCACGTGGTCTACATGGCTGCGTGCTCGCATCAACAACATCGATACGTCGTCCAACCGGTCCAGCTCCAAAGCTATGCGGCACCCGCTCAAAAAATGGCGGTACAATTCCTTTGGCGTGAGATTGTTCAGGCGGCGCTCACCCAACGCCGCAAATTCAGCCCAGGCCGGTTCGGGTTTGCCCTGCGCAAGCAAAATGTCCGCGCGCAATGTGCGGATGCGTTGTTGCAGGCCCCATTGAGCGTCCGGATCGGCTGAAGGAGTTTCCTCTGCAAGCTGAATCGCATTCATGGCCGACCCGAGATTTGCCTGCTGATACAGTGTGCCGGCAATCTTGTAATATGAATGAGCCGGCATGTTTTTTAGTCGATGTGATTTGAGATATGCATGTAATGAAACAGGTTTTCCCCAATCACTGAGTGCAATTTGAGTAGATAGAGACATAGTTTTTTCCACTGAAATGTTGCACCGCCACAAGGCGATGCGACGTGCTGAAGATGTTTTATTCGGCCACGGCAAATCAGTCGGTGTTGTGGTGCGCTCTGCAAGCCGTTCGCAGGACTCCGCCTCCTTTACATGACACAAAACTCCCATTCGACGCAAATATCTGCCTGCTGGAAAGTCCTGAAGCCGTTTTTCGGATCATTCTTCTTCCCAAAAAGCCATTCTTGTTTGTCATCGAATGCACAATCGCAGGTGGTCGGCGACCGTTGGATCGTGGCATGATACAGAGGTGTAAACGTCTCGAACGTCGAAAAGCAAAGCGGCTAACCCTGTCTACCGCAGCGCAGTCAGAATGAATTATGGCAGATTTACGTATCAGGACAGTTGTTTGGTGATAACTTCAGTACGTGCTCCTGATTCTACCTCGCGTGATTGGGATTTTCCGGAATCTTTGATATTGTGTTGCTGGTTAGCGTACTGAAGTTACCAGGAATAGCGTCAATATTATTAATTTTTCCTTGATAGACAAAATGCTGATTGAATTTAATTTTCACTATTTACAATATTATGTGACTTCTGATTACTATTTATTATCCGCCTTTCCACAGTACAGACAGTTGTCTGTGCCACAGAAATCTGGACATCAGGCAATGCGGAACACGTTCAATTGATCAGCGCAGCAGACTTACCATTTTAACCAGTCTGAACCGTGGCGTCTCGACAACCAACATATAAACGCCGTTGGGCATTCCGTCCAGCGGTGTCTGCAGTTCAACGCTTTCACTCTCCAGGTATTGGTCCAGAATCGACGCGACGCGACGGCCCGTCAGGTCCATCAGGTATATGTTGTGGTGTCCTGTTTCCAGACTCTCGACGGCAAATTCAAGCTGCGATGTTCGCAAGGGCAGGGCGGATCGAACGGTAATTGCCGTGGGCGCGCCGCGGCGAAACAAGCGGGTATGACCGCCGGCTTCGCACAGATCCGTCAAACAAATCTCGCCGTTCTCAATAGTTGTGACAACATCGCCGCCGCTCCAGACAACGGTGTCGATATCGACGACAGCGCAGGAATCAAAGCCCCACAGGCTGCGGAATGGAACGCGGTGTAAAACACCCGGCGCATCAGGTCGCGGTCCGCTGAAACGAATCACGCGTTCGTCGTTCACAACGGTTCCCTGTTGGTCCGCCGCAAGCGGAAGCATCATTGATGCGTGGTAATACAGATCAAATTCGTAGGACGTAGCGCCGCTGGCGGCGAGGTCCGTATCGTCTTCAAGTGTGATCAACAGTTCAAATTCTTCGCCAACGGCGCGGCGCGTACGCTCCACTTTAATCGTCACCCGGCCCGTGCGTGGATCGATGACATCCTCACCGATGCCGCGAATTGTTGCCGTCGCCGTCACGCCGCCGCAGGGCTCGTCGCTGGTGAGTTGCAAGGTCGTAAGACGATCGCTTGTATCGCCTTCAAAACGAATCAGTACTCGCGCCGTGTCGCCCGGAGCAAGGATCGATCCCGCCGGCGGATTGCTTTGCAGAATGCTGAACAGGCCGGGCAGATCCAGCTCCGACGCACCGAGCACTAGGTCGGCACTTCCGCTGTTCACGAATTCGATCGTACGCAGATCTCCGCCGTTCAGCGCCTGTGCCTGATCCACAACGGAAGCGGCCGTAAGCGTTAATTCCGCGTTCAGGACCTCAACGCGCACCTCGATCTCCAGCTCGATATCGCAGGGCGCTACCTGCACAAAGATCGTTCCACGGACCGTGCCCTGCGCGTTGCCGAGAGCCGTGCGGTCCAGCCGGACGCGTCCGCTTATCGGACTGCCGTCGCGCGGCAGTGTGCTGCCGGTTGCCAGATCGTGCGCAAATGGCCCGTCGACGCGCACGGCCACAACTTCTCCGTCAAGGTTGGCGTCGCCCGTATAACGCAGATTAAACAGCGCCTCCGGCTCGTCGTCGGCACAGTCGACCACAGCACCCAGATCCACTTCCGCATCGGCCAAAAAGGTCACGCCGCGTTTGGCGCCGGTCGCGGGAATGTTGATCGTGGAATCGCAATCGCCGTATTCCAGCTGCATTTCTCCGCTGAAATCACCTTCGCCGCCGGGGCGAAACCGAATGCGCACTTCGCGCTCCTCGCCGGCTGGAATTACCAGAGGCAACGCAGGGTCGGCAATCAATTGATTCTCTGAATCGACTCTCCGCACTTCAACGTCGATGTCGGATTCGTTGCGCAACACGATCGTTGTGTCGCGCTGCTGTTCGCAGCCCGTCAGCGCCGGAAAGTCGACATCCGCAAGTGACGCAGTCACTTCGGCGACCAGAACCTTGCCGAAGACGCGAAGTCGCAGCGTGTCGGAACAGGCCTCCGAGACATAGGGTATCAGAATTTCGTCTTCAAACTCACCGCTGCCGCTCGGACCGGGTGTAAATCGAACAAACACTTCGATCGAGTCGCCCGCCGGAAGACGCCGAGGCAGAGAAGTCACAATGTCAAAGGGATTCGTCGCCGCGCCTTCCTCCAGTCGCACCTCGTCTTCGCCGAGGTTGTAGATCTTGATCGACTCAATACCGGCGGGGTCGCGGCACAGCACAAATTCACCCAGATCGATGACCGAGGACGAGATGGCGACATCAGCCTGTGTCTTGCGGCCGTGCAGCGGAATTTCCTCGACGTATTCGCAGTCGGTAAGAATAAATCGCACTGCACCATTGTGATCGCCCTGGCCCGGCGGATTGTAAACTATCGAATATTCCACCAGCTGATTTGCCGTCAACGTCGTGCGACTGAACGGTTGCGCCAGGCTGAAAGGACCAAGAAACTCAATCCCGACAATATCAAACTGGCGTGTATCCGTGTTCCTGATCGTCACCTTCTGCGTCGCTGAATTGTCGCAGCCGCCAAGAGTTGGAAAATTCACGATCAGCGGCAGTGTTTCCGTGCGCGGTTTGGACAGGATTCGAACCTCGACACGGCCGCGCACCTGGCAGCCCACAACCGGATCGCTGACTATCACATTGTAAGTGTAACTGCCCGGCAGCGTTTGTTTAAATGTTGGATTGCGCGTGTCGCGACCGGTCAGGCCGGTCGGTCCGGACCAGTTAAACTGCAGACGCGACTCGTCGCCGTCAAAACCGAGAATGTCGACACCGAGTACGGCTTCCTCGTCGGGGCAAACTATGATATCGGGCATCTCCGCCAGGCGCATCGCATTGAACTGCACTTTTACCCGGTCCGTCGTTGTGCAGCCTTTCTGATCCGATACGGTCAACAGGTATTCAATTTCAATATTTGAATTTGTGACAAGCTCCAGAAATGGATTGGGCGCGGTTGAGTCGTCGAGACCCAGAGCCGGTTTCCACTCGTATGTGAAGTCGCCGTTTGGTCCCTGCGCCGTCGGTGCGCCGCCCAGTCGACTTATAGCTCCGGCGCAGAGGAGGCGGTCCTGCCCGGCGTCCACCAGCGGAAAAGGATGCGCGGTCAGCGTCATTTCGTCAGTCGCCGTGCAGCCCTGAGCATCGGTAATGGTGACTTTGTACGTGACTGGGCTTATCGTCGATTTGGTCACCATCGGATTCGCGATCGTCGGGTCGTCCAGCCCGATTGTCGGCGTCCAGACATAAGTGAGCCTTCCTACGCCGCCGCGGCCCGTGGGGACGCCGCCCAACTGGACGTTCTCTCCAAAACAGACTTCGATGTCTTCACCCGCGTCGGCAAACAGCCGCTCGCGCACGCGCACAATCACGCGATCCTGCACGCGGCAGCCGGTCGCATCGGTGACGATCAGCGTGTATTCCGTATCCTCGGTCGGATTGGCCTGCGGCTGTGCGATGTCCGGGTCGCTCAGTCCTTCCTCCGGTTCCCAGCTATACTTGTACGGACCCGTGCCGCCCACAGCTGGATTGCCGATGCGCTCCGGCTGGTCAAAACAGATCGTGATGTCGGGGCCGGCATCCACATCCAGACTGGTCTGGTTGCAGTTGAATTTGGTAACAAACACATCCGCGCCGCCCTGTCCCTCGCTCAGATCCGTCACCGGAAATTTGTCGTCCACCGTGCGGCCGGTTAAAAAGAAATCGCCGTCGGGACCGATGGTAAGGGCGCGACTGAATTCGTTCTGGCCCTCCCCGCCCAGATAGGAGCTGCAGAGAATGCGATTGCCGTCGCGATTCATCATTGAGATAAACAGGTCGGAGTCCCCGGCTCGCTCGACGGCGCAGGCGCGGTCCGTCACCGGAAAAGCAAGCGAACGCGTGATGCCGTAGATTACCGGCTCGCGATTGGCCGTTACAGCTACGTCGTGCACTTCCTCTGCGCCCTCCGCACCGAGGTAACTCACGTACACCACGTCGCTGCCGTCGCGCAACATCTTGACGTAGTAGCCGTCGCCGGCTCCTTTGTAGTTTTCGTCGAACGTGCCGGTCGTCACCGGAAAATCGAGCGATGTGGTACGACCGGCGATATAGACGTCGCCGATGTCGTCCAGCGCGATGCCGCCCAGCGATTCCTCACGTGTACCGCCGATATATGTCGCAAAAATTTGCGACTGTCCGTCCGGCGCCACGCGGGCCAGAAAAGCATCCTGACCGCCGTTGTGGCTGTTGTCCCAGGCGTTCACCATCACAAAGTCGTTCGATTCCGTGCGACCGCCGACAAAAACACTCTGATCGGCGTCGGCCTGGATTGCCAAACCGATGTCGACGTTGGATCCGCCCAGAAACGTCGACCAGGTCAGATTGGCCAGGTCGGGCGTGAACTTGGACACAAATACGTCCCGCAGTCCGCGGAAATCGCCGCTCGACGGAAAAAAGCGCGAATCGGTAAACCCTGTGATGTAAATATTGCCCAGTCTGTCCACGTCGAGCGCGCGACACTCTTCCGCCGCCGCCGAGCCGATAACCGTTCCGGCAAGCAGCACCGTCGAGCTCGAATTCAGCTTGACGACAAATGCGTCGCGCGCGCCGTTCTGCGTTCTGTCGTACGCGCCGGTGGTTGTTGGAAATCGATCCGACTGCGTCCAGCCGGCAACGATAATGTTGTCGTCGGGGTCAACCGCCACCCCCAGTCCCGATTCTTCAAACTCGTGGCCGATAAAAGTCGCCCAAACACGCGAAGTGCCGGTGGGATCGAGTTTGAAGACAAAAACGTCCTGCTCCGTCCCGATCAGTCCGGTTTGATACGCTCCCGCCGTAACCGGAAAATCACTGGAAGCCGTTGCGCCCGTCACATAGGCCGCGCCGTCGTCGTCCACAAAAATGTCGTTGGGGTCGTCGGTCGCGCTTCCGCCGACAATCGTCGAATACACAATCGGATCAATCACGAGTTCGTGAGCCGGATTGTACGCGCCTACTTCGAATCCCAGGATGCCGCCGGGCTGCAACACAAAACGGCATTCAACTTCATGTTGAACGCCGCCGATCTGCTGAAATGCATACAAATTCGTGTGAGCTATTTGCCCCAGGCTCGTATGCAGCAAGAGGTTACCATCTTCATCCAGTTGATAATCCTGCGCTCCGACCAATCGAAATCGCAGGCCGCGCACGTCGGCGAACGGCTGAGCATGAACGTCGTAACGTACCCGCCCTTCGCGCAGCATGTAGTGCAGATCAATCCCTGGCGCCGCGCCGCGCTGAACCACGCGATCGTAGACAGGCACACCGCTGAAGTGCCCCGCCGGATCATCACCATAGAAAAAGTTCTGGTATTCACTGCGTTTGCCGACGCCCTCTGTTTCCGCAGCCGACTGCGGCAGGTGCATTTCCAGGACGTGTCCCTCGATCACGGCCGCTTTGGTTTCTTCGTCGTCAAACGTGCTTGATGATGCCGACTCAATGTCGGTGGTTGTGGCTCCCTGCCGTTTGATGCGGTAAAAATCGTATACGATCCCGTCCTCGGTGATCCAGGCGTTCATTCCGCCGGTGCGCACACAATACCTGACTTCCGCGGGCCACTGGCCGACATTGGCCGTAAAACCCGCCGACGTGCCGGATTGCGATTGCGCCGCAGCTGTACTCAGCAGGCACAGCAATAGCGTCAGTCCGGATAATGCACTGGTCCCGATTTTTCTCAGGGATGGTTTTGTCACTTCGATGCCCCGCAAGCCAGAAATTCAGTATGCCAAAGTGAAACTCAAGTCGCCACTTCGTCGCACATCGCCGATTCGGGCTGAAAATACGTCCTTTGGCGCATTCTGTAAAATCCCCGACTGACCCACAACTGTTACGCTTCCCCCCTGAATTCTATCGTTTTGACCCGCTTTTCTGAAAAATTTTGTTCGTCGCCGGGCGATCAGCTCTCAGCCCAGGAGTGAGAAGCTTTTTCATGAGGCGTCGTCGGGCCGGCGGGTTCAGGACCGGTTATTGGTTTTGGGGTTTTGATTCGGAAAAACGGCGCAAAAGCACCAGTCTGCAAACGCGGAATGGACACAAACACTCGGAAGCGGACACACAAAAACATCAGGGCGCAGCAGCTGCACACGTAGTGGGCTGCGCGTTTGCAACTCAATGGCAAACAAGGAGGAATTTAAGAGCGCACCGCAGGTGAACGCGGTCAGGCCTGTCGGCAGTGCTCCAGGAAAATATCGGAGAGGTCAATTACACCGCGGATAGCCGTCTCCGAAGCGACCACGGCAAAATTGCGGCGCTGTTTGCGCATCTCCCGGAACACCTGGTCCATGGCCTGATCCGGCGCGACAATTGGAGCCGAAAAATGATTGTAGCGGTAGCCGGACTGTCGCTTGCCGGGTGGATTCTGTTTGTGCCACAGTTTGAGGTCAATCAACAACAGAGGATCGTCGGCCTCATTTTCCTGCGGCCGATTAAACAGCAAGTAACGCGTGTTGTTGAATGAGTCGAGTAGATCGGGCGTCAGTTCCGCAGGCGGATCGCCGTAATAGTGAAATTCGTCATCGGCGTATTCGGCGGCGCGAGATTCGGAAAACTCCTTGACGAGTTGGCTTTCGCTGCGTTCGGCGTAGGCCTGTATGAGCACAAAAAATCCGATGAACACGAGAAACATGTTGTCGATCATGCCATAGGCGATCATGCCGAAGCCAATGACAATGCCCATGATTGAGGCTATGCGTGTGGCGGTGTAGTCCTTGAGGCGGATACTTAGCAGCGAACGCAGAATGCGACCGCCGTCCATCGGAAAAGCAGGCAACATGTTAAACAGAACCAACATGACGTTGATATAGAAAAAGAAGCCGGCTATTCCCGGCTGGCCGATGATCCCCGTCCACGGCCAGACAAAGACGTCGTCGGTCAACAGGATAATCGGCGTCAGGACAAGCGCAATTGCCACGTTGACAAGCGGTCCTGCGATGGCCACGACAAACTCCTGCATGGGTTTGTCCGGCATTCTCTCAATCTGCGCAATCCCGCCGATGGGTGTCAGCGTAATATCGCGCGTTCCGATGCCGTAGCGCCGCGCCGCCAGAGCGTGACCGAACTCGTGCAACAGCACACACACAAAGACCAACAACACGGAAGCGGTCAAAATCAGAAAATTGACGAACGAGCCGTCGCTCGAAATAGAAGAATAGGCCAGATAGGGCAACAGCAGGAAGAAACTCCAGTGCACAGCCACTTTGATGCCCGCGATCCGTCCCAGGACCAGTTTAAAAGACATGTTAACAGTCCCGTGTGATGCTGGTTAAAAAGGGCGCAGATACAATTGCAGCATACGCAGAATTCGCGCCGTCATGCACGCGCCCGGACTAGTGACGAAGTCGCAGCCGGCAAATTATGGCAAGTGCCGCCAGGAATGGAAATGTTGTGTCGGGAGTTATCAAAGGCCGTAAGAGGCCGGTTTGACGCGTTGAACGACTGCCGCCACCGGGTGAAAGGAAGCGGACAGAAAACGTGAAATACGCAGCGCACTGAACTACTGATAAAAATCTGCGGCGCCCGCCATGCGCGTTAACACCGAAGCCCGTTCCGCTTGGACATAGCACCAAAACGCGACTGATCAATTCCGCATACGGAAAAATGCATCTACGACAGATCAGTTTTCATGACGGGCGACCCGCAGGGATCGGCGGAAGTCGGCTTTTCAGGTCGGCGAAAAAAGCCGTTTCCGCCAGGTCAGTTTTCTAAGCCTCCTCAGGTTGACTTGAGCCACATGCTCTCGCGAAAGCCGGGGTTGCCGGACGGATCGCAGGGCGTTGTAGAACAGGGAGCGATCATCTCGATGATACTTCCGTTAACATGAAGTCCGATGCGGACTTCGCTCAAGCGGTAGCGATACTCCATGATGCCGTTCGACGGCGGCGGCGGAGTAGCAACGACACAGTCATAGAGGATCTCATGTGTTCCGATATACTCTATGTCTTTGAATCTGATTTCCTTGCCAAACACGACTGAAGCGCCGGGCTCATCGAGATTGATTTCCCGCGTAAATACGGAGCCGTCAATCGGGAGGGCCTGCGGCGATCCAAGCACGATCTCGTGGAAATTCTGTGCTGTTTCGCGCACTTCCATGTTGATTTGGTTTAATGCCAGGTCGCAGCGAAACACTTCCACTCCCTGACAATCTGTGATTACCAGGTCTTTTCTGTTCTCCAGGACAATCGTATGGTTCTCGACCGCGAGGGTCAAAACATCGCTTAACGAACTGCAATTGATGGACATAACGTTGCCATCTCCATTTAATGTGAAGGTAAGGTTTGTTGCCTCCGATCTACTTTTCCGGAAGTTCCGGACATGGGGTACAGCAGCATAAGCTCCGCTGTGCATTACGACAGTGAATTACGCTCAACCGACATCCCGAAGCCAGGATCGGATCTGGATCGGGTGTAAAGCGATGCGCTCCGCAGACCAGCCGGGCGGCTCAACCAGGCCGAGTTTCACATGCTCGTGTACATCAGGCCATGCACCGTCGACAGGCAGCGATTGTGACCTCGGTTATGCCTGAATTACCATTTCTCCTTGCGTTTACTCCAGGCATGTACCATCGTCAATCGTTGCAACACCACCTATGCCCTTACATTCACGCTTGAAGATAAGCGGCGCGGCAACCCGCGTCAAAACAAGATTGCCGTAAAAATGGGAAAACAAAGAAGGAAGAACACGACTGAAAGTACTTGCCTGACCGCCGTGCCGGCGCCGTCCGCGAATCCGGTATCGGCACGGCATTGCTGTGTCCGCCGTGAACGAGCGGAACACAAATGCGCCTTTTTTGAGCCAAAATCGGCGTTTTAGGAATCATTCCATGTCTGATGTCGGTTTGTGTAATCTTTGTGGGCGGCGACACCGGCAGTGGCAGTTTGGTATCGTCGGCCAGGGAACGACCGAAAAGAGCGTCATGGAAAGGTCAAATTTATGGAAAATGTAAAATGCAAACGAGTGATAAATTCAATTGTCCGTGGTGTTTTCATCTTCTATCTTTGTGCCCCCGACCCCGCCGCCGTTTCAACTGCCGCGCACTGCGTCGTCGGCGGCTATACGATCTCTCAGTCAGGGACCCTGTATGAGTACCGGAGATATTCTCTTTCAACTTGTTTCCTCCATGCGCCGTGATGAAAAGCGGCACTTCAGCAAACACGCCGCCGGGCATCGCGACGGCCCGACCAACTACGTCAAACTCTTCCGCAGCATCAGCTCCATGGAAGAGTACGACGAGGATGAACTGCGCGAGCAATTCAAGGGCACCAAACTGCTGCGCAACCTGCCGTCGGAAAAGCGCTACCTCTACACCACGCTGCTGAAAGTCCTGCGCATGACGCGCTACGACCAGGGGGCGCGCAACCTGGTCATTGCACACGAAGAAGAAGCTCGCATCCTGCTGGAAAAATCGCTCTACGCCCAGGCGATCAAACGCCTGGAAAAAGCGACCAAGATTGCGCGCAGCTACGAGCTGCTGCCGGAAATGCTTCGCATCCTGGAAGTGGAGCGCACCTGTATCCAGAACGCACCTCGCCAGAACCTGACGCGCTGCCTGGAAGACATCAACAGCGACGCACATGAGATTGTTGAGAAACTGGCCAACCTCAATTTTTACCGCAATCTCTACGATCAGATGTTTCAGCTGGTCAACGCGAACTTCAGCAACAGCGATGAAAAAATTGAACGCCTGGTGGAAGGCCTCTCGTCCGAAAAAATGAGTACGCCGCAGCGGGCCATGACATTTGAAGCCAAGCGGCTGTTTCATCAGATTCGCGTGCTCGACGCCTTCAGTAAAGGCGACATGATTACGGCCTCGGAGCACTACCTGCATCAGATCAGCCTGTGGGAAGAACACAACTTCATGGCGCGCGAATACCCGCGCCGTTTCGTCACCTTGCTCTACAACTACGCAGGCCTGTTGATCCGCCGCGGCGAGCTGGAGGAACTGGCCGGCATCCTCGCCAAACTGGAAAAAGTCAAAACACGCACGGCCGACGAAGCTTTTGTCAAAGAGCATACATTGCTCAACCTGCGACTGCAACTGCAGATGAATATCCCGCACCTGGACGAAGCGCTCAAGCTGGTACCCGCCTTCGAGGATCTGATGGAACACTACGCCGAGCACTTTACTTCGGCGCGCCTGCTGACGATCTATCACAACCTGGCCATGCTGATGTTCATGTGCGAGCGCTACGACCAGACGCTGGAATGGATGAACCGCATCCTGCAGGAAAACAACAGCAACTACCGCCAGGACATCATCAAGTTTGCGTTCCTGATCCAGCCGGTGATCTACTTTGAATTGTTTGACAGCGAGATGCCCGACAACCTGTACCGCAGCATCAAACGGGCGCTGCGCAAGTCCAGGCTGCTGCGCGACGGCGAAGCGGAGCTGATTAAAAAACTATGCGATCTGGGCAAAACGCAGCAGGGTGAGGAACGACAGAAACGCTACGTGGAGATCAGAGCGGCCATCGACGAAATCTACCCCCAGGTGGGCCGGCCCGACGGACCGCTGGGCATCGTGGAATTGCGTATCTGGCTGGAGCACAAGATCACTAAAAACCCGATGAACTCCATCTACACGGAGTGGCACGCCCGCGGCCTGGTATAGTGCGCCGCAAGAACATCCGGCGATTGTCGTGACCTTGAGTTTTGCACCCGCCGACAAACAAAAAAATCATGCCGCCGGGCAAAAATCAGCCGCGATTGTCTTCAATTAGCGGGTTGAGCGCCAGTTGCATTTTCAACAGCGCTTCAATCGAGCGTTGCAGGCGCTTCTGTTTGCCTTTAAGAGCGTCGTGATGCTCGCGGTATTCGCGGTAAGCGCGCTCGAAGTCGCCGCGGCGCTCGGCAAAACGGGTCAGCATAAGACAGATATCTGCACTCAACAGCGGGTCGAGCGCGGTGGAAACAAAGACTTTGGCCGAACGCACAAACTCCTCGGCCAGCTCAAACTTCTGTTGATCTTCAAACAATTTCGCCAGCGCGTAGCAGGCTTTGGCCTGACCGCGATCCGAGTCCAGTCCGGCCCAGATGCGCCATGCTTCACGCAACGCCTGCTCGGCCTGCTCAATCTTGCCCGCCACACACAGAGTCGACGCCAGACTATGCAGCGCTTCAGCCTCCGCATCCTTGCCGTTCTCCATTTTGCGGACCAGACTCAGGTAGGTGCGATATGATTCGAGCGCCGCGGCATAGTCCTTGCGCTTGAGGTGCACCTCTCCGATGTTCTCATTCATGCGGCCTTCAATGTAATAGTTGCCGACCACGCGAATGTATTTGAGCGATTCCAGAAAAGCCGCCATCGCTTCGTTCAGCCGGTCCAGTTCCAGCAGGATTGCGCCGCGATTGCCGATCAGACGGGAGCGGTCGTCGGGATCGCTGTCCTTGGGCAGAATTTCAATCGCTTTTTCGATGTAGCGCAGGGCGCTGTCGTACTGGCGCACGTCCATGAACAGCAAAGCGATGTTGGAATAAGTCGAGGAAAGTGGATAAGCCGATTCCGTCACGGCAAAAATTCGCGCGGCCTGTACGTAGTGATGCAGCGCCGTGTCAAAACTGTGCAATTCGTAGTGTACCAGGCCCAGGTTGCCGTGGGCATTGGCAATCCCGCGCGCCTGGCCTGCCTGTTCGCAGAGACGCAGACCGCGTTCAAACTCCATCAGGGCCTGGCTCAGCTGACGGTGACGCAGGTGTATGACGCCAATTTCTATCGCGGCGCGGCCTTCCCCGGCGTGGTCGCCTAGCATTTGGTAAAGCTGCGCGGCTTCGCGCCCGTGGCGGATGGCCACGTCAATTTTGTCGGACAATGAAGCGGCGCGGGCTATACCGAGAGCGGCGCGCGCCTGATCGGCGGGATTGCGTGACTGCCGCGCAGAGGTATAAAGCCTGTCAAACTCCTCGCGTGCTTCCTCCGGTGATACGTTCAATAACTCCTCCGCAAATCGGAAATCGTCGCTGCCGGTGTTTTCGCCGCCGGTTCGCTTCAGCAGACTGCCCCGTTTATTCTCGACTTTCATAGGTAGTTCCGTCCTCTCGATCGGTTGCAGGACATGGAATGCAGTGAAAGACCGGCATCGTGGGCTCGCAATACGACGCCGTGCCTGTGTGTGGATTTTTCTTCCGGAATCGCCTGGACCGGGTAACCCGTATTACCCATGCAGGCGAATCATCGGGTCAATAAATTGCCTCGGCTACGCGCCGGGTGGCATAGGATCGGCCCATGGTGTAAAAGTGGATACACGGAACGCCATGCTCGCGCAATTCGCGGCACTGTGCTATCGCCCACTCAATTCCTACCTCCCGAACCTCTTTGTTGTCCTTGCAGGCCAGTACCGCCTGCGACAAATCTTCCGGCAATGTAGTGTGAAAATAACTTGGCAAAAAATTCAAATGTCGTTTTGTCGAAAGAATCTTTATACCGGGAATAATCGGAACATTGATTCCCATTTCGCGACATCGGCGTTCAAACTCAAAAAACCGCTGATTATCGTAAAAAAGCTGGGTTACGATGTAGTCCGCGCCGGCGTCGATCTTTTTCTTCAGATTAAGCAGATCAAACTCGACATTGGGCGATTCAAAGTGTTTTTCCGGATAACCTGCCACGCCTATGCAGAAGTCCGTCGGGTTGGCGTTCTTCATATCTTCGTGCAGGTAGATGCCCTTGTTTAACGCGTCGATTTGTTTAATCAGGTCCAGTGCATAAGTGTGGCCCTCCGTTTCAGGCACAAACACCCGCTCGTTTTTCTGCGGATCGCCGCGCAGCGCCAACACGTTCTTGATGCCCAGGAAGTCCAGATCGATCAAAGCGTTTTCCGTTTCCTCCCGCGTGAATCCACCGCAAATCAGGTGCGGCACAGGCTCAACGCCATAGCGGAATTTCAGTGCGGCAGAAATGCCGACTGTCCCGGGCCGTTTGCGAACCGTCATGCGTTTCAACAAACCGTCCGGCATCTTGCGGTAGGTAAACTCCTCGCGGTGATACGTCACATTGATCGAGATTGGGTTGAATTCAATCAGCGGATCAATGCCGTCGTAAATGGACTGTATACTTTCGCCTTTAAGCGGCGGAATCACTTCAAAGGAAAACAGCGTGCTCTTAGCTTTCGCCAGCTGATCGATAACTTTCATTGTATTCCCGCAATGCTCCGGCGGGTCACAGGCCCGCTCCCGTACCAGATCAACAAGTTAAGCGGAGAGATCTTAGCTTGTCTGAAAATAAATGCGGCGAATTTACGCTTTTTCGTGCGGACGACCAATCAGTCAACGCCGGGCACATGGCGGCTCCAGCCTTCTGCGTCCCTGGTGATTTTACTTGAGCTGCCTTTCTCCTGACATGATTTTCTTGTTAGTCCTGCAGATGTCCGCATACGGTCACCGGGCAGGTGACAAGACTCAGCGCCTCACGTCCAGTTGTCGCTGCAGGACCTGCGTCGGCGTTTGTACCAGTACGATGTAACGACCATTGGGCAGCCCGGAGCAGTCGATCGTCAGTTCATACGCGCCGGGACCGTCGGTCGACAGACGATGGCGGCGCTCCAGTTCACCGCGAATCGAATAGATTTCCAGCGTGTGAGTACCGGCTTCAATCAGATGCACGCGCATCGTCGTGCTGTGTCCGGCGGGGTTCGGTTGCGGAACCGTCAGTGCCGCCGCACCCGCGCCGCTGTTGAACAGTCTCGTGCCGCCGACCTCGCAAATGCCTACCAGCTCAAAGACGCCGTCGACCTCCGCAAACTCCGGTTCGACAACTTCGCCCTCGCCGTCGAACCACTCCAGCTCGGCAATTACAAGCGGCGTTTGTGTCGCCGCACCCAGCGCCGCAACAACCGAGATCTGCGCCAGAACGACGTCTCCTTCAACCGGACTGCCGCCTACTTCGACGCTGCGAACACCAGCAGTCACGGCGCCTGCGCCATTGCGCGGCACGAGCAGATCGCTGCTGAATTCAATGCGGGCGCGGAATGACGCAATGCTCGCGGCTTCCTCCGCCGACAGCGGTCGACCCAGGCGCAGCTCCAGCGTGCGTTCTTCGCCCGCCGCCGCGCTGAAGTCGGGAATCAGCACAATATCGTCCAGTCCCACACCGGCCATCGGCAGACGCACGGGCCCGGCCAGACCGCCGCAGTAAAACAAAAGATCGGCGCTGCCGCGACCGCGGCGCGTCGGCGTAAAACTCAGATCCAGCTCCAGCGATTCGCCAGGTTCCAGCCGCACAGGCGGGTCGGGCAGCTCCACGCTGAACTGACTGCCGCCGGCTTCTTCTATCAGTATCGCATCAAACTCAATGACTTCGCTGCTCAGGTTGACCACGGTCGCTCTCTGCTCGAGCGTCCTGGTTCGGCTCAGTGCCACAACGCCGAAGTCGATCAGATCGTCGTCAAAAGCCAGGCGCAACTTGGCCTGTACCGCCCGGCCGATCAGCTCAAAACGACTCTCACGTCCGGCGGCATAAACGGCAATCTCGGCGCGCCGCAGGCCGACCGCCGACGGAACAAATTCAAGATCAATATCCAACGAGGCCGATGCCGGCAGGCCTGCCGGCACGTCCGAAAGCAGCGCAAAGTCCTCGGCATCAGGACCTTCAATCCTGATCGAGTCAATGATCATGCCGAAAACGCCAACATTTTCAAGCCAATTTTCAATGAGAGAATCGCGCCGCGTTCCGATTGAAAGCACGCCCATGTCAATTACCCTGCCAACGTATTGAGGCGCCACGATGGACCAGAGATTGTCGGAAACATCCGTCTGCGCGGCTTCCAGGTTGATGCGCATCGCGGCGACCATGGCGTCTCCGTTGCCCAGCGCTCGCAGGCTGTCGGCGCCGATCGTCGTCGAAAGCACGAACTCGCCGGCAAAATACAGGCGATCGCTTTGGTCGTAAACTACGCCGCGCGCGCGCTGTGTAAATCTGCCGCCCACGCTGCGCAGCCACTCTACTTCGCCGTCGGGAGTCAGTTCGGCAACCAGAATATCACGCCCGTCGGCCTGTCCCGCTTCGCCGTTCAGATCAAATGTTTCCTCCGCGGTCCCTACCATGTGCAGCGTTCCGTCGGGCGAGGCGCGCAAGTCGTCGGCTCCATCATCCATCGTTCCGCCGCCGCGCATACTCCAGCGCGGCTGGTCCGAAGCGTCAAACTGCGCAACAAAAAAGTCGGTACCGCCGCGGCTGACGAGTGATCCCGTTCCCATGTCGACCGGGGCGCTAAAATTTCCGGCGACGCTCACATTGCCGTCGGGATCAACGGCAATAGCAGAAATAAACTCGTTGCCTGTCCCGCCCAGGACCATGGCGCTCAGTGCCTCGCCGTTGTCCGGATTGAGCCGCGCCATGAAAATGTCCGCCCCTCCGCTCACGGCAAGTGCGATGCCGTCGAGCGTTTCATCCGAGAGCAACGAACCTGCCATGACGAGTTCGCCGTTCGTGCTGAGGTCCATTTTACGCGCGTGAAAACTGAAATTTCCCAGGTTATCATTGATCCAGTTCAACGAACCGTCGGTGGCGTACTCCGCCACAAAGATTGCTCCGCTGCCGGCCGAACCGATCGTCGCAGGACCAAAATTTGCATCTCCCACCACGCTGCCGCAAATGTAAACGCGCCCGTCCGGCGTTACCACCATGTCGCCAAAATCGTCGCTCTGTGGTCCTCCTCCGCCGCTGATCCACTGGGCCGTGCCGCTGCTGTTGAACTTGGCCAGAAACAGATCTATGCCGCCGGGACCGCCGAAGGCTTTACCATCCAGAACAAAACTGAGCCGCTGCTCGCCGCCGACATATACATTTCCTTCGGCGTCGCAGCCCACCGCGATGCCGTCATCGCCTTCGCGACTGCCGAAATTGCGCACCCAGGCCAGACTGCCGTCGGGACGCAGCTTGACGAGAAAAATGTCGGAAGAACCGTTTGCCGCGATTTCCTTGCCGGCAAAATCACCGTCACCGAAAAAACTGCCGACGGCGTAAATGTTGCCGGTGCTGTCCAGGCATATATCGCGCATTTCCTCGGCAAATGATGAGAAACCACCACCGCGGCGCGCCCAGGCCCAGCCGTTGTAAATATCTTCGGGTACCGCGCCCTGGCTCAGGCGGACAAGGCACTCGTCGCTGACCGTATTGGGTAATTTGAGCTCGCTGGACAGTCCGGTTGCATACTCCGTGATGCGCGTCCAGTCGGTGCCGTTGTTCGTGCTCAGCTCCAGACGAAGCGAGTCGCGGCGCGGCACGCCGGTCCACGACACTTCAATGGTTTCACCTGCGGCAAACATCTCACCGCCATTGGGAAAGGTGACTTTGAGCGTCGGGATCTTTGGTTTTATTCCCGGAAAACCGCCGAAAACCGTAATGCCCGAGATATTGCACGGCCCCTCCGCTTCAATCTCAAACTCATGCCCGCTGAAGGACGAATCGGCCGGTCTGAATTCAACTGTCAGCACCCGGCTCTCGTCCGGAGCCAGCGTAAAAGGTGGCGCAGAACCGCCCCAATCGATGATGGAATAATCCGGATGAAAAACGTTGATGGAATTGATCGTCATTTCTTCCGCCTGAGCGCGCAGTTCCACCTGCTGCCGGTCAAACTGCGGCGGCGGCACAGGTCCAAAGTCGAGGCGTGCCGGGTTCACCAGAAGAAGCGGAATGGATTCGGGCGGCGCTTCGTAGTGTCCGAATGCCACAGCGCCGAGCGTCGGAATGGAAATCAAAGGCTCGCGCGCAGTTTCGCAGGCCGGACCGCTGCGCCACGTGATTTTACAGGGCTCGACTTCCTGCGCCAGACGCAGAATGCGCACAAAGGTGTCGGAAGCTTCGTCAAGCGAGGTCACGTTGTCGAACACCTCCCCGCCGGTGGCATCTGCGATGTCGAACAGGATCGGAGGAATGTCGATGCCGATCGACACGCAAAAAACGGTTGCGCCGGCGTTCTGCGCGGCAGCGATAATCTCGTCGCGGTTGCCGTCGGCGTCGCCGTCGGTAATCAGCACCACCACGCGTTTGTTGATGCCGTTTTCAGCCAGAACGAGCGCGCCGCCTGGCTGCGCCGTAAACGCCGCGTCAAATTGGGTTCCGCCCTGGGTTGTGATGCCGTCGACAGCGCTCAGCAGCGCAGCGCGGTTCGCAGTGAAGTCCTGCAGAATTGTGTTGGTTTCGGAAAAGACGCCCAGCGCGCATTCGCCTGGGCCGAGCGGCATGGCGTCTATCCACGCACGCGCCGCGGACTGCGCCATCTGGAGTTTGCCCGCCTGGTTCATCGATGAAGAGGCGTCGATCATGAGGACCGCCGACAAGACTTCCGGTTCGATTTGCTGCGGACAGTCAAAAACTTCAATCGGCAGGGCGTCGACAAACTCGCGCACGAGGAAGGATTCCTGTGGCACGTCGATGCGTGTCCCCCCGGTAGCATAGTAGTCGAACTCCGCGCTCACAAGCGGAAAGTTGGAGGCGTCGACATCGTAGACGCGCAGCACCTGTGCGCGCAGTGATGCCGCACCCATCAACAAAACAGAAGAAACAAACAGGAGGAGGCGGATGGAGTGACGCAGGACAGAATACACGAAGTCTCCCGAATCGATCTAACAGATTTCGATGCCGTTTAAGACACGACAGAGCGGGGCCGGTTGCAGGACGCCGGTTCCCACGCCGATTTTGTCAGCCCAATCTTGGGAATTACTCCATGATTAACAAGCGGGAATAGAAAGGACAAATTCAGCGCCGCCGCCCGCCGGAGCCAGGAAACTCACGTCGCCGCGCATTTCGTTCATCAGGCGTTTGGTGATGTACAGCCCCAGCCCCGCCGAGTGTTCACCGCCGGTAGGTTTACTGGACAGGCGTGCAAACTTCTCAAACAGTCGGTGGCGTTCTTCCGACGGAATTCCCGGACCTTCGTCGCGAACGTGAATATTGAAACAGTCCACACCGGCCGCAGACGTGCTCCGGCTCAGCCGAATGTGAATGCGCTTGCCCGGCGGCGAGTACTTGATGGCGTTGGAGAGAATATTTTCAATCGACTGTTGGAAGGCCTGTTTATCCGCACGGGCCACGGCATGGCGGATATCACCCTGATCAAAGTCCAGCCGAATGTGTTTAACAGCTGCGCGGTCGCGATGCAATGTCACAAGCGTGAGAATCAGTTTGTGCACGTCAACCTGCGATTGCTCCATGGCGCGTGCGCCACTGTCCAGTTTATTGAGATCGAGCAGGTTGGCCACAATATCTTTCAGGTGCGTGGCGGTGAGTTCAATCTTGTCCATCTCCCGCCCGATGTCGGCGGAAGTCATGCGGCCGCGATAGTTGTTAACCATCGAAGCGGACAGCACGATGTTGGCCAGCGGGTTGCGCAGGTCGTGTGCCACAATGCCCAGAAATTCATTTTTTTCGTTGACAATCTTTTCCAGATTGCTGTTAACATCCTGCAGGTGGGTGTTGAGCATATCCGCCCGCGACTTCTCTTTGCGCAGGTCTTCGTTCAGGGAGACGAGTTCCACATTGCGCAGTCGATAAATTTCCGCTTCTCTGCGCGCGGTTTCAACCTGATGCACCGTCTGCAGGTCGCGCAGTTTTTTGTCGCGGTCGCTGCCGTGCAACTCTTCTTTTAACAAGTGGAAACTGCGGTATTCGGCCAACGCCTGTTCAAACTCGCCGCGCTGCTCGTAGAGTTCGGCCAGCGAGTGTTTAACATCGTATACCAGGCGTTTGGCCTGCAATTTCTCGGCGATGTCCAGCGCTTGTTTCAGCTGCTCCAACGCCAGGTTGGAGTCGTGACCGGAAAAGTCGCGGCGACCGTTTAACACACCCAGCGCGTGCAGCGCTTCCGCCTCGCCCAGTCGATTGCCCGTCCGGCGTTTAATCGTCAGGCTCTGGCCAAACTGCGGCAGGGCACGGTCCAGTTCACCGCGATGCACATAAACCAGTCCGATGTTTAACAGCAGGTTGGCCTGACTGTGAACATCGCCGACGCGGCGTTTAATCACGAGGCTGCGTTGGAAAAACTGTAGCGCTTCGTCATAGCGCTGCCTCTTGGCGTGAATATTGCCGATATTTCCCAGCACACGCGCTTCTTCGTCCAGCAAATCGGCTTCGCGGATAATTTCATATGCATTGTAGTAGTGTTCCAGAGCGGCGCCGTGATTGTCGAGCAATTCGTATACGTGACCGACGGAAATCAGGGCGCGCGCTTCGCCGCGACGGTCGCCGTTTTCACGCAGCAGTTCACAGCTTGCCAGGTGGTGGTCCAGGGCATTGGAATAGTCGCCCAGGTGCTGGTAGACAATGCCGATATTGCGCATGGTTCCTGCGCCCGCATGGCGTTTACCCAGTTCGGTTTTAATTGCCAGGCTGCGCAAATAATTTTCGAGGGCGCGTGGATAGTCGCCAATTGACAGGTAGACATTGCCGAAATTGTTTAATGCGCCTGCCTCACCTTCCCGGTCGTTCATTTCGGCAAACTGCACCATGGCTTCATCCAGTGTTTCGAGCGCTTCGGCTGTGTGGCCTTGTTTGTTCTGGCAGGTGGCTTTTAACATGAGGGCGGTGGTCATGCCCTGCGCTCCTCCGGGTTCGCCCTCGCTGATCATTTTACGGGCCAGGACCACGGCTTCCTGTGCCAGTTCAGCACCGCGATTGACATCGACCGCCATCATTTCGCGTGCAATCTGGTTTAACAGCTCTATGCGGCGTCCGCCGTCGGCTGCCTGCAGTTCCTGATGCAATTCCTCAAGATGGATGCCTGCATTCATGAATATCAAGATCTGTGTGTGTGCGATGCGCCGTGGTTCAATCCGGGCGCCGTGCTACGCCCCGCATTCAGGCGGAACATCGGTACCCGAATCTCCGGAACGTCAACATGGACAAATGGATGCAGCAAGTCAACCGCAGTTGGCAGATTTCACGAAAACATAATCCTGCGATTTCGAATTTGTTGCATCCCACGGCAACAATTTTCTGATTGGATACGCCAAATACATCAGGTCGGCGCCAATGTTGGAATCGCCGCTCAATTTTTCCGCCTGCCCTCTGACCTGCGATCATAGTTGTTGAGCGCGCCTTGCGGTTCCCGGACGCTGGAGGCTGGACAATCTGGAGGGCCGTTCAGTTCCCTTTTCAAACTTCTCATGAATTCTTTTGTTCGTCTTTGCGGAATGCCACTCTGCTGTCCGCCGCGGTGCGACAGGATTTTTACAGAACTCTGCGTGTCTCCGAGTTGACTGAAACGTTGGATATTTGGGGATTTTGTCGCTCGACCTTGTCGACGCGTTGATTCTGACTTCGATTCTCTCCCGGTTTCTTGGCGGGTTTCTCTCTCTGATGTTTACCGGTTGACCGAATATCTGGACCGTTGAGCTGTGAAACGACTGCGTTAAGCGGATCTGAGTTAGAAATTTGAGGCGAGACTGAAGTTTGAATTTTTTTGGCACGATAGCTATCAGAGCTGTGAGCCCTAAGGGCTCACAGCTCCTACGTAGTTTTACGTATTTTTGGTATGAACCGGACAAGCCTGAAACCGTCTGAACGGCCCGGCGATCCGCGCTCGCCGACAAACAAAAGAGTCAGAAATAAACGAGTCAAAGTGTCAGGCAAGCAAGTGCGGTACAAGAGTGCAAATCGCTCAATTCACGAAGATATTAGCGAAATCGACGTAGCCTGTCTGCAGCAAATGAAGGTCGATCAGGCAAGTAAAAAGTCAGTTTTCGAGTGAAGGGACTATCGGAGGGCCGGAATGGCAGGGACAGCCAAAAAAGTGCGGCGCCTGGAAATATGCGCCGCGCCGCGCCGGACTCTGCTGCAAACCGTGCTGCGGCAACTGGAGATTGACCGAAGGAGCCACGTCCAGCGCGATCGTAATGAAACCATCTGTCGACTGAAGATCCAGGGCGGCTTCTCCGGTTCCCACAATCCCCTGAGCGGTCGATGCCGAGCTCGCGGGATTGCTTTGCGCCTGCATACCGTCGATGTAGACGTCTACCAGGCCTTCGTCAGAAATTGCGTTGAGATTGTACGAGGCGGATGAATAGTGAAAAACCTGCACGTCGCCGTGGGCGCTGTGGAGACTGTAATTGCCCGCACGCAAAGGCGTTTTGCAGTGTACAACCGTGCCGAACTGCGTGCGCACCGAAACGTTGGAGTGATCAACGTTCGTCATAATGACATCCAGTGTCTCGCCTCTCAGGCTGAAATTTCCCTGAATGCCGCTCAACTGCGCAGTCCCCTCTTCTATATCAGCGCTGATGTTGCCGTTCCAGCCGGAGACGTCCAGATCGCCGATGCCGGCGTGCAATTCGATGTTCAGACCGTCGGAGCACAGCAGTCGCAGCGAACCGGGGTCCGGATTGTCCTGTTGTGCTTTCGGCAAACTGATGAACACCGTATCGCCAATCTGTTTAACAATGCTTCTCAGGCCGGTTTCGCGCAGGTTCAGACTGCTCGTTGCCGCGGACCGCGCGTCAAGTCGTCGGATTGTCAGTCCTGTAAAGGGACGGTCAATGCGGATGTGTTTGACGGAGCTGAATGACGTGTCGACTTGTTGCGCCACAGCGGCACCGGTCGGGACCGACAGCGAGATAAGCAGACCAAGGCACAGTATGGTTGAAATGCGGATCACGAGCCGAACAACGAATTGTGCGTCCCAATGTTGCAGTCCGCGGCGGCAATCTATTGTCGACCGCGTGGCTCAACGACGCGGTTTGCGGGCGGAAATGATACTGAAACCGCTGCGTTTGTTTATTGTTTCGACTTCGTTGAAATACTCGCTCAGATGGCGCACATACGGCATACTTGTGCGGCCGACCATGCGGAACTCACCTTCGTCGGTCATTGTGCGGGCAACATCCGGCAGCAGGCGTGTCGTCTCGCTGAGACTGAGCGCGGCTTCGGCGTGAAAAGGAGGATTACAGATGACCAGGTCAAACGTTTTGTCTTCGAATTCACCCAGCCCGTCGGCGCGGTGTACGGCAATTTCCAGGTCGCTGTTTTGTTCCAGGCCGGCGCGCAGCGAAGCCACAGCCAGCGCCGACTCGTCCACAGCAATAATTTTGGCGGAGGGATAGGTTCGCGCCGCCGCCATCGACAGCACTCCGCTGCCGCAGCCCAGATCGGCGATTGTTTTGACGTCATTGGATGAGGGCATGAACTCCATCAACAGACGCGTGCCCAGGTCCAGTTTGCCGGCCGCAAATACCGACGGCCAGGCGCAGAGCGTGCGGTCCAGTTCGGGCAGCTTAAAATTCTCGCGGAATTGCGCTTCGGGAATGATGCGATTCGGCTCAAAAGTGCATCGAATGACAATTGCTTTTTTCCAAACGCGCATGACTTCGCTCGCACCGATGATGTCGGCCATGTCCTTGCGCGCGTCAGGCGCAACGTGTTTGACCATGCCCGCTGCCAAAAAGAGCGTGTTTTCGTTCAGATGCGGGCGAATGATGTGCAGAAGCATGCGCAGATACTCGCGCTGCCGCGGGATTTTTAGCAGGACAACGTCAAATGGACGCTCGCGTTTTTCAGCGGCAAACGTCAGTGGGTCGGTGAATTGCAAACCGGCGGGGTCGATGCCGTTGGCCTGTAAATTGCTCCTGGTTACCTGCTCCGCCATGAGCGAGTCGGTCAAAATCAGCGGTTTGTGTTCCCAGGTGTGCAGCGCAAGCGCTCCAAAGTGATCCTGGACAACGAGCACTGATGCGTCCGGCGCGACGTTGCTCTCGGCAAATTGCTGAAGCAGATATTCATCCGAACTGTTCCAGGCTCGCAGCGTCTGGAGGCTGGTCTCGCCGGGGCGACGCTGCAGGACGAAATTTTTATCGTTGAATTCCCAGGTCTCTTCCACTCTTACACTCCAAATGGGGATCGACTGCCAAAAATAATAGAAGGCAATCTGATGTTAAACAGCGAACCGCCGGGAAGCCGGCCCGCAACAAGGTCCAGTTTTGCATGGTCTGTTATTATCCCCCGTCGTCGACATCCTATGCAATTGCTCGATCTGCGTGGCGCTGTCAGTCCAGACCGCGACGCAGGCTGAGGTATTGCCACACGGCAAAAAACACGGCCGTGGGAATGGAGACGCTCAGACGGATTTCATGCAGACCGTACAGGACCATTTCAAAAGTTGAATACAGCAATATCTGTATCAGAAACATGATAGAAGATTCAAAGAGAGCGACCCGTACGCTGACGCCGCGCTCCCGGCTTCCGTTGTTTTTCATGGCGGTCCTCATCAGTTGCGCCTGCAGGTTCGCAGTTCGCCATGCGATTTACACGACGGATTCTGCAAGACCGATTGGGCAATGAAGACCGGAATACTACATTAAACACGTTGTTGCGATCAAGAGGGATCAGTTGAACGTTGCAGTTAACGTGGCGAACGTGCCTCTCCGTTGTACCAGCGGAAAGCGCGGATTAACGACCTGGACCCTCCGCGGCTTTGACTCCCCTCGTTTTTTCACGCAACTGAAGCTTGCAAACGGCAAATCTTCAGTGTCGTTTAAACATTTACTGCCGCGCTACGAATCCGTTTTGCGTTTGCGTTTATCGGTCAACACGGCAATTGCGCCGGCGATAAAAAGTCCCAGTAGAATTCCGTCAATGCTCAGTCGCAGCAGTGATGCCCCATGCAGGTAGTTCAGCACGATTCCAACTGCGGCGGCAAGCGGTAGAAGCAGCATAGCAAAGCGCTGACCATGGCGAAACATCGTACACAGCACAAAAATCACTACTGCAACAATAATATTGTGCTGCGACTGGTCGAGCGCATATCCGGGGCTTCCGTAGCGCAAGATCGACACCAGAACTTCGAGGATGCGAAAACCGACATACAAATAGCCGGCGACCCATGCCGTCTTGATGGAACTCAGACGCTGCTGGCTGTTCACGTAATTCCCCGACCTATGCGGTTCGTTAGTTCTGAAGCGGCTTGACGAACCGAGTAAATACCTTGCGGAGTTTGAAGCCGAGATTCTTGTACATCTCTCCGGCGCCGAATCTGTTATCCGAGCGCGTGTTGACATACAGGTGTTTAATCCCCTTCTCCCGCAGAGCTTTCAGCGCTTCGTTCACCAGCGCTTTTGCCAGGCCGTTGCGACGCCACGATGGGCGCACGCAGAGATCGGCCAGTTCGCCGCGGCGTTCGTCCACGGTGCACTCAATGATGCCGGCCACCTGTTTACCGACCCAGGCTACGCGCCAGAGGTCCTGATCAAAGTCGGGCGATTCAAACAGTTTGCGGTAATCTTCTTTTGTGCGAATGTCGCCGGAACTGTCGTGACCGAATGCGTCGGTATGTGCTTTCCAGATTTCCTGGTAGTGCTCGACTTCAATCGGTTTAATGGTAAACGATTCCGGAACGGGAACTTCGCGGTCATTTAAACTGCGGAAGCGATCAAAGCGGTATTCGTCAAGGCGAAAACGCGGCGTATAACCTTGTTGTTTAAGCAGCTTGACGGCATCTTTTTCGGCATTGGTGGCATTGGCCGCCACCAGAACGCGGCCACCCGTCGGGTGAACTTCGGCCAGTTCGCGTGAGCGGTTCTCGGCCCAGTCGAGCAGGGCTTCGCCAATCTTGTGTCCGCGCCAGTCAGGCATGATTGAGAAGTTAACCTGGTAGACCCAGACGCCGGTATCTTCCGTCCACCACAGCATGTATGCAAAGGCAACGATCTGTCCGTTGACTTCCGCCAGCAGGGTGTCGAGCGGATCCTTGTAGCGCAAGGCTTCCTTGATGGTTTCCGCATCCGGCAGGGATTCCACGGAGGAAAGCGGATCGATTCGATCTTTTTTGGCTCCGGCTTCTTTAACCTGGGCCAGCGCGGCGGCGTCTTCCGCTCCGCGATAGCGGCGAAACACCAGGCCGTCAATCTCCGGCATGGTTTCAAGTTCTACAAGCTCGTCGAGTTCCATCCTCGCCATAGTAAGCCCAACTCCCTAAACGCTCAATGTGAGGTTGCGACGCGCTGTCCCGCCGCGCAATTCCGGCCAAAATAATCGATTTCCCAATATGGCCAACACATTTTCCGCGCTATGCTAATTATAATCGGAATTTGTTTCGAATGGCAGACTTTTCCAGGCGTCGAGCGGGTCATCATGCCAGCCCTGCTCCGTGTACCAACGCACATTGGAGATGCGTTCATCCGCCAGCAGGACTTCGTGAATCGCAGCCAGCATGGCTCTGTATTCATCGTTGTCGCGAGCGCCGAAGATACGCCGCACGCGGCCCAGCCGCGAATAGGTCAGAATCAGCCACTCCCGTTCATCGTCTTCGATCAAACCAAGCAACAAACCAAAACGCCGCGAACCGGAAATGACGTGGAAAACGTGTGAGTCTTCCGTGTTCCGACGGGCGTCTACCAGCAAGCCGCGGGCGTTCAACTCCGATTCCATGAAATCGGCCATCGCCGCACCTGGGGGCATCCCCTCCGGCGAGGTATATCCAAAGTGCGCCTGAAAACTGACGATTGTGCGTTGGTCCCGCGGTTCCTCGATCACTCGTGTTATGCCTGTAAAGTCTGAACTGCTGCTGTTCGGAGCGCCACAGCCTGTGCCCGACTGTGCGCTGCCTTCCCGTCTTTCTGCCCCGGACCGGCCGATAGACGCACAAGGCCGTGAAAATGTTTTCACGGCCCTGATTCAATCGATTTTCACGCTCAGAAATAGCGGAAATCGTGGCCCGCCGGCAGCGCAACCAGGAATTCCTTCATGAGATTGATCACGCTTTCGATATCGTCCACGTGCGCCATTTCAACCGTCGTGTGCATGTATTTCAGCGGCAGAGAGATGAGAGCCGACGCAACGCCTTCCGCGGAGTAGGCAAAGGCGTCCGTATCCGTGCCGGTTACGCGGGACGCTGCGGCACGCTGATACTTGATCGAGTTGTTATCGGCCGTGTCGCACAGCATTTTCAGCAGATTGTTCTGCACCGCCGGGCCCCAGGTAAGAACCGGACCTTTGCCCGAGCTCAGGTCGCCCTGCGTAATTTTATCGTACATCGGCGACTGGGTGTCGTGACAGACGTCCGTAACCACGGCGACGTCCGGTTTGATGCGACGCGAGATCATTTCCGCTCCGCGCAGGCCGACTTCTTCCTGCACGGCATTGACCACGTACAAACTGAAAGGCAGCTTGATATTCTCTTCTTTCAGACGGCGCGCCGTCTCGGCAATCATAAATCCGCCGATGCGGTTGTCCAGTGCGCGGCCGACGACGTAGCGATTGTTTAACATCATCATTTCGTCGTCAAAGGTCGCCACGGTACCAACGCGTACGCCGGCTTCTTCAACTTCTTTGCGCGACGAGCAGCCGATATCGATGAAAATGTTCTTCATCGTCGGCGTTTCTTCTTTTTCGCGACTGCGCACGTGAATTGCAGGCCAGCCGAACACGCCTTTTACCAGGCCTTTTTCCGTGTGGAAGTTAACGCGTTTTGACGGCGCAATCTGATGATCGGACCCGCCGTTGCGTATCACATAGATATAACCTTCGTCCGTGATATGATTAACATACCAGGAGATCTCGTCCGCATGCGCCTCGATAACAACTTTGTAGTCCGCGCCTGGATTAACAACTGCGACAGCCGTACCATAGACATCGCTGAAGTGCTCGTCGCAATACGGCTGCAGATATTCAAGCCACATTTGTTGTCCGGACGACTCGTACCCGGTAGGTGAAGCATTGTTTAAGTATGCTTCCAGAAATTTCTGACTGTCTGCGTTCATTCGTACTATACCTGATTGACGTGATGTAATCGTGCATCTTTCGACACAAAAACAGCAAGAGCCGCACCGCGGCGGCCGGCTCTTGGATTGACTTGTTTAACAAACCCGAAACTCGAAGGCAAGCAAAAAGGGTTTTGCAGAGAAGGCATTCTCAGGTCAGCTCAGCCCAGCACGGCGCAGCAGAGCGTCCATGTTGGCTTCGCGTCCGCGGAAGCGTTTGTACAGCACCATCGGATCCACGCTGCCGCCCTTTGAAAGGATGTTCTCGCGGAATTTGTCCGCTATTTCGCGGTTAAATATTCCGGCTTCCTTGAAGAACTCAAAGGCGTCTGCGGCCAGGACTTCAGCCCATTTGTAGCCGTAATAACCGGCTGAGTATCCGCCCCGGAAAATGTGGGAAAAACGGCAGCTGAGATTGCTGTGTGCAATGTGCGGCAGGACCTCCAGCTTGCGCGTCACGTCGCGTTCAAACTGCTCGACGTCGTGAACCTCGTCTGAGCTGCGCGTGTGCCAGGACAGATCCAGAACTCCCAAACTGATCTGCCGCAGGATGGCATAACCCTGATTCATTTTTTCCGATTTCTGAATTTTCTCAACCAGCTCCGCCGGCAGTTTCTCGCCCGACTCGTAGTGAGCGGCAAACAGATCCAGACACTCGCGCTCCGTCAGCCAGCACTCCATCACCTGCGAAGGCAGTTCCACAAAGTCGCGGTAGACGCTGACGCCGGAATGTTGGCGGTAGCGGCAGTTGGACAACAGGCCGTGCAGTGCATGCCCGAATTCGTGGAAGAGCGTGTTCACTTCATCAAAAGAGAGCAGCGCCGGCTTGCCTGACGAAGGCGGCGTAAAGTTGCACACAATCGAAATGTGCGGTCGCTGGTCCTGTCCGTTGCGCAGACATTGCGAGCGGTAGGTCGTCATCCAGGCGCCGTTGCGTTTGCCGGCGCGCGGGAAAAAGTCGGCGTAGAGAATTCCAACCAGCGAACCGTCGGCTTCGTTGCTGACTTTATAGACATGCACATCGCGGTGGTACACTTCGATGTCCATGCGTCGCTCAAAGGTCAGGCCGTAGAGTTTGTTCGCTACGGTAAACATGCCCTCGATGCAGCGCTCCAACTGAAAGTATGGGCGCAGCGCATTTTCGTCGATGTCGAGAATGCGTTTGCGATGTTTCTCGGCAAAATAGGCGTAGTCCCAACGCTGCAGATCGCGACGGCCGTCAATTTCGTGCTGGATATTCTCCAGTTCGGCCACTTCCCCTGCGGCTTTGTCCTTGGCTTTTTCGAACAGCTCGTCCAGGAAGGTCGAAACGTTTTCCGGCGTGCGCGCCATGCGTTCGGCCAGGACAAAGTGCGCGTGCGATTCAAATCCCAGCAGGCGTGCGCGGCGATAACGCAGATGCGCTATGTCTTTCACGATTCCACGGTTGTCGTGCTCGTTGCTGCGACTTGCCACCGTGGAAAATGCTTTCATGAGTTGTTCGCGCAGATCGCGGCGGTCGGCGAACTTGAGGAAGGGCTGCATGCTGGGCGCATCAAGTGTGAAAAGCCAGACACCTTCCTTGCCGCGCTCGGCTGCGGCTTCGGCAGCGGCGGCCACAACATTGTCGGGCAGTCCTTCCAGGTCGGCTTTGTCTTCGATGACCAGTTCAAAAGAATTGAGCTCTTCCAGAACGTTGTCGCCAAACTGCAGCGACAAACGGCTCAGCTCCGTATCCAGCTCTCGCAGCGTCTTTTTGTCTTCATCGTTCAGCAACGCGCCGTTGCGCGTAAACGATTTGAAGGTCGATTCCAGCAGGTGGCCGGCTTCATCGTCCAGCTCGAGGTCGCCGGCCGATTCGTATACGCTGCGGATGCGTTCGAACAGCCGCTGATTCAGGTACATGTCGCTGTAAAATTCCGTCAGATGACGGCCAAACTCCTCGGCAATAGCCTGCATCGAGTCGTTGGTTTCTGCCGAGTGCAAATTGTAAAACACGTTTGCGACAAAGTCGATCTGGTCGGTCAGTACATCGAGTTTTTCAATCGTGTTTGCAAAGCTCGGCGCTTCCGCCGACGAGACCAGCTCGTCAACGGCAAGTCGCGCGCTTTCCATCGCCTGCGTCAGTGCCGGCAAAAAATCTTCAACCTGTACGTCGTTAAACGGGATCGTCTGAAACGGTGTCTGGAAGTGCTGCAGTAGTTTGTTCATATTGAATCTTTTCCCCAGAAGTCTCGACGCCTTTTTTCCTCTCGATTCGGATCCCCCTCCCCAGGGGCCGTCGGCGGGACCAACCCACCTGTCGATTAGATCCGCGTGGCACAAGCGGCAGAAAAATTGGCGGCGACAGCTAGTACCCTGAAATTGTTATAACAATTCGTTCACTTCGTGATAAGGAAATTTACGGCATGAAAGGCCCCGATGCCGCAAACTGATTTGGTATTTTTTTGGTAGTTATCTCGAATAATTTGCTGAAGTCGGAAACGCTTCGCAACACTGGTATAAACCGGGGGGATTGATGTTTGCTCCGGGCTTAATCTACACCTGCGCCAAATACGATGCAAGTCCGCCACGCGGAGCGGGATTGATTTTCTTGCGGATGTTTCGCGTATGCGTGTAAACTGTGTGAACCGAGACAAACAGAATATCGGCGATCGACCTGGCCGGCAGGTTCATGCGCGTCAGGATGCAGATCTTGACTTCCATGCGCGTCAGATCGGGCAATTTCCGCAACAGTTTGGTCACAAAGTCCTGGTGAGTACGGTCGAATTCGCGCTCAAAAATTGCCCAAGATTCCTTGGCGTCGATGCCCTCCTGCACCTGGCGCAGCATCAGCGAAATTTGTTGTGAACGCGTGTCGTCGCCCTCGCGCTCCAGCGACTCCAGATAATTACGCAGTTTCTTGAGCAGAGCCGAATTGCGGGTCAATTGCAGGTTGCGGGCCTGCAGCTCGCGCGTGCGACTGTCGTGTTCCTGCTCCAGTTTCATGATTTTGCGCTGCTGCCGTTCCCACTCGATGCGGCGCGTTATGGTCTGCACCGCATTTTCCTTTTCCTGACTGTACAGCTCGGAGCGCAGCTCGGCGCATTTCTTGAACTCTTCCAGAGCTTCCTTGAATTTCTCTTGTTGTTCATAGAGCTGGGAGCGGTTGCGGTGCAAACGCTCCATGACGCGAACATCGTTGCCGCGCTTCGCCAACGAGGCAGTTTCGTCCAGCTCGGCATCAGCTTCTTCGTAGCGCTTCATCTGAATAAAGGTAACCGCGCGGTTCAGATGGATAATCGCAAAGAGCGAGGGACGATAAGTCATCGTGCGGGCCAGATCGTCGGCGCGCCGATAGTGCTCCAGCGCCGTCTCGTGTTTTTGCAGATTGGTGTATGAAGCGCCGATATTGACGAGCAGCGAAGGCAGCGTGTAGCGCGCGCCCAGAATCGTATTGGCGATGTCGCGCGCGCGCTGGTACAACGTCAGAGCTTCCTCTACATTGGCATTGGGGCCCGAGCTGCGCGCATTGGCGATATTCATGTACAGCCGGACCATGTCGCGCGTGGAAAGTCCGTCCTCCAGCTCGCGCGCGGCGGTCAGGTACTCCATCGCTTTGTCGTGGCGCTCCATCCGCAGGTAGCCGATTCCCAGATGCATGATGACGCGCGCGTGCTCGCGTTCAAAGCCGGGCTCGCGATTGCCTTCGCTCAGTTGCAAGGCCTGGTACAGCAAATCAAAAGCGGATACAAAATCACCGACATCCGTGAGCACGTCGCTGCGGATGATCATGGACTGCAGAGAGATCAGCGAGTGGACGTCGTCATCCCCCTGCAGCAACTGCTTCAACTCCAGGCAGTAATCGATCGACTTGTCGGAATCGCCGGCCACGCGGTGATACTCGGCCAGCAGCAGCAGCGTGCGTACAATGTTGCCGCGGTCGCGCAATTTGCGGAACCAGCGCAGCGCATCGCTGAGCAGATCGTAAGCCAGATGCTCCTGCCATTGGTCAAAGTAGCAGCGCGCCTTGGCCAGTGAGAAATAGGCTGCATACCACTTCTTGCGCGCACGCCGCGCCAGGTCCAGCCCGCGGTCGATGATTGCGATGAAGGTCCGCGGCGAACTGAAATTCTGCTCGTCGTCGACGAGTTCGCGAATCAGGTTGAGCTGGTCGCTCGTGCGTTTGAGCCGTTCGAGCAGCTGTTCTTCGTATTGAAACTCTTTTTCCATCCGACGGAACAGGACGCATACAGCACCGTTTCCAGTGCCGTATGCGTCGGAAAAAACTCAGCTGCTTTCCAGCAATCCCTCACGCCGCAGAAAAGGCGTGATTTCGGGATCGCGCCCGCAGAAATTGCGGAACAGCTCCAGCGGTTCGACTTCACTGCCGCGTGCAAGCACCTCGCGGCGGTAGCGGCCCGCCGTTTTGGGGTTCAAAATTCCGTCGCGCAGAAATTCCTCAAAGGCATCTGCATCCAGAATCTTGGACCAGAGATAACTGTAATAACCCGCCGCGTATCCCGAGGCAAAAATGTGTGAAAAGCTGCAACTGAGGTTCGAGCCCGGATTGTGGCGCCAATACAGATACTCGTCAAAAATGCTGTTTTCGAATTCCACCGGATCGTCGGCTTCCAGACCGTCGCGAGAATGCCAACGCTGGTCCAGCCAGGCTGCCAGTGCGTCGTACAGAACCGCGTGGCCGGAATTGATCGTGCGAGTCAGGTTGATCTTGTCGATCATCTCCCGCGGAATTGAGTCGCCCGTCTTGTAGTGCCGCCCGATCTTCTCCAGACTCTCCGGGTGCAGCATGAAATTCTCCATCAACTGGCTGGGCAGTTCGACGAAGTCCAACGCAACATTCGTTCCGGAGAGAGAGGGATATTCACATTCCGCGCACAAGCTGTGCAGCGCGTGGCCGAACTCGTGCAGCAATGTGCGCGTCTCTTTGTAACTCAGCAGAGTCGGATTGTCCTCCGTCGGCGCCTGGAAATTGCAGATAAACATGACGTGCGGTCGGCGGTCCCGGCCGTTCATGCGATGCTGAAGGCGGAAACAATTGCACCACGCTCCCTCCTGTTTACCGCGCCGCAGGAACAAATCCAGATAGAGGTAGCCCGCAAAACTCCCGTCCGTGTTACTGACGGAATACGAGCGCACGGTCTCGTGCATGCGCGGCAATTCCACCGGAGTAAATTGCAGACCAAAGAGCTCGCTCGACAGATCAAACATCGCTTTCACCGTGGCGTCCAACTCAAAATAGGGCCGCAGGTCGTCTTCGTTAAACTGAATTGTGGCGCGGCGATAGCGTTCCAGCAGCAAGGCGCGGTCCCAGTTATTCAGCCGCCCGTCCTCCAGAAACTCCGGCGCAAAATCCGCCAGCATATCGTGCAGTTTCCTGCCGGCAGGTTTAAGTCGTTGCAGCATCGGGCGCAAAAAGTCGGCAACTTTTTCCGGAGAGTTTAACATGCGCTCCGGCAACTCGTAGTGAGCATGCGTTTCAAATCCCAGCAATTGCGCGCGTTCGTGGCGCAGCTGGATAACCTCGCGGATGATAGCGCGATTGTCGTACGCATCGCCGTTGGAGCCCAATGTATCCCAGGCCAGATTTAACTTTCTGCGCAGCTCGCCGTCCGGCACGAACTTCATAAAAGGCACATAGGATGCAACTGACAGCGAAAACCGCCAGGTGTTTTCCAACCCCGCTTCCTGAGCCGTCATCTGTGCCGACTTAACAATGTTCTCCGGCAGGTCTTTCAACAATTCGCCGTCGTTAACATCCAGGAACCATGTGTCCATGGCGTCCTGAACATTTTGTTGAAATTGCGGCCACAATTCTGACAAACGGGAATCGATTTCTCTTAAACGCCTTTTTTGTTTGTCATCAAGAGCGGCGCCGTCGCGTTGAAACCGGCGAAACCAATGCATCGCCAGACGTGCTCTCAACAGATGACCTTCAGCCTTGTCCGCAGCCGTCTGTTCGTACAGGTATTGAATGTGTCTGAATAAATCGGGGTTTAACATCAGGTCGTTGTACAGTTCCGACAATCCGGCAAAAAACTTGCCTGCCACCTCGCGCAAATCAGCCATCACACCACAGCTAAGCATCGTGTGAAACATGGACGCCATGGTCGTTGATTCGTCTTCCAGGCGTTCAATCGGCAGAAAAATATCATCAAAGCTCAATGCACCCGTCTCGGCTTTTGCAAGCTCCGTCAGATCCTTCACAAAAGTGACGTAGTGCTCCAACGCCGGAATAAACTGACCGGCTTCAATTCTCGGGAAATCGATAGGCTCATCGCTTCTGATGGCTTCCAACAAATAATTCGTATCTGACTGTTCGTGCAATGCGCTGGCACTCCCAAATAACATACTGGCGGAAAATCGCTTATTGAAGCAGGTAATCTACGGAAAATGTCGCTGCCGCCCAGCTCCCTTTCCTCTAGTTTTCCACTGCAAAGCGCTCACATCTTCTCATTCAAATTCCGGCAGCGCATACTCTTGCACCTTGAAACAGTTGCATAAATCGAAATGCGGCGGCAGAATAACCGAGGCCATTTGATTAAATCCAGTAAATATGGATATTGATATTTCGAAAACGTAATGTCGTTTGTCCGCGTTGTTTACAGCTACGGAATAACACAGACTTCCTGTTGCCCTACAGTTGCCGGACGACTTATATTCCGGACCTGGTACAGACATGGCGGCACAATGGTCGAAAACTCCAGTCGAGAAAGCTTGATGTTGGCACACATAGATGTTTGAACCGCTTCAACTAACAAAATGCCGTGAAAATGCGCTTTGCCGCGTTTTCATCTTGTTGCATATGTTGGTCTGCTGATCGGTCGGCGGCCTGAATCCGGGAATGTGAATGAGTGTATCGGGCGAAACTGTGCAATTCGGAACGGTCTGGGACGACTCGCGCGCGCGGATGCGCCTCCTGCTGTACCTGGCATTGACCGTTATTTTTACTGGACTCAGCTTCCTTACGGTCAACATGTTTGGCGACGCCGGTCCGGGCGTCCTCGTTCTGGTCGAATCCCTGAGCGTCATGAAGTCGGTAGTCATCGGCATCATGACGCTTGTGCGTTACTACAGCCTGCGCAAGCCGATTTTCCTCTTTGTCGGCGCGGCTTTTGTGTGTTCGGGACTGCTGGAAACTCAGCATGCCATCACGCTCGCGGGCGGCATGGCCGCTCCGATCGAAGCCGAGCCGTTCATCATGCTGTGGACCTGGACCTCGTCCCGCATCTTTCTTGCCGTGATGCTGATCCTCTCGCTGCGCTGGCCCGACTCACCTGCCGAGACTGCAAAGGGAACGATCTCGCTGGAGATTCGCGTCTTCGTTGTCGCGAGCGTGATAACCCTGTCGCTGAAATCGGTTTCGTGGCTGACCGCTCACGGATATGTCGTGGTGCAGAACTGGAATCTCAACTTCATTGAAGCGGTTCCGACCGCACTGTTTGTCCTCTGCATCGCCCTAATGCTGCGCAAAGGGTTATGGCGACGCGACGCCTTCCATCATTGGCTGATCATTGCAATGATTATCAATGTGACGGTTGGACTGGCGCTGACCTTCTCACTCTCGGCCTCGATGACCGGCGCGTCGGTTGCGGCCTATCTTATGGTCTTGTTAAGCAACACCAGCGTATTTGTCGGCCTGATGATCGACACATTCACCAATGTGCGCCGCCTGGAACGGGAAATCCGCGAACGCCGCAACGCCGAGGAGGAGTTGATCGGCAGTCAGGCCAAACACAAATCCGTCGTTGATTCGATGGTTGACGGACAAATAACCATCGACGAAAAAGGCATCATCCGCGATTTCAATCCGGCAGCCGAACGCCTTTTCAAGTACAGCGCAGATGAAATAATCGGACAGAATGTTTCCATTCTGATGCCGGAAGAAGTTGGTCGGAACCACGACAACTATATCCGGAAATACCTTGAATCAAACATCGCCAGAATCCTCGGTAAAAGTCGCGACTTGATTGGACTGCGCAGCGACGGCACGACCTTTCACCTTGAGCTGTCCGTGTCCGAACTCTGGATCAACGACAATCGCATGTTCAGCGGCATTGTACGCGATTCGACGGCGCGCTGGGAAGCTGAAGAAAAAATCAAATGGCGCGAGCGCCTGCTCAACGCCATGGGATCCATTGCCAAGGTCGGCGGCTGGGAATTTGATATAAACAGCGGCAAACTCGTCTGGACTGAAGAGGTTTTTCGCATTCACGAAGTGCCGATCGGCGAGCCGCCGGCGCTGGCGGACGCGATCAACTTTTACCATCCGGATGATCGCCAGACCATTACCGACCTGTTTCAGACGCTGCTGCAGACGGGCAAGTCCTACGACATTGAACTGCGCATGATCACTGCGAAGGGTCGCGAAATCAACGTCCGCGCGATGGGCAAAGCGGACTACGAAGATGGCAAAATGGTCCGGGTATTCGGCGCTTTTCAGGATGTAACAGACATCAACCAGCTCAAGCACGAGCAGGAGTACTTTTTTGACGTCTCGCTGGACATGATCTGCATCGCCACGATGGACGGCTATTTCCGCCAGCTAAGTCCGACCTGGACCGACGTGCTCGGCTGGTCGCAACAGGAACTCCTCTCACGACCCTACACGGATCTGGTGCATCCCGACGATATCAACGCGACGCATGAAGTGGAGAAACAACTCTCCGACGCGCAGCCGATCATGCGATTTGAAAACCGCTACCGATGCAAAAACGGCACCTGGCGCTGGCTCTCCTGGCGCGCCCGTGTAGACACAAAACTCAACCTGGTCTTCGCCGTGGCGCGGGACATAACCGAAGACAAAAAAATTCAGCAGGAGCTTGTACAGGCGCGATTGGAAGCCGAAAGCGCCACACGCATCAAATCGGAGTTTCTCGCCTCGATGAGCCACGAGATCCGCACCCCGATGAACGCCATCATTGGAATGAGCGCTCTGCTCCTGGACAGCAAACTCGATGCCGAACAAAAAGATCTGGCTTTAACAGTCAGTCAGTCCGCGGAGTCTTTGTTAAACATTATCAACGACATACTGGACTTCTCGAAAATAGAGGCCGGCAAACTGTCGGTTGAAATCACGGAGTTTCATCTGCAGCGCGTGATTGAGGGCGTGGTTGATATGCTGTCGCTGCGCGCGGCGGATAAAAACATCGAGTTCAGAACCATCATGCCGCCCAACGCCATGCGCATGATCAAGGGAGACCCGGTGCGCCTGCGACAGGTATTAACAAATCTGGTCAGCAATGCCATTAAGTTTACGGAAGCCGGTTCGGTGGAGCTGTCCTGTGAGCTCGTCGACAACCCTTCCCCTGACAAACTGTCGGTGCGTTTTAACGTCGTCGACACAGGAATCGGCATTCCCGAGGAAGCGCGCTCGCGCATCTTTGAGTCATTCTCCCAGGTGAATGCCACGACGACGCGCAAGTACGGCGGCACGGGCCTCGGCCTCTCCATTTCAAAGGAACTCGTAGAGCTGATGGGCGGCGAAATGGACTTCGCCAGCACGCCTGACCAGGGCTCTCATTTCTGGTTTGTCATTCCGTTTGAAGTTAGCAGCGACGGCAGCGACGCGGACGTCGATTCGCGCCTGTCGAACACTTTCCACAACAATCGCGTCTTGCTGGTCGACAGCGACAGGTCGGAATGCGCAAGTCTGGCCGAACATTTCAGACGCTGGGGCGCATCGGTAGAAATTCTGGACAATCTGGAAGATTTTACGTCCTTTCTGGACACACAGACGAAACAGGTGAAACCGGTCGATTTGATCGTGGTGAACAGCGAATCGATAGACACAAGCCAGATCGATACGGCCATGCGACGATTTGGCTGGCATGAAGGCGCCCGTTTTTTGATCCTGACCAACAAAAGCGAGCTCTCCATTTTCCGCCGTTCGTTTCCGCACGCCACCTGCATTCCAAAGCCTGTCAAACTCTCCCGTTTGCTCGACTCGGTGATGCTGCTGTTCGGCGATCGTTTTGAACAAATTGACGAACATAACGAGGACAGGCCGGAGATTCCCGATTCCACGCGAATTTTGGTGGTGGAAGACAATCCCGTCAACCGCAAGCTGGCAATCAAGATGTTGGCCAAACTTGGATTTGAACCGGAGTGCAGTCAAAATGGTGAGGAAGCGCTGGAGGAATTGCAGCGCAATCGGTATGACATCATCCTGATGGATTGCCAGATGCCGGTGATGGACGGATTCGACGCAACGCGCGCCATTCGCAAGCTCGAAGCCGAAAATCAGATCGGACGCCATGCCATTATTGCCATGACGGCCAATGCCATGCGCGGCGATCGCGAGCGCTGTCTGGCAGTCGGCATGGATGACTACATCAGCAAACCAATGCGCCTCAACGACCTGCGCAAAGCGCTCAGACGATGGACGAGCGCTGCAAAACCCAAAGAAGAATGAAGCACCGTCGGGCGGAGATTCAGATGAATTCCAAATCCCTTCGCATGTCCGGATTTCGCGGAAAATACTATTTTCGCTCTTGCGGCGCGTTCAGCTGAGTCTACGCCGCACTGCCGATCCACGCATCAGCCGATCATCGTTCCATGAATCATCAGCCCGACGCTGTCAACCACACTTCACCGACCGATGGACGGACTGCTCCGAGCCTGCAGCACATCCTGCAGGACGCCCTGCGCACCCTGCGCGAAACCTGCGAGATCAAATCCGCCGCCTGGACCGGCGATCAGACCGACATTTTGCGGGAGTTTGCCGCACAGGTGGACGAGCTGCAGAACATTCTCACCGCCGACAAATCCGATTCAGCAAAGATTCTCAGCGGCATAGCCGCCCACATAATCGCGATGGCGGACTGGCTGCGCGGACGCCGCGAACACGGCGATTTTGTGCCGGCCAACCTGCAGGAAACCTGGCGCGAACAGTTTGAGCACTTTCTCGACAGCCTGCCCGCGACCATCTCTCTGCCGATGAACGCCGAGGATTGGGCGCCCGCGACCGGCGACAGCTTGCCGACGCGACTCTGGAAAGCGGCCTGGCGCGGCCGTGCAACCATGCGGCGTTTCACCTGGCGTCTGCGGCACTTCCGCGCGTCACAGCGCGAGCAGCGCGATGCCGGTCCGCCGCCGCCAACCCGCAGTTTCAACCTGCACGACTTCCTGCGATTTCATCTGTTTCCGGCGCTGGCCGCGTTTCCGCAAAGCGAGTGGATGCAGCACATGGATCTGTTGCGCGTGCAGACAGATCTTATCAGCTCCATTTCCGGTCAGCTGTACAACTGCATTCTGTCGGGCGATCTGTTTGAACCGGACAGCAGCAACGTCATCCTGCACATTGAAAATACGCTTGAATTGCTGGCAACATCGCGCACGCAGATTGAAGAACTGCAGCAACAGCTGCGCGGTACTGCGGATGGCTATCGCGCACGCACGGAGGAATTTGCAACGACGGCTGTCTCCGACGCCGTGCGTGCCTGGCGCGTCGCGGGCACCGTGCTCTACCCCGCTTTCCGCTACAGCGACGGTGCGTACAAACGACGACTGAATCGCGGCCGGCGCAGCGCGGAAAAACTCCAGCAGGCCTGGACGCGCCACATGCACGCGGAAGTTGACGACTGGCACAAATTGCTGCTGTTCAGCCGCCTGGAATTCGACTCGGCCGCGGCCTTTCACAGTGCCGCCGCAGAGATTGAAAAACAAAAGCGCGGCGCGTCTGTGGAGGCGGCGTTTGAAGCCACCGCGGCATTCCTGGAAACGGCCGATCGGGACGTTAAAAACATCTCTACCTCACAGTCCACGCATCGCTTTGAACATGCGGTACAGCGTCTGGGCGACAAGGTGCTGGAACAGTGCGGACAGAAAATTTTACCCGCGCTGATAGAGGCGGTCCTGGCGATCGAGTTTGAGGTCGTTGTACGCAGCAGTTCGTCGGCTTTTGTCGAGATATGCAATCGCCTGCCGGCTTCGCAGCGCTTTTTCATCAATCGCGACGCCAAAGGCAATCCGCCGCGTTCGGAAACGGGCGACATTCCGCTGCGCACGATCATCAACGACGGTTTTATGCGCGACCTGCAGAAAGGCCTGCAGACGGTGCGCGAGACGCTGATCGCGGAGCGCGAGGAGATCATGCGCGGCATCTCCGATGTGGACGACGTGATTTTTTACGCGATAGCCGCCGCCGTCAAAATGCTGCACGACCGCCCCTCCGGCGAAGAAGTCAACAGCGAGGCGCGCCGGATAGTCGAGGAAGGCGTCCAGCGCGCGCGCAGTGCAGTCACTGCGCTGGCCGAGCGCATGCACAAACTGGAAACGCATGCCGAAGCCGACATTAAAAGCGCAGCAAACAATTTTCTCGACAAAATTCGCACGCTGCACAATACCGAGCAGTTGACCGCGCTACGCCTGCAGGCTACGCGCACCAAGGTTCGCGCCGGATTCCAGGACGCACGCAAAAAAGTCACGCTCTACCGTCGCTGGTTGCGTCCCAAATTGCGCCGCATCCTGCGCATCGTGGCGGAAAGCATGCGCAGCCTCTACGAGCGTGGTCGCGCGCTTACGGGCATGGTCCCGCCGACGGTCGACCAGCACGCGACGCTGCAGCGCATGGTGATTGACGCCGAAAAGCGCATCAACACGCTCCCCTACGTCTACCAGCGCCTGTTTGCCTCCGAATCGCTGACCGACCAGCGCTTTCTGATTGGCCGCAGCAAGGAACTTGCTCAGCTCAGCGAAGCCTACGGCGCCTGGCGGACGGGCCAGTTTCAGTGTGCGGCCATTGTCGGCGAAAGCGGCGGCGGCAAGAGTTCGCTGATTAACTTTGCCGAGAAAACCTGCTTCGGCGACGCCGAAATTTTCCGCGTAACGGCGGAACGCCACGGCCCCGACGCCCGTCCGGCCGCCGCCGTCCTTGGCGAAGCGCTGGGCGATAAAACAATTTCCGATCTGCCGGCGCTGCAGGAAGCGCTCGCGGCTATCGAACGTCCGGTTGTATTTATCGTTGAAGACATCCACCGCATGTTCATGCGCACGATGGACGGATTTGCGGCGCTGGAAGAATTCCTGCTGTTTATCGGCGAAAGTTCGCGCAGTTGTTTCTGGCTGGTGTCCTGCAAACAGTACGCCTGGCAGTTTCTGGATCTCTCGATCGGCATTGCGCGCAGCTTTCCCCTGACGATTTTTCTTGGCAAACTCTCGCGCAAGGACACGGAACAGGTCGTCATGCAGCGCCACCGCTTCAGCGGTTACCAGGTGGAATTTGAGATTTCGGAACGCCACGCGGAGTCGCGCAAGTATCGCAATCTCAAAACGGAAGAAGAACAGGCCCGCTATCGTCGCAACCTTTACTTCGACAGTCTGCACAGCATCGCCGCGGGCAATATCGCCGTGATAATGCGCATCTGGCTGCAGTCCATCAACAGCCAACAAAGCGAAATGTTAACTATCGAAGCGCTCAGCGATCATGAAATCTCGCTGACGGAGATTCTGCGCGAGGACGACTTTTTTGTACTTGCAACAATTCTGCAGCACGGAGCGGTCGACGTTGAGCAGATATCGCAGATACTTAAACTGCCGCGCGAAAAGTGTCGGCAGACGCTGGGTTATCTGACCAACAAAGGCGTTTTGTTTAAGGTGGACGAAGGTTATGAAGTGCGCCTGCTGCTGTACAGACAGGTGGTACGCATGTTAACGCGTCGCAACATCATTCAATAACGGCCATGCAACAGACGAAACATAGCGACCTTAAACAGACCGGAACAAGGGCGACACTGCGACTTGCGGCTGTGCTTGTCACTTGCCTGATTTTTTGTTTGTCACTGTGTTTAACATCCTGCGGCGACGCGCAGCCGGAAAACACGCCTGCGGACAGCACTCAGGTGGTGGCGAGCGACTCTGTCAATGCGGTGAATCCCAACGGCGCGACGAACAAAAGCGGCCTTTTAAATCCGGCGCAGAGTGAAGATCAAACGGCAGCAGTTCAGGACGGCGCCAATGCGGTTAAAACGGACAGCGTAGACAGTGGTTCCGACGGTCTGCTGGAATCGATTTCCAGGAAGAGCGAAACCGAAAAGTGGTCCGTTACTGCCAAAGAAATTGTCTTTGCAATCCTGGCGCTTTGGTTGTTTTGGATTTGCATGCGTTTTCTGCAACGCGGCCTTGAATCACTGGCGGAATCACGCGCGCACTGGCGGTTCACGATTAAACGCATCATTCCCATTGTCGGAATTCTCGGTTGGACGATTTGCCTGTACCTTGTGGTTTCATTGATACTTCAACCACCGATTGAAACGGTGATTGCGTTTACCGCTTCTGCGGGTATTGCTCTCGGTTTTGCATCGCAGGATATTCTCAAAAATGTTTTCGGCGGCATCATGATCCTGTTCGATCGACCGTTTCAGGTGGGCGATAAAATTGATGTCGGCGGGCATTACGGCGAGGTGCTGCAGATAGGTTTGCGCACGGTGCGGCTGGTAACGCCGGATGATTCCGTGGTGTCGGTGCCGAACGGCGAGATCATGAACCAGTCGGTGTCGAATGCAAACTCAGGCGAGACGAACTGCCAGGTTGTGGCCGAGTTGTATCTGCCCGCTCATATTAACATTGCGGCGGCCAAGGCGCTGGCGCATCGCGCAGCGGTGGTTTCCCGTTATGTTTATTTAAAGAAACCCATTGCTATCATTGTGAAAAACGAAAACAGCATGGGCCACTCCGTGCTGAAATTCCGCGTCAAGGCTTATGTGCTGGACATTCGCTACGAATTTCCGTTTGCCAGCCAGTTAACGGAAACGATCATTACGGAACTGCTGTCGCGCGGTATGGTCACGCCGCAGGATCTGAGCCACATGCCCGCACCTGCGGAAACATCCACCACAGACGAGTAATTTCGCACGACAATATTGACTGAAAAACTGAAAATCCACCGCTGCAAAAACCGGCGATTTCAGCACGTTTTACGCGATTTGACCGATCAACCACTTCTTGAGCGACTTAACACCCTACATGCTGAAAACCGGGAGATTCAACAACTCTGGTAGTGCGTCGGCGCTCCGCCAGATGTAGATTGCCCTTGTGTTAAAAACGCACACACTTAACTGACTGATGCTCCGCATGCATTGCGACGCGCCGTGATTAAACATGTCGTCGCCGGCATGTCGGTACCTTTCAACCACGTGGAGACCAGAACCCACGTTAACAAACGGGGCGTATTCCGAAAAGCCTTACGAGTAGGAATTTGTTAATTTCAGGAGTTTCAATTATGTCAATGTCAGCATCACTTACGATCAAAAACAACACCGGCAGCATCATCAAGTTTATTTCGATCGACAAGGTCAATGACGATGCAACGTTTTCGATCAATCCGCCGGTTAACACCAACATTCCCAACGGCGGTTCCGTCCAGATAGCAATGGGTAACTCCTCCGTCTTTTTTGCACCCAAAGGAGTAGGAGCGGATTGCAAGTTCATGTGCCAGAGCAATTTTGAAGCCGGGCAGGTGTACTTCAGCGATCCGGCCGTAGGCACCCCGACGTTTAACTACGGCAATCAGGCGGTGTTTCACTACGACAAGACCGACGACGGCGGCAATGCTTATACTGTGACGGTGTCTTTGGTCTGATCATGTTTTGAGCTGTGAGCCCTTAGGGCTCACAGCTCATACGTAGTTTTACGTAGTCGATCACCCGAAACTGCTCTTTTCCTGCCGACACAACACACAAACGGCCGTCAGACTCAAGGTCTGACGGCCGTTTTAACATTTGGAACCGGAATACTTCCCGGTAGCTCAGGCCAGAAACTGCGGGAACTTCTGCGGATTCGCCTCGTGCATGATGGCGTAGACCGCCTCGATCATGTGATCGCTGTCGGGCTTGGACCAGTGATTACCGTCCGAACCGTAGGCCGGGCGATGCTCCTTGGCCGAAAGAACGCGAGGCTCTGCATCTAGCCACTCAAAAGCGCCCTGTTCCATGACTTTCTGCATCATATACGCCGTTGTGCCGCCCGGAACGTCCTCGTCGACAAACAACACGCGGTTGGTCTTTTTGACCGAAGTAAGAATGTCGTGATTGCGGTCGAACGGGATCAGGGACTGAACATCAATGATTTCAACTTCAATGCCCAACGCCGCCAGTCTGTCCGCCGCTTCCAGCGCCAGGTGGCAGCACGCACCGTAGGTAACAAGCGTGACGTCCGAACCTTCGCGGATAACTTCAACTTGTCCCAGCGGCACCGACACGTCGCCGATGTTCGTCGGGACGTCTTCTTTTTTACGCGGACCGTTGAGCACTTCCACCACGATACCGGGTTCGTCGGCCTGCAGCAGCGTATTGTAAAATCCGGCAGCGCGCACGTAGTCGCGCGGCACACAGACATAGACGCCGCGCACAAGATTGATCACACCGGCCATGGGCGAGCCACTGTGCCAGATGCCTTCGAGCCTGTGTCCGCGTGTACGGATAATCACCGGCGCTTTCTGGCCGCCGCGCGTGCGGTAGAGAACCGTGGCAAGATCGTCGGAAACAATCTGCAGCGCATAGAGCAGATAATCCAGATACTGGATTTCGGCGATAGGACGCAGACCGCGCATTGCCATGCCGATTGCCTGGCCGATGATGCTGCACTCGCGAATACCGGTATCCGACACGCGCAGTTCACCGAATTTTTCCTGCATGCCCTTCATGCCCTGGTCGACGTCGCCCAGTTTGCCGACGTCTTCGCCGAAGGCAATCACCCGCGGATCGCGCGCAAAGGCCGACTCAAAAAACTGGTTGATGATTTCCGCACCGGTCAGGCGCTCGACGTCTTGCGGGTATTTGGGCTTTACTTCGCGCACGGCCAGCGCCGTAGCTGAGTGCAGGTGCGAGTCATAGCGCTCGTTGTTTTCGGCATTGTACTGTTTGCGCCATTCCGCCAGCGCCGCGCGTTCTTTTGAAGGGTGTTTGAACACGGGCAGCAGGGCTTCCATCATGGCCTTGTCGATATCGCGACGGAAGGGCTCGCGGATCGACTTCAGTCCACGGGCGGCTGCGAGGACGGCGTCGCCGTTGGGGCCGACGGCGGCCAGCTTCTCGATCAGATCAATCGTTTTTTTGACTTCGGCACGAATCGGTTCGCTGTATTCTTTCCAGGCCTCGTCCTTCATTTGGCGAACCTGCTTGACCTCGCGTTTTTCCAGTTCGGCCAGTTCCTCTTCGGTGGCGATCCCCTGTTCGAGAATCCAGGCGCGCATGCGCGTCACGCAGTCGTGCTCCTGTTCCCAGTCCAGACGCTCTTTTGATTTGTAGCGCTCGTGGCTGCCCGAAGTCGAGTGGCCCTGCGGTTGCGTGACTTCGATCACGTGAATGATTGCAGGTACGTGCGTGCGGCGAATCGAATCGGCCGCGCGCAGGTAGGTGTCCACCAGAGCCGGGTAGTCCCAGCCTTTGACCGTATACAGATCGTAACCGGCCTCGCTGCCGTCCTCGCGGCGGAATCCGCTCAGGAGCGAGGTCAAATCTTCTTTGGTGATCTGGTATTTGTTCGGCACCGAGATGCCGTAGTTGTCGTCCCAGATCGAAAGCAGCAGCGGCGCGCCGAGTACGCCGACAGCATTGACGGACTCCCAGAACATGCCTTCCGCGCAGGAGGCATTGCCGATCGTGCCGAAACAGATTTCGTCTCCGTTTTGCGAAAACTGCGTGAACTGCTGCAGATCTTCAATTTCGCGGTAGAGTTTGGACGCATATGCAAGACCAACCATACGCGGCATCTGCGACGCCGTCGGCGAAACATCGGCGCTGGAATTGTACATATCCGTCAAAGTTTTCCACGAACCGTCGCCATGCAGACTGCGCGTGGCAAAGTGGGAGTTCATCTGGCGGCCGGCGGAGGCGGGTTCCTGCTCGACGTTGGTGTTGGCGTATAACTGCGCAAAAAACTCGCGCACATTGCTCATGCCGAGCGAAAACATAAAGGTCTGGTCGCGATAGTAGCCTGAGCGGATGTCGCCCTTGCGGAACGCTTTGGCCATCGCGAGTTGGGCAACTTCCTTGCCATCGCCAAAGATTCCAAATTTCGCTTTGCCCGTGAGCACTTCGCGACGTCCCAGCAGACTTGTCTGGCGGCTCAGCCAGGCAATGCGGTAGTCGTGCAGGATCTCTTCACTGCTGATCGACACCTGAAAATTGTCGGTCTGAATGCTTAAAGCCGGCATAGTCACCACCACCCTTTCTCAACGTGTTCAAAGTTCTTTCGGCGCGGATTGATGCGGAGCAGCGAACCTGGGTTCAGTCGCACCAGTCGGCGGAGGCCCGGTCTGTGCGCGACGCTCGATCTGTAAAAGTCTGTAAAGTCGGTGAACAGGAGAGAAAATTGTCCGGCGCCGACCGAACAAGCCTGTAATCGCAAATAAGAGCCAAAACGGAATTCGTGCGCAATTATTGGACCGGCAGATGCGCTCGGGAGCAGCAACCAAGAGGCAGGGTGCGAACGCGCAGAACTTTTTTGTTCCCGACTTGAAACACGGCGGCTTGGCGGAGGTAATTTTTTGAGGAAATTGTGAAAATAAATCCGGCGGGAGTGAAGATTTGTGTGAGCCAGCTGATGATGGACATCCGGTAACTCATTGATAATGATGGGGTTGTGGCGGCGTTTCAGATGAGTCGTTCTGGTGTGGGTGTACTTCTCGCTTGATCAGGGGCCCACCCCGCCTCCTCCTCGAGACGACGTTTTCAGCGTTCAACACACTCCTCCCACCCTGCAATTTTCGCAAGTTTTTTTGAGTGAATCTGCTCGCCTCTTACGCGCCGCATGCTGCGCGTCGTCAACAGCAAGCTTAACAAACGCTCTGCGCTCTTCTATGTGGAAAAAACTGAACGGTGCATTCTACGTGGTTCAACGTGCCGTTTTTGCTTTTGAACGGATGCCGAACTACATCATGAATTTCTTGTTTGTCACAGAGTGAGGTTCTTCAGGCCGATCGAAAATCCCTGGTGCTCGCGTTCGATGTCCAGAGCGCCGCGAAAGAAGCGCAGCTCACCGATAGTGCTTGTGCTCCAGGAAACGGTCAGGTGTCCCGCACAGAATTGCGTGACCGGATTTTCCCAGAGGGCCGCGCCGAGCTTGAACATACCGTCGGCGCGGAGCCCCCAGGCGTGTTGACGATTATTGGTCCAGAAACTCTCTGTGGCAAGTCTCGGTCGGACGAGGCCGCTGCCGAACGTGAAAGTCTCAAACACTTCAAACATGGCGCCGCGACGCTGCTCAATACCCGGGTGCAGCTCGCCCATTACAACATCGTTCAAGAATTGCAGCCTGGCGCCGGCGTCGCGATAACAGAGCGATACGTCCAGCCAGTCAGTTTCGCGGCGATCGTCGAGTGCGGCGGCACTGATAACGGCGCGGAACAACTCGACTTCCGTTGCGCCCAGATCGGCGCTGAAGGCGATGCCCGCGTGTGCGCCGACCGAGAAGTTACGGGGCGTAAAAACAGCAATTCCCATTGCAGGCACCATCACACGCCCCTGGTTGGCCCAGACCGCGCCGGCGCCCAGCTCCAGCTGCGGACGAATGCCGAGTATTCCCCACTCCGATCCAATCAGACGCCGCTGCAGATCGCGGCTGTCAAGGACGGCTGTAAAACCGACGTCGTAGAGTGTGCCGCGCGCCGGAGCAAACGCCGGCTGCTGTGCAAATGCCGGCTGCAGCGTGGATACCGTGCGCGCGGAGATTCCCACGGCGGCGCGGAGATAATATTCGGCGGCAAAACCCGCGGACAAACTGCGGACTGTTTCGCTTGTGAGGTTGGGAACGGACATGCCGTTCCACTCAAAGTCGGGCAGCGGATCTTTTGTGTCGGTGTCGAGTTCGCTGTAAACAAGTCCAAAGCCGAGATTCACGCCTGCGAGCGCGCCGCCGAACGTCACACGGCCCCCGGAGCCGGAACGCTTCGGGAGTTCGTCGTCATTGCGCCAGGTTTGCGGCGACAGAAGAGCAAAGTCCACACGACCGCCCCGCAGACCGGACATGCCGACGTGCGACGGATTTTGCTGGACGGCAAACACTTCGCCGTTATCATAGGAAGTCCCTGCGCCACCCAGACCGGCATATAAAAACGAGTATTCTTCGGTCGTCAGTTTTTCGAGGTTGTCGAACCAGTAGCCGTTGGGTGGATCGTTGGTTTCACCTGCCAATAACTGTGCCGCGGCGAGCACAAATGCAAGAACAGCACAAACCGAACGAGCTCCCGCCGCGGCGTAGCGAGCTGCGAATAGTGCGATTGCCGACCAGGCACAAAACATACAAACCATATGGAACTTCCTCGTGACCTTGTTGCGCGTGCAATGGCCACAGGACAAACGATTTGCCGTTTTGGTCTCGATGACAAACAAAAGCGGATTGAAAAAGCCACACGAAGTGTGAGCGCATCAGGAAGCGGCCGGGCCCTCGTCAACCTGCAAACGGGTTTTGTGCTGCGGCGAAAGGACGGTGCTCCGGTGCAGGCGCAGATAGAGATCGCGGTAAGCCAGCAGGTCGCCCGCCTGACAGTAGGCAATTTTAACATCGCGCATTTTTGGGCGGCGCAGTGCGCCCTTCGACAGGCTGAGCAACAGAATCAGTTCCAGGTAATTAAGCGCAAACATGAAGTGCTCCAGCGGGTTGAGTTTGCGCGTTTTGAAACCAAAGCGGTGCAGCGTCTGCGCGTCTAGAAAATAGGTTGTGGCTTTTAACGTGGTTGTGCGTGAAATGCGTCCATCGGCTATCTGTTCGCACAGGTGGTGCATTCCGTCCACCAGATGCGCGAAGAGGATTTTGGAGTTAACATTTTTGAGCTTGAAAAAATCGTAGGTAGTGCCGAGGTGCAGTTCAACAACTTCGCCGGGCATCGCCTGGATAAAAAACATGCGCGTGATGTACTGGTACCAACCGAGTCTGATGAAGAGCGGGGTCGTGAAGTATCGGCCGAGGCGGTAGAAGATGATGAGTGTTAAAGCCCAGACGAGTACTTCGAATGTCGTAGTCATACATGCTCCATATGACAAGTTTACGTTCTACGAAAATACGTTTGAGTCTTTATGTGTGCGTTAAAAAATCATTACAATAATTTATTCGCTCCCGTAGAGCGAAATCGCTAATTTTGCACTGTGAAAATCGACGAGGCCATGCCCCAACAATTCGATCAGCCGACGCAGCAGAACGGCGCCGAAACAGGCCGCGACATTCGCGATGGTATAAGCAGTGAGCAGGTGCGAGATCGACAGCGCGCCGGAGAGGTCAACCGCGACGAAAACCGCCACTCCAAACCCGCTCTCGAAATCTTCCTTGAAAATACCTTTACCGTATTTAACATCATAAACTTTTTAATCATCGGCGGCCTGGCACTGCTCTATGTGGTGTTTGAGAACCGTCAGCTGGCGCTCGACAGCCTGGGCATCGTCTCCGTCGTGATCGTCAATACGCTGATCTCCATCCTGCAGGAGTTCCGCGCGCGGGCGCTGCTCAACAAGGCACGGCTGATGCTGACGCGCAGCGTGCACGTGATCCGCGACGGCAGCCGGAAGTCGATTCCACAGAGCGAGGTCGTGCGCGGCGACGTCATCGAAGTTGAGCGCGGCGATCAGATAGTTGTGGACGGCCCGGTCCTGCAGGCTGAAGGCCTCGAAATTGACGAGTCGCTGCTGACGGGCGAATCCCTCTCTATTGCCAAACATAAAGGCGACGAACTGCTCTCGGGCAGTTTTGTGCTGGCCGGGCGTGCGCGCTTCCGCGCCGAAAAGGTTGGACGCGACTCCTATGCCGCGCGCGTGACCTCAATGGCGCGGCGCTACAAATTCGACGTCACACCGCTGCAACGCAACATCAACCGCGTCTTTGAGCTGTCCTTTGTTATCGCCCTCGTGGTTGTGGCCATAGAGATTTTCCTGCGCGGCACATCCAATCTGGACGACATTGAGTTTATACGGCGCGTGGCGACGGTCGTAACGGCCCTGGTGCCGGAGGGCCTGGTACTCCTGAGCACGGTGATATTCGCCGTCGGCGTGGTACGCGTCGGAAAAATCGGCGCGTTGGTGCAGAAGTTAAACGCGATCGAGTCCTTCAGCGGCATCGACTGCGTCTGCATGGACAAAACGGGAACCATCACCGAGAACCGCATGGCGCTGCAGCGCATCGCGGCCGTGGACAATCCCGAGCGGGCGCGCTACCTGACAGGCCTGTTTGCACATCACACGCCGGACAGCAACGCCACCGTCGAAGCGCTGCGGGCGCTGCCGTACGGACAGAATGCGGAACGTCTGGACGCACTGCCGTTTAACTCGGCGCGCAAATTCAGCGCACTGCGACTGCGGCTCGAAAACGGCACACTTGTTTCTCTTGTGCTCGGCGCATTCGACGTGCTGACACAACGGCTGCCGGCGGATCAGCGGCGCGAACTGGAAACGACCTTTGAACGCGAGCAGCTGGCCGGCGGACGCTCCCTCCTGCTGCTGGAACTACCGGCGCAGACCGACCTGGATGTATTGCGCGCGGACAAACTACCGGCGGACGCCCGAGCCGTCGGAATCATCTCGCTGGTCGACAGTCTGCGCCCCGATGTAAACGAAGCATTTAAACTGTTTCAGCGCGAAGGCATCGCGCTGAAAATCATGTCGGGCGACTCCACCGACTCGGTTAACAACACGCTGGAACGCGCCGGACTGCACGAGTTGACGGAACGCCACATGTCCGGTCCGCAATTGGCACAGCTGTCCGAACAGGAACGCATCGCGGCCGCAACCGACACGCAGGTATTTTCGCGCTTGCAGCCCGAACAGAAACTCGATCTGGTCAGGACGCTGAAAAAGCGGCACCGGACAGCGATGATAGGTGACGGCGTCAACGACCTGCCGGCCATCAAGGAAGCCGATCTGGGCATCGCAATGGAGAGCGGCAGCTCGATTACGCGCGAAGTGGCGGACATCGTCATGTTAAACATGCGCTTCGAAACGCTGCCCAAAATATTCGAAGAAGGCAAACGCGTCATCAACCTTGTAGGCGGTATATCCGAACTCTACCTAACCAAAAATCTGATGATTCTGCTGCTGGGGATTATCACTCTCCTGTTTGCGACGGAGTTTCCCTTAACACCGCGCCGCGCCGCGCTCATCAGCGTCATCGGCGTGGCCATGCCTGTGGTATTTCTGACGCGCTACGACAAACGCACGCGCAGCATTCGCCTGTTTTTTCGTCGTCTGTTCAGTTTCCTGGCGGCTTCGGTGACGGCATTCCTGGCGGGCGGGTACTTCAGTCTCTATCTGGCCGACATGCTGCCGGGCATGGATCACGCGCAGCGACAAATGATTATGCTGTCGGTGTTAATAATCCTGGCTTTGTTAACATATCTGCAGTTAACACTGGCTGAGAACCGCGAACAGTGGAAACCCTATGTTTTCTCGGCCCTGGGGATTTTTGGCCTGTACCTTTTTCTGGTTTCCTTCGAGTTCGACTTCATCCTGTTCCGCATAGTCACGACCTTTTACGAGGTGGAGGTGATTCCTGCGGCGCACTGGCCGGCGATTTTGGAGGCTTCCGCTTTAGGCGCGCTTCTTTTGCTTGGCCTGCACCAGCTCAGGCTTCGCTGGTTGCGGAGGGTGCAAAGTCGCGAGGGAATCACCGAGTCCGTAGTTTGAAAATGTTAAGGCCGTCGCCGCGGGGCAATGGCGGCGGCGCGAATGTTTAACTGCAACGCGGGAGAAACCGCATGTACTTCTTTTTCCTGGGCCTGCACAACGGCATGCGATGGGTAGTGCTGCTGGGACTGCTGGCGCCGATTCTGGCATCCATTCAGGGGCGCATCAGCAAGCGCAGCTTCGGAGGCGGGGACGCGCTGTTGCTCAAACTGGCCAACGGTTTTACGCACTTGCAGCTGTTGGTGGGACTGGTGCTGTACTTCGGTTTCAGTCCGCTGACCCTGCAATTTTTTGGCAGCGGCGTCGACGTGGACTTCGCAGACATCTTCGAGAATCAGATGCTCTTTTTTGCGCTGTACCACTCCGTGCTGATGTTCGTCTCCGTCGTGGTTATTAGCATCGGCGGCTCGTTGGCACGGCGGGCGAAGGAGGACGCGCAGAAGTTCAACATGATAGCGCGCTATTACGGGATCGCGCTGCTGCTGGTGCTCGCGGCGATTCCGTGGTTCCGGCCGCTGCTGGCGCCTTTCTGACGGTGCACGCATCGTGCTTCCGGACTTACACACTGAGACACATTGAGATTTGGGGACCTATGACACAATTACTGAAAACCCGCATCGGTCGACTGCGCATTCTGGCTTTTGCCGAGGGGACTTCTCTCCTGGCGATTCTGTTCGTCACCATGCCGCTCAAATACGGATTCGACATGCCGGGGCCGAACATGGTCGTCGGAATGGTGCACGGTCTGCTTTTTGTGCTGTACTGCCTGTTTGTGGTGCAGGTAAAGATCGAGCACGACTGGAGCACAAAAACGCTGCTGCTGGCGCTGCTGGCCTCGGTGATTCCCTTCGGCACATTCTGGGCGGACGCGAAGATTTTCACGGCGGAAGAGGTGCAGCAGCAGGCCGGTTAAACAACTTTTGTCTCATCGCATCACATTGATCTGCGCTGCGGCTTCAAACTGCGCGCCGCGCAGGCGGCAAACATAGACGCCGGACGGAACTGCTCCGCCGCGGGCATCACGTCCGTTCCATATCACCGTATGGCTTCCGGCTGCGCGCATTCCGGCCGCCGGCGCGGCGATTTGATTACCCAGCACATCAAAGACTTCGAGTTTGACGTCCGCAGCGCGGCTCAGAGTGAAGTTGATGCGCACCACACTGCTGAGCGGATTGGGCGCGATGTTCAAGTCGCGAATCGGGGAATTCAGCTCGGCAATATCCAGTTCCGTCAGGTCCGCAAGTTCGATGAAAATCGGATTGTAGCCCAGCCGAATCGAAAACTGAAAATCTGCCGCCTTGACAAACTCCACGTCGCCTTCCGTCTGGTCCATGCGCAGCGGCGTATGCGTGATTTTGAGCGAGTCCGCATCCACTCCGAATCTGACCTCTTCCCCGTTGGCAATAGCGTAATCGAGATTTTCCGGCGCTGCGCCGGTTTCGCTCCAGGCGACAATCACGGGGCCGCGCGGCAAGGGCCGCTCAAAGCGATAGACGCGCGTGCGCGGATCGCTGCCGACGTTCAACTCCATGACCGAGGTGAAATCGTGCAGGAAGTCGATTAACATTTTATAGGTGTGCGCGCCCGGTTTGGCCGGAAAACCCTCACCCAGCGAACCCAGAATGTTTATATAAGCGCCGAGACCAAGGCGCTCAATCGTCAGATCGGCGATGCCGGAAACACAGGCGCGCTCCGCGCCTTCGCCAAATGCGGACACAAATGCTTTGACCAGCGTGCGATTGTGGCGCAGCAGGTACCAGTCGCGTGCGCCGGGAATCTGGTTGAAAATCACGCCGCGGCGCAGGTCCGCGTAATTCGGCACAAGCTCGTTCGGAAAGTCGCCCTGAATGTTTGTCCCGCCGTCGGTGAACAGACAATTGCCAGGTGCGTCGGCGCGCTGCTGCAGGAAAATATTACACCACATGTCATCGATATAGACCGGTTTGTCGCCGGCGTAGGTGCGAATAAAACGCATGACCTGATCTGTTTCGCGCCAGGGCATATGCGGATGCCAGCCGATATAGTCGCATTCAACGCCGTCGGTGTCGTCGCCGAAACTCGTCAGCATCTGTTTAAGTCTGTTAAAACTCTCCGTATAAACAGCATCGTGATTGTTGTCACCATTAAGCCGCGCCTGTACTGTGGGACCCTCGATTGCGGGCCAGTCCGGGAAGTCAGTATACAGGTCCCAGAACACGCCGCCGCTGCTGACCAGTTTGCTGTAGCCGGTCGGATCGGCATCGTGAATAGCGCGATAAATAATCCGATGTGTTTTTAACAGATTCTCAATGTTGTCGGTCCAGAAATGCGAACGTGCTGCATCGCCGTAACCGCCCTCGGGTTCGGGCGTGGCGCCGGCAAACTCGATCTCCCCGGTCATGAGGTAAAACTGAATCGGGATGCGCAGGTCGTCGTCCGTTTCCGGCGTGTCGAACCCCATGTCCTCAAACCCGTCGCCGTCGTAGCGTTCAACAATGGCGTAAATGTAGTCGTAGAGGTCCTGTTCGTGCGCCGGGTCCGGCGCGCAACTGGGAATAATGGTCGTGGAATAACAATCCGGGTTATCTGTCTGGGACCAAAGTGCATTTGTGCGAATATTCCACAGCATGGAAAAACCGTGGTCCTGCAACAAACGGACGTAGGCGTCGGAGGCGCTGAAGTTGATCGGGCTGGTCTGAAACGCCTGCATACCCGCCCAGCCGCCGGCCGTGCCGTTAATATTGATGTCGCCGCCGGCGGACTGCATCTGTACGAGCGACCGCAATTGATCAAGCAAACGTTGTTGGTCTGACTCGTTCAATAAACCTCCCAGCTGCGAATAGGTGTCTTCCATGCCGAATCGCCATTCAACACTCTGCGCCTTCGCAGCGGGACAAACCAGAAAAGTCAGGCAAGTAAATAAATGCAGAAGCGTCAGGTCAACAAAGCGATGTGCCATGAGCCAGGTCCCATGAAAGTAACGGCAGAATGTCATGAGAAAACGTGCAGCAGCCGGTGCGTGATGTTACGAAAATTTGGCTTAATCGCCGCGGACAAGGCGTAACAAATTCAGTTGTGAAAAATGGTGAAAGTTAATTTTGACTTTTGCGGCGCGGAACGTAAAAATGTGAAAACAACACGGAGAACAAGAATACCAAAGGGTGGAAGACGACCGCAAAACGGCCGGGCATCCCGGTTCTCCGTGTCAATTTTCCGGAGTGTTTTTCGGTGTGGCCAATACGATCAGGCGCGCTCAAATATCATTTCAACTCCGGGCGCTTCCTGACCGTCCGGCGTGATATTGGCCATATCGATCCTGAAGGAATCCGGGCCCGGCGTCAGAATGGTGCGCCAGCCCCAGTCCGGTCCCGGAGGCGCGGCATACGAGCCAAGAACATTGATGACGCCGTCCGCATCGATCGTACCGCTGGAGTGCATCATGTCGGGCTGCATGTGCCAGGAGTCGACCCAGTTGATCGTCGCGACGTTTGTATGCGGGTTAAAACCGACGAGCATCAGACCCTCGGCCGACTGTCCTTTGTAACTCCAGGAATAGTTAATGCCGACGAATTTGCCGTTAAACACGGACTCGATCCGCGCCTCGGCGGCAGACTCGTCGTTAATCTGCTCCGTGGGGTCCATAACTTTGTTTGAGCCGCGCCAGTTGCCCGCGCATGCCAAAAGAGCGGAAAGATTGGACATCAAAGTCTCCAAAAGGATTTTGAAATCGGAAAACGTGGTTGGAGATGACGAGGGTATGGTTCGGGCGTATTCCGTCATCACCGGTCTCAAATTACACATTTCCGGCACTTATGTGAACCGTCCGGATGGATTGCAGGGAGCACATTCTTATCTTAACGCAACGAGTGTAATAATTCCAATGACAGATGCGGAGACCGCCGGAATGAAATATGCCGCCGAATTGGCCCACTTTTTTGTGCCCTGCAATGATGTTGAAGCCATGCGAACCTTTTACGTTGAACTGCTCGGCATGGAAGAATACCAGTACGCACCCGGGCAGTATGTGAATGTTAAAACAGCCGGACTGATTGTCATGTTTATCAGGCTGGACGAGACTGTGCCGACACATGCCGACTACGCCTGGCAACCGGGCTGGGAAGGCGGCACTGGACTGCGTCCCTCCTTTTCGGTCAAGATTGCGCACGAAGATTTTCCGGCGCTGGCGGAGCGCATACGCGGTTTGGATATAGCACAGTTTAACGATCGGCCGGAGTGGCGTCAGGACGGTTATTGGGGACTGACGATCAACGATCCTATGGGCATGACGCTGGAGCTGTGGATAGTTCCCGATGAGCGGCCGCAGACGACTGAGTGGCCGGATGGTTGAGCGCTGCGTTTGTCGGGTCCTGCAATGGAGTTTGCAAAAGTTGAATACGCGATCGTGTGACGCACCTGGATGAAAACGCCCTTTGAGGCTTTGGAAAATTATGCACAAAGAGGCGCGTTCGAAATCGCTGAAGGTCGACACGTTCGGTGGCGGCATCCTCATAAGAGGTTGATATAAAAGGAGTTGCAAGATTCCTTCTGGCAAGATCGCAGAGGTTGGGCCGTACTCCTCGCTTGATCAGGGGCCCACCCCGCCTCCTCCTCGAGACGACGTTTTCAGCGTTCAACACACTCCTCCCACCCTGCAATCTTCGCAAGTTTTTTTGAGTGAATCAACCGCCATTCTCCGCGCCGCATGCTGCGCTTCGTCATCGGCAAGCTTAGCACATTCTCACTCATCATCCTCTGGTAAAAAACTGAACGCAGCGTAGAACGTGGTTTAACGCGACGTTTCAGCTGCTGAACGGGCGTAGAAATCAGACTGCCCGCAGCGATCTGGATGCAACCGACTTAACTTGATCCTCCCGTCGCAAATGACCGAACACAAACGCCGCTCTACCGGTTAAACAACAAACAAGAAAATCATGCCCGCCGGAAACGGAGAAAGCCGGGGGCCAAATTGGCATACCCCCGGCTCCCGCGTGGTGATCATTCCTGTTAACATTTCGTATTCCACGGCCTGTTCGTGTTTAATGCGCCGCGGAGTGGTCATGTCCGGAATACTTCTGTTGAACCGCCGTATCTCAAGCTGCAATTCACGCCGCAGCCGTGTGCGTCACCAGGCACAGACAAGCCGCGTACCAGGTGTAGTTGTGCGAGATATTTCTGACCGGCTCAGCTGCCCGGCGGTTTTGTGCCGGCTCGCCCTCGCAAGGCCGTCCATTTTCATCGCGATGCGACTTGCCTGGAAACAAAGCGCCCACTCCGTTGCTGGGAAACTGGAAGGTGTCATATGCGCTCCATCCGCTGGTTTTGTCGCTGTACAATTTGCCTGAAAGCTGCGTCGAATGACCGCGCCGCGCCGTGAGCTCCGTGCCGTTCTGAACGTACGTGTTTCCTTCGTTGACTGCAGCCGCCCGTTGGACCGCCTGACGCTCTTGAGTTAGAATTGATCGTGCCATTGCTGTGATTTCCCGAAATCCAAAAGTCATCGTATTCAAAACCGGGGAGGCGTCCGGCTCGCGCCGTGCCGGCGAGTCTCCCCTTCCAGATTGTTCGATGGCAATGTTACGTGCGCAGGTGGCGGTCCGCACTACCATTAATGCGCGTCCTTTCGGCTTTCAAAGCGCGCATTCTGATCACAACTTATTGGTATATATAGACTTAGACGCCGCGTCTCAGCCGTTTCCACGGCCGTTTGCGGCGCCTCCACTGCGGTGTTGATAACGGCTTATTCGACCGGACTCTGAACCCAGACTTCTTCAATCGAACGGTTTTCCACTTTGCTCTGCGCCCAGAAAAACAGCTCGTCCAGTCCCAATACGTGCTGCGATTGTGAACTGCGCATCGAGTTCAGTTCGGCAAAAAGCCCACCGAAAATTTCGGCGCGCTCGCCGCGGCTTACGGTGTTGAGCAGCTTGCGAACCCAGTTCAGAATCACTTTTTCAATGGAGTCGAGTTTGTCGTGTTGTTTCAGGTAGCGGTAGGTCGAGCGGAACAGGTGCTCCAGCGTTTCGGTGTGGCCCAATTCATAGTGCAGCACCAGATTGTAGGCCCGAGCGCAGTCCTGAATGTCCTTGCGCACCACCACCCTGTTTTCGGCCAGGATATTGTTCACGTACTCCAGAGCAGCGGCGTTGTCGCCCACCAGGAAATAAAAAGCCATGCAGTTGTGGCACAGGTTCAGATATGACTGCGGATGGATGGACTGCTGCTTGCTCTCCATAATCTCTTCTATCTCACCGACGGCGCGGGCGGCCTGTTCTGTCTTGCGCAGATTGAGGAAGAGGTTCAGCTCCTGCCCCAGCGCCGCAAGACTGAAAACGACGCGCAGGTGCTCCGGCACTTCGTCAAACTCCTTGATCCGTTTGGCCACGCGCGCCGCGTCTTCGTCGTTGCGCAGCTCCACCAGTATGCCCAGATGCTGCCACATAAAACGCACGTACTGGTTGCCGTTTTTGCGCAGCAGCGCCGGATGCGCCTCCATCAACGCTATAATCTCCTCGTACAGGCGCGACGCCTCCTCCATCTGGTTGCGACTCTGTGCCACGATGCCCAGAATGTGCAGCCTGGCAACCTGCGATTTCACCGTGGTGGCGTTGGTCCCGTCGGCTATCAGCGGGTGCTGCGGCAGCGAACGCAGTTGCGCCGCGGTGTCCTCGTCCGCCTGGCGTTTGTAGCTGCCCCAGGCCAGCAGCGCAAAGTCCTGCAGATGCGAGTAGGCGTAGTGAGTTTTCTGCTGCGCCATGACCGTCTCCGCCTCCGCGTAAAAATCGGTCAACTGCTGCTGGATGTTTTTGTCGTAGCGACTCAAAAGCAGCGAACGCTCCCAGAACAACGTCTGCATCTGCAGCGCGTGGTTTTCAACCTCGGCCGCTTTTTTCTTGGCTTTTTCCAGCAGCCTGGCCGCGTGCAGGTGCAAGCCCTTTTCCAGCAGCACTTCCACCTGCTGCAGCGCCGAACGCGCCTCCGTGTCCATCATGTGTTGCGCGCGAAAAGACACCAGACTGTCCAGCACCAGACTTGTTAACTCATTGCGCAGACGCGAAAGGCTGCTGCTCGAGAACTGTTTGTCCAGGCTTTTCTGCAGCTTCTGATCATCCGCGGAATCGTAGCGATTGTAGATGTCGAAGAGTTGTTCACATTTTTTGCCGCTCTTTTTGGCGTAGAAAGAAGAGTACAGTTTGAAGTAGCGCTTTTCCTGTTTTGACATCGCGCTGATTAGCTCAAAAAGCCGTCTGCTCGGATCCATGCACGCTCGCCGATTAAACCCTGCCCGGAAGTCTCATCGCCTGCATTCGCAGCGGCAAGCCCGTCCGACATCCAAAGGAATCGCGCAAATTTCAGCAAAGCAAACGACATTTGAAAAACGAAATTCTCACAGCGCTGCCGTTCGGCCTCCAGCCAGTGTTTGTGCGGTGCCACGCCACTCACTTGCACACGCTCGGTGCGTCTTGTACGGGCTGAAAATCGAATCAGCGCAAACCTTTGGCGCTGAACAAGTATGGCGGAAACAGTAATTTCCCTCCACACATTCCTGTTTTCCTTAGCGTTTTCTTTCCGGGAGATACCATGAACACGAGTCACGGCATTACTTTTGGCGGTGCGGTTACGACAGTAGCCTCGGGTTACTACCCGTTTGAAATTCAGATCTGGGCCTTTACGGGTCAAAGCAGCAGCAATCCGAATCAGTGGTACGTCAACTTTCAGGGTCTTGCACGCCGCATCGGGGAAACGGTGACGTCGATTCCCAACGGCTTCCAGAGCAACTACGATACGGTGCGTGTGTTTAAGACGCAGAACTCGATTGTAGATACCAGCGCAGCTATTCCCAACGTGACGCTGCCGGTCACCTATGATTCGCTGGTACTGCCCATTATTGTTAAAAGCAATGTTATCGATTCCAGCGGCGCTCCCACGGCGCTGGACAGCCTGCAGTTTACGGCCTCTCCGCCGTCGACGCCGGGCGGCTCGCTCAATATCAGACTGCTCGACACACAACTGCAGACGACCGTTAATCTCATCGGTTCGACCGACGTGGTTGTTATTGACCCGATCTTTTAAGCTCGATCTATTAACATTGTTCCGGCAGTGAAGTTCTCTTCCCGGTAGTTCGCATGTACACATACGGTGCACGCAAGGTGTGCATGCGGACTGCCGGCCGGAATTTGTTGTACGCGGCCTGTTCTCTGAGCGCTTTATACCCTTGCCTGCGGCGGCGGCCATAGCTTCAACAGCCTTTTCCTGTTCGTCCCGTGGTTTGATCTCATTGTGTTGTGCAGTTGATTCAATCTCCGCAATCAACTATTCCAGGTCGTGCTCAGAGAATACAAGGATTTAACTTGCTTAACAAGCGGCAACGTGTTAAAACGTTGCCGCTTGCAGTTTCCGGCTTAGAGCCTGCGACTAACTTTCGGGTTTGACGCAGTCACAGAACACTTCAGGCGCAAACTTCTGCAGCAGCTTGCAGGCCATGAACAAATAACCGTTGGCGCCGATAATCGCATCGAGCAAATCCTGCGTGTTGAAGTATTCCGCATAGGCGTTCAGATGTTGGTACAACATCTCTGAGAGGTAGTAAATGTTCTCGTCCGGAATGATGCAGTCGCGCGGCAGAGTAATGCATTGAAACGGCCCGTCAATCGCCGGATCCGGATTGAACTGGGCATAGGACGACACCTGGTTATTGATTGCCTGATTCACGCCGATAAGTACGGCGCCTGACGGCTCGTAGCTGTGCTGATCGTTGCAGGCCTGCCCCGGACTGGAATAAATCTCGACGATATTGCCGCCCTCGTTTTGCAGGTTGTTCCAGGCGTGCGGCACCACGTCCAGAGCGTTCCAGATCGACTGACCGCTGATGTTCTGCGCGTCTCCCGCAAACTGGTCGATGTAGCTGCTGCCGCCTACGGCCGGCCCGGCCGTCTCGAAAAACGCGATCGTAGCGTTGTTCTTCGGATCCCAGTTGCCTTCCGTCTGCGTTTCGGGTTCATTGTTGGCTCCCGGTACGCTGAACGTGCCTTTCTGGCCGCGTAGAAATGAGGCTGTCAGCGCCAGCGCCGGGCAAAGCGCACCGCCAAGGCTGTGGCCTGTGAACGTGATGTTAATCCTTTCGCCCGCTATGCCGGGCAAGAATCCGTTGTCCTGATCCGGATCGCCGATCAGATAGATGCCGTTGGTGTCTGCCAAGCCAAGCAGAACGTTAAGTCCGTTAATCGTTCCGTTCGACACCTCAAACGAATCCGAACCAACTATGAATGTTCCCGGCGAGTGGTCGACGTCCTCGTCAAACAGATCAAAGGGCGAGCCCCCGGTTGTGCCCGACGTCGCCACCACGTAATCCGCATTGGTGGTCGTATTGAGCGCCACATACAGCACATTGCGCGCCGACTCGGGATTTTTGGGATCCGCCGACGCGACCGGTCCATAGACGATTTTCCAGCAGGCGCCGTCACTCGTGCTATTGTTGACGTAGGTTTCGATGTTGTTTGTCATTGTTTTAAATGCGGCGGATTCATCCGTCGGCACCTGCGACGAAGCCGTAGGATCGGGGTAGTCCGCCATCGGAAAGTGATTGCTGATCATCGACAGCGCAAAGATCTGCTGCTCCGGAGTCAGTGAGTTGTTTGCCATTGATTCATTCCTTCAGTAGTGCAAAGTATAAATACGTCAGGTTCCACGCCCGCACCGGGAATCCACATGTGAACCATCCCGGTTGTTCAACGGCAAGTTTAGACTCCGCGCTTCCGACACGAAAACAAACAAGAGGGCATTTTTGGTGTTTCGAAGCGCACAAGGGCAGCGTAACTGATTTATTATCAACCACTTAAAGAGATACAGCCACAAGATTCCGACGCGGAATTTGCTCCGCGTGGCTCGGTAAGTTTAAACATTATTAAACATTGCGATTAAACGCGCGCTTCGCGATCGTTCAGGTAGAGATCGGCAATTGCACGCCCCTTGAGTTTACTGTCCACCCAGTAGCGCAATTCATCAATGCCGATAATCTGGATGTGTGTATCCTCTCGCAGGAGTGTCAGTTCGTCTCTGAGTCGTTCCAGGATAGACGCCGTGGCGCGGCGGTCGATGCTGTTGATGAGATTCCGCATGGCGTCGAGCACCAGCAGTTCCAGCGTGTTGTCGCCCGTATTCTGTTTAAGGTAACGCCTGGTCGAGCGGATCAGATTGTCAAGTATTTCAGTGTTGCCCAGCTCGAAGTGCACGATCAGGTTAAACGCGCGCGCGCAGTCCTGTATGTCGCGCCGCAGGTCCGCGCGCCGCTCGGCCAGAATAAGGTTGAGCGGCTCCAGCGCTTTGTGGTACTCGCCAATCAGAAAGTAATAAGTCATGCAGTTGTGGCAAAGCGTCAGATAACTCTGCGGATGAATGGCGGCGCGCTGGAGTTTAAGATAGCTGAAAATCGTCGCAGCGGTATGCGTGGCCGCATCCACCTTGCGCAGATTCATAAACAGACTCAGTTCCAGGCCCAGCGCGCCCAGAGCGCTCACAACCTTGAGCTTGTCCGGCAACTGGTGCATGCTCTTGATGCGGGCCGCCACCGACGTAAATTGCGCCTCGTCTTTTAACTCCGCCAGAATCGCCAGGTGCTGCAGCAGATAACGCGTGTATTGATTGATATTGCGGGCCAGCAGCTCCGGATGTGCGTCGTACAGCGCGATTAACTGCGCCGAGAATTCAACTGCAAGTTCGGGCCGGTTACGGCTCTGCGCCTGGATGCCGAGCACGTGCAGCCGCGCAATCTGCGTGCGAACCGTCCGGGCTTTGTCTTCTTTGTTAATCAACGGGTGTTGAAAAAAGGCATCCATTTTGGCGGCCGCTTCACCGCCGGCCTGTTGTTTGTGTTTACCCCACAGAAACACGACGAAGTCCTGCAAACGCGCGTATTCCTGCCAGGATTGTTGTTTAAGTACGGCGGCCTCCATTTGCCCGTACACGTCCTCCAATTGTTCTTCCAGATTCCTGTCGTAGCGACTTAACACCAGCGAACGCTCCCAGTACAGCGCCTGCATTTCCAGCAGATGGCTCTCCACTTCCACGGCGGCTTTTTTCGCTTTGTCGATGAGTTTGGCGGCGTGGCGATAGAGGCCTTTTTCCAGCAGCACTTCAGCGTGTTCCAGTGTTGTACGCATTTCGCGGTCCGCCAGATGTTGTGCGCGGAACGACGCCAGGCTGTCGAGAATAAGTCCGATTAGCTCGTTTTTCAGCCGCGGAATCTCCGCGCTGCTGAACTGTTTTACCAGCGACTTCTGCAGTTTGTCGCTGCTCAGCGTCGATTTGTTTAACACGTCGAAGAGCGACACGCATTTTTTAGCGCTTTTTTTGGCGTAAAAAGACGAGTACAGTTTGAAGTAGCGTTTTTCCTGGCGCGTCATGGCCTGGATCAACTCAAGCAGCCGGTCTCCGGTTTCCATCCGTGTATCTCCAATTCCGGGTTGGCGCCCTGCAATTAAGCGGAGTTCAGGCGCAGTCTTAAACGTGCGAACAACACAAATTTAGTCCAACGGGAATGAATTCGAAAAAGGAATCGAATTATGCCTGCCCTGCATGCGCAACGTGCCTTTGCAGCTACCTTGACGAGCTGTGTTACAGCCGCCACCGTCCCTGTAAAGCCCCTTGAAAATCGAATTTCCAGCTATCTGTGTGTTGAGATATGCCGCCTGACCGGTCTATTTTGCGGTTGCATTTCCTTTCAGTGAGATCAAAACCAGGGAGAAATCATGCCTGTCAGTCACAGAGCCAGATTCGGCGTTCCGGTCATGCATGTAGCGGCCGGGTATTATCCGTTTGAACTTCAGATCTGGTGTTTCACCGGTCACATAGAGGCCGGAAATTCGGGTGAATGGATTGTTAACTTTCAGGTCTACGCGCGCAAAATGGGCGGCAGCAACTCGCCCGTGCCCAACGGCAACAACGGCTATATTAACGACTTTGAATCGGCGTGTTTGTACAAAACGAACGATCACACGGTTACGGCCAACGCGACGACCTTGCACGAGCTGGCGCTTCACGCACAGCCGCACGACCTGCCGCTGGACTTTCACATTAACACACTGGACACGTCCGGCAATGTGCAGACCATCAATACACTGCGTTACAAGGTTGTTCCTTCTGCGGCGGGCGACAGCGAGCCGCCGGCCATCAGCCTGGTCGACGTCGAAGTCAACTCGACGCTCAAGCTGCTCGGCACGACGGAAGTTGTGGTGGTTGATCCGATTTTTTGACGTTTGACCTGTTAAACGCCAGTACACGCACAGACTGCATGACTGAGCGTGTACTGTCGATTTGACCTTTACCGGTAGCCTGGGGCTGCAGTACTGATCGCTTCAGGCCCTTTATTACTGCGGTCCTGGCTCTCAAGGCCGTTTTTGTTTGTCGGCGGGAGTTAAACTTCCAGCCCGCTGACAAACAAGAGTAAAAAGCAAGCCGGAAGTCATCGAACGGCGAAGCGCTCAGGAATCGGCTTTGATCTCATGCAGCTGAATCCAGTTCCCCACCGTGTCCTTGAAACGAGCAAACGAGGTGTCGCCGTACTGCGCCGGCGGCCCGGCAAATTCCACACCTTTTTCCGTCAGGCGTGCAAGGTCTTCTTCGAGATTCTGCACCTGGAAAGAGGTCAGCGGGATGTTGCGCTCAAACAGACTGGATTGGTAGTCGCGCACAAAGTCTTCAGTGACCGGCTCCAGGCTGAGATTGGCGCCCTCGGGCTGCTCGGGCGAAGCCAGGGTGAGCCAGCGCGCCGCGCCCATTGGAATGTCGGCCGTGACAACAAAGCCGAGTTTATCGCGGTAAAATTCGAGTGCCCGCTGCTGGTCGCTGACAAGAATCGACAATAAACTAACCTTCATGACGCTGTCCCTGGAACGTTTAACAGTGGTCTTAACATCACTTGACTGCGGCACGTGGCTCAGATGTCGAGCTCGACGCGCACTTCCACCGTACGAGAATAAAATCGCCCGACGGGGTGATTGTTGTCAAACAACAACACTCGGCTGCCGATCGGCAACAGACGCGTTTTATCTTCCGGCAGCTTCAACAAATTCAGGACTTGCTCGGCGCGGCGCATGGCAAGTTGCTCGTTGTAGTCGGTCGCACCGGTGCGGTCGGTATACCCCAGGATTTCAGCCACGCTGAAATCGCGGCCGCGCAGATTGTTGCCTAGTTCAACAACTTCCTGGCGACTGATCGCGGTAATTTCGGCCTGATCGTAGTCGAACATGGCGATCAGATAACGCTCAATAGCTTTGTCCGCTTCCTTTTTACTGCGCTTTTGTTGAACAGTGTTAATGTCGATGGCATATGTGCCATTTTCGACCAGTTCCTGCCCGAGGCGGTCGCGCGCGCGCAGTTCAACATCAATTTCACCGTTGCTTTCCATTAACTTTGCCGGATCGATTTGCCATTCGATGCGCCCGAACGATTCCTTTGTTCCCATCACATTGGCGACGAGTTCACCTTTGAGTTTGAGTTCCATCACCCAGTTGTCGATGCCGGCATCGGCATTAACATTGAGTGAACCCACAAGCGTATGAATGTCGGATTCGTAAATGAATGTTTTACTGGAAACCGAACGCAGCAACTCCAGGTCGTTGGACGACATTTCAACGCGACGGTTCTCCTCGCGACCGTCCTCCGTGCTGGTATTGGACGGCAGCGCAGGCAGATTGCGGGCCTGAACGTCGATGCGATCGGCGGCAATACCCCAGGTGTTAACCAGGTAATCGCGCACGGCTTCGGCGCGACGGCGCGACAGATCGCGGTTGTTCTGCTCCGCGCCTTCGTCGCTGTTGCAGCCGGTCAAGGTGAGGCGACTGGATGTATTGCTGCGCATGCGCGCGCCGACAATATTCAGAACCTGCGGGTACACCGCCAGCGGATCACGGGAGTCCAAACCGTTCTGATCAAAACCGGCCGTCTCGTCCGCACCGAGCAAGCGCAATTGCGTGGACGCCAGATCGCCGGAACCTTCGTCAAAGAACACGTAGCGCAGAAGCGGCAGGTTGTCGACAAAATCAACCTGATTTATGGCAACTTTGCCCGCATCCAGCGGATTGCGGTTTGCATCGAGCAGGCGCATGTCCCCGATCGAAATGTTAAACTCCCGCGAAGGCACGTCGCGGACATAGGTCTCGGTTATCGTGCTGGCGATCAACACGCGGAAGTTGCGCTCAAGCGTGTCCTGTTTAACCTGCGTATCTACCAGGCGCGTTGTCGGTGTAATAATTCCGGCGATAACATTGTCGCTTGTGTCGCGAATATAGATCGAGTCGCGCAGGACGGTCGTGCCCACGCTTGGCAGTGCAATTTTCAACGCCAGTCCGGCCTGAAAAGTATTGGTTTTCCAGCCGTCCGAGGCCAGATCGGTCAGGCCGACGGCATAACGAATCTCGGGGCTGATACTGCTCTGTTCGGCAATCGGCAGGTCGTATGACAGTCCAATCACGCCGCTTAACGCAAAAGATTCCTTCGTGGCCAGCTCACCGGAAAAGTTTGCACGTGTGTCGGACCCGTCGAGAAAACGCACGTTTGCCGGCTCGGCTATGCCCTCTTCGTAGGCGACGTCAAACGTGGAAACCAGCGAAGCGCGCAGCCCACCCAGAACGGCCAATCGCGGCATGACGTAATAAGATGCGGTCGGTTCGATTGCAATCGTAGCAATGTCGGCGTTCAAGCGCTGTTCAACTATAATCGGCAAAATGGATGTGTCGCCGTTGGAAGAAATGACTGTGGTACGCCGGGCATCTTCGGTGGTGGCGGTGAAATCGCTGCCGAGTCCCTGCAGGCCTGCGCGCAGCTGCAGTCGCAGAACATCGCTCAGCGGCATTTCAACCAACAGACCAAATGCAATGCCGTTGCCTTCCTGATCCGGAAAGTCGGGGCAGCAGTTTTCACCGATTGCCGTGTTTGTAAACTCCACCGAATGTGAATTCAGATGGAAACCGCCATAACCGCCGAACCAGAGGAGCGGCGCTTCCTGTCCCGGACGTGGCGCCTGCTGCGCCGGCGCATCCGACGCAACAAATGGCATGACAATTAACAGAATCACAAGCGACGCCAGCCGCGCCAAAACGGCTTTGTGAGCAATCCGCATCGTCATTTCTCCATAGTGTCAAAATCCACTGCCAAGCGGCAAACGCTACAAAAATGCGCAGAAACGGCGCTTCCTGCAAATAGGAGCCAGTTGGGTCAAAACGTGGTTGATTGTGACGCCTGCGCCGCAGGCGACCCTGCCGTTGAGCGGCTGCTTCGTGTAGAGAAAAAGGGTCGCAATGACGTTTGGGGGCTTAAACGGTGCGTTAAAGGTGGAATTCGGGATTTTTGGGCGCAGTTTGCCCCATTAAACATGGGGCCCCCTCCCCCGCCGCCACCTGGCCAAAATTTTCCAGTTTTCCATGCTCCCGAACACTCGCACCCGCTCGCCATTTTCGGCGATTCACGTGGTCAACATTTCAGGGCGCATTCCTTTTCGCGGAACTCCCTTGTTGCGGCGCGGCCAATTCCTCCGGAGGATTCGACACAGGCAACATGCAATCTTTCGCAAACCTGCGCCACCGGAAAAACGTCAACGGGCCGATTGCACCGCTGAACGGGCCATAAAACGTGGTTGAACGGTCTCATGCCTGACCGCTTCGCCCTCATCGCCACTTGTTTGCAGTCAGTTTTCCCAAAACAGTCTAGCGTATCAAAGATGCCCTCACCGGGCCATCGGCAGCCATGAGCTGCACAAAGTACGCTCCCGGCGCCTGATCGCTCAGGTCGATCAGGATTGAATCGGACGGATCAATTGTTTGCTTGATCACAGTGTTCCCCACGAGCGAACAAACACTGAGTGTGCCATTTAGCACTTTCCCGAAACTCAGACGATACAAGCCGTCGCCTAGATTGTAAACGCCAATCTTGCCGGACGTATGCTCTCTGACGTCCGTTACGCTGTTGACAATACGACTCACGACTCTATTTGTAACTATCGGTATGTTAAAATCAAAGTAGATGGATGCTTTGTTGGTAATTTCAGTACCCAGTACCAAACCGTCCTTGAGTTTAATATCAAACTTGACAAAACCAGAGCTACCTTCCTCATCAAGTGATTTTGGCGGCAGGTTGATGTCCTCGAACACCCATTCGAGTTTGCCGTCGGCGGTAAAATTAACTTCAAATTCGTGACTGGCCGCCCCGATACTAAGTTTGTCGACGTTGTGGAACTCACTTAACTCGTTCTCTATGCGAACCGTCAGGGCGTCGGCGCTGCCTTCGTTCTGAAAACGGATCATGTACGTCAACCACTTGTCTTCCGGAAGAATTTCGCCGTCGGCATTACGCGCCCCGACAAAAACTTGCATGTCGTTTGGATCAAATGCACCACCTACTTCCTGACAAAACTCGTCACGGCTAAGTTGCAGCCGGTCTTCGTCCTGCAATTCATCCGGCAGGCATTCGGCTTCAGCACAAAGCTCCAACCCCAGAAGTGACTCATCGGCCGGAATTGCAAGGCTGATGTTTATGATGCGCACTTCGTTAAACCTCAAATTTTCAATCTGCCAGATGGCCGTGCCGCTTTCATAACTGTCTGCAGCAGGCAGGCTGCTGAAGCCGCCAAGTAAAGCGTCGTGACGAAAGGTCAGATCCCCGGAATAAGGTAAGGTCCCGAAATTAACAATCTGGATGGCGTAGTCCGCAGTAAAACCGGGACGAAAATCTTTAGCTCCAAGACTGACGTACGTCGCGTGATACTCTTCCAACGGTTGCATCCCGATAGTAAACTCGCCGCCGGAGTTGTCGACCTTAACTTTGGGCGACTCCTGCGGACATGCCAGATTCCAGGCCGACGCATTATGAACTTCGATATCGTATTCACCTTCTTCCAGATACACTTTGCATTCGCCATTCGGATTGCTGACCGCGTAGTGTCCTCCCGGCTCGAACTTCAACACTTTGTACGCCAGGCCGACATCTTCCTCATCAACGGTACAATTTGCGTTGTAGTCCACGTTAAGCTGCCCATTCACCAGCCTCGAGCTCTCTGTTGCCGGTAAGAGTGCATCAATTTTTGCCAGCAATCGCCCCGACCAGCCTTTGAAATCCGACAAGGTCAACAACAGTCCGACACCATCCCAATTCGCGATAGTAGCCGAATCGGGCATTTGTTTAACATCATCCGGCAATTTCTCACCGACACCACGACTCCGACTGTCCAGGGACAGTGTAATTGCCGACCCATGCGGGTTTAACTCTCCCAGTCCATTGACCTGGTCAATATGACCGACAAATTCACCCTTTTCATGCTGATATGTTCTACCGAATTCCTTGAAACTATAGTTAACTTTCTTAAAAATACATCCCAACGGGTTAAACGATGGAGCATTAAACGCGGTAGTCGAGACGGTAACGCCCCCTATATCCAGACTAATATAACTGAGCCCGTCATTGAGGTTAAACGTTCGCGCGTTTCCGTCGGCGCTGTGCATTGCAGCGGATTGATCGTAAACAAGAATTCCGCTGAATTTATATCCAGTTCCCAGGTCCTTGTTCAGCCTCTTCATTCCGGAAGGAGGTGTGGACACGGTGGCCTGAAACTTGTACGTTCGCAGGTCCTGAGCCGTAGTCGCAGCGCAAAACATCAAGGTAAACACGCACACAAATAATATTTTTGTCATTGTCATATTGATCGTTCACCAGCATATATTCTGACATTGACGGACGGGCACGAAGATTCCGACACCGTTTTTCTGTCATTGGAAGATAACATTTTACCGACTACTATCCCACTGCGCGGCAGAATGCCTGGATCAACACTCACATAGACCCTGCGTCTGTTGCTCATTAATACAGCTCCCGCCGCAGACCGCTTCGCCCTCGTTTCTCTCCGGCTTGCTCTTTTTCTTTTTGCTGGTATCCGCACTTGAAACGCAGCTGCCGGAAGACCGCTCAATGTCTTGCAGTTTCTAACCGCGGGACAAACAAAAATGGCTTTGTCAAAAAGCGGTCAGTGCGGCGGAAGTGTTAAGTCCTCCAGCGCTGTGAGGTCCACCAACTCAATCACCAAAGTACACATCAATGCACAATCAGGATTAGTCTTGCCTCAATTTCCTTGGGACCGCGCAGCACCAGGTAGTAGTTGCCGGACGAGAACTCCGTTAACGGAATCTGGAACTCGTAGTCGCTGGACGTCGCCCCAAGCGCGTGCTCGAACTCAACCAGGTAAACAACACGGCCGCTCATGTCCATCAGCTGAATCGTGTAGTTGCCGACGTCGGCGGCGGTGGCAATCACGTCCAGCAGGTCATTGGCCGGGATCGGACGTGCCTCGATAGCCAACTGATCAACATCGACAAAACCTGTGTTGTCCTTGACTTTGATGTAACCGTCAATGAGATTTACCTGCTGCACTTCGACCGGAATGTCTATCGTGAGATTTGTTAAACGCGTCGCCGTGCTGTCCGGACCGCCGAAGAGGAAGTCTCCAATGACCGTTGTCAACACAAAGTCTTCGCCGAGCGGAATATTAACAGAGGCAATGCGAACTGTTATCACGCGGTCATCGCCGTCAAAGCGGTCGTTCACAATCTCGCCTACAGTCACACTTGTAGGATCGAAAGCGCGGAAATCCGTACGGAATTCAAACTCAACAGAGATATTTTCGCCCGACTCGACGATCGGCTCAAGACGCATTGTCACAGGGACTTCGATATCGATGAAATTATCCTCCAGCTCGATTTCCGGCAGCCATAACGTAAGCGGGAAAACGGCGCGCCCCGTCAGTGGAATGTCAACAATCTGCGGGCAGGGATCGCTGACGTCCAGCCGCAGCGTGTCGCTGAAGTCGCCCTCTTGGCCGCTGTTAAACACAAGCGTCAGACTGACAGTCTGGTTGGGACCAATCTGCAGCGGATCGGGTGCGGGCGGGTCGATGCGGAAGTCCGTACCCAGATTAAGTGCGGCGCTGTTAAACACGATAGTCTCTGTACCGTCGTTGCGCAGCTCCAGCTCAAAGCTGTGGTCAATGCCCAGTTCGCGGATGCCGTAGTCGATACTTGCGGCAACATTTAACAAGGTCTGGCGGCGCTGCACCGAAATCGAGTTCGACGTGCCGTCGCAGCCCGTATCACTTGTCACCGTAACAAAGTAGTCGCCCGGTTCGGACACTTCGATCGTACGCGTCGTCTCTCCGTTGGACCACAAATACGAAGCGTACACGTCGCCGGCGTCGAGCAGAATCGTTTCTCCTTCACAAATGTCGGAGCGGCCGGTGAGCACGATCATCGGATCCGGACGCGGGTTAACCGTTACTTCAACATCTTCGGACGTTTCCGTACATCCGTTGGCGTCGGTCGTCATGACATTAAACACGCCGCTCGCACCGACGCTGATAACCCGGCTCGTTTCTCCGTTGGACCACTGGTAAGACGCAAAACCTGCTCCGGCGTCAAGCCTTAAGGTGTCGCCGTCGCAGGCGGGACTCGGACCGGCAACAGTTATGACGGGAATGTTGCGCGGGTATACCGTCACAACAAGCTCGTCCGCCGCAAAACACTCATTGTTGTCATTGATGCGCAAACGATAGGTCGTCGTTTCAGTCGGATTAACATTCGGGCGCTCGGCATTCGAAACAAGCGTGCCGTCGGTCAACTCCCAGATGTAGGTGTACGGTCCCTGGCCGCCGGAGGCGACAAACTCGCCGCCAAGTTCCGTCGGCACACCGAAGCAGATGCTGCGATCGTCACCCGCGTCGGCGACGGGATTCTCATTGACCGTTATCGTGACAGTGCTTTCCGAGGAGCAACCCGAATCGTCCGTCACTACCACGCGATACACGGTCGTGGCAACAGGCGTGGCAATCGGATTTGCCGATGTCGCATCGTCGATATCGGCGGCCGGTTCCCAGAGGTAACTCAGATTACCCGTGCCGCCCTGCCCCGTCGGCGATCCGCCGAGCGTGACGTTTTCACCAAAACAGATGGCCGCATCTGCGCCAGCGTCGGCCTGCGGCAAGGGCAGGACGTTAACGTTCAGCTCGGCGATTCCGGCGCAGGCATTTTCACCTTCGACCACGACGCGCAGCAGTCCTGCGCCGGCCGTGGACCAGACGACCTTAACATCAGCTGCGTCGGCCGGGCCGCTGATAACACCGCCTTCGATTTCCCAGGCATAAGTGGCGCCGTCCACCAGCGGCGTCGAATAATCGAGTTCCAGATCGGAGGCGCAGACTTCGCTCAGCCCGTTGATAGTCGGGCCAGGATTCGGGTAGATCGTCACCGTCAGGCTGGTCGTGCTGGCGCAGTCGTTAATTCCGACCACATTGGCTGTAATTGTGTGCTGCGTAGGCACCACAACGGGATCCCACGCGATTTCGGCTTCGTCCTGATTCGGCGGCGATGTGATTGTTCCGCCGTCGACCTGCCAGTCGATCGTGACAATCGTCTGGTTCTGATCGAAGAGTTGATACAGCCCCGTCGAGTCGCCGCAGACATCCGTCGGACCGTTTAAGGTCAGCACCGGATGCGGGAAAACCGACACAACAAAGTCAGCCTGACCAGGACAATTGTTAAGTCCCTGCGCGGCGACGGAAACGCTGCGCGCCTGCACGGCCGCAACGGCATCCCACAGAACGTCGATCTGCGTGCCGTCGGCCGGCCCCAGAATGATACCGCCTTCCACCGTCCAGTTAAACTCGGTCGCGCCGCTGTTGTGCTGATCGGTCACAAACAATCTCGTTATCGTCGTATCGCAGACGCTTTGTTCGCCGCTGAGCACCAGATTGGGACGCGGATAGATTGTCAATGCCGAACTCGTCGCCGAGCTGCAACTGTTAAAGCCGGCGGCGCTGACAGAAATGCGGCCATCCTGCTGCGTCGTCAGGTCGTCCCACTGCACCGTGACGGACGCGCCGTCGTCCGCACCGACAATTGCGCCGCCGTCGACCGACCAGTCAAACGTGGTTATGCCTGTGTTGTGCGCGTCGGAGGCGGTAAATACAAACTGATCGCCGCCGCAGACCGCAGTCGTGCCGCTGATGCTGAGCAGCGGATTCGGCACGATTTCGATGACAATGGATGTCTCGCTTAAACACTCGTTTTGTCCAAACACGGCGATGCTGAGGGTGGCCTGCGACGAGGCTGCGACGTCGTCCCAGCGCACGCGCACCTGCGGCGCGTTTACGGCGCCGACAATTACGCCGCCTTCAACACTCCAACTGATCGATTCGAGCGAATTGCCGTTGTCGTCGCTGACCAGGTACACGGTTTCGGACGTGGCGCAAACCTGGGTCGGTCCGGCGATGCTGAGCAGCGGATTCGGGTAGACCGTCACACTGAAGGTCGTTGTGGCTTCGCAGTTGTTCTCGCCGATTAAACGCACGCGCACTTCGCGCTGTGTCTGCGTGTTGACGACATCCCAGCGAACTTGCGCCACCGTGGCGTCGCCCGTGGGGATCAGCACCCCGCCGTCGACTTCCCAGATGTAGTCGTTAACAATCGCCGCCGAGTTATTGGTCACCGTGTAGGCGTGGACGGAGTCGCCGCAGACGCCGGCGCGGCCGTCAATCAACGGCAGCGGGTTCGGGTAGACGGTTACGCTGAAGGTCGTCGAAGCCGCACAGCCGGTAGCGCCGGCGGCGTCCACGCTGATTGTGCGTTCAGTGACGGCGTCGACCGCTTGCCAGACGACTTCTATCTGGGCGCCGTCGTCCGCGCCGTTGATGACGCCGCCTTCTATCGTCCAGTTAAATGTCGAGATTCCAAGATTATTCGCATCGCTGACGGAGTAGAACGCCGTCGAGTCGACACACATTGTGTTGTCGCCCAAAATGGTTAACAGCGGATTCGGCTCAACGGTAATAGTCAATGTTGAACTGCCGCTGCAACCGGAAGCCGGCGTGCCGCTGACCGTAATCTGACGCTGCGTCGACTGTGCGACCGTCTGCCAGACGACTTCAATTTGAGATCCCGAGTCGTCGCCGACAATTGTGCCGCCGTCCACCGTCCAGTTCCAGCTTGTAATGCCGGTGCTGTTGTCGTCGTTAACCGAATACACTTCGGTTGAATCGGAACAGACCAATTCAGGCCCGCTGACAAACAAAAGCGGATTTGGATAGACAGTCAGGCTAAAGGTTGTCGTGGCCGCACATTCGTTCGTTCCGGCGGCCTGCAACGTGATCGTGCGTTGCGTCGGCGTGTTGACTTCGTCCCACGAAACATCAATGCTCGCACCATTGTCAGGACCGGTGATCGAACCGCCTTCTATCGTCCAGTTCCACTCCGCAATTCCGGTTGCATTGAGGTCGGCCGCGGAGTACGTCTCCAGCGCCGAAGCACAGGGACCGGTGGAACCGGCGATGACGAGATTCGGATTCGGGTAAATCTGCAAGGTGGTCGACAAAGTCGATTCGCAGCTGTTGTCGCCGGAAGCCGTTACAAGAATCTGAGCCGGACCCGGCGTCTGAACATTGTCCCACCGAATGTTAACTGCCGCGCCGTTGTCCGGACCGACGATCGTGCCGCCCGTTACCGTCCAGCGAATGTCGAGATTGCCGCCCTCGTGCAGGTCTGCAACTTCGTACTGATGCGTCGAATCCGCACAGACATTAAACTGACCGCTGAGCTGCAGGTTCGGATTGGCAAAGATGTTAACCGTCAACGTGGTAACGTTCGCACAGGCATTCGGACCTTCGCCGCTGACGCGCAATACGGCCGTGGCCGGTTCCGCAACCGTATCCCAGCGCACCGTAATGGTCGTACCGTTGGCCGCGCCGAGAACCACGCCGCCGTCGACCGTCCAGTCGTAGCTGGAAATGCCTGCATTGCGCGCGTCGTTAACAGTATAGACCGACGTTGAATCCGCGCAGACATCCGTCGGGCCGCTTAAACCGAGCAAAGGATTGAGGAATACTTCAACAGAAAGCGAAGTCTCGTTGCCGCAGCCGTCGTCGGAAACACCGGAGACGGTGATCGTCTGCGTCGTGACGACATCGCCCTGCAGCCAGCGCACCGTAACACTTGCATCGCCCTGCCCGTCGACAATGACGCCGCCGCTGAGCGACCAGTTAAACAGATCCACGCCGCTGTTGTTGGCGTCGCTCACCGTGTAAACAAAGAGCGAGTCGGGACATGCCTGCGTGACGCCGCTGATCGACAGGTCCGGATTGGGCTGTACCACGACTTCCAGGAACGTCGCATTTCCACACAGACCGGCGTTAACGGCTTCCACATCGATGCGCCGCACCGTCCGCGCCGTCACGCCGTCCCAGCGAACTTCGACCGTCATGCTCGAATCCGAACCGAGAATCACACCGCCGTCGACGCTCCAGTTAATCGCCAGGTCGTTAATGCTATTGGCATCGCTGAGCGAATAAACATAGGTCGAATCGCCGCACACTTCCTCCAGTCCACTGATACTCAGGTCCGGATTCGGCAGAACGCGTACGTTCATGCTCGTCGACGCGGCGCAGTCGTTGCCGCCCGCCGCATCCACGGCAATCGTACGTTGTTGTGCGCTTGTTTCGGGGTTCCAGCGAATGTTAACCGATGCGCCGTTGTCCGCGCCTTCGATGTCGCCGCCGCCCACCTGCCAGTTGTACTCGGCAATACCCGTGTTGTTCAGATCGCTGACGCTGTAGCTGTGCAGCGAATCGGCACAGACCACATTGGCGCCGGTGACGCGCAGATTCGGATTGGGGTAAATGTTTATCACTCGCTGAAGTTCAGCCGCGCAGGAATTGTCGCCGCTGACACTCAGGCGAATTTCACCGGTCGAAAGCGTGTTAACGCGATTCCACGACACTTCGACTACATTGCCTGTTGTGACGCCGACAAACTCACCGCCGTCGACTTCCCAGCGGAAGTCGTTGAGTGGATTGCCGTTGCGGTCGACAGCTGTATACGTCGTCGTTGAATCGCTGCAAACGTCCTCCGCACCGCTCAGCTCGATGTCGGGGTTCGGATAGACTGTTAAAGTATAGGTCTCGCTCGCGCCGCAGTTGTTGTTGCCGACCGCACTGACTTCAACAATGCGTTCAGTTGGTGTTGCAACGGCGTCCCAGCGTATGCTGAGCGTGGTTGTGTTGTCGGGACCGAGAATTGTTCCCCCCGGCACAGTCCACTCGTATTCAACCACACCGGAGTTGTTTAAGTCCTCAACGATCAACACCGAAGTTGAGTCGCCGCAGACCGCATTGTTGCCGCTGATCAGCAGCTGCGGGTTCGGGTAAATTGTCACGGCGGTCGACACACTGCCGAGACAGCCGTTCGCACTCAGTCCCTCCACGAGCACTGTGCCGAGTGTTGCCGATGTTACCCCGTCCCAGTTGATGTTAACACTCAGCCCGTTGTCCGGCCCACTGATCGTTCCACCCTGCACAAACCACTGAATCTCCAGCGGTCCGGAATTGTTGGCATCGCTCACCGTGTAAACATGACTGGAATCGGCGCAGACCGCCGTTTCGCCTGCAATACTGAGCAAGGGATTCGGTCGCACCAGTACGTCGTAATGTTCGGTCGAAGTGCAGCCGTTGTCGCCGCCGACCGTCAACGTAATGCGCCGGGTGGTGTTAACACTGACGCTGTTCCAGGTGATCGTCACGGTGGCCAACGTGGCGGAACCACGAATGCTGCCGCCTTCAACTTCCCAGAGGATGAGGGCTTCGCCCGTTTGGTTGGCATCGCTGTAGGAGTATACAGCCGTCGAGTCGCCGCACAGTTCGTTCGGACCCGCAATCGTCAGGGCCGGATTGGCAAAGACTTCGATGGAAGCCGTGCTGGCTCCGGCACAGCCGTTGTCGCCCACACCACTCACCGCGATGGTACGAAGTGTCGGACCGTTAACCGTATTCCATTGCACCGTAATATTCGCGCCGTCGTTGGCGCCCAGGATAGCGCCGCCTTCAACTGTCCAGTCAAAAGCGCTGATATTCGTGTTGTTCGCGTCGCTGACGCTGTACACATGCGTTGAATCCGCACAGACATTAAACTCGCCGGCAATTGTCAGCAACGGATTCGGGAAGATTTCAACATTCAGACTCGCCGCCCCGCCGCAGTCATTATCGCCTACGGCTGCGATGCGCACCTCGCCGATCGTTAATGTGCCGACCGTATTCCAACGCACTTCAACGGCGGTGCCGCTCGAACTGCCGACAAACTCGCCGCCCGTGACTTGCCACTGCGCAGTATTGATCGGATTGCCGTTGTCATCCGTCACCGTGTAGATCGCCGTCGTTTCACTGCATACGTCGGCGTCGCCGCTGATCGTCAACTGCGGATTCGGATAGACCGTCACGTCCGCCGTGGTAGTCGCCGCGCAGGCATTCGCACCGACTCCACTGACGCCGATCGTGCGCTGCGTCGGCGTGTTAACCGCATCCCAGGTCACGCTGATAGTCGTGGCGTCAAGTTCTACAAATGTTCCGCCGGGAACCGTCCAGTTGAAGTCGCTGACGCCCGTGTTAAACTGGTCGGCTACCTGATACACAATTGTCGAGTCGCCGCAGACCTCGAACTCACCGCTGATGTGCAGCAATGGATTCGGATAAATTGTCACGCTGCTCGTAAAGGTGTTGGAGCAGCCCTCAGGCGAAACACCGGTCACCGTCAGACTTGTCACCGTCGCCGTCGTGACCGCGCCCCAGGTGATGGTAATCGATGCGCCGTCCGCCGCGCCGTCGATCGTGCCGCTGTTAACTTCCCAACTGTAGCTCGTTATGCCGGTGTTATTAGCGTCGCCGACCGTGTAAACATGCGTTGAATCCGCACAGATTTCGAGGTCGCCGGCAATACTCAGAATTGGATTGGGATTAACCGTCACGTCAAACGTGCTCGTATTGGCGCAGTTGTTGCCGCCCACGCCGCCGACCGTAATCGTCCGCAGCGTCGGAATGTTAACCGCGTCCCACAGGATGCTGACCATCGCGTCCGCATCCGGCCCGACAATCACACCGCCCTCAATGGCCCAGCTGAATGTCGTGATACCGGTATTGTTGTTGTCGCTCACGGTGTACACCGCGGTCGAGTCGCCGCAGATGGCATTCAATCCGCTGATTTCCAGATCGGGATTGGGATAAACTTCTATCGTCGCCCGGCTCGCACCCGTGCAGCCGTTGTCGCCCGTGCCGCGCACACGAATATCGCGCTGCGTAACACTCGTTACATTGTCCCATTTAACATTGATGTTCGCGCCGTCGTCCGCGCCGATGATCTGACCGCCGAACACAGCCCAGGTGTATTGCGCGACATTTGCATTGTTGTTGTCCGTCACCGTGTACACATGTGTTGAGTCGGCACAGACCGCCGCGGCGCCTGCAAAACTCAGATCGGGATTCGGGTAAATTTCGACGCTCAATGCGGCATTGCCGGCACAGGCATTGTCACCCACTGCGGCAATGCGAACTTCGCCGATTGTTAAAGTGTTCACGGTGTTCCACTCGATGGAAACCAGGGTTCCGGTTGAACCGCCGACAATTCGGCCGCCTGTCACTTCCCATATCGCCGTATTAATCGGATTGCCGTTGTCGTCGGCGACCGTATACGTAGCCGTCGACTCGCTGCATACATCCACGTCGCCCGTGATCGTCAATTGCGGATTCGGGTGCACCGCAACATCGGCCGTCGTTGTCGAAGCACAGTCGTTGGCGCCCACACCGCCCACGCTGATGGTTCGTTGAGTCGGTGCGTTGACATTGTCCCATGTAACACTGATTGTGGTTGCATCCAGTTCAACAAACGATGCGCCAGGCACCGTCCAGTTGAAGTCGAGCACGCCGGTATTGTACAGGTCCGCTACCTGGTAAACCACCGACGAATCCGCGCAGACGTCGCGGCTGCCGCTAATCTGCAACAGCGGATTCGGATAGATCGTCACGTCGGTCGTCACAACATTCAGACAGCCTTCGGGCGAAACGCCGCTGACCGTCAGGCTCGTCACCGTCGCAGTTGTAACTGCGTCCCAGGTAATGGTAATTGTCGCGCCGTTGGCCGCACCGACAATCGTTCCCTTGTTAACCATCCAGTTGTAAGTCGTGATGCCGGTATTGTTGGCGTCGCTCACGCTGTAGTCGTCCGTCGCTTCGGCGCAGATGTCCGGATCTCCGTTGATGCTCAGGATCGGATTCGGGTTGACTACAACGTCAAACGAAGTCTCGTTGGCGCAGGCATTTGCGCCGACGCCCGTCGCCGTGATTGTCCTCACGGTCGACGCACCGACTGCATTCCAGACGACTTCAATCGTTTCACCGCCGGCATCGCCGACAATCACGCCGCCCGAAACCATCCAGTCAAACTGCGCGATGCCCGTATTGTTTGCGTCGCTGACCGTGTAAACGGCGCTCGAATCGCCGCATATTTCGTTGATACCGGCAATCGACAAGTCCGGATTGGGATAAACTTCTATCGTCGCCGAGCTGGCACCGGAACAGCCGTTGTCGCCCGTGCCGCGCACGCGGATTTCGCGCTGATTCACACTCGTAACTTCATCCCAGCGCACCGTAACGTTCATGCCGCCGTTGCCGCCGACAATTTCTCCGCCGAACACGGTCCAGTTAAACAGGACAACATTGGAGTTGTTGTTGTCGCTGACTGTATAAACATGCGTTGAGTCCGCGCAGACCGCGCTTTCACCCGCAATGCTCAGATCCGGATTCGGATAAATCTCCACACCCAGCGATTCACCCGCCGCACATTGATTGTCGCCGACGGCAACAATGTTCACCGCGCCGACTGAAAGCGTGCCGACCGTATTCCACAGCACTTCAACCATGGTTCCGGTCGAGCTGCCCAGAATCGCACCGCCGGAAACACTCCAGACCGCGCTGTTAATCGGATTGCCGTTGTCGTCCGTCACCGAGTAGGTCGCCGTCGATTCGCTGCACACATCCACATCGCCGGTAATCGTCAACTGCGGATTCGGATAAACCGTCACGTCCGCCATCGTTGTCGCGGCGCAGGCATTCGCGCCTACTCCGCTGACCGTGATCGCGCGCCCCGTGGCGGCATTGACATTGTCCCAGGTCACGCTGATAGTCGTGGCGTCAAGTTCTACAAATGTTCCGCCGGGAACCGTCCAGTTGAAGTCGCTGACGCCCGTGTTAAACTGGTCGGCTACCTGATACACAATTGTCGAGTCGCCGCAGACCTCGAACTCACCGCTGATGTGCAGCAATGGATTCGGATAAATTGTCACGCTGCTCGTAAAGGTGTTGGAGCAGCCCTCAGGCGAAACTCCGGTCACCGTCAGACTTGTCACCGTCGCCGTCGTGACCGCATCCCATTTGATGTCAACCTGCGCCGCATTGGCCGTGCCGACAATTTCACCGCTGTTCACATCCCAGTTGTAACTCGCGATTCCCGTACTGTTTGCGTCGCTGGCGGTATAAGTATGCGTCGAATCGGCACAGACCTCAAACTCGCCGGCGATACTGAGAATCGGATTGGGATTGACCGTCACATCGAAGGTGGTTTCGTTTGTACAGCTGTTTTCACCGCCGCCCGACACTGCAATGGTGCGCTGCGTCGGATTGTTAACCGCATTCCACAGCACCGTGATTTGCGAGCCGGAATCATCGCCGACAATTGTGCCGCCTTCTACGCTCCAGTTAAACACCGTGATGCCCGTGTTGTTGGCGTCGGAAACAGTGTAACCGCCGGTCGAATCGCCGCAGAGTTCATTCGGCCCCGCGACACTCAGCAGCGGATTGGGGTATACATTGATCGTTGCCGTGCTGACGTCCGCACAACCGTTCTCCCCTTCCGCACGAACAGAAAGAAGATGCTGCGTGGGCTGATTAACGTCATCCCAGGTAACATTCACTGTCGTCTGGTCATCGTCACCATTAATTTGTCCACCGTTCACCATCCAGCGATACGTGGTTGCGCCGCTGTTGTGCAGATTGTTAAGTGCGTAGACAAAAGTCGAATCCGCGCAGACGTCGAACTCGCCGCTGATGACAATATTCGGATTGGCATAGACAGTGACTTCAAGCTCGGCGTTTTGCACACAGAAATTTGAGCCCGTCGCCGTAAGGTAAATTGTTCGGACGGTTGCCAGGTCAACATCATCCCACTTAATTTCAACACTGTCCTGATCCTTCGCGCCGAGAATCTCACCGCCCTCGACCTTCCAGGAATACCGTGTGCTGCCGGTATTGTGGCCGTTAACGCCGGTATAAGTCGCCGTGGATGCGCCGCAGACTTCCGCAAGTCCTTCGATAGTCAGGTCAGGATTCGGGAATACTTCAATAGTGATGTTTGTCTCGGCGGCGCAGGCATTTGCACCCGTGGCGCGCAGTGTTAAAACTCGCACCGTCGGCTGCGTTACCGTCACCCATTGCACGTCAATCGTCGACAAATCGGGCGATGTTAATATCGTGCCGCCCTGAGCCGTCCAGTGGTAATCGAGCGCACCGGACTCGTGCAAATCAATTCCGCTGTAGCTGAAGATCGAATCGGCGCAGACAGCGCTCTCGCCCGCAATCTGAAGCAGCGGATTGGGATAAACAGCAACTGCAAAACTCGTCTGGTTAAAACAGAGTCCATCGGCAATCGCACCGACTGTTAACACCTGCACCGTCGGGCTCGTCACCGTATGCCACTGCAGCGCTATCGTCGACGCGTCCGTCACACCGACAACATCCGCACCCGCCACCGTCCACTTATAACTGTCAATCGGCGTATTGTTGGCGTCGCTGACCGTGTAGACAAGCGTCGAATCGGCGCAGACATCCGCGTCGCCCGCAATTGTCAACTGCGGGTTGGGCAGCACTTCAACATTTAACGTGCTCGTATTGGCGCATTGATTGTCGCCCGCGGCGCTGACCGTAAGCACGCGTTCCTGCGGCGCGTTAACATCGCCCCACTGCACTGTAATTGTCGTCGTGTTTAAGCCGCTCAGGATCTGGCCGCCCGGCACGCTCCAGTCGTAACTGACTATGCCTGTTGTGTTGTTGTCCGTGACAATATAGACCTGCATCGAATCGGCGCAGACTTGCGTCAGGCCGCTGATGACCAGATCGGGATTGGGGAAAACCCGCACGTTTGTTGAAGTTTCGTTGACGCAGAAGTTTGCGCCCGTGGCGCGCACGCTCACCTGACGGTGGCTTAACACCCTTTCAGTTTGCCACTTAACCTCAATGCTCAAGCCGTCGGGCGGTCCCTGAATATCTCCGCCGTCAACCTTCCAGGCGTAGTCGGCAATGCCTGTGTTATTTGCGTCGTCGACGCTGTAAACATATGTAGAGTCGGAGCAGGCGTCGAGTTCGCCGGAAATGCTCAGCAGCGGATTCGGGTAAACGTCAATCGTCAAAGTCGTCAGGTTCAGGCAGCCGTTCGCGCCCGTCGCATCCACGCTGATCGTGCGCTGCGTCAGAGCGCTCACCGTGTTCCAGGTGACGGTTATGCTTGCACCCGTGGCTGAACCGACAATTGTGCCGCCGGGCACACTCCAATTGTAGAATGCAATTCCCGTGCTGTTGGCGTCGCTCACCGTGTAAACAACAGTCGAATCCGCGCAGACATCTGCGTCGCCGGCGATACTTAACACCGGATTGGGGTAGACATCGACACTTGCTTCCGTGCTGCCCGTGCAGAGATTGTCGCCGATCGTTGTCACCGCAATATTGCGCGGCGTCAAAGTGTTAACCGTATTCCATTGGACTGTGATGCTCGCGCCGTCGGCCGGGCCGACTATCACGCCGCCGTCGACCGTCCAGTCGTAAACGCTCGCGCCGGAACTGTGCGCGTCGAAGACGGAATAAACACGCGTTGAATCCGAACAGACTTCAAACTCGCCGTTGATGCTCAGCAGCGGATTCGGGTAGACGTCGATTGTCAGATCGGTCGCATTAAAACAGGCGTTCAGTCCCGCGGCGCTGACGTTAAGAACGCGTTGTGTCAAGTTCGTGACCGCCGTCCAGCGGATCGTCACGTTTGCCTCCGTCGCCGAACCGACGATCGTACCGCCGGTAACCGACCAGCTGTATTCCATGATGCCCGTATTATTGGCATCGCTCGCGGTATAGACAGCCAGTGAATCGGCGCAAACCGCAGCGTCACCCGTGATCGACAGGTCGGGATTCGGATAAACAGTAATGTTCATTTCCGTGCTCGCGGCGCAGTCGTTTGCACCGGCGGCATTGACGCTGATCAGCTCATTTGCCTGAGCATTGAGGCTGTTCCACTGTACGCTGATTGAGCTACCCGTCGCCGGCCCCACAATTAAACCACCAGACACCGACCAGTTGTACTCACTGATGCCCGTGTCATTTTGGTCCGTGACGGTGTAGACTACGGTTGAATCCGCGCAGACATCTGACACGCCGGTTAACAAAAGAGCCGGATTTGGATAGAGGTCGATGTTAAGTTCAGTAGAGTTACTGCAGAAGTTGTTGCCCGTGGCCGTCACGCTGATAAGCGCCGCCGTCAGATTGTCAACCGTCTGCCACTGAACCGTGACACTCGCGCCCGTCACCGAGCCCTGAATCGTTCCGCCGCCGACCGACCAGAAGTACTCCGTTACACCGCTGTTGTTCGCGTCCGCCACCGAGTACACATGCGTGGAATCGGCACAGACGTCAAGATCGCCCGAAATGCTCAATGCCGGATTTGGATAAACATCGATGCTCAATTCGGTCGAGGCCGCGCAGTGATTCATGCCCGAACCGGAGACGGTAACAGTTCGCTGCACCGGGCTGCTTTCCGTGCCCCACTTGATCGAGATGCTCGCGCCGGTGGCCGAACTGACGATCTCGCCGCCCTCGACATCCCAGGTGTACCAGAGAATCTGCGTGTCGTTCGCATCCGCAACTGTGTAGACAAAGGTCGAATCGGAACAGACGTCCATATCGCCGGAAATCGAGAGAGCCGGGTTCGGGAAGATATCGACATTAAGTGTCGTCGTCTGAGAGCAAAGGTTCGCGCCTGTCGCCGTGACAACAATTGTGCGGTTGACCTGCGTGTTAAATCGGTCCCATTTGATGGAGGCCGTCGTGCCGTCCGGCGAGTTAAGTATGACGCCGCCTTCAACAGTCCAGTTGTATTCGGTCGTTCCCGTTAAATGTGCATTGTCAATTTCGTAGACCTCGGTCGAATCGGAGCAGACGTCAAAGGCCCCAAGAATCGTCAAGGCCGGATTGGCAAACACATCCACTGCCAGTGAAGTCACGTTGACACAGTCATTCGCGCCGGTGGCTCGCACGCTGATCAGGCGATTCGTTAATGTCGTTACCGCATTCCAGCGCACCGTAACATTTGCACCGGTAGCCGAACCGATAATCTCGCCGCCCGGTACATTCCAGCTGAACTCCGCAATGCCGGTTGAATTGGCGTCCGATACCGTGTAAACAAAAGTCGAATCCGCGCAGACATCGATGTCGCCCGCAATCGAAAGGTCCGGATTCGGGAAGACGTCGATGGTCATCTCCGTGCTGTTGAAACAGAGGTTTGCGCCGGTAGCACCGACGGAAATCACCCGCTGTGTCAGCGAGTTAACGGTCTGCCACGCGACGCTGATGCTCGAACCCGTCGACGAACCGAGAATATCGCCGCCTGATACAGTCCAGTTAAACGCGGCAATTCCGGTTGCATTGGCGTCGCTGACCGAATAGACAAAGGTCGAATCGGAACAGACGTCCGTGTCGCCGCTGATCGTCAGCGCCGGGTTCGGATAGACATCAACGCTGAACGTCGTGGTATTGGCGCAGAGGTTTGCGCCCGTCGCACGCACATTGATAGTACGCTGCGTGACACTGTTAACAGTGTTCCAGTTGACCGTAACGCTTGCGCCCGTCGCGGAACCGATTACCGTACCGCCTGGAACGCTCCAGTTAAACTCGCCGATGCCGGTGTCGTTGCCGTCCACAACGGCGTAGACAAAGGTCGAATCCGAACAGACATCCGTATCGCCGAAAATTGTTAACTGCGGATTGGGATAAACGTCAATGCCAAGCGTGGTTGTATTGGCGCAGAGGTTCGCACCGGTACCGCGAACGGTGATGACGCGCGGCGTCGTGCTGTTAACCGTATTCCAGTGTACGGTAATGCTCGCGCCCGTAGCCGCACCGATAATCGCGCCGCCCGGAACAGTCCAGTAAAATTCATTGATGCTGGTTGAATTGGCATCCGCCACGGAATACACAAAGGTCGAATCCGCGCAGACGTCGACGTCGCCATTGATCGTCAACACCGGGTTTGGATAGACATTGATGTTAAATGTCGTAGTATTTGCACACTGATTGTTGCCCGTCGCCCGCACCGTGATGATCCGCGGCGTCTGCACATTCACCGTCTGCCACTGCACTGTAATGCTCGCGCCGGTAGTCGGGCCCTCAATCGTGCCGCCCGGAACAGTCCAGTCAAAGGAATTTGCACCGCTCGTGTGCGCATCGGCAACGCTGTACACAAAGGTCGAATCCGCACAGACCGCCGCGTCACCGCTGATCGTCAGCGCCGGATTGGCGTAGACGTCGATAGTCAGGCTTGTGATGTTAACACAGTCATTTGCGCCGACGCCGTCAACTTGAATCGTGCGCTGCGTCGGCGAATCAACAACATCCCAATGCACAGTGATGCTCGCGCCCGTGGACGAACCTATCACCGCGCCACCCGGAACCGTCCAACTGAATTCCGCAATACCCGTGTTGTTGGCGTCCGACACCGTGTAAACAAAAGTCGAGTCCGCACAGACGTCCACATCGCCGGAAATCGAGAGAGCCGGATTCGGGAAAATGTCAATGTTAACAGCCGTCGAATTGGCGCAGAGATTTGCGCCCGTGCCGGTGACCGAGAGTGTGCCGCCCGTCTGCACGTCGAAACTGTTCCACAGCACGGTAATGCTCGCGCCCGTTGACGAACCGATAATCGAACCGCCTGCCACCGTCCAGTCAAAATCCGTGATGCCGGTTGAATTGGCGTCTGAAACGGAATAAACAAAGGTCGAATCCGAACAGACGTCAAAGTCGCCGTTAACTGTCAACAGCGGATTCGGGAAGACATCGACTGTCTGGCTGGTCGTGTTAAAACACATATTTGCGCCGGTTGCGCCGACCGCGATCGTGCGCTGTACAGGCGTGCTGAACGTATCCCAACGCACGCTGACATTCGCACCCGTTGACGAACCGGAGAAAACGCCGCCGTCGACGGTCCAGTAATATTCTGTAATGCCGGTTGAATTAGCATCGGAAACCGAATAAACAAAAGTCGAGTCGGAACAGACATCAAAGTCGCCGCTGATCGAGAGAACAGGATTTGGATAAATATCGATGTTAAGCGTCGTTGTGTTGGCACAGAGATTTGCGCCCGTGCCCCGCACCGTAATTGTCTGAGTCGTCGGGCCGGCAATGGTCTCCCACCGCACGCTGATGCTCGCGCCCGTGGCCGCGCCTATAATCACGCCGCCCGGAACCGTCCAGTTAAACTCACCGATGCCCGTTGAGTTGGCGTCCGACACCGTGTACACAAAGGTCGAATCCGCGCAGACGTCCGTATCGCCGTTGATGCTCAGCACCGGATTCGGGTAGACGTCGACACTTTGTTCCGTTGTGTTAAAACAAAGATTTGCGCCTGTCGCTCCGACCGCAATCGTGCGCTGCACCGGCGTGCTGAACACATCCCACTGTACGGAGATACTCGCGCCCGTCGCCGCCCCCTGAATTACACCTCCGGTCACCGACCAGTCGAATTGACCGATGCCCGTTGAATTGGCGTCTGAAACTGTGTAAACAAAAGTCGAATCGGAACAGACGCTGAAATCGCCGCTGATCGAAAGATCGGGATTAGGGTAAACGTCAACGTTCAATGTGGTTGTATTGGCACATACATTTGCTCCCGTACCGCGCACGGTAATACTACGCTGCGTCAGGATGTTAACCGATGTCCATTGTACGGTGATGTCGGCGCCCGTGGACGAACCGACAATTGCGCCGCCCGCCACGGTCCACGCAAATTCATTGATGCCCGTGCCGTGCGCGTCGGCAACGCTGTACACAAAGGTCGAATCCGCACAGACATCCGTATCGCCGCTGATACTCAGCAGCGGATTCGGGTAAACGTCAACCGTAAATGTCGTCGTTGTTGAACAAAGATTTGCCCCCGTCGCGACCAGGTGCAGCACCCGCTGCGTCGGCGTCGTCACCGTCTCCCACCGCACGCTGATCGATGCCGCGGTCGCCGGACCGACGATCGCAGCGCCGCTGACACTCCAGTACCAGTCCGTCGTCGTGGCGTGATTGTCGACCGCCGTGTAGGTAATGGTCGAGTCGGAGCAGACATCCGTATCGCCGCTCACGACCAGGTCGGGTTTGGGGAAGACTGAAATGTTAACGCTAGTGTTAATCACACAGTTGTCCGCACTCGTGACGCGCAGGAAGACCGTACGCGGCGTCGCGGCTGCGACCTCGTTCCAGCGCAGCGTTAAACTGCTGCCGGTAACATCGGAGAGAATCGTCGCGCCGGTCGCCTTCCAGCGGTACTGCTCGCCCGCCGCGGGCGCAACCGAATACACGTGAACCACGGGATCGACGCAGGCATTGGTCGAACCACTGATAACCGAATTGGGATTTTCAAACACATTGACAAACACAGTGGCCGTTGAGAAACCGCCGCGCGAGTCGGTAATTGTGTAGGTAAACGAATCGAGCCCGAAGAACGCTTTGTTCGGCGTGTAGGTCGCCGTTGTTGCATCCTGGTTAATCGCCACCGATCCGTTGCCGCCCTGCGTGACGCTTGCCACGGTAATGTCAAAACCGAGCGGATGTGAGTCGTTGTCCTGCAGACGAATGCTGACGGCGTGATTTTCACAGGTGCTGCTCGTATCGCCCACCGCAATCGGATCGACGTTGCGGATCGTCACCGAAATCGAAGTCGGATCGATGTGCGCCGCCGTCACCTGCAGGGTAAAGGTCGTAGCGTTAACAAATTCGCGTGCAAACTGCAGCGAGAAACTCGTCGATGATTGCTGCGCAGCCAGCTGCAAGGTCAGCATCTGCGGCGTCAGCAGGTTCGCGCCGTCGACTACAGCAAAGGTGGCGCTGTTATTCTCGAGAATTCGCGCGGTCAACGTCACCGTCGAACTGGTGGCCTCGGCCAGGAAATCTTCCAGATTAAAGGTGCCGAGCGTCACGCTCAGCTGACTGAACTCGTCGATGGACACATCGCCTTTGTTAAAGCCGTCGACGCCCTTGTAATTCGTGTCGCTGTAGCTCAGGCCCAGGCGGCGGTAGCGCAGATCCACCGTCATGCTTGTTGAAGTAAGCTCGCCGTTCTGCGCGCGCAATGTTAACTGCGCCCTCGTCGGCACCTGCCCAGGCCAGTCGAATGAGAGCACCGCCTGTGAGGCCGAAGTAAACACGCCGAATTGCAGCGAGGCAAAATTGAGCTGCGAAGCCGACGCGTTCGACACGCTGAAATCGGCCTGCACCGTGGCAAACGTCGTGAAGGCCGTAACGCCGGAGGGATTAAACGTGGCGTTGGTCGAAACAACGCTGCCCTGTTTAAGATTGTTCAGATAGACGACCGGACTGCCCGCCTGGAAGCCGTCCTCGCCGTCCGCCGCGTTTGTGCTGAAAGCCATCCTGTCGGCCGCTTCGCCGAAGGAAATGATGTAGAGCGATCCCGTGTTACTGCCACTGCCGTCGTCGTCGGAAGGCGTACCTACGAGCACGTCCGGCAGGCCGTCTTCATTGATGTCGTCAATCAGGACCAGAGAGGTTGCAAAACGATCGCCCGAGCCCAGGTTGGCCGTAAATCCATTGGATTTTTCCGTGATCTTGCGCGCGTACTTCAACGTGCCGTCGCGGTTAAGCAGACCCATCCAGAATGCGCCGGAGCCGCTGCCGTTGTCGTCGTCATTGCGCTCGGCTACAATGATGTCGGGAATACCGTCAAAATCGATGTCGCCCGCGGCGGAGACGTCGAAGCCAAGGCCGTCGCCGATAACAACTGTGCTGTTAAACGCCGGATCGTCGGAGATTTCGTGGTCGTCGCGCACCGTGCCGTCGGGATTCATAAACAGAATGAATGCGCGGCCGGGACGCGAGCCGCTGGTGTTGCCGTGCGGCGCGCCGACGAGCAGATCGGTCGTGCCGTCGCCGTCCACATCGCCGATGGCGTCGACGCCGGAGCCAAACCATTCACCGCTGGCCAGTCCGCCGCTGAATCCGCCCGCGGTGTTGCTGATTTTCTGACTGGACTTGAAGGTTCCGTCCGTGTTCATGAATTCGATGTAGAATGCGCCGGCATCGGATGCCCCGTCGTTATCGCCGCGAGCGCCCACGGCCAGATCGATCGCGCCGTTGCCGTCAAGATCGCCTATGGCCGCCACGGCAACACCGTACTCGCCCGAACGCGTGTTGGAACTGACCGCACGCACGGATCCGTCGCGATTCATGAACAGGATAAAAATGGCGTTGCTGCCCTGTGCACCCACGATAAGATCGGGGATGCCGTCGCCGTCCAGATCGCCTGGACCGTCCAGAGCGGAGCCAATTCCCGTGCCGCTTGGAATAAGTCCGTTCACTTCCGGCGCATCCGGGTTGAGCTTAACATATGAAAGAATGTTACCGTCGGATTCCATGAACAGAATGTAGACGTCGGCCGAGTTTGTCCGCGAAACGATATCGACGGTTCCGTTGCCGTCAAGGTCGCCGATGTTGGCGACGTCGCCGCCGAATCCGCTGCCGCCGCCGAGCGTAAAAGGCAATCCACCGGCGGTATTGCTGTATTTCCAGTAACTGCTGACGCGACCGTCCGTCCGCAGGCGTCGGCGTTGCACCTGAATGTTAACATTCGTGCCTTTGACGCCGGCTATTCCGGCGGTGACTTCGACCTCCTGGTGCGCGGCGCCGTCCCAGGCAAAAGCCACGTCGAGACTGACCTGACTACTCGTAAGTGACAGCGTGAAAGTCGTTGAATTTATCAGCGTTGCCGCCGACGGAATTTCGTCAAAGGTCACGCCGCTGCTGCCGAGAATGCCAACAGTCAACGTGGTTGCGCTTGCCGGAGCGACGAGTGCACTTGTAGCCGTGACACTGAAGTCAAAATGACCTAAATCGATCGCAACGTTTTCGTAGGAGGGCACGGCGTAAATGCCATTGTTAAACCCGCTGTATCGATCGGAAGCGATCGTGCTGAAGGCCAGTTGTTTGCGTCCCGCGCCCAGATAAAGGTTGTAAAAAGCACCGCGATTATTGCCGCCGTCGTCGTCACCCGGTGCACCGACCAGGAATTCCGGCAATCCGTCTTCGTTTAAGTCGCTGACCAGGAAAGCCGCACGGCCGAAGGTGTCATCCTTTTCAATTGGACCTTTCAGGCCGCCGACGAGCTGTGAATATTTGCGTTTCTCGCGCACTGTGCCATCGGCGTTCATAAACAGCAGCCAGGCTGCGCCCGAGGAACTGCCGCTGTAGAAATCGCCGGATGTGCCCACGAGCAGATCGTTGATGCCGTCGCCGTCAATATCACCGCCGCCGGCCAGGTCCCAGCCGAAGCGGAAGTTATCGAGCAAGGTCTCGTCAAATCCGGCTTCCTGTGAGGTGATCCGGGTCTCGCTCTTGACCGTTCCATCCGGATTGAGGAAGATGATAAAGACTGCGCCGTCGCGCAATTTGTCAACCGTCTGCTCATGCGCACCGGCGGCCAGGTCCACAACGCCGTCACCGTCCAGATCGCCCATGTTAACCAGGCCCTGACCGAGGTGAGCATCGTTGCTTAGCGTTCCATTGAATCCACCCGTTCCGTCAGCAATCTTGACATTTGACCTGACGGTTCCGTCGGCGTTTAACATCAGAACAAATATTGCGCCGCGCGAGCTGCCGCCCTGTCCGTCCGAGCGCGAACCGACTGCAAGGTCCACAACGCCGTCGCCGTTAACATCGCCCAACGACGTAATTCCCACGCCCACCCGCGGCGCGTCGACAAATGGGCCTGTAAAGCCGTCCTGATTCGGCACAAGTTTTGAGTGGGACTTGACTGTACCATCGCGATTGAGATAGAGCAGATAGACGCAGCCGCGATTGCCGCCGCCGTCGTCGTCATCCTGCGCGCCGACAGCAATATCCGGGATTCCGTCGCCGTTAAAATCGCCGATGGGTGCAATTGCACCGCCAAAATTGTCGCCGTCGTCAATGGTCGCACTGAAGTTGCCGCTTGTAGAGCTGATCTGTTGCGTTTGTTTAATCGAGCCGTCGCGGTTCATGAACAGAATCCACACCGCGCCCTGTCCCGTTCCGTTGTCGCTGTTGCCGAACTGTCCGATTGCAAATTCACTGACGCCGTCGCCGTCCAGGTCGCCGATTTCCGTTGCGGCGGAACCGAAATAGCCTTCGTCGGTAATTTGTCCGCCGATACCTGCCGTACTGCTGCTGATTTTTTGCTCGTCAACGAGTGTGCCGTCGCTGGGCAGACGCGGACGGAATACTCTGACGAGTACGCTTGTACCGTCAACAGCCGATCCACCGGCCGCCGTGACTGTAACAGTCGTGTGCGACAGTCCTTCCCAGCCGAATACCGCACTCAGTGAAAGCGTCGGCAGCGTTATACCCGCTATTGTCGCTGTGCGCCCATCCGCACTTAACAAGACTGTCTCTCCTGCCCGCAGCGAAGCCACGCTTGCAAAGGTCGCGCGGTTCGTTTCGACGATGCTCAGCGTCAGCTTCGTTGTCGGCGAACTGACAAGGCTGGTCGTGGCAAGATGATAAAACTCAAACTCGCCGATTTTAACGTTTAACGTCTCCTGCGGTGCGGCCTGGTACACGCCCAGGTTGAAGCCGTTGAGTCTGTTGCTGGCTGTCGTGCTGAAAGCCAGCGAGGTGTTGCCGGCTTCCAGTTCCAGATAGTGCAGCGCACCTCGGTTACTGCCGCCCTCATCGTCGCCGATGGCACCGACCAGCAGCTCCGCCAGTCCGTCTCCATCGGCGTCGGGCAGCAGCGCAAGCGCATGTCCAAAGTTGTCGCCGCCGTCAATCTGTGCGGAGAGAGCGCTCAGCCCCGCGCCGATCTGTCGCAGGGCGACAATCGTGGCGCTCGTGTTTAACGAGAGCAGCCAGACCGCGCCGTCGTCGGTGGCGGCAACATCGCGTTCGGGCAGACCGACCAGCAGCTCACTATTGCCGTCGCCGTCGATATCGCCCGCAAATGACAGTGCGCTGCCGAACAGATCGCCGTCGGCAAGCTGTGTTGACAAGGTCGCATCGGTTGCGGAGAGTTTTCGCTCGCCGGCGACGGTACCGTCGCTGTTTAAGTCAAGAATGTAAATCGCACCGCGTTCCGCGCCGCCGTCGTCGTCGCCCGGCGCGCCGACAAAGAGTTCTTTTTGTCCGTCCCCATCGACATCGAAAGCCGTTAACGCAAAACCAAATCGATCAAAAACGTTGAGGCCCGCGTTTAATCCGCCGTGCAGCAGACTGATGCGCTGGCGGCGCAGCAAGGAACCATCGCCGTTGAGGAAGAGAATCCAGACTGCGCCCGCATCAATCGTGCCGTCGTCGCGATCCGGAATACCGACCGCCAGGTCGACCACGCCGTTGTCGTCCAGGTCGCCGATGGTCGTCGCCGCGCGCCCCAGGTGATCGGCCGCAGCCAGGCTGCCCATACCGGACGTGCCCTGCGCAAACTTCTGCCAGGAGCTGACGTTACCGGTGCGGTCCAGGAAGAGGAGCCACAGCGCGCCGGCGTCAAACTGGCCGTCGTCGGCGTCCGGCGCGCCCACCAGCAGATCGGGAATGCCGTCGCCGTCGATATCGCCCGCCGCAGCCAGACTTGCACCAAAGTGATCAAAGTTCACCAATCCACCGCCGAAGTTGTCGGCGATTTCACGCGATGATTTCACCGTGCCATCGGGATTCATGAACAGCAGGCGCACGCTGCCCGTTGTTGTGCGCGTGTTTAACTCATTTGGAGTGCCGACCGCCACATCGTCGATGCCGTCGCCGTCGACATCGCCCAGGACCGCCACAGCGGCGCCGAACTGATCGCCGTCGCGCAGCAGGCCCGTGTAATTGCCGCTGATATCGGAAATTTTGTTTTCATCGCCGATGCGCCCGGCGCTGAGTTCGCGCGGACGACGTACGCGCAGCGTCACCGAAGTACCGATGATGCCGCTCGCCGCAGCCGTGACCGTAATAGTCGTGTGCTGTGATCCGTGCCAGAAAAACTTCAGGTTGAAATGCAGTTCGGAGTCGTCGCTGCGCACCGTCGTCGTGATTGTTGTGGCCGACAATGTCGCCGCCACCGAAGCACCGGTGGCATTCGCCACATGAACTGTGGCAAACGTTGCACCGCCCGCTTCCAGAATGCTAAGCGTAAGAGTCGTAGCGGCATCCGGTCTTGTCGGCGTGATCGAGAACGGAAACTCAAATTCAAACAGCCCGACATCGACACCGGCCGCTTCCCACTCGTCCGTGCCGATAGAATTGACCGGCGCCACGTCATAAACACCCAGGTTAAAACTGTGCAGACGATTCGAGGCCGAGGTGCTGAAGGCCAGGCCGTCGTCGCCCTCTTTTACGCTGATGATGTAAACGGCACCGCGGTTGTTGCCGCCGTCGTCATCGCCGGTTGCCGCCACAGCCAGCTCGGGCAGACCGTCGAAATTGAGGTCGTCTATGTAAGCAAGGCCCGCTGCAAAATTGTCGTTGGCGTCAAGAGAACCGTCAAAGCCGCCGTTTACAGCCGAAACTTTGCGATACTTTTCGACCGTGCCGTCGGCGTTCAGGAAGATCGTCCAGTATGCGCCTGCGCCATTCGCTCCGTCATTGACGTCAATCGCACCTACGGAAAAATCCGCCAGCCCGTTTTTGTCGATGTCGCCCGCGGATGCCAGCGCATAACCGAAGTTCTCCGAGCCGGTCAGTTCGCTGTCGAATCCGCCGACCGTGGCGCTGATTTTCTGCACGGACTTGACCGTTGCATCGCTGTTCATGAAAAGCACATAAACCGCACCCGCGCCCATTCCACCGTCGTTGTCTCCGGTTGCACCGACGACCAGCTCTTCGATGTCGTCGCCATCCAGATCTTTGATGCGCGCCAGACTGGATCCGAACAGACTGCCGGCATCGAGAATGTCGCCCAGGCCGCCGCTGACCGTCGAGATCGAATGGCTGGTGCTGACCGAACCGTCAGTTTGCAATGACAATACGTAAACCGCGCCTTCAGAGCTTTCCAGCGGCGAGTCCGTGTTCGCGCCGACCGCGATGTCGACAAAACCATCATTGTTAACATCACCCAGCGTTTCAATCGCCGCACCGAGACCGGCGCCGGCGCTCAAGAGACCGCTGAAATTGCCGCTCGTGCTCGATATTTTTTGCTGCGACTTAACATTTCCGTTCGTGCTCATGAACAAAATCCAGACCGCGCCGTTATTGGCCGCTCCGTCGTCATCTCCCGGCGCACCCACCGCCAGATCGGGCACGCCGTCGCCATTCAGGTCGCCGATGCCTTTTACCGAATGTCCGAACAGGTCGTTGTCGTCCAGCACGCCGCTGAAGTTGCCGCTCGTGCTCGATATTTTCTGCGCCGAGCGCACCGTACCGCTGGTCGTCATAAAGGCAATGTGCAGCGCGCCCCGGAATGAACCGCCGCCCGGATCGAGATGAGAACCGATGGCAAGGTCTGAAATGCCGTCGCCGTCCAGGTCGCCGATTTTGGCGACGGCGCTGCCGAATCGTCCGCCGTCGGTAAGTGCACCGATTGAACCGCCCGTAACAGAACTGATTTTTGTGGACGCCTCCACGCGCCCGTTCACGCGTAGCGGCGTGCGCAGCATGCGGATGTTAACACTCGTCCCGTTGACGCCCGCCGTAGCTGCCGTCAGCGTGAAACTCGTATGAGTGTCGCCGCCCCAGGCAAAGGAAACGCTTAAACTGGTCGTTGCCTCGGAGATTGTCGTCGTAATTGTTGTCGCGTTAACAAAAGAGGCATTTGGGGAAAGCGCTTTAAAAGTCACGCCGGAATTGCCGACTATGCCGATTGTTATGGTCGTCGATGCGTTTGGAGTCTTGAATTGTGTCGTGGGCCTGACGCTGAAGGCAAAGTGTGCCAGGTCAATCGAAACGGTCTGGCCGGAAACAGTCTCATACACGCCCAGGTTAAATCCGTTAAGTCGGTTGGACGCCGTCGTGCTGAAGGCCAGAGTTTGCAAGCCCTCGCGCAGTTCAATGATGTAAAATGCACCGCGATTATCGCCGCCGTCGTCGTCCGTCATAGCGCCGACCGCGATTTCGGGAAAGCCATTTTCATCCAGGTCGAATGGGATGCTGATACCCGATCCGAAACCGTCGTTGTTATCCAGCCCCGTTCCGAACCCACCGCTGTTGCGGCCGAAGCTCTGCTGGTCTTTGACAGTTCCATCGCTGTTAAGGAACAAAATGGTAACCGCACCGGCGCCATTGTCATCGGACTCAGCGCCGACCGCCAGATCCATCACGCCGTCTCCGTCAAGATCGCCGATCTGACTCATGCTGCTGCCGAATTGAGCGCCGGCGTTCAAGGTCTCCAGACCGCCTTCGAGCGAAGAAATCTTCTGCTGCGCATTGATCGTCCCGTCGGAGTTGAGGAACAGAATCCTGATTGCGCCACTCGCATTGGCCCCGTCGTCATCGTTGTGGCTGCCGACAGCTATATCGGTAACGCCATCGCCGTCCAGATCTCCCAGGTTGGCAATCGACCGACCGAAATTATCGTTTGCGTCCAGTCCCGCGACACCGCCACCCTGGGTGGCAGATATTTTTTGCTCCTGTTTAACCGTGCCGTCCATGTTCATGAACAGAATCCAGACGGCGCCCGCCTGCCCGGCCCCATCATCGTCACCGTGACTGCCGACGGCCAAATCCATGATGCCGTCGCCATTCAAATCTCCCAGCGGTTCAATTGTGGTGCCGAAGAGTGCTGCATTTACCAGTGAGCCGCCGAAGTTTCCGCTGTTCTGACTGATTTTCTGCGCGGATTTTAAATCGCCGTCGGCGTTCAGGAAGAGAATGTAGAACGATCCGCGGTTGCTGCCGCCGTCGTCGGCGGCCTGCGCCCCGGCGGCAACATCGGGAATGCCGTCGCCGTTGAGATCGCCTATACCGGACAGGCCCAGGCCGAAAAAGTCGTCTGAAGAGAGCGTTGACAAACCGAGCGTGCCTGACGTAATTTTAACGTATTCACGTACAGTGTGATCACTGTTCATCAACAGTATGTACACCGCTCCGGCGTTGGCGAACCCGTCGTCATCAAAATAGGCTCCCGTTACAAGATCGCTGATGCCGTCGCCGTCGACATCGCCGATGACATCCACCGAGCGGCCGAAGCGATCGACGTCATCCAGAACAGCCGTAAATCCGCCCTCGGTGTCGCTGACCTTGAATTTTGTTCTGACAATACCGTCCGAACGCACGCTGGAACGCAACACGCGGATGTTAACACTTGTACCGTTGACTCCGGCGGTCGCTGCTGTTAAGGTTAAACTCGTATGTACTTCACCGTTCCAGGCGAACGAGACGCTTAGACTTGTCGTCGCCTCGGAGAACGGAACCGTTATGGTTGTCGCGTTAACAAAAGAGGCATTTGAAGAGATCGTCGCAAAGGTTACTCCCGGATTCCCCGTTATGGCGATTGTTATGGTCGTCGCCGCTGCCGGAGTTTCGAGTTGAGAATTGGGCGTTAAACTGAAGGCAAAATGTCCCAGATCGATCGCGACGCTGTTTAAGGTCGCCGTTTCGTACACGCCCAGGTTAAAGCCGTTGAGCCGGTTGGAGGCCGTCGTGCTGAAGGCCAGCGAGGGCTGCCCGGCGGCCAGCTCCAGAAGGTAGATCGCACCTCGATTGTTGCCTCCGTCGTCATCGCGCTGTACGCCGACGGCAAACTCGGGAAGGCCGTCACCGTCGAGGTCGTCGATGACGCTGACATCCGAACCAAAGTTGTCGCTGCCGGCCAGCCCGCTGCCGAAACCGCCGAGACCGCTACCGATTTTCTGTTGTTTTTTCACCGTGCCGTCGTTGTTCAGGAACAGCAGCGTCACCGTGCCACGGCCGCTGTTTTCATTCCAGGCGCCGGCCGCCACATCCACGTTGCCGTCGCCGTCAAGGTCGCCGAGGGCGGCAAGGCCGTAGCCCAGTTGGCCACCGGAAGCGACTTCCTGCAGGCCGCCTTCCAACGCTGATATTTTCTGCTGCGCCCTGACCGTGCCGTCGCTGTTCATGAACAGAATGCGCAGCGCGCCATTGTTCGACCCGCCGTCGTCGTCCTCGGGACTGCCCACCGCGATATCCGTCACGCCGTCGCCATCCAGATCGCCGAGATTGGCGACGGAACGACCAAACTGATCGCCGGCTTCCAGCCCGGCAATGCCGCCGCCCTGCGTGGCCGAAATTTTCTGCTCGCGTCTTACGGTGCCGTCGGGGTTCATGAACAGAATCCAGATCGCGCCGGCCTGCGCCGCGCCGTCGCCGGAACCGCCCACACCGACGGCCAGATCGGCAATGCCGTCGCCGTCCAGATCGCCGAGCGACTCGACGGCCGAACCAAAGTTGCCTTGATCGACCATTGTGCCGCCGAAGCCACCCTGTGTCTCGCTGATCTTTTGGGTCGCTTTAATGCTGCCGTCGCGGTTGAGGAACAGCAGATACACCGCGCCGTGGTTAAGTCCGCCATCATCGTCCTGCGTTGCACCGAGCGCCACGTCGGGGATACCGTCGCCGTTAACATCTCCGATGCCCGCTGCGCTGAAGCCTAACTGATCCGAATTGCCGAGGCTGACAAAGTTGGTGGTGCCGCTGCTGATTTTAACTTCGCTGCGCACAGTGTGGTCGTCGTTCATCAACAAGATATAAGCATCACCCTGGTCGACACTGCCGTTTTCACCCAGATAAGCGCCCACGACAAGGTCGGAAATTCCGTCGCCGTCGACGTCGCCGATCATATCGACCGAGCGGCCGAAACGATCGATGTCCTCAAGATCGCCTGTAAAGCCGCCCTGGGTGTCGCTGATTTTAAACTTTTCCGCGACCAGTCCGTTGGAGCGCTTAAACGACCGGAAGACGCGAATGTTAACCCTGGTGCCGTTGACGCCGGCCGTAGCCGCGGTTAATGTCAGGCTCGTGTGTGCGTCGCCATCCCAGGCGAATGAAACGCTTAATCTCGTCACTGCCTCGGAGAACGGAACCGTAATAGTTGTCGCGTTAACAAAAGAGGCATTTGAAGAGATCGTGGCGAAGGTCACGCCGGGATTGTTTAATATTCCGAGTGTTATGGTCGTCGCGGCATCGGGAGTTTTCAGCGTGGTCGACGTCGTCAGACTGAAGTCAAAATGTCCAAGGTCGATTGTGACGCTGTTTAAGGTCGCCGTTTCATAGCGCCCAAGGTTAAAGCCGTTCAGGCGGTTGGAGGCCGTCGTGCTGAAGGCCAGAGATTGCAAGCCCTCGCGCAATTCAACGATATAGAATGCGCCGTGATTATCGCCGCCGTCGTCGTCCGTCATAGCGCCGACCGCGATTTCGGGAAAGCCATTTTCATCCAGGTCGAATGGGATGCTGATACCCGATCCGAAACCGTCGTTGTTATCCAGCCCCGTTCCGAACCCACCGCTGTTGCGGCCGAAGCTCTGCTGGTCTTTGACAGTTCCATCGCTGTTAAGGAACAAAATGGTAACCGCACCGGCGCCATTGTCATCGGACTCAGCGCCGACCGCCAGATCCATCACGCCGTCTCCGTCAAGATCGCCGAGATGACTCAGGCTGCTGCCGAACTGCGCACCGGAGGTTAAAGTCTGAAGACCGCCTTCGAGCGAAGAAATCTTTTGTTGCGCTTTGATCGTGCCGTCGGCATTGAGGAAGAGAATCCTGACAGCCCCGCTCCCGGAGGCACCGTCATCATCGTTGTGGCTGCCGACAGCTATATCGGTAACGCCATCGCCGTCCAGATCGCCCAGATTGGCGATCGACCGACCGAAGTTATCGTTTGCGTCCAGTCCCGCGACACCGCCGCCCTGGGTGGCAGATATTTTTTGCTCCTGTTTAACCGTGCCGTCCATGTTCATGAACAGAATCCAGACGGCGCCCGCCTGCCCGGCCCCATCATCGTCACCGTGACTGCCGACGGCCAAATCCATGATGCCGTCGCCATTCAAATCTCCCAGCGGTTCAATTGTGGTGCCGAAGAGTGCTGCATTTACCAGTGAGCCGCCGAAGTTTCCGCTGTTCTGACTGATTTTCTGCGCGGATTTTAAATCGCCGTCGGCGTTCAGGAAGAGAATGTAGAACGATCCGCGGTTGCTGCCGCCGTCGTCGGCGGCCTGCGCCCCGGCGGCAACATCGGGAATGCCGTCGCCGTTGAGATCGCCTATACCGGACAGGCCCAGGCCGAAAAAGTCGTCTGAAGAGAGCGTTGACAAACCGAGCGTGCCTGACGTAATTTTAACGTATTCACGTACAGTGTGATCACTGTTCATCAACAGTATGTACACCGCTCCGGCGTTGGCGAACCCGTCGTCATCAAAATAGGCTCCCGTTACAAGATCGCTGATGCCGTCGCCGTCGACATCGCCGATGACATCCACCGAGCGGCCGAAGCGATCGACGTCATCCAGAACAGCCGTAAATCCGCCCTCGGTGTCGCTGACCTTGAATTTTGTTCTGACAATACCGTCCGAACGCACAGTTGAACGGAAGACCCGAATGTTAAGACTTGTACCGTTTACTCCGGCGGTCGCCGCGGTTAAAGTCAGGCTCGTATGCACGCTGCCGTTCCAGGCGAACGAGACGCTTAAACTTGTCGTTGCCTCGGAGAGCGGAACCATGATGGTTGTCGCGTTAACAAAAGAGGCATTGGAAGAAATCGTGGCGAAGGTTACTCCCGGATTCCCCGTTATGGCGATTGTTATGGTCGTCGCCGCGGCAGGTGTTTCGAGTTGTGACGTCGGATTCAAATCAAAGGTGAAATGGCCCAGATCGATTGTGACGCTTTGCTGCGTGTGAATGTTATAACGACCAAGGTTAAAGCCGTTCATGCGATTGGTGGCCGATGTGCTGAAGGCAAGGGACGATTGGCCAGGCGACAAGTTTAATATATAAACCGCCCCCCTGTTGCTGCCGCCGTCGTCGTCTTCCAACGCGGTAACGGCAAGTTCTCGGATTCCATCCTCGTTGAGGTCATTGATTGCGCTGATACTCGTGCCCAGCAAATCACCGTTGCCAAGTACGGCTGCAAGCAGGCTGGACCGTGTAGAGCTGAATTTGAGCGACCGTTTTGCACTTCCGTCGGAATTGAGAAACAGCACATAAAAAGCGCCGCGGTTGCTGCCGCCCTCTCCGTCAAACAGTGCTCCGATCGCAATGTCGGTGTTGCCGTCGCCATCCAGATCACCCAGATTGGCAAGACTGCGGCCGAAGCCCGTATCATTGACGAGCGTCACATCCAGATCGCCGGAGATATCTGAAATCTTGTGTTCGGCGGCGACGCTGCCATCAGCTTGCAGGAAAAGAATGTAAACTGCGCCGCGCCGGCTGCCGCCGTCGTCGTCGTTCTGAACCCCAACGGCCAGGTCGGGAATGCCGTCCCCATTCAGATCACCAAGGGCGGCAACATCGCGACCAAAGGCGTCAAAAGAATCGAGCGGACCTGTCAATCCACCCTGCGTAGAGGATATTTTACTGCGTTTTTGCACGCTGCCATCAGGATTGAGGCTGAGGATGTAGACGGCGCCGGCCTCCGTGGATCCATCGCTGTCGGCGGGCGCGCCGACGGCAATTTCCGGAAGACCATCACCGTTCAGATCGCCGAGCAAGGTAATGGCGTCGCCGAATTCACTGGCGGCATAGTCGATCGATCCCAGGCCGCCGAGGTTGTGGGCGATGCCCTGTTCGGCTTTGACGCTACCATCGCGATTGAGCAGCAGAATGTGAACTTTACCGCGATCATTCGAGCGTTCGCCGACGGCCAGGTCGGGAATGCCGTCGCCGTTCAGATCACCCAGCGGCGTCAGGCCAAAACCAAAGTAACCTCCGATAACAAGGCCGGCCTGCAGACCACCGACTCCCTCCGCAATTTTCTGTTCAGTTCGCACAGTGCCGTCGGCATTCATGAAGAGAATGTAAACCGAGCCCTTGTTCACGCCGCCCGTATCGTCACCGGCCGCGCCGACGGCCATATCTTCAATTCCGTCGCCGTCGACATCGCCGACCGTGCATACACCGGAACCGAAGTTGGCGCCATTGGTCAAAACCGCGCTGAAACCGCCTTCCAGATCGGATATTTTCTGCAGCGAGGCCAATTGGCCGTCGCTGTCAACCTGAGGACGGAAAATGCGGACGTTAATACTCGTGCCGTCGACGCCCGCCGTGGCGGCCGTGAGCGTGACGCTCGTGTGCACGTCGCCATCCCAGGCGAATGAAACACTCAATCTCGTCACTGCCTCGGAGAACGGAACCGTAATAGTTGTCGCGTTAACAAAAGAGGCATTGGAAGAGATCGAAGCAAAAGTCACGCCCGGATTGTTAACTATCCCGATTGTTATGGTCGTCGCCGAAGGAGGAGTTTCGAGTTGTGAAGTCGGCGTTAAACTGAAGGCAAAATGGCCCAGATCGATTGAAACGCTGTTTAAAGTCGCCGTTTCATACACGCCCAGATTGAAACCGTTAAGTCGGTTGGATGCCGTCGTGCTGAAGGCCAGGCTGTTTTGACCCGCCGCGAGTTCGATGAAGTAGAGCGCACCGCGATCAAAGCCGCCGTCGTCGTCCACCTTGGCCGAGGAAATGAACTCGGGCAGGCCATCGCCGTCGAGATCCATGCACTCGGTAATTGCACGACCGAAGCTGTCTCCCGCGCCCAGTCCGCTGCCGAAGTCGCCGGACGAAGCCGAGATTTTACGCGCCGTTTTTACGGTCGCGTCGCTGTTAAGGAAAAGAATCCAGGTTGCCCCGGCATTGTTGAATCCATCGTCATCGAACTCCGCGCCGACGATCAGATCCGGAATGCCGTCGCCGTCCAGATCGCCGGGCGATTGCAGTCCGCTGCCGAATGTGGACCCTGCCGCCGGTCCGACGGTAAAGTTGCCGGAGGTGGATGAAATTTTCCGTTGAGCCGAAAAGCTTCCGTCGCGGTTCATAAACAAAATGTATACGGCGCCGCTGTTTTCGCTGCCGTCATCGTCATTGTGGGCGCCTACCGCCAATTCCGGAATGCCGTCGCCGTTAAGATCGTCGATCGCGGAAAGCGCGTAACCAAACTCATCACTTGCCTCAAGACCCGTGATGGAGCCGCCGGCCGTCGCGGAAATTTTCTGATGCTTGCGCACCGTGCCGTCCTGACTCATGAACAGAATCCAGACCGCTCCCGCAGCGGACGCGCCGTCGTCATCGCTGTACGCGCCTACCGCCAGATCTACAATGCCGTCGCCGTCCAGGTCGCCGAGATTGGCAATATCCGAACTGAAAAAGTCGTTGCCGCCCAAACCGCCGCTGATGCCGCCGGTTGTGCTGCTGATGTGTTGCAGCGATTTGATCGCGCCCGTACGATCAAAAAAGGCGACTACCACCGAGCCAGTCTGCGGCGTACCGCCCCGACGTTGACCGAGCGCCGCGTCGGGCACGCCGTCGCCGTTCAGGTCGCCGATCGGGCTGACCGACCAACCAAAGTGAGAGCCCTGTTGCAACACGTTAATGTCGCCCGTGGTCGACGAAATCTTGCGCGTGGATTTTACTGTGCCGTCCACGTTGAGGAAGCTGACATAAACTGCACCCTGGAATCCCTGTTCACGACTGTTCAGCGGCGCACCGCCGACGACGTCGGAAATGCCGTCGCCGTCAATATCGCCGACTATGGCCGCCCCCGCGCCAAAGTGCCCGGCGTTATCCAGGTGATTACCGAAATTGCCTTCCAACTGTGAAATCTTTTGTTTAAATGCCACGCGTCCGGAAGTCTTAAGGCGCGGTCGTAAGATCCGCACATTGATGGTTGTTCCGTGTACGCCCGCCGTGGCTGCCGTCAGCGAAATCGTCGTGTGACTTTCACCAGCCCAGGCGAATGAGACTGTTAATCTCGTCGTTGCCTCGGAGAACGGAAGCGTAAGTGTTGTCGCGTTAACAAAAGTGGCATTGGAAGAGATCGTCGCAAAGGTTACGCCCGGATTGCCCGTTATTCCGATCGTTATGGTCGTCACCGCGGCGGGAGTCGTAAGTGTCGTAGTCGGAGTTAAACTGAAGTCAAAATGTCCCAGATCGATTGTGACGCTGTTTAAGGTCGCGGTTTCATACACGCCCAGGTTAAAGCCGTTCAGACGGTTGGACGCCGTCGTGCTGAATGCCAGCGACGGACGGCCTTCGTCGAGGAACAACGTGTAATACGCGCCGCGGCCATTGCCGCCGTCGTCGTCGTCGCGTGCGCCCAAAGCGATCTCGGGCAAACCGTCGGCATTGAGGTCAGGTATAAATGTCGCACCCGCGCCAAACTGGTCAAAGTCGTCAAGCGGGCCGGTAAATCCGCCGGCCGTCGAGGAATATTTTACGTGGCGTTTAACCGTTCCGTCACTGTTCATAAACAGCAAATAACCCGCGCCGCGGCCATTGCCGCCGTCGTCGTCCAATACCGCTCCGGCGACCAAATCATTCACGCCGTCACCGTCGATATCCAGACCACCGCCGATGTCGAGGCCCAGACGGTCGCCGCCTTGCATATCAGCAGTGAAGCCGCTCTGCCCTTCGATAATTTTTGTCATGTTTTTAACAGTGCCGTCGGCGTTCAGGAACAAGACAAATACCGCACCGGCGGAGCCGCCGTCTTCCGATTCCTGATATGCGCCCGCGGCCAAATCCGGCAGGCCATCGCCGTCCAGATCGCCCAGGCGCGCCAGGCCGCGGCCGAAGCGCGCCTCGTCGTTGAGCACCCCGGTGAAACCGCCCACGCCGTCGGCAATTTTTTGATTGCTGCGCACCGTACCGTCGGCGTTCATGAATGCGATGTAAACCGCGCCGCGCCGCGAACCGCCTTCGCTCTCGCTGTCGGCTCCGATAGCGAGGTCCATGACGCCGTCGCCATTCAGGTCGCCTATGGCTTCGACGCCCGCGCCGAGGAACGGAGCGGCCCCGAAGGGACCGGTAAATCCGTCGACGTCGCGGATAATTTTGCTGGACGATTTGACGGTTCCATCGCGGTTGAGATACAGCAGATAGACCGCACCGTTGTCGCTGCCGCTGCCGTCGTCGTCGCCCTGCGCACCGACCGCGATGTCGGGAATGCCGTCGCCGTTGAAGTCGCCCAGTGCCGCGACGTCGATGCCGAAGAAATCGGAGGTTTCGAGACCAACGTTGAGATTGCCGGAGGCGTCGCTGATCTTCTGTTTGTCGCGCACCGTGCCGTCGGCATTCATGAACTGAATCCAGACGGCTCCTTTGCTGGCACCGTCATCGTCGTTGCCCGCCTGGCCGCAAGCCAGATCGGTGATGCCGTCATTGTCCAGGTCGCCGATAGGCGTGATGTTCAGACCGTAGGCGCCGTTGTTGTTCAGTCCCGTGCCAAAACCGATCGTGCTGCTGACTTTTTGCTCGCCTGCAAGAGCGCCGGCGCTGTATAGACGCGGGCGCAGCACGCGAATGTTAATACTCGTACCGTTAACGCCCTCCGTTGCCGCAGTCAGCGTGATGCTCGTGTGTACGTCACCGTTCCAGGCGAATGAAACACTTAAACTTGTAGTAGCCGCGGAGAATGGAAGTGTGATTGTTGTCGCGTTAACAAAAGAGGCATTTGAAGAAATCGTCGCAAAGGTCACACCCGGATTGTCCGTTATGGCGATTGTTATGGTCGTCGCGGCGTCGGGAGTAGTCAATGTCGTCGACGTGGTCAAACTGAAGTCAAAATGCCCAAGGTCGATTGTGACGCTGTTTAATGTTGCAGTTTCGTAGACACCGAGGTTAAAACCATTAAGGCGATTGGATACGGTGGTGCTGAAGGCAATGCTTTTCTCGCCTTCGGCAATGCTCAGAATAAACACTGCGCCGGCGTCGGCGGCCCCGTCGTCGTCGGCGTAAGCGCCGACGGCAAATTCCGGTAAGCCGTCTTCGTTGATATCTTCAAGCAGACCGGTTGCGCGGCCAAATCGTCCACCTGGATCGAGAATTGCACCGAAAGCGGCATCCGTAGCGTCGAATTTGGTGTAGCGTTTAACCGTGCCGTCGCGATTGAGGAACAGCACATAGGTAGCGCCGTTGCCGGTACCGCCGGTATCGTCTTCAGTAGCGCCGACAAGTAAATCGACGATGCCGTCGCCGTCGAGATCGCCAATGTTGGCGATAGCATCACCAAAGGAATCGACCCCCAGATTTGCCCCAAAATCTCCTTCGAACTCGGAAATCTTCTGTTCTGCTTTGACTGTGCCGTCGGCGTTCAGGAATAAAATGTATACGGCGCCGGCATTGAGATCACCGTCGTCATCCAGTCGCGCGGCTACAGCCGCATCCGGAACTCCGTCGCCGTCGAGGTCGCCGATGCCGATTGCGCCGTCGCCAAAACGGTCATAATCGTCAAAGGCAGCATTTAAGCCGCCCTGCGTGTCGGATATTTTGCGTTTGCTGAGAACCGTGCCGTCGCTGCGCATGAACAGCAGATATACCGCCCCGTGATCGGTGCCGCCGTCAAGGTCATCAACGGCACCTGCAAGCAGATCCATCGTTCCGTCGCCATTGAGGTCGCCGACGGGGCCAAGCGCTATGCCAAATTGAACACTGTCGTAATCCAGCAGGCCGAAATTGCCCTCCAGCTCACTGATTTTCTGGCCGGCTTTGACGCTGCCGTCGCGGCGCAAAAAGATGATGTACACGGCGCCATTGTTAAATGCACCGTCATCATCCAGGGGCGAGCCGACGGCAAGGTCGGGAACGCCGTCGCCGTTGAGATCGCCTATTGCAGCAACATCGCTGCCAAATCGATCTCCGCTTCCAATGGACCCGGTGAATCCGCCTGCCGTAGCGGAGATTTTTTGCTCCGCACGCACGCTGCCGTCGGCATTGAGGAAAAGCACGTAGAGCGCGCCGCCTTCGGATCCGAGGCCGTCACCGTCGCGGTAAGCGCCGACCACAAGGTCGTCAATTCCATCGCCGTCAATATCTCCAGGGCAGGCTACAGCCGAGCCGAATCCGTCGACGGTGTCCAAGGGTCCAACCAGTCCGCCCGTCACGCTGGAAATTTTCTGCGAGCCCGCGATGCGTCCTCTGCTTTTCAACCTCGATCGATACAGTCGAACAGTCAGGCTTGTTCCATTCACGCCCTGCGTGGCAGCCGACAATGTAAGGGTTGTGTGCACCTGGCCCGAATACGCAAAGGCGGCTGTCAGTGTCAACTGCGCCGTAGCCAGGGTGGTCGTCAGCGTTGTTGAGTTAACAAGCGTGGCGTTTGTACCGACAGCGGCAAAGCTCACGTTCGGATTGTCGAGAATGCTTAGGGTAAGAGTCGTCGCCGCGACGGGAGTCGTCAGCACCGTCGTCGGTTTCAGGTTGAACGCAAAATGTCCCAGGTCGATCGTGACGCTTTGCTGCGTGTGAATGTTATAACGACCGAGGTTAAAACCATTCAGGCGATTGGACGCGGTGGTGCTGAAAGCGAGGCGTGCAGGCCCCTGCCCCAACTCGAGCAGAAAGACCTCACCCTGGGAGTTTACGCCACCCGCCGAGGCGCCAATGATGATTTCAGGCAGACCGTCGCCGTCCAGATCGCGCATGTTACCAACGCCCTCAGCGAAGCGACCATTCGAGACAAGCACGTCGCCAACACCATTGAGGCCGCGCGACAATTTAACAGTCGACGTGATGCCGGGAGTTGAATTCATGAAGGTCGGCCAAACGGCTCCGTACGAGACGCCGTTGGTTTGTTCAACCCAGGAGCCCACGAGTAAGTCATTTGTACCATCCTGATCCAGGTCTCCGGGCGAGTTGAGGCCAAATCCCACAAAGCCAAGCTCGACGGCGCTGAAATTGCCCGTCGTGCCGTTCAACACAACTTCATTACTCGGTGCACCCGTGTTGTCGATATCGTACAGGAAAACTGCGCCCCCGCCGGATTTGCTCGGATCGCCGATTGCGATGTTGACCAATCCGTTGTTGTCGATGTCGCCGAGGTAGGCGACGCCATGTCCGAAGCGGTCATTGGCATCGACTTCACCGGAAACATTGCCTGCCGCCGGGGAAATTTCCGTCGACGCTTTGATCGTGCCATCGTGATTCATGAAGAATACGTAAACCGCCGGATAACCGTGCCCTTCCGTTTGACCGACCAGCATGTCGGTAGTGCCGTCACCGTCGATGTCGCCGAGATTATCGATTGAAACTCCCAGAGACTCGGCAAGTGAAACGGACAATCCACCGTCGAAGCCGCCAATATTGCGGGCAATCTGTTGCACGGATTTGACGGTACCGTCGCGTTTGAGGAACAGGACATAAACAGAACCACCAGGCACGATGCCGCCGGGCGGGTCGTCGTAGGGCGCGCCCACTGCCAGATCGGGGATGCCGTCGCCGTTCAGGTCGCCCAACGCCGCCAGGCCGTAACCGAACTGCACGTTATCGTCGAGCGCTGTCATATTTCCCGTTGTTGAACTGATCTTCTGCTCGGCTTTGACCGTGCCGTCGGCATTGAGGAACAGAATAAACACCGCGCCGCGCGCGCTACCACCACCGGGATTGTTTGAAGCACCGACCGCAATGTCATCGATCCCGTCACCATCGACGTCGCCCAGAAATTCGACGGCGGAACCAAATCTGCCGACAGAAGCCAGGGGCGACGTCAGTCCACCGGAGGTCGAGCTGATCAACACGCGCGATTCAACCATGCCGTCACTTGGCAACTGCGGCCTGAAGATGCGAATGCTGATGCTGGTTCCGTTAACACCTTGCGTGGCAGCCGTTATGGTAATGGTTGTATGCACTTCGCCTGAATAGGCAAAGGAGACACTTAAACTCGTCGTAGCTTCGGAGAATGGAACCGTGATTGTTGTCGCGTTAACAAAAGAGGCATTTGAAGAGATCGTGGCAAAGGTCACGCCCGGATTGTCCGTTATGGCGATTGTTATGGTCGTCGCCGCGGCGGAAGTCTCAAGCGTCGTCGTGGGTGTGAGACTGAAGTCAAATCGGCCCAGATCGATTGTCACGTTGTTTAAGGTCGCCGATTCGTAAACGCCGATGTTAAATCCGTTAAGGCGGTTGGACGCCGTCGTGCTGAAGGCCAGCGAACCTGCGCCCTGGGCAAATTCAGTAATGTAGATCGCACCGCGCCGCGATCCACCGTCGTCGTCGCGCCACGCGCCGATGACCATTTCGGGATAACCGTCGCCGTCAAGATCATCCATCGCCGCCAGGGCCGATCCGAACTCGTCGTCGTTCTCGAGCCCGGTACCGAATCCACCTGTATTCTGACCGATGATCTGTTGGTGCTTGACCGTTCCGTCATTGTTGAGGAAAAGCACAATGGCCTGCCCCGGATTGATGTTGTTCTGGGGATGGCCGACGATCAGATCAACGACGCCGTCGCCGTCAAGGTCGCCGGGCCCGCTGACCGCCAACCCCAAGGAATTAATGCCGCCGGGATCCTGCAGACCGCCTTCCAGCAGGGAGATTTTTTGCTGAGCTTTAAAGGTGCCGTCGCTGTTTAAGAACAGAATGTAAACCGCGCCCGCATCGGCTGTTCCGTCGTCGTCGCGGCGTGCGCCGACAGCGATGTCCACCACGCCGTCGTTGTCCAGATCGCCAAGATTGGCGACGGACTTGCCGAAGACATCGTCCGCTTCCAGACCGCTGACATTGCCGCCAAAGAGTGCGGAAATCTTTTGATCGTTTTTAACGGTTCCGTCGGCATTCATAAACAGAATCCAGACCGAACCCGCGCTGTTGCCGCCGTCATCGGAACCCGGAGCACCGACGACAAGGTCGGGAACGTTATCGCCGTCGAGGTCGCCGAGCAGACTGATGCCACTGCCGAAGCTGGCTCCGTCAACCGACACGCCGCTGAATCCGCCGGTCGTACTGCTGATTTTCTGAAAGGACTTAACAATTCCGTCGCGCTGCAACATGATGAGATGCACAGCGCCGCGCCCGCCGCCGCCGTCGGAGTTACCAGTCGAGCCGACCGCAATATCGGGCACGCCGTCGCCGTTGAAATCGCCAATGCCGGCGACGCTGGCGCCGAAAAAGCTATTGTCGCCGAATGTCGCGAAGTTGGTCGAACCAGAGGCGATTTTAACATCGCTGTCAACGGTCCCGTCGGCGTTCATAAACAGAATAAAAACAGCGCCACGATCGGACCCGCCCTCGTCATTTGTCGAAGAGCCGACCGCCAGGTCACTGATGCCGTCGCCGTTGACATCGCCGATAATGGCGACCGCCGTACCGAAGCGGTCGTCGTCATTTAATACTGCGGTAAAGTTTCCTTCGATGTCGCTGATTTTAACTTTGGAAGTAACCTCGCCGTCCGACTCGACGCGCGAACGCATCACCCGAATACTCATGGTGGTTGCGTTAACGAGATTGTTTGCCGCCTGCAGCGTGATGTGCGTGTGCTGTGTCCCCGACCAGTTAAAACTGAGGCTCAACGTTGTCGTGGTGGTATTGGCAAAGGTAAAAGTAATCGTGGTAGAGTTCACGATTGTCGCAAAATCCGAAACGCTGGCAAATGTCGCACGGCCGGTTTCCTGGATGCTCAATGAAACAGTGTGGCTCACGCCCAGCGCTTCCAGGGTTCCGCTGGTTGCATTAAACAAACCAAGTTCCACCTGTACCGGATCGCCGGGCAATACATCGTAGGTCCCGAGGTTGAAGCCGTTTTGTCTATCGGCCGCCTGAGGCGAAAAGGCGAGATCGGGTTTTGCGGCAAACTCCACTATCCAGACTGCGCCGCGATTGCTGCCCGAACCGTCGTCATCGCCGGGCGTGCCAATCACAAAATTGAGGAGTCCGTCGCCGTCAGGATCGCCGATCGGCGTCAATTTGGCGCCAAATTGATCCTGGTCGTCAAGATCGCCGCCGAAATTCCCTTCCTGTTCGTTGATTGTCACAGTGTTTTTAACTGTGCCATCACTATTGAGCAGGAGGATGAACGCCGATCCGGTGCCGACAAGTCCGTCACTGTCAAATTCCGCACCAACCGCCAGGTCGGGCGTGCCGTCGCCGTCGAGGTCGCCCAGGCGCGAGACGCCGCCTCCAAAAAATGCATTACCGCCGAGTACGCCTTCAAAATTGCCGCTCAGGCTCGAAATTTTCTGTTGCGCGGCAACAGTACCGTCGGAATTGAGGAACAGGATCCACACAGCGCCTGCGCCCGACGCGCCGTCGTCGTCCCCCTGTGCGCCAACTGCGATATCAGTGACGCCGTCGCCGTTGACGTCGCCCAGATTGGCGACCGATGCACCGAACTGATCGGAATTGACAAGGGTGCCGGTGAAGTTCCCCAGCGTGCTGCTGATTTTCTGATGAGATTTGACGGTACCGTCGCGATTGAGGAACAATATCCAGACCGCACCGCGGTTGCCGCCGCCATCGTCGTCGTTCAATGCGCCGACCGCTACATCCGTGACGCCATCGCCGTCGAGATCACCCAGGCCGGCTACGTCGGTGCCAAATCTGTCTGTACCGACCAAGGTACCGGTAAATCCGCCCACGCCATCCTCGATCACCTGCTCGGCTTTCACGGTGCCGTCGGCATTGAGGAAAAGGACCAGGACCTTGCCCGTACCGCTGGCAGCTCCGTAGTCCATGCCCACCAGAATGTCGGTTATGCCGTCGCCGTCCAGGTCGCCGATGTTGGCCACGCCCTTGCCGAAGCGCTGATTTGTCCCAATGGTCGTTGCCAGGCCGCTTTCGCCGTTGGCTATGCGCGTATTGGTTTTGACCGTTCCGTCGGCATTGAGCCGCAGGATATATACAGCGCCACCGTTGGTTGGCGGCGCATAGGAAGAAGCGCCGGCCACGAGATCGTCAATGCCGTCGCCGTCAAAATCTCCGAGCCAGTCCACACTCGTGCCGAACGCGGCATCAAAGGTCAGCAAAGTCATTCCGCCGGCATTTTGCGAAAGTTTTTGCTCCGTTCCTGTTAGTAGTCCTCCGGCAGGCAGTAGATCGCCGTGCACGCGCACAGTATGGCTGGTAGACACAAAGTATTGTTCGGTCAACTCGAGTGTGATCGACGTCGAGCCTGAATTGTTCCAATCGAAGGTGATGCCGAGAGTCATGGAACTGGCTCCTGTAGCGGCCGCTATGGTGATGGTCGTGGCGTCCACCAACGTCCCACCGACGACCGCACTGAACGTCGCCCGGCTGCTTTCAGCAATCGAAAGCGTTAAGGTCGTGCTCGCGGCAAGGTTCAAGGCTGCGCCTTCGGGGTCGATAAAACTAATGGCAACATCAACCGATTCGCCCGTCTCCAGCTCGTATTTGCCATCGTTGATGCCGTGAAAACGGAGCGTATTGTCATCACTGAAGGCCAGCGAACCGTCGGTTTGACGCAGGTTAACATGCCAGACAGCACCGGCGTCGCCCGTTCCGTCGTCGTCGCCGATGGCTCCGACAAAGAGATCCGGCAGACCGTCTTCGTCGAGATCACCGATAGAACCGACACCGGCTCCAAACAGATCGCCATCGTCCAGACCGATACCAAAACCGTTAAGCAGGTGGCCGATGCGCCAGAAATTGTCAACTGTTCCGCCGGAATTCAGCAGCAATACCCAGGCCGAACCTCTGGATGAGCCTCCCAGATCATCTGTAAAAGCGCCCGCTATCAGATCGTTGATCCCGTTGCCGTCGATGTCCCCGGCGGAAGCCAGACCGTGTCCCATGCCGGAGGCGGCGGACGCGCCTTCAAAATTTCCGGCGAGGGTGGAAATTTTTTGCTGCGAATGGAAAGTTCCATCGCTGTTAAGGAAGAGAACGTAGACCGCACCGGATCCGCCGCCGCCGTCGTCGTCGCCGGGCGCGCCGACCGCCACATCCGGAACACCGTCGCCATCCACATCGCCGACTTCGGCCACTGATGAACCAAAATTGTCGCCGCTGTCAAGACCGGCGACGCTGCCACCGACCGTGTTGGAGATTTTTTGCATTGTGCGAACAGAGCCGTCGGCATTCATGAACAGGATCCAGATTGCACCGCGCTCAAAGCCGCCGTCGCCGTCAGCCTCCGCCCCGACGGCCAGCTCAGTGATGCCGTCGCTGTCGAGATCACCGATGCGGCAAACATCAATGCCAAAGTTCGTGGAAGCCGTTGCAATGGTGACCTTTTGATAGGACTTAACGGATCCGTCGCGCCGCAGAAACATGATGTACACGGCGCCGCGGCTGGAGTCGTCCTCCGAAGCGCCCACCGCTATATCCGGCACGCCGTCGCCGTTGACGTCGCCGATGCCGGCCGCGCCCTCGCCGAACTCGTCGCCGGCGGTCAAAGTGGTAAAATTGGTCGTACCGGACTCTATGCTGCTGTGGCTGCGAACGCTGCCGTCGCTGTTCATAAAGAGGATGAACACACCGCCGCCGCCGGTAATGTTAATCGCACCGACAACAGCGTCCTCAATACCGTCTCCGTCGACATCACCTATGAAGTCGATGCCGGAGCCGAAGCGGCTGGAGCCGGATGCAATGTCGCCGGTGAAATTGCCGGACACAGCGCTGATTTTGCTTTTGTCGGTTACTATGCCGAGCGCCGGCCTGCGAGCGCGGAAAACGCGAACGCTCAGTTGTGTCGCGATGTAGTCCCCGCTTTGCACGCTCAAAGTAATGCCGGTATGACTTGTTCCGGTCCAGTTGAAAGACAAATTTGTGACGGTAAAACTCGACAGACCGCCCGCAACTGAAAGTGTGAATTCACGATCGTTGATACTTGTTGCGGCGGGGTCAATCGTCGCAAAAGTAGCGCTCCCGGATTCGACAATATCGACTGTTAACGTTGTCGCTGTGATGGTGTTGAGCGCATCCGTCAGTCCATCGAAAAAACCGATTGTGAATTCGACGTCCGCATTAGGCAGTACTTCAGCGACGCCGATATTAAACAGATTCTGTCTTGTGCTCGCCGTAGTTGAGAAGGCCATTTTGTCCACGGCCGTCAGTTCAAGAATGTAAACGGCTCCAGCCGAACCGCCGCCGTCATCGTCCTGCATCGCACCAACGGCCAACTGCGGATAACCGTCGCCGTCAAGATCGGGAATGAATTCAACGGCGGAACCGAAATAGTCCGAATCATCCAGCGTCGTGGCGAATCCGCCGCGCGTGTCGCTGATTTTTTGGCGCTGTTTAACACTGCCGTCGCTGTCTAACAGGAGAATGTACACGGCGCCGCGGTTCGTGCCGCCGTCGTCGTCCTCGGGTGCGCCGACAGCCAGATCAATGACGCCGTCGCCGTTCAGATCGCCGAGATTGGCGATGCTCTCGCCAAAGCGGCTGTCGGCCGGAAGTGTGCCGGGGAAGTCGCCCTGCAGATTGCTTATTTTCTGCTGCGATTTCACCGTGCCGTCGGCGTTCATGAACAGAATCATGATTGAGCCGGAGGCGCTGTTGACGTCGTCGTCGCCTGGAATACCGACCGCCAGATCCGGAACGCCATCGCCGTCCAGATCGCCGATGGCTTCAACGCTGCGGCCAAAATTGTCAAAGGTCAAAAATTCATCGACCAGGCCGTTCTGACTGCCATAAAGTTCAACATTGCGCAGGACCGTGCCGTCGCGTTTCATGAACAGGATGAACACACTGCCTTTGTAGGAAGAACCGGATGTGAAGAACGCGCCTACAGCCAGATCCACGACGCCGTTGCCATCGAGGTCGCCGATGGCGGCGACATCTTCGCCGAAGAACGCGTCCTCGCCGACCGATTCATCAAAACCGTCCTGATCGCCGCTGTCGGGATCAATCTTCTGCGCGCGTTTGACGGTTCCATCGCTGTTTAACAAACAAAGGAAAATCGCGCCGTGGCAGTCTTCCCCGACGCCGAAATCATTAAAGGGTTCACCCGCATCGCAACGCGCGCCCACCACCAGATCCGGCACGCCATCGCCGTCCAGATCGCCAATGGGCGCAAGACCGGTTCCCAGCCTGGCGGTAACGCCGCCTTCGCCTTCAATATCGCCATTGAATCCGCCGGCGCCGTCGGCATTCCACTCGACCTGGCTCTTGACGGTTCCATCGGCGTTGAGAAACAGGATAAACACAGAACCTTCCGGCGATCGAGTCGGCGCACCGACGGCAATGTCACCGACGCCGTCACCGTCCAGGTCACCCAGGTAGGCAATTTGTTCACCGAAATTGTCGCTGCTGTTCACTCCCGTGAGACCGCCGACAAGTGCGCTTATTTTTACTTCCGAGCCGACGTAACCCAGGGATTTCAGGCGCCGGCCGCGTATAGCCGCATTTGCCGTCGTGGATGTAAGTCCGGCCGTTGTCGCACTTAAACTGATGGTTGTCGTGCCGAAATCTGCGCGGTTAAACAAAATCTGGATTGTGGTGGAAGTGACGTTGGCGGGCATGGTAAAGACAAACTGCGTAGCGCTAACGAGGGTTACGCCGGCAGAGACATTCGCAATCGTCGCGTCGCCGGACATTGTAACGGTGACCGTCTGAACGGAGGGACTTGCAACGGCCGAAGTACCGGACCCCGCAAAAAACGCGATCTGCAGATCGACGGAAGTATTGCGCTCGACCTCGTAAAAGCCGTAGTTAAATCCGCTCGTGCCATAAGTTATTTCGTCGAAGCCAATCTGCGTCGCGCCATCGTACTCCGTCGCACCGATGTCGGGCGGCGAACCGCGAAGCACGCCATTCTGATCGCGGAATGTTGCTGAGGTGCCCGTGGAGATAGCCAGGCTGGACGTGTTGTTCAGCATGTGCGTGGCGGTGGTGCCGCCATTGTCGCTCAGCGGTCCGAGGCCGGGATCAATGGCGTTGGAGTACTCGGTTCCGCCGCTGACGACGGTGCTGCCGTCGGGATCGCCGTACTGATCGCCGGTGGTGTTGACGGAAAAGTCATAGCTGCCCAGGTCGCCGATCAGATTGTATCCGCCGGAACTGATGTTGTTGTTGCCCAGGTCGGGTTGCTGCCCGCCGCGGTCCCGGTTACCGGCAACAATGCAGGACGTAATGGTAATGGTACCCGCCGCGCGATGAATGCCGCCGCCGTTGCCGCTGCCGTTATTGTCGGCATCGGCGATATTAAGCGTAAAGGTACAAGCGTCGAAATTGGCACCCGCGTTTGAGCCGGCATAGATCGCGCCGCCGCTGTCGTCGGAGGCATTAGCACTGAAGGTACAGGTTTTGAAGTCGTGGGTGCCGTTGGTCAGATAAATTGCACCGCCTTGGCTGGAGGACGTATTGCCGCTGAAGGTACAGCCGATGACGTCGGCCGCGTTGCTGCCCGTACCTTGCAGATAGATCGCCCCGCCGTTGCCGTTGGCAACATAATTGTTTTTGAATGTTGTGTTTCGGATCACTCCGCCGGCGCCGGACCAGGAGTCGATGGCTCCGCCGCGCAGTGAACCGCCTGATCCGAAGGAGCCATTGCCAATAAACACACATTCATCGATGGTATAGTCTGACAAAACTATGAGTGCACCACCTGTATTCTCGCAGGAGTTGCCTTCAAAGCGGCAGCGGGTGTATGTCGACAGCGCGCCGGAGATATCGATTGCGCCGCCACTGGATAAGTTGGAGGTGTTGTTGAGAAAAAGACAGTCGGTGAAATCCAGCGCCTGGCTGTTGGACTTGATCGCTCCGCCCTGAAAATTGTTGGCCGTGTTTTCCTCAAAAATGCAGTTGACGGCAATGAGTTCGTCGCTGCCGGATGCATCGGCCTGGATAGCCCCGCCCTGGAGATCGGCATAACAGCGAAAGAAGGTACAGTCCGTCAGACTCAGCGTGTAACTGCCTGAAAAACCGGAATCGTCGAAAAAGATGGCACCGCCGCTGTTGGATGCCGAAGTGCAGGCGGTAAAGCTGCAACTCATAACGGTCAGATCGCTTTCGTCACAGTGGACAGCGCCGCCGTCATCGTTGGTTTGGAAAAACTGGATCGAAAGCGTGGACAAGGTCACATGCACGCCGGAATCGATGGTAAAGAGCCGCGAACCGGTCTGTCCGCTGCCGTCGATGATCACGGGCGCGGACGCCGTGGTGCTGATGGTCAGGCCGCCACCCGCCGTGGCGATGCTGATCGCCCCGGAAGTAATATTAATTGTTCCATTAACCGTAATCTGGACAATGTCGTCCGCCGCCGTTCCGTTGGCGGAGGCGATGGCGGACCGGAGTGAGCCGGCGCCGTTGTCGTTCAGATTGGTAACGGTGTAGGTTGCCGCACGCAACGCCACACTGGAGAGAATACATACAATACAAGCCAATAAACAGCCGGACAGGCGACGCACAGCGCGGCCCTTGCCAACGAATAGTTGCATGGTAAACAGCAGTTTCCATTGTACAGACATTTCGTAGGTGGAGTCCGGCAGCTCCTGTGCCCATTGGGGCAACCCTGCGTGGATAGGTTCACGCGAACCGCCAATATACAAACTTTGCCCTGTTCGCGATGAACAGTGACGCCGCGCTGTCGACTTCGTGCGGTCTTCCTTGTGTCCGCCGCCACGAGCGATCCGATTGCGTTTTGCCCTTTGTCTCAATTTTAAGTGTGCGAGTTGCCACAGCCCTCAATCACTTGCGGATAATGTGTCAGGTACACTGTGCTTACGCTCTTGTCGAGTCATGATCCTGATTCAGATATATTTTTGTGACTTAACAACTTGATTACAATTGTCAATACATATCCACAGAGTATTATCAGGGATTAGCGGAGTAGCGAAATTGGTCAAGGTCGGTGCGATACGCCGACATTACTCAGGGATCAGGTCAGGCAGACGGTTCTTCAGGTTGGATTTGGCGGAAACTCAGCTCGACCCATTTATGGTAAAAAGGACCACACTCCCGCCACAAATTGTCTATTTCCCCCGAATTTTCAATCCATCAGGTACTCACCTTCTCACTCATTATTTTTGCGGTACTGTTCTGGCGGTTACAGGCTGAATGACTCAGGCATCGGACTTATCACTCTCATCCGCGCAGTGGTGCGGCCGCACGTTTCGGACGGCTCGAGGAGAGCTCCACACGTTTGATTTACCGTGACAATGCAAATCGAAAATAGCGAGCGGTCGGCCTTCGCGCCCAGGCGCGGCGAATTTCCAGGTTGAACGAATGGATGGTTGCGCCGACAACGCGGCGGAGCAGCGGCTGTGAACCGGATTCCGGCGGATATTCAGACGCTTCCGGCAGCCTCGAGAATTCGCATTTGGAGGCTTCGGACAGTCTCGATGACCCGGCGCTGCAAGCTGCGCGACAAACAAGACCATCAAAAAGCCGAGCGAATGCAATGAGCTCAAGGCGGTCATGCAAGAGAAACAAGCAGCTTTTCCGGCTCTAAGAAATTGCGCGAACACCCTCGCCAACGTGTTCCGGCTGTGATTCCGACGCGAACGTGGCGGTCGGCTCGTCCACCGCTGAATCATCGTCCGCGTCGTGTAGCGACGGGCCCGTTGAGCGCTCTAACGGCAGCGTGATGATAAACTCCGTGCCGCGCCCAAGCTCCGTCTCAAATGTTAACTGGCCGCCGTGGTGCTCCACGATCGATTTGTAGGCCAGCGAAAGCCCCTGCCCCGTACCTTTGCCGACCTCCTTCGTCGTAAAGAAGGGATCAAAAATTTTGTCGCGGTTGCGCGGCGGAATACCCGTACCGCTGTCGGCGATGCGCACCTCAACCGAAGAACCGACCAGACGTGAACTGATGCGAATATTGCCCGTGCTTTCCGAACGCCCCTGCTGTGCTTCCTCAATGGCGTGCGCGGCGTTAATTATGATGTTCATCACAGCAAGGTTAAACTCGTCGGCAATCACCGGAACCGTCGGCAGCGATTCATCCAGATCGGTCTCCAGTTCGGCAACGTATTTCCACTCGTTCTGCGTCACGGAAATAGTGCTGGCAATTGCCCTGTTAACGTCGATGAAGGTTTTCTCACGGCCGCCGGGATGCGCAAACTCTTTGAGTGCGCCGACAATGCGGGACACGCGTTGCGCGCCTTCCATCGACTGTTCTATGGCCGTTGGAATTTCCAGCATGTTAAACTTCAGATCCGTCGACTTTTTGAGCTCCTTCACCTCGTCGGAATCGCCGTCCGAGCCGTTCAATTTGTTAACAAGTTCGCCCAGTTCGCTGGTATAACGCAGCAAGTCGTTAAATCCGGATTGCAGAAAGGCAAGGTTGTCGGAAATATACTGGATCGGCGTATTGATTTCGTGCGCCACGCCAGACGCCAATTGTCCGATCGACTCCATTTTCTGCGACTGCGCCAGCGAACCTTCGAGCAATTTGCGCTCGGTTATATCCTCAAACGCTACGCCCACACAGCGCCCCGGCAGCGGAAAAGCGCGCACAAAATACATGGCGTAGCCGATCCTGTCGTCCTCGTAAACGACCTCACCGAGTTCCACGGTTTTTTGCTGGCGCACCACCGATGCAAAGGTGTCAAGCGTTTTGGAGTCTTTCAAATTTGGAAATACTTCGAGGATGTTTTTACCAATGATCTCATCTGGATTGAGATTGAGAATTCGACCAGCAAATTTATTGGCGGAAAGAAACATGAGCGAAGAGGAATCCTGCGGGTCGACCAGGCGATAAACAAAACTGCCGACAATCATGTTCTGCACGAGGTCTTCAAACATTTGTTTCTGCGTGACCGTGCGTTCGAGTTCGGTCAGGTCGCGCAGAACCGTCGTGTAGATCGTCTCGCCCTCGACGTTAAGTACGGAGAGCGAAGCTTTGACCGGAAATTGTCGCCCGTTTTTGTGAAGCGCACCGATGGGCCGTCGCACGGATAAAACATGGCGACTGTGCGCTTCGCGCACCAGTTGATCAACGTAGCGATCGTAGACTTCGCGGTAGCGCGGCGGCGTCAGGAACTCAAAAGTGCGCCCCATGACTTCGTCGGCCGTGTAGCCGAACATCTTCTCGGCGCCTTTGTTAAAAATGATGATTTCGTGATGTTCATTCACGGAAATGATCGCCTCCTGGGCAATCTCAAGTATGCCGGCGAAACGCGCCCGACTGACGCGCAGCGCTGCTTCAGCCTGTTTCTGCTCGGTGACGTCCACCACAAAACCTTCGATAAACTCAACGCGGCCGAATTTGTTGCGGATTGTTTTACTCGTTAAACGCACCCAAATCAGGCGTCCCTTCGCCGTTTTGAGTTGCAGTTCCATTCCATCGATTTTATCCTGGCTTCGCGCCAGATTTAACATGCGCTCGCGATCTTCCGGATCGAAGTAGTACTCGGTCGATTGATGCTCACTGAGCAGTTCTTCAGGTGAGTCAACGTCGAGCAGGCGCGCCATTTCGCGGTTAACATAGAGAAATTTGCCTTCCACATTGGATCGGTAGACGCCCGCCGCGGCATTGTCCTGAAAGGACTGGGCCAGTCGTACGTTTTCGCGCAAGGCGCTTTCCGTGCTGTGGCGGACAGTTACATCGTGCAGCAACAGCATGGCGGCGGCGGGCGACTCGTGGTCGAAATACTCGCTGATACTCGCGTCGTAAACGCGATTGACGCCGTCCGAAGTCAGAATGTGTAAAACAACTGTTGCGGACCGCTGCGCCCCGCCGGCGGTGCGTTTAAACTGATTGTTGAAGGCAGTCAAGTCCTCGGGATGCAGGCAGTCGACAAACCGCCGACCGGAAAGATCATTGCCGTCGACACTTAACAATCGCCGTGCCGTCGGATTTGCGTAATGGATGCCGCCGTCGCTGTCAAGCAGCAATAGCGGATCGCTCAGTCGCTCTACAATGGCGCCGGTTTCGGTAGGATTCATTTCCCCCCCGCTGCTTTGTTTAATACTACCGTGATCTGTGAGTCTTCCCTGTTCGCTCCACGCCCGTGCCTCAGGCGTTTGTCTCTTCCGACTGTACTTCCGTTGCTGCCACAGCCGCCTCAACTGCCGGTTGAGGACCCGGATCGACCGGGGCGCTTTCCTCGGTCGTATGCGTGGCCAAACGAATTTTCACCGTGATCGGCTCAGCCAACAGCGACCTGGTCGCCGCTTCGAGCAGGCGCAGGCGCAGGACTTCCGTCACCAACGTGTTTTTCGGTACGACTACGACTCCCTGGATGGTCGTGATGTCCTCCGCCAGAATCATGTCCACCTGCAACTCGCGGATCTGGATGGTCTTGTCGACAACCTGATCGCCCAGATCTTTCAATTCCGCCGCGAGGGCTGAAAGCACGAGCGGATCGTACTTGCCGCGGCTGTTGCGCATGAATGTCAGCGCTTTGACGGGCGAAAGACGCGTCAGCAGTTTGTCGTAGTCGTTGATGACCTTGATCACGCGCGAAGGAAACGGAATTGAATTCCCGGATACTTTCGATTTCTCGGGCGGTCCGCTGCCGTCGTAGTTTTTGTTCTGGAACTCAATTGCTTTGGCGACGGGTCGCAGCCGTGGGATCTTGCCGACCAGGCGGCTGCCGTTCTCGAGGTTTTCGTAGTACATCGCCAGTTCGTCTTCCGTCAGCGGCGTGCCGCTGTTGACTTTCTCGACAATTTCCGGCGAAAGCAGCATACAGCCCATCTGCGAAAACAGCATCGCGACGTCTACTTCCCAGATGCGGCCGAAGTTGAGCCGCTGCGCCACCGCCCGCGCAAGACCGCGCAGACGCATGGAACGGTTGAAGATGTGCGGGTGCGACATCGAAAGAATTTCCATCAACAGCGACACCGAACCGCGCAGCGTCTTTTCTAGCAGGACCCGCTCACTCTCCAGCAGTCGATACTGTGCCAGGCCGTCGCGCAAAGCCGTTTCAAACACCTCGCCCGAACAGGGTTTGGTCAGAAAACGGAAAATGTGGCCCTCGTTGATGACGGCCACAATTTCATTCAGGTCGGCCTGACCTGTTAACAGAATTCTGACGGTATTGCGGGAAGTAGTCCTGGCCTCCGACAGCACCCGTACGCCGTTGATGTCAGGCATTTTCAAATCGCTCACGACCACGGCATAACGGTTGCCCTGGTCAAACAGGTCGAGCGCCGCCTGCCCGCCCAGTGCCGTCTCGATATCAAACTCGCGACGATATGCGCGCACATAGGCAGATAGCACGTTCGGCTCGTCATCCACCAACAAGATTTTTTCGGTCATTCTATTTCCACGCTCTGTTTAAGTGAGTCAGCAGCGATCTATGCTCTTTCCCGTACGGACTACAACAGCGATTGCCGGCTGTGCCTGTAATGCACAGTGCAACCGGCCTGGTTGATGCACCTGGTAAAACTTAAACTGAATGTATTGAGTCCCGGCCACGAACAATGCGCGGGAGTGTGAATGATTTGGTGTCCGTGTACTCCGTGCCAAAAAAGTTCAGCAGACACCCGTTTTCGAAACCACGATTCCGGTCGAACGCTTCCGACAACTTCTGACAATATCCGGCTTACATCGGCGAGGGATCCAATTGGATTCCGGAGCAACGAGTCGAAACTTTATGCGCGGTATCTGATCCCCACCAGCGCGAATCGCCCTAAATGTACAATTATTTACAAAAAATAAAAGCATTGTTATCGTACAATTACATTTCAGGCCCGTCAAACGCCTTTTTTCTACCCTGAACTGCTCTGAGACGCTTCGCCGTTCTCCTCCCTTCTGTCGGTTTTCCGGCTTGCTTTTTACTCTTGTTCGTCGACGTGAGCGATGTCTCAATCCAGCGAGCGCCGCTTCAATCGGGTGCGCGTCACAACACTTCAGTCCCGGTGACGAACAAAAAAATCGGAAAGCCGCCGCCCTGGCGGCAAGGCGTCGATGGTCAGGTCAGATGCAAGACGGTGGAGTCGGACTGCTCAAACGGCTGTAGTTATTTTTCGCGGCCAAAAATTTCAAGCTGTTCTTCGTGCGCCCAGGCGCTCATTTCGGGAATGACGGCTTCGCGCAACCAGGTCCAGAGGTCGGCAAATTCGCGCGGTCCAGAGGTTGACGCGGCGTCGCTGCGGTTCCAATGCGCCTCTGCGATCAACACGCGCTCGCCGATGTCGCCCGTGGTCGGGTCCTCCACAAATACGGCGATCTCGGCGTTGTCGTCGCGGCGCGCAAACGGACGGAAGAGAGCCGTCTGCGAATCGCCGCTCCAAATCGAACGGATTGCCGCGATTTCCGCCTTTTCGCGCAGGATGTACCAGGGATAAAAAGAGTAGAGGCGATTGGCGCTCAGCCAACGAAAGGCCATGGGCATTTGCTGTTCAGAAGTGTGAGTGTCGGACATTGCTGGCCCCCGCTTGTGATTGACTTACTTGCGCTTGGCGCCTGTAAATGTATAAAAATCCACTGCATAGATATTGCCGTCGGCGTGTTTGTCGTCCGCGTCGGTCGGTCGGTCGGAGCAGAAGTAGATCCAGCGCTGCGGGCCGCCCATCGTCGGACGCCCATCTCTGAACTTTGAATTGACCACATCGCTGACGGGCACGTCCTCACTCCAAACGTCATCGCGCATGACGATCAGGAACAGATCGCCTGACGTAGAAGCGGCGGGATCCATGCGTTCAACCACCATCGCGCGTCCCGTGGCGGCAATGTAAACGCCGGCTTCGTCGGCGGAGGTGTTGATCATGTTGCCCAATTTGAGCGGAAGCAGGAATCGATCGCCGATGTACTGGGCGCGGAAGACGTCAAAATCGCCGTTGCCGGACTCGCCTCTGTCCGGGCGGTTGGACGTGAAATACATCGAGCCCTGCTCGTCAAGTGAGGGCGAGTCTTCATCGGAGGAACTGTTGATTTCTGCGAGGCGCAGCGGCGCGCTCCAGCCTTCGGCCAGCGGACGCATGCGGAAAATGTCGTAGTCCCTCGCTGCGGTGTTCAGCGAGTCGGTAAGATTGGAACTGAAGTACAAGGCGCCGTCGGGTCCGAACGAGGGTGAACGATAGTCAAAATCGTCGTCGTCCAGCAGAGCTTCGTCGGCGCTCCACTTTCTGTTGAGCAGGCGCATCAGGCGCAGTTTGCCGTCACGAACAAACACGCAGGTGTCGTTGGTGGCGCTGAAGGCGATCGCGGTTTCATTCGCGTCGGTGCTGACCAGTCCCGGCGCAAACAGCTGAACGGATTCTTTATCGGCCGGATCCGGCACCCAGGGCGTTTGCATGGGCGGCGGCTGGTCGGCGGTACAGGCGCTCAAAACAATCAAGCCGAACAGCAGAAGCGCAGTAGTCTGATGCGACAATGCGGGGGTTTCCAGATGGTTGAACTGACATCCAAAGACCCGCAAATTACGACTTTTCGGACGAACCCGAATTGTCGTTGTCGCCCGCGGCGGCTCCGCCTTCCGCCGTGCCGTTGGGACGGCGATTTTTGAACAGTGACTCAAAGAATTCGCGGCCGCGGTCGGCGGCGCCTTCGGCCACATCGGCCGCGCCGGCAAAGATTTTCATGAGCGGATCGGCGGACGACGCAAAGTCGTCGCGGTATTGTTTGCCGGCCTCGCGGAATGAATCAAAGACGCTACCCTGATTATCCTCGCCGCTACGGCGTTTGTATTCACCGTTGAGAATACCGGCGTACATTCCGCTGTCGACCCACTTCTTGAGCTCGACGACGCGCAGTACGGGAAATGGATGCGTGGTGAATGCCAGGTTGATCATTTTGTACAGGCTGTCGACGATGTTCTCACCGGCTTCGTACTCGGCGGCCTGCACAAAAAACTCGTTGATGTTCATCTTTTCGATGCCCGTTCCGCCCGCCAGCTGCATCTGAGAGCCGTATGCGCCCATCGTATCCTGCAGCACAAGCAGACCGGCGCGGTCGGCCGTCAGCTCGCTCTTGCGGTCCCATTCCAGCAGCGCCATGATAATCGCCATGAGCGGCGCAGCTCCGAGCGGCACGTAGACGGCAAAAGTGAGCAGGCGCATCAGCACGGCCAACAGCGTTTTGTAAAGCGCGTGTCCGCTCAACACATGCCCCAGTTCGTGCCCGAGGATGAACATGAGCTGGTCGGGTTTGAGCCCTTCCACCGTGCTGGAGTTCAGCACGATAAACGGCCGATCGAAGCCGATTGCCGAGGCGTTCAGAAAGGGGTTATTTGCCACGTAGAGTTCAGGCATCTTGCCGACGTTGAGCACCTGGCAGGCTTCGCGATACATCGTGTGCAGCTCGGCGAACTGCGTCTCGCTGACGCGCACGGACGACGCCAGCTGCAGAAGGCGCAACGATCGTTCCGTCGTGGCGCCGAAGAGTTTTTGGATGAGGATGTCCAGGCCCGGCACCGCGCGCAGGGCGTCGAGTGCCGCTTTGTCGGCCGGATGTTCCCAGGACCTGGGGCTGATGTCGATAAAGTGAACCCGATCTTTGGCTTGCATGTGATACCCGTGTTGTTGAGTTGAAAAGCGCCGTACGCAGCGCCCTGTGGCGCGCCCGCATCCCGCGCGCCTCAGGCGCCGGGACTCTCGACGAGCAAGCTACGGGCGGCGTGCGCAGTGGTTGCGTTTTTGGAGGGGATATAAAAACGGCGTCGCAAAACGACGCCGTCATTCAAAGAAGTCCAATGTGTATTTCGCAGCGTAAGGTCTTTACACGGCCGCGCCGGCTTCCTCGCGCTGCTGCGCTTCCAGGCGTTGCATGCGCTCCATCCGCATATTTTTTGCGCGCATCGAAGGTACAAAAATCGCCAGCACATAGGTGCGGAACAGGTACCAGCCGAAGCGTTTCTCATTCAGCGTCGGATCGATCTTCTCTTCCAGTTTGGCGTGCAGTTCCGGCAGTTTGCTCCAGTGTACACCGGGCGACACGTGGTGCGCCGTATGCAGACCGTTGTTGATCAGAATAAAGTTCAGCAGCTTGCCGGTAAAGTTGCGCGAGCTGTTGTATTTGGTCTCCTCGTCCGCGTGCACGTGCTGCAGGTAGTTGAAAATCAGAACGGTGAAGAGCGACACCTGCTGCGGAATCACCACAAACACCAGCGCTTTTTGCCAGTCAATCAGCAGCGCGCCGACCGTCCACACCACCAGTGTGGCTATTTGCAGCGCGTGCATCCAGAATTTCCTGCGGTTTTTGTGCCAGAGTTCCTTGACGTATTTGGAGATGACTTTCTGCTGGAAATAGCCGCTGATCGAAGGATAGGTCAGCAGCGTCACGAGGTTGTTCTTCTCGGAGTAGCGCCATGTTTTGGTGTAGTCCGGCTCGCGGTTGATGTGTACGTGGTGGTTGCTGTTGTGCGTCGGAATCCATCCAAAAATCGGAAAACCGTAGAAAACCGTCAACCAGTTGTCCGTCAGTACGTTCAGCCATTTTTTCTTCCACATCGGCAGGTGCTGATGGTTGTGCACCATAACCGCGACGACAACCGCCATCAGCAGTTGCCAGGCGAACAGAACGGCAAAGAGCGGCGTACTCAATTCAAAACCCCAGATCCACAGCACTACCAGCAGCAGCGTGGTAATCGTCATGAATGCCACGGTGCGCACATCTGCTTTGTATCTCAGCATATTCGTCTTTTCCAGTGTTTTTATGTTGGCGGCACGTCGGGCCGGCCGCGTATTTGACCTGGCGGCGTCGGACTTCCCTCTTTGCCCCGTCTGTCGCCGCAAGCGCCTAATATACCGGTTCTGCACGAAGACGACAAGCTCCGGCCTCCCCACCGGCATTATCTGCGTCTCTTTGGGCTTTGTTTGTGTTTGTCCGGCCAGACGCTTCGCCACCTTCTCTCTCGCTCGGCGGCTTGCTTTTTCCTCTTGTTTGTCACCGAAATCGAAGCGACCAACTGTCGAGTTGTAAACTTTTTTACTGGAAGGCTTCGCGCGCCGGCGTGCGAAGTCCGGCCAAGAAATTTCAAGGAGATATTTCAGTCCTGCACTCGCGCAACTGACAGAACATTGACAAACAAAAGAGCAGGCAAGCCGGAGTCAACGAACGGCGAAGCGCTCAGAAAGCACCCCCACTTTAAGCCTGGATCCGTGATACAAATACCACAATAATGTGCGCGCAATCCAACATGATGGTATGTTAAACAAAACTCCTCGCCGTCGGGCCTGGTCACGGCGCACCGAACGTACTCCATGCTGCGACTTGACTAACATGTTTAACATTAGCTCAATCTCAGTTGACCGGCCTGACCGAAGAAAACTCTGGACTGTTTGCACAAAACACCGACTTGACGGACTTACAGTCTTCAAACTGAGGTTGAGGCGTTTAACGCGGTGGAGTTTTGGATGAACGGCGCTCCTGACGCCTCAAACGGGAATTTTTTCGCATTTTAGCTGTGAGCCCTAAGGGCTCACAGCTCCTACGTAGTTATACGTAGCGCTTCAAATCAACCTTTCAGCTTCATATCCTCAGCGACAGAACACACAGTCATGACATCAGACTCCAATCCCAAAGTTGAACAGTACATCGATCGCGCCGACAAGTGGCGAACAGAGTTTACAGCGCTGCGGGCCCTGCTGCGCGAATGCCCGCTGAACGAAGATTTCAAATGGGGACATCCCTGTTATACCGTGCAAGGCGGCAACGTCGTCCTGATGCACGGCTTCAAGGAATACTGCGCCCTGCTTTTTCACAAAGGCGCGCTGATGAAAGACCCCGCCGGCATTCTGATTCAACAAGGCAAAAACTCTCAATCGGCCCGCCAGTTGCGCTTCACCAGCGTCGCCGAGATAGAAGCACAAGCCGCAAACATTAAAACATATGTCTTTGAAGCCATCGAGATTGAAAAATCTGGCTTGAAAGTCGAGTTAAAAGACACGTCGGCATTCGACGTACCGGAAGAATTCCAGCGACGCCTTGACGACGAGCCGACGCTGAAGCGCGCCTTTGAAGCCTTGACGCCCGGCCGCCAACGCGCCTACCTGCTCCACATTGCCGGAGCCAAACAGGCCAAAACCCGCGAAGCGCGCATCGATAAATGTATGCCGCTGATTATGGAAGGCAAAGGTCTCAATGACCGTTGAATGTAATAATCCATCATTTTAGTCTCTGGATTCGTACGGCGCCGCACCAAGCTTGTCAGCTCCTTCATCGCTTGAATATCCTGTAAAACAAGCGTACATACGGCGCCGGCGATAAACTTTTTCATCTGAGCATACTCGCCGCATTCTGGTGCTATTCTGCGACCAATACTAAAACACTTTCAACAAATGGGCCGGCCTGCATGCGCATCATATAAGTCCCGGCGCTTAAGACGGAAAGGTCCGCATTGCGCGAATGGACTCCAGCATTCAGCGGTTCGTCCACAACGACCAGCACGCGCTCGCCAAGCGTGTTAAACAGTTCGATTCGCGTCGCAACGTTAAAACCCAACGAAAAGTCGATGTCAACATTTGCGCGCGATGGGCTCGGCCGCGGCGACGACAAACCGAAAGTCACGCCGCTGCTGTGAATTCCACGTGTGACGGTTAAACACACGGCCGAAAACTGCACGTCCGCAGCGCTGAAGCGCGGGCTGATGCACGTGCTCGGAATTGATGAATTTGCTTCGTCAAAATCTATCGTCCGCCGCAGTTCGCTACTGGTCGGCAGATAAACTTCAAATGGAATGGTGGCGATAAACGCTTCGCTCAGCGCCGCACCCGGAACCGAGTAGACAAGTGAAATCACTCCCTGCTCATCATTCTGGACAGACAAGTCATTTTGCAATAACGGATTTAACAGGGCTTCGTCAATCAGCGGCTTCATCACTTCGTAGTCATAGCGAATTGTCAGTTTGAAGTCGTCAACTTCCCCGGCCGCCAGATTGTTGCTCAGTGCTGCAACATCGAGATCAAAGCGCTGCCCCGGCAACAGATTGCTGGCGTTGTTCGCCGTCAAAGCAAATTCGAGATCGGCCGCCGGCAGTACCCTTACTTCCACATCGTCAAAATTCTCGCAGCCATCGGCGTCCGTTACTGTGGCGCGGTACACCGTCGTTTCCGTCGGAGTCGCCGTCACGGTTGCTCCTTCAGTAGTACTCAAACCGGCTGCCGGCGCCCAGCTGACGCTTGCACCGGCGCTCTGCGTCACTGCCGTCAGTTCGACGGGCGCTAGTCGGCAAGCTTCAACATCCGGTCCCGCGTCGACAAGCGGCGGCGCGTTCACCGTTACTGTCACCCTGCCTTCGCTGCGGCAGCCGTCGGGCGACGTGTGCACGACCGTATAAGTCGTGGTTTCGTCCGGTGAAGCTGTCGGCGACGCAATACCCGTGTTGTTTAACCCCGTTCCCGGCGTCCACTCGTACTCGCCCTGCCCCGCTTCCGCCGTTAAAACGACCGAACCGCCCTGGCAGATGTCCTGGTCTTCGCTCAGATTCAGAGTGGCGACGGCGTCGATACGAACCTCAATTGATTTCGCGGCCGTACAGCCGCCCGGTGAAGTCACCGTCAGCGTGTAAAGTGTCGTTTCGTCCGGTGAAGCCAGCGGCGTCAGACTTGTCGGATCGTCCAGTCCGGTCGAAGGCGTCCATCGGTATGTGCCAGGTGTGCTTTCCGCGTCCAGCCGCACGCTGTGACCGGCGCAAATGGCAACCTCGGGTTCCAACGTAATCTGCGGGCGCGGTTCAACTTCAACAAATATCGAATCACGGATCTCGCATTCATTGCTGCTGAAAGCACGCACCACGTACCAGCCCGGCTCCGGTGACGCAAGTTCCGGATTGGCCGTGCTGAAGTTTAACATGCCTTCATTGGGCGTCCACTCAATGCGCTCGGCGCCCGTAATCGACGCTTCCAGCAGCAGGCTCTCGCCTTCACAGATCGAAACGCGCTCGGCCATGTCGATGTTCAGATCACTGCCGTGCACGCGGATAAACACCGAATCAATGTCTTCACATTTTCCGGATGTTAATCGACACTTGTACCAGGTGTCCTGCTGCGGCGTCGCCACCGGAAAAGGCGAGTTAACATTGCTCAGTCCCTCCGCCGGACTCCATAGAATGTTGCCGCCCGTGTCTTCAATCTCCAGCGTCACCGATTCGCCGATGCAAATGTCGATGCGCTCTTCAATGATGTCCACGTCAACGCGGCCGACGCGCACCGTCACCTGGTCGCTTGCCGTGCAGCCGTTGGCATCCGTCACGGTTACTCTGTAGCGATACACCGCCTCCGCGCTCCCGGCGCTGAACACCGGGTTCGGCGCATCGGGATTGTCCAGTCCGTCCGCAGGCGTCCACTTGTAGGTCCCCGCCGAACCAACGGCGTTTAACTGCGTCTGCCCGCCCGGACAAACAGTGCGGTCATCGCCGGCTTCAATCGTCGGCGGATCGCCTTCGTCCGGCGCGGTATAAATGCCGCTGTTAACAATGTCGTATGGAAGGTATCGAACGGAATATCGTCGTCTGGTTTGGTAGTCGCAGGTAAACGGCGCTTTCCAGGTGATGCGGCAGTTGACCGTGCGCTGCTCGCGTATTCGAATCAGATTAAACAAATCGCGGATGGCGTCCAGCGTCGCCACGTTTTCAAACACCAGCCCGCCGGTTTTTCGACAGACAATTTCAAGCTGTTCGTCCACCGGATTATCGATGGTGATGGCATACACCCTGATATCCGGCAGAAAATACTGCAGAACTTTGGCCGGTTCGATGTCGCCTGAGCGACCGTCCGGCGTGGGACGCGGTCCGCCGTCGGTGATGAAAACCAGAAATTTCTTGCCGTTCCTGCCGCCCGAGCAGCCGCGCTGCAACGCGAAGTACGCACCTTGTTCAGGGTCCAGCAGCGCGTCTTCAAACAGCGTCCCGATGCCGCCCGAAACCTGTATCGGTAAAATATCGCTGCGCAGAATCGCCCGGTTGTTGTCCGGCATCTGCAGAATTTTTATCGTATCGCTGAATCGCATCGCGCCGACATTCCAGCGCCCGTTGTCGTCGAGATTGTCGATAAACTCCAGTGCGGCGGCTTTAACAAAATCGAGCTTGGTGCCGAGCAGCGGATTGCGCATGCGCGAATCCATCGACGCGCTGTTGTCCAGCGCCAGCATGCCGCAAATCGCATCCAGCTCCGTATCGACGTCGCACTCAATCGTTATGTCCGCTTCGTCGATGCGTACGCCGTTGTCGATAATCGTGAAATCGCCCGGAAGAATGTTTGACTGCGCCTTGCCGTCGCCGTCTACTACCTGAAACGTGGCTGTGATCAATGGGTAGTTTGCGGTATCGACTGAGTCCAGTGCAAATGACTGCCCGCGGAGATTAAGTGAACACATTCCGCACAGAAGGCATCCCGCCAATAAACCGGACCAAAATTTCATCCTGTCCCCACTTTCGCTTTTCTTTGGATTTCAAAGTGACACTGCTTCATACTCACTGTCACTTTTGCATAAACCCGCCTCTATGCCGCATCGTCGCGGGGTCAATTCATACCTACGTTTAAGCACTTTTCTTCGTGGACCGCACATCGTCCCACTCCCAAAAAATCCACGCTTGCGCTTCGCGCGCTTTTCAGCAAATCCCTCTTGTTAGTCATGCGGTTTGCCGTACTGCGTCTCCGGGATTGTCTCGGGGCTTCGCGTTGCGGGACAAACAAAAAAATAGCCGGGACAAACGAGTCATCCCGGCTTGGTGTACGTCAATGCAGTTGTCTGACGAAAATGCGTCAGCGCGTCAGTATCAGACGCTGAACGTCCACGTAAGGACCGGACTGCATACGGACAAAAAAGTTGCCGGCGCCCAGTTCGCTGACGTCGAAGCTGCGCGAATACTCGCCTGCCGTCAGCCGCTCATCAACCAGCACACTCACGCGTTCGCCGAGGATGTTAAACACCTCGACGGTTGTCACAGCGTCGAATCCCACCGAAAAGTTGATGTCGACGGCGTGTGCGGCGGGGTTTGGCGATGGATTGGACATGCCGAAGGTCACGCCCGTCACAAAGAGGTCGCGCGCAACCGTCAGACAGATCGGCGAGAAACGCACCGTTGTCCCGCTGAAACGCGGCGCTATGCACGTACTCGGAATAGACGAGTTGGCCTCGTCGTAGCTGATTGCTCGGATCAGCTCTTCCGTATCCGGCAGATAGACGTCGAATTCAATCGTGGCGATAAGTTCATCGCGCATGGCCGTGTTGCCGCTGCCTTCCAGAATCAACTGACCCGTTTCTCGAATGTTTTGTTCGCTCAACGTCCAGCCCGCCAGTCCGGCGGCATAGGCGATGGAAGTGATTTGCGGTTTCATAATCTTGGGCGTGTATTCAATCACAAGTCGATACTCGCGCACGTCGCCGGCGGCCAGGTCGGGGCTTTTTGCCAGCACGTTGAGAACGAACTTGTCGCCCGGCAGCATGTTGTCCGCCCCCCGGGCCTCCAGACCAAATTCCAGGTCTTCCGCTGGAATCACATTAACGACGACCTCGGATGAAAACTCACAGCCGTTGGCATCAATCACATGCGCCGTATAGACGGTTGTTTCGTCCGGCGTCGCCTCCACCGTCGGACCGTCCGCGCGGTCCAGCCACATGTTCGGCGTCCAGGTGATAACCGCGCCTTCGGCCGAGCTTTCGGCGTTCAGCGTCACCGGCGAACGACGGCAGGTTTCCAGGTCCGGACCGGTGTCCAGATCCGGAATTGGGTTGACAGTTACCACGACTTCACCCGAACTGATGCAGCCCTGCGGCGTAGTGTGCGTTACGCGATACGTCGTCGTTGCTTCCGGTGAAGCCGTCGGCGTGGCTGAATTCCTGTCGTCCAGACCGTCTGCCGGCTCCCAGCGGTATTCGCCGACGCCGCCCTCTGCCTGCAGTTGAGTTGCGTCGCCCAGACATATGGCCACGTTGTCGCTCACATCCAGCTCGCCGGATTCATTGACGATCACGGTAACCTTGTCGCTGCTGATACAACCTTCGGGCGAGGTAATTGTCAGCGTGTATTCTGTCGTTGCATCCGGTCGTGCATTCGGCTGCAGAAGCGTCGGATCGTCAAGGCCGGCCGTGGGCGTCCAACGATATTCGCCCTGCGTGCCGGTGGCCTGGAGCTGCACGCTCAGATCGCGGCACACGGCGAGATCCGGCCCTGCGTCAACTGTCGGTAAGTCGTTGACTACCACGTAGATAGAGTCATTCAACTCGCAGTCGTTTGTGCTGTAAATTTTCAGGTAGATCCAGTCAGAAACTTCCGGCGTCAGCAGCGGGTCGGCTACGTCCGTGGCGCTGAAAATGGCGGGTCCTTCGGAATGCCACTCGATGCGTTCAGCTCCGCTGACGTTGGCCTGCAGCGTCACGCTCTCCCCGCGGCAGAGCTGAATTTCATCGGCCAGGTCAATCGCCAGGTCGGCGCCATGGACAATCACCTGGACCGAGTCCAGCGCGGTGCATCCGCCTACGTTGAGGCGGCAGTAGTACCACATATCGCTCGCCGGGGAGGCAATCGGCGTTTTTGAACGCACATCGTCGATGCCCTCAATCGGGTACCATTCGACTTCGCCGCCGCTGGTCGTCACATTCAGCTGCACGCCCGTTCCGGCGCAGATGTCTACTTTTTCTTCGATAATGTCGATTTCCGGTCGGCCGAGGCGCACGCGCACCTGGTCGGAAGCCGTACAGCCGCGCGCATCAGTTACGGTCACGGTGTATTGAATCTCGTCGATGGCTTCATTTGTCAGGAAGGTCGGATCCGGACGTGTAGGATCGTCAAGGTGTGTCGACGGTTCCCAGAGATATTCACCGGCAGTTCCATCAGCGAGCAACTGCACCGGAGCGCCGGCGCATACGACGACTTCGTCATCAACAGTTACGGTCGGAGGATCGCCTTCGTGCGGCGCTTCGTAGTTGTACACCGCGCCGGGAGAAGGCTTGAACGGATTGTACTCAACGGCGACGCGGCGGTTCGTTTTGTAGTCGCAGTTAAAAGGCGCCTTCCACGTAATTTTGCAATTGACCGAATTCTGCTCGCGCAGCAGGAAAAAGTCAAACAGCTTGCGAATGACTTCAAGGCTGGACACGTTCTCGAATGCAATGCCGCCGGTTTCTTTGCAGACGCGTTCAATGCGATCGTCAATCGGGTTGTCGATTGTGATTGCGTAGACCGTCACGTCCTGATCGTTGCAGGCGTCAATAATCCTATCGGGATCGGGATTGTCGGTCGGACCGCCATCTGTAATGAAGACAATAAACTTGTTGCCCGCGCCGGGGCCGCGACATCCTTTGGCCATGATCGGCAATGCACCGTCCGGAAACTGCAGAAACGCCGGCTCAAAAAATGTGCCTATTTGGGTGTCGATCTGCAGCGCCTGAATGTCATTCTGCAAAATCGCCTTGCTCTGGCTGAAGTCCTGCAGCAGCTTGATTTCACTGCTGAATCCGATCAGCGCCAGCGACCAGTCGATGGTTTCGTCGATATTCTCAATAAATTCATTGGCGGCAAACTGGACCATGTCCAGCCGGGTTCCCGCTGTCGGATCGCGCAGAATGGTATTCATGGATGCGCTGCGGTCCAGTGCCAGAATCGCACAAAACGACTCCGCCTGTCTGTCCGTCTGGCATTCAATTTCAATGTCCGCAGTAGGCACAAATACGCCGCCGTCGTTGATGACAATGTCTGCCGGTTGCGGGTCGGAGACCGGAATACCGTTCTTGTCGATCAGATTGAGCGTGGCGCTTATTTCGGGATACTGTGAAACGTCAAGATCGGTCAGTGAAATAGTCTGCGCCCGGACGCCCGCACTTGCAAGCAATCCGACCAACATGCAGAGTGTGGATGCGGCGAGGATCCGTCGCATTTGTACCATTGCATCTCCAGGGGTATGGTTTGAGTCCAAACTGAAACAGTTTGACACGCTGTGCTTCCGTATGTCTCGACGGACGACCTCCCGTCGAGCAAACTGCACACTTAATCAAATTCAGAAGTCGGGCCGGGCATTCTGCCTTGGCGCGTAATGTCGTTTTAGCCAGAAGCTCAAGCCGTCGAGACCGGGAAACAGCACCCGTTCGTTGATGTTCGCCTGGTCCAGTTTGTCGCGCACTTCCCATTTTAACTCCGCGGGAATAACAATGCGCTTGGCCAGATGAATGTGTTTTTCCAGCCAGTCGTCCAACATAGATTCGGCGTTGGACATTACAGAAAACAACGCAAATTGGTTGATAATGCGGTCGTCGAGCGAGGGCGGCTCAAAAAACGCGACAAATTGATTCGGCGAGAGATTCTGAAAAGCCTGCAAACTGCCCGCGCCGCGATCGAGCATGTCGACCGTAAAAACGTTGCTCCCCTCTTCTTCCAGCATACTGCGTAGCGACGGCGGCAACGCGTCCTTCAAACGCACAAAGTCGATGCACCACACAACGCCGTCGACGTTGAAGTGCTCCACCGCCGCGGTCACGAAGTGCAAAGCCACAAAGGGAGAAAAAGTCCAGTCAAGCAGACGCGTCGGCAGTCCGTGGTGCTGGGCCAGTGAGAGCCATTCCCAGAGCGAGTCGCGCCGCTCGGCATTGCGGTGTGCATACTTGCGGAAGTTGCGCAGCAGATGCGATTCCAGCTCGCCGTAGCGCCCGCCCAGACGCGAAAGGCTCGTTTTCAGTCGGTAGCTGGCGTGTGAAAGTCCGCGAAATGCAAAGTTGGAGCGGAAGCGCCCCAGGTGGGCAACCCAGGAATCCTCAAACAGTTTTTCGTTCAGCTCTTCCCAGGATTCAACTCGGATTTCGCGCATATCGTATCAGCTGTTTCATGACGCTGCACCGCAGCACGCGGCGCGAATACTTGTCGGCGAGAAAGATACGATGAGAGCCGACGTCCGCCGTTTCTTCTAGTCTTCGCCGTCTTCGTTGTAGTCTTCGTCGTCGTGCGGATCGTGTGCCAGACGCGGACCGTCGGGCGTATCAACTACGGCGGGCTCCCATGCTCCGCGTCCGAGAAAACGCGCCACCAGCGTACCGAGCGTCGTATTCAGGTGGCGTTGCGCCGCACCGGCGCCGGCGTCGTTGTAATCGGCTTCCAAAACAAAATCTTCAAATGCTTCGCGGTTGGGCGCTTGTTTCTGCGCGTTTTTCAGCAGAACGTCAGCCATGCTGGCGGCCAGCAGTCCGGTTTCATCGCTGTTGAAGAAACACTCGCCGGTCCAGAAAGTCTGGATGCTCTCCTCGTCCCACAGGGCGTAGTGGCCTTCCTTCAACTCGCGTGTCAGCTCGATCGGCGCTTCGTTGGTAGCTTCGTATTCCATCCACAGGCTGAGACCCTCACCCAACCACTGCGGCAGCATGGTCAGGTCCATCATCATCCACATGGCAATTTCCTGAGCGTAGAGACCGTGGAATTCTTCAAAGTCGTCGGCCAGATAAACGTAGTGGCCGTACCCCTCGCGGATCGCCGTTCCCGGTGCTCCTTCGACTTCCTCCAGCGGCAGATAGTGCTCCACGTAGCGCTTGTAGAGCCGTTCGTTGTGCAGCAAAAGCAGCACCTGCGGAGCGCGCACAGACGAGGCGATTCGGCCAAGTTTTTCTTGCACCAGGCTCAGCGTCGCCTCGGCAAAACGCTCGATCGACTTCAGAAAAGCGCCCTCCTGATTGCTGACGATCAGGAAGTTGTCCGTCGCACTCAGGTGGTACTTGCCTCCCAGATCTTGACAGAGTCGCTTCAGCCATTCCTCCGCGAAGCTGCGATGCACCTCCGTATAGTCACGCTCGCTGACATTTCTGAAAACGGTTTCACCAACCATATCCCAATCGGGGTGGGAAATCAATCCCTTTTTCGTAAACAAGGCGTCGTAGTCGCTAGACATTCACCATCCAATCGCTAATGTGTGCCGGAACAGCCCCTAAGATACATTTATTCAGGTTCAACCGATCGAATTTGTGAGGTGGCGCTTGATTTTAGTGCGTCAATTCGTTCCAATAATGAAGGATGAGTCGAGGACGCACCATGGCCCAGCGGATTGGTTCGGTTTGCGACCGTCAATTTTGTCAGGGCGGATATCAGATTATCGGCCGTGCCAAGCGGTCCAGCTGCGTGAGCATCTGCTTCAAATTCATGTTCGCGCCAGGGAATATATTTGAACACGTCAAGAATGAACCACACGGGGCTGATCATAAGTACAAATACCGCATACCCGACATGGATGGGAGTTCCCGGAATCCCTGCTGCGGCAAACAACTCGTGCCACTGCATAAATACACCAAACCCGAGCCAAAACATCGCATCCCAGAGTATCAACTGGTACATCCTTGACCGGTTGTGTTCGAGTTGATGGTGCGCTATCTCGTGCGCGGCAATTGCTATGACTTCATCGGTCGTCAGATGTTCAAACATTGTGTCAAACAACACTAATGTGCGTCGTTTGCCGATGCCCAGTGCGGCCGAAGTCGACAGACCTGAAAACGTCGCAATGGAGTAAATCCGAATCTGCTCAAATGGAAAACCGACTCTTTCACAATAGCTGCGCAATTTCTGTGCTGTCTCATTCTCTTCCAGCTCAGTTAACTTTGGGTCTGCACCGGGAATCGACAAATATCCGTAGAGCTGTTGCTGCATTGAAACTATGGATGCAAACAACCAAACAAAAACGAAAGCCAGAGTACCGGTGTAGTGAAGTATAAGCAGCATGAAAAGGAAGTAGACCGCTTCAAAAGGCACTTCGTAAGCAACCCGACCAAAAGAATTGACTACGTAGTCAATCAAGCGGGTGCGATTGACACCATAGTATCTGGATACAAAAAAGTCATTCAGTAGTTGACTCAATCTGTGAAAGCATCGCAGCGACACGCTGAAAATCAGCAGATAGATGATCCCCCTGGCAATCTCGTTGGCAACCAACTGCGCCAGCACTACATCCATTTTGTTAACAACTGCAGGTACCAGGCCGACGCTCCAAGCAAGCCGAAAATAGCAGCCAACACAATTCGCACAATTGCCTGGCGCTGTTCAAATTCGCGAATTGTGCGCCAGTCGGTTTTGCGGAGAATGCCGTTGAGTTCCTGCGGCGGTTCCGGTATCTGGTTGCGCAGCACACTCAATGCCGGAACCAGTTCCCACAATACTCCAAGCAATGCCATTCCGTAGAATACGGCGTCCACGTGGCCCACGAACAATGCTCCCCCCGCACTTTAGCCAGCGACTCCTTTGCCGCGGCGGACTGCTTTTCTGACGACCTACTTTGATTGCCTCCCCTGCAGCGCCCCAACCAAACAAATCAGTCCGCCGACAATGACAATTCCAGCAATCGGCTCCGAGCCGAACAGTAACGCATCCGGAAGCAGGTGCGTCGCGTGGCCGACGACAATGAACTCGCCGGCAAGAATAGACGCGATGCACCAACCCGGCCGAATCCACGGAGCATACATTGCCGCCACCGCCGCCGGAAAGAGTGCTGCCAGTCCGCTGAAAGCGGCCGTTACGATATCGAATATGCCGGCGGGCTCCAGGACGGCAATCAAAAGCCCCAACGCCGCGAGGATCGGAACCAGAACCCGGCCGACAAACACCTGCTCGTTCATGCCGGCCCCGGGTCGCACGTGTTCGATGTAGACGTCGCGCGTCAGCATGGTGCTCATCGCCAGCAGCTGAGAGTCCATTGTGGACATAAAAGCCGCCAGTGCGCCGACCATAACCAGCGCGCTGAGCCAGTTCGATGAAAATTGCGTGACCATCATCGGTAGAATGGAATCGGCTTCTTTGCCGACGAGGTCCGGGAAAATTTCACCGCCCCACACTCCGATCATTACGGGCATCAGGAACAGAAGCGCCGTTACGAGCGGATAAGAGACGGCCGCCAGGTGCATCGATCGCGCCGAACGCATAGTGAAAAAGCGCATGAACATATGCGGAAACATCGGAACGGCCAGCGGCCAGAGCAGCATCAGCGCCGCCCATCGTTCAATCCCGAGCGAGCCGTCGGCTCCGAAGGCGTCGAACATTTGCGGCCTGTTTGCAAACACGGCCTCGTTGGCCGGTCCTATGCCGCCGAACTCCTGTGCGATCACCACGACAGCCACGATAATCAGCGCGAACATCAACGCGCCCTGCAGCACGTCCGTCCAGGCTACGCTGCGCATGCCGCCCACGTACACGTACATGACGATGATCACCGTCAGCCCCGCCGCGCCGTAGAAGTACGGAATACCGGTCAGTCGCTCCAGCAACAAGCCTGCGCCAATCGGCTGCAGAGCCAGATAAGGCAGCGTGAAAATGAGCATCACCGCCAATACGAGCAGGCGCAAAGCGCGACTGTTGAGCCGCCCGCCGATCAGCTCGGCCGGAGAAATGGCGCCGGTCGACTTTCCGAGGCGCCAGGCGCGGTCGCCGACGAGATAGAGCGTAACGGCCACGAGCGCCGTTCCAAAACTCATTACGCCATAAAATGCATAACCGACGTGGTAGGCCTTGCCTGCAAATCCGAGGAAAAAGAATGCGCTGAAGTTGGTGGCTACCAGCGTGAAGAACATCACCAACGGGCCGATCGAACGCCCCGCGAGAAAATACTCGTCCGCAGCTCCAGACCCGGCGCGCGTCCCGCGTAGGCCAAGCAAAAGAGTCAGTAAAAGGTAGAAGCCAAGAACGAGCAGAATGATAGTGGTTAAACTCATGCCCGTCCCCCGCCCGTTTCGGAACGGGAAGGCCGGTCGCCTTCGAGAGCGTCAAATGCGGCGGCCTCCCGCGACCAGAAACTGCGAACAAACAGCCACACCGCTGCCGCAAACACAAGTTGCAGAACTATGAGCGCCACAACCCAGCCGGGCAGACCCGCGATTCCGGGCCCTGAGCCAAACAGAAAAGGTATGGTAAGGGCCGCCGCGCTGAATAAAAGCAGAGCGACGACCCAGGCAGAGCGACCGGAAGGCGCCGGGTTTGATACGGACATGATGGCCGGAATTGAGAAATATCAGTGATCAGCGGCCGACGACAATCCTTTCCGTTGCAGATCCCGCCGCTGTGCGCAAACGCAAAAGATACACACCGGCCGGCAAAGAGGCCACATCAAAACGGGCATTCTGCGCCAGAACCTGCCCCGCTGCGGGACGACTTTCCCACGTTTTGCTGCCCAGCAGCTCGCCCCAGACCGAGATGAGTTCCAGCGTGTGTGTGCCGGGAACTTCGCTCTGAACGCCGACGAGAACGTCGCTGTCCGAAGGATTGGGCGAGACATTGATAATGCCGAAAGTAGTTGAGGTCAGTTGCACTTCCTGATCGGAACAGACATTGGTCTGCGTAAACGAACCATCGGTAAAGGCCAGTGAAATGCAGTCGTCCGCCACCAGATTACCGAGGAACAGTTGCAGGTCGGTTGTCGTTTCCGGACGCCCGTGCAGCGTACGCGCGCGCACCACGGCTACTTCATTTGCACCCGAATTGAGCGTCAGGTTCGTGAATTCGAGTTCGGCGCTCAGTACTGTGCCGTCGGATTTAGCGGCAAAACTACCGACGCCGTCCGCGCCGGTGAAATCGAGCAGTCGCGAGTCGGCCTCAAGCACAAGCATCAACGCCGGAATCTGAACGACAGTGTTCGGTTCGGCGACCGTTATTGTGACCGGGATTTCAACGTCCGCGCTGAGTCCGGCTTCGAGTCCGTTCGGAACCGTGGCAGTGAGAACATTGTCGTCAAGTACAGTAATATCAATGCTTTCCGCGTCCGAGCCGAAGTCGTTCGAGGCTGTGAGCAACACTGTGTAAGTACCTGAATTCGGGTAACATACGCTGCCGGGGTCGCGATCCGTACTTCCTCCCGGATTACCGCCGTTGAACACCCAGTTATAGCCGTCGGCCGACTGCGATGTGTTTGTGATGCTGATGCATTCGCCGGCACAAATCTGCGTGCGGTCGACGCTGAAAGCCGCCACGACCGTCGGACAGTCCGTCACCTGAATCAGGACGCTGGCCGAGTTGCTGCCGACGTCGTTGACGGCGCGCAGCTGGATCGTGTAGGTACCGGGCGTATCGTAACATACATTCGGCGGAAACTGATCGGTGGAAGCCGTGATATTGGATGCGCCGGTGAAGTCCCACTCGTAGCTCGTCGCGCCGATGGTTGTGTTTGAGATGGCCACACATTCGCCCGCGCAGATCGACGAACGATCTACCGTGAATTGCGCCGTGGGCACCTCGCAGTCGCCGCGCACCGTAATGGTCTGTTCGCTGAATATCTCACCGTTGGCATTGCCGACGCATTGGCGAACCGTGTAGGTGCCGGGCACGTTGAAACAGATGTCCTGCGGCGAGGCGTCAGTCGACATGTCCGGCGTTCCGCCTTCAAAAGTCCACAACCAGGTCTCTGCTCCAATCGACTCATCGGTAAAGTCAATACATTCGCCCGGGCAGAAGTTGTTGTCGCTCACGCTGAACTGCGAGCGCTGCGGCAGCGGACAATCGCCTGGGTTCAGTTCATTGTCGCCCACGAATGAGCAGACAAAGTTCGGCATACTGATGGCCACCTGGCGATTTTGCAGGTCAAACCCCTCGGGCGAACCGGGGAGATTGAGCACCACGCTTGCAGCCGGATTATTGGGATTCGGGATGTAGCCAAGAATATCAGTCGAGAGCAGCGCCGAGACAAAAATCCAGCCGTTGGGAGCAAGCTGCATGACGCCCAGCCCCGAGCCTGACAACTGCGAGTCGCTGATCGGCGTGCCCGAATTTTTTATGTCCTGCGCATTGCCGGCCCCAAGATCGTACTGGAAGAGCGTGATACGCCCGCCCGAGCCGTCGCGCATGTTGACGTAGAGTTTGCTGTTGTCCGGCGAGAACTCAGCGCCGGTGATGGCAAGGTCCTGCTGCAATACGATGCCGTCGCTAAGCAGGCCTGTACGGCGGTCAAAACGATACAATTCCACGGCTGTGCCCGGTACCACGCCGGCGTCGACGCTGTAGAAGGTCGAGACCAGCCAGTCGCCGTTGGATGAAAACTTCAGTACGCCGGGAAAATTGTTGGCCGGCACCAGGCCGATGTTGACAACTTTATTGGCTTCAATGCCCTTCGGCGAAACCAGGTGCATGTTGATGGTCAGGTTGCCGTATTCACGCGTCGCCACCCAGTAGTCGCGGTTGTTGCAGTGCTGCACACCGCTGATCTGCTCGGTCGATTGGTCTGTCAGCTTGCGGCGCAGCTCCGTGACGCGGCCCAGGCCGCCGTTGGCGGACATGTCAACCGTAGCGACGCGCGTACCGTTGCCGACGCCTGCATCCTGCACATTGGCTTCAAAACAATCGGAGGTAAAAACGTAGTAGCCGTCGGGATTTTCGGGAATCGGCACGATGAGCGCGCCCTGCATGGCGCTGCGGTTGCAGGGCCAGAAGTGGATGCCCTCGCCGTTTTCCATGATATTTCCGTCGGCATTGAAGATGTGGTAGCCGTTGGTGTACATCAGCAGGTCGCCGGTGGCGGGATCGCAAATGGTCGCACAGCCTTCCACTGTGCGTTCGGGACTGTCAAACAGCGGCGCCGGCGGCGTCTGATTGAAGTCGATTCCCGCGCGGTCGCCCAGATACCAGACGTTGGCCCGATTCTGGGCCTGAACAAATTCAACACCAGTGAAAAACACAAAAATCAGCACCAACGCGGATACGACGCGCATCATAGTGAATGTCCTTTGTCTGCTCGGATAAAACCGCTCACTGGCGGATACTGCTGAAAAATCATTGAACCAGCGGGGAAACCGCGGTATGGGAGAAGCGTTACACGATGTGTTTGGCGCAAACCGTCGGGGGCAATTCGGGCGCGCGATATTACAACTTTTCGGCATCTAATAAAATGCATTTCAGTGGAATGTCCTCTCACCCTCGATTCGGCCTGCACGGCGCGCGCTTTTCCGCGCTCTTTTGACAGGCGATTGCCGATCAGGCGCCTGCTTCGCTCGCCGCTTTACCGAAACGACGCATGACAAAAAAGAGGAGTCCCACGGCCGCAGGCAGCATCAGCCACCAGGGCGCGCCGAGTGCAACAGGCACAAGACACACAAAGAGCGCAGTTCCTCCCACCAGCAATGCATAAGGCAGCTGCGTCCGCACGTGTTCGATGTGATCACAGCCCGCAGCCATCGAAGACAAAATCGTCGTGTCGGACACCGGTGAACAGTGGTCGCCCCAGACAGCGCCGGCCAGCACCGCCGCGGCCGACATGAGGAAGACGGGATTGTCCAGGCCGACCATGGCCGCCGCCAGAGGCACGACGATCGGTATCAAAATCGACATTACGCTCCAGCTGGAACCCGTAGCAAAAGCCGTTGCCGCGGCCAGTACAAAGACCAAGGTCGGAAGCAGAAAAACCGGCAACCAGTCCCCGATCCCCGCCGTGATCACGCCCGCCGTCCCCAGGTCCGCGTTGACCGCCGCCAGCGACCAGGCCATCACAAGCACAACCATGGCAAACAACATCGAACGCGCACCGGCAAACCAGGCCTTGACGCCCTCCTCCAGCGTCATCAGCCGCCGTACGACGCCGAGCAGACCGGCCGTGATCACCGATAAAAGCGAGGCCCAAAGGATCGCCTTGTAGGAATCTGCCGCGCCGATGATGTCGCGAATCGAGCGGGCGGGTTCGTCACCTGCGCCGAAAATATCGCGTACGACGTCGCCGCCGCCGGTAACAAACAGACCGATGATGGTCGCCACGATCAGGAGCGCGATCGGGATTACGGCGTTGAGCGCGCTGTGGTTGATATCTTCAGGCGGGCGCATGTCCGCTTCCTCTTCCGGCTCCGGGCCGGCCGCGGTTGCGGGAGCATCGCCGTTGTTTTCAGCGCCGTGGCGCTGCGCGGCGCGTTCAGATCTGAGCATCGGCCCGAAGTCGCGGCCCGTGAGTGAGATGACAAATACAAAGGCGATTGCCAGCAGCGGATAGAAGTTGTACGGCAGCATGTCCAGAAACAGCGCATAACCGCCGTCGTTGGCCATACCCGTGTGTTTGAGCGCTTCGTCCAGCAAACCCACCTGAAAACCGATCCAGGTTGTAATCAGCGCCAGACTGGAAACCGGTGCAGCCGTGGAGTCGACCAGGTACGCCAGTTTTGCTCGCGAAATCTTCAGTTTGTCGGCCACCGGACGCATCGCGCCGCCGACGACCAGCGTGTTGGCGTAGTCGTCAAAAAAGACCGCCAGGCCCAGCAGCCCCGTCGCCGTCTGCCCGTGCCGCGACGAGCGTGCGCGCAGAGCGATCCACTTCACAATCCCGCGCGTCCCGCCGTTGCGACTGATCAACCCCACCAACCCGCCTATCATGAGCGAAAACACGATGATCGAGATATGCGACGAATCTCCGTCGGGCGGCACCAGGGCGTGCAGAATGTAGCGATCAATTGTCTCCAGCAGCGCCGACCACAGACCGCCGAAGGTCATTCCGCCCGCTATCCATGCGCCGCTCAGCACGCCGAGCAGCAGCGAGAGAATTACCTCGCGCAGCCACAGCGCCAGACCGATCGCCAACAGCGCCGGCAGCAGCGTCAGCCAGCCTGGAATCGCCGCGATACTCGCTACCTGTGTTTCGTCCCCCGCGGTGACGCGGAGCTCCATGGTCCGCCATTCATCCGCAGCGCGGTACAGGTGTGCTTCGCCATTCTCGAGTGTTATCCGTTCGCGTGCGCCGCCCAGTTCAATCGTCGCATACGCGGCGTCGCTTTGCACGTAAATATCGACTGTATCGCCAACGACAACCACACGCGGGGCGTCCACGCTCAATTCCGCGTGTAGCGTCGATGAACACAGTGCAATCAGGATTGCTGTTAACAAACATCGTTGTATAAACTGTCCCACACTGCCGTCCCGCCGGGTTCGAGGCTTCTGATTCGCTGGCAAACAAGGAAATTCAGAAAAAAGCGAGCGCAGTATAAAGATTTTCTGAACAAATCGACTCATCTTCCGTTGCAATTCGCGTGACCACATCGTCCGGGAGGACGGAACCCGTCACAACCGTCTCAAGCGCTGCGGAAGTGCCGTGGCCTTTGTATTAACTGTTGGGACACGAACTATGTTTGAATTAATCACCGGAACGGTCTCGTTTTTCATCGGCGTAGTCGGCGCTATCCTCTGGGTCATCCCGTTCTTTTTCATTTACCGCAAGCTGGGTTTTAATCCCTGGCTTTCGCTTCTGTGGTTGTTCCCGCCGGCCGGCCTCGTCATGACCTATATTGTGGCTTTCGGCGGCGGCAATCACGACGACGACGACGACTTTTAACATTTAGCACTGTTTAAACACAAACGGAATTGCCGGTCCTTGCAGAGCGCTTCGCCCCACGGCTGTGTGGCTTGCTTTTTCCTTTTGCTCGTCATCGTGTTCCAGGTCGGCGGCCGAATAGCGTCGAACCTTTTCTGTTTAACATGTTCGAACGACAAACCGCGAGTTGGTCGCAATCGAATGGATTGTCCTGTTTAAAGTCTGTTACAAGCAAAAAAACAAACGCTCCGCTGAGCAGGTCAACGGAGCGTTTTCACTCTTCAGTTAAAGCGAACTCAATCTTTCAGTTGTGTCTCCACGCGCACGGCCGAGTGCAGCGTTTTATGGACGGGACATCTGTCCGCGATTTCCAGCATGCGTTGACGTTGCTTTTCATCAATGTCGCCTTCCAGTTTAACTGTGCGTTTAAACACGTCGATTTTGGCATTGCCGGCGGAGACGTCTTTTTCGCAGTCGTCGGCGTGTTCCTTGGAGTGAATAACTTCAACCTCGGCGGCGCGCAAAGGAAGCTTTTTGTGGTCGGCGTACATGCGCAGCGTCATAGATGTGCATGCCGCCAGTGAAGACGCCAGCAGTTCGTAGGGCGTCGGCCCCAGATCCGTCCCGCCGACCGAAGCCGGTTCATCAGCCGTCAGCGAATGGCCGTTGGCGCGAATCTCCGTCAGGAATCCCTCCGCGCCCGTACGCGCCGTGACAGTTTTATCTTTCGGTTGCACCTTGTCTTTGGCCGGCGGCAAATCGATGTAACGCGACGCCAGCGCAGCTATAACACGCCCGGCGTAGAGCGAATCTTCATCGCGGCTTAACAAATGATCCGCCTTGTCGAGCGATACAAAACTCTTGGGATGGCGGGCGGCCATGAAAATCTCGCCGGCCTGATCCACGCCGACCGTGTCGTCGAGCGGTGCGTGCAGCACATTAATCGAAGCGCGTGTGGTGCGGATGGCATCTTTCATCGCCACGTCTGAAAGATCGTCGAGAAACTGTTTTTTAATCGTGAATGGTCGCCCCGCGATGCTGACCCGTGCCACGCCTTCGGCTTCAATTTCATCGATCGACGATTCCAGGATGTGTTTAACATGCACGGGATTGCAGGGCGCGCCAATCGTAGCCACCGCCTTGACGGACTCAATGCGCGACGCCGCCTGCAGAACCGCCGCGCCGCCTAATGAGTGTCCCACGAGCAGTTGCGGCGCCTGCCATTCGCGACGCATGTATTCCGCCGCGGCAAGTAAATCCTCGACGTTGGACGAGAAGTTGGTATCGGCAAAATCGCCGTCACTCTCCCCAAGGCCGGTAAAATCAAAGCGCAGCACTGCGACGCCCTCCTGCGTCAAAGCGCGGCTGATATTGCCGACGGCGCGCAGATTCTTGTTGCAGGTAAAACAATGGGCAAACAGAGCGTAGGCCAGTGGCTTGCCGTCAACCGGAGAATCCAGACGCGCAGCCAGTTGAGCGCCGCCGGCGCCCTCAAAGAACAGTTTGCGGGATTTCATGCGTTGCCGGTAATCCTTAAATTGTAGACGTGAAACAATCAAACCTCGCACGGCCGGATCGGCACGGGATACTTCCAACCAACTCACAGCTCTATGAAAACATCTCCGGCACGCAACAACGGTGCAGCGACAATGGTTCTGGTTTTTCTGCTTTTAACAATATCATCTATTGTTCAACCCCAAATTTTCGGCGTACTGCTCATGTCACAGACACAGGAACAACCATCCCCGGCAGAATTCGACAAACTCTGGAATTACCGCGATCCGGCGGCCACGGAACAGAAGTTCCGCGACTTGCAGCCCGACGTAGAAGCGCTCGGCGATCCGGACCTGACGCTGCAGTTACAGACCCAGATTGCGCGCTGCCAGGGACTTCAGCGCAAGTTTGACGACGCGCACATCACTCTTGACGACGTCAGGTCCCGCCTGACGGATGCCACAAAAACAGCGCGCATCCGCTACCTGCTTGAACGCGGACGGACGCACAATTCATCTAATGAACAAACAACGGCAGTTCCGCTGTTTGAAGAAGCGTGGAACCTGGCGCGCGCGACCGGCGAAGATTTCCACGCCGTGGATGCGGCCCACATGCTCGGCATCGCCTGCAAGGACGAACTGGCCAACGACTGGAATCGCAAGGCGGTGGAAGCCGCCGAGGCCAGCGAAGATAAACGCGCGCGCGGCTGGCTGGGAGCGCTCTACAACAATATCGGCTGGTATTACTTTGAGCAAAAGGAATACGTGACGGCGGAAGAGTGGTTTGTCAAGACGCGTGACTGGTACGAAGAGCATTCACTGCAGCGCGGTCGCGACATTGCGCGTTGGAGCATCGCCAAGGCATGGCGACTTCAGGGACGGGCGCAGGAATCGCTCGAACAACAGCAGATACTGCTTAAGGAGTACAAAGCCGCCGGTCGCGACAACGACGGCTATGTGTATGAAGAAATCGCCGAGTGCCTGCTGGCGCTCGACCGCGCGGAAGAATCACGTCCGTATTTCAAACGAGCCCATGAAGTTCTGTCGGCGGACCAGTGGTTGCAGGCTAATGAATCGGAACGCCTGGAACGGCTGTTGCGCTTGTCCCGTGGAGACGAATAACAATCGGCCGAGGCATGGCGGCTTTGGCTTCCTCAGAACGCCAGGCTGAAGATGATGACGACAAAAATCGCGAAGCCCACAAAGAAGCCGACGGCGACGCGCACACCGCGTTTGTGGTCTCTCTCCGAAATCTTCTGACGTCGTTTTTTTCTACCCATCCGGGCCTCCCTTGGCCGTGCCGGTCACAACGGCACGGTGTGTGATATTGAACAGTCAGTTGTTATACAAACCGCCCCGAATATCGGAGAGCGTCAATTCGGATTATACAAAATTCACTCACGAGGCGCAATATGATATGTTGCCAAAGTATAAAACGAGCCGACGCTTTTTGTAAACCTTTGCGACGCTGCCAGCGTCATATGCGCCGATCGAGAAAAACGGTATGAGCGAGGAATCCGCAACAGGCGTGAAAGCCAACTCACAAGATGTCGAGTCCGACTTCCGCCGGTTTGTGGAAGAGAACAGACGCATGGTATTCATGCTGGCGCTGGACCTGAGCGGCGACCACGCCGACGCCGACGATATTGCGCAGGACGTTTTCCTGAAAGCCTTTCTGTCTTACGATAAGTTTCGCGGCGATGCCAAGGCCGGCACCTGGCTCTACCGGATTACCGTCAATGCCTTCATCGATCGATCGCGCCGCAAAGCGCATATGGCGTTGAAACACGGAGAGAGGATCGAAACGGAGTTCGATCACGCCCGCTATCTGAACTCGCAGCGCCCCGAAGGCAACCCCGAGGATCTGACGGCGGCGGCGGAAATGAAAATGCAGATAGAGTCGGCTCTTGACACGCTGTCGCCGCAGCAACGTGTGGTTTTTGTCCTGCGGCACTACAAACATCTGGCGCTCAAAGAAATAGCCGAGCATCTCTCGATATCCGAGGGAACCGTTAAAAGCCTGCTCTTTCGCGCCATTCAACGATTGCGGGAGGCGCTGGCGCACTACCGCAATGAACTAGGTCTGGAGGAATCGGCATGAACAACTGGACCCCGATTGAACACCTGCTGGAAGACGCATTGTACGATCGTCTTTCGCCTGCCGAAGAGGCGATGTTTGATGCGCACCTGGACAAACACCCGCACCTGGCGCGCGAGTTTGCACACATGCGCTCGACACTGCACATTATGAACAAGCGTGAGATAGCCGCGCCCAACGAACAGTATTTTACAGACATGACGGAAAACGTCATGCGCCGCAGTAAAACGGCTGTTTCCAACGGCGGGGCGCAGATTCTGCCCATCAGCCTCGCAGCACGCATGCGCTCATTCCTCTCGCCGTCCAATGTTGCCAAGATGACTGCCGCAGCGGCCTTGCTGTTGGTCGGATTTTTCATCGGTCGTTTTTCCGGCGCAGCTGAAACGGATGGGCAGTTGACCGGCTACTCAAGCTATGGTTACTCGCTCGACCGTCACAGCTCTCCTGTTAACGTCAATGATGCCGACATGAATCTTGAGGACCGCGTGCGTTCTTATCTTGAGCGCTCGTCCTTTCTGCTGATGTTAAACGGCTCGCCGCAACTGGATCACCAGGCGCTTGTAACCTGCGGCTTCGATCTTGATCACCAGCAGCAGATTTCGCGTGAGCTGCTCGTGCAAACACGCACGCTCAAAAGTGAGCTTAATTCAACCAGCAATCCGCAGGGACAGGCCATCGGCGACCTTGTCAGCGATATTGAGGCCTATCTCGTCAGCATCAACGAACTGAACGATCCCGGCGATATTCATTCGCTGCGGCCCCTGCACAATCAGATGGATGAGATTTTCTGCCAGGTCAAATGTAATCTGGACAATATGCGTCGATGACGCATTGACGGCAGTTCCGATCAACTTTTAAACAATCGAGCAATTCCGGAGCATCACTGTGTTAATCCGCCTGACCATGTGCCTATTCCTGGCCGCGAGCGCGTGCGCCTTGGCGCAGCCCAAACTCGAAATTAATGACAGCTACAACTGGGGCGACGTGCACAAAAGCGACGATCCGCTCGAAGCGCGCATACCGCTTAAAAATGTTGGGAACGAAACCTTGATCGTGCGCAACGTCCGCACGAGCTGTTCATGTACGGTCGCTCCGCTGGACAAGGATACGCTGGAGCCGAATGAGACGACTTACATGAATGTCAAGCTCGACATCCACGGCAAAATGGGTAAAGTCGAAAAGAGCATTTCGATCTCGACGAACAACCCCGTACTCCCCGTTTCCTACCTGAAAGTAGCGGCCAATATCATAGTGCCGGTTGCGGTGTCACCCGCCTACTTTCGCTTTCCCGAGTTGGCGGTCGGTCAGAAAGCCACTTCCACTGTGGAACTGACCAACACTACAGATGAAGCTATTATTATTGTTGATGCCATTCCCAATTCGCCGGTGGAACTCGATCTGGAAACGCCGTTGGTGCTGGAACCCGGCGAACGTGTTTTAATCAACGCTACGATCCTTCCCGAAAAAGAGGGGCCATTGCGCCTGAATCTTTCGGTCAAGACAAGCCACCCCGAGCAGCCTTTCGTGGAGATTCGCGGCTTCGGCCACGCACTCTGATTTCACATCCGGCCCAATATTTTTACCATTCCGGCGCACGAGTTTACGGTATTTGTGCGCAGGAATGGTATTTTTGCAGGCATCTACTATTGGAACCTGTCGAAATCAGAGGGACGCACGAACATGACGAGCAAAAGCACAACCGCCGCATTTGGAATTCCCGCGGGTAGAACACTCACCTTTGCAAGTGTAATTGCAGGCTCCCTTCTGATCGCCTTGTGCGCTCAAATTTCAATCGACGTGCCGTTCAGCCCTGTACCTATCACCGGTCAAACGTTCGGCGTGTTGCTCGTGGCGGCTCTGCTGGGGCTGCGTCAGGGTACCGCGGCAGTGCTGGCATATCTGGCCGAAGGCGCACTTGGGCTTCCCGTCTTTGCAGGCGGCGCGGCCGGTGCACAGCACCTCGTAGGTCCGACGGGCGGATATCTGGCCGGTTTTGTCCTGGCCGCCGTTTTTGTCGGTTTTGTGCTGCAACGCAGCGAACGCAAATCTCTGCTTACAACTGTTTTGGCGATGAGCGGCGGCACAGCATTGATTTTCGCCATGGGAATCGGTTGGTTGTTCAGTTTTTCCGCCATCGCGGGCGACAGCATCAGCCCGGACATTATCCTGAACGCCGCCCTCTATCCTTATCTTCCGGGTGCCGGCATCAAAATCCTGGCCGCCGCGGGACTGGTTGCCGGAACGCGCTCTTTTATTGATCGCAACACTGAAAAACCGACCGCTTAAACAGTTATTGATACCGCTTGGCGGCTTACTGATACCGTTTAACTTTTCACGCTTGTTTGCTCAGGGCAATTACCCAAAATTGGCCGCATGAACTTTTTGTTTAACCGCAAAGGGATGCGACCATGCACGACCAACCTGCAAAAGAAAAAAGCCTTGATTTTGCCATCCGCACGATGGAAGCCTGCCGCGAATTGAGCTCGGATCGGCAGAACCCCGATCTTGTCCGCGAATTGTTCAATGCCGGCACCGGTGTGGGCATGTACGTGCGCAACGCCGAAGGCAGCCCCTCCAAGACCGAATTCCTGGCCTGTATGCAAGCCGCCTATCAAAAGGCGCGCGTAAGCGATTACTGGCTGCGCGTACTGCGCGCCGCCGGTTTGCTGGATGAAGACACATGCGACGCAATGCTGGAAGACTGTGACGCCCTGCTGCGTATTCTCGGCAGTTCCTGTAAAACGCTGCGCAGCAACCTCGCCACTAATAAGGCCGCTTAAAACACTGGTTGCCCCGACCAGGAAACGGGTGTGAGAGCGCGCCTCCACCCGCTTCTTGAAACTTTGGGATCAGGGACAACAGAATGCGCAGAATGACCGGGTCGGCAGGTGATCAACTGCCGTGCTAGCTGTCGAAATCTGAACCCTGGATGTCAATCTCTACTGGCTGGTCTCCGACCAGGTTATTCGCGGATTTCGCCTTCGGCGGCTTCGTCCTTGTCGATACTGATGCGATCGTCGAACACGTACATCTTACCTTCGAACAGATCTTTGTCGGTGTGCTCATCTTTCAGATAAGCGACGATTCCACCGCGCAATTGGGCGACGTTTTCAAAGCCTTCATTGATGAGGTAACCCGTCAGCTTTTCACAGCGGATCCCGCCGGTGCAGTATGTTAACACCCGCTTGTTTTTGTAATCCTTGAAGTGCTTGCGAATCCACTTGGGGAATTCACGGAATGTCTTGACGTCGGGTCGGATGGCATTTTTGAAATGCCCTTCGTCCCACTCGTAGTCGGTGCGACCGTCGAGAACAATCACTTCCTCATCGCGCAGTTCCTCAAAGAAGCGCATCGGCTCCAGGTGTTCGCCGGTGACTTCATTCGGATCGAGACCGTCGGCTTCGCCGAAGTTGATAAGCGATTTGACGGGCTTGACGCTGATGCGCGGAAACTGATGTTCATGTACTTCATCGACTTTAAACATAACATCCGCAAATCGCTCGTCCATTTGCAGCGCATTCATATATGCATCGCACTGATCGGGCGTGCCGGTCAGTGTTCCGTTGATGCCTTCGGCGGCGACGAGTATTCGGCCGCGAATACCAAGCGCGCGGCAGAAGGCCAGATGTTTATCGGCATAAAGTTCAAAGTTGGGCAGAGACACGAACTTGTAGAACAGCAGCAGGCGCAACGGTTTGGGCGTATGAATGCGATTGGGACTTTTCACCTTGGGTCCGGCTTTTGGTTTGTCGATTGCACTACTTGACTCCCGGCTGGTTGTTCAACCGCGCGGGACTGGATTGTCACCAGGTGACTGATCACTCGATGACGAACAAAATGGTCTGGCTAGAGATGTACCAAGAATTGTTCAGACTCTCACGGTCCTTGCACAGCATCATCGCGCAACCGGTGGCCCGAATCCAGCAATGGCCGAATCCGGGACCGTTTGTTTAAATCGCAAGGCCGTGCGAATCTTCGCGTTTCAGCATCAAAAGTCGAGCAGTGCCTGCAAACGTGCGCTGATTTCAGCTACGCCGGGCACCACGACTTCCATTAACTCTGGATTGTAAGGAATCGGAATATCGGGCGTGGCAACTCGCTCCACCGGAGCATCCAGCTCGCCAAAGGTTTCCTGTGCGACGGTTGCCGCCACTTCCGCGCCGAATCCGCAGGTCCAGCCGTCCTCGTGAACGACCATACAGCGATTCGTTTTGCGCACGGAAGCAAGGACCGCTTCGCGATCCCATGGGATCAAAGTGCGCAGATCCAGAATTTCTACGTCGACGCCGAGTTTGTCCACGACTTTTTCACAGCGCGATACCATCTCGCCCCAGGTGACAATTGTGGCCGCCGAGCCGCTACGAACGATGTTGGCTTTACCGAAGGGAACGGTGTAATCGTCTCCGGGCCACGGCGTACGACCGGGCGATGTGTCGAGCAGCGCGCGATGTTCAAGGAAGAGCGTCGGATCATTACCGCGCAGGGCTGAACGCAGCAGACCGGCCGCATCGCGTGCATTCGACGGCATCGCTATGCGCCAGCCGGGTGTGTGCGCAAAGATCGCCTCACCGCTGACGCTGTGCCAGGGATCGCCGGTGCGTTTACCGGTGCCGACCGGAATGCGCACGACCATGGGCGCGGCAAAATCGTTGTTCGAACGCCAACGGATTGTCCCGCAGTCGTTGATCTGTTCGGTTGCCGGATCCGCGTATTTCCGGAATTGGATCTCCGGCACCGGTACCAGCCCGGCCATTGCCATGCCGACGGACCGACCAATTATTCCCTCTTCGGAAAGCGACGTGTCGAACACGCGCTCCTGACCAAACTTGTTGCTGAGGTCGATTGTGGCGCCGTGAACGCCGCCTTTGGGACCGACGTCTTCGCCGAATACCAGCACGCGCTGATTTTTCTCGAGTTCGCCTTCCAGCGTCATTCGAATTGCGTCCACCATGTTGACACGTCGTTTGTCATCGACTTTTTCGATGTTGCTGCTTTTGGGCGGATTGACATTCTCAGCCAGCATGCCACCTACTTTTTGGGCGGTTTTGCCGTCGCAGAACATATAGAGGCGTGCGCTCGACGGATCCGGCGAGCCCTCGGCCAGGCACTCTTCGGCCACCTGTTTCACCTCGGCTTTGACTTCCGCTTCCAGCTCCTGCCACCGAGATTTGCTGAGGAAACGACGGCGCGCCAGGTAGGATTCGAGCTTGCTCAGCGGGTCGCGCGCATTCTCGTCCTTCATCTGTTCTTCAGACTTGTACGATTGATTGTCGTCAAAGGAATGGCCGCAGATACGCGGCACGCGGGCGCGCAGCAGCACCGGCGATTTTCGCGCGCGGGCGTGTTCGACGGCGCGTTCGACGCCGTAAGCGGCGTCCTTGGGATCAGTGCCGTCAATGTCAATAATGTTCAGATTATTGAAGCTGTGAAGATTGGCGGCAATATTGCCACCGGGCGTCTGCAGGTGACTGCCGACGGAAATGCCGTAGCCATTGTCCTCGATGAAAAAGATATACGGCAGGTTCAGAGTCGTTGCGATGTTGAGGGCGGCCCAGAAACCGTTGGTCGCCGTGGCGGCGTCCCCTGCCAGCGCCACCCCAAGCGCCCCCTGCCACTCTTCTTCCTTCATGACGTTTGAGCGATAGTCCACCGCCTGGGCCCAGCCCACGGCCGGCGTAAATTGCGCTCCGACATCACCGCTGGCGGGCATAATTGTCACGCCGCGGCGCGGCGTAAGGTTGTGCACCACGCCGATGTCGCGGCCGCCGTTGCGGCTGGAACGACTGCCGAGCGGGCCGGCCAGCGCTTCCCGGATCGTCATGCCGGCTGCAAGGACAAAGGGACGCGAGCGATAGTACACCGAAGCGCCGTCGTGTTTGTGATCCAGCATCCTACCCAGCAGAATCTGCGGCAGCTCGTGGCCACGCGCAGAGAACTGGTATGTGATTTTACCGGCGGGTCGCAGTTCTTCTTCTTCAATCAGATCGATGTGACGCGACGTCAGTGCCAGACGGGCTACTTCTATCCAGTCATTCTTCGTCATGAAATGCCTTTCGCTCCAAATAGTCCCAACGCGGGCGCATCCTGTGCGCAGGTGTACAGTGTCGGCTCCGGACGGTCGCGTGGCGCGGACGACGGAAGGCGACAACTACAACTGTACTGGCGTCAAAAAAACGCAAATTTACAGCCGCGCCGCCTAAGTTCATAACTTTGAAGGTGCAAGAACATTCCACCACGGATCACTGGCGGCGAATATTCGCCAATTCCTGCCGCTACGGTCCTGTTGAACCCCGAATTGACCGCATTCGACCACTTGTAAAGCCCACTCGAGTTTGGCACGCCCTTTGAGGATGGATGTTCATGGCGAAGCAGTCCGACAAACGTTCCGGACGTGCGCGCGCCGTGGCGCTCAAATACGACGCCGAAGGTGAATCCGCGCCAAGGGTGACAGCCAAAGGCAGCGGAGCGCTCGCCCGCAAGATTCTCGAACAGGCCCGCGCCGGAGATGTTCCGGTGCGGTCGGACCCCGACTTGCTCGAACTGCTGGCTTCGATTGACGTGATGGAGGAAGTTCCGCCCGACCTGTACGAGGTCGTTGCCGAAGTACTCGCATTCGTCTACGACGTCAACGAGCAAAAAAAGTCAGAGCTGGACGGGAGTCAAATGCCGGACGTCGCAAACTCCGAATCAGAAGAGGCGGAACGGGATTCCGGCGAAACCGACTCAACACGGGAGCAGAGTGAATGATAAAAGAAATGTATACGGCTGCGATCGGTATGCTTCCCGACCAGACGCGCCTGGAAGTTTCAGCCAACAACATCGCGAATGCCAAGACCACGGGATTTAAACGCGAAGGTGTGTTTCAACGGCGATTGCTGGAAGCAAAGTTTAACCTGCACGGCATTCCAGGAGATGTTGAACAAACAGATCCCATGTCCGAGAAACATACCGACCTCTCGCGCGGCGCGTTTGAAAAGACCGACAACCCCTTTGAATTCGCCTTAAACAACCGCGGCTATTTTACCGTGCTGAACGACAAAGGCGAAGAGCTCTTGACGCGCGCCGGACGTTTTACACTGTCGGACGACGGTACAATTACGACGCCGCAGGGCTATCCGCTCATGGGCCAAACGGGAACGCTGGTCATACCGCAGTACCTGCTGCAGGGCGACGGGCTCAATTCCTCCGAGCCGCTTAGTCTGGTCGTCGGCGCCAGCGGCGAAATGTTTGTCAATGACGAAAGTATCGGCCGGCTGCAGGTCCTGGACGCGGAGAATCCACAGACGCTGGAACGCGTTTCCAACACGCACTTCAAGCCGCGTGCGGAGACAATTCTGGAAGCCGTCTCCCCCGCAGAAATGGATGTTAAACAGGGTTTTATAGAAGTTTCCAACGTGGACATCGTAGAGGAAATGGTGGCGATGATCCAGACGCAGCGCTCGTTTGAGTTGGGCAACAGAGTTATCCGCACAAACGACGACACGCTGGATCGCAGCATTGAAATCGGACGCGTCCTCTAAAGGAGTTAAACATGGATAAAACACTGCACACGGCTGCAACCGGGCTTTCCGCACAGCAACGCTACGTTGAAATCATCGCGAACAACCTGGCGAACGCCAATACAACATCGTTCAAAAAAATCCGGCCCGAATTTCAGGATCTGTTGTACGAAAACCTTAAACCGGCCGGCAACACGCGATTTTTCGGTAACGAGCCGGGCAGTGAAGTGCAGATCGGCGGCGGTACGGAGCTGGTTGGAACGGCGCGGCATTTTCACCAGGGCGATGTTGAAGGAACGAACAATCCCTTTGACATGGCAATCAACGGCGAAGGTTTTTTCATTATCCGCCGGCCGGACAACAGTTTTGCGTATACGCGCGACGGGTCGTTCCAGATTGACCGCAACGGGCAAATGGTAACCAATCAGGGGTATGTACTGGAGCCCGGCATTAACATCCCGGATGACGCGGTTCAGGTTGATATTTCACGTGACGGCGTGGTTTCCGTTTATACGGAGGGCAGCACGGATCCGGATATCGTCGGACAGTTTGAGCTGGCGCGATTTATCAATCCCGCAGGACTGCGCGCTCTGGGTGAAAACCTTTACGTGGAAACGGCCGCCTCCGGCCAGGCGCAGTTTGAACAGCCCGGACTTAACAATACCGGAATGGTACTGCAGGCCCACCTGGAAAATTCCAATGTCGACCTTGTTGAAGAAATGGTCGGCATGATCATGGCGCAGCGCGCCTTTGAGCTTAACTCCAAATCGGTTAAAACAGCCGAGGAAATGCTGCAGACCGCGACCAATCTGAAGCGCGGTTAATACAAGGACAGGGTTTAGGACATGATGGCTTTTCGTTCCGATAGTTTAACGGCACAAAGCGAATTGCATTGCAGGCTGCGTCAGGAACGCCGGACGCGACGTAGGGACAGCGAATCCATCGCTTCCCCACCGGAGCTTGACGAGCAGCACGAGGAGGTTAAATTGACTCCAAAGCACACAAAACATCAGCTTAAACACAGGCGATTGCCGATCATATCGGGCATCGCCTTTCTCAGTTTATTCCTAGCTGCTCTGGTGCAGGCCGAAGCCGCCGTCAGCTTTTCAGCCGAACGGATAGAGCAAGCCGCCGAGCAATACCTGCGCAAATCGCTTGGTCCGGAGAGCGAGATTGAATCGATCGGCGCGGTGACGGACCAGCATTTTGATCAGGAACGCGTCGTAGCCCGCATCAGCAGCGGTGCCGAGCGGCGATCCAGCGTGCGCAACGTACTTGTGGAATTTGTGCACGAGGAAGAAGTGCTGCGCCAGGTCATGCTACCCTTCCGCGTAAAGGAATACGTGATGGTCCCCGCCGCGGCGCACACGTTGCAACAGGGGCGGATCCTGCAACGCAGCGACATCATACTTAAACGCTGTGAGGCGCAGGCCGCGCCGCGCAACAGTGTTGAACTGGACCAGCTGATTGGCCGCAAACTGAATTCGGACGTTCGCGCCGGCCAGACTTTTGATGAAAATATTGCCATGTCGGCCGACGGCATCATCCGCGGACAGAAAGTGGTCCTTGTGGTTAAACGCGGAAGCATAGAAGTGCGCACGCATGGCCGGGCCTTGGCGGACGCCGCCCCCGGACAAAGTGTACGCGTTCTGCGCGATGGCTCGCGCGATCCGATTGTGGCTCGTGCGCGCGGCGCCGGCGTAGTGGAAGTATTGTTTTGAGAGTGAATCCCAGTGGCGGAGTACACAATGTCAATTAACAAAATCGCCTTCTGTTTGGTCTCCCTCCTGCTCATCGGCGCAGCAGAAGTGCATGCACAGTTCGATCAGAATATACGCCGTTCACTATTCAGTGACCGCAAGGCCCTGCAGGTGGGCGACGCCGTGACAATTTTTGTGAGCGAAGATATCACGGCGGACAATTCGGCGACAACCACGGAATCGTCCGACACGGATTTAAGCGCCGGATTTGACTTAAACACCGGCAGCGATCCGAGCGGCCTCGACCTGGGCGTCAATAGCGGAAATGATTTCCGCGGTCGCGGTCAATCGACGCGAGCCGAGCGATTCCGGGCTCGTTTAAGCGCGCGTGTCATCTCGGTGGATGAAAACGGCAATCTGCAGATTGAAGGCATTCGCACGACCAAAATCAACAATGAAACACAAAAGATAACCATAACGGGTTATGTCCGCCCGGCCGATATTCGCCCCGACAACAGCGTTTTTTCTTACAACATCTCTGAATTGACGCTGATTTACGAAGGCGACGGCAATATTACCAAGGCACAGGAGCCGGGACTGATTACAAAATTCCTGCGCATTCTGTTTTAAACTGTCTGCTGTTAAACACAAGCAACGACGGTCTACCCATGGTTAACAAACAATTTGAGAAGTTCCTTCGCCATGCAGCGTGCCTGCTGATTCTCCTGTCGGTCTTGCAAATCGGCACAACGGAAGCGGCGCGAATCAAAGACGTAGCCAATATCGACGGCGTCAGCGGCGTTCAGGTAATCGGATACGGCCTGGTGACGGGACTCAACAATACCGGCGACTCACCGCGATCGACGTTTACGATCCAGTCGGTCACCAGTATGTTAAAACGTTTCGGCATTACCGTACCGCAGACAAATCTGCGTACGCGCAATGTGGCTGCCGTTATAGTAACTGCCGTGATTCCGCCCTACCTCAAACCCGGCGCACGATTTGACATTCAGGTTTCGTCGCTCGGCGACGCGCGTTCGCTGCAAGGCGGCATGTTGTTGATGACGCCGCTGTCGGGGAGTTTCAACGACAATGTTTACGGCATGGCGCAGGGCGCAGTGAGCATCGGCGGTTATCAATTTGAGGCCAGCGGATCCAGCGTCGGCAAAAACTTCACCGCTGCGGGCCGCGTGCCCGGCGGCGGCATGCTCGAGCGCGAAACGCCGCGTATCTCCGATACAACCTCTGTGACAATCCAGCTTAACCAGCCGGACTACACGCTGGCCTCGCGCGTTGCAGAGGCCATTCGCGACGGTGGAGACATTGACGGAGAGGTGCAGGCGGTTGATGCCGGAACGGTACAGGTCCGCTTCACGACAGCGCTCGACCGCGATGCGTTGACGGCCGCCATTGCGCGCATCGAAGCGCTCGAAGTTCAGCCGGATCCCGCTGCCAGAGTTGTCATCAATGAACGTACGGGAACGATTGTTATCGGCGGCGCCGTGACCCTGCAGAGCGCCGTTGTGGCACATGGCAGCCTGGAAATTCAGATCCAGAACCAGGCGGGCATTTCACAACCGCGACCTTTTACGTTCGCTGAAAATCGGCGCGTGGACAACGCAACGGTAACTACGACGGAGCAGCTCAACCCCGCCTCCGTCCTGCCGGCAACGAGTTCCGTGCAGGAAATGGCCGATGCGTTAAATGCTCTGCGCGTTTCTCCGCGCGATCTCATTGCCATTTTTCAGGCACTTAAACAATCCGGCGCATTGCAGGCCGAGCTGGTTATTCAGTAATCCCGGTGGTTTAACATGTCCAGCGACTTCCTCCCTATCGATTCTCCCGGCTCTGCCGATTTTTCCGTTCCTCGCGTAGAAAGTTTGCGCCGGCAGGCCGAAAAACTGCAGAATGACGCCTTGCCCGACGAGGCTCGCAATGCGGAAATGAAAAAGGCCGCCGAGGGCTTTGAATCGATATTTGTTCACATGCTGATGAAGTCGATGAAAACGGCAATGCTCGAACAGGATCAGAACAACGAAGGCGCCATGTCCTTCGGCGGCGCGGCACTGGACGGCTACGTCGACCTGCAATTTGCCGAGTACGCCACCGATCAGGGCGGCTTTGGTTTGGCGGAGCAGATTTACGCTCAAATGAGCGGCGGCGGACGCATGCCCTTGCGCACGCAAATGCAATTACCCATCTCTCAACGGCAGCCGGAAACGCCAGGTGCGAACGGCACATCCAGCGAACAGAACAACATGATTAAAAGTGTGGCGGCAATGGCCAACGACGCTCTGCAATTGGTTGAAGCGACCAAACGCACCGGATCCACGGGCGGCAATTCATTTCTGGACCGGGTTATCGATCGCATTCGTCCTTACGAGACGCAGATCCGTCAGGCGTCTTCGGAACACAAGGTCCCCGCTTCACTTGTGAAAGCTGTCATCGCAGCGGAGTCTGCCGGTCAGGCCAACGCGGTTTCACCCGCCGGCGCCAAGGGCCTGATGCAGTTGATGGACGGCACGGCAAGCGATATGGGCGTGGAGAATTCGATGGATCCTGCAGCCAACATCAAGGGCGGAACTCGTTACCTCGGCAAGATGCTGGCGCGTTTTGACGGCGACTTAACAAAAGCCTTGGCGGCCTATAACGCCGGACCGGGCAACGTGGATAAATACAAGGGCGTCCCTCCTTTTGCGGAAACCAGGGCATACGTCAGCAACGTGCAGCGCTATCACGAGATGTTTGCGATTCTGGAAAACACGGCCATCGGCGGCGGCATCTTCCAGAACGGTGAAACAGCGACGTTGGATCCGCGGGGGTTTCCGTTGTGATGAACAGCCGGCCGGTGATCCTGGACTATTAAACACAAAAGCAGAGTATGCCGCGCTATAGTTTGAGAATGAAGGGACGGGTTGTTCTCCACTTCGGCTTCACCAGAATAAATCCGCTTTTGTTTGTCCCGCAGAGTAGAGATTGAAATCACGTCGTTTGTCGCCCCGATCACAGCGAACAAGTAAATTCGCACCTCGCTGAATTTTTTGGGCTTGACATTGTTGCATCAGGGTTGCAGTTTGGGAGTGGGAGCTGTACTAAGTTCTTGAACTTCAAGTTTGAGCGCCACTTTTTGTTTAATGCCCCATCGAAACTCGTTTGACGCAATTGGCAAAGCGTTTAAACACGCATAACGGCCGTTTGAGTTTTTTGGCTTGACACTGGCCGCAGACTTCGATATTATGGGAACGGGGGCCACCCGAAGTTCTTGAACTTCAAACTTGTCACCAGCATTGCGGATTTAATCAGAACACTGAGCGTTAAATGAACGTAATGCAGCGATCCTGCGCACACAGCAGCCGTTCAATTTTTTGGGCTTGATTTGGATCATCGACTTCGGCAACTTGGAAGCGGGGGCCGCCCAAAGTTCGTTTACGTCAAGTTTAATCGCCGTTTCTTGTTTACTGCCCCATCCAAATTACGCTTGATGCAATAGGCACAGCGTTTAAACACGCACAACGACCATTGAAGTTTTTTGGCTTGAAACAGGTCGCAGACTTCGATATTATGGGAACGGGGGCCACCCGAAGTTCTTGAACTTCAAAC
>CAYULF010000003.1:0-6893 GCA_964445695.1 uncultured Hyphomicrobiales bacterium | reverse complement strand
TTGATTTGGATCATCGACTTCGGCAACTTGGAAGCGGGGGCCGCCCAAAGTTCGTGTACGTCAAGTTTAAACGCCGCTTCTTATTCACTGTCCAATCTAAAAAACGCCTGACGCACACTGCGCGGCGATTAATCACGCACAACGACCGTTGAAGTTTTTTGGCTTGATATTACTATTCCAATGCGCGATGTTGAAAGTGGGGGCCGTCCAGAGTTCCCCAACTTCAAACTTTCCAGCGACCAACACGCGTCAATAATTTCGAAAATCCCCCTCCGCAACAATCAGACTAAACTGCACTACTCTCAAGCATGGAGGCATTGTCACCCTCGGAGATTTTCAAACTTGAAGTTTGAACAGTAAACGCATACTCGCCCGTTAATTTAACATCGCTCCGCCACCGCCCGATTCAGTTAACCAATGCCAACCCACCAACAAACCGTTCGCTCCTCAACCCAAATCTTGCGCGGATCGCCCCGGGCTCGACGTCTTGCACACTCTCCTGCAGCGGTTGTGCAACCAAATTTCTGACTCCGATAATTGTTTCTTCAGTGTGCTCGCAGCCTAGTCCGACAATGTCCACATGTCTCGCCGCGCGTTGCTGAACCGACTGCAAAGGCTTCCGAGCCGCGTATTTCTTCCAGCCTTTCGTCTAGTTGTCTCCCGCAGTCTACGGGCACAATTCAAATACGGTCGTGCAGCGCGGCCGACCTCAGGCAACGCAATCTCCCGGCTATCGGGAGTCATTCAGCACCTGAAGTTTTCAACCTGAACACCACACCCGCAGACAGCAAATCTGAATGCTGCATCCGACCGCCCGCCGACCGAATTCTTCACCATAGTTTTGCTTCAAACTGGTTTGCACGTCCCACAGCTTTTCGCGGTGGGCAACTCCTTGTCCCGCCGATCGGCATTTTTCGTCCGACTCCCGGATTTCCGTGGAAAAAGCACACTTGTGTCGCCTCTTTTGCCTTAAAATTCCCGCTAAACTTTTCAACTCTTCGGCCGATACTCAAGACCGATAGAGGAGAATTCCATGCAAACACATACACAGGCCGGACAATCGGCGGGACAATTTGCCGGCAGGCCGACATCGTCGGGCGCTGAAATTGTGCCCCTGATCGGACGCCAGGTACAGATCGTGCAAGCCCTGCTGGCTGCGGCGCGCAGTCAACGCGACGCCCTGACCGCCATGCAAACCGAGCAGCTCGAAGAAGCATGCAACCGGCAGCATCAGCTGAACGAGGAACTGCGCACGCTCGAGCGCAGCCGCCTTGGCCAGGTAGCCGCTTTCCTAGGCATGAGCCGCCGCGAAGCGCGTGGCGTCAAAATGTCGGATCTGATTCCAAACCTGCCGCAGCACTTCCGCGAAGACCTTGAGCGCTATCGCTCGGCCATGGCGGCGGCGGCGCTGGATTTGCAGGAATTGAACAAGTTGAATCGCATCCTGACGGAACGCGCCAGGCGATTCAGCCGCGAAACTTTGAACGTGCTGACCAACGACGGTCAGCCTTTGTACAGCGCTCGAATCTGAGCGCACAACGGGACGCACACTTTCTGTGCGTCCTGCAACGGGTTCCAGGATGGAACCTGCAAGGGCGGCGCTTTTTTGGCCGCCCGGGACAAACCAGGAAGGCAGTCCTATGGGTTTTTCTTTGCTGGAAATAGGTAAACGCGGCCTCGGTGCTCAGCGTTTTGGACTCGATATAACCTCGAATAACATCGCCAACGTCAATACGCGAGGTTATGCGCGCCAGATCGTTACTCTGCAAGCCACCACCCCGATCGAAACCGCCCAGGGTTTTATCGGAACCGGCGTCGAAGTTGGTGCGGTGGGAACGGCCCGCTCCGAGTTTTTTGATCGCGAGATTCGCAATTCACTGTCCAGCCAGAGCGGCTTTGAAACCGACGGCGAAATCGTCCAGCGCCTCGAGGCCATATTCGGCGAAACATCCGATTTTTCGCTGGACACCACCATGCAGCGCTTTTTTGCAGCCTTTGAAGACCTCTCGCTGCGCCCCGAGAATCTCGACAAACGCAAGCTCGTGCTGGCCGAAGCTCGCAATGTCGTCACGCAATTCAATTCCATTGGTCTTGGAATGGAAAACCTGCGTAGCGACGTCAGAAACCGGGCGAGTGATACGGTCGACACCATCAATGAATATCTGGAAGACATTGCCGCGCTGAATCAGCAGATTTCGACGGCCAGAGCTCGCGGCGACAACAGTGCGTTGGACCTGGCCGACAAACGCGCCAACCTGCTCGAAGATTTGTCCGAACTGGCGGAAGTGAAAGTCTACACCGATACCAATGGCCAAACCAGCGTAAGTATCGGTGATTCAACGGTCGTGACAGGCGCGTCATTTTCCGTTGTGGCCCTGAACGAAACGGTCGATGCGATCTCGGGCGAGCGAACGCTTCGCCTGGTCGATCTGAATGCCGACGGACTGCCGCGCGCCGTGCTGTCGGTCAATCAAGGTCAGTTGGGTGCGCTGCTCAAGAATTACAACGTGACGCTCGACGGCAACGATTCGAGCGGCGGTTTTTCCGTTGTTGCCGACCTGAATTCGCTCGCCGAGGCGCTGGTTGAAACTGTCAATGCGCTGCACGAAACCGGTTTTGGCCTTGACGACGCCGGACCGGCCTCGCCCGGGCGCAGTTTCTTTGAGCCGGGCGGCCTGACCGACCCGGTGACCGCCATAAGTATCGCGATCGGCAGCGATGTGCTGGATCAGCCGCGTAATATCGCCGCCGCTGCGACCGCCAATGCTCCCGGCGACAATGAAATCGCGCGACAAATCGCCTCGCTGATCGATGACGAGAACTTTATCGGCACGTCCAGCGCCATAGAATTCTACTCCGGCGTCATAGCTGAAGTCGGCGCTCTGGGACGCGACGCCGCCACCGGCGCTTCGACCGTCGAAGTGATCCGCAATCAGCTCTTTGCGCAGCGCGACTCCGAAATCGGCGTCAGCCTGGACGAAGAAGCCGTCAGTCTGATAAAATTCCAGCGCGCGTTTGAAGCGTCGGCGCGCGTGGTAAGCATTGCAGATGAAATTCTGGACGTAGTGGTAAATCTGGGCAGGTAAACAGTGAAATGGCCGGTGCGTTCCGGCAAAGGATGACAGTCCATGCGAGTGACCCTGAATTCAACCTTGCGAACATACAGCTCGAACCTGCAGGCCCGCCGGCAGGAATTCGACGCCATTAACAATCGCATCGGCACGGGACGCGACATCAACAAACCGTCCGACAATCCCGGTCTGATCGGCGAAATCAAACGCCTGCAAAGCAACATCGCCCGCAATGAGGTGCTGCAGAAAAACGTTCAGGACGGCCTGACCGACACACAGATTATCGAAGCCGAACTGCGCAATTTTGAGTCGACCATGCTCGCAGCGCGCGACGTGGCGACGGAAGCCGCCAACCCGATTCACGCGGACAAACTGGACGTGCTGGCCGACAAGTTTCTGGGCATGATCAACGACATGATCGAAATTGCAAACTATGAGTTCGACGGACGCCTGGCTTTCAGCGGCACCCTGACGACGCGCGAGTCGATAACGGCCGTCGCGCCGGCAAGCAACGACCTCCCGTTTGAACTTGTCGAAGATCCCGCGCTCGTTTCGACGGACAATCCGCTCGGTCTGCGCGTGATGTTCAAAGGTAACTTTGACGAACGTCGCATCGCCACCGGAACCAACGCCACCGAACGCATCAATAGTCTGGCCGACGATGCATTCGGCGCCGGCGGCGTGGAAGCTTTCGACAATCTGATTCGTGCCTACAACATCATGGCCTACACGGAAAGCGGCAGCCTGCGCACGGCGACGGACGGATTCACGGAAGGCGAGCGCAACCAGCTGCAGGACGCCATCCGCCAGATCAGTAATTCAGTCGATGCGGTCAACTCCGAAATCGGCCGCCTGGGCGGCGTGGTCAACCGCATGGAGGCTATTGAGGACCGGCTGACCTTTGAAAATACAAGGCTCAACGAGCTGCGCAGTCTGCGCGAAGACACGGATCTGATAGAGGCGGCAATCGAACTGCGCAAAGAAGAAAATGCGCTAAACGCCACATTGAGCATCGGGCAGACAATATTTCAGCCAAGCCTGCTTGACTTTCTCGGCTGACAAATTAAATTTGCCGCGGCATGAATACGGACTCCACTTGGTCTCATTTGCTCCGCACGGGTACCTTTGTGGGGCTGCTGCTGGGATTGTTCACAATCCTGGGCTCCTTTCTCCTGGAGGGCGGCACCCTTGAAGCGCTCTTTGCTGTTGCGCCGATTACAATTGTAGTCGGTGGCACAATCGCGGCCGGTATTATCGGTTCCTCCCTGGATCGCATTGCCATGATTCCCCGGCTGATCGCCATCGCCATGCTGCCGACCAAATACAACACGCGCGCCCTCATCAACCAGATCGTGAATTTCTCCGTTCTGGCGCGACGCGACGGAATCATTGCTATCGAAAAACACCTGTCCCGCGTCGAGCATCCCTTTATGCGCAAAATGTTCCAGGTCGCCATCGACGGCGCCGACCCCGACGCCCTGCGCAACGTCGCCGAAACCGAACTGGAATTTGTGAGCGAACGCCACAACACCAACATCCAAATGTTTGTCAAACTGGGCGGCTACTCACCTACCATGGGAATTATCGGCACCGTCATGGGCCTGATAATGGTTCTGGGCAGCGCGGGCGACGACCCTGCGACTTTGATCCGTCACATCGCTTCCGCATTTATCGCAACCATGTGGGGCATCCTGATGGCGAACATCGTCTGGCTTCCCATCGGCGACAAGCTGCAGAGCCTGCACGATGAGGAATACCGTCTGATGCGCATTATCATTGAAGGCGTCATGGGCGTGCAAATGGGCGAAACGCCTTCCGTTATCCGCGCACGTCTGGCCGGCGCTCTCCCGGGCGACGAACAGGACGCCATCCTCAAAGCTCCACTGCCGCGCAGTTTTGCGGTAGCGCGCGACAATTAGTCAATCTTGTGTATAACGGTGTAAAATTTAGCTGTGAGCGCTTAGGGCTCACAGCTCTTTGGGAAATTTCGACCGCTCATCCACTGCTCTCGCCCGTACACCCCGGATTATTCCCCACTTTTCGGGCATTTAGGCCGCAAAACATCCCAAAAATTGGTTTGCTCGCCAACTCATTGATCTAAGCAGTCCAGTGGTTTACCCCAGGAATAGAGCGCTCTCACGTCCAAAAGGCCTTGATTACAGCGCCGCCTGCGCGGCTCGTTTCCTGACTCTTTTGTTCGTCGCGCAGTTCTCAGTCTTCGAATCCCGAACTTTCAGGTGAATTCGCACCCCCTCGGCAATCCTCCATCGCGAGGGTCCGCCGCAGGAATGCACAGCAAAACCACACTCCGACTTTGCTCTATTTTCTTTTCGCCGGACTCTGCAATCTGTTGTTCCGTGGCTCCGCATCGACCAGAAGAATTTGCACCAGTGCATCCGAGGCAAAAAAACGCTCCGGCATTCAACCGAAATTCCCGTCACACCCCGGCCGGCAAAACAGTCAAAAAACGAGCCGCGCAGGGGGCGCTGTAATCAGAACTCGCAACCTTTGACGGACGATCGGTTCTCAACAATGCCCCGCCCCGCGCTTTGCAGACAATGCAGTAGAAATGCAGTAGTCCCCTTGTGTTTCAATTTGGTCATATTGATAGTGGCGGATTCAGAACGTGCGGCTGTAGGTCACATGAAATCCGCACGTTCAACGCCGGAGCTTCGCGCTTCAGTCGCGCTTGAACGCCGCCGACTGAATCAGATTGGCAGCCGGCGTAAAATTTCCAGATACACATTCGAATTGAGTTTAAAATGAAACAGGTTTACGGCTTCTGTTTAACCATTCTCTGTTTAAGTTTCACGCAATTGTCCGCAAAGGACGACCTGGTCGTTCCACTGAATGACGGCAATACGTGGATCTACGCAATCGACATTGACGGCTACTACGACCCACCGACCGGCGGACGGGATTTCACCAATTTGTGGGGTACGGAGACGTGGACCGTTGTCGGCGATTCTGTTAACACCAATGGTAAGTTTAAAATTATCAGAACCACTTTCAGCTCACGCAACCTGCAAAGTTGGAGCCGGAGCCACCTGGTGCAGGTGGACGCCGTGCGAATGCGGTTCAGCCTCGACTATTGCCCCGCAACTGAAATGGAGCATTGGGGTGATTACATTAACATCGCCGAGGAAAAATCCGAATACCAGGATTCGCTGGTGTGTGCGCACGACGAATTCGGCGGTTTCAACGATTTGTTAAGTGTTGAAACTGTTAAAATCAACGCCAATCAATCGATTTTCAACGTAATGGAGACTGCACAGCAACGCACCTACGACGGTAATTTTTTTGAAGCCGGACGACGAATCACATTTACAACGATGCCGCAATTCGGTATAATCAGGATCGAGCATGATGAAGCGTTCCGAGGTGGCGGCTCCGGCCTGAGAAAAACGACAAAAGTCCTGCGCGGTGCGATTATCGACGGTAAACACTACGGCGACACAAACACTATCACATCTGTTCCAATCCCCGACGGGAGCTTCACATCCGAACCCAGTATCCTGATCTTTCCCAACCCAATCAGCGACAGTCCGGCGTTCCAGGTAAGCGGCAAAAGCGAAGAATTTGAGATACAAATCTACGATCTGCTTGGCAGAAATCTCGGTGTCTTTGCGCGTGGAGTCTTCGACGAATTTTCCAGCCAGACTGTTCACACCGACGCTTCGCACCTGGCGCGTGGGAGTTATATCGCCGTATTGGTGTATGACGACAAGATTCAGGCAAGCACGCTGATGATGAAGTGAACAACAACTAAAGAGCTGTGAGCCCTAAGGGCACTGTACACGACAAAACTTTTAACATCTTCGG
>CAYULF010000002.1:0-394392 GCA_964445695.1 uncultured Hyphomicrobiales bacterium | reverse complement strand
GAAGAGTTGTTTTATATTTTTGTCGTGTACAGTGCCCTAAGGGCTCACAGCTCTTGTAGTTTCCAACGCTTTTCTGCCGCCCGCAACTTAATGGCGTCCTGGCGCATCCGGCTCATTTATTCGCGCTTTCGCGCGAGCGTTCAATCAGGCAGCCGATCGACTTGGTTTGGCGTGCCGTCGGCATTTCACCCGCTGTTACCGCGGCGATGGCGTCGTGCAGGTCGTGTGAAGTGACAATGCTGCGTTTGCGTCCCAGTGCGTAAAACAAGTCGTTGATGCGGCCGCGGTACGCTACGGTTCCGTCGGGCAGCAGCACAAACGCCTCGGGTGTGACGCGTGCCTCCAGCTCGTCTACCAGTCCGTGGTCGGCATCAGCAATAAGTGCAAAGGGAATCTTGTACTTGTTGCCGTAGGCCGTCATCGACGAGTCCGTCGAATGTGCATTCGGAAACACGCCGCAGAACGTCACCTGTTTAACTCTGAATTCTTCGTGCAGTTCGCGCAGCACCGGTGAGAAGTCCTGAGAGATGCGGCAGCCTTCAGCCAGAAAAATAACCACCACGGCCTTTGATCCGTCGAGCTTCGCATCGCCCAGCTGGGTGTTTAACATCTCAACTGCGCGCGTCGGTCCACCGTTGGTGTTGTCCTGCGCCCGGCCTTGTGTGAAGGCCGCGCATATTAACAGCATCGCCGCCAATACACAGCGCTGTAGCAAAGTCTGCAAGCCTGGCATGTCCGCCTCCTTATCTGACGATCAGCATCCGCGTGCCGAAGCTGTCTTCGCCCGCGCGGAAGCGACAGTAATACGTGCCGGGAGCCAGCTGTTCGCCCTTGATGTTCACATCGTGATCGCCCGCCGGCAGTGAGGCGTTCAACAACGGATACTGCAGAATGGCGCCGCGAATGTCGCTGATTTCAACTGTGACCGTAGCGCTCTGCGGCAGCGTGAAGGAAATCTGCGCCGCGCCGGAAGACGGGTTGGGGTGCAGTTTAACATTGTACAGGTTGTCGTTTCTCTGATCGCCTGCCGAAGAGGTCGTGCCGTCCTGCTCCAGTTTAATAAACTCGTCGCCGGGCTGATAGTTCACCCACTGGAACGAACACAGGAACATTTCGTCGCTCGTGCGTTCGCCCCACCGCGCCGTCTGCGGCGGCGAACTGGGATTGGAAGGATTGTCGGCCGTATTGTCGTAGGTCGCCTGGTACACCAGGTCGCTGCCTTCCGGAATGCGAGTCAGGGTTTTAAACCTGTAGGAACCCTGCCAGTTGAAGTCCCAGTCGGGAACCGAAATCAGCGGAATCGTTTTGCCGTCGGGCGTCTCCACCCAGGACTTGACAGAGCGACCCAACAAGTGCTGGTGCGGCGCAATGCCCATCACAGACACATCGGCCGGAATTGTTAAACGACCCGTAAACGTTGAAATCTGGTTCGGCGGAATGACAAACGGCCCGTTTTCGATGAAAAAGGGCGACATGACAAATTCCTGGAAAACCTGTCGTGTGTCCTGTGGTCGTTCGTCGGCAAAAAAGATGTTAACATAGGACTTGTCTTCTTCTTCCGTCACCGACGGCGCATAGTGCAGATTGAGAATCAGATCCGTGCCTTTTTTCAGGATCATGCCCATGCCCTGCGGAAAAAAGTCAACTTTGCGGCCGGGCACATAACCTTCAAAGAACTTGGCTTCGGAAACGCCGGGACCGCCGAAATTGGAATAGCCGTATCCGGGGTCGTCGGCGTCCAGTTGGCGCGCGGTTCCGGTTTCATCGGCATAGACAATCGCGTGGTGCACCACCTTGGGATTGCCCGGCCGGAATTCAATTGCGGCGACGACTCTGTCTTCCGTCAGCCCTGTCGGCAGTACGAAATTGCGGTATTCATCGCGGTAGCTGTCCTTTATTGGCCATGCTTCTTCCATCGACAGGATCAGGTCCGGTACGCCCAGCTGTGAACCCTCCGCAAAAACCGGCGGGGCGGGCGTCATATTTGGGTCCCCGGGCGGCATGCCCGCATCCACCCATGCGGCAATCATGTCAATCTCCGCCTGCGAGAGGCTCGCATTGTAGGCAAACTCACCGTATCCCGGCTCGGCTTTCCACGGCGGCATGTAGCGCGACTGCGTCACGGCTTTGATCATCTGCGCGCGGTTGGCGGCGTCTTCGTAGGTCAGCAGCTCGAAGGGCGCAATCTCACCCGATCTGTGACAGCTCACGCAATTGTTGAACAGGATCGGCGCAATATCCTCGCTGTATGTTGGGTCGGCCGCGATCAGCTCGGTCACGGCCGGAGCGGCAAACAACAAAAGCACTGCTGTCAGAATCTGGTATCTGTTTTTCATAGTCGTTTGGGATTGTGATTCCGGCCGGGAATCGATTGAGTGCCGCGGGCTGCCGGCAGTGCCTCTGGAATCTGAATGAATTGCGGACATTGTGAGCCGCATTCTTTTCGCGCAGACGTTTCCGCGCCCAAATTACGATTATCATCAACACAACGCCACCCACCGGTGTTTCGCTCCTCAACGCTGCAATCTGATTGCTTCGCCTTCTCGTTGGCACTCGCCGGCTTGCTTTCTGACATTCTTGTTTGCCACAGAGTGAGACGTTTGCAGTCTCTGAGTTGCAAACGCACTTGAGCCGTCGCGAGCACATAAACAACGAATAGCTTAGTCTGTGCGGCGTTCCCAGCTCGAAAAACAGCTGTGAGCCCTTAGGGCTCACAGCTCATACGTAGTTTCACGTATTCGGCGCTTGAAACCAGAATTCTTCGGCCTCTGCCCGACAACATCCGCCTTCAACAACGAGATCTCAAGCCAAAGCGCGAGAGTTGCGCCGCGCTCAGGTCCACAATCAACAAAGCCCGACGGAACATTACTTCCGCCGGGCTTTGAACTGTGTGTGGATTTTCCGGCGCGATTACTTGATCACCAGGCGGCCGACCAGTTTGGCCTCCACGCCGTCAACCGTCTTGACGCCCAGCTCCACGAAATAAGCGCCCGCCGGCAGGTCCGCGCCGGTGGCTTCCAGCAGCTGAATCTCAACGCCGTGCGTGCCGGCGGCAAAACTGCCGAGATCCCGGCTGAAGCGCTCGACGCCTTTCAGGTCGACGATGCTTAAATTCAGCGCCGCCTCGTTGTCGAGCGAGAAACCGACCGTGACGTGTTTATCCGCCGGGTTGGGCGAGAGCGTCAGCAGGCTGTTGATGTCGCCCGTTTCCGGCGAGGAGACGCCGAGTTTGGGCTGAACAACCGCAATCGAGACCGTGGCCGTCGAGCTGCCGCCGTGGCCGTCCGAAATTGTGTAGGTGAACGAATCCATACCCGTCGAAGCGCCCGCCGTGTAGTCCAGCGTCGTGCCGCCGCCGGTAATCGCCACCGTGCCGAGAGCGCCGTCCGTCTTGGCCGTAATCGTCAGGCTGTTGCCGTCGGGATCGCTGTCGTTGCTCAGGGCGCTTATCACCTCTGTGCCGTTGGCGGCGACCGACCCGCCGGCGTCCATTGTCGCTACCGGCTGTTGATTGGCGCGCAGCACCGCGAGCGCCGTCTCCAGCGATCCTGTGACGTAGATTTCGGGATCCGTCTGCCACAGCGCAAAGGCGCGCGCGCCTTCCAGTCCGTCAAATCCGTCGACGCCGTCGAATGCCTCGTCCATGAGCGTCAGGTCGCCCGTAGCCGCATCGCGTTTGAACATCACCAGCGAGTTTTCCAGCGCGCTGCTGGCCCAGACGTAGCTGCCGCCGGGGCCGGTCTGCACGTATGCGACGGCGTCCAGACCGCTGATGCCGTTGGTTCCGTCCGTGTATTTGCCCTGATATGTCAGGCTTCCATCGGCGGAAGAGCGGGAGAACTGCACCACGGCGTCGTCGCCCAGGCCCGCCGCGTACACGTTGCGTCCGTCGGGACTCACGTCCACATCTGTAACGACGTCAAGTCCGTTGATGCCGCCCACGCCTTCGCGGTAACGCTGCACAAAACTCAGGCTTCCGTCCGCCGGATCGCGGTCGAACATGGCAATTGATTCTTCATCCGAACCCGCAACGTAGACTTGTTTGCCGTCGTAGCTCACCGCCACGCCGCGAGCCCCGCGCAGTCCGTCGACGCCGTCCTGACCGTCCTTTTGCACTTCGAGGTAGTTAAACACGCCGAGGCCGTCGTTGCGCACAAACACCGCCAATGAGTTGTCGTCGTTGCCGCTCACGTACACGTTGCGACCATCGGGGCTGACCGCCAGATTGCGCGGGCGTTTAAGTCCGCGAATATCGATGCCGTTGTCGGTCTGTCCGCGTTTTTTGCGCTCGACGAAGTCGAGCTCGCCCGTGCTCTGATCGCGCTCGAAAATCAACATGGCGTTGTCGCCGTAGGCCGCCACGAACACATAGTCGCCGGCGGGATCCATTGCAATGTCTTCGGGGTACTCAAGCCCCACGACGCCGCCGCGCAGGTTGCGCACGCGATCGACGTAGCTTAACGTTCCGTCGCTGGTATCGCGGCTGAATATGACGATCGAATGATGCAGGCGTGCGACCGTGTACACAAACTTGCCGTCCGGACTGACCACGGCGGAAAAGGCGCCCTTGAGTCCTTTTGTTCCGTTGAATCCATTGCGCTCAACTTCAACAAATTCGAGGTTGGCGTTTACAACCGGATTGGCCGAAACGGCCGCTACAATCGCGCCGGTGGCTATGCAGCCGTCGCCCGAAGTAATTGCGTACTCAAACACGTCGACGCCCGCAAATCCCGGATCGGGCGTGTACGTCACGACCGAACCATTACTGGAGATCGAACCGAAGTTCGGCGTTTGAACTGCGTGGAGCGAAATTCCCGTGCCGAGGTCGTTGTTTAACACGTCGATGTCGGCGCTCGACGAGGTCACCGTCACGTAGTCCTGCACCGCGCGGAACACCTTGGGCGTGCCCGTCAGCACCGTTGAACTTGTACAACCCGTCAAGGCCGTGCGGTCCACCGAAACCGTCGCGATGGTCGCGCCGTTGTCCCAGGTCACGATGATCGAACCGGAACCCTGGCCGCTTTTGATTGTCCCGCCTTCCACCGACCAGACGTGCGAGGCCGTCGGGTCAACCGGAAGTGCCGTATATGTCAGCAGCATGTCCGGGCAGGCGCAGGTAGCGCCGGTAATGCTCAGGTCGTTAATCGGGACGACTGTCAGTGTTAACAGCGTCGAGACTTCGTATTCGCCGTCCGAAACCGTCACCGTCACATCCACATCGCCGACCTGGCCGCAGTTCGAAGTCATGGTCATTACAACGGTGCCGGCCGTCGCGCCGAAAGAAATTCCGCTGTCTGACAGCAACGCCTGATTGGCCGACGTCGCGCTCAGGATCAGCCCCGGCACAGACGAATCTCTGTCGTCAATGAAAATGTTTACCGTCGTGAAACTGTTCTGGTCCGCAAAAGCGTTAACTGTGCCCGCCGTAATCGTCGGCGGATCGTTAACCGGATTGACGACCAGAGTAAATGACGTAGAACGCTGGAATTCGCCGTCGTCGGCAAACACCGTAATCAACGCGCTGTCGCCGGCGTTTTCTTTGGGTGTTAAATTCACGGCGACCGTGCTTCCGGTCGCTCCGAAGGAAATCCCTTCGCCTTCTATCAGCGACGGGTTGCTGGACGTCGCACTCAACTCGATATTCGCAAACGGCGTGTCGCGGTCGAACAGATCGATGCTCGTCGTCGTCGGCGTGTCTTCATCCGTGAACACAAATGCACTGGCTGCCGTGACGCTCGGCGGGTCGTTAACAGCGTTAACTGTCAGGTTGAACGATGTCGATCGCTGGAACTCGCCGTCGTCGACGGTGACCGTCACCAGAGCGCTGCCGTTGGCGTTGGTCGCCGGATCCATGTTGATGCTTGTCGTCGCGCCGGTAGCGCCAAACGAGATCCCGTTGTTGCGCAGGACGGAGAGATTGCTCGATGTCGCCGTCAACACGAGGTTTGAAAAATCCGTGTCGCGGTCAAACAGTTCGATGGTCGTGCTCGTTGCCGTGTCCTCGTCGGTCGTCACATTAACATTTGCCGCGGTGATCACCGGCGGGTCGTTAACCGGATTGACAACCAGAGTGAAGGTCGTGGCGCGCTGACTTGAACCGTCGTCGGCCGTGATCGTGATCAGTGCGCTGTCGCCCGCATTTGCTTTGGGCGTTAAGGTCACAACGACCGTTGCGCCAGTTGCGCCAAAGCTGATACCATCGCTTTCAATCAACGACGGATTGTTGGAATCTGCACTTAGTTCAATGTTCGCAAAGGGAGTGTCGCGGTCAAACAGGTCGACTGTCGTCGTTGTCGGCGTGTCTTCGTTCGTGAAGACAAATGCATTGGCGGCCGTGATGGACGGCGGATCGTCAACCGCGTTAACCGTCAGGGTAAACGAAGTCGTTCGTGTAAACTCTCCGTCGTCGACTGTCACTGTCACCAGGGCGCTGCCGTTGGCGTTGGTCGCCGGATCCATATTTATGCTTGTCGTCGCGCCGGTAGCGCCGAACGATATCTGATTGTCGCGCAGCACGCTGAGGTTGCTCGACGTCGCCGTTAACACGAGGTTGGAGAAATTTGTGTCGCGGTCGAACAGTTCGACCGTTGAACTCGTCGCCGTGTCTTCGTCGGTCGTGACATTAACATTCGCCGCGGTAATTACCGGCGGGTCGTTAACCGGATTGACGACAAATGTAAATGTCGTTGAACGCGTAAACTCTCCGTCGTCGACGCTGACCGTCACCAGGGCGCTGCCGTTGGCGTTGGTCTGCGGTACAAGATCCAGCGTCGTCGTTGCGCCGGTAACGCCGAACGATATATGATCGTCGCGCAGCAGCGTCTGATCGGCCGAAGTGGCCGTTAATATCAGATTCGAGAAATTTGTGTCGCGATCGAACAGAGTGACGCTCGTTGACGTTGCGTTCTCTTCGTCGGTCGTGACGCTTGTGTTTGCCGCCGTGATGGCGGGCGGATCGTTGACCGCGTTAACCGTCAGGGTAAACGAGGTCGATCGCTGGAATTCGCCGTCGTCGACGGTGACTGTCACCAGGGCGCTGCCGTTGGCGTTGGTCGCCGGATCCATATTTATGCTTGTCGTCGCGCCGGTAGCGCCGAACGAAATCTGATTATCGCGCAGGACGCTGAGGTTGCTCGACGTCGCCGTCAACAGCAGATTCGAGAAGTTCGTGTCGCGGTCGGAGAGTTCGATCGTCGAACTGGTCGCCGTGTCCTCGTCGGTCGTGACGTTAACGCTGGCGGCTGTGATTGCCGGCGGATCGTTAACCGGATTAACCACAAAAGTAAATGTCGTCGAACGCGTGAATTCTCCGTCGAATGCACTGACCGTCACCAGAACGCTGCCGTTGGCGTTGGTCTGCGGTACGAGATCCAGCGTCGTCGTTGCGCCGGTAACGCCGAAGGACATGTGATCGTCGCGCAGCAGCGTCTGATCGGCCGAGGTGGCTGTTAACTGCAGCGTGCCGACGGCCGTGTCGCGATCCGACAGTTCAACCGTCGTGCTCGTCGCCGTGTCCTCGTCGGTCGTGACCGTCGTGCTGGCGGCCGTCACCGCCGGCGGATCGTTCACCGGATTTACTGTAATGTTAAATGTTGTTGCGCGCTGATATTCGCCGTCGTCCACCGTGATTGTAATATTCGCGCTGCCATTTCTGTGAGAGTTCGGCGTGATGTCGACGCTTGTGGTCGCACCGGTTGCGCCGAAGGTAATATCCTCGTCGCGAATCAGACTCGGATCCGAGGACGAGGCGGTTAACACCAGGTTGCTGAAGGGTGTGTCGATGTCGTTCAGATCCACCCAGGTCGTTACCAGCGTGTCTTCATCCGTTGTGAGCGCTGTGTTGTTCGTTGCAATCGTCGGCGGATCGTTGACCGGCGTTACCGTCAGGTTGATGGTCGTGGAGCCTGTCGCCGCACCGTCGCTCACCTCAAAGGTCAGCGGAACCGTACCGTTGGCATTTGCGACGGGTGTAATTAAAAAACTGGTCGTAGCCGCCGTGGCGCCCTGTTGCGAGATCGAAGCGATCGTCGTCAGATCCGCCGCCGGCGGCGTTACGACCAGGCCGGATATTCCGGGGGTTGCATCACTTAACGTGAGCGTAATTTGTGTCGGCTCATCTTCATTGATGGCCACTGCAATATTGTTTGTTGCAATCAACGGCGTGTCGTTGGTGATTGTTATCGTTTCCGTGTCGGTGTCGATTTCGTTGTCGACCGTCAGCGTCAGCGTGCCGATCGTCGAGAAAACACCGGCCGGAATTTGCGCCGTGAATCCCGAAGGCGAGCCGGAAATGATGTTCAGTTGGATCGATCCGTTGGTGGTACCGCCCGAGTCGAGCACGGTCAGGCTGGCCGTTGTGTTGTAAAACTGTTTTCCTTCGACCACGATCTGAGCGGCCCCCAGGCTGGCCGTCGTCGTCGACGGCGTGATGCTCGTGATCGCCGGCACGGAAGGTTGATTAAACCACAGGTCGAGCGGTTGGTCACCGCGGTTCAGAATCACGGCGTCCATGTCCAGGTCGCCGTCCAGGTCGGCGATCGTCACGCCTTCGGTATCGCCGGATCCAAAGTCCGAGCTGGTAAAGGTAGCGTCGCCGTTATTGATCCAGATTTGCTGCGGTTCCGCGAAGTTGCCGATAATGGCGTCGAGGTCGCCGTCGCCGTCCAGATCGCCGATGGCCAGATCTTCACTGTCGCCCGTGCCGAAGCTGCTGCTCGTGAATGTGGCGTCGCCGTTGTTGATCCAGATTTCTTCCGCGCCGTTGTTGGCGATAATGGCGTCGAGGTCGCCGTCTCCGTCCAGATCGCCAATGGCAACTGCGCGACTGGTGCCGCTGCCGAAGGTCGACGTGGCAAAACTTCCGTCGCCGTTGTTGAGCAGGATGAGCTGCGGCAGGCTCAGACCGGAGATAATCGCGTCAATGTAGCCGTCGCCGTTCAGGTCGCCGACGTCCAGTTTTTCCCTGCTGTCGCCCGGCACGGTCGCCGTGGTAAAAGAAGCGTCGCCGTTGTTCAGAAAGACTTCCGTGTCGGCGTCGCCGTTGGATATGATGAAATCCAGGTCGCCGTCGTTGTCCAGATCGGCTACCCGGACACCGCGGCTGATGTTGGCCTGGCCGACGTGAGAAGTTGCAAAGGTGCCGTTGCCGTTGTTCAGCAAAATGTCGGTCTGCTGAGATACCGCATTGGCGGCGACGACGTCCATGTCGCCGTCGCCGTCGAGGTCACCGCCGTCAACGTCGAATGTCCAACTGGAACCAAAACCAAAGGATGTGAATGTTCCGCCGCCCTGATTGCGCATGACGCGGTAGGAGGCGTTGTTGGAGTTGGCGATCAGGAGGTCCATGTCGCCGTCTTTGTCGAGGTCGGCCGCCACGGCCGCGCGTCCGCGCGGGCCGATGTCGAAAGTGCCGGTTGCAAAGGTGCCCGTTCCGCCCAGCGCCGCGGCGCGGAACTGAATCTGCGAAATGTCGGTCTGCAAGACGTTGTGCGTGCTCTTGCCTTCCTTGATCAACAGTGAAATTTCTTCGCCGGCAAAAAAGGCGCGCTTCGGATTGATGCGCAGTTCCGTGCCCGTGATGTCCTGCGTTACCTCCGCGTTGCGTGTCAGGTAGCAGGAGTTGCTGCCGTAGAGCGTGATGTTGGACTGATCCGGCGTAGCGTTGGTGGAGATAATGCTGCCGTCCATCTCCTCGCTGAACGTGATCACGATATCGTCGCCGCGCACGGCCGTGATTGCGTTGGTGGAAGGCGTGAGGGAAGTGACGCGCGGCAAGGTGGCGTTGAACCACAGATCGACAGGTTGGTCGCTGCGGTTGCAGATCACGGCATCGAGGTCTCCGTCGCCGTCCAGATCGCCCAGGTTGATGCCCTCGGCCTCTCCATCGGTCAGACCAAAAGCATAACTCGAAAAGGTGCCGTCGCCGTTATTGAACCAGATGTGCTGCTGTTCCTTGTAGTTGGCCAGAATCGCATCGAGATCGCCGTCGCCGTCCAGATCGCCGAGGACAACATCTTCGCTGTCGCTGCTGGAGAAATTCGAACTGGTAAAGGTCGCGTCGCCGTTGTTCAGCCAGATTTCGCTCTGTCCGGTTCCCACGATGATGACATCGCTGTCATCGTCGCCGTCCAGATCGCCGATGGCGGCGGACCAATTGATTCCCGTGCCTCCAAAGGTCGAACTCGCAAAAGTTGCATCACCGTTGTTCAGGAGGATCAACTGGCTGATGCCGAGACCGGCAAAGACCGCATCAAGGTCGCCGTCGCCGTCCAGATCGCCGATGTCGAACTTTTCGAGGTCGTCGGTGCCGGCGATGGTGCTCGCCGCAAAGGTGCCGTTGCCGTTGTTGAGCAGCAGTTCGGGTACGGCGTCGGCATTGGAGATGATCGCATCGAGGTCTCCGTCTCCGTCGAGGTCGCCGATGCGCACTCCCCGGCTGATGTCGGCATTGCCGACGTGGGACGTACTGAAAGTGCCGTTTCCGTTGTTGAGCAGGATGTCTGTTTGTTGACTGACGGCATTGGCGGCAATCACATCGAGGTCTCCGTCGCCGTCGAGGTCGCCGCCGTCGACGTCAAAGGTCCAGCTGGATCCAAAACCGAAGGACGTAAAGGTGCCGCCGCCCTGGTTGCGCATGACGCGGTAGGAGGCATTGTTTGAGTTCGCTACCAGGATGTCGAGGTCGTCGTCGCCGTCGAGATCGCCGATTACGGCGGCGCGGCCGCGCGGACCGACATCGAATGTACTTGCGGCAAAATAGCCTCGTCCGTTGCCGCGTGCGGCCGCGCGGAACATGTAGACTTCCGGTTCAGCCAGGGGCGTGCCGCCGGCTTCGGCGTCGGTTGTGACCGTCACATAGATTTTCTCACCCGGATAATAGTCCAGGTCCGGATTAAAAAAGCGGGCGGGATTGCCGCTGAACAGACCGTCCTCGCTGCGCAATCCGGTCTGGGTGCCGAAGATGCGAATGGTGGCGCCGGTAATGGTGGCCGCATCCATCGAGCGGCTGAAGTCGATCTGGATGTTGGCGCTGACCGACACGTCGATTTCGTTGCGATCCGGATTGAGCGCGGTGATGGTCGGCGTCTGTGCCATGAGCGACGGCGCCAGTCCGACGGCGGCAATGGCGGCCGCGACGGCGGCGCGCGCGCGCGTCTTGCCGAGAAGTTCGGCCATGCGGGCCGTACGCTTGCGCAGCATGTTGCGCCGCTTGCGCTCGTGCAGCGTGCAATGAGTCGTTTCTTCAAGTCGTGCCAGGCGACGCAGATTGCGCCTGAAGTCGTGCCAGGTTTGAACGAGTGAGTTGGGAGATTTCATCTGTACTTTTTCTGATAGTTCACGAATCACTTCCGCGCAATCGATCGATGATTTCCGGCCTGTTATCTTATTTGCCACTTGCTGCCAAAACACCTGCGACTGTCTCCGGGACACGGAACCCGGAATTCGGCGCCTGACAAGAGGAAAAAGCGAGCCGGGAGACCAAAGGGAAAACGGCGCTGCAATCAGGAGAAGCTCCCAAAGTACAAAACAGTCCGAAACGAACTGAAAAACAGCCTGCCGAACAGCGGGATGCCGCAGTCCGTCCGCGCCTGAACCTGATCTCCACCACGCTAAAAATCGACGGCCGGTTCGGCCCGAAAAAGACCGATCGGATTAACGAGCCGCAGCCTGACCGCCGTATGCAGGAGGCAAAGTACGGCTGTGCAGCTGCAACATGGGCACTACAAAATGACAACAGAACTGTTGCACCGGGAGCCGAAATTGAAGGTAAAAAGGCGTATTCAGAGGCTGAGAATGTAGGCGTTGAGGTCGTCGGACGAGCGCAGTTCGAGTTTTTTGCGGATGCGATACCGATAGACCTGAACGGAACGCGGCGAGATATTGAGCAGGCGGCAGAGGTCGCGCGTGGTGTTGTTGAGGCGGATGAGCGCACAGATTTTGCGCTCGCTGGTGGTCAGGCGCGGAAAGTGTTCGGCCAGGGTGCGCAGGAAGTCTTCGTCCTGATTGCTGCTTTCGAGTTCAAACTCGGTCCAGGAGTCGCGTTCGGCGGCGGCCAGCGCCAGATCGCGCAGCTCGTTCAGGCGGTTGTCGCCTTCGGCGGCGTCCTGCTCGGCCAGATTGTTCATTCCGTGGGCCAGCTGCTGCAGGCGCTGCGTGAGGTGCTGAATGTGGGCGTCGCGCGAGGCGACGCTGCGCTGCAGGGCATTGAGGCGATTGTGCGTCTGCTCCAGTTCGGCGCGGCTCGCGGCCAACTCCGCTTCGACCTGCCGACTGAAGTGGCGTTGCAGGCATAGTTCGATGCGCGTCAGAACCGCGGGCCGCAACAGCGTCCGGCGCAGTTCGTTGAGTTCGGCTTTTTCCTGCGGCGGCAGGGCGGCGGGAGCGCAGGATTCCTCCAACACGATCAGCGTGTCCAGCGCGCGGCCGTAGTAGCCGTGTTCGCAGGCGGACCGCGTGGCGCGGCGCAGCAGGTCGCGCCCTTCCTCGACCTGGCCCGTGTAAATCAGCAGGCGACCAAGCTGAAAACCGATGAGCATGTGCTCCAGCAGGTGACCGTGGCGTGACATCTCTTCCTGAATCGAGCGATACAGGTCCAACGCGCGCGCCGACCGCCCCTGGGCTTCCAGCAGAACGGCAAGTCCCAGCCGCTCGCCGATGGAGCGCGTCGTGTCCGGATTGCCCTGCTGCTCCGTCAGAGTCTGGAAGTAGTCGACGTATTTGTCGTAGTCCAGTGTTTCGCAGGCGGTGTGCGCCAGAAGGACGACGCCTGTGGGCAGCTGGTCTTCGCGCCGCAGCTCGCGTATCTGCAGACTGTTGAACAGTTCGGCGGAGCGCTGCTGAAACAATTTTGCTTCCGCCTGGAACGGCGTCAGACGCAGAGTCAGGGCCAGCAGCGCATTGCTGTGAGCCATGCCGGCCTGGTGGTCGTTTTCCGTGTAGACCTGCAGGGCCTGGAACGCGAACTCGACGGCATCATCGTAAAAACCGCGTCGTCCAAGGCCGATGGCTTTTTCACTCAACATACTGCCCTGGTTGAACACCAGGCCGGCTGTGCGCGCCACTTCTATCGCTTCGTCCAGCAGGCGGTAGGCTTTGGGCAGCTCGCGACCGGTGGAGTAGAGGCTGCGGTAGTAGTTCCAGAACATGTGAACCTGATTGCGCGGCCCGCCGATGTTGGTGCGGCGCAGCAGGGCGATGGCTTCGTCCAGCAGTCGCGTGGCGTCACGCATCCGGCCGCGGGTTTCCTGCATGTGGGACCAGTCGCCCAGAATCACGTATTCCGACACGGTATCGCCCGTGCTGCGGGCGATGTCGAGCGCGCGCCGGAAATCCACCTCGGCTTCATCCTGGCGTCCAAGCAACATGAGCACCGTACCGCGCGCGCCGGAGAGTATGCCGTCCTGCGATTGATCCATGCTGAGCGCGGCTACGTTGATCGCCTCGTTGAGCACGTCCAGGGCGCTGTCGAACTTGCGTTGATCGCGGAAGAGGAGGTGGCGGACGTAGTAGGCGCGCAGCACTTCGGTTGTGTCGCCGGCTTTGCCGAAGAGCGCAATTGATTCGTCGACGGCGGTAAATGCGGCGTCGTAATCCAGCGTGGCTTTAAGCGTAAATGCCAGGGCGCGCAGGATCCAGGCCAGATTGAGTTCGTAGGTTTTGCTGTCGCCGCCGCGGGTGCGTGTCTTGTGGAGGAGTTCGCGCGCTCGCTCGGCGGAATCGCGGGCGATTGCAAGCGCTTCCTGCTGATCGACGCCCGCAAGGACTTCGACCAATTCGGCTTCGGCGCGAATTTTGCGGAGCCCGCGCGTATTGGCGACTTTAGCCCGCAATTGGGCGATATTGACATTCATACACGAAGCGACAGGACTGCGGCCTGAATGGTGCCCACAGCGCAGTGCGCGGGGCGTGTTATTCCGTGTGCAACACGAAATATACGCATTCGGCATTGTCGCGACAACGGGTAGGGTCCGCTGCCGGCGCAGTGTTTTCCGAGGCGGTCTACATTGAGATGAGAAGCATAATCATGCCCATCAGGGCAAAAACGGCCACCAGGAATATAGCGCTCGTGCTGACCCCGGTTTCCAGCACGGCAAACTCGGGATCGCGCGGGTCGACGTAGGCTTTCACCCTGGCGTCCAGCGGATAGCGATCCCGTACTTTTACCGCCAGCGCCTTGGAATTTGTCGAAGTGTCCAACGTGCTCACCCGGTGGCCTTTGTAGGTAGTGCCCGCCACGCGGTACTCATATATTATATCCGCCTGGTACATGGTGCGCGGGCCGACGTCGCTGCCGCTGACGTAGTCCGTTTTTGACGGCGACAGCCCGGAATCCGATGCATACTGCGTTTTGAGCATCGACCGGGTAATGACGGCTTCGACTTGCGGCCACCTTTCGGCGCGTGTGCCTTTCAGTGCTCTCAGCAGCAGGTAGACCGCCACGGCGATAAACAGCAAGCCGCAAATCGGGAGGAGTATTTCCATGTCCATAAGTGTACTTTTCACGTGAGTTGTACGGCCTCTCGCGTCGGAGCGCTTCGCCTCCTCACTTTGTTCGGCGGCTTGCTTTTTTCTTTTGCTCGTCGGCGGGTTTGGGGCCTGACGCCCGGAAGTTAGCTGAAGATTGTCAGGTTTCAAATCGGGAGACAGTCTTGCGGATTGGGGGCCTGGGACTCGGGGCTCCGCGCGGCAAAAGGAGCTGTGAGCCCTTAGCGCTCACAGCTCCTACGTAGTTTTACGTAGTGCTGCGCACACGGCGACGAACAAAAGCAAAAAGCAAGCCACATGAAATGGGGCGAAGCGCTCAGAAACTCAGCGCGGAACAATAGACCTTGCATATCCTGAGTAGAATGCATAGTTTTTACGCTGCTTTGCGGAATTGCCGGCCGCGAGACCGACAGGCCGCCCGACATCCGGCGGCAGAAATTGTGACTAAATTATCCTTTATCGCATCTGTTTCGCTTAGAAGAGCGCGACGGAATCGTGCAGGGAACCAAAACGAGCCATTAAACATGCAGTACAGCGTAGACAATGCGGGAAAGCCGGCCAGGACCATTGCGGTGCTGCTGACGGCCCTGTATGCGCTGGTACTGCTGCACAATCTGATTCCGCACTGCCATGGCGCCGAACACTGCGCCGGAGGGCACCCGCACACGGCCCACTCCGCCGAAGTCGAAAGTCACTTGCACGTCCACGGACACAAAAGCTGCTGCGGCGACGCGCAGGCCTGTGCGAGCGAACAAACGGCCAGAACAGGCGCTACGTGGTTCAGCTCCCTGAGTGCGGCTCTGGCGGACCTGCATCACGCAACGGTCTGCGCCAGCAACTGTCTGCATCTGCTGCAGGATGTTAAACGCGGCAGTATAAAGGTGCTCATGCCGATGCTCTGCGGCACGGATCAGCCGCAGACCGCGTCCTTGGAGGCGCCTTCCGATTTTCAGCGAATTTCCCCCCAGTGCATTCTTCCCGTGCAGTCCGTCGTACTTAACGATGCTCCGCTGCGCGCGCCTCCTACATTCAGTTAATTCCACGAGAAAACAGCCTCTTGCATGCGCCCTTCCGCTCAACGGAAGCGGTACGTGCTGCTGTTTAACACATTCACATTTATCCGACAGAGGTTTTGAGCATGAAGAATTTATTGGCGGCATTTGCCGTTACCTTCGCGATTCTGCTTTCGGCTTGCAGCGGCGGCGCGGATGACAACGATCATCCGCAGGACATGGAACACAGTGGACACGACCATGACGGCCACGATCACGACGGTCACGACCATGACCACGACGATCACGACGGCCACGATCATGACCACGATCATGATCATCAACAGGAGGAATTCGATGCTGACAGCACGAACACAGACGGCGGCGACGGCGCCTCGATGGAGGAAACCGACACCCAAGGCGCGGAAGGTTAAACCGCACTTTGTAATCATTCACGCACTGGTTTTCCCGGCCGTCATCGTCATGGCGTTCAGCTTCATGACAAGCGGCTGCCGGGAGGCCCGGGGCGGCGACTCCCATTCACATTCCCATGGCGGGCACGATCACGCCGACCATGGCGGACACGATCACGGCGCGGAAGAAGCGCCGTCCGAATCATTCACAGTCTGGACCGACGACTACGAGTTGTTTGTTGAACACGAACCGCTCGTACCCGGCAATCTGGCGCACTTCAACGTTCACCTGACGCGGCTGGCCGACTATAAACCGGTGAAAAGCGGAAAACTCAGCGCCAGTCTGGTTGTCGGCGACAAAGGCATTCGCCACAGCGTCGATGCGCCGGCCCGTCCCGGTATTTTTCAGCCGGCGCTGTGGGCGACCGCTGTGGGCACGGGGCGTTTGATTCTGGAGCTGAACGGGACCGACGACAATGCGCGCTTTGTCATCGAAGACGTGCAGGTGTATCCAGATGATTCCGTCGCGCAGGCCGCCCTGGCCGCACATGCCGACGACGATGAAATTTCACTCACCAAGGAACAGGCCTGGTCGATCGACTTCGGCGTTAACAAAGTCGGCCGCGGCGACATGCACGACGTGATTCGCGCCGGCGGGCATTTCCGCGCGATGCAGGGCGACGAAATTGTCGTCAGCGCCAAAACGGCGGGCATTGTTCTGTTTAACGGCCGCCAGGTATTCACCGGCACAAAGATGGAAGCCGGGCAGCTTCTATTCCGCATTTCCGGCGAAGGACTGACCGACGCAAGCATTAAAACGCACTACCGCGAAGCCAAAACCGAGCTGGACAGAGCTCAGGCCGACTACGACCGTGCCGAAAAGCTGTTGTACAGCGAGGTGATATCCCGCAGCGAATACGACGCCGTCAAGGCCGCGCTCGAACTGGCGCGCACCGAATACGAGAGCGTGGTTGACAACTACGAGGACGGCGCACAGCTCATCAACGCTCCGGTCACGGCCTACGTTAAAAACATCCTGGTGGAGGAAGGGCAGTTTGTTGAAAACGGCGCGCCGCTGCTGGTGTTAACAAAAAATCGCCGCATGGTGCTGGAGGCCGACGTCTCGCAGCGCTACTTCAGCGAGCTGCCGGCGATACGCACGGCCAACTTCCGCACGGCCTATTCCGAGGCGGTGCACTCCATCGAGGAGTTTAACGGCCGCCTGCTTTCCTACGGAAAGAATACGATTGAAGGCAATGGATTTATCCCGGTGTTTTTTGAGATCGACAACAAGGGCGATCTTCTCGCCGGAGCTTTTGTGGATGTTTTCCTGAAAACAACACCCTTAAAGGCCGTTTTGCTTGTACCGCGTTCCGCTGTGATGGAGGATTACGAACATCACTATGTCTACGTTCAGTCGGCGGGTGAGACGTTTGAGAAGCGCACTGTTGAACTCGGCGTCGACGACGGCGAGTTTGTACAGGTTCGCAGCGGATTAAACGAAGGAGAGGTCATTGTCACCGAAGGCGCGTACCGCGTCAAGATGGCGGCGATGTCCAGCAGTATTCCATCACATGGTCACAGTCATTAAACAAACGGCGACGCAGAGTGTGCGTTTAAGGAATCATGCTTAACACAATAATTGAACTCTCGCTGCGGAACCGGCCTCTGGTGCTGTTCCTGGCGCTGGCCGTCATGCTCGGCGGCGCATATGTAGCGTCCGACATGGACGTGGATGTTTTTCCCGACCTGACCGCGCCGACCGTGGCGGTGATGACCGAAGCGCACGGCATGGCGACGGAGGAAGTGGAACGCCTGGTCTCGTATCCGATCGAGGCCGCGTTAAACGGCGCGCCGGACCTGCGGCGACTGCGCTCGTCCACCGCGCGCGGATTTTCGATCGTTTGGGCGGAATTCGACTGGGGCACCGATATCTATCAGGCGCGCCAGATCGTCACCGAGCGTTTAAGTACGGTGGCGGAGCGTTTGCCGGAGAGCGTCGGCAGCCCCGTGCTGGCGCCGATTTCCTCGATCATGGGCGAGGTGATGTTGTTAAGCGTCACCTCGGACAGCATCCCGCCGCTGGAGCTGCGCACCCTGGCCGACTGGAACATACGACGTCAACTGCTGGCGGTGAACGGCGTGTCTCAGGTCATCGTCACCGGCGGCGGATACAAACAATATCAGGTGCACGCCTCGCCGACCAAAATGGCGTATTACGATGTGACGCTGGAGGAGCTGGAAGAGGCGCTGCGCAACTCCAATAACAACGCTTCCGGCGGCGTGGTGGCCGAGTACGGTAATCAGTACATCATCCGCGGGCAGGGCCGCACAAATGCCGTCGCCGAACTCAGCGAGTCATTGATTAAACGCATCGACGGCTCGCCGCTGACGATCGGCGACGTCGCCGAAGTGAAGATCGGCGCAGCGCCCAAAATTGGCGACGCTTCGTTCATGGCAAGCGATGCGGTGATCATGACGCTGCTTAAACAGCCGAACGCCAATACGCTGAACTTAACGCAGAAAATTGACGCTGCGCTGGAAGACATCGCCGCGCAGCTTCCGGCCGGCGTCGAAATCAACCCGCACATTTTCCGTCAGGCCAACTTCATCGAAACGGCGATCGCCAACCTGCAGCAGACCTTGCTCGAGGGCATCTTTTTCATTTGCATCGTGCTGATCATTTTTCTGTTGAACTGGCGCACGACGGTCATCTCGCTTATCGCCATTCCGGTTTCGCTGCTGGTCACGATCATCGTGCTTAAACTTCTCGGTTTGACCATCAATACAATGAGTCTGGGCGGCATGGCGATAGCCATCGGCGCGCTGGTGGACGACGCAATCATCGACGTGGAGAACATTTACAAACGTTTGCGCGAGAACGTGCAACGGCCGCCGGCGGCGCGCAAGTCCGTTGTGACCGTCGTGTACGAGGCGTCGACCGAGATTCGCAATTCGATCATGATCGCAACGCTGATAATTGTTGTGTCGTTCACGCCGCTCTTTTTGTTAAGCGGCATGGAGGGGCGTCTGCTGCAGCCGCTCGGCATCTCCTTTATCGTGTCGCTGCTGACCTCGCTGATTGTGGCGGTGTCCATAACTCCGGTGCTGGGTAGTTATCTGCTCGGCAACGAAAAGCGCCTGCTTAAACAGGCAAAGGGAAGTTTTGTTGAACGCGGGCTGGCGGCGATGTACCGCGTGGTGTTGCGTTTAACGCTCAAGGTTCCCCTTCTGTTGATCGGCGCAACGCTGCTGATGCTGGGCGTCGCCGGCTGGGTTCTGATGGGCCTCGGCCGCAGTTTCCTGCCGGAATTCGACGAGGGTTCGGTGCTGGTGAGCGTGGTCTGCCCGCCGGGAATTTCACTGGAAGAGTCGAATAAAACCGGGCGCATGGTCGAACGCCTGCTGCTGGAGATGGACGAAATCAGTCTGGTGTCGCGTCGCACGGGCCGCGCGGAACTGGACGAACACGCGCAGGGCGTCAACGGCTCGGAGATTGACGCGCCGTTTAAACTCAGCGGCCGAAGCAAGGAAGAATTTCTGGCGGCGCTGCGCGCCAAACTGGCCGTGGTGCCGGGTGTTAACATTACGTTGGGGCAGCCGATTGCGCACCGCATCGACCACATGCTCTCCGGCACGCGCGCCAATATTGCCATGAAACTCTTCGGCTCCGATCTGAACAAACTGTTTACACTCGGAAATCAGATCAAGGCGCAGATCAGCGGTATTGACGGTCTGGTGGATGTCGGCGTGGAACAGCAGATCGAGGTGCCGCAGATTCGCATTAAACCGCGCCGGCAGATTATGGCGCGCTACGGCATCACCGTCGGCAAGCTGATGGACTTTGTTGAAGTGGCGCTCGGCGGCGAAGCCGTCTCACAGGTCTTTGAAGGGCAGCGCAGTTTTGATCTGGTGCTGCGTTATGCCGAGGAGGAGCGCGACGGCATAGAGGCCATCCGCAACACACTGTTGGACACGGGCGACGGAACAAAGGTGCCGCTCAATTACGTGGCCGATGTTGAAGTTGTCAGCAGTCCTTACAACATCTCACGTGAAAACGTCGAGCGCAAAGTTGTGGTCTCGGCCAACGTCGCCGGGCGCGACCTGCGCGGCGTTGTTAACGACATCCGCTCGGCCATCGATGCAAATGTTGAATTGCCGGAGAATTACCGCATTGAGTACGGCGGCCAGTTTGAGAGCGAGGAACGCGCTTCTCAGCTGCTGCTGATCGCTTCCGTAGCTGCGATACTGATCATCTTCATGCTGCTGTACCACGAGTTCCAGGACCTGAAACTCGCCGGCGTTGTGTTGTTGAATTTGCCGCTGGCGCTGATCGGCGGCGTGCTGACGGTTTACTTCACAAGCGGCATTGTTTCGATCGCCTCGACGATCGGCTTCATCAGTCTTTTCGGCATCGCAACGCGCAACGGGATTCTGTTAATTTCGCACTACCAGGTTTTGCTTGGCGAGGGCGTTGGTTTGTACGATACAATTATGCGCGGTTCACTGGATCGTTTAAATCCAATCGTGATGACTGCGCTTACGACGGGGCTGGCGTTGATTCCGCTGGCGATGGCGGGTAACCAGGCCGGCAACGAGATTCAGAGTCCCATGGCGCTGGTGATCCTCGGCGGCCTGACGAGTGCGACGCTATTGAATCTGCTCGTTATTCCGGCGCTTTTCTGGGTGATGAACGGGCGTGGTGCGGGTGAGGCTGCGTAAAACTACGTACGTAGAACTACCTATGAGCTGTGAGCGCTAAGGGCTCACAGCTCTTTTTGTTTTTCCACTGTCGCCAATATTGTCTTTCCTGTTGCCGCTCCACTGATTTTCCCGCCTGTCGTAGGATTGTCGTAGTTACCGTACTGCACGTAGCGACTATGTTGCCATTGTAGGGATCGGCCTGCTCCCGTCCACAGCAATTCTGTGGCGGGACGGCCGGCTCGAGTGGTGAAAAGTCATTGAAATCTAACGAGTTGTGCTGGTACATCATGAGCGGTGTTGACAGGAGAATGCGGCAGGACGGCGACGTCCGGCGACGGATCGGGAAAACCATGCGGCGGCTGGAGCGGCTGTGTACACAGGCCGGCAGCGGTCGAATCACCGCGGAAATACGACGGAAAATCCGCTTCCTGCGCAAACGACTGAGTCGGCTCTTGCGACCTCAAGGTAGATGCAGCGCAGGCCAATCGATCCTGCGCGCCGTGCCCATACTGCTGATGGGAGGTCTGACGGCGACCGGTGCACTTGCGCAGACGCCGAAAATCACCTCGACCGCCCCGGCGACCAATGCCACCAGCGCACCGCTGAATTCCAACATAGACATCACGTTTTCAACGGCGATGGACGCAGCGACGGTGGGCGCAAACAACATCTTCATTTACGGTTCGCAGACGGGTTTTCTGAGTGACGACGGTACGTTCAGCGGCGACCCGACGCGACAGTTCAACCCGGACGTGAATTTCAAACCGGGTGAACTGATTTCCGTGTCCGTGACCGGCGCCACGTCCAGCGGCGGCACGGCGATGAATCCGGCGCAGCAGTTCAGTTTTTATGCCGGCGTCAAGGGCGGATCGGGACGATTTACCGGATACAATTCGGGCGGCGGGTACACTCATGGCGTGGCGCTGGGAGACCTGGACGGCGACGGCGACATTGATATTCTGGTAGCCAACGGACGTTATTCCTCCGGGGGGGAGGCCAATCAGATCTGGCTGAACAACGGCGACGGCACCTCCTTTGCCGTGAGCACTTTCGGCAACTCCACCGGCGAGTCTACCGGCGTGGACCTCGGCGATCTTGACGGCGACGGCGACCTTGACGCCATTTTCTGTGCTTTCAACCAGGCGCATGAATTGTGGTTAAACAATGGCGACGGCACATTTACAAGCAGTCTGCTTGGCGGTGGGCAGGCCTTCGGCATCGTCATCGGCGATCTGGACAGCGACGGCGACCTGGATGCGGCAATGGCGCGCGGGCAATTTCAACAAACCGAAGTGTGGTTTAACAATGGCGATGCGACGTTTAATATTGCCGGTCGCGGCGGCATCAACGCCGGTTTCGACATCGCGATGGGCGACGTCAACAACGACGGATTTCAGGATTTATTCGTCGCCCACATTTTCGGCAACAGTGAACTGTTAATCAACGACGGCCACGGCAATTTCAGTGTCGGCCAACTTGGCGGGGCGGCATCGCTGGACGCCGTGATGGGCGACTTCGATGGCGATGCGGATATCGACATAGTAGTTGCCAATTCGCTTAACGACAACCGGGCGAACCAGTTCTGGCGCAATAATGGCGACGGGACCTTTCAGGTCAGCAATTTCGGCACCGGCAATACCCGTTCCGCCGCGACCGGCGACTTTGACGGCGACGGCGATCTGGATGTGCTCATGGCTGCAACCGCCAGCTACGACCACCATTTTGTCTATATCAATAACGGCGACGGCACCTTTGTCCAGCGACTGTACAATGCGTACAACAACTCCAATTCATATGCCTGCGATGTCGGCGACCTGAACAATGACGGGACGATTGATGCGGTTGTGTTCAACTCCTACGGTCTGCCCAATGAAATTCTGTTTAACTACGATGCACTGACCTTTGTGGCATCAAAGCCGACACGCAATACAATTTCCGCGCCGCGCGACGGCGGTATAGAGCTCGTGTTTAATGCGGCGGTCAACAGTGCGGGCCTGAGCACCAGCGCCACGGTCACCAATGCCAACCTGATTGCTTACGGCATGCAGTCCGGTCACTTAACCAGCAAGTCGGCATTGCAGTTTTCAAACGGCAACAAAACGGTTAAAATCGCACCACCCGGCACATTCTTTCCCGGCGAAGAAATCATGGTGACGGTGACCAACGGCACGAGCATTATCGGGCTTGAAACGTCGCAGGCGACGGTCTACGGCTTTCGCGCCGCAGCCGAAGGCGGTACCGGCGCTTTCAATTCCACATCATTCGGTGCGGGGGACAGCCGCGGCGTAGCGCTGGGGGATCTGGACCGCGACGGCGATCTGGACGCAATTGTGGCAAATACCAGCAATTCAGTACAGGAGGTCTGGCTGAACAATGGCGACGGCACATTTACCAGTGTCAGTTTCGGCAGCGGCCACAGCACCGACGTGGCGCTGGGCGATCTGGACGGGGACTGTGATCTGGATGCCATTATCGCCAATGCCGGCGGACAACCGCAGGACATCTGGTTCAACAACGGCGACGGCACCTTCAGCACGGCGACGTTCGGCGCGGGTGACAGCCGTGCACTAGCTATCGGCGACCTGGACGGCAACGGGGCACTCGATGTGATAATCGCCAACTACGGCGGTGCGCAGGAAATCTGGCTCAACAACGGCGACGGTACGTTTGTGAGCAGCAGCAACGGCGGCGGCGGCAGCACCGATGTGGCGCTGGGCGATCTGGATAACGACGGCGACCTGGATGCCATTCTGGTTAACGACGGAGGCGACGGCAGCCAAATGATGAATAAGGGTGACGGCACCTTTACCAACATCAACATCACTGCCGGTGTGCGCCGCGCCGTGGTTATAGCTGATTTCAACGGCGACGGAAACCTGGATTTTGTGACGGCCAACAGCAGCAACAAAACTCTCTTCCGGAACAACGGCCTGGCCGTCTTTAGCACGCAGAACTTCGGGCTGGGCAATTGCAGCGATGTCGCCACCGGCGATGTGGACGGCGACGGTGACCACGACCTGCTCGTGACGCGGAACGGAGCGGCACACGAAATACTGTTTAACAACGGCAGCGGGAGTTTCAGCGCAGCGACCTTCGGCAGCGGCGCTGCGCGCGGCCTGGCGCTTGGAGATCTGGACGGCGACGGCGACCTGGATGCGATACTGGCGAACGATGCCGCAGCGCAGGACATCTGGATTAATCAGCCGGCCGTGCCTACAATCACCAGCTTGACGCCGAATTCTACCACAGCAAGCCGTGAAGCCCTGTCCCTGGATATCGGAGGAACGGATTTTGAACAGACTACAGCGAGTCTGACGACGGTGGACATCAACGGCGCGCCCACCGGTGCGCTGAACCTGGCGGTCAGCGGTACGGCCGGCCGCGGGCAGTTCCGCGCCCTGGTTCCGGCCGGCTTTGTCGCAACGCGGGCAACTCTGACACTGACCGTGAGCAATCAATCCGGCTCGACAACAACGACCCTGATTGTCTCCAATGACAGGCCGCAGATCGGAGTCGCCTCCACCTACGTACAAGGGCAGGAAGACCAGGCCACCACCTTGAATATTTCAATTGACGACGTCTGGCCCGGGCTCGCAGCATTGACGGTGACGCCGCCTGCGGCCGACCTGACGACAGTCGCGACGATCACCCAGACGGGGGCGACGGGAGCGGTGACGCAGTTCCTGGTGACGCCCGTACAAGACGCTGTCGGGCCGGTAGTGCTGACGTTTGACATCAGCGACGGCTACCTGACGAACAGCACCACGCTGACGCTTGACTTTTTGCCCGTCAATGATGCGCCGGTGATCAGTACAAACAACACGACGCTGATCACAAATGAAGACAGTGCGCTGTCCGCTGCGTTTACGCTTTTTGACGTCGATACGCCTTACACCCACTTGATCGTGACGGCCACATCGGGCAATCAGTCTCTGGTGACCAACGGCGGAATAACGGTCGGCGCGACCGGAGCTACCACCAGCCTGGACATCATGCCTGTGTTGAATGCCAACGGCGTGCTGCCGATTCACGTGACGGTGGATGACGGTGAATTCAGTCGTTCAACAACGTTTAATCTGACAATCCTCGCGGTGAATGACCCGCCGGTGATTGCGGCCGAGACCGCCACGTTAACAACAAATGAAGACATTTCGACGGCGACGACCATAAGTCTGAATGACGTCGACACGCCGTACACCGGTCTGATTGTGACGGCCACATCGGGCAATCAGTCGCTGGTGACCGACGGCGGCATAACGATCGGCGCTACCGGCGCTGTGACGAGCCTGGAAATTGCTCCGGTACCGGATGCCGGCGGCACGGCGCAGCTCTTTGTGACGGTGGATGACGGCGAATACCTACGGACAACGACCATCACCCTGACGGTCAATCCGGTGAACGATGCGCCGGTGATCGGTACAAACAACACGATGTTGATCACAAACGAAGACAGTGCGGTGTCCGGCTCGTTTACGCTGTATGACGTCGACACGCCCTACAGCCGCCTGATTGTCACGGCCACATCGGGCAATCAGTCACTGGTGACCAACGGCGGAATAACGGTCGGCGCGACCGGAGCTACCACCAGCCTGGACATCATGCCTGTGTTGAATGCCAACGGCGTGCTGCCGATTCACGTGACGGTGGATGACGGTGAATTCAGTCGTTCAACAACGTTTAATCTGACAATCCTCGCGGTGAATGACCCGCCGGTGATTGCGGCCGAGACCGCCACGTTAACAACAAATGAAGACATTTCGACGGCGACGACCATCAGTCTGTATGACGTCGACACGCCGTTTACCGGCCTGATTGTCACTGCTACTTCCGGCAATCATTCGCTGGTGACGGACGGCGGCATAACGATTGGTGTTACCAGCGCTGTGACGAGTCTGGAAATTGCTCCTGTACCGGATGCCGGCGGCACGGCGCAGCTCTTTGTGACGGTTGATGACGGCGAATACCTGCGGACAACGACCATCACCCTGACGGTCAATCCGGTGAACGATGTGCCGGTGATCGGTACAAACAACACGATGTTGATCACAAACGAAGACAGTGCGGTGTCCGCTGCGTTTACGCTTTCTGACGTCGACACGCCCTACAACCGCCTGATTGTCACAGCCACATCGGGCAATCAGTCTCTGGTGACCAACGGCGGTATTACGGTCGGTGCGACCGGTGCCACTACCAGCCTGGATATCGTGCCGGTGTTGAATGCCAACGGCGTGCTGCCGATTCACGTGACGGTGGATGACGGTGAATTCAGTCGTTCAACAACGTTTAACCTGACAATTCTCGCGGTGAATGACCCGCCGCATATCTCCCTGGCCGTTGCGCACATAACAATGGATGAAAACGGAACAAGCACAACGACCATCCACCTCAGCGATGTTGACACGCCGTTTAACAAGCTGCTGGTGACGGCGCGATCCGCCGACCAGGCCTTGCTGACGGATGCGAAATTGGTCCCCGGCACGACGGCGGCGACGATCGATCTGAGCATGACGCCGGTCTGCGGTGCGAGTGGCTCGACCCTGTTAACGGTGTCGGTTGTCGACGGCGCACATATTCGTACCACGAGCCTCATTCTCAATGTCCGTCCTATCGATGCGCTCAGCATTGACGGCCCCGCAAATGGCTGTCCGGGCGTGCTGCTGCGATACTCTGCGTTGCCTGCAGACGCGCGCGCCGTGCATTCCTGGACGGTCGAGGGCGGAACTATCCGGAATGGACAGGGAACGGGCAGCATCGAAGTTCTCTGGGATGTTGTTGCGACGGTTTCCACCATCGACCTGACGCGCAGCTACCCGGGCGGCTGTACGACGTCCACGCGTTTAATCGCCGATCCGCGCAACATTCAGGCGCTGACGGACTTTGTAGTGGCCACAAAGGCGCACATTGATGTGCCGGTTCTTTTGAACGACAGCGGCGATGATCTCATCCTGCTTTCCGTCGAGGACCCCGCCGGCGGAACGGCCGTTGTCAGTTCCGGCAACGTAGTGTACACGCCGGATGCGGGATTCAGCGGCGTGGAGGTGTTTAACTACGTGGCGCAGAGCGCCCAGGGATGCACGGCCACAGGTGCTCTTGTCGTGGCTGTGCCGACAGCCGTCGACGCCGATCCAATGATACAGTTTGTCGAATCACAGCACGATCGCACCGGCAACGTACGCGGTCTGAAGCGAGCCGAAGCCGCTGTCGTTTCACCGGACGGCAGGTTTGTGTACATCGCCGGGCGCAACGATCATTCCATCGCGATATTCCAACGCAATCCGGCAAGCGGCACGCTGACCTACAAGGGGCGTGTGCGCAACGGACGCAATGGTGTTTCCGGCCTGAAATACGTCAGCGATCTGGCGCTGAGCCGCGACGGGATGCGCCTGTTTGCCGCCGGCTACGGCGAAAATTCCCTGGCGGCGTTCCAACGTGATCCGGACAGCGGTGAGCTTGATTTTCTTGAGCGCAAACGCAAGGGCGATCTCGACGCCGGCTCTGTTATCAATGGCATGAAACGTCCGCGCGGCGTGGCGACCAGCTTCGACGGCCGCACAGTTGTGCTGAGCGGATTTGCCGACAACTCGATTGCCATTTTTCGTTCCAATGAAGTTACCCACGAGCTTGTCTTCAGCGGGTTTTTCAAGGACGGCCTCAACGGTGTGGACGGCCTGCGGCGTGCCCTGGGTCTGGCGTTCAGTCCCGACGGCAAACAGCTCTACGTCGCCGGATCGGGCGACGATGCCATCGCGATTTTTTCGCATGATGCGGCCAACAGCTCCGTCGGCTATCGCGGTTGCGTGCGGGACGGGCAAGGTGGTGTTGAAGGTCTCAGCGCCGTCAGTGATGTGGCGGTCAGTCCGGACGGCAATCACGTCTACGCCGTCTCGGCCGGAGACCATTCCGTCCTTGTGTTCAGGCGCGATCAAATCAGCGGAGATCTGCAGTTTCTTGCGGCCTGTACCAACGGGGTGGATGGTGTTTCGGGACTTAACACCGTCCTGAGCGTTGACGTCAGTCCCGACGGCGGGCAGGTCTGGGCCGCGGCCGCCGGCAGCAACTCGGTTGTGCTGTTTGACCGCGATCAGGCATCAGGGCTGTTAACATGGCGCGACATTGGAACCGACGGGACCAACAATTTCGACGGACTGGACAAAGTGCGCTCGGTGCACGTTTCGCCCGACAGCCGTCACGTCTATGCTGCCGCACCGGGCGAGGATGGCGTCGCCGTCGTGGCGCGCAATTACATACCGCAGGCCGGGAATGACGCCGCGGGCGCTGCCGTCAGAAATTCCTCGCTCACCTTCAATCCACTTGCCAACGACGTGGATGCGGACGACGATATGTTAACAGTCAGCGCTAAAACGCATGGCGTACTTGGCAGCGTGTCAATTACCGGCGGTGGAAGCACGCTCACGTACGCCGCGGGCATGACCACCGGAGTCGACCAGTTCACCTATACCATCAGCGACGGTCGCGGCGGGACGTCCACGGCTACTGTGACCGTCACGGTAATCAACGGCAAAAATGGTGTTTCGCTGTCCCCGCTGCCGACGGACCGCGACTGGAACATTGCGCCCAACCCGGCACGTGAAACGGCGACGCTTACTGTTAACTTTGATGATGATGTTCGTGTTCGTGCATACCTGACGGACCTGCGTGGAGCCCGGCTCAGAACGCTCGACTTCGGCCTGTTAAACAGCGGCGAACATTCGGTGGAGTTGAATCTGGTCGACGACAGCGGTTTTAGACTGCCGGCGGGGACATACCTGCTGGAGCTGTTGACGGGCATCGCCACGGGCGACGAAAAACGCAGCGTCGTGCCCCTGGTGGTCTGGTAGACTCGGACGTTTGGATAAACAATTGCCAGCCGAGTGTGGCGCTGTTGAACCTGTTGGTCATTTCGGCGTTGTTTTGGGTGATGAATGGGCGTGGGGACGTAGTAAAGTGAAACTGATAGATTCAGCAGGCCGGAATTTGCAAATGACTGACGATGTCAGTGGTTCTTACCCAGAATAATAATCTAGAAGTGATTGGACACGCACCTATTCTTGGATGACAGAGAGTTTCGTTAAGTCTTAACATGAAGAAGTGATGGTTGTTCTTGGCAATTGAAACTGAATGACCTGGATATAACTATTCCAGTGCCGGGGTCTGGCGAGAAATGGCATGAAATTATTCCTCTCATGACAGATACTATATCTTGTAGTGCGCATATTATGCCGAGTAATGTTGGTCTTTAGATTGAAACTTCATGTGTGGGTAAAGTTGAGCCAGCCTGGCCGAGAAAAGTATCTCCCAAGATATTGAGGCTTTTCACTTTGCATTCCAACTTGTGCCGAAACTACAATACGTAGACAGTACGTATTGCATTTTCATTCGTGTCAACCTAGATTAAGTAGAATAGTCTTGCTTGGTGAGTTTAATTGTATTCGAGTGGTTCGGGCCATTTGAAAGGATGCCAACTACTTGTGTCAACTGGGTGGTGCGCACTATGTCAAAGATCAACTTCACAACAAATGTAGGCACCACCCTATGCTGGTGGTCAAGATGTCGTGCGCTCATATTTTTGCTTTGTTCTGTAGGAGTGTGCAGCTGTCTATCAACTAGACATGATCAGCCTGGTGTCGCTTTCAATGTTAGCCGCCCAAATTCTGATAATGGGATAAGTGTTTCTGTCAGATCAGCGTTAAGTGAACCAGCCGGAGATACTTGGTATATTTACGTTGAATCCGGCGACCCAATGTTTACTGGGCCTGCGAGCCGAAGTGTAGAGTTTACACGGAATTGGAATAAGCAACTCAGAGTTGATCATAGTGTGGGGGTAATTAGTTTAAATGGCCGCAGGATCGGAAAAATTTCTTCGCCATCTACTGTCGACAAACTGGTGACTTACACTGGTGAAATTGGAAGTGGACGCAATCGTACAAAATTCAAATTAACATTGCTGGGTTATCCCGTTGAAAAGGTTGTCTGGGCAATATTAGTCTGCGTCGACGAGTACTTGCCACCGATTCCAGATAATATTGACGAAGAATTAAAGCAACGGATCGATCATGCATATTTGAAACTTATAGACGAAGCAAAGAAGAAGCAGTCGTATGACTATAGACGGTATAGAATCGACGTTAAGTCGGCTAGTGGCCTGGTGGATATTGAGGGCATCGGTTGGGAAAGCGATCCCTACATTAAAATAGATTATGAGGGGAATGCAATTTTCAGATCGTGCGACAACAAAAATACACTGTCACCTGAATGGGAAAAAGCTTTTGTTGTTTTCGACTATTTGGAAGACACTCCTATTCGATTTGACATTTGGGATGGGAATAAAGGGGATGATGAATTGATGGCATCTATGACCCTGGAACGGCTGATGCCTTATAGGAATACTTATGTACTCACGGATGACAAAGGGCAAAGTTTGACGGTGGAGATTTCAGAAAGCAATGCCCAGATTTTTGTGAGTCCAGGAACATGTTCAGATGATTCATCAAAAGATTTATTGAAGTTTCTTAAGAAAGGGTTAAGAGTTTGCGAGTGCATAGCTATGGCAATTCTGCCACCTCCAATTACTATTGTCTACGAGTTCATTTCTGAAGTCGTTCTCGGCGACTCAGACCTTAAAGAATTTATTACTGGGCAAATTCAAAGTAGCGTGCTGGGGCAGATTGCGTCCTGGCTTGATGGAAAAGCGGCTGAAACTGCCAAATCAGGTGGCGATTCAGACTCAACACCGAAGTCTTCTTCCAGCGAGAGCAATGATAGATGGAAAAACAAATATGCAAAGTCAATTCCATACATTGAGGCGATTTATTGCATTCTACTGGTATTAGCAGAAGACCAATGAACACTGGTTGGACTTGGCAACATCCCGTCAACAATGCAAGCATGTTCATTCGTAAGTGCATGAGGCATTGACGCAGGCGCAGAAATAGAATTTTCAGTGTCACACCGTGGCAGTAGAGATGGCTGTACTTTCCTATTTTCATGATATTGAGTTACTTGCTGCCATAGTTCAGCGTTATCTGGCGTGACGACCACGGGATCGGGGGCTGGAAGTTCTGAGTTTATTTTGGTTCAACCACTACTCACAGCTCTTCTGCAATCTGATGCCCAAATATCAAACTGTTCCCGTTCAGGTCCAGCACCTCAAAATCGCGCATGCCGTAGAACTGGTCCGACGGCGCATAACGCACTTCCACTTTGTCCTTGATCGCATCGTGGAAGGCGTCGCAGTTCGCGACGTTAAAATACAGCGTCACGATCGAATGGGCGCCTTCGTCGGCCATGCGTGCGTTTAACATCATCTGTACCTTGTCGTACGACATAAAAGCCCAATTCACTTCACTGTCCGGTTCCCACTTCCGGTTGGTGCGTTCGATGGTGAACCCGAGATTCTGGTACCACGCAATCGCCGCCGGAACATTCGGGACGTTAAGCATGACGAGCGGTCCTGAGAGATTGTGACTCATGGTTTTATATGTTTAGTTTTGGAAATGGAACGCCGTTGATCCGCGCTTCAAACTCGTACTTGTACTCTTCTTCGCCAACGTAAGCCAGGGCGATGCGCCCGGTCCATGCAATGTTAAACAGATTAGTGCCGGCAACGCGTCTGAACGTGATGTTCTGGAACGCCGTTGCATCGTGTCCCTGTAAATAAATGTGAAAATGACGATCTTCCAGGAAGCCGATGTCGCCGGGGTCTTCGTCGAGTTTAATCGTGAATCCGTCGAAATATTCCGGCCTGAATTTTGATCTGCGGCAGACTTTAAACTCGCCGTTGTGATAGTCGTCGCTCGACAGGATGCAGTGATGATACGCGCTCCAGGCTATCGGCGCTTCCCAGTCGGTTTCATACTCAGTGTCATCATTGTCGATGTCGTTTTCGCGTTCGGATTCGTAGTGTTCCGTTTCCAGATGAAACGAGAAATACACGTTCCAGCCTTTTGCCAAAGCCGTCCACTTAAACGTCTTGATCGGATGCCCCTCGGGCCAGGGATTACCTTTGAAAAAGATTCGGCCGGATTGCATGATGTGCCTTTCCCGTTAATCGATTGTTCGTGCGCACAAGTTATTCAATTCCACGCTGTTTGCCGTCAAAACTTTGGTTGACTATCACCGCTTTTCATTGAAGAAGCGATGTCCGGCCTCGTTGCTCGCTTTGAGCCGCCGGCGGCGTCTCAGGCTTGGGCGATTTCCTTGTTTGTCACGCAGCTTGAAGACTCGAGCATTCGATCCCGCTGACAAACAAAAGAAGCGAAGCGTTTCATGGATTTGAGTCGGCGTCCAGAGAGTGAGTGAAAAGTTCGCGTTTGTTGCGTCCGCGATTGGCCTGCACGCCGCGGCTGAACAGCTCGCCGATCGGGCGACTGCGCAGTTTGCTCTCCGTCCAGAACAGAATTTCAATCAGACCCAGAGGGTCCGCGCTGTCGTCGTCCTGCAGGATGTCGAGCAGGGCCGTGCGCAAGTCGTTAATAATGCTGCGGCGCTGAGTCTCGTCGGCCGCGTTGAGCAATTTGCGAATGGCGCTGATGACGCACTTGCCGAAGTTGTTTAACTGCCGGCGATTGTTGAGGTAGCGCTGCGACGAACGGAACATGTTCTCCAGCGCTTCAAAGTCGTTTAACTCGAAGTGTATCAGCAGGCGGAAAATGCGCGTGAAGTCCTGAATGTCGCGCTTCGGTTCCGCATCGTGCTCGTTTAAAATGTCGTTAATGTGCCGTAGCGCGCCCTTGTAGTCGCCGGAGAGAAAATAAATAATGCTGCAGTTGTAGTAGAGGTTGATCAGCCGGTCGGGTCGCAGGCGGCCGACGTAGCGCGGTGCGGCAGTTTCAAATTCTTTTACCACCGCACGCGCCTCGTCCAGTTTGCCGTTGTGCAGGTAAAACACCAGTTCGAGGTAGGTGACAATTCCAAAAACCGTGATGTCCGATTCAACCGACGCCGAGGGCAGCGCTTTGATTTTCCGCAGCGTCGCCTGAAAGTCGTCGAATTCGTGAATGGCGATCGCACAACTGAGGAAGTTGGTGAGATAACGTTTATAGTTGTCGGGGTCGTCGCGGATGTGCTGCGGCTGCTCCTCCCAGGCGTCGATGGCCAGACGGTAGTTGTCCATGGCGGCGGACACGTTGCCGGTAAACCAGTCGTAGTTGCCGCGCGCCTGAAACATGGCCAGCCGCGCGTGAAAGGGCAGCGCATCCGGATCGGCGTTTAACAGATCGGTTTGTACTATCTCGTCAAGTTTACTGCGCGCCGACTCATCCTTTAAACGCACGTAAGCGCGATGCGCCTCCTGCACGCGGTCTGCAAGATCTTCATATTTGATTGTGGCGGCAATCTGCTCAAGCAGGTTAAGTTGTTCCTCGTGAAACCGCCGCAGCGATTCCTCAAAGTGGGCGTTGGCCTGGCGCAGCAGGAGTTTGCGCTCCCATGCCAGAATTTCAATCAGATAGCTGAAGTAGTCGAACTCGCGTGCTTTGGCGGCCGCGCGGCTCACCACCTTGCGGCAGTGTTCGTAGAGACCTTTGTTGTACAGAATCTGAATATGCGCCAGCATGGCGCGCAGGTCCGCGTCGGCCGACTTGCCGGCATTGTACGTCGCCAGGCTGTTGAGAATCAGATTCGTCAGTTCGTAGCGGGCGGTGGCCAGTTGGCGCGGCGTGGGCGCATGACTCAGGTGTTTAACAACATCGGCTTCGTCGGCCTTGTCGTCGAGCGCGGCATAGGCGTCGAACAGTTCGGTCAGTTTGTTGCTGCCGCGATTGCGCACAAAAGCCGTGGCGTAGAGTTTGAAGTAGCGTTTTTCCTGTTTGTTCATCGCCCGGATCAGGCTGAAGAGTTCAGATTGTGGCCGCATGTGTCATCCGCAGACGGAGTGAAAAACAACGTGATTTTGGCTTGCCGCTGCTCTTGAAAACTGATCGGCAATCCTTGCATGTGTACCGGCAGTAGCTGCAAATATGCACTTTTCAGCGTGAAACGGCCAAATGTTGGAGTTGTACGGCATCTGGAAAGCTGATATCCCGGCGATGTTTGTATTTCCGGCGCACAGTTGTGGTTGTACTTTGCAATCAAATGGAGCGGAACAGCGGCCGGACATGCAAAGTCGGCCGGTCGAGAGTCCGCAAACCACTGGTGTTTAACTGATCATTGTGGAGATGAATCATGCCGGAAACTACTAATGGAATGAACGGTGACGGAGGCCGGATCAATACGAGCAACACGGTGCTGAGTGTTAATGTCGGCCTCAGCTCGGTCATCGGCTGCCAGTTTCACGCGACGGTCGGCCTGCGAAATCCCGACGGAAGTTATGAAGTGTCGCTGCAGATGTTTTTGAGCAGCAACCCAACGCATCAGGCTTACGACCTCGGCAGCATGGGCCTGTTCCTCGACGGTCCTTCGTTTAATATGAACATTTTGCCGACGGTTACCGGCAGCCCGATTCAGGAAGGATTTGTGGCAAACGAAATCTCGTACAACCTGGATGTTAAACTTGTGTCCAACAACAGCGGCAAGGCGGTGCAGATCAGCGGCGACGTCAGCACCAAGTGGACCGTCGGCGCGGTCGACATGGAGCTGTTGGACCCGCCGATTATCGCAAAGCTGGAACCGGCGGCCAACCCGGTCTGAATGCGGGCATTTAAAGGTTGAAGGCAACTGAGTCTCCGGACTCATCTCCACGCGCGGGCACGTGAATGGTGCACATAACGTGCCCGCGCTTTTGTGTTCACCGCCGCGGCTGAGTCCGCTCCGCCACCTTCGCCTTCCACTTAACACAGGAAAGTTGTTTAACCATCTCATTTCGTCGCGCAGCGACGGAACGGGACCCTATTTACCTTTTTCAACTTAACTTCAGGAGTTATTATGTCTGTTCCTGTTCTTGGTGCATACCTTTCCGAAGACGGCGCCTACAAAATCCAGATCAACTCGGCCAATTCCTCCAACAGCCAGATCGACGCTGTCTACGAGGCGCAAAACAGCCCCGAGGGCGGCATCCAGCAGAAAGGCAACATCGGCCAGTACTACTGGGTGTTCAGCAAAAAAGCCGGTCGCGACGGCGTAGCGCCTTTCAGCATTCGTTTTCAGGCGATGCAGCGTCCGAACGGCCGTCCCTACACGATCGAGGATTCCTGGGTGGGTTACTATCTGGAAAACAACACGATGGTTCTCGACGGCGTGCGCTCATATGTTAACAGCGACGGCGTGACGGATACTTCTTCGCTGGGCACGCACACCTTCAAGATGTGAGCCGTTCCGCTATCGGCGGAGCACTCACTGAGTGACTATTGGATATGGAATATCTGACGGGGCACCCCCGCAGGCGCGAGTCTGTGGGGGTGTTTGTGTATAACTTGTTCTTGTTCGGCACGTCGCTGGGACGTAAATTGACACAATGTCAAAATATGACCCGGGAGTTAGGACGGAGATGGAATACACATTTTCAGACCTTTGGCAACGTTCAGGGTTGTCAATTGATCATTTGGCTGAGATACTGGACAGATCTCCGCGCTCATTGCACCGTTACAACAAGGGAGAAGTCCAGCCTTCCAAAACGATTCTGCAGACTCTCCTGAAAATAGTTCAGGAGCAAAGTTCTGCAAAGGACAATAGCTCTTTTAAATTCATAGATCTGTTTGCCGGCATCGGCGGTTTACGGATGGGATTTGAAAGTATTGGTGGGGAGTGTGTTTTTACGAGTGAATGGAACAAATACTCTCAACATAGCTATGCGGCAAATTTTGATTGTGATCACGAGATAGCGGGGAACATAGAGGAAGTTCACGAAGCGTCAATCCCGGAACATGATGTTCTCTTGGCCGGTTTTCCGTGTCAGCCCTTTTCAATCGCGGGCGTTTCGAAAAAAAACTCTTTGAATCTTCCGCATGGTTTCCAGTGTGAAACACAGGGAAATCTGTTTTTCGAGATTGTTCGAATTTTAAAGTATCACCAGCCCAGAGCCTTTCTGCTGGAGAATGTAAAAAACTTGGTAAGTCACGATAAAGGACGGACCTTTCAGGTTATTCATCACATGTTGACGGAAGAATTGGGCTACCAGGTAGATTACAAAGTTATTGACGCAAAGTCCTGGGTTCCACAGCATCGAGAGAGGATTTTCATTGTTGGGTTTCGCTATCCAAATACATTTGATTTTGACGGCTTCACTTTTGCCGATCCTCACAAAGGACCCAAGCTCGGCACAATTCTCCATCCACAAGATGGATCTGAAGACCTGGATGAATACAACGCTGACTACATAAGCGGTAAGAAGGGACATGTTCTGCCTAAATACACACTTTCAGACAAGTTGTGGAACTATCTACAGGCCTATGCCGAAAAGCATCGAAAAAAGGGAAATGGTTTTGGATTCAGTGTTTTCGACAAAAATGATGTTGCGAGAACACTTTCTGCCAGATATTACAAAGACGGATCTGAAATTCTAATTAAACAGAGGGGAAAGAATCCGCGTCGTTTGACGCCGCGCGAATGCGCAAGATTGATGGGTTTCGACAGGCCCGGTCACAAACCTTTTGCGATTCCGGTGTCGGACAATCAGGCCTATCGCCAATTTGGCAATGCCGTTGTTGTTCCTGTCGTGGAGTCAATAGCGAAGTACATGGCTCCATGGTTAGTGACAAATCAAGATCATGCGGTATTGAATCACCAGAATAATTTGTTTGCAAATGCCTGACGTTGTGGATGCAGTTAAACGATCTGACATGATGGCTGGTATTAAGAGTAAAAATACCAAGCCGGAAATTCTAATCAGAAAACAACTGCATAAACTCGGCTTTAGGTACAGACTTCATTCTGCAAATGTCAAGGGAAAGCCAGATATGGTTTTTCCGAAATACAAGGCAGTCATTTTTGTGAATGGCTGCTTTTGGCATTTGCACAACTGCCACCTGTTCAAGTGGCCCTCGACGAGGGCAGAGTTCTGGAAAAAAAAACTGAACTCCAACAGAGTCCGCGATGAAAAGCAGGTGCGTCAATTACTCGCCGATGGTTGGCGAGTTTTGGTTGTATGGGAGTGTGCTTTAAAAGGCCGCAAGAAACTTGTACAAGCAGAAATGATTGACCGCATAGCTGAGTGGATCAAAATTGGATCAGCATTTCATCAAATTGCAGGAGAGATCACAGAGTGAATAATCTGAATATCGAAGAGTGGATGAGTTTCTGGTCTGAAAATGCAACGCTGTTTTTTGTTAAGAGGTTGTCTGCCAATGATACCGATCGTTCACAAAGTCACCAGGTTGGAGTTTATCTTCCGAAGGATGCAATTTTTGGTGCATATAGTGAGCTCCACAGAGAAGATGAGCTCAATCCTAAAGTGAAAGTCAAACTCCGTATTGACTCCTATGATCACGAAAGGGAAGTCGTTATTACTTGGTACAATAACAAATACCACCAAAATACAGATGCCAAACAACCCGGTGAAAAAAGGCGCAAAAAAAAATCTCGCAACGAAGTGCGAATGACGAATCTTGGGGGTGCAGATTCCCCACTCCAAAATCCAGACAATGCTGGAAGCCTTGTAGTCTTTGCATTCGGCTCAACAATATTCGGCGACGCGATTAGGCGCTTTTGCCACGCATGGATATGCGGAAATCTCGGTGAGGAATCATATGTAGAGGATGCCATCGGCCCTGTCGATCCAGGGAAAACCGTCCATTGGTATTCAGATTCGAGAGCCGTTGCAAGGTTTGATGTTTCTGAAACGGTTAGTAGAGCAGCTTCTTTTCCCTGTAACCTAAGTGCCAACGAGATTGAAGAAAATTGGGGGCTAAAGTTTCCTTCTGGCCTGGACATCGCAACCATGGCGATTCAGGCAAAGCCTTTTCCGAAGAATGCCAATGTATTTCAGAAAAAAGCAAGTGGTTTAAGTGTATTGGACAAATTGCTCATGGCCCGACTGGATTGCGAATTCGGCATCTTCCGAAGCTTTGAGGAAGCTATAGAGTTGGAAGCAGTTAAGCGTGGTTTTATATCACTTGAGGCTTTTCTTTCGAAAGCGAAGACAGTTGTGCAAAGAAGAAAAGCAAGAGCCGGGAGATCTCTGGAGCTACATCTGAAGCAGATTTTTTTGGAGTGCGGGTTGGTGGAAGGTGAGCATTTTTCCCATCAACCAGAGTCCGAATTGGGGAAAAAGCCGGACTTTCTGTTCCCTTCTGAAAGCGCGTACAAGAATCCCAGTTATCCCGAAAATCAATTGACGATGTTGGCGGCAAAAACTACTTGTAAGGATAGGTGGAGGCAGATTCTGAATGAGGCTGACAAAATCCCCAACAAACATCTGTTTACTCTTGAGTATACTATCTCAGTAAAGCAAATTAATGAAATGCTCGATTCAAGGGTGATTCTTGTAATTCCCGAAGAATTACACAAAAAAGCTAAGCGCCAGATTCAGCCATACTTGATGACTCTCCAGCAATTTATCCTGTTTGTAAAGAATCGGTCTCCGTTCTGACAATCGGTTGGTGAGGATTGAGCCCCCTCACTCCCCAATATCCTCGTTCCACGCCTCCGGCTTCTCACGGATAAACTGCTCCAGCAAAAGCCTGCTCGGCTGATTGTTCAGCACGACGACTTCCACGCCGCGGCTCCTTAACAATTCTTCCTCGCCCATGAACGTTTGGTTCTCGCCGATAACGACTTTGGGAATGCCGTAGAGCAGGATCGTACCCGAACACATTGAACAGGGCGAATGTGTAGTGTATAAAACACATTCGCGGTAAACTTCGGCAGGTTGACGGCCGGCATTCTCGAGCGCGTCCATCTCGCCGTGGCGGATAACGCTGCCCTGCTGAATGCGTTGATTGTGGCCGCGTCCGATGATTCTGCCCTTGTGCACCAGGACCGAGCCGATCGGGATGCCGCCTTCGCTCATGCTCTTGCTGGCCTGCTGGACGGCCTCGCGCATAAATGGATCCATCTTGTCTTCTCCTGTGATTAAACAGCCTTTTTTGTTCGTCGGCGCGTTGGAAACGTCAAGCTGAAGAACCAGCTTCAAGTCCTCGGGTTTGCAGTCTGTTCACAAACCCGAAGTCTGAAATCTTGCGGCTGCGTGGTTAACAAAAGCGGCCTTGTGCGGCCAGTGCAGCCCCGAGCCCGCGAGTGGGCAAAGTGAGACGCCCGCGCCGAACGTTAATTGTTAAACGTCGGCCACAGTGTTGATTGCGCCGAACTCCATTTTTACTACGCGGTCCGCCTTGTCAAAATACGCGTCGTCGTGCGTGACCGCAATAATTGTCTTGCCGCGCGCACTCAGCTCCGGCAGCAGCGTTTCGTAAAAGTGACGTTTGAACTCCGGATCCTGATCAGCCGCGGCTTCGTCGAAAACCAGAATGTCCTTGTCCTCCACGATCGCGGCGATCAGCGCCAGGCGCTTGCGCTGGCCCGTCGAAAGATTCAGGTCGCTGAACTTGCCGTCGGCAAAACTCGTTTTTGCGTCGAGCTGCAGCATCTCCAGCAGACGGTTGAACACCTGCGGGTCGCTCTGTTCAACGCCGTAGAGAAACTTAAACAAATGAAAGTCCGTGAAGACCGCCGAAAAAAGTTCGCGATAGGCCGGGTAGTCGTCGAGCATCAGAATGCGCCCGTCGACGGCAATGTGCCCGCCCTCCGGAAAGTAGAGGCCGGCGATAAGTTTTAACAATGTCGATTTGCCGCTGCCGTTGCCTCCGACAATAAACAGGCGTTCGCCTTTGTTGATGCTCAGGTCGAGCGGGCCGACCCTGAACGACGTGCCGCCGTTGTCGTTGCCGTATTCAAATGCAAGATTGCGCAGTTCAATCGAGCGATTAAACACCAGCGCTTCAATGGAATGCGGGTCGTCGGGATAAGGCGCGGCGGCCTGTCTGGACGCCTGTCGCGGGTCGGCGGCCTGTTCCAGCTGAAGCTCCAGCCTGTCGATATTCTGCGCCGCCACATTGGCTTTTGTAAACAACTGGACGCTGCCGACCAGCGATTCGATCGGCCCGACGATAAACAACAGCGCCGTTACGAGTTTTGTCGTTGTGGCCATGTCGCCGCCGCCGAACTTGGGCAGCACAAAAATCATGACGCCGATCAGCACGTAGAAAAACATCTGCGAAAAACTGAAGTTGTGCACGTAGTGGAAACCGGTGCGAATTTTAACTTCCTCGGTCTCGCGCGCCAGGCGCACAAAACTCTCGTAGAGGCGTTCGTTTTTGCGGTGGTGCAGCTTGAGTTCCTTGATGCCCGCGAGAATCTCGTTAAGCGACTCAAAAAACTCGGTTTCCTTCGTGAACATCGTGCGGATGTCGCTGCGGATCAACTTCTGGCGGTTGGTGTAAAACACAAAACCGCCGGCCACGGCCACCGCCGTAATCAGGAAGGCTGGTACGGAAAGCCAGGCCAGATACAACACGCTGGCGCCGATCATCACCGCGGCTTGGCAGGCGTTGATCAGATAAGCCGCCGTTTGTGAAATGTAGTTGGCGTCCTGCGTCACGCGCGCGTAAATGTCGGAGCGGCCGATGTTTTCGATCACCGCCAGTTCGGACTTGCGGATTTTATCGGCGATGCGCATCCGCAGTTTGGAAACCACTTTTTCAACAATGATCGTCGAGCGGTGCAGGATGTATTTTTTGCTGAAGTAAAACACGGCGACAACAACCGCAAAGAGCAACAGATTGCTGAAACCCGTCGCCGAGTTGTCATCCCGGCCGATGATGCTGTTGATCAGAGCGAGCAGGCCGGCGTTGGAAATGCCGCTCACAGCCGCCAGACCGACCAGGCCGCGGAACGACGTATTGGATTCGCGTCTGATTAACTTCAGGACCTGCATTGCACTTCTGTTCCGGCCATTGGCTGATTAAACAATGTCGTGTTGAGCGGAATTTGTCGGTTTGCCCGTTTCGGTCAGGTGTTTAAGCGCAACCAGTTCGCGCATGTGGCGGCGTGCGTCGCGCGCAGGTGTGCCGAACCAGCGTCCGCCCGGCGGCACGTCCTGCAGTACCGCGCTTTTGGCCAGGATCTCCGCGCCGCGTCCGATCCGCACCAGACTGCCGACGCCGACCTGTCCCCAGAGCGTCACCTCGTCTTCGATCACCGCCGTGCCCGCAATGCCGGCGCAGCCCGCAATTAAACAATGCGCGCCGATAACGGTGTCGTGTCCGACATGCACCAGGTTGTCGATTTTTGTACCCGCGCCGATAGACGTGGCTGCGGTGATGCCGCGGTCAATTGTGCAGCTCGCGCCGATTTCCACGTCGTCCGCGATTAAACAGTCGCCGCCCGACGGCATGCGCAGCGGTCCGGAGGCGCGCCGCTGATAGTAAAATCCGTCGCTGCCGACAACACTGCCGGTCTGGATAATAACATTGTTGCCAATGTTTGTACCGGGATGGATGACGACATTGGCGCGGATGACGCAGTTGCGGCCTATATGTACATCCTTGCCGATGTGAACGCCGGGTTCGATCAGCGTGCCCGGTCCGATAATTGCGTCAGTTCCCGGCCGTGCCGCAAAGTGTTCAATCAGTCGGCCAAATGCGGCGAACGGGTCGTCCATGACGATCAGTGTTTTGCCGGCGACGTTGGTATCCGCGGGCAGATCGCGGCACAGGACAATGCCGGCCGGCGATTGGAGCGCCGCGCGAAAGTATTGGGGCGTATCGACGAATACGAGGTCGTTCGGCTGTGCCAGCGGCAGGAGGTTTAAACCACCGGCGGCGGCATCCGCGTCGCCGCAGTGCAATTCGGCCGTGAAACCACAATTGCGCAGGACTGTAAGAATGTCGGCGGCGCCAAGCTTGTGAGGGAAGATCATTTGGAATTACCGGCGTGAATTTGGGCCGTATGCACAAAAATCCCACGGCAAATGCCGGGCACAGGGGGAATGGACTGGCGGCAAATTACAAAATGCAGGCAAACGGTCCTGTCGGGATGCTACGGTGCATTCCGGAAGAATCTCTGAGAAGGCGGGCGGGAGGCCTTGCGCTTGTTACGGTTTTGGGAGTTGGCGGTCCGGCCGGCTGACTGTTGTCGGGTGTTTCAGGTAAATGCGGGCGTTTTTTTCGCGCTTTTAGCTATTTTCTGTTTGTCAACGCGTTTGAACGCGCCAGTCATACAGACTTCACTCTCCCGCAAGTCGTATTATCCATTCCGTATGAAAGCCTTCTTCCGGAGCTTCCAATGAAATTTCGCCCTCGTGCCGATCGGTTCGAACTGATTCGCCGTTACAAAAAATACTGTCGCCGCCTGGGTCGCACCCGGCGTGCGGCGGAGGATCAAGGCACGCCGCGCTTGAGCGCCCGCCAGACCTTTCTACAGGCGCGCATCGATAAATTGGCGGCGCTGCTCAATCCGCTGAAGAGCCCGCGACTTGCGGCGGCGCTGACGGCGGCGGGCATGGCAATCGCCGGCGGCGGTATGGCTCCGCAGCTGGCCGCGCAAACACCGACAATCAGCGTGTTTTCTCCGGCGACCAACGCCACGCAGGTTGCGCCCGGAGCGAACATTGACATCACCTTCAGCACGACAATGAACGTTGCGACGCTGACGGCGGGCAACATCCGCATTTACGGCTCGCAGACGGGTTTTCTTTCCACCAGCGGCGTGCTTAGCGGCAATCCGCTGCGCAGTTTTAATCCCGACAGCGATTTCAAAGCGGGCGAGCTGGTGTCCGTGACGGTCACCGGCGCAACGGCCTCCGGCGGGAACGCACTGGCCGAACCGCTGGTCTTCCAGTTTACGGTTGATGCGACCGAGGGCTCGGGCGCGTTCAATACATCGTCATTCGGCAGCGGCGTTTCCACGCGCGTCGCCATCGGCGATCTTGACGGCGACGGCAATCTTGACGCCGTCGTAGCCAACTACGGGCAGCCGCAGGAAATCTGGATGGGCAATGGCGACGGCACCTTCAGCAGCACGAGCTTCGGCAGCGGCAATTCTCAGGACGTGGCGCTGGGCGACCTTGACGGCGACGGCGATCTGGACGCAATTATCGGCAACTACAATCAGCCGCAGGAACTCTGGTCCAACAACGGCGACGGGACCTTCAGCAGCACGAGCTTCGGCAGCGGCTCGACGATGGACGTCAACCTGGCCGACCTGGACGGCGACGGCGATCTTGACGCTGTGCTGACGAGCAACACCGGCAGCGCCAACGAAGTGTGGCTCAACTGCGGCGACTTTGTGTTCAGCAGCCGCACCTTCGGCACCGGCGGCAGCCGCCAGTCCGTCATCGGCGACCTTGACAACGACGGCGACCTGGACGTCGTGATCGTCAACCAGAACCAGACGGCCAACATCTGGACCAACAACGGCAACGGCTACTTCAGCATCGCAACCTTCGGTGTGAGCAGCAACGCGCGCGGCGCGGCCATCGGCGATCTTGACGGCGACGGCAACCTCGACGTCGTGATTGCTGCGTATACGGCCGGACAGATCTGGATGGGCAACGGCGACGGTTCGTTTACAACCAGCACCTACGGCGGCGGGCAGTCCACCGGCGTGGCGCTGGGGGATATCGACGGCGACGGCGATCTGGACGCCATACTGGCCAATACAGGCGCGGAGGCCGAGGACATCTGGTTCAACAACGGCGACGGGACATTTGCCAGCAGCACCCTGGGCGCCGGCAACAGTCATGGCATCGATCTGGGCGATCTTGACAACGACGGCGATCTGGATGCAATCATCGCCGACATAAGCGGCGCGCAGAACATCTGGATCAACACCGGCGGCGCTGTGCCGCCCCCGCGGATCACCTCGTTCAGCCCGGCGACAAACGCAATCGCCGTGCCGGTGGACGCGGACATCGACATCACCTTCAGTACGACGATGAGCGTGGCGACAGTTACGGCCTCGAACATTCGCATTTTCGGCGCACAGACCGGCTTCCTGTCCGAGAGCGGCGCATTCAGCGGCAACCCGATTCGCAATTTTGATCCGACGAACAACTTCAAGGCGGGCGAGCGCATCTACGTGACGGTCACCGGCGCGAGCAATGCCGGCGGCGATCCGATCACCAGCGCATTGGTCTACAGCTTCACTGCTGCGGCGGAAGGCGATGTCAACTTCACATTTTTAACGTCCACCTTCGGCGGGCGCACCAGTTTCGACGTTGAAGTCGGCGACCTTGACGGCGACGGCAACCTCGACGCAGTTTTCACGGAAAGTTACGGCAGCCAGATCTGGTTCGGCAACGGCGACGGCACGTTTTCAAGTACGACCTTCGGCGCAGGCGTCAAGGGCGGCAACGGCATTGGCGATCTTGACGGCGACGGCGATCTGGATGTGATTCAGGCCGGTTTTAACCAGCACGATATCTGGTTAAACAACGGCGACGGCACATTCACCAGCTCGTCCATGGCTTTTGACAACGGCAAGGATGTCGCCATCGGCGACCTGGACGGCGACGGCGATCTGGATGCAATTTTGACGGTCGGCGCGGGCGGCAGCGGTGCGCCGAACCAGATATGGTTTAACAACGGCAGCGGCGGATTTAATGCTTTTACCTTCGGCACGGGCAACAGCAGCAAAGCCGACCTGGGCGATCTTGACAACGACGGCGATCTGGACGCGATTATCACCAACTACGATCAGGGCGCGAGCATCTGGTTAAACAACGGCGACGGCACGTTCACGAGCACGGCCTTCGGCACGGATCGCAGCCAGGATGTCGCGATCGGCGACCTTGACGGCGACGGCAATCTTGACGCCGTGGTTGCACACTACGGCCGTCCGCAAAGCATCTGGATCGGACAGGGCGACGGCACATTTAACAGTTCGACCTTCGGCTCCAATCAGGGCGAAGCCGTTGATCTGGGCGACCTTGACGGCGACGGCGATCTTGACGCGATTGTGGCGCACACCTTCGGCACGTCGCAAAGAGCCTGGATCAACAACGGCGACGGTACGTTTACGAGTTTTGGTATGGGCGGCGGCAGCAGTTTCGGCGTGGCAATCGGCGACGTGGACAACGACGGCGACCTGGATGCGATTATAGCAAATGCATTAAATCAGGCGGACGAAATCTGGATTAACGTTTCCGTACCTCAGATCACCGATCGTTCGCCCGCACCCGCAACGACAGCGGCCATTCGCAGCGACAATGTTGAGATAACCTTCAGTGAGGCCCTTGACCCGGCTTCCATAACAAATTCCTCCTTTTTTGTCAACGGTGCACAAACCGGCCGGTTGACAACCAGTGCGGCGTTTTCGACGCTTAACGGTGGCAGTAAAGTCGTCATCGACCCGGCGGCAGATTTCAAGGCCGGTGAGCGCATTTACGTGACGGTGACGGATGCACAGAGCTCTGTCGGCGTTCCGATCAGCAACGCATCCGTCTGGACCTTCCGCGCGGCGGTGGACGCCGGTTCGGCCGTGTTTAACACGTCCAGCTTCGGCGGCAGGACCAGCTTCGACGTCGAAGTCGGCGATCTTGACGGCGACGGCAATCTGGACGCGGTCTTTACCGAATCGTACGGCAGTCAGGTCTGGCTGGGCAATGGCGACGGCACTTTTTCAAGTACAACCGTCGGCGTCGGCGTCAAGAGCGGCAACGGCCTGGGCGACCTCGACGGCGATGGCGATCTGGACGTCATTCAGGTTGGATTTAACAGTCACGACATCTGGTTAAACAACGGCGACGGCACATTCAGCATTACGTCCTTCGGTACCAGCAACGGCAAGGACGCGGCCATCGGCGATCTTGACGGCGACGGCGATCTGGATGTGATTGTGACGATCGGGGCGGGCGGCAGCGGCGCGCCGAACCAGATCTGGTTAAACAACGGCGACGGCACGTTTGCAAGTTCGTCTTTCGGCACCGGCAACAGCAGCAAAGCCGACCTGGGTGATCTTGACGGCGACGGCGACCTGGACGCGATTATCACCAACTACGATCAGGGTGCGAGCATCTGGTTTAACAGGGGCGACGGTACGTTTATCAGTACGGCCTTCGGTCGGAACAGAAGTCAGGACGTCGCCATCGGCGATCTTGACGGCGACGGCGATCTCGATGCTGTGGTGGCGCATTACGGCCTCACTCAGGCGATCTGGAGAAACAATGGCTCGGGCGTTTTCTTCAGCACGGATTTTGGCCACAATCAAGGCGAGGCGGTTGATCTTGGCGACCTTGACAACGACGGCGATCTGGACGTGATTGTGGGGCATACCTTCAGCGCCGGTCAACGCATCTGGTTAAACAACGGCAACGCAATATTCACATCCAGCTCGCTGGGCGGCGGCAGCAGCTTCGGTGTGGCCATCGGCGATCTTGACAACGACGGCGACCTGGATGCCGTCATCGCCAATGCACTCAATCAGGCGGACGAAATCTGGCTGAATCAACAGGCGCCGCAGCTTGTGGACGTAACTCCGACCTGCCTTGTGGCCAGCCCCGCCGATCAGCAGGTTACGCTCTGCGGCATAGACCTGACCGTTACCGGTGCGACGATTTCCGCTCTCGGCAGGTCGGGCAAGACGATCACGTCGACTATCGCAACGTCACAGTTGACGCCGCAGAAAGTACTGGTGACAATCTCGGCCGGTTTAGTCGGCATTGCGGGCAATCGGACACTGACATTATATACGCCGCAAGGATCTACCAGCGCCGACATTACGGTCTATCCGGGCGTCAGCATCAGCGGCGCCGCGGGTGAGTGCAGCAATGAAACTGTCGTGTACTCAGCCGAACCTGTCACCACCGGTGCGACGATTGTGTGGAGCGTCACCGGCGGGACAATCCAGAGTGGTCAGGGCAGCCATACTGTTGAAGTGAAGTGGGCCGCGGGCAATTCCGGCGCGTTAAACGTCGAGCGCAGCTACGATGTCGCATGTGCCACCTCGGCTTCCTTCAGCGCAGGGAGCGTAGCGCTTATCGCCGCCGTCGCCGACCTGATGTCGAGCACGCAGGGAAGCGTCAGCACGAACGTTTTAACAAACGATTCGGGCGCGGGATTAAACATAGTTGGTCTGGATATTCCCGCCAACGGATCGGCCACACATGCCAACGGCGTGGTAACCTACGTGCCGGACGGAGAATTTACGGGCGTCGATCAGTTTAACTACACGATTGAAAACGACAGCGGCTGTCGCGCCACCGCGGCAATCATTGTAAGCGTGATCAACTCCGAGTGTCTGCCGATTAACCTGGAGTATGTGGAGCGGCAGAAGAACCGCTCGGGCGACGTGCGCGGTCTGGCGGGCGTTGAGTCGGCCGTCGTTTCACCCGACGGTAAACACGTCTACGCCGCCGGTCGGGCCGATCATTCGATTGCCATTTTCACGCGCGATGAAAACAGCGGCGAACTGAGTTACGAAGGGCGCGTGCGCAACCAGAGCGGTGGCGTCAGCGGACTTAAATACGTCAGCGACATTGCGGTCAGCCCCGACGGCGCGCAGGTGTATGCGGTTGGTTACGGCGACAACTCCCTTGCCATTTTCGACCGCAATTCGTCAACCGGTACGCTGACGTTTGTTGAACACAAAAAGCGCGGCACCATGGACGGCGCATTGTTAATCGCCGGACTTAAACGGCCGCGAGCGCTGAGCGTCAGCCCTGACGGCAGCAGCATTTACGTGACCGGCTACAGCGATCATTCGCTGGCGCACTTCACCGTGGCTGCGGGCAGTGTTGCTTATGAAGGCGTGTACAAACACGGATTGGGCGGCGTTACGCGTATGCGACAGCCGATCGGTCTGGATGTAAGCGAGGACGGCGCGCAGGTCTACGTCGCTTCAACCCGCGACGATGCGCTGGTGCAGTTTGATCGCAGCGCCGGCGACGGCAGCCTGACTTTTGTGACGGCCTACCGCGACGGTGTCGACGGCAACGACGGACTGGACAAAGCCTCCGACGTCTCCGTCAGCCCCGACGGCAAAAATGTGTATGCGACCGGCAGCGGCGAGAATAAACTGGCCGTATTCGACCGCAGCGCCGGCGACGGTACGTTAACATTTGACGACGTCATGGAAGACGGTGTGGACGGTGTTGAAGGACTTGCCGCGGTGCGGTCGGTCCAGACAAGCAGTGACGCCTGTCACGTCTGGACTTCTTCGCCGGTCGACAATTCCGTGGCGGTATTTGAGCGATCGCTGGAGGACGGTGATTTAACATTTATCGAGAACGCGGTGGACGGCGTGGCCGGCTTCGACGGCCTGCGCGGCGCACTGGCGACTGCGCTCTCTCCGGCAGGCGATCACGCTTATGTGGCGGGCGCCGGCGAAGACGCATTGGCTGTTCTGTTTCGCAACCGCTGGCCGCAGGCGGAATCGGATGTTAAAGGCAATGTAGACGCTTCAGCCGTAACGACGATCACGGTGTTAACCAACGACGATGACGTCGACGGCCACGCGCTGTCAGTTGTCTCGGCCACGGACGGTTCGCTCGGCACGACGGCAGTTTCGGGCGGCGGCACGACGATCGACTACACGGCCGGAGCTGCGACGGGGCCTGATCAGTTCACCTATACGGTGGAGGACGGCCACGGCGGCAGTTCGACGGCGACGGTGACTGTGAACGTGGCCGCAACGAAGCTGGGCGCTTCCGGCGCTGCGGCTGATCGCGGCGACGCGTACAACCTGCAACTGACGCCCAACCCGGGGCGTGAGCGCGTGATGTTAAACTTTAAACTTGAGGCTGCTGCGGCGGCGCGTGTTGAGATCACGGATATGCGCGGCGTGCGGCGCACAGCGCAGGACTTCGGGACACTTGCGGCCGGGACACAGACGCTGGAGCTTGTGCTGCGCGAGGCGACGGGTTTGCAGCTTGAGGCCGGCGCGTATGTTGTTGAGTTGTTTATTCGCGCCGACGGCGGGACTGAGGACTCGGTGACTCAGGTGCTTGTGGTTCGGTGATCAGGCTGGAGTACGTAAAACTACGTAGGAGCTGTGAGCCCTTAGGGCTCACAGCTCTTTTTGTTTTCTGCGAATTCTCACACTTTGACAAACAAGAGAAAAAGCAAGCCACCAAAGCAACGCGAAGGAGGCGCGGCGATCTGTCTTATCAGGAATCTTTTGAAGGCGCAGATTTACTGCGTTTTTTGCGGATCAGATAGATGCAGTTGTCCGTGAAGCTGATGGCCATGCGGCGTTTGGACAGGAACTCGTAGCCCAGCAGTCCGTCGATGTCGCCGAGCGATTGTTTAATCACGCCGACGTCCGACCAGACCACGCGCATGTTATTGAACTCCGTGCCGTAAACGGACATTGATGTTAACTTGCCGTGCTGAACCGTTACGCTGGTGCTGCCCGCCCCGTGAAGCTGTTCCTCGCGTTTGGCCGGTGTAAAACCGTCGATGGAATTTAACAGCTTGATATCCAACAAGTTGATTGCAGCGCCGCTGTCAAGGCCCAGCTTAAGGTGGCGTTTGGCGATCTTTACCCTGATGACGGGAAGGTGGTTGTGTAAAACAAAGGGAATGCGCGCAAGTACCGTGAAGTCGTCCGGGTTGAACTCGCGCCAAAGGGTCAGGCGCTGTGTCTTGTAGTCGATGTTTAATGTAAAATGCATCAGTTCACGGTAGCCGATGAGTCCGTGGAACTCAACGCCGAGCTCATTCTCCAGATGTGACAGGTCCATTGCGTACACCAGGCTGTTGCGGAGCTTAAGTCCCTGCCAGTTAAAAGTCTTGATCCGCGCGCGTGAGGATTGTACGTTGCCGCCAATGCCTTTGAATTCAAGCAGCCCGGCTTCGATATGATCGGGATGCACGTGTCGCGTGTTAAGCGTCATAAACGGCGCGCCGCTGTCGAGTAAAAACGTGCGTTTTTGACCGTTTAACAAAACCTGTATGAGGACGATCCCGTTGTTGGAGTTGAATTCACATTCGATGCGTTGCGGGACATCTATTTTAACAACCGGATTCATGCGGGAGTGAGTTTAATTGTTGAACAGGAGGGGCGCTTTATACCTGTGGCCCCTGTGGCCGCTTGACCACAAAGGTTGTAGTTCGATTTAAGTTGAGTTCTATTGTGATGCGCTGCCACCGCGCGTATTCCCTGGAACAACTTTCTGAACCGGGCGATGCAGAGCACTTCGCCCCGGCACTGCATTTGGGGCTTGTTTTTTTTCCTTGTTTGTCAACGCATGGAAAGTTGTGAGCCGACCGGCTATGCACAGCCACAGTGTACCGGGCGCGTTGCTACGGCGGATACAATGCTCTCATTGCAGTGTGGAAATTGCGGACCGATCAATGTAGTTGCGGTATTCCGCATAGATACTATTGCCCGAGATTCTGGCGTTGAGCCAGCAAATAATTTCTTCGATGCCGAGTTTCTGGCCCCGATTATTGTTGTTAAGCAAGCTGAGTAGATCGTCCCGCCAGGGTATGAAAACCTGGCTGATTTCCTCTCCCGGGAGTGTTGTCCTGAGTTTTTTTAGATGCTGGATGCAGATGGATTCAAGTATCAATGAAAGAGAAGATTTCCTGAGCTTGCGTTCATTGCTGTGTGTGAACGTGTCCGCAGTTGTGTCACCGTACATCTCGAACATCAGAATATTCGTCAGGATTGAAGCGAAGATCTGCAGGTCCTGGCGGCTGACCGTTTTTTCAAAGTTGCCGATTAAACTTGTAATCTCAACGGCTTTGCTGAAGTCGCCATGCACAAAGTAGGCTACGGCAATGTTAAAATACAGCGCCAGTTCTCGAGCCTGAGGAAGCGGCGCTTTGCGTGTTCTCATCTCCTGCAACAAATCGGGCAAGTATTCGGTCAGGAGACGTTCAAATTCAGCGGGGGTGCCGTTAAGACCGTCCATCAGGCGCAGCAACGCGACGGCGGCAAACTGCTCCGTTTCATCGCGATACGTGTGTACAACAATGGACTCCAAATCGAACAGCATAGACTGAAAGTCCGCCCTGGTATAACTTTTGTGAACGCGAAACAGACCGGCGAGGATGCTGAGCGATTTGATGTACCCGGAGGGATTGGCCTCGATCTGTTCGCGATCCTGCTCCCATAGTTCAACAATTCTTCGTTGATGCTGCAGTTCCATGTCATTGCGGCCGGTAATGCGAGCGTATTTGGCGTGAATACTGTGATAGAGTCGATGACTGCGCACGTCCGGCCACTCGGCTCCCGCCCGCAGCAAGGGATGTTGCATTATCTTGTTGATTTCCGCCATGTTTGCCACTGTGATCTCACCATTATAGGTTGTGCGGGAGAGCATAAACATGAGGTGATACAAAGTGCGGTAGCGATTGCTCGTCTGGTAGTCCTTTAAGTATAGGTCCAGTTCTTCGTTGAGGGCCACCACTTTCTGATCCCCTTTGTTGCCGGGCCTGGACTGCAGAATGCGAATCTCGCGGTTCAGTATCTCGATCTTGCCGTGGTGGTAGCTTATTCTTGTTGCGCGGTTTTTGATAGTTACAATGTGTTTACCGGCGACGTCCAGCAGACCTTTGTTAATCAGGACGTCAACTTCGCGAATCTGCCGGTCGATTTCTTCGTGCTCGTTTTTACTGCGTCGATTAAGCTCCAGGTGGGCCAGAAGACTGTCAAAGAACTGTCGTTTAAAGCGGGAGAAGTTTGGGACTTTCAGCGTGTCGCGGCAAAAGGTCTGCGCCGTTTGCTCATCGTATTCCACCATTGAATCGATCAAATTCAGAAAGTCGAGATAGGCCTGGCCGAAGTTCGACGTTGCGGCAATTTCGCGATAGAGCGAACTCTCCTGTTCGGTCAGTGATTTTACAAGTCGATGGATGTAATCGCTGGGACGTGCCATTCAAAAAATCCGGCTTTGATTATGAGGCCGTCAGACGCAAGCGCAACGGGATCTGCCTGCATCGGCAAAATTACAAATTACGAAGAAATCGTGAGGAAAAGTCTCCCACCGTACCAGTGCCGTTGCTGACGATGGCGGTCTCAGGCACAGATGTGGATCAATGTTAGAAATAATTATTTGACATTTCGACTGAAAAAGCAATATATTCCCGCGCAAATATCTCTTGTGAGAATAATATTATCGCTGATAGTGTGGTTGTGCACTGCAGGACCGCCGCGTAAATTCGCACCATCGACTCGAACACTAATCACGTTGAGCCAGATGAAAACAGACGGGACCTGCGATGGAAAAGGCAGATGCGGGCAATTGGTTTAAGGTAGTGGTCCACTTCGGTGACTCACATCGCATGCGATTGCGCCGTACGGAACTCGAGTTTTACAATGAACTCTCCGAACGGGTTGAACTCCGTGAAAATCTGCTCGTCAATGCCGTTGCAATCAAAGCCGACAATGGCGTATTGTTCGCCGGCAACGTTTCGTTTTTTCGGTCACCAGAGACGAGTGAATTCCTGCTGGACCGCAGGAGACCACCGCGAATTGTGATGTCCGGACCTGAACAGGGCTGGAAAACCGAAATACACGGAATTGGAATTGATGGTGAATACCGGATGATCTCTCACACATTAACAAAGACGATTGTCGAGTTGAAGGTGGACGCTGAGCTGCTCTGTGTGCGAAGCTGTCCAATAGATTGATCCAGACTTAAACAAAACAGGGAGTTCATTTCCGGCGCATCTCTCGTGCCGGACAGGGTATCTCTGTGCCTGATTTTCAGATATTTTTTGGAGTATACAAATGCCTACCGTGGATACTCATCCGCTGAACGAAATCCGGGTTTACCTGCTTGAGAGCAGTAAAAAAATTCGCGTGCGCAACTGTGTTAACAACACCAACGACGACTACGATTTGTTAAACACTGAAGTCGGTCTCAAGATCAGCAGCGGTGCGCTGGTGATCGGCGACGGCGTGTCGATCAGCAATTCAACCAGCCTGCCGTCAACATTCGCATTGGGGACGACTCAGACTCAAGCCTACTTTGTCCATGTTATTGACGACTCCGCCGATGACACATCGATGGACGACGAGGCCAATCAACTGGAGTATTTCGGTACGTTGGACGATCGCGATGAATGTGAACTCGTCGGCATCGGCAAGCCGCGCCGCGCCTACCGCATAGACATTACGACGACGGACATCACGATGAAAATTGACAACCTGAACAACCTGACGGTTAAATACGACGGCAATTCGAGCAATGGCGTTCAGCACGTGATAACCACTAACATTGAACCGGTCAACTAAATCATGCGGAGGGTGAAACTGGTGCCGAAATCAACGGAACAATACAGGCTACTTTCGGATTGGGAAGGGCGCATTACGCACCTGCTGTTAACTCTTGGCAGCCAGAATCTGACGTACGCCGATGTACACAATTACCTGGGTAATGTGTTCCGGGCGTTTGCGGATCGCAGTCTGTTGATTACGGTGCTAAGTCCCACCCCGCTAGCCGGGATGCGGGAAAACAGCGACAATTCGGGCGGGCCCAATGTTCGCATTGTGGATTTGTCTGATGGCGGCAGATCCCGCCCGGATACGTCGCGCTGGTTGCAGGATCAGATTGCCGTAACGAAGAACAGTGGTACGGGCCGGATTTGTTTAACAAACAGCCTTGCAGACACGGACATGGCGGCTGCGGGCATGCCGACGCACTTTTCCGTTCCGCTGGCTGCCGAACAAGGCTACGACCACCGCACCGTTGAACACAAGATTACCGGCGGCGAGATTCTGTGCGGCGGCGACTATATTTTTTGCGGCAATGATTTGCTGCCGAAAGAAGACGGGCGTGCCAGAACGAATCACGCCACACGTGCCGCAACTGCCGAGTCGCTTCGGGAGAGTCTGGGTGTTAAACACATAGTCTGGATAGACAGACTGATGCGCAGGGGACTTCACGCATACAGCAACCTGCGACGTTCGGCGATTAAGGACGACTTCGGACATATCGACATGTTGATAACGCCGGGTGGTCCGATCAATGGCAGGCCCAAAACTCACCTTGTGTTTGTGGCGCAGGTGTGCAGGGAGTTCTGTGCCCCCGGCCAGAAAAAATCACTTTCCAAGGTGTTCGGCAGGGCCCGTGTGCTGGATTTTATTGCCGAGGAACTTGCCCAAACACGGTGCGGCAATATCAGCTTTGAAGTTGAACGGCTGCCGATGTTTGTCGATGCGCGTGCCAAGGGAGTTCAGTTCAAGTCTTTTAACAATGTTTTGCTGGAAGTGAACGGCGGCGAGCGCCGGGTTTATGTGCCGGACTACGTAGAAAACCCGGGGATGGAAGGCTGTATGGAAGCTTACCTGCGAACACGGGAAGTCGTTCACAAAGTGTATACCTCGCATGGCTTTGACGTGCGATTTATCGCCGGACACTATTCCACAATGCTTGGCGAGCGCGGCGCATTGCGCTGTGCGTCCAAGGTGCTGGACAGAAATGTTTAACAAATACCTCACATTATTACACTGCAACTGAACGGAGAATGCGATGTCGGATATTCTCGAAAATCTCAATGACTGGGTCAATCAGTTTAACGACGGAGCCAGAAACATCAAGGCCCTCAAATCAAACATTACACTCGGCGGCAATCTGATTCTGCGCGTGATCTCAGGTGGACGGCGCCTGGTTGGCCTGCTGGTGAGTCGGCTGCGCAACGAGCCGGGTGAAGAGCCGACAAAAAAAGTTCAGGACGTGGCCGTCATCATAGAAATTACGCGGCCTATCCGCACAGCCGTTGAACAGTACCTGCAGGAAAAGGGCGACATCGATCACACTTTTATTATTACGTCCCTCGACGAAGACGGACGGATTGGTGTACTTGAACACTCGCAGCCTGTCGAGTGGGCCGACCAGGTCAGGGGTTTTTACCGACTGCTTAACAACATCCAACGCGAACTTGGTGGCGCCAATATTCACTTTTTTATATCGGCCCCGGTTGTTCTGAGTTTTGGGCTTGGCGCGATGTGGGGTACGGTCAACAACGCCACTTTGTACCATTGGGCCGAAGGAAGTTACCATCCCGTGCTCAATGTCGGTCGCACGCTGAAACGCTAGTCGGTCTCGCCTCTCTGTCAGTACAATCGTGCGTTAAGTAGTGCCGAAATCTTTCAAACCAGAGCGTTGTAAAACACAAACGCAGGATACTCATGTTAAATCTCAAACACTTGCACACCGCGGCTCTGTTTGCGCCGCTGGGTGTGCTGCGCCGACTACATTCCTGGGAAATGGCGGCCGGATCGCTGCCGAATCTGCAGCCCGAGTCGGAACTTGACGACGATCGCGATGCGGCGAAATTCATGCAGACATGCCGTCAACATCACGACAGGGAAAAGGACAGGCTTTTCCCATTGGCGGGTCTTGAACTCCTGATGGATCGTCCGTCATCCGCCGTGGCGTACAACATTGTTAAAGCGGCGCTCGAATGTGTGCGCGGTCATTGCAACGGCGAACGTGGTTATGACATTCGACGCCGCTCTCCGATTGTCCTGCTGGGAAAGAACGGCATGCGCCGCCGGCAGCAGGCATTTAAACAACATGTCAAACTGTCGATTGAACGGGAAGCGGGTTTTCCCCTGGAATCCGATGAACAAGCGGATTTCCGGGAGCTGTGCGAGCATAAAAAGATGCTCGATACTTTTCTGGCGGAACTCAATGAAACCCGCAACGAACGTTCGCTGCTGGCAATGATGCGCAAGTACCTGCACGTCTTTGCGGCGGGCAATTCGCCGACAAACAGCCTTGATCAGGAAGCGCGTCTGACGGCGGCAGTTGCCTGGTGCCTGGCGCACGAGTACAATTGCGGAGAGCTGGGAGAGAATGTCGGAACATATCTGGAGAATCCCTTCGCATCGACCGCCGCGCCGATCCTCGTGGTTCGCGGTGATACCTCCGGCATTCAGGACTTTATCTTTAACGTTGTTTCGTCCAGGGCGGCGCGCCAACTGAAAAGCCGTTCTTTCCTGGTGCAATTGGTGGGACAGACAGCGATTGAACTTATCGTTAAACAACTCGGGATTCCGCGCACCTGCATTTTGCTCGACGGCGGCGGCAACTTCACCTTGTTTGTCCCCGGGTCGGGAGCGCAGGAATTGCGGGAGTGTCGCAAAAAGCTGGAGCGAGCCTTCACGGACACCGGGTTATACGTCGCGCTTGGCTGGGTGCAGGCGAGCCTGCGGGAATTGCGTGACGACTTACCGAGCGTGATGACCAGGATAGCCAAAGAATGCCAGGCCGTCAAATCGCGCAAATTCAAGAGTCTGGATTGGGCCGCCGTTTTTGAACCGCTCAATCAGGAAGACCAGCGGGGCGCATTTGCCAAACTAGCAAAAACATTGCCGGCATGGGAACTCTACGCCCTGCCGCAAACAATCGGAAGTGAAACAAGTCAACGCAATGTTCAGGACTGGCAACGCTACATCAACAGGCTCGAACACCTCGTCGAATACGACAAACCGCCTATTGACGACACAATTCTGTTTAACGACACTGAATACGCCAGGAAGGCCAGCGACTTCCGTTTTATGGTCAAGGACGTTCCCGTCTGGCGGAGCGAAGCGCTTGCGAAGTACAGGAAGCGTTGGTCGGCGGAGATTGAATCCGGGAAAATGGACGAGGAAGATCTCAAGATCAATCACCCGATCGAATTTGCGCATCTCGGCAATTTTGCGCTGGAAGACAGCGGACGCGATGAGATAGCCGTACTTAAACTGGACGTCGACAACCTGGGGGTGTTGTTCCGCGATGGTCTGGGTGAAAAACCCGGCCTGGCCGATTACATCGGTTTGTCGGAACAACTGCAGTGGTTTTTTGAGGGTTATTTAAACCGCCTGATGCAGTGGGATGATTTCAAGAATCGCATTTACACGGTATTCTCCGGCGGCGACGACGTATTCCTGCTTGGCCCCTGGAATACGGTGTTTGAATTCGCACGTTGCCTGCACGACGAGTTTAAACAGTTCTGCGGCGGCAACCGCGATGTGACGCTGTCGGCCGGCATCATCATGATCCCCGCCAAGTTTTCGGTTGCGCGTTTTTCTCCACTGGCCGAAGATGCACTGGAACAGGCCAAGAGCCGCAAAGACGCCGACGGCAATGTTGTTAAAGACGCAGTGCATGTACTCGGCGAGACTCTGTCCTGGGATTGTTACAATTACGCGGCCGGGATACGGGACGTGATGGTGGAGTTGATCCAGGAACACGGAGCGGGGCGCGATATTTTGTTTAAAGTCCGTCGACTCTGCCACGATCTGAAGCTGTATCTGGACAAAAGCGAACACACCGAGATTCCGCCTGTTTACCGTTTGGCCTGGTTCCTGAGCGATCTGATAGACCGCGATTCACAAGATGAAATGGTCAGAAAGCGCAGCAATCTCGCTGAAGGCCTTGTTGAACAATTTGAAGAAATATTCCTGCGCGCTGTTTCTCGCAATTCCGCGGTTAATCCAATGCTGTTTGCCGTGGCGGCGCGCTGGGCTGAGTTTTCGCTGAAAAAGGACGTGAAAACTACCGATATAACACCTTAAACAAGGAGGATCAGAAATGGCCAACCACTATAAACAACACTCGTATTCCGGCGGCAACAAGAGTCGGAATGGAGGCCCGCATAGGGGACACAGCAGGAATGAGAGCATCGAAGACAGGGAATCCCGGTATGAAAGAGAGTTAAAAAGGGATCTGAAGTCCGAGGGCTATGTAGACTACTATCTCAGGACAAAGACACAACTTGTGCCGGAATACATTGAAGGGATTCAAAGCTTCGTAAAAAGTGTCGGCGACAATATTTCGACTTCACAACTGCGCAATGTTTTTCCTGCAATCAAGTCCGAAAGCGATTTCAGCCGGTTGGCGCGCTTGCGTCCGCAGTTGGCGTACATCAGCGGCAAATCGGACAAGGACGAGCAGCGCAAGCTGATCTATCTGCTCGATCAAATGATCGTTAAAATCACATCGCCTGATCAGCTCAAGGCATTTCAATACTTCTTTGAAGCAATTATTGCATATCACAAATATTACGGAGGCAAGTCCTGATGGCTGAAAACCCGACAACAACAGAAAGTGCTGCAACGACAGTTAAACTGCACAAGAAGATTTTTATCCGCGGCAACATCGAAGCCGTAACCGGCTTGCACATTGGTGGATCCGGCACGACGCTTGATATCGGCGGTCTTGGTCTTGCAGTGATCAAGGACCCGCGCGGAGTTCCTTTGATCCCGGGAAGTTCGCTCAAGGGTAAACTGCGCTCGCTGGCGGCCCGCAAACACGATGGTGCCATCGACGTGAGCAAAGACTGTGCCGAAGTCGTCAGGATTTTTGGACAGGGCGGCGACAAGCGCGAAGCCGACAATCCGACGCGTCTGCTCGTCAGTGACGGTTTCCTGGATCAGAAGAGCTTCGAGGATCAGTTTACTGCGCTTGAGGGAAATATCTGGACCGAAGTGAAAACAGAAAACTCGATTGATCGCAAGTCCGGTGCTGCGCAGCATCCAAGGCAGATCGAGCGTGTACCCGCCGGAGCGAAGTTCTCATTCGAGCTGATCTACAACGTGTTTAAACCCGAAGAGGAGAAAGAAGACATCGAGAATATCCTGTCGTACATGCGCATTCTGCAGGACGACTATCTGGGTGGTCAGGGATCGCGCGGTTACGGTAAAGTCCGCTTTGTCGATGTTAAAATCACGGAAAAGCCGACGAGCGAATACATGAATACGTCTCCAACGGAATCGGAAACCAGCTATAAACTGGAGGGCTGACATGGAGCTGTTAAAACTGCGTTGCAGACCTGGCGCCCAGTTCAGGCTTGGGTCTCGTTCACTGGATCGGACCGATTCAATTATCCACTCCGATACGTTGTTTTCCGGTCTGGCGAACGTCTGGGCCATGATCTACGGCGATGTTGAGACTTTGCGCAACTGGTTTGACAGCGCGACGACCAAAGTCAGAATGTCGTCCGGTTTTTACGCCGTCGAGTGGCGTACAAAGGACAAAGTATTAAACACGATATACTTCCTGCCGCGTCCGCCGATCGACATTGACATAGCTCCCGACTCGGGCGTTAAAATCTGGAAGAAAGTGCGTTTTATCTCGCTGGGCGTATACAAGCAACTGGGCAAGCTGACATCCGATCAACCAGGTTTGTATGCCACTTCTGAAAAACTGCTGGAACATGTTAAAATCGGGGGGCAGTGTTTGTGCACGGCCGCCGAGATCGGCGGAGCCGGCAACGTTGCCGCAATAAATTCACCGCCCGCAATGTTCACCTCCCAGCCCAGTGCACCCAAAGTGCATGTACACAAAAGCGAAGACAAAGACGCTTTTTACACGGAAACGAACCTGCAATTCAGGGACGTGCCGCTTAACGACAGTGAATTTCTGCGTGGCCATTTTTATGTACTGATCGATCACGCGTTGCCCGAAGCGGACTGGAACAAACTGCTGGCGTGCTTTCGCATTTTGGCCGACGAAGGGGTGGGCGGCGAACGATCGACGGGCAAAGGTCGCATTGAATCCGTTGAAGTCGAGAATCTGCCGGACGAGTTGTTGAACCTGAATGACCGTTCGCATTTGCACTTGTCGTTGTCGATGTTCTCACCGCGCGATCAGGAGGAGTTTGACCGCCTTGAGGCTTATGACCTGACCTTGCGTGGTGCATGGACTATCGGCAAGAACGAATCCGAAGACGAAGACAAGAGAGACAAGAATTCCCCCAAGTTTCACCGCAAGCAGGTACGGCTGGTGCATGAGGGCGCATTGTTAAGCGCAGATGTGCGCGGTCGTGTTGTCGACGTCAGTCCGGACAAAGGTGGCTCTCATCCGATTTACCGCAACGGGACGGCATTTACCATTCCAATCTAAATGAGGTTAAACAATGCAAGCTATGGCAGTTCCCCTGCATGTGTACGATGTGGGGCTGGAAGTTCTTTCGCCCGTTGCGATTGGAGCGGGTGAAACGGAAAAGTTGTCGGCATATACCGACTACCTGTACGACGGTAAAAACGTGCGCATTCTCGATCAGAAAAAGCTGATGCAGCGGATCAACGAACACCCGGAGCTGATTGAGGAGTACGTGCGCGGCGTCCGCGGCGGCATGGACAACAATCGATCGACCTTCGACCTCAAACGCTACATTAACGACACCTTGAAGTGTCACGTTGACGATGTGACCGCGTCCATTGTGGAATCGCATGTCGATCCCGGGCGACAGGAGATCAATCGATGTATCAGCAGCAACGGAAAAGCCTACATTCCCGGCAGCTCGTTAAAAGGTGCGCTGCGAACCGCCGTGATGGTCGACTGGATGGTAAGTCATTCCGCTTCGGAAAAGACCTGGGGCGAGCTTAAACAGGCTGTGCATGAGTCCGATTTCAAAGATGCCAGAAGGGCGTTAAAACGGATCAATGTCGGCCGGGCATGCCTGGGGCCAATTTCCAACGATCAGTTCAAGTACTTTCACGTGAGCGACCTGTGTGCCGGAGATGATGCCGCTGTCATTGTCACATCGCGGAAGCGTTTTTCACTTAAACGCGAATCGAAAGACATTCCGATTCCTTGTGAGGCGATTAAACCCGGTTCCCGCTTTGGCGGAGAGATCCGCGTCTACGGTCGTCGGCGGGAATCAGCCGAGATGGACAGTCAAAAGGTGCGGCACCAGGATTTCTTTTCCTTCCTGCATGACAATAAACTTCAACAGTTTTTTGATAAAATCAACGACTTTTCTCTCAATAGCGCCGGCCGCGAAGAATTTGTACTTGGCGGGATACGGGAGTTCAGGCGTGCGGCAGTGTTTTATACCAATCTGATCAATCGGATCGAGGAATTGCGGCCGTATGAAGCTATTGTCAGGCTTGGATCCGGCAAGACCTGGTTCGACAATTCGATTGGTCTCGCATTTAACGAAGAAGACGCACCCCGGGAAGAAAAGCTGCTGCGCGATCTGATTCTGAACACCGGCATTGGCAAACACGCCCCGCGAAAGCTCAGCAAGTCAACCGACTTCCCTACGACCCGATCGTTTACTGAATTCAAAGACCACGCCAACGAACCCTTCGGTTGGGTGAAATTAACATTTACTCCACGAGGCAATTGATATGCAAGACAAACAGAAAAAACTTCTGGTTATCGGCGTCGGCATGGCCTGCGCGCCGGTCGTCTCCGCAATTGATACTCTCAATCCGGACGCCGTGTATTTCTTCTGCTCGGAGCAAACCCGGAAATTGGTCGACGGAAGCGGCAAAGTCTGTAAAAAAGACTACAGGAGCGAACAGCCGGAGCTGCTGAATATTCTCAAACAGCGTCAGGACGGAAGGGAACTGCCCTATGATGTGGCACAGCTCGAAAATCCCGACAGCCTGAAAAAGTGTACGGAGCACGCACTCAGTGTCTTTAAACAAATTAAAAAGGACTACGCCGGCTACGATGTCATTGTTGATGTCACTCCAGGTACCAAAACCATGACGGTTGCGCTTGTCAACGCATCCATGGTAATCCCCAACGCGAAGATAGTCGTGACGACGGCTAACAGATTACCTGAAAACGAATATCAGGTGGCGCTGGGAACGGAAAAACACATGCCGATTCCAGCCGGCATGATTATGTTCAGCTTTCACACCAGAATGATCGAGCAATTCATAGGCAAATACGACTACAGTGCGGCAGTCGACTACATTCGACAGTTGATGAATTCCAACTCCGGTCTGGATGACTGGATGATTGAGCAGTTAAACAGGTATGACAACTGGTGCCGTACTTTTGCCGCCTGGGATAAGTTTGACCACGAGAAAGCCGGCTCCCTGTTGCGCTATTCCGACGATTCGGAACACGGCGGCTATCAGGAATACCTGAACAAAATATTGTCGCAACGCTGTTTGTTGGAATCGCCGGAGGTTTCCATCAATGATTTCAGCATCGAAGGCTCGGCAGAGATTGTGTGGGACATGTTGTACAACACACATCGATGCGCTATCAACCTGCGTTTTGACGACGCCGTCGCTCGTCTCTACCGCTCGCTTGAAATGCTGATGCAACTGCGGCTGAAAACGCAGTACGACATTCACACCGCCAAAGTCAGACCGGATCAGCTATCCGCCGAATTGTGCGCCAGATACGGTATCGGCGAGAAAGGCGGCAAGATCGATCTGGTGCGTGGTTACGATCTGCTGGTCGACTTAAACGATAGACTGGGGGCAGCCTGGAATGAAAATCGCTCCCGACTGATCGACATGCTCGGCCACCGCAATCAATCCATTCTGGCGCACGGTGTTAAAACTGTGGATGCCTCCATGTATGAGGAAGTTGACAAGGTGATTGGATCTTTTGTTCGCAGTCAGCTGGAAACGCACTTCGGTGCAAAAAACATCTCACTGCAGCTGCCGCGTCTGTTTAATCGTCCGGCAGGCAATGACGCCAAACAGGGGGAACCCGCCCATGCGTAATATCGACATCACGACCATCCGCTTTCCATCGATTAAACTCGAAACGCGCGCAGCGCACAAATTGCGCGGTTTCTTCGGCAATCAATATCGCGAAATACAGGAGCTGCACAACCATCTGGATGACGGTACGGTGAGCCAAAGATATCCGGTGGTGCAGTATAAAGTGCTTGACAATGTGCCGACCTTGGTGGGGCTGGGCGTCGGCAGCGGGATACTGACCAAACTGATCAACAGAATCGAGTTTATCAACATCGATGACCGGGTACTGCCGATTACCAACCGCGAAATCTCAACGCGAAGCGTCAGTATCGGCGTCGGCGTGAAACTGCAGCGCTATCGATTTGACAATATGTGGATGGCGCTCAATACGCGAAATTTTGACCGTTATATGAGCGCCGATCTGCAGGGACAGATCGAGATTCTTCGCAGCATCCTGATTGGAAATATGCTCGTGTTCCTCGGTGCGTTTAACGAGATTGCCGATCGCGAGATCCTGGCTGTGCCGGAACTCGAAACGAGCAAGACGCGCTTTAAGGGACTTAACATGCTCGGATTCAAAGGACACTTCCAGACAAACGTACTTCTTCCCGACGGCATCGGTCTGGGCAAGTCGGTGTCGCGTGGATTCGGTGCAATCAGTACGGCTGCGCATCAGCGACCGACGCAAGCGAAAATGCTGCGGCCGCGCTTCAGGAGTACTCTGCCGCAATACCGGCGCCGGGATCTCGTGGGATGAAAGCCGGAAAGGAAAAAGGCTCAATACAGAAAACCTGTCGGGTTGCGCACCGGACAGGTTTTATTGTTGTGGACGCTTGTTCGATTTGCGTCAGTTCACGTTAACACTCTTCGAAATCGCCGCCGTAATTTTAAGGCCCGACAACAAAACTGCGAGTCACAAGTTCTTCGCCGATGCGCAGGAAACACACATACACGCCCGCGGCAAGGTTCGGAAGTTCCAGTGTGAGAGATTGCCTTCCGCTGTTTAAGTGCGCCGTTCGCCCGGCAGTCAGACGTTGTCCGCGCAAGTCGTAAACTCCGTATTCAGCGGTCGCGTCGACATCCATGCTGAAGCTCAAGCCTACATGGCGTCCGTCGTGGAGAAGCTGGACCACAAGATCGCCGATGACTGAATTGCGCGGGCCGCCCGACCCGGCGACATCGGTCGGCTTGTCCTGGATCTGCGCGGTAAACATGCCGATGCGATGCGTGCCGAGGTAGAGCTGGTCATCCTGCATTGCAAGGCTCGACATCCAGGTGCTCTCCGGCAGCCCCTCCAGCGAGAGCGGCTGCCAGTTAACGCCCTGATCCGTCGAAAACCAGAGGTTAAACTGGGTGCCCATGTACATGACGTCGTCCAGCATGCCGAAGCCGATAATCGGGCTGCTGTTTATAGTATTGCCGCCGCTGACGTTTTGCCAGGATTCCCCCATGTCGACGGAGCGATAGACGCCCTTGGCCGTTCCCGAAAGCAGCACGTCGCCGTCCGAGAGAAATGTTAATGTGTTGGCGTTTAACATGCCGTTGCTGACGGACTCCCAGGTCTGGCCGCCGTCGTCGCTGCGGAAATTTCCAGAGTTGTCCGTCCCGACAAACAGCACGCCCTTGTGCAGCACGGAGGCGCTGACGGACGACTCGAATTCATACGCGACAGACGCGACCAGGCCGATGTTGTTGATTGTGTAAACATGTGTGTCGGTAAAACACATTGTAACGCCGTCAAACGGCAGGATGCTGTGAACTGCGCCCCAGTTGTCCACGGCCGGATGTTCGGCCCAGGTATTTCCGTTGTCCAGCGAGCGAAAGAGACTGTTTGTTCCAAGCAGAATTTCTTCGCCGTATTGTTTAATGTCATTGACTGCCTGATCCAGATCGAATGCCGGATCGGTGGGCTGCCATTCACCTGCGATTCCGAAGTTCTTCTGGTGCAGTTCAATGAACACCGAGGAGGCGAAGATGCGTGAATCGGTCAGCCAAAGATTCAGGACGCGCCAATAGTCGATTCCACTGTTAACCCGCGACAGCGAATTGGTGCTGCGCCGAAGCTGGTAAACGCCGTGTCCGCGCGTGCCCAGCAGGACGTCTCCGTCCATAGGCAGCAGGCGGTAGATGTCGATGCCGTTCGTCGACGGGGCAACACTGGACCAGTTGTTCCCGCTCGGTGAAGTAAACAAGCCGCGATTTGTCGCCAGCAAATATTCGTCACCCAAAAAAACAATCTCGTTAACAATGGTTCCGCTCGGCAGACCGCCGTCGACTTGTTCCCAGGTGTCGCCGTTGTTGTCGGAGCGCCACAGCCCCTGGACGGCTTCTCCTGCAGAACTGGCCGCATACAATTTACCGTTGATGTATGCGGAACAGTTGGGCCGCTGAAACGGCATGATAATATATGTCCAGCTTCCACTTTGTCGTGAATATTTCACGATCTTGTTCAGATCACCCAGAAAGATTGTCGTTTCACTGATTCCGATGTTTAAGAAGTCGCCGGTCGGGAGTGACCTTTCCACGTTGGTCCACGTCAGCCCCTGATCGTCGCTGGTGTAGAATCCATTCGTGGTCGTTGTAAACAGCAGGTCGTTTTCGGTTTCTATCGCAAATACCTGCCAGTAACTGCTCTTGACGATTCCGGTACTGGCGTCGTCCCAGGTATCACCGCCATCGGCGGAGCGGTACAACCCGCCGGCGCCTGCCGCGAACAAATAGTTTTTGTGAACATGCAGCTCCCATACCTGCGTCAAGCTGAAGTTCTGTAGTTTGGTCCAGTGCGCGCCGCGATCATTCGACTTGAATACACCGGTCCCTTTAACGGCAACAAACACAGCATCGTTTAACTCCGCAAACGACCAGATATCGCCGTTGGGCAGCAGGGTAAGTTGCTCCCAGGGCGCTTTGATATCTCGTGCCGCGAGCTCGTTGACGGCTAATGTTGTGATGCAGATAACTATCGCAGTCGGGACGAGCAGGTACTTTCTGAACATAAGGCAACTCCATTGTAGCCGGATCACACTTGTGCAATCCAAGTCGACACATGATGGTTGCTATTGTTACAGCGTGGTGGGAACCGCGCAGGCCGGTCCGGTGAGTCGCTGGGACTGAATGGGCTGCGGGCCTTATTCAAGAGCGCTTCGCCGCTGCATTTCATTGCGCCGGCTTGCTCTTTTTTCTTGTTTGTCATTGTGCTGCAAGCGCGGGCCGCTCACTTGCCAGCGACCTGCCACACGGTGACGAACAAAAGTAAAAAGCAAGCTGCCGAAGTCACGCAGGCAGCGAAGCGCTCAGGCGGTCGGCCATTCAATGTGCGAGCGGGTCGGACAGTCTGAAGCAGTATGGATTATTTGACAAATTTGCCCTGTGAGACAACCACGCCGTCTTCCATCAGCGAGTAGACATAGGCGCCGCGCGGCAGTGAGTCAATTGCAACTGCGCCGTCAGTCGGAACGTTCAGTTTGTTTGAACGACCGTCGATGGAGCCGATTTGCAGCGTGTAGTCGCGCCCGGTGACAAGCCCGGAGATGTTTAAGTTGTCGCCGTTGGGCATGACAAAAACGACAAAAGTGTTGCGTTTGTTAAACTCGTGGACGGACGTGGAAAGTGGATTGTATTCGTAGATACGACCCGAGGAAGAGGTCAACCACACGACATCGCCGAAGCCATCGACGTCCCACATGAACTGTTCGGCGGGCACATACATTTCCTCCCAGTTTGTTCCGTCCTGATTGTACATCACCTTGCCCTGATCGCCGGCGGTATAGATCCCGCCCTCATTGTCGATGTAACAACATTTAAGGCTGCCGCTGTGGTTGCTGGTATGTATTGTTGTCCAGGATTCGCCGTTGTCAAGCGAGCGGGCGATGGCAAATGAACCATCGACATTGCCGAATCCAAAGAGGTCGCCGTTGGGTGCATAGCGCAGGCGCTCGATGTTTAAGTCTTCGGGTTTGTCCGGCGTCAGTTCCGCCCAGGTCATGCCGGCGTCGCTGCTGGAATAAATCTTGTAGTGTACCACATCGTTGTCGTCTTGCGTGATGCTGGTGGCGAGAAACAGATCGTCTTTGTGGACAATGTTCCAGATGGACCAGTCCTCATCCGAGTGAACGGAGTTCCAGTTTTCGCCGCCGTCGGTTGAATGCAGAATAGCACCGTTGAAACCGCCGGCAATCAGATGTGTGTCGTCGAGGTATTCGACGGAGTAGAGGCTGACGACCTCGGGACCATCTGTTCCGGTAAACATGACCGAGGTCCAGGTCGTCCCGCCGTCGACGCTGCGCAGTGAGAGACCGCGTCCGTTGCCGAGAAAAATGCCGGCGACTGTTAATTCGTTTTCGTTAAGTATGTCGACGCTGAAAAAGAGCGTGTTGTCGAGCGTGCCGATTTCCCAGTTTTCGCCGCCGTCGCGAGTAATGGCCAGCACGCCGGTGAACTGAGTAGACGAGGCGGCCCAGAATCCCACAGCTACGCCGAATTGACTGTTAAGAAAATGAATGTCGCGTATCTGGGTTCCAGCCTGTGGCGAGTAAATTGTTTCCAGATCGAGTTCGGCCAGCGCCGCCGAGCCGAACGTGAAAAATGCCGTTAAAAGTACACACAAAAGTCGCATTGTTTTCTCCGGTAAATAATATGCCTGCATTCAGGAAATGAGGAGTGTAGCCCGCCCGAATGAATGCTCACAGACGCGTGAAAAATGCTGTGGTTACCACAAACCGGCTTGTGATCGCGGACTAATCTGTGAACGGCACAGTCGTTGCGATGAAAGTTGGAGAGCTGGAGGACAGGCGGTTCACCGCGTGAATTGGGGCGTTCGCCGCAACATTACACAGGTTCGCAGATTTTCTTATGTTGGATGCGCGTCATTTGGCTGAATTTGACGTAGGACGCAGTTTTTTGGCACGGCGGAGTAGTGAGAATCATGAAGCGGAATCGGCTGGAGATTTGGGTGCATGTGTTGTTCTGGCTGCTGTTTTACGCAGACCGAAGCTACAGCGTGTACCGTTATTACCTGTCGGACTACGGTCTGTTGGTGGCTTTTCTGGTTAACATCACAGACATAGCCGTTATACTGGTTCTGTTTTACTGCAACTATTTCCTGTTGATTCCGCGTTTGCTGCGCAGGGGAAGGTACGGCTGGTATGGACTGTGTGCGGCGCTCCTGATCGGTTTGACATTCGCGTTGCAATACCTGTATGCCATTTTCATTTCGGAATTACTGGTCGACTGCAAAACCTACCTGGTGAGTTTTGAGCAAAACAAATTGTACTACCTCATGCAGGACGTGTTTTACCTGTTGGTGAGCAGCGGTGCGCGATTTACGTCTGACTGGATACGCGACAAAAAGCTGCGCGAGGAGCTGGAAGAGTACAAGGTGGATTCCGAGCTGCAAATGTTGAAGTATCAGATCAGTCCGCACTTTCTGCACAACACCCTTCACAATATTCACTACCTGGTCGGAGCGCAGCCGCGGCAGGCTGAAGAGTCGATCATCAAGCTGTCGGAATTGATGCGCTACATGCTGCACACCGTGAAATTGGACTACGTCAGGCTGACCGACGAGATTGATTACATCCGGCACTTTGTTGAACTTCAGAGTCTGCGCCTGAGCAGGCCGGACATCGTGCACATGGCTGTTGAAGGAGAATGCGAGGGACGGCGTATCCGGCCGCTGCTTCTGATTTCCTTTGTGGAAAATGCGTTTAAACACGGCGATGTCAGTTCGGGAACGGCGCGCATCAACATTCGGGCCGAGGTGAAAAATGACAGATTGTATTTTGAAGTGGAAAACGGGCCGGCGCGGCGCAGCAAGGAGCCGACGACCGGTATTGGGATTCACAATGTGCGGCGGCGCCTGGAGTTGTTGTATCCCGACAAACACGAGCTGACAATAGAGCAGACGGAAAGTCTGTATCGCGTTGTACTGGAGCTGGACTTAAAATGAACTACAAATGTCTGATAGTCGACGACGAACCGCTGGCCTGCCGTTTTCTGGAGGACTGCATTGCGCGAGTTGAGATTCTCGATCTGGTGAAAGCCTGCACTTCTGCGGTGGAAGCACTGACGCTGCTGCAGCAGCGCAGCATCGATGTTCTGTTCCTGGATATTCAGATGCCGGAAATCAACGGAATTGAGCTGCTCGCCTCACTTAACAAACCGCCGCGCGTGGTCATGACTACGGCTTATGACGACTTTGCGGTTGAGAGCTATAATTTCAACGTGGTGGATTATCTGCTTAAACCATTCAGTTTTGCGCGCTTTCTCAAAGCAGTGGACAAACTGTCATTTGAAGCGCCGAATGCGGTCGCCGCCGTTCCGTCAGGCGAAAGTGCGCCGGCGCTGGACTACATCTTTGTCAACAACAACGGTACGATAGAACGGCTGGATCTGCGCGACGTGTACTACATCAAAGGCATGGGCGATTACATCGGGATCCGGACGGCGGAAAAAACGCTGATGGTGCGGGACAACCTTAAACAAATTGAACAGCTGCTGGCCGGCAGCAGGTTCATACGCGTACACAAATCCTACATAGTGGCGGCGGGCAAGATCGACTCGATCAAAGGCGGCGTGATCAATATTCTGGATGAGAACATCAGCGTCGGTGCGCTGTACAGGAACCACTTTCTGCGCGAAATCAACAGGCTCAAGATCGGATGAAGGTGTTAACTTCATCGGCTCGGAAATCAGCAAACGGAAGCGGCGGCGTGATTCCGGGATATCGTTCAGCTGTTAGACGTCAAACCGTACGATGCGATGTGGAGCGAAAAAACCGGCGCGGCTGATTGCTTTTTGCGCTGCGATGTTGCCGCTCTCGGTTGAGCAGATCGGCGTCCATCCCCGTTTTAAACTGTGTGCGGCGAGTTGTTTCAGGACATTTGTCGCCATCCTTTTGCCGCGCGCGGATTGATCGACGATGACGCCGAGGTCGACGTAGGCGGTCTGGTACTCGTCGTAGCCGCGACACTCGCCGATAGCCAACAATCCACCAATGTTTTTGTGGCAGAAGACTTCCGTCCGATTGATAAGATTGGTGTAATACTCTGTTAACCATTCGCGCGACGCACCCAGATTGCGATGCACAAAGTCGACAAGGTCATCAAGTTCGTTCATGTCGGCGGCGGTTAACTCAATGAATGGATTCTGCGCCGGGACTGCAGCCGCGTCGTCGAGCAATTGATACATGAGCGCGTTGACGCTGAAGTTCGAAAAGTGATCGAGGCAAAGCGAGAAATACTGCGGCTCGGCGGTGCTTGCGAATGCGCCGTTGATTGTTCCCGTGGGCGCATCGCCGGAGGTAAACAACTGCGAGAATGTCGTAGCCGCTTCATCGCGATACTGCGGCTGCAGGTGGAATTGCAGCATGTATCCTTCTTCATTGACGCAGCAGAAGCCGACGAGGGTTGAGTCTGCGTACAAGCCGTAGTGTCTGGCGAAGGGCACAAAACCCTGAAGCCACATGCCGTCGAGCGGGGCAGCGACTTGTTCCATGTAAGCGAGTTTCAGCGGTTGTAGTGCGTCGATTGAATCAAGCGGTTTGATCTCTATCATGTTGTTGTATCCGGGATGTTAATTGGAGCAAAGATCGCGTGCGGCCAGGACAAGCCTGGCTTTCATGGAGTTGAGCGGATAGCGTTTGTAGACGGACAGGTAGTGCAGCGCGATTCCATCGAGCATTGCCAGAAAGATGCGCGCCCTGTTGCCGGCCTGCGCTACTCCGGCCGATTTAAACCACCGTTCGACGTGGCGCAGCAGGATTTTTGCGCGCGCCTGTTGCTGCTCTCCGACGATATCCTGAAGCTCGGGCATCAACATCAGGTTGAGTTGAAGTTTGAGGAACTTCTTTTCGCGTTTGAGGAAAGCCAGGTAGTTCTCGATGAACACTTCCAGCGAACTGTCAATCGGCTGGCCGGGAACCAAGGTCGCGGCAATCGATTCCATTCCGGCGGTCGTTGTTCTTATCAATTCAGCGAGCAATTCCTCTTTGCTGCTGAAATAATTGTACACAAGACCTTTTGACACTCCGGCTTCCAGCGTGATTTGTTCAACTGTTGTTGCGAAGTAACCTTGCGACTCAAAGAGCCGCATGGCCGCATCGAAGAGTTTTTGTTTGCCTTTGGGCGGGCGCATTGTGCAGCTGTACTCTGTCGTTTTTTGAATTGCATAACTGACTGTGTAGTCAGTTATGCAATGTAGGCATATTCGGATTCTGATCCAAGGCATGGGGTTTTCGGGGCGGCTGTGCGGCGGTGGACACGGGCTGCTATTGCAATTGTGTCTGAAGTCTTCCGGCGGGCTGGATGGATTCGCGCCCGGAGAATGACGACATTCAAGATTTGAAACCCGGCGGCTGAGTGTTTCAGGCTCAGTGGTTAACAAGAGTAAAAAGCAAGCCACCCGTGGGGGGCGAAGCGCTCAGTCGGTTTTCAGGATTTTGCGAACTGAAGCGCCGACGTGCAGAAAGTAAACGCCGCGTGGGAGTCCGGAGAGGTCGAGAGCCGTGTTGTCGGCAGCCAGGTTGCCCTCGAACATCGGAGATCCAAGCATATCGGTTAAACGAAAGTCCAACAGTCGCGGGTCGTTGTGCCGGATGTTAACAAACGTTGAAGCCGGGTTGGGAAATACGTGGATGTCGGGTGAATCCGCGGATGTTAATACGGAAGTGGAGGGCGGATCGTAGCGGTCGAAGAAGTCCCAGACGACGTCCGCCGCGTCAATGCCGGTGCGTTCGGGCGTGGGCCAGGAATGTCCGAGGTCGGAAATGAGGAAGTACCAGACTTCATTGCCGCCAAGCGGATTGCGGAAGTAGGTGGCGGCGGCAAAGGCGGACTCCAGCTTGACTTCCGGCGACGTGGCGTTGTTTAACAGCGCCCAGAAACTGACGATGCTGTCGAGTCGCGGCGCACCGCCCCAACCACCTGGATAAGCCATCGTGCCGTCGACGGGAACAAAGTCATCGTCGAGGCCGTGAATCTGTAAAACAGGCACGGGGCGCGCGGGATCGCAGGTTTCCCATGTTAAACCGCTCATGAGGCCGGACACGGAAGCGATGGCGCGGAAAACGTGCGGCGCTTCGCAGGCCAGCGTGTAACACATAAATCCGCCGTTGGAAAAACCGCAGGCAAACGTTCTGTCGGGGTTGAGGTTAAACTCACTTTGCAGGTGAAGAGCGAGGGACGTCAGGAAGCCGACGTCGTCGACTTCGGAGAGCGTCAGACCGGCGTTCCAATGGCGCGGACCGATCGTGATGCGGCGTCCCTGCGGATAACAGACGGCAAAACCAAAACGATCGGCGAGGGCGTCAAAACCGAGACTGTCCTGGACGTTTTCCTTGCTGGAGGAGAAACCATGCAGGACAAAAAGGAGCGGCGCATCGGGCCGAAGGTTGGCGGGGCGGTAGAGATTGTATTCGCGGGTCAGGCCGTCGTGTTCAAATTCGAGGTCGTTCTGCGCATGGACGGAGGGCGCGGTAAAACACAGCAGAGAACACAGGAGCGGAACAAACAAAAGGCGTTTCATTGGGCGCAGCAGGGAATGTGGCCGAACTCCGGCGCCTGGGGGAGGGCGTCGGCGGCAGGCCGGGAGACATATTATAATAGTATGCAGATCAACCGCCGACCGGGGTAAGAGATACAGCCTGACTGATTGCGGCAGCCGACGGTATGCGTTCATCCACGAACTGCGGGCAACGACCTGAAACCGCCGCGGAATTTGATGGGCAAGGTGACGTCACCGGGCGTTGAGCATGATAACACGGAAGGATCGAAAGAGTGGCAAGGGGGCTGGATCAGCGGCCGCCGCACAAAAAGGCGTGCAACGGCCGGATCGGGTTTGATGCGGGACCGGTGATGGCGGGCAGGCTGCCGCGCTCACTTGTCAAAATAGGTGGCGTCGCGGACGATTTTACCGTCGGCGAGCGTCAGGACTGTACAGATCGGCAGTTTCCATTTTGTGCCGTCGGGGGCGGAGCCTGAAGACACAAACTCGACGACGACGGTATTTCCGGCGGCGTGGATGTGTTTGATGTCGTCGTGGATATCGGGCGCCATTTTTTCGAGGTTCGAATATTTTTTAACGATTTCGACATGGGACTGATTGACTTCTTCTGCGCCGAGGGTCGGATCGAGGAAGGAGGCGTCGTCGGCGTAGTAGCTTGCCTTTTTCTTCCAGTCGTGTTGATTGAAGGCTTCAAACATTTGTTTGACCACGGCGACGTTGGCGTCGGCGTCCTGGGCGGCGAGCGTTGAGAAGGCGGACACGAGGACCGCGGCGAAGATCAGGAGAGTTTTCATGATGCGATATAACTCCTATGGAGAGACAAAAAGGGGAATTGGGCATCCAACTGCCAGTGAGCGGTATGGGGGAATATAGGGAAAAGTGGGGGAAGGGTGTAGGCGTCAACAAAAAAGACAGCACCCGTCGCGTTAAACAACGGGTGCTGTCAGGACGTTGTGTGGGGACTTTGTCAACGTCCGGGGCTGGAGGACTGCGGAGTTATGGCCGTTCTCCCGCCGAGGGTATTAGTGTACCATGAATGTAACTGTTGCTGCCGGCTTATGGTCGATGTCAAGCTGCAGCAACAGCATAGCGCCCGTAAGATTTACTTCGTCCAGGCTCAACCGATGGTTGAGTTCGCCTGGCGCACGATAGCCCAACGGCGCGGTGTGCAGTACGCGGCCGCGTTGGTCGAATATGCGCAGGGTGACATCTCCGCCCTTTTTCAGGGAGCAGGAAATGTTAACATCGTTGTGCGCCGGATTGGGATAGACCGCAAAATTGCTTTCTACGATCAGTTCCGGGTGCACGCGGGTATCGACAAGTCCGACGCCGGTCATGGATACAACAACTGAGTTGTCCGGCTCGGGTGCATTTGATTCTATTACAACTTCCGTGAGTGATTCGATGGCCGTCGTCGGCGCAAAAGTAATGCTGACCTGAGCGGAATTGGCCGGTTCAACCGAAAACTGGGTTGGGCTGTTGAGCGTGAAATACTCCGAGCCTTCGCCGCGGATCGTGACATTGTTAACAATCAAGGTCGAGCCGCCGGTATTGAACACCTCAAAACTTTGCGTACGACTTTCACCGGCCATGAGCGAACCAAAATCCATGGTCGCTGCGAGCAGGGTGATGGCCGGCGGGTCGATTTGTTCAACCGTCCCGGTGCCGGAAAGACTGATTTCCTGCACGTTCGCCGGCGCGGGTGCGTTGGAGACGATCAATATTTTTGCGTCAAATTCACCCTCGCCCTGCGGCAGAAAACTCACCGTTACCTGCCGACTTTCACCGGCTTCGATTTCAAACGGTGCGCTGTCGATCAGCGAAAACTGATCCGCGCCGTCGCCTTCTATCGCCATATCTTCAACCAACAAAATCGTTTCACCGGTATTGCTGATCGTAAACGTTTTATCGGAACGATCGCCCACATTGGTGTCGTCGAATTCGAGCGCTGTGGTCGAGAGCTCCAGGTCCGGAAAAACTTCTTCCTCAGCTTTCTCCAGCACCATCATTCCGCTGCCGTTGTCGGGAATGTCGTCGTTCCAGAACTGATTGGTGCCGACGGCTGCAATGGCCGAAATGTTAACCGGCCCCGCTTCAAGCAGTTCGTCGGAAATGAGGTCTTCACGCGGAAAAGAGAACACATAAGATGAGGTTCCGGGCTGCACGGCAATGCCGATATTGCCGCGGGCGAGATTCATGTAGTTCATCGCCTGCGCGCCGGCGGCGTTGCAGATACCAACCGTTCCGCTGTAGTCGCTGGGAGGCGTGCCCGTGATCCACAGCGTCACGAGGCGGTTAAACCGGAAGGAACTGTTGGCGCCCCACCAGGAGGCGACGGTTCCGTCCCCTGGAATATTCATAACAATGTTAATGCCGATTGTATTCGGATCAATGGTGCCGTATACATCCACTTTAAAGACAATGTTGTCCAGCTCCTGATCGTACCAGTACCAGAGTTCCTTGCCGTCAAGCACTCCCGAGTACATGCCGTCCCGCTCCGGGTCGGTTGCGATACTCGTCCATTCGGGAGTCTGCGCTGTGAGCTTGCCGGCAAGCATCAGCAGCATCGCAAGAGTTAACAATCCATGCCGGCGAAGATGTAAAAAAGTCGTAGGCACTCTGCTTTGTCGCAAATGCATCATAGTCACCTGAAAATTGTTGTTCAACAAACCGAGAATCTGCTCGGAGTGTGCAGCAAGGCTGACCACATAAAAACTCGAGCTACACATCGGTTAATGGAGAATTTTTGTATTCTACCGCTCCCAAAATTCAATGGGACGGGTGAAAACGGCCAATACGGCCTGAAATCGGCGATTATTCGCAGGAGTTGCTGTCGTGCCCAAGTCTGGCGAGCGTCACATTTTTGAATTGATAAAACATCTGAGCAAAGCGGAGAAGCGCTATTGCACCCTGTTTCTGAAGCGCAGCGCGGCGGGCAATGAGTCGGGCCTGCCCACTCTGTTTGCGGCGATCGACAAAATGGACAGCTTCGATGAAGATGAATTGTTGGCGACCGTTCCCAAACTGAACCGCCGCACGTTGCCGAATGCCAAACGGCGTTTGTACGAGCGCCTGTTGCAGGCTTTGCGGATGTTTTATGCGGGTGACAACGCGGCGGTGGCGATACGCGAGTATCTGCAAAGTGCGGAGATACTCTATCGCAAAGGTCTGTACGACTCCTGCTGGAAACTGCTGGAAAAGTGCAAGTCGCTGGCTTATGACAATGAGTTGATTCACATGCTGCCTGAAATAATCAACTGGCAGAAGCGCCGGCTTGTCCTGCGCATTCGAACCAACAACACGCGCAGCGCTTACCGCACGATGATGGAAGAAGAGCAGCGGGTCAACAAGATGCTGGCAAACACTATCGCGGCCGAAGAGCTCGGAACGCGCATGTACGCTCTGTTTATTCGCAGTGGACGTGTACTGCGCAGCGCCGACCTGGCGGCCGAACTTCACCGTGAACTGCTGCCGCTTCAGGAGCGCTATGACAAAGGTGACGCCGGTTTCTGGGAGTCGGTGCACATCAACACGGCCCTCTACCACTATTTTCAGTTAACTGGACAGTTTGAACATGCGTTGTCGCTGTCGCTTAAACAACTGGACCTGTTTCGTCAGAAAGAATTTATCAGCCGCGACGAGCCGGTTCAATTCCTTTATGTTTTGAATCGCTGTATCATCAGCCAGATTGTTCTCGGCAAGTATTCCGATGCGGAACAGATGTTGCAGCAACTGCGTGCTCTGGGTGACGACACCGGCAGCCGGAACGGAGCGCCTTCGCTTGTGGCGGTTTTTGAAACGGCCAACTTTCTGGAACTGGAGATGCACATTCGTCGTGGTCGTTTTGACCAGGCTTTTTCTCTTGTTTCGTCAATGATGCCGGAGTTGCGGGCCTATGACAAGTCGATGCACAACGTCAATGTCTATTCCAAGTATTATCGTATCGCATTGGCGCTGTTCGGCGAAGGACGTTTTGCGGAGTCATTAAACTGGGTGCTGGACGGCTGTAACGCCGGCGAGTCGGTTTCCCGGCTGGACATATATCTCTCACTGCGCATGCTGCATCTGTTGATTCAATACGAGCTGGAAGAATTCAGCGCGCTGGAATATCTGGCCGAGAGTTATCGGCGGGAGTTTAAACGTTTGGATCGCCTTCACGCCTCCGAGGCAGCCATGCTGCGCTTCTTTCGCCGCGCCGATCACTACTGGCTGCACGGCGAACTGACGCGGGAGCTGCGCAAGTTGTTAAGTGAAATGTCTGCGATAAGAGCTCAGGAACCGCTCGAGCGTTATGCCTTTGCGTATTTTAACGTGTGCGACTGGATCCGCTCCAGGATCGAAGGCCGCAGCTATGCTTCGCTTATAGCTGAGAAAGAACGCCTTGAGAGCGACGTGTCGCCGAGCGGCCGGCCGCCGAGATTTCGGTGACTAACAAGAAGTCAGGCGAGCCTGAGATGCGAGTGAAACGACGCAGCTCAAAGCGGTCGGAATGTTTAAAGTCAGGAGAGAATGTTTTTCAGGTTGCGTGCGTCCAGCGTTGTAACAAGATGAGCCAGGACCGCAGCCGATTGTGTCACGCCGCTGCTCAGCCAACTGATATTGTCGCGCGGATTGTCTTTTAACTCTTCGAGAATAGTGAACACGTCCTTCGCCAGCTCCGTGCCGGAAAGCAGCGCCTGCTGAGGATTCTGCACGGTGGAAGCCAGATCCTTGCCGGCCCCCAGCCCGAATTGAGCAAGCGACTTGAGAATAAATGAAAGATTAACAGCTTTGTAGGACGGATAAGTGCCCTCAAAAACGCCGGCAATCGTGTCGGCATATGGGCCGTCGTCCCGGGCCTGTGAAATCATGCTTGTTAAAACCCGCAGCCAGACCTTGTTGAATGTTTTGTTGCGCGGAACGTGAACCAGCAGGTTCGACAAAGCGAAGTCGTAGGACACCTCCTGTTTAACTGTGTGGGCATAGGCGTCCAGGTCCTGCCGCGTGAAACTGTTGCGTTGCACACAGTCGATAATTGTCACCGCCGCCCAGCGGGCGCTTAACAAAGCGTATTGAATGCCGTCCCCGCTGAGTGGATTGATCAGCCCCGCCGCTTCGCCGACAAGTAAAATGCGCTCGTCGCTTACGCGATTCTGTGGATTGTAAATGGTAATGGGCCAACCGCGAATCTTGTCGTCGGCTATTCCATCGCCGATGCGGCGTTTAATATCGGGATTGTTGTTGATATGCGCCAGCAAGACCTCTTTGATGTGGTCGGGTTTCTTGGGGAAGGTTTTTGCGACCATCGCAATGCCGATATTGGCGTCGTGCGGTCCCTTGGGAAAAAGCCACATAATACCGGGGAAACCGCTGTCGTTAAAGTAGATGTCGACCCGGTCGGTCGGACCGTTAACATTTTTATAGTAGGCGCGCAAGCCAAGGAGTTGATCGCTTTCCTGCGGTTTGGCGCCGTGCATGCGTCGGGCCAGCGTTGAGCGGCCGCCATCGGCGCCCACAATCATTTTGGCTCTGAGTGTAAATTCCCGGTCCGTTGATTTGAGGTAAACCAGTGTGCCGCTCCTGTCAATCTCATAGTCGGTAACGCGGGTGCCCTGAATGAATTCGGCCCCGACCCCGGCGGCGGCTTCGTAGATCCAGTTGTCCAGCTCACGGCGCGGGATAATGCGGGCGTGGTAGGGCAGGTGCTCGGGTTTGGAGAGTTTAATCGACACTTTGTCGTTTTCGAGGAAAAGCCCGACGCGCGTGATTTCGTTGGCTTGTTTGAACTGGGTGGCTTCGGCTATGCCCATGTTTGCCAGTTCCGCCAGCGCGATCGGACTGACGCCGTCGCCGCAGACTTTGTCGCGCGGGAAAATACCGGATTCCACCACAATGACTTTAACGCCGGCGGATGCAAGGTGAAAAGCGAGTCCGCTGCCGGAAGGGCCGCCGCCGGCAATTAACACGTCACAGTCGTAATGGGGGAGTGGTTTAATGCGAATCATGCGGTCAATACGTGCGATTAATCATGTACAAAACGATGTTTTCAATCAGTGACTTGTCGTCGCCGGCGGGGAGTCGCGAGAAAATGCTGTAGAACTCCTTTAACGCGCCGCCGGCAAGATATTGAGCGGTCTTTTTGGCGTGAGCGATCGAGCCGTATGTGTTCATCAGCGCCAAGATCGACCGCGCGTCGTCGAGGCTGCGTTTGTTAATCGGCAGCGCCAGGAAATTTTTCACAAAGCTGTGTTCTTCCACGCTGCAGTGTTGCAGCAGATGAATTAACATCAGAGTGCGTTTGCCCTCGATGATGTCGCCGCAGATTTCCTTGCCGTAGGCGTCCTGTTCGGCTATCAGGTTGAGTACGTCGTCCTGAATCTGGAACGCGGTACCCATAAAGTAGCCGAAGCGATCGAAGATTTCCGGTTTAATCCGGCCGCGCGTGCCGATGATAGCGCCGATCCTGAGTGGGTGAATGCAGGTGTACCAGCAGGTTTTTTTGAGAATCATGTGCAGGTAGTCGGTCTCGCGCAGATCGCAGACATTGTCGCGCCGCCAGCCAAGCTCGATCGCCTGACCTTCCGCCGATTCGATGGCCAGGTGGCGGACTTCCAGGTAGATGGCGCTCGCGACTCTGTCGCCCAGGCGGTCGCGGTTTTTGTGAAGCGGGTACATCGCAAGCACCTGCATCGCGTCGCCGACGTTAATAGCGATGGCGCGATTGTTGGCCTCGTGCAGCGTGGGGCGGTTGCGCCGGATTAAACTTTCATCTTCAACATCGTCGTGCACCAGAAAGGCGTTGTGGAGCAATTCGAGACAGACCGCGGAGTTCATCGCGTCGCTCTGCACGCCGCCGAAGGCCTTGCAGGCGGCAATGCACAGGCCGGGCCTGAATCCCTTGCCGCCGCGCTCCGGATATTCGGCTACCAGATCGTAAAGATATGTTCGTGGCTCCTTGTCGGGAATAAAGTCTTTGATACCGTTTAATGTCGCCGCGCCGTAGGCCGCCAACATTGTCTTCATCAAATCTTCATTCATGTTGTTTTAGCGACTTCTATGTCCAACACAATTCTGATGTTCTGTTCCGAAGTCGCGGTGATGAATGAGTTGTAGTGTCCCGCCGCCGCATTTTTAGGAATACTGACGCGCACGTTGACCTGCTCTTCCACATTCGGTTGCAGCGTGAGTTTCGGCGGGGTGATTTTTAACGCGCGGGAGTGAATAACGAGGTCGTCAACGCCGATGAGATTGGTTTTGCGGAACGCGATTTTACCGGCGGTCTTGCCGTCTTCGAGGAGGCTGAACTGCAGGTCGACTGATTCGCCGGGTTTAAGCGGTCGTCCACCGCTTAACAGAATGACTCCGCCGTTTTCAGTCTCACTCTGTGTGGTCTTTGAGCGCCTCGTCGATTCGGCGGTCCCGGATGTTTGCGGGTTCTGTCGCGGCGCAGCGCCGTTGCGATTTGTGTTCTTGCCGCCGGCTTCGGCTTGACTCCCGGTATTCGCCGTTTTGTTTAATGCCGCAAGGTCGTTGAGCTGTTTGGATATGGCCGTAAAGGCATCCATGAAAAGATCGACCGCTTCGTGTGTGTCTCTTCTGATGCGGTTAAACAGATCGTTGGGATCGCTGCGGATGTCGTCGACGTCGATGACGTCCTTCTCGATGTTTTTCGCTGCGAGAATGCCGGCGGCAATTTCCTCTTCAAGCACATTGACGGCCGAAGAAATCAGGTTTTGCGCATCCGAGAACATGGCGTCGGGTTTCATGCCGTTCAGGAAGTCTTCAGCTGTAAACTTTGTCTTCTTTTGACTCATTGTTCCGGCGATGTTTGTTTGGGTTTGCTGACGACCTGCAGTTGAATCAGAAAGTACACCGGCTCAAAACCGATGACCTGAACTCTGCTGTTGTAAACGCCGGGACTCATGTCGGCGGGGATCTCAATGACGATCGCGACTTTCTGAGCTTCCCTGGACTGCAGGGTAAATGACTGCGGTTCAAAAATGCTGGCCAGTTGATAACGTTCGGCCGTATCCTTGTCGTTGACAAATGCATGGTTTACCAGCCGGCAAAGCACCTCTTCCTCTTTGATGTTGTCCAGCACAAACTGGAGAATGACTTTGCCGCCGTTGTGTCCGGTGCCGGATAAAACAAAGGCCGGTTCGTCGATGTAGCCGTCCGGAAAGTCGTTCTCTGTCCCGCCCGGTTCCGCTTTGCCGGTGTCTGTTGCAGAATTATCGCCTGATGTGTCCGAAGCCATGCCGAACGCACTTTTTGTGGCTTCAAGACTCAGCTTCATGACATTCTGATAGTGTTCGATGTTAAGTCGGGCCAGTTCCGTCATCGGACCGACGTAGTTGCCGAGCCCGGCGTCGTTCGCCTCGCCGTTTTGCGTTTGGCTCAGTTGGCCGAGCAACTCGGAGCCGCGTTCAAAATAGCGCCGATGCAGTTCGATCGAACTCTTGACAATGTCCTCAAATCCTTTTACAAAAAACATGTCGATGATAGCCCGGATTTGATTGGCGGGATGGTTGTTTAACTCATGTGCAAAACACTCAGGGCCGGCGACCGTCCGCTTCCGGCTCGCAGTAAAAGTGCGACTGCCAGCTTTGCCACTTGAGTTTGTATTTCTGCTCGTCCTGCGGCGTGACAACCGTCGCCGTGTGATCGCCTACGTTCAGATGAAAACAGATATTCTGGTTTATCTCTTTCTCGCGCAATACGATCTCGCAGGTGTATCGACTGCCGTTGCGGAACTTGCTCAGGTCGAGCGCCATCAGCACCTGTTCGCTGCGGCCCGGAGCCAGCGTCACCGCGTCATTGTTAAGTCGCGGCTGCGACGGCGCCGCCTCTCCGTTGATGTCTTCCAGTTCACGCACGCCGACGCGCCAGGTTTTACTGACCGAGCAGGTGTTCTTAACCACAAAGGGCACGATGATCTGCTCGCCGGCCATGGCATTGCGACGTATTGTTGCAATGCAGTGCGGCGGACATTCGTTCTCAGGCGTTGCGCAGTTTTTATTCTGATAGCCGCCGTACAAGTCCCGGAGCGAGAACTGCGGAATCGTACCGCTGGCAATCGACTTGTTGAACTTGTTGGCGTTTTCAACCGCGGAGTCGATCAGCGGCCTGACAGAGTCGAGTGAAATGCTGCTTAACTGTTGAAGTGTATCCGCAATCGTCTGCGGCCAGTCGGTGGCGCGGGTGTTATTTTCTTCCACGGTTATTCTCCTTGCTGGATTGAACGTGTGATTTGACGGCAATCGAAATATCCTTGTCCCAGAAGCGGAAATTACCGCTGTAGTCGCGTCCGGGATCGGCGTTCTTTGGTATCAATGTGTCGACGTGCAGAATGGCGCTGCCGCCGGGTTCAACAATCTGTCCGGCTTCCCTGATTTTCATCGCCGCCCAGTCGATCATATTGGACTTGATGTTCTGCGCCACTTTGTCGAGCGTTTCGGTAACGCCGCTGTCGGGAGTTTCGCGAAAGCCCATGCCGAAGGCGCGGCAGAGCAGGTCCATATCGAGCATCGAAGCGTGTTTGGGTTCCGGAATGCGGAAGGGCATATTGCCGAGATTTCTGAGTGCGATCGTCGCGGTGTGCCGCGTGCCGGGCTCGCATCCCTGGAAGGTAAAGTGCTGCGGGTGTACGGAAATGTTAACAGTCGGCTGTACGATCAGTTTGACGACGTGGCTGCTTTTGCCCGTCCGGATGTGTTTTTCGTAGGTGCCCGGCGGCGTCGTGGCCGGCATCTGGAGTTTAACAGGTTTGAGCGCTTCTTCGCCCGGTTGCAGTCGGAAGGACGAGCGCATCGACTCCACGCCGGGCTCTTTGTCGTCCTTGCCGCTCAGCGCCAGGAACTTGACGCGCAGCATTTCGTTCTGCCGGTTGGCAAAGCGAACGCTGCCTTGCAGATTGTTCGGCGGACCTGTTAACACGATCTCTTTTTCGAGAATCGACAGCTTTTCCTGCTGCTCATCGGCTTTGATTGTAATCATGGTAATAGCTGCGGCGTGTTAATTGATCGTTAACTTTTGGTAGTTGTCTTGCGGTTGGGGGCGGGTTTGGCAACGCCGTCCTGTCGTTCGGGAAACGGACGTGTATCCGGTTCGCAGCAGTCGGTTTCACAGCGTTCCGCGGCGTTTGGCACATAGGGCTCGGTGATGACCTGGCTCTCGCCGCCCATGCACAGGCTCATTAACTCTACGCCCATCACCTTGAAGCAGATGTTCGAATAATTCGGAATCCGCACGCGCACCTTCATCATGTCCTTGATGTCCTGCAGCGTAAAACGCGGCAGGTTCATGATTTCAACTTTGCTGTCCGTGCTCACCGGCGCTTTGGGGTCGCCTTTTAACGTCAGCACGCTGTCGGTCGAAAGATCGCCGCTCAGTCGCGTGTCGACGCCGCCGCTCAGGTTGGTGTTAAGTGTTCCGCTGTGCGAGGCGTTGATATTGCTGTTCAGGTTCCCGTCAACGTCGAGTTCGATGTCCAGCGGTCCATTCGGGTTCAGGTCGTGTGAATAACTGGTTGGTATTGAAGGTACACTCATAGTGTTGCTCGTTTGGATGAAATCCGGTTACTGATTCTTTGGTCTGCTTTGTAGCTCGGGCAAGCGTTTCCGGCGCGTGTATTGATTACAGTGGCCCGCGTTTTAACAGGCCGCCGCAATACGGTGGACACAGGTCGGTCGCCGCAGGGGCAAAGCGAGTCTGGACGTATGACTGTTTTGTTCTGCCGATGTTAAGCGGCGGAATGCATGTGACGGATGATGTTGTCTAAAAACGGACGAATTGTCCGGGTTTCCAGGTAGAGCAGAATCTGGTTGTTGCGGCGCGGGTGCATGTGAATTCCGCACACCGACAACATTACAAATAAACTACCGGAAATGCAATATCCATCCGCGGTAAAATATTTTGTCTCGGCCACGGGCAAAACGCGATCTCTGTCCGCGCGCCTTGCCTGTTTACCGGCTTGATACCTGATTAGAGGGCAATCTCATCCGTTTGATAGCAGCACGGCGTACACAAAACTCGGACGCAACCTCGCCGGGCGCATGCCGTGGCAACCGCGTCAAAATACCAACTGCATCGCGTAATCAAGCTGTTTTGCATGGTCGTCGTTAGTCTGGCGCTCCCGATGTTTCAAAATCGAATATTATCCGTCGATAGCATCGTCGGCGGCGCAGGGTTTATTTACCTTGAGCGTCGTTTCCGATCCGCTCTGTGCGCGCTTTGCCGGCGCAAATCCCATTTGTTTGCCTTCCGCCTGATTGCTGCACGGCAACTCCTGCCTGAGCATACACTGCGCAGCTCAAATGTTACGCTCCCGCGCGTGTTTCACTGTTTTTCGGCTGATTGGATGTGTTCTCGTCTGATTCCGACTTGAAAATGCATCGCTTCGTCGTCGCGAACTTCCGGCTTGCTTTTTCCTCTTGTTTGTCGGCGAATCGGGGGCTTGCGGCAACTCAGCGCCATGCCCTTTGTCGTTCGGTGACAATCAAAAGAGTCAACAGAGCCTGAGATGCGAATGCAATGAAGCAGCTCAAAGCGGTCGGGAAAATATTTAAAGTGATTGCCGGACGGTTGTTCGTTGGCTCAATCCGATATTCCGGCCAGGCGTAATTAAACAGCGGGCGGCGTCTTCCGAAGAAGGTGAGTTAATAAATGGGTATGCTTAATGTTGTTTATTGTGTCTTCCCGCCGGGACCGCGGTGGACTCCCCGGTTTGTTGATTATTTAAACAGAAGGATGAAAAAACCGCAATTGAGGTTTGTTTTAAGAATTTAAACTTGCGCTGAATGCGGCGACAACCTTTTGAACCGAGACATAGTCACCGGGTGTCGTCGTCCGTCTGTGTTGTAGTCTTTAATCTAATGCTGTAAACAACAGCAATAATCAATCCGACCAGTCCGCCGAGATAACTGAAATTGTGCATTGATCCGACAGCGATGAAACTTGTTCTGTCAACAAGATTGTCGGGGATGCGCCAGGAGGGCCCTGGATCGGCCGGAATCAGAAAGCCAATCGCCAGCCCGACAAGTCCGAGCCCAAAAGCAATAATGAGCATCAACATTGTCGCCCTTGCCGTTGCGCGCAGCATCAATTTGCTGTCTCCGTGCCGCAAACCGACCAGTCCGAGAATTATACCGCTGAACAATCCAACCCACCAGGTCGCCATAAAACCGACCTGCGCCACCGCCAGTCTCGGAAATGCCGTTGCCGAATCATCTGCGAATCCCTTGAGTCCAAACTGGTAGAACTTAAACTCGGTGTAGTACTCGGGTGAAATGCTGTAGGTCAGCTGGTCGTGAACAATTCCATATGCGCCGGCGACCAAAGGTGTGGTGAGAACGATCAGCATCAGAGTCAGGAATTTGTTCATGAGTCTCCCGTTGGACAGTGTGACGCAATTGATAATACGATTACAGGCGCGAAATGCATAGTGCAAATCGCGCCTGCAATGACGTGTTGTCCTGATGAGAATTATTCCGCCGGACTCGCCTGATAAAACTACCGGTTCAGCTACATGCCTCAATGCTGTACCAGCAGCCTGCGCCGGTATATTTTATCGCCGACCTGGATGTGCAGCAGGTAAGCTCCGTCGCTATACCCCGCCGTTGGAACGGCAATTGAATGCAATCCGGGCATGGCCGTCACATCTTTCAACTGCAACAAGCGTTCGCCCTGCAGGCTGTAAAGATCGGCGCGCAACGGGCTCTGTTCGCGGATGTTAACCTGCAGAAAACAAATGTCGTTCGCCGGATTGGGATTTGGACTGCCGACAATTTCCAGACTTTCTTCAGCCGTTAACACATCCGTTGAAGGGCTCTGTTGAATTTTGCTGTGCCCGCTGTTGAGTACAGGTCTGTAGCTTACCTCCGAGTCGAAGTGTGTGACAAATGCAATTACCGACATGTTGTCGATGTTCATGTCCTCCGGAATGTCGAAGCTGTGTTCGGCGCTGACGGAAGCGCCTGCAAAAAAACTGCCTTCGAGTTTGTCGCCCCACGCGCCTGTGAGGGAGGCGCGAACAACGTGATCGTGCACGTAATCTTCAATAAGCGGCGGCTCGTTGAAAAAAGGGCTGTCCTTGTAGTCGTCGTTGTTGCTGAGGTAGTTCTGCTGTGCATAGCCTTCTTCGCTGCTTGTGATGCCGTCTTCAATCACATAGATGTTAATTCGCAGATCCGCCTGGCCGACGAAATCCACAAATTTGACCACGCTGGTGATGTTTAACTTGCGGCTGTTCGCCTCCAGGAACGACTCGACGTCCACACTGAGTACTGCCGGTTCGTTGTAGGCCGTGCTGTAGGATTCAAACCAGACGGTGCGTGTCACGGGGATGGTTACGCCGTGCAGGCGCAGGCGGTCGAACATGGCATGCGGAAAAGCCGTGTGGTAGGTCTCGCTCAATTCAAAACCCGCCGGTATTTGCATCGGATCCGGAAACCCTTCAACTCCCACGTGCAGCGCCGCGGCATTGGCGTGCGGGTTGGCTTCCAGCAGTTTGTTTAATATGTAGCCGCCGTCCGTGCACCAGCCGCACCAGGTGCCGGTGAATTCTTCTATCATGACGTGTTTTGGCGCGCTGTAACCCAGCACGCCGAGCACCTCTTTGCGCAGGGTCGAAGACATCCCGCTTTCGCCGTTGATCTCAACAACGCTGAAGTCGAGCAGGTAGCTTTCTCCGGCCTGCGGCGGCGTCCACAACGCGGGTACGGTGATGTTAACAATCTCACCCGGTGCTAACCGGAGGTTCTCCACGCTGTTGCTGATCGTGTTGAAATTGTCAATTGTCAACTGCACTCTTATCGACTGGATTGTCGTTTCACCGCCATTGCCGAAGGTGAACGCCAGGTCCATTGGCTGCCCCGCGGTGGCGCGATCCTTTAAACGGCTACTGTAAAATGCTCCGGTCCCGCTCTCGGGTACATACATGGCGCCGGCGAACAGTCGTTCGGATTCCGGATACGTCAGCTGGTGGACGTCGAGCTCTTCAACAAGCGCTGTTTGATCTGCGGCCGGAACTGTTAAAACGCTGCCAAACAAAAGCAGGAAGTGAAGTATCATCAAACGTTTCATACACACATCTCCAATAAGCTGTAACTGGCGACTGTCTTTGCGACTCGCTTTGTTTGTTATCCGGGTCATTGTGGGAGGCGTTTGGTATTGTATAGTCGGCGCATGTTTCCCGCCATTCGCAGTGCGGGACATGCTCGTTGCCGTCGGGGCTCACAAAAGGCATCGCTTCGCCGTCGCAGGCTTCCGGCTTGCTTTTTTCTCTTGTTTGTCACCGAGTGCGGATTGGCCGTGCATGGCGGGGGATCACGGTTGTATCGCACACGAGCCCTTAATCCTTGGCGGCCGCCAAAAGTCACAAGTTGGCGTGCCGCAGGCCGGAAATCTTTCAATGCCGCGCCGTCGCTGAACGACTCGACACTTGCCACCCAAAGGCAAGCAATAACCTCAAGAGAGCCTGAGATGCGAATGCAATGAAGCAGCTCAAAGCGGTCAGGGTATTTGCGCCGCTCTGAAACTGTTGTTGCGCACGATGATCCGGTCGACAGCATTAACAACGCCGTCGTGGTTGACGTCGCTGGAAAGGTAACCGACCTGATTGGCAGTGCGGCGCACAGCGACACGGTCATATGCGTTAATAATTCCGTCCTGATTGACGTCGCCGGGGTACAGGACGAAGGATCCATTGCGGGCCTGCAGCGGATCTGTGTAGAGCCGCAGTGCGTCATTCTGTGAAGTTCGTATGTCGATGTGCGGCTTTACGTCGGGCGTCGCATCAAAAATCCAGGTTGAATCCGATGCGATCGCAAGATGGGTGCGCGAATGCAAAACGACGTGATAGGGAGCCTCGTCGATCTGAGCGCTGTCGGGCAGGATCGGGATGTAGAGCATCTTCCCGCTGGACGGGTCAATGAGCCGACCATCGTTTAACAGAATTGCGGCTTTTCGATATGCAATGGTTCCACTCGTTTGCCGGCGCAGTTCAAGTAGAATCCAGTCAACCGAACTTGTCGGCAGGTCGTTAACGGATTCAAAACCCGAGTAGTGCCATGGGTAAGTGTTAAAAGGTTGTGCATCGGGTAAAAATCCAAGCTCTTTTAAGGTCGTGTCCATATGTGTGGAATCGACCAGCACATCCAGAAAGAAATGAATGTGGAATTTGCCCCAGTGGCTGCCGCGAAGGTGCCAGACTGGGCTGTCGATGCTTTCACAATCATTGTGTGCCGTTAACTGCCACTTGTACCATGCATCAACTTCCAGATCACGGTTAATGACAACTAGTGATGTTGTTGCATGTTCGATTGTCGCATGGGTTGGTTTGTCTTCATTTGCCGGCCAGAAGTACAGGTCATATGAAGTTGCATCGGGCATGTGACGCCAGGAAAGCGTTGCATTGGTGTGTGCGATGGTGGAATCGGCGGGAACGGGATCCCAGTTGTGATTCTGCGAGAACGGTGCCGGCTGATAGTGTTGAACACGCAAGGTGTCGTTTAACGGATTTTTGTCGCCTTTAAAGCTGACAATTAACTCCAGATTGTACATTCCTGTCGCCGAGAAAGGCAGTGTGCCTGCCAGGGTATAAGTCTCTACTGCATCGATATCGAAGTTAATAACAGATGTCGTTTCCAGCAGCGTTGCCGTCGTTGCACCTGTAACTGTTAACTGCACCGTCAGGTGTGTCGAGAAGAAACTGCTTCCTCTGTTGTGCATGCGTACAGACAGCGATGCATTGGTTGACGGTGTGCAGGCATCTGGCAGGTTAACGCTGTATGCTGCAATGTCATTAATGTTAAACTGGAATTCATCCGCTCCGATATCCGGCGGATTGTCGCGATACTGACCGTCGATGTCGCGGGCAATGCGCGGGTCAAACATTCCCTTGTTGATCAGGGAATCATTCTGAGCGTGCAGGTCGCTGTCGGAGACAAACAAGGGGTTAACATTGAGGGAGTGTTTATCCATCCCTGACAGGTTTTGCCATTCGCCCAGAGTTTTGCGCAAGCCGCGATAACTGACGGGACGATCGCCGGCGAAGTAGGCGTTGTTGTTGAAATTACGTCCTTCAGAGAGATGCTGGACGTAGACCGCCTCGGCAGTTGAATTTTCATCCATCGCGATAATATTCGAATGGAGGAACAAATTTGTATTGCTACCTTCGATCATAAGCGCACGTTGGGAATTCACGGTGCCCAACATTTTGATGGAGTTCGCAATGAACGCCACGTTGGCTGTATAATTCATCCTTACTACGGTACCCTTTCCGGCAAAGAAGTTGTTGGCAATCAAAGCCGAATCGAGACTGCTGGCATGCTCCACTTTCAGAGCAGTAAATTGATCAGGTGAAGTTGCGCGATTGCCGACGACCCGGCACCATCCGGTTAAATATTTAAGACTGATGGCTGTTGATGCTACCGACGTACTGCTTTCTCCTCTGAAGTCGTTCCCTTCAATTATGAGGTTGATGGCTCGTTCAATATTGACGGCCGTGTATCTTTGATTGGAAAACTCACAGTCATGCACCAAAATGTGTTTTGGTACATTGTTAATGTCGATACCGCTGCCTCCTCCGATGAATCGGCAGCCTGTGAAAGTGAGACTGTCCGCTCGACTCCAGGGAGAATTAATCAGATGTTTTTGCTGGTAAGAAGTCGAAGGCGCCAGGCTTTTAATGACCATTCCACTGAACAAGATTTTGCTGCATGTATCCCTGATTTCAACGCAATGGGATTCCGCTTCTTCGCCGGCATAAATGGTGAAATTGCGCAGCGTAATATTGGAGGCTTTTTCAATCCAGAAAATCTCCGGTCTGGCGGCGGTAGAATCAAACTCAACCACCACGCTGTCGGCAATGCCGGATTGTGATTCGAGTACAAGTGGTGCGGCAGCGGAGAGTCCGGCAATTGTATCAATAATAACATGCTCAACAAATCGTCCGTTTAACATCTGTCCGGTAGTTGGACCGGTCATCCCACCCCGCTGCAGGTAGTACTGGAATTCAGCCAATGACGGCAGGTCCGCGCCGGATGCGCCGATCGTGTAGACTCCCTCGAGGCCGGGCACCAGGCCGTTAATCTGCAATGTGTCGGTACTGCTGTCGCCGTCGAGTGTGTCATTCGGATTCCAGACCCATGCGCGGACCGAGTGTTCCGTTAACTGGTTGAAATTGAATTCACCCAGATAAACACTGTCGCGTTCATATCCGGCCAGGTCGCCGTGCCATTCGATTGTATCCTGAATTTCATCATTTACCGACCAGGCCAGCAGCGCGGAGGTGAGGTTCGGTTCGGCGACATTTTGCATTGTAACACTGATTGGATGTGAACCCGACGGAAAGATTTTCAGAGGCGTGTCAAGTGTTAACAGTTTTACGTTGGCCATGGGAGGATCAAATTCGTCCGCACCAATATCCGGAGAGTCTTGTGAACGTGATTGTCCATCGATATCGGTGGTGATTTCAACATGTTGGGCGGCCCCGTTGAGTCGGTAGTCATACGACCGCAGGTCTGTTTTGCTGTGGAGTTCCGGGAATACCGACATTGAATGCCGGTTGGTTTCGGTGCTGTCCTGAAGTTCGGAAAGACTCCCAATCGCGGCGCCGTCGATTGCTGCAAGTTGATCGCCGGTGCTGTAAAAGTTGTTGAAGTCAAAAGTACTGCCGGGTCGCAGGCTGACGGACTGACTGCTGAAAGCGGGCGCGCCTCCCAGGCTGACGAGATTGTTGTTGAGGAATCGGCCGCCGCTGTTGCCGGTTTCGACATAGGCGGCGCAGTCGGCAGGTCCGCCTGGAGATTCGATGAGGACGCTGTTATATATCGCATCAATATACCCGCCCCTGGGCTCGGTAGAGCTTTGGACTTTTATACCGGAGCAGGCCGTGGTTCCGGTCATTGCAACCATGTTGTTGGATATTTGGAGCGGAAACTCAGGAAAAGCCGCGTTGGTCCTGATCCAGATACCCGGTCCGGTCATTTCATCACCGTAGATCGTATTGCCGGAAACTACGATGGAGCTGCTGAAACCAACGGCAATGATTCCCCCCATCGCAAATCTACCACCTATCTGAATCCGGTTGTTGCTGATGCATGATCCCGGCGCTGAGTTCAGCGAGATTCCACCTTCGCGCTGACCGATGAGTTTGTTGTTCGATATCAGTGCACCGCAATCGGCGTCGTTGTGACTTCCTCGAATGTTACAGGCGTACTTCCATCGGAGGAAGGTATTGTTGGTAATTGCCAGTGGAAAACCGCCGGCTGGGAAGTTGGCAATTGCGCCATCTTCGTTCCAGCGTACTGATTCGTTTTCAATGAAGACGCAACTGTCAATCGCAATGAATTTTGCTCGCGATCCCAGGTAAATTGCCGAACTGTACTCATACAAACTGTAGGGATAGCGGCGGCCTTCATTGATGGTCATGCCGCGAAGAGTGACATACTTGCAGTCGTCAAATGTTACAACGCCGGGCCTGTTGATCGTAACGGAGTCACCGGAAATGATGACGTCCGCCGGGTCCGTAGTTGAAGCGAAGACAAGTACCGAATCCGCGGCGCTTGTGCCCGGAATTTCCAGGAATTGGACAAATTCGTCATAGACACCATTGGAAACCGCCACCTCAACGGAAGCATACACTCCGCCAATGTTCAGAATGCGCGTTAAACCCGCGAAATCAGTGAAGTCGGCCTCGTCCCCGCCAAGCGTATATTCTCCTCCCAGCGCGGTATAAAATTCCGCAACGCCGACTGTGTCGTCAGCACGCTCGTGGTCTGTTATGTCTCGTCCGTTAACACTTCCTATCCAGGCCTGGTAATCATATCTTTGAAGAGGTTGCAGATTCAGCGGACCCAGGTTGATCTCTGTTGATTCGTTTACCGCGAGAGTTCCACTCCAGGTAACAGTCGCCATTGTTGTACCGTTGACGCTCCAGTTAATCGAAGCGCTGGTTATTGTGCTGCCACCTTTATTTGTAACACTGATGCGCGGTATATAGGTGCCGGGTGTAAACGGGGTTGCAGGCGAGGACAAATCAGTCGCGAGGAGAAACGCGGATGGCGGTGTAAACTCATAAGCGCCAATATCCGGATGAGCGGCATTTCTGATTTTGTTGTGGTAATCCCGCACCACGACACTGTTGCTTGTGCCCGCTCGATCGAGGATCGAGTCATCAGAAATGTTGATAGTATTTGAAGTAAAGTGGGGAGTCTTTAGAACGGCGTGAAGTTCGACATTTTCCCGAGCGGTAAATTCGGTGAATGGCAGCAATTCTTCACCGATTTGCACAAAGCTGAATTCTGCCGGGGAGTAACAGTTGTAATCCAGTTGGTCGACAACAGACATACTGCTCAATGACATTATCGGTCCACTGTGGTACTGTGGATATTCACTGTGATTTTGCACAACGAGCAGATTGTTAGCTATCCGCATTCCCTCGCCGCCCTGGATCGACAGCAGGCCCGGTTCAGTATTTGACCATTCGCGCGATCTTAGTGAGTTGTGGAGTACGTGGATATGTGAACAATCCTGCAGCTTAATCAATTCGAGATTCGGATTATCCGTTGTGACAATGTCGTTGTTGACTATAACACTTGTTGCGGTATCTGAATCGCCCGAAACGTTGGTCATGTGGAATATCGGAAATTCACTTCGCACAAAGAATTGGTTGTTCTTAATCCTGACGGCACTGCTGTTGTCGACTGCTACCCCCGATTTATCAAAAAGGAGGCCGAATCGGTTGGATTGAAACAACAAGCCGTCAATATTGCAAAGTGTCGCTATACGATGCGACATGCGCTCGAATACACAGGCGGAAACTTCAATATTATGGTGCATTTGTTGAAGGTGGTTGTCAACAAAGTGGATTGCGTCATAACCTACGTAGAAGCTGCATTCTTTGATGGTCAGACCATCCAATCCTCCTGCTGCATCGACTAAAATACAGCTACTCCAATGTGGTAGATTGTCGGATCCAATAGTTCCAAAGAATTTGCAACCTTCCACGTTTACTTCATGAACTTCCTCTCTGATTAAAATCGCAGTTCCGTATTCATTTCCGTTATTGCTCTGGAGAGACAGACTGGAGATAGAAACGTGTTGAACTTTTGTCAAACGGAATATGAAGCTGTCCGAGGTTCTCGAGTTTGTCAGTTTTGACTTCAAAGGATCACCCGACACGGAGGTAAAGCTGATTGTGTGCGTGCTGGAACTTCCGGGAATACTGTCGAGATTCAGCGTGCCTGTATGCGTGCCGTCCTGAAACGCAAAAATGCAGGCGCCTGTTACGCCGCGATGGCTCAGCGCTTGTTCAACTTCCGCCATAGTCGCAAAGTCTGCTGCGGAAACGCCAATTTCATAATAACCGCTTAAACCAGGGCCAAAATCGAAGTTGTTCAAGGTGTTGTTGCTTGAATAGATGTCGTCAGCTACTTCGACTCGTGCCGATAACAACACCGGGACACCGGTCGAAATCGTGATGTCGCTCAGGGTAATGTTAACACTTTGACCGGATGCCAGCAAGCCGGACCATGAAACTGTCGGCTGTGTGCTGGAGTTGATGGACCAGTGTATAGTCGCAGCTGTGATCTGCTCGGCGGCATTGTTTGATACTGACGCGGCAAGGGAATGTGTACCGGGGGGAAGAGGAAGTACCGGATGAGAAAAATCTGTCAGCGAGGCGTCCGTTCCCTGTGCTTCAAATTCAATCGCGCCGATGCTGGGAGACTCCGGATCCCGGAGGCGATTATTGATATCCCTTGGCGTGATGGCTAACGGCTGTCCACCGTCAGCGAGGGCAATGTTCAAAGGCAATCCGTTCCACCTGCCCGAAAGCCCCGGGTCGTAACTGACAGATTGTGAATCCAGTGCGCTTGCACAGTGCCATTCATTCAAATTGCGCATGCTTGCAAGTCCACTTTTTATCAGGTGCTGTCCGCTGCTGAACAGGCAGTTATTGTCGGATTCCTTTAACAGTTCGGATTGCGAAAGAAATAAACAGGGGCCGCCCGCGTAATTGGCCGCAATGTTGTTGTAAAGCCGAAAGCCCGCAGTATTCGTTCCCTCAATGCGTATGGGAATTTCGTACCAGTTGGCTTGCTTGAGCAGGACGACTGTGTTGTGGGCAATGTCCCAATTGTTGCAATCTGACAATTGCAATATCGATCCGGCAAAGGAGAAAACTGAACTGACAATAATATTGTTTGTGAACAGCGCCGGTGCCTGCTGCTCTCCGATGCATCGTTTTAACACAACCGCGTGCGATATCTTGCCATCGCGAACAAAACGGTTGTCTGAAATCCGGAGCGTGCCTGTCAGTTCTTCGCAATGGAGTTGTGTTCCAAAACTGTCAGTCTCTCTTGATTCAATCGTATTACCCTTAACGACAACATTTTGAGCCCGGACAACTTTGACAGAGAAATCGCGGACTCCCAGAAACTGGTTGTCAATAATGCTTATGTCACTTAACTGTTCGAACCGAAACACCGGATTTACAACGACGCCGTTGTGACCGCTGAAAAAGCGGCACTCTTTAACAAGAAGACCTTTGATGTTGACAGGTTCAACATTGATACCATAAATCCTCGGTAAGTTGAAGTCCCTTTGCTGGCAGTGAAAATCGCAACGGCGAATCTCGCAGTTATCTGCTGAATCCAGAATCAGAATTCCGTTTGACTGATGCCAGGACCTGCCAAACGTCACATCTTCAATGTGGATGTTGTCTGAACTGAACAATCTGATTGCAGGGAACCCGCTGAATACGACCGAGTCGCGAATACCATTTTCGGAGCGTAGAGTTACCGAATTGATGGTCGACGTACCTTGTACTTCTCTCAAAGAGAATGAGCCGAAATATAGACCGCTACGCATGAGGAGTCGCACCGGTCCACAAACTCCGCTGTCCTCCAGCGCCAGGAAGGCATCGTCGACTGTCTCAAATGAGGGATCTATTCCGCCGATAGTATAGTCGCCGCACATTCCGGCCGGCAGCACCAGAGTGGACCTGATGTTGTTCGCCCCGACGTCATCGCGCAAACCGTTAATCGTTCCAATTGATGCGGAAAGCAGGTTGACGCTTGCGAGAGTCGTCTGATAATTTTCCAGTGTGATCGTTGTGCACTCCGCAGACTCGAGCGTCCCGACAAAGTTCGAGATTGCGACGGTAAGCGGAATGGATGGTTGGACGCCGTTTAAACGTTTGGTGGCCCAATGGATGTTCGCGCTGGTGATGGTTTCACTGCCGTGATTGCAGAGCCGTACGGATACCTGACGAAGCCCCGCGGCATATCCCGTATCGGGCGGCGTTAACTCAGTCAGACCGGCGTCCAGGGTATTTGGCACGGCTGCCCACGCGTAAGCACCTGGATCGCGATTTGTGGAATGCCGCGCATTCCCGTTGATATCCTCCGACACCTCTTCCAGATAAAGTGCACTGGCATTGTACGCGCTGTTGCGCGGCCGAAGCGAGTCGCCGCTGATAAACTGCGGGTCCGCAAAAAAAGAATTGCGGTCGAAAGGCGTGGTGCGATTCCACCTGTTTATCCAGTGCCTTGTATACGTGTCGTCAGGTACTTTGTCATGCGGTGAAAGTGTAAAGAAGCCGTTGTAGTCGATCTCAACATCCGGCCCGACGCTCGAATGCTGTATGGGTGTGCCGTTGGTGGAAGTGCTGAAGATATTGTTTAAGACTGAAAACTTGCGTGAGGAATAACTTTGCAAAGCCCAGAACCGCCCGATTTCGCTGTGAATGGTGTTGTGGGCAATAAACAAATTCTCACACGAGCTGAATTCAATTCCATTGTGTTTGGTGTTGTGCTGAGAATTGTTGTCAGGCGGTCCAAAGGACATGGCATTGTTGACGATATTGCCCCGGTGATGTTCGTCCCCTCTATAATTGTTTAGATAAATGCCGCGTATATTTGTTTGCTCAGATCTGTTCACATTGATGTGATTCTTCAGAATGTCAAACTGACCTGTGGTATTGATGATTGAAATGCCGATAAAAGCACTGGCAGAAGTCGCGGTGCCGTCAAGTTCAATGTGGTTGTCAAGTATTTTCAGTTCACAGTTATGTGTATTGACTAAAATGCCTCTACCCACTTGATTGGTGAATTCATTGTTCGCTATCTGGATAGAGGAGTTTTGATTGTCAGAATGGTCTTCCAGCGTTACTCTTATACCCGCGCTGCCTTCACACAAAACATTTCGGACGATTTCGAGTTTGCCCTTCAGCGACTCCAGGTTTGCTTCTATGTGCGTGTATCCAAGCGCGAGTTCGTCGTAGCTTTTCGGCAGGCCGTTGAAACAGTTGTCTTTTATCTGGATGTCGCCGCACCTGCCTTCAAGTTTAATTGCTCGATTGTTCCGAACACTGTCGATGTCAAACGTCAGATGCGTCAGATGTATGCCGGAAACGCTTCTCAACGTAATAGCGGTGTTGTACTCTTCGTCACGTGTGTCGCCCGTCAGAGTAACATCTCTGCAATCCACTGTCTGCGACGCAATTGTTAATATATTGACTGTCGATCGCCGCGATATTTCCGTGATGACGTGCTGTCCTGAGTGTCTCCCAGGCAGCAATTCCAGGCGGACATTATCGGCGATTCCACCCAGTGCCAGGTGTTCGATTGCTACAGCCAATGAGTTGAACGTGCCGCCCGTGCCCACTGTATAGGTTCCCTGCAGGGCGGCCGTAAAGTCGTATGAAAACGTGTTGTTGGTGGAGTATGCATCTGCAGATAAATTGACGCTCTCCGCCGTTGCCGTCAATGTGTGAATGCGTCCAACAGCGACATTCATACTTGTAGCGGTGATGGATGTTGAAGCGCCGGCGGCAAGTGAACCATTCCAGGTCAGGAGATTAACCGATTGTCTGTCAATGCACCATCGTATGCCGGCGGTGGTGATCGTCTGTTGTCCCGTATTCTGAAAAACAAGGTTGATGTCGTGAGTTCCGGCGAGTGGAAATGCCTGTTGGAATTCCGGATCGGACAACGCGGCGTCAAGTTCCCGGGGGCTCCAGTTAAAGAGCAGCCCTTTTGGAGGAAACTGATTACCCCACTGTACGCAGCGGCTCAAGCGATCCACGCCGCGACGTGTTCGAGTCCAGCTCCCGCCTCCAAACGGCAGCGAACGGAAATTGAATGAGCCGTCCGGGGCGTCCATGCCGACTCTTTGCTCCAGGATGTAAGTGGCAATGATGTTTCCATAGTGAACCGATACGGAAGCGCTGGATTCGTGCAAATGGATCTGGAAGTTCGCGCTCTCGTTTCTGGAAATGTTTTTCTCACCAATGTTTTTCCACTGGACCACAAAGACCCGGTTCGGAGCCTTGTTCCAAACCGTTGATCGCAGTTCGAAGCCGCTCCGTCGTTCCCGTCTGCTGCCGTAAGCCCACAGGCGGATCGAGTTTTCAGTGCCCGCCGCGCCCGATTCCTGGAAGTACAGCTCGCCATCGTTGCCGACGGAAACCTCCGTTACCGTCTGGCCGCCGATCGGGAACTCAAAACCCAGTGCAATGTGCGTTTTTGTATCGAGCGTTGCGTCCGTGCCGGCGGCATGTAGAGTTCCCTGTGTCACCGTCGTGTACGGCTTTTGTGAGTCGCTGAATCGGTAGCTGCTTACGTCCGCAAAACTCCTGGTCGACAAAGAAAGTAGCAACAAAGCCAGGCATGATAACATGCGAAGGAGCTCAGGAGAAATACATGTTGCATTTTTGTGAAATCTGGCCGTGTGTTTTGTTGCCATTTTTATGCTTTTCATCTGAAGAATGTGTGCCGGAATTTCAGGAAAGTTCTGAGCCGACGGCGCAAAACAAGCCGATTGCTACCATGAAAGCGTATGGAAGGGGGAGACCTGTGCTTTCTTTGAATTTGGAGTGCCAATATACGGAAATTCGAAGTAGAACACGTCGGTGCGAATATTCCTACGGAGGCAGCAATTATGCAAAAATGGCTGTACGCAAATATTCTGCGGACCTGTGCCTGAATTTCCTGTCGTGCGCGATCTGTCGGTGCGTTTGTTTTTTGGACCGACAGTTCAGGTTTCACTGTTTCATCAACTCCGGATTCACCTGGGCGAACATTGATTTCACTGTCTACATTGGCGGTTATGCGTTGCGTTTTTTGCAGCGCCCGGCTTTACTTCGGGCTCGCTTCCTGACCGCCGCGCCGATTGCCTTGCTTCCGGCTGGCTTTTTACTCATGGACGTCATCGTGTCTGGCGTGCTGCGTCCCAGAGCGCCGCGAAATTTTGCGCCCAATGACAAACAAAAAAGTCAAAAAAGCCTGAGATGCGAATGCAATGACGCAGCTCAAAGAGGTCAGGAGTCAGGCGGGAAGGCGGCGCGACAATTTTAGGGCAGCATGCCAGTCCATGGATTGAAGTAGTGCGATTCGGACACTGAACGGTGGTACTGCAAAGATGACCAGGTTCGAGTTTCTTAAATATCTTGTTTCCGGTGCCGCAGGAGTTGTTATGGCTTCGCCTCTGAAGAAAATCCTGGCGTCACTGCCCGAGCGGGCTGAGCGCATGCCGGTGGTGTTTATCGGCCATGGAACGCCGATGAACGGGATTGAGAACAACGAATTTTCGCGCGAGTGGCAGGGGCTGGGGCGCAAAGTTCCGCAGCCGCGGCTGGTGCTTGTGGTGTCGGCGCACTGGTACACAAAGGGGACCCTGGTGACGGCGATGGATGCGCCGCGCACGATCCACGATTTCGGCGGCTTCCCGCAGGCGCTCTACGACGTGCAATACCCGGCCAAGGGCGACCCGGCGGCGGCGCGCGACATTAAAAGCGCGATTAACAGCACTGATGTCGGGCTGGATCACGAGTGGGGACTGGACCACGGCGCCTGGACGGTTGTTAAACACATGTACCCGAACGCCGATATTCCGGTGCTGCAGTTAAGTATCGACTACAGCAAACCGCCGCGTTTCCACTATGAGCTGGCCAAAGAGTTGCAGTCGCTGCGCAATAAAGGCGTGTTAATCATCGGCAGCGGCAACATGGTGCACAACCTGCGTCTGATAAAGATGGACCCCGAGCGCGGCTTCGACCACGGTTTTGACTGGGCCTGGCAGATGAATGACGTGTTTAAACAACACATCAGCAGCGGCGATGTTGAAATGTTAATCAACTATCAGAAACTCGGCAGGGAAGGACAACTGGCAATCCCCACGCCGGAGCACTACCTGCCATTGCTGTATACGCTGGGTTTAAAAGATAAAAACGACCAAACGCAGTTCTTTAACGACAAGGCCGTCGGCGGCTCGTTGACGATGACGTCGGTGCGGTTTGGGTGAGGGAGTTTGTTCTTTATTTCTGCATCTCTTCGTAAATCCTGCGCCAGATTGAAGCATCGTAGATCAGATGTGATTCCACAATCAGTCCGTTCTCAATCCTGAACCACTCGGTGGCGACGTTTGATTCCACCGCCGGAATGGACGAAGTAAATACGTAGTGAGCCGCGATCCAATCATCGCTTTCGGCAAGGCGTATGACTTCTACCCCGGTTAACACAGCCGAAATCTCCCGCGCCAGACTGATAAACTCCGCTTTTGAATTCAACTCCACCATTGGGTTCTTGAAGTGATAGTCTTCGGCCAGGAGCGCCAGTGATTCCTGCATTTTTGTAGCGTCGTTGAATCCGTTGAGAAATACTTCGACAATCTCGCGATTGTCTGAAGCGGCATGCTCACGTGTGTGCGAGTTGAAGTTCATCGTTGTCAGGCCCAGCAAGATAATGAGTGCGTATTTCATGGTTTGATTTACTTGACATTGAACAAAAAGCTACTGAATTCCTGCTGCAAATATCGCTCCGGGCTCCACATGGAATCTTGGCAAAAACCAAGAATTCACAACTTCTTTTTGTTAATGAACTTGCTGAAATTTGTCGGGTCGATTCTCAGATATGAAGCGAGCAGGTTGTGAGGGATGCTGTTGAGCATGTGCTGGCTGCGTTCCAAAAAGATTGCAAGGCGGGTTTTTGCGTCGAACGTGAGCAACTCGTGCTGCCGCTCTACGACTCCCAGCAAAAGCTGTTCAGTGATTTTTCTGAACAGTGTTTCAAGCGGCCGGTGCTGTTGGATTAGTCGGTGATGTACGTCAAAAGGCAAACGCAAAAAATGGCTGTCGCTGATCGTTTCCAAAAAATATCTCGAGGGGCTTTGTGTGAAAAAGGATTCCAGCACCCCGGAAAAAGACGGATGATAAGCAAAAAACATCACGTGTTCTTTGCCTTTACTCAGGTAGTACGATCTTTGGTTTCCCGATTTAACAAAATAGATGTAGCGCTCGACCTGACCCGGAGAGGTCAGAACAGTCTTTTTTGGTGCGGAATACTCCGTCCAATGTGCTGCATAGTCATTGAGGATGGTTTCACCGGAGTCGTAGAACTCGCTTAAAAACTCTTGCAGATTTTTCATTTGATGTTGCCTTGAGTCAAACCGGCGACCCTGCGCCGGCTGTCTGTGCTGACAGGTTAGTCAATTTGAATACGAATGTCATTGTAGTATCATTTAATGCTGTCTGCAGTCCACTCCAATATCCATTTGCCGTTGTAATGACGCAGTTCAGGTTCACAGGCCGAATGCCATTGGAGAGTTCGGTCACCCTTGAATGTACTCTGCCGCCTTTAACATCGCCGAATTTGCGGCTTTTTATCTGGCAGTTTCTTTGCGCGATAGTCTCATGTGCGGCTCTCACAGTATACAGTTGATCAACTGTTCGCGTTTTGATCCAGGAAAGACTTCGACTGGTCAACTGCAAACCAGGTGGAGCAGTCGCGTTCGTTCGGGTTAAAGTCGCTTGGTTTGTTTGGGTTTGTAGCAAGCAGAAAATGAAAATAGATTTGTTCCGACTCGTTAAGCTCCGGCACCGTTGTCTTGAACCCAAAGTCGATGTACTCTGTGAATGAGTACTCAGTAAAAGTTTTGATGCCGAGTAAACGTTCGAATCTGGCGGGCATCCAGTCTTTTTGCCTGGCCCTGCCTTGCATTATGTCCCCGTCTTCTGTTCCGATGTGCAAGTGGTGAGTTTCGTTTTCAATTTCGACGCTGTCCAGATGTTCACCCGGGTTGGGCCCCCATTCCGTTGCGGGGTCCGGATTTGTGAGCTTGCACGAGATAATCAGTTGTTCCGATGCACCATTCCTTTTGGTTAAAAACCAGCGCCAGCCGATTGAAGTGTCGACCGCCATGATATTCGGCGTCCATTCATTGCGCAGTTTAATAGTCTCCAGTCTGATTTCATGCCCGAGTGTTTTAATCAGTTTGTCGTCGATGGTAAGCACATCGTCCGCTTTATCCGACTGTAGCAGCATCTCAACTACACCCAGGGGCGTTTTGAATTCACGTTTAAGGATTGTGGTCATCACGGGTTGCAAACTGATTTAATTGTAGATGCAAGCTTCCGACTTCACGTGGATTTCAGGCGTTTGGCTTGCAGTTGAATCGACGGACTCGTTTGCGCGCAACGCCGGCTGCATCAGGGAACGCAATATATCGAATTGAAATACTCTCAACAATTCCCGATGGCCTTGGACATCTATCCCGATGCCAAACAAAACCTCAAGAAAGCCTGAGATGCGAGCATAGCGAAGCAGCTCAAAGCGGTCAAGGCAGAGTCGTTGACTGTTTAAGTTGCTCGTCGCGATTGGAATACACTGTTGCCGGGAAGATGAGGAAATGCATCGCTTCGCCGTCGGGAACTCCGGCTTGCTCTTTTTTCTAGTTCGTCATCGATTGAGATGACGGAGGGTTTTCCGTGGTATCAAGTCTCAGGATCAAAGAGATTCAGGCCTGACGCGACAATTTTGGCGTGTCGTTGCGGTTCAGAATAACGTGCCGGACTCAACTTGAAAGTTTAAGTTAAATGTGTCAAATTTGTGACGGCGCGAAGCGTTGACGAATGCACATCTACTCCGTCTGAGTACGGACAGCAATGAGGCTGTTACAAAAATGCACGAAATTCTGAAGGAGCTCAAAGCGCTCGGAAGTGAGAGGGTGCGGGCGCAACTCCTGGCTCGTAGCGATTGCCCGACGGCGCGCCAAAGCAGTTCCTCTGTGATCCGAGTCGATGCCGCCGCCGGTTTGCTGCATTTTTGAGTTGACTGAGGCAGGATGAGCTTGCCTTTTCACGAAACGGTTCAGCGCCTCGTATTTTGCCGATGCGACGCCTGATCAGAGAAAACTTTCGATAAACATTTGCGTAGCTATTTGGTTACGCATATATTCGTAGCCAAATAACTACACAATGAAAAAACGACGCGATATATTTCAGGCAATCGCCGATCCGACGCGACGAGCAATTCTGTTATTGCTTGCCTCGCAAACGATGACGGCTGGTGCAATTGCTGATAATTTTGAATCTGCACGACCAACAATCTCAAAACATCTGCGGGTTCTCACGGAATGTGATTTGCTCGGGCAGGAACGAGTCGGAAGAGAAGTTTACTACTACGTCAACCCGTACGAGTTTAAAGAAATTGCAGAATTCCTCGAGCCCTTCCGCCAGTTGTGGGAAGATCGGTTTAACACACTGGAAACAGTAATGAACAGGCATCAATCACACTCTCGAGACGATGACAATGAAAACGATAGTGAAGGCCGAAAAACATCGAAGTGATATTAACATTGTGCGCGACTTTGAGCTTCCGGTCGAACTTCTGTTCAAAGCCTATACACAGGCCGATCTGGTCGAACAATGGATGGGTACTACAGTTGTGGAAATGGACAGCCGAAGGCATGGACACTATGTCTTTGAAACTTCAGATGAGCAAGGGAATGTATTGTTCAAGGCCCATGGCGTCATTCATGAGTTGTTAACAAACCAGACAATAGTCCGAACCTTTGAAATGTTTGCGGCAGGTTTCTCCGCGCAATTGGAATTCCTCGAGTTCGAGGCATTAAGCTCAAAGACAAGCAGGCTTCGCATTCAGATCGTGTTTAAATCTGTGCAAGACAGAAACAGGCAACTGGAATTTCCGTTTGCAGCTGGACTCGACGCAGCACACAACCGCTTACAGGCAACTTTTAACATGCACCGGGGAAACTAAATGCAGAAAATTCGAAAAGGCCTCTATTGGGCGAGTACATCGTTTTTAGCCATAGGAATGTTTGCGGGCGGCATTCAACAACTTCTGCAAATCGGAGGTTACGTAGAAATTGTCGGAGATCAATTGGGATACCCGCTCTACATGCTTTCAATTATTGGGACCTGGAAAATTCTGGGTGTTCTGGTCGTTCTTCTTCCAAAGTTCCAGCTTTTGAAAGAGTGGGCTTATGCCGGCTTCGTTTTTGTTCTGACGGGCGCCATCGCTTCGCATTTGGCCGCCGGACAATCAATCGTTGAAACGCTTCCGGCAACAATCCTGTTGATAGCGACTGTCGCGTCGTGGTACAACAGGCCAGACCACCGGAGACTTGAATCCATGCGGGCAAAGTAACACTGAACTTTGCGCCGAATGGAATGGAGCAAACGACTTTAAGCGGTTTGTTGTTGCCACGCCATCCGGGCCGACCAAGCAGATAAACAGCGGGCCAAACGCTCCTGGGTCGGCCGCCCGGAATTGAATTCCTGCCTGAACAGGCTGATGCAATCAATCAAGCGTGTCTACCGCACAAAGACCATCGACAAGCAAGAGGTTCTCCTTCGATGAAGTCAAAACCTCAATTTCGCAGGTGTTCGCCGCGATATGTTCATGATAGCGCCACCAACAGTCCCGCGGTAGAAAAACCGAGTCTGTGCAAGTGCAGCGCGGCAATTCCGTTGAAAGATACAGGCTTGTACTTTTGCTTCAGCAGGATGCGCAACTGTTAAACAGCAACCTTGAAAACTGCTTTTTTCACGGATACGGCGGGCGGCTGCGGGGCGTGGGCATCGCCCGGAAAGAGCACGGCAAAGGTGCCGGGTTGCAGCGTCACGGTAAAATCCGCCTCGTCATTGTACAGCAGGAAGTCCTGTTCTTCCTGGTACGGCGTGTTCAGGTCGCTGCAGCCTTCCAGCGCTTTCCAGCCGATGGTGAACGAGCCGCTCAGCGTCATCTGTATGTCAATGTAGGCCCGGTGTGCTTCCAGTTTGTTGCTGTGTCCCGGCCTGGCTTCCTCCTCGGCTATCACGAGATACACGTCATCGCCGTCCACCTCATGACGTCCGGCTTCCAGCGCCGCCAGGTCGTTTGAGCGGGCAAAATCGAATGCAGTCTTGAATCGCGGGTTAAGACCGTAGAGCGATTCTTCATTTCCGAGAGAGTCGATAATCATTGTACTTCGGTATGAATGGGGTTCGCAGATGGGCCGCAGCCCGTGTTTGTTCACCACAAACTTAGGCAAATCGGCCTATGGTGGGCAAGCGCAAAATGCAATGTATGTTGCCGGGCGATTCTTGCGAACCGAGTAGGTGGTGTGCAGCACATCGAATTGAAATACTCTCAACAATTTTCGATAACGTTGGATCTCTATCCCGATGCCAAACAAAACCTCAAAAAAGCCTGAGATGCGAGCTTCGCGAAGCAGCTCAAAGCGGTCTGGGGAAACACGGTTGACTGTTTAAGTTCCCTGGCGTATTGAAAAACCACTGTTGCCGGCTGATCAGGAAATACATCGCTTCGCCGTCGCAAACTCCGGCTTGCTTTTTTCTCTTGCTCGTCATCGAACGAGGAGTTGGGAGTTGTTCCATGGTGTGAAGCCTGCAATTCACTAGCGCCGGAAGCTTGTGATGATGCTCGAGATTCGCGTTCGCAGTCTACGCGGCTTCGCCGCCGTCCGACCGAATCAGCGCCTGAAAACCTCCATAGACCATCCGCCCGGCATCGAATATTAATCTGTCAGGAACTGTTAAAGGACCAACCAGTTCAGCAATTCTCGGGTCGTTGGGGACTTGTTTGTTCGCCGAGTCGCGGATTTCCTTCGATGGAAACACAACCCAACCAAACACAACTGCTTCGTCTTTTTTTAAGTTAACGACTTCAACAAAGGACCGCGTGCCTTCCAGTGTCAAGTCTTCCCCGACATATTCGAAGTAGGCCAGTGCGCCGTATTCTTTCCAGATGTCGGCTACTTGTTCTGCCGCGCGTTTGTATTCATCCAGATGAATGCGCGGGATCGGAAGGATGAATCCGTCGATGTAGTTTGGCATGATGTTGTTAAGCTGATACACGAATTGATTGTTCGTTTGTGCTTTGTTGAGTGAGCTCTCGATTGTACAGGGTTGGATGGCTCTGATCAATCAATTCATCAAAGCCGATAAATTAATTGAGTTTATGCAGAACTATCAGCAAGGGCCCATTTTACGAAGTTTTGATTGATTGACCAGTTTCCGGCTCTGCGCCTGGCGGGGCAATGATCGCCGCAGCCTTGTATTTCGGATTCTTGCCGAAGTAAAACTCGTCATTGTGGTCGTAGACTAAAACCCAGTTCAACGATTTGTCCCAGATCACCTCGTCGTTGCCGTGGAACAATGTGGCTGAGAATTTGATCACCATTTTCCAGCTTAACACAAAAGCAACGTCCGGCTGAGTCGGCCAGTATACTTTGCGGCTAAAAGGTATGCCGCGTTCGTATAACCACTTTTTGAGTTTCTGGTTGTCGTCGCATTTGCGTGTGAACCGGGCGTGTTCTTTGAAATACCTTCCCATTTCTTCGAAAGTGCCGACATATTCTTCAGGGCTCTTGAAATTCCAGAGAAATCGGGCCGCATTTGCCGTCAATGGAGTGATCTGATCGCAGAATTCTGCGGAAAGCGTTGAGTCGCCACTATTAAACATCCAATTTAGCGGATGCTGCGACAGTGGCACTGAGAAAGTGTGCAGGTTGGCCAGCGTAATTGTTTCACCCATGGGAAGCGCTCGTGAATCGCGATTGTGCCTGGTCGACCAGGGAATCCCCGAATTCAAAAACAAAAGTACATCTCAAACGCCGACAAACAAAACCTTCAAAAGAGCCTGAGATGCGAACGGAGTGAGTCAGCTCAAAGCGGTCAGGGTAAATTCAGTTGACTGTTCAAGTTCCCTGCGGTATTGAAAAACCACTGTTGCCGGCTGATCAGGAAATACATCGCTTCGCCGTCGCAAACTCCGGCTTGCTTTTTTCTCTTGTTTGTCTTTGCTCGGGAAGTTGGGAGTTGTTGCGTAGTGTGTAGTCTCCAATTCACAAGCGTCGGAAACAAGTGATGATAGTCGAAAATCGCACGGCAGTATTTTCCGGCTTCTTCAGTTGCTTGATTGTATCAGTTGAGGTGAATTCACGGTGCCGGGAGGATGAACCGGCGATGTAGGAGTGCAAGGTGGTGTGCTTAACACGTGCAGTTGTGTTTGGGAAGGTTCTTATCCGAAACAGTGGGTTCGAATGGAGCAGACCAGGCTTTGGAAAGACGCTTGGAGTTAATCAAGCAACAACAAGAATTCCGTCATCTCTATAACCAAGATGCGCTACGACAATCTGGTCAGGAAAAAGAGTAGAGTCTCTAGCCGAAGTCGGTGTTAACCACTTTGTCCGTTCTTGCGTCAGCTTCAATATTTATATGCCGCAGGCTTTGTGCCTGATTTTGACTCGATAGCCGGGGCTGGGATATGGTAGAGCGTCAGTCTTTCTGTGACTGATGGTTTGAAGACATGGATATATCACCATACTTTCCCGGCGCAATTTCAGCAGCGGCAAGGGGGGAGTCTTGTCATCCATTCATTTGATGAAGACATGGTGCGTGGAAGAAAACAATGGAAATCAATTATACCAGATGGCTCAAGGATGAAACGGTCACTCAGGCGATCAACGAACGCTTGAGCATGATTGTACTGGCCAACAACTATCCTCATGATTGTGCCTTCCTGTTTTTGGAACTGCTTAATCAGCCTGACAATTTCAGGCTTCTTTCACCGGCGGAACAAAGGGCATGTGCCTATTACCAGGAGTTCTTAAATATCAGAAACTCAGTTGCTACCGCTACAAATGCAAGTATTCACAACGTAGCCGCCCTGACCGAGTTAAAATCCCGACTTCATCAGGACGGTGAATTGGACTACGGATGGAAGCTGACGATTCAGGATGACTTTCATCAACCATTTGCACTCAGAGATACAATTGCCAGGATGTACGAAGTTGTAAAACGGCGTCAGAGCTTTGTAGATGTAGAGCGTCAGGCGAATAGCACGAAGCATGTGTAAAGTATGCACTCAAAAGCCAGTTGTTAAATAATCAAGCAACCCGGAGCCTGAAATTTGACACCCGCAGAATCACACCGAAAACGGCGGAAATGCCCAAAATGCGGATCATATAACATAGTCTACAATGGCACGACTGTTCAAGGACAACAGAAGTATTATTGCAAAGACTGCCGGAGATATGGTTCACTTGATCTGGTTCGCATACAGCGACGCCGGCGGGATGAAGACGATGTACAGTAGCGTTTGATCTACATACCGTCAGTTATGGTAATGTATCTGGGCTCGGCTTTCGAACGTACAAGCTTCTTGCAGATATCTTACATATCAAGTATCTTTTGAATTCAAAGAATTCAGGGGACGTCCGCGTGTGAGTCACTGCCGTAACCACACGGACAATGATCCTGATCTCAGTTCACAACATGACCATCAATGATCCCGATGAACTCGACTTCGGGAGAGTATTCTATAACTATTGCTTGTTCCAGCGGCGGATCTGAGTGTATAGCCTGTATAGCAATTTCATGCTGATTCTCCAGTGCTTCGATTTGCGACACCGTGTACTGTCCGGGGCTGACAATGGCCATGAGGTAAAGCAAGATGCAGAGTAATGCATTCTCAATCATAACAATCTCCCGTTGCATGTGCCACAAACCAAAAACTTGCCAATACAGGCAGGAGTTTACGAATGACGCGCTCATCAGTCATACACATTTTGAAGACGGCGTCATATTCAAAATCACCGGTAGATGCGAGAAAAACTCTTGAAAGTGTCGAAAACAACCTGAATTCGAGGAGTTTATGGACGTCATCCTGGAATTGTATCATCTCATAAGGAAGCTTACTTCTCGCAGAGACCCGGCTACCAGGATGATATTAGATGCAGACAACCTGTCGACAAAGCTCCTGAAAGGATACTTTAGCGGAGCATATCAAAATGACGAGGAGGCGGCTAGGGGGCTGTATCCTGATTCTCCGCAAGGGCGCAAAGCCTTCCGACAACTGAAGTATATACTGATAAACAAACTGACCAGCCTGCTTTTCTTCCTCAATCTCAATCCAGGCAAATACAGTCAGTTTGCCATCAACCTGTATAAAGCCAAGCGTGAGTTGTTTGCAGCCGAGACAATGGAAACGTTTCAGGCATATACTTCACTGAAATTTTTAGTGTCTCGCACCATGAAAACGGCGGAAGAATTCCATCTTACTGACGTGCAGCTTCGATGCAATGAGTTGATGCGAAACTTGTGCAGCCGAATTGGAACGCGAGAAGAATTTGTCCGGTATCGCGATCGTGTCGTGGAGTTGCAGAAAATTCTTCAGGCTGAGCGACATGCCCTGAATGTTAGTACCGATATGGTCAATCTGATGGCGACGCAGATGATGCCGACTATTCGGGAGGTCAACCAGCTCAAAAGCGGTCTGGAGAGAGTGAAAAATGATCTGGCGCAATATGGTACCAGAACACTCCAATATCACTATATGTGGAGTGCCGGCGACATATACCGGTATCTGGGTGAATTCGCCAAGGCCCAGGAGTCGTATAGGGAGTACCTGGACTTTCTTGACACTTACCCCCAATTTGATTTCCCAGCTCAGCGAGTCCTCGTGAACCATTTTATGGCTCGTTGTCACCTTTTTGCCGGGGAACTTTCGGATGCGGCCGATCGAACCCGCAAAGCCATCGAAAATGAAGAAGTTGGTACAGGCAATTGGTTTGCGGTGACGGAAGTCTACTTGTTAATATGCCTCCATCAACAGGAATACATCAAAGCGTCGGAGTTGTTTAAGCGAGGGCTGAAGGTTAAACGGTTTCGTGATTCTGAATTGCGTCAAGAGGTCTGGTCTATATTCGAGTCATATCTCCGTTTGTTTGTAAAAGACGAGGCCATTTTACCCTCCACGACAACCGTTCGCGGCCAGACTTTTCAGCTTAACTTTACTATTGAAGAGCTTTCAAACACCAGGAAAGACAAAGTCGGAATGTATGTGGCCATTCTCATTTTTCAGGTGGTTCACTATCTTCAGGAGCGGCAATTCGAGTTGACGGAGTCCCGGGTCAAGGCTCTACGGAATGTGCTGTACCGCTACCTCCGTCCAGAAGACGAAAATGGGCAGTTTTCACGGACGGATAGCCTGGTATCCATGCTGGCCATGCTGGTGAACTACGAGTTCGATTATGAAACGGTTGAGCGCAAAAGCAGGTCATTGTATGAGCATCTGGTCAACTCGAAATACAAAGCTTTACATGATGGAGGCGGTCTGAGTCTTGAAGAGATCGTTCCATACGACCATATCTGGTCGCTTATCTTACAAGAGTTGCAAGCTATTAAGCAGGAAGGAGTTTTGGTCCGTCCTATGTGAAACCAGAGCGACGATGGTTTGAATGTACTAAATCCTTAAATCGCCAATTTTACCAAATGCGTCAGCTTCAATAAAAAGTGACTTTGAATGACCTCCCGATTCACCAATAGGCAAGACCGCATAGATTGTATCAACTTCAATGTAACATACTTTGTCTGATTGGCTTTTACCGGTGGAACCGTCATACTGTAAATGACTGATGACTTGCAGGATTGAAGATTAGACTTCAGATTTGACGCAGCACACAGCTATGTCCCACTGCTTGGGCTGTGTGAATCAGACCTCAATGGATAACCACTTTTAACTCATCGTGGCATTGAGATATTTCACTATTTTATATCTCTTACACCAATACCAGGTGATACTATGAGCAGAATCAAAGTCTTCGCGGTCTATTTGACCATTCTCGTTACAATTCCATGTGCCTCACTTGCCCAATGGAAGGGTGATGGCACGCAACGACTGGAAGCCAGCGTCCCGTTACTTGAGCTTTCTACACTTCCTGAGTATCGCAGCGACATGAGTCTCGACTGCTTTGTGGCATATCTTGCAATGGATTCGGCGGCACGGGTGTCGCCGTCAATCGCACCCGATCCACGACGAGGCATGAGTGTTTCACTTGATTCTTTGCGTTTACTTGCCCGATTTCACTATGCAGCCTACGATTACGATCCACTACTTATGAAGAGTTACATCAGTCAAAGCAACGACCTGCACTTGGGAAACATCCCGGGGGTAGCCGATCCCTACCAGAGTTTTCCAGTGGAACGCAAGCGGGCTGTCGAAAACGCTATTCGCAACCGCCGGAGCCAACTCGGCCTCGACTTTACCATGCTTTTGCTTGCAGAATACATCTACAAAGTCAGAGTTGTTGATGTTAAGTCAGGCATCGACAGCACTTTTGCACCGAAACCATGGACCAATGTTGCCTGTGAAGTTGTCAGAGTATTCAAGGGCATGTATGTTCCTGAAAATTGTGGAACAGGTAGTTCCGGCAACTCTGACAATCCCGGCACGGACCAGGTGAATCCCGGCCCGCCGCCGTGTTTTATTTATGGGCACGTGACAGGAAGACCGGCTGGTTCATATTCGGTTAAGCGAGAATCCCGAATTCCAAGGGACAAGCCGAGAGATACAACACGGCAAAGTCAATTGGGCAAAATTGTGGTACCGGAAGTGGGAGAAGAGGCTTACGTTTTCTTAACGACCAGCTATCATGAAGGATCAGTCATTCTATGGCCTCACAGTGCCTTTGAGAAAACAGGCGGAGTATTTCGGATTGTCGACGGTAAAGTTCAGGATATAGGTAACTTCTGGGGTCTGGGCGCCGAGGCCGACGAAGTTGAATTCGACCAAATGCTGATAGATAAAATCGAAACGATAAAACACTGGTGGGTGCATTAAACCCGAGTCAAACGTGCAGAACCACTGCTGCAGTTAATATCACTTGAATTCTGAACATACCATCTGGAATAGATAACATGAAACGACGTATTTCGATACTGTCAGCTATAGTGCTTGCTCTGATTGTTTATGCGGGGACGGCGAGAGCTGATAACCGTGTCCATTTTGAATTGAAACGTTATGCCGACACAGACTTTGTTGAAAACTCAGAATATTACATCGATATATACGCCATTACGACGGACCATGGATGGGAAGTCTCATCGTTTAACATGGCGATTGAATACAACAAAGAGGCCCTGAAAGACCCTGTTCTGGAAGTCGTGAATGACGACGTTCTCGATGATGCCTATCTCGTGACGGTCACGGACAATACCTTTCCCGATCCGGCATGGTTTCGTTTGAATGTGTTAAAGTTTAATGCACCATATACAGAGATTCCGGCGGGAGAGCGAGTGCTTCTGGTCACTATTCGCATGTCATTGAAAGGCCCCGAATTGACCGATCACATAGACCAGGGCAGGCAGGATGATGGCGTCTGGATTAAGACTGACAATAATACCGTCATGTACCACGGTGCTCAGTTGCAGCTCTTTTATGATACCGATGACTCTGATGGGTGGGGTGCTTCGAACAGTATTCAGGTAATCTGGAGCTGTTACAACACTTACTGGTTCTTCGATGACTGTCAGACTTTTGTCCCGGACGTTACAGAGAACCCATTGGAGGACGGAGCCGCCTACTGGATGCCAGTGCCCGGCCCGAATGGCGATCGCACGGTTGTTTTATATCAATACGATTTTGATAATGATAAAACGCCGACGGACTCAGACCGGATTTACAATTTTGATGAAAGCCAGCTTGAAATCATTGGTGATGACTGTCGTTGTCTTTGGCGCGCCCAGACTGAAAACCACTTTGATTGGGAGGTGACTTCAACGGGAGGCCGATTTCACTTTGGCACAGACGCATCAGATTTTGGGCGAGGAGATGAAGCCCGCTTTTTGGTCGCGGTGACCCATTTGGCTACGAAAGATAACCCTCCAGATGAAGCGTATGTCAGGCTCTACGATACGACCTGGTGTGGCGAAGGACTTGAAGGTCAATCCAGTCGAATTGTTTTTAACAATACCGAAGACTATTTTGACGAGTTCCCTGATGCCCGCTGGACGACTGCCGCTCCACGCGAAAATGGCAGCTACGATTGTGGTGGTTTTCATTGCATTGATTTTCGTTCCGTTTTTCATCACGAACTTGGTCACTATTTGGGATTGGGGCATTCACATCATCCCGATGAAATAATGCATGGTTGGGGATTGCCGGCAAATACGGTTGAGACAAAAATGTCTCAGTGCGACGCTGATCGAGTTCGCAGACTCTACAATCCTGATATTGTCGGGATACCACCGGAAAACTACGGAGCCAAACGACCTAAAGATGTTATTACGTCTATTGAGTGTGAAGCTGTCAGCGGTGTTAAAGTTATCGAACACGAATCGACTGTGAATGTTAAGGTGAGCGCCGTCTCCCTGGAAGTGTTTCCGGTGCCGATCAGAGCTGGTAATGAATTCTCAGTCCGATACTCTCTGCCGCATTCAAGCCATGTTCGTTTAACTGTTCACGATCTGTACGGCTGGGAACTGGCGACGCTGGTGCAGGGACAACAGTCATCAGGGACGCATCAACTGGCGATTGAAACAGTCGCTCTTTCTGCCGGTGTTTTGTTTGTACACCTTGAAACACCCGAGGGATTTGTAACTGCCCGCACTCTCGTTGTGAGGTGAACCTGTTAACAGTTAACCGGTTGCGACACTTTTCCGTATCGTGATATGTCTTAGCGCGATTGTAGTGCCGTGAGCCGCCTGTTCGTTTGGAATCGGCGGCCAATGCATCGACCCGAAATACACTGAAGGTCTATTCAAACGCCGACAAACAAAACCTTCAAAAGAGCCTGAGATGCGAACGGAGTGAGTCAGCTCAAAGCGGTCATGGTCGACATCATTTTCTGTTTAAGTTGTCGATTGCATTCGAAAACGCCGGTGACCGATTGGATGAGCCAAAGCATCGCTTCGCCGTCGCAGAATTCCGGCTCGCTTTTTTCTCTTGTTTGACAATGTGTTAATTGTGCGAAGTCGGGCAACGAAGTTCGGAACAAGCTGCAAAGTGAAAGACCGACGCGTTAACTGCTCTCATATTCAGTCGTGCAAACGCCGGTAGTGCATGGCGACCGCGCCGTTTTTGAGCGGTTCCGCTGAGACCAAGTCGAGCCGACGTGTGCCGTCCAGCCCGCTCTGGAAGAGAGTCGGACCGTGGCCGGCGATCCTGGGGTGAACAAGAAACCTGTACTCGTCGATCAGATCCAGTCGATCCAGTTCGGTCGCCAATCTGCCGCTGCCTAGGAGCACTCCGGCCGGTGTTGCATCCTTGAGTTGTTGCACGCTGGAGCGCAGGTCGCCGGTGAGGTGGTGACTGTTGGTCCACGGAAAATCCGTTCGCGTCAACGACGCAATGTATTTTGGCTTCTTCTCCAGCTTGAGCGCCCACTCAAGCATCGCAGGCGGGGCTTCCACGTCTCCGCGGGCGACCGCCGGCCAATAACTTTCCATCATTTCGTAGGTGATGCGGCCCCAAAGCATAGCTCCGGCCTCGTCCATGAGGCGGGTGAAGAAGGCGTGCGTCTCGTCGTCGGCAATTCCCTCCTGGTGGTCGACGCATCCGTCCAGAGTGACATTCAGGCTGAAGGTCAGGAGACCCATACAAGTTTGCTCCGAGTGATGCGTTCCGCTGGACCACATTTTGTCGACGAGTTCCCGGCCGCAACGGACATATGTACCAATACACAAAACCCCTGCAAGTCGTTGACCTACAGGGGTTTATCTTGTGTCTTTGTAGCGGGGACAGGACTTGAACCTGCAACCTTCGGGTTATGAGCCCGACGAGCTACCAATTGCTCCACCCCGCGATGTATAGACCTGCAACTTAATACTTTCCTAACATCCACGCAAACTATTTTTGATGCGCCAGCCCCTTTTGCGTATTTTTATAGCTTTCCCTGCGCCGACTGCAGGGCGTTTTTCCTGATCTACCGCGGATGCCGTCATGATTATCTCGCTCGATTGGCTCAAAGACTACGTTGATATAGATGTTCCCGTGCAGGAACTGGCCGAAACCCTTACTATGCTTGGCTTCGAGGTTGAGGACGTTGTGCCCCTCGGCGCCAAATTTGACCAGTTTTTTGTCGGGAAAGTGCTGGAGCGCGTCAAACATCCGGATGCCGATACGCTGTCCGTCTGTACCGTGACCGTCGGCGAGGCCGAAAACCGCACGATCGTCTGCGGCGCGCCGAATGTCGATGCCGGTCAGTTCGTGGCCGTGGCTATCGAAGGCGCGGTCGTGCCGAGTGCCGGTTTTACGATTGAAAAACGCAAGCTGCGCGGGGTCGTGTCGCAGGGAATGATCTGTTCGGTGTCCGAGCTGGAACTCGGTGAAGACCACGACGGCATTTGGGTGCTGGACGGCGAGCCGACAATCGGTATGCCGCTGGCAGAATACCTGGGCGCGAACGACGTAGCAATTGACCTCTCGATTACGCCGAACCGCGCCGACAGCCTTTCCCATATCGGCATTGCACGCGAAGTCGCCGCTCGTTATGGTAAAACTGTTAAACGGCCGGAACTTAAACTGCAAGAAGATGCGGAGTCGATCAAAGGTCAGTTTAATATCGAGCTGCGCGACACGGAGCTGTGCCCGCGTTATGCCGGTCGAATTGTTAAAGACGTCACAATCGCAGAATCGCCCGACTGGTTGAAACGTCGACTCGAAGCCGTTGGACTGCGCCCGCGCAATAATATTGTCGACATCACCAATTACGTTTTAATGGAGTGCGGGCATCCGCTGCACGCCTTTGACCTGGATGAGTTGAACGGCGGTAAAATCATCGTCAAAACGGCTGCCGACGGACAGAAATTCACGACGCTGGACGACAAGGAGCGCACCCTCGATGCTCAGATGTTAATGATTTGCGACGCCGAGCGCGACGTGGCGATCGCGGGCGTGATGGGCGGACAGAACAGTGAAATTAGCGATACAACCAAAAGTGTCTTTATAGAATCGGCCTGGTTTAAGCCCGCTTCCGTGCGGCGTACGTCAAAAAAACTTGGAATCCAGAGCGACGCATCCTACCGTTTTGAGCGAGGGACGGATGTTAACAATGTGCGCTATGCGCTGGATCGCGCTGCTCAATTGATGGCCGAACTTGGCGGGGGACGTATTCTCGCCGGCGTGATAGACGAGTATCCGCGGCCATTGGAGGCTGTGGAAGTGTCGGTGCGTGTTAAACGCGCAAGTGAAATCATCGGCGTTGAAGTCGGCGCGCAGCAAGCCCGCGAGTATCTGGCGGCGCTCGGATTTGAAATTGTCGCGGCAGAAGCTGGTGCAATTACAGTACGCGTGCCGAGTTATCGCGTCGACATTGAGCAGGAAGCCGATCTGATCGAAGAGATTGCGCGTCTGCACGGCTATGAGACAATTCAGGAAGCCGCTGTTTCCGGTTTGCCGCTGGAAAGCGGTCGCGTGCCGGCGCATCTGCGGCCGAATCCGATGCGCGAAGAAGTAGGCGCCTGGCTGCGCAGCCTCGGGTTTTCCGAGATCTCAACGCCCAACCAAATCGATAAAACAGCTGCGGCGTTAAGCGGGGATTCACTGATTGAGCTGGCCAATCCGCTCGGCGAAGAACTATCGATCATGCGTCCCAGCGTGTTGCCCTCGGTGCTCCGCGTTGTTGAGCGCAACCTGCGCTTTGACGCCGACGCCGTTCGCGTTTACGAAATCGGCAAAGTGTTTAATCGCGACGAGCACGCCGATGAGTTTATCAGTGGGATTCGCGAAGGACGCGAGCTGGTAATCGCGTTGAGCGGAACCGCCGTCGACAGCTGGAATGAAAAAACGCGCGATGTCGATTTCTTTGACATCAAAGGCGTCGCCGAAGCGTTAATCGAGCGATTTGCTTTTGTTAAACTTCGTGTTAAGGCGGCAGAAGAAGCGGCGCCCTGGTTCGGCGGCGACTGTGTGCAGATTTACCAACGCAAAAACGTTGTGGGACATGCCGGTCGAATTTCCTCGGCCGTTGCCGGACAGTTTAACATTGAACAGGATGTATTTGTTTGTGTGCTCGATTTCAGCGCACTTGAACAACTTGATCGTCGCGACGGCGTGCTGGAAGGAATTTCACCTTTCCCGGTTGTTAAACGCGACCTGGCGTTTGTGGTTGACAAATCTGTCGCGGCGGGCGACATTTTGGCGCAGATTGAACGCGGCGGCGCACCGATCCTGCAGGAGGCGCAGGTCTTTGACGTGTTTGAGGGCGAGTCGCTGGGCGAAGGCAAAAAGAGCGTGGCGTTTGCGCTGCGTTTTAATGCGATCGACCGCACGCTGAAGGATGCCGACGTCAACAAACGCATCGACAAGATTGTGGCTTCGGTGCAAAAACAACTCGGCGGGGAGCTGCGCTGAAAGCACGCGCAACTTCTGTGCAGATCAGATTCAAACAGCGACGCCCGGCATGTCCGGGCGTTTCCGTTTATACAGCTTTATGGCCCGGTCACCAGTGTTTTGAGCTACGTTCAGTTTTTTACGGTGGAATGTGGTTTGCAGGGTGATTAAGCTTGCCGTTGACGAGCGCGCAGCATGCGGCGCGTGAAATCCGCGACCGGCTTACTCAAGAAAACTTGCACTGATGCAGGGAGGGAGGAGTGCGTTGGAACGCGGTGGAGCTTCCCGTGGTGGCGGCGGGGCGGGCCCCGGATCTAGCGGGAAGTGCGTCCGCTCCCAGACCTCCTCACTCCTGCTTCGCCTCAACTTCAATAAAATCAACGCCTTACGGTTGCCCAGCCTGCTTCGGGATCCAAACCTGACAACACCTGGCCAGAACTTTTCCTTCACCAGCTCAAAGGTCCCCCACAGACTCCAAACGCCACTGCTCGCCGCTCAACGACGAGACTTACGCCGACGATCGTTCGTTAATCCTCAAACTGTGCTGTGCCTGACAGCACCTGGCCAGAACTTTTTCTTCACCAGCTCAAAGGTCCCCCACAGACTCCAAACGCCACTGCTCGCCGCTCAACGACGAGACTTACGCCGACGAACGTTCGCCTTTCCTCAAACCGTGTTTGCTTGCATTCTGTTTAAAACCCACCCAGGATCAATTCCTGTAGCGGCTCAAGTGCTGCGTTGGCTTAATTCCTGCCGTGGCTCAACTCCTGTGGTAGATCAACTCCATTGTTGGCTCAATTTCTGCCGTCTTTCAAGCGAGTCGGATGTTCGATTTCTCCCTGGTTTCTGTCTACAATCCACTCCCACCGACTCGGCAATTTTTGTACCCGCGGCTGCTTTGCTGCCGACACCCGCCCAACCACTGTCTATTCTTCTGCTGATTCTCTCTGATTCCAGGCTGGTGTTCACCGATCGAATTCAGGAGACTTCAAATGCCCCGCCTTTTCATAACTCCGTGCGTGCCAATGGTTTTTTGTCGTATCTTGCAGCCTGTAGTCTGCATGAATTGAAAAAACGTAAACTATTTCGTATCTAGCAGTTGGCCTGATTCATTGCAGGTGATTTCTTAATCAATTGATGTCCTTGCACGCATGGATGTTCCCGCGACCCCGGATAAACAGCGCAAGCCCAGCCCGGCGATAGAAAACGCCGTCAACAAACTCTGGACGCATATCCGCCGCGCCGGAGAGTTGATCGTTACCCTGCGCGACGACAATGTGAGTCTCCAGGCCCGCGTTGAAGAACTCGAAAGCGGGCTCTCGCACCGCGAAAGCGCACATCAACGCCTCGACCTCGAACAACGCGAAACCTCCGAGCTGCTCGACAGCATCGAAGCCGAACGCGTCCAGCTCGCGGCCGAACTCGCCGAACTCAAAACCGAACACCAGGCCCTCAAACATCAAGTCGAAAGCGACAAACAATCGCTCGAACAAACCTCAGGCCAGCTCGAAGAATTCAGGTCCGCGTCCAAAGACAATGAGTTCCTGCGCGCCGAACTCGTCAGTCGCAACAACCAGATTCACGCAGGCCAGAAAGAAATACTCGAGTATCGCAATCGCATCGCAGAACTCGAAAATACAGTGGCGCAATTGCAGAAGCAGGCCGATCAGGCTCCGGCTTCGCAGGCCGAAGGAGAGTCCGACGCCGACGATCCGCTGGCCGGACGCAGTGAAATCGATGCCCTGCGCGCCGAACTCGATCGCATGCGCCGCCTCTACGACGAAGTCAGCATCGAACGCGAACGCCTGCGTCAGTCGCGCGAACCCTATCAGGCCGACCTCTTTTCCACCGGCGCCATCGAAAATGAATGGCGCGAGAAAAATCGCGAGCTTTACGCCGAAATCGAGCGCCTGGCCGACGAAAAGAGCCGCGCCGAAGACGGCCTGCGCGATGCGCACGCCGAAGCCGACGAATTGCGCTCGCAGATTTCCGAGCTGAAACAGCGCATCGCCGAACTGGAAGACAATCTCGGGCGGCGCGACGTAGAACGACGCGAACGCGAAGCCCAGGCGCTGCAGCTGCGCCGCCAGGTAGATCAGCTGAGTACGCGCCTCAAGGCGCTTGAAAACACAACTTCGCACGACGCCGATGAAGATCCCGGCGACTCCGGGGAAAGCCTGGCGCAGTCCCGCGAGCGTATTGAAGAACTCGAGCAGGAGTTGGCGCAGGCGCGCCTGAGCGCCGCCGACGGCGACGTGTTTCCGGCCGCGAAACGCGACCTTATCGAGCGCAAGGTGCGCGATGCCCTGGCGCGCATAGACAGTTTGCTGAAGGACGACTGAGCGGCACGGTTTTCTTCGGCTGGAGCGTTCAAACGCGAACGCGCTTCATACTCGCTGTACTTTATCGTTGAATCGGTACATGCAAATATGTATTTTTGTCGAGGTTTTGACAGGAAGGACGTGGGGAGTTAGATGAGTTCGCTGCAATCCGTCAACGTGAAAATCGGTGGCCAGGAATACAAGCTGCGCTCGGACGACGAAGCGAAAGTGCGACATCTGGCTGAAAAGGTGGATGTCAAAATCCAGCACCTGCGCCATAAGATCAAAGAACCTTCGACTACTGCCTTGACGGTGTTGACCGCGCTCAACATCGCCGAGGAAGGATACGAGCTCGAACAGCGAAGCCGGTTCGACCTTGAGTACCTTTCCAGTGAGTTGGAGCAAATGGGCGATTTCCTGGCCAAGAGCGCCGGAGAGAGCTCCTGACGCGCTCCGCATCCCAGGTGCGGTGGTGTGCTGTACAAATACACATACGGGACGCAAATATTTTCGCGTATACAACGTTAGCGAAAGTTCTTGAAGGGGCGACTCGGAAAAATAAGTGCCGTATCGTTCGACCTTGAAGACGTTATTTAAGAACCGACAAAGATTCTACCAGGGAATTCTGCTCTGGGTATAAATTACAGGCCTCATTCATCCTCCGGATGAAGATCCGTTTCGGGTCCAGTGGACGTAAAATATACGCAGGCGTTTACCCGCATTGTTGAGTAGGGTTCTTAAATACCTTTGCGGTTATTCCGCTTCATTGTCGGCCATGATACGGCATTTTTTTATGCGGCAGAACGGTGCCGCGCCCGACATTACCAATCCCCGCTTCCAACCTTCAACCCGTATTGAGCGGCGCCGACGCCGCGTACCAGCTCACCTCTCCACCTGTCCGTGAATTTTTCTGGTCCGTACTGCAAGGGCTACAATACGCATACGCAGCTCGCCCGCATACGCCCGTCATGTCTCCATGACGCCCGTGCGGCACTTCGGGACGGCCCCTCCGCCGAACCTGTGCGGTGAGCGTGATTAATAACCTCTACATGGTGAAACATGGACATCGTCCCCATAATACTCAGTATCCTTGGACTCATCCTCGGATTCGGCGTCGGTTATTACGTGGCCGGTAAAGCCGCGCAAACCAAAATCGTCGACGCCGAAGCACAAGCCAAGGTCATCCGGAGCGAAGCCCAGGGAGAGGCCAAAGCCCTCCTCAAGGAAAAAACGCTCGAAGCCAAGGAGGAATGGCACAAACGCAAACAGGACTTCGAGAACAAAACCCAGTCCTCGCGCGATAAACTCCTCAACCTCGAAAAACAGATCAAAAACCGCGAGGAAAACATCGACAAAAAGCTCGAGATCGTCACGCGTAAGGAAAAACAGCTCCAGACGCTCGATCGCGAGGTAGGTCAGAAAAGCAAGAAAATCGAGAAAAAACTGGCCGAAGTCGAAACCCTCGTCGAGGAGCAGAATACGCGCCTCGAACGCATCACCGGCATGTCCCGCGAAGATGCGCTCAAGTACCTGATGGAAAACCTCGAAAATGAGGCCAAAGCCGCCGCGGCTCACCTCATCAAGGAAATTCGCGACGAAGCCAAACTCAAAGCCAAACGCGAAGCCCAGAAGGTCGTTGTCCAGGCCATCCAGCGCACAGCCTCCGATCACGCCATCGAGACGACCGTCTCCGTCGTCAACCTGGCCAGCGAGGACATGAAAGGCCGCATTATCGGCCGCGAAGGTCGCAATATCCGCGCCTTTGAGGCAGCTACCGGCGTTGACCTGATCATCGACGACACGCCCGAAGCCGTTATCATTTCCGGTTTTGATCCCTTTCGTCGTCAGGTCGCTAAAATTGCGCTCGAACGCCTCATGTCGGACGGCCGCATTCACCCCTCGCGTATCGAGGAACTGGTTAACAAAACCGAAAAGGAACTCGAAGAGGAAATTCGCCAGGAAGGTGAAAACGCGTTGCTGGAGTTAAACATCCACAACGTGCATCCCGAGCTGGTGCGCCTTGTCGGTAAAATGAAGTACCGCTCCAGCTACGGACAGAACCTGCTGCATCACTCGATTGAAGTGGCGTATCTCTGCGGCATCATGGCTGTGGAGCTCGGTTTTGATCCGCGTCTGGCCAAACGCGCCGGCCTGCTGCACGACGTCGGCAAATGCGTCGATCGCAACATCGAGGGCCCGCACGCTCTGCTGGGGTACGAGCTGGCCAAGCGCTACAAGGAACATCCCATCGTGGCCAACGCCATCGGCGCGCACCACGAGGATATCGAAATGGAATCGCCCATTGCCGCCATTGTGCAGGCCTGCGACGGCATCAGCGGTGCACGGCCCGGCGCGCGGCGCGAGTCGCTCGAAAACTATATTAAACGCCTCGAAAAACTCGAGTCGATTGCCGGCAGTTTTGAAGGCGTTAATAAAACATACGCTATTCAGGCCGGTCGCGAAATCCGCGTCATTGTTGAACCGGAGCGCGTCGACGACCTGCTGGCGGATCAGCTGGCCAACGATATCGCTTCCCGCGTTGAAAACGAACTCGAGTATCCGGGGCAGATTCGCGTTACGATTGTACGCGAATACCGCAGCACATCATTTGCCAAATAACAGCCGCCGCGCTGTTGTTTAACATATCAACGCCGTCCCGATCTTTGCGGGGCGGCGTTTTTTATTGTCTGAACCTCCGGCGGGCATGATCGCTTTGAGCTGCTTCATTGCATTCGCATCTCAGGCTCTTTTGACTCTTTTGTTAATCGCCGGGTCTGAAGTCTCAAGTCCTTCAGTCCGTCCCGCACAACTGCGTCCAACAGCCGCAATGCCGCCGCACAGTACATGCGTCGGTTAACAAAAAGAAGAAGCAAGCCGCACAGCGGCGAAGCGCTCAAGCCCTCAAGCGACAAGTGAAGTCTCCGAGCCCCAAACGCAGCGCTGTGAACAGCCGGAGTGGCAGGCTGTTAAACAAAACAGATTACAGCACCGCCGGAAGCAAAAAGTACACAAACACCACGATCACCGCGATCATCAAAAAGTTAATGTAGAGGCCCGCGCGGATCATCTGCGCCATTGAGACCTCGCCGCTGCCGTAGACTACTGCATTCGGCGGCGTCGCCACCGGCAGCATGAACGCACAACTTGCACCCAGGGCGGCACAGGCCGCCAGCATTGTAGGTTCCTGACCGGCCGAGACGGCCAGTGCGGCGGTAATCGGCACCAGGGCGTTTGTCGTGGCCGTGTTGCTCGTAATTTCCGTTAAAAAGACCAGTAAAACAGCCACGATCAGGATCAGGACAATCACCGGCAGTTCGGCCACGCCGTAGAGTCCCGCGCCGATCCAGTCGGCCAGGCCGGTCTCCTTGATGGCCGCCGCCAGACTTAAACCGCCGCCGAAAAGCAGCAGAATGCCCCAGGGCAGTTTCACCGCCCATTCCCAGTTCATCAGCGCGGTGCCTTTGCGGCCGGGCGCGGGAATGATAAACAGCGCCACACCCGCCGTCACCGCAATTCCCGCATCGCTCAGCTGTGCACCGAAATTGTCGGCCAGGTCCTGCAACACTTCCGGTCTCAGAATCCAGCCGAGGGCGGTTAAACCGAAGACGGCCGTCACAAAAGCTTCGCGGATGTTAAACGGGCCCAGATTTTCGAGTTCGCGTTCAATGATGCCGCCGCCGTCGGCTGCGCCTTCGCCGTCGATGCGCCAGATGACGCGCGTCAACATCAGGAAAGCGAGTGGGAGGGCGACGAGCACCAGCGGCACGCCGAAGAGCATCCACTGCGCAAATCCGATCTGGATATCGTACGTGTTTTGCAGGAAACCGACCAGGACGCCGTTGGGCGGCGTACCGATCGGAGTTGCGATACCACCGATATTTGCGCCGTAAGCCACCGCCAGCATCAACGCAGCGCCGAACTGCAGCCGCGCCTTCGCTTCCATTGCGCCGCCGACGCCCGCCAAGAGCGAAACGGCGATCGGCGTCAGCATCAGGGCCGTGGCCGTATTACTGACCCACATACTGAGCAGGGCCGACGCCAGCATCACGCCGCCGATCAGGGCCGTCGGTTTGGAGCCCACCGCGCTCATGATCAGCAGCGCCGTGCGCCGGTGCAGGTTCCAGCGTTCCATGGCCAGCGCCAGTAAAAAACCGCCCATGAACAGGAAAATCAGGTCGTGCGCGTAGGGCGCTGCGGCCGACTTGATGTCGCCGATTCCCAGCAGTGGAAAAAGTACGATGGGCAGCAGCGAGGTAGCCGGGATCGGCAGCGCCTCCGTCATCCACCACACGGCCATCAGCAGAGCGACGGCCGCGGTGCGCCAGGCCTCGCTCTCCAGTCCCGCCGGCGCGGGCACAAACAACATGATGATAAAGGCGGCCGCGCCGGCTGCCAGCCCGATGCGGCTGAAATCGAGTGATCCGGTTTGTTGGTCGGACATGAAATTGGCTTATTGCGATTATGCTGAAATGCACGCAGGCGTTCCGTCCTGGCCGGAACACAGAGCTGTATTTTTGTAAAAATAGCGTTTTTTACGGCCGGGCGGCACGATGCGCGGATAGGTGCGGTGCTGCACGAATTCCCGCCAAATATCGTTTCACATTCAAACACTATGAATTACTGCGTTCTGGGCAACCGGGCCGGTGCGGCCCCCTACAACAATCGTCATCCGGCAGCCGTGGCACTTATTGCTCCCGGCGAGGTGCTGCTGTTCGACTGTGGCGAGGGCAGCGTTCTGCAGATGCAGCGCGCGTCCATCCGTCGCGGTGCGGTGTCGGCCGTGTTTATCACGCATCGCCACGCCGATCACTGTCTGGGTTTACTCGGCCTCGTAGCCGCCTTTTCCAGCGACCGCCGCAGCGAACCGCTGACTATCGTGGCCCCGCCCGAAGTCAACATCTGGCTGCGCGACTCGCTCACAACGCTGGGCGTCAGCCTGGAGTTTGAACTCGAATGCATCGATTGTCCGTCCGCCGGCGCGGCCGCCTCTCCCGTAGAGGTCTTCAGCTCGGGCGACATGCACGTATTCGCGGCTCCGGTCGACCATCGCGTTCCGGCTTTTGCTTTCCGCTGCGTCACGGATTCACAGCCGCGCATCGACATCGAGGCGCTGGAGGCGCGCGGCGTGGATGAAGGCGTGCAGGTTGGTCGTTTGCGGCGTGAGGGACGCCTGACGCTTGCCGACGGCTCCGACATTTTCCTTGAGGATTTTTTGCTGGCCCCGCACCCGCCGACAATTTTTGCGTACAGCGGCGACACGGCGCCGTGTGAGGCGCTCGCAGAGTTAGCGCGCGACGCCGACGTGTTTGTCTGCGAGGCGACATTCACCGCCAAATACGCCGAGCGGGCGGCGCACACGCGCCACATGACGGCGGCGGCGGCAGCCGAAATTGCCGAACGCGCCGGCGTCAAACAGCTGGTACTGACGCATTTCAGCACGCGCTACCGCGACGCATTGCAGCATCTGACGGAGGCGCGCCGCCGCATTCCGCACGTAACGGCCGCGGTGGAGCTGGAAATTCTGCCGCTGAAACCGTGAGAGTTTGCGGGCTAAAGCTGAAAGTGGTAAATTTGCGGTTTACAACGGGTCCGTAGCTCAGTTGGGAGAGCGCTAGAATCGCACTCTAGAGGTCGTGAGTTCGAATCTCATCGGATCCACAAACACAGAAGCCCCAAATCGCAACGCAAATTGCTGATTTGGGGCTTCTGTTGTTTCGATTCCAAGCGGCGGACTTCGAGGCCGGCATATCACACACATATGCCCGCCCTTGTACTTGCCGATCCGGCCTCGTGCACCGAAAGCCGGGTACGGCGTCGTACCTGATTACACATTAACTACAGTGTGCGGATTCGGCCTCCGCACAAATCGATTCCCGGGTTTCCAGTCAGAGCCTTCCGTTCCTCAATCCGCGGCCTTCAACGCGAATCGAGCGGCGCCAATAGTAGGGGAGTGCTCCAAAGCACGCGACGAATGACGCCCGAACCGGCCTGTGGAAATCGAGTGCCGATGGCTCCTTCGCTTCATGTCCTTCTTTGCGAAAGGCCGCACCCGCAACACTGTATTGGTTCTGCTTGCATGCCGTACCGGCGGAATCCGGCGGCATGTCGAGTTTTTATGTCAAAGAAGTTGAACCCGCGGCGCGTTCCTGGCCTGTGGTGATTTCAACTCTTTGCCAGTGAGCACGGACTCGCGCCATGTCCGTGCTCACTGACAAGAGGACGTTAACTGTTCTCCAGATCGATCGTTCCCAGCGTCCAACTGGCGGGCTGATTGCCGGTCGAACCGATGCTGTAATAGATGTTCGCTTCACTGTTCGGATAGTCAATCCGGGTAATTGCAATCGCTGCGCTGACGCCGTTTGATGACGCAGCAAACATTTGCAACACGTTGACCGCGGACGAGCCGCTGGCCGTGAAAGTAAAAGATGCGGTCTCCTGTCCGATCGAAATCTGAATTCCGGCGACTTTGATAGTTCCACCACCGGCTGCCGGCGCCGTGCTGATTGAGCCGGCGGCGCTTACACCGCTGGTCAATTCCTGCCAATTCGTACTCATACTATACTCCCCTGATTTCCCACAAACGAACCGGATCCAGGCTCCGGCATTTACTGTATGTTCTCCCTCTCAGATCCGCCCGAGAGCCGGGCTTCTTACGACTTTGCTTCAAATGACGAGAAAAAAGACCGGCCGTTCCAACCTTTTTATGTCCGATTTTGAAAGATTCAGTTGGATACGGCGTCCCCCGGCTTTTTTGGAAAATCGCCAAACAATTGATTTGTAAAGGCTTATATTTGTGCTTCGAACAGGGGACGTTCGCAGGAAGTACTATTATCCGAAGGCGGACCGCCGGGGATGCGGTTTGCAGGGCGTTAGATTATGTCAAGATCAACGGAGCTCCACCGCCTGATCAAATCGATGACCAAGGCGGAAAAGCGCCATTTTAAGTTGGCTGTTGCACGTTACTCGAAACAGGGATCAAACAACCTGTTGCGCCTGTTTGAGGTTTACGATTCTCTGAAGAGTTTTGACGAAGTGCGTTTGCTCAAGGCTCTAAAAGATGAAAGTTTTGTACGACATTTGGCTACTGTTAACCTTCAATTGACCAATGCGATTGTGCAGAGTATGCACGATCTGCACGCCCGCGACCACTACCTTTCACAAATTGCCGAGAACATGTTTGCCGCGCGTTTCCTCAACGATCGCGGCGTGCGCGACGTGGCGCGCAAATACCTCAAAAAAGCTACCAGCCTGGCGCACGAAAGCAGTCAGCTGACCTTGTTGCTCTGCGTGACCGAAATGCGGCGCGACCTCGTGGTTTCCTATAACATCGACGGCGACGACGAAGAGATGTCCGAGCTGCTGCGTCTGCAGCGCGAGACCCTGTTGGCCGTTAACAGCGAACTCGGTTATGTCCGTCTGCGCCAGCAGGTTGCGGAATTGTTCGAGCGTTCACTTGATACTCGCGATCCCGAATTGCAGCGCGAAGTACAGCAGATTCTGGCCGACCCGCTTATGCAGGACATCGATCAGGCGCCCACCGTCAATTCGCGTATGCTGTTCTGCCGTCTAAAGGCCGATGCGGCGCTGCTGCAGGGCAAGCCGGACGAAGCATATGAATACCGCCTGAAACTACTCGACCTGTGGGATGGCAATGAAGACGACAGCCACACGAATCTGATTAAGTACAAGGCTGATCTGTTAAACCTTTTTTCCTGTTGCATCGCCGCCGAAAAATTTGACATGTTTGAACCGACGCTGCAAAAAATCAAAGCTCTGCCGACCTTGTCGCGTGCGGATCGTGTTAAACACGTTTCAAGTGTCCTGTATGCCGAGTTTCACTACTACCTGCAGAACGGTTACCTCGACCGCTGTCGCGACATCCTGGCGGAAATACAGGTCGGCATAGAACAGTTCGGCGCTGAGATTCCCCTGTCGCGTCTGATGACGCTGCAGTTAAACATTACGGTGTTTTATTTCGTGACCGGTGATTTTGCCGCGACGGAAAACAATCTGATGGCTTTGACGAGTTTTAACTCGGCATCCGTTCGGCGGGACATCGAGGCCTTTGCGCGCATACTCTCGCCGGTGGCACACTACGAACTGCAAAAGATTGATCTGTTGGAATCGCGCCGCCGCTCCGCCTATCGCTACTTCAGAGGCCAGCCTGCCGCCTACGAGTTTGAAATGATTGTGTTGAAGTACATCAATCGTCTGCGCGACAGACACAACGGCGCGGCGGCGCTCGAAATCTTTAAACAATTCGACGCGGCCCTGGCCGCACTGGAAGAAGGGCTGGAGGGGCGCGCGCCGCTCGGGTTAACAGAGATCAGGTTCTGGGTGGAAAGTAAAATCAGCGGCAAACCGCTGCGCGAAGTCTTCCTGGCCAAAGTCGCCGAACGCAAACACCAGTCCGCTAACCATACGGCCGACGGCCTGCCGCAAAGCGACGAACTAGCCGAATAAACACTCTTGAACACATGCTGCGCGTTTAACTCATTTGCCGACGATCACCGTGCGGCGCAGTTCTCCGCCGTTCTGAATATCAAGCCCGACAACGTACAATCCCGGCGTGCTCTCAGGCATGCGCAGTGCAAATGCGTCGGACGCGCCGCGCATGCGGCCAAGGTCGTATTTCAAGAGGCATGCGCCCAGCAGATCGTAGAGGCGCAGCGTCACCGCAGCACCCGGCCGCGCCTGCATCTCGATCTGCAGCAGTTCACCCGGATGCACGGGATTGGGCGTGATGTTTAACTGTCCCTGACCGCCGGAAGCAGGTACTTCGGGCGCGTCCGTCACCACGCGCGTGTCCGGTTTGACGCTCAGGACAACATCGTCCGGGTCCAGTTCCATTTCTTCCGGCGCAAAAGGCAGCTCAAAGTACTCGCTCTGGTCGCGCTGGTTGTTAAAAAACTGGCGGCGTTCCACCTGCTCGCCGGCGCGGAACTCCACCGTCAGCGGCATCTGGAAAATCTCCGGAATGTCGTTGCCCACCTGCGTCTGGCGCACGCGCACCATGACGCGTGTGTTTTCGGTTTCGCCCGGGACAATCTGCGCGCCGGCGGCGTAGATCGGATGCCCGCGCATGTAGATCCACTGGTCAAAAAACTGGTCGAAGTCGTAGTCCAGGTTGTGCGCCGCCGCACGTGTTTTAACCAGCTCGATAAAGTCCGCGGTTGTGATGTTGCCGCCGCCGAAGTTCTCGCCGAGCGAACGCATGGCGTCGAAAAATGCCGCGTCGCCCATGACGCCGCGCAGCATGTGGTAAATCCACGAGCCTTTGCTGTATGTCACGGCGTAATTGTAGATGTCGTTGCGGTCGTCCGGATCTATCTCGCGCCAGATAGCCGGCTGGCCGCGGCCGTCGTTGTTCAGGCGCATGTAGAAGCCGCGCTTTGAGCTCATCACGGCGCGGTAGGCTTCGACGTCCTCGGCATACTCGGCCCAGAGCGCCTCGCCGTAGGTGGCCGCCCCCTCGTTGAACCAGATATCGCTCCAGGTGGCCGGCGTCACGTGGTCGCCCATCCACATGTGCAGCAGCTCGTGCGCCACCGTGCCCACGTCGCCCTGCAGCACCGTTCGCCCGAGCGTGACCATCGTCTGATTTTCCATCGCGCCGTAGGTGAACGGCTCGGCGATGGCGACGCCGTACGTGTCAAATGGATACCCGCCGAACTGATTGGAAAACAGGCCGATCATGTCCGGCAGTCGCCCCAGCGTCGTCGCGGCATTGTAGACCTCGCCGTTCCAGTCGGCGTCCCACAGATAGTAACTAAGCGGGATGCTCGTTTCCGGATCCTCGGGCCGCGTTGCGCTCGCTTCTTTGACGATGTAGCGCGATGCCTGCACGGCCATCAGATAGGTCGCCGTGGGGCGGTCCATCGTCCAGCGATGCTCAATGACATTTTCCATGTCGTCGACAGGTTCGACGCTGATTCGCCGCCCGGTGCAGGCTACCTGAATCTCGGCCGGAACAAGTACGGTGAAAGAGACCAGCGCCTTGTCCGAGGGATCGTCGTTGCAGGGAAACCAGTGCGGCGCAAAGTTGGGCGCGCTCAGCGTATAGGCGATGCGTTCCAGCGTCGTGAATCCCTTGTCGTAGAGCACAAAACCGCCGACCTCATTGTCCTCGAACATCAGCTGAAACGCGATGCTCAACTCGATCGATTCGCCCGCTTCAATGCCTGCGTTCTGCAGCGGAATGCACAGCAGCTCGCTGTCGTCCGGGCGCACAAAGGGCAATACTTCCTGCGTGCCGGCAAATTCAATGATTTCGATGTTCAGCATGGGGTGAGCGTCCAGCACCAGCGTGTCGGGAACGACCTCGCCGATTGCCAATTCTATGTCGATCGCGGCGTGATATTGGCGCGTGGCCACGTCCAGCGTTTCCGCCGTGAAGATGTCCGTCCAGTTGAGCGTCAGATCGTAGGAAAGTACGTCGTAGCCGCGTTCGCCTGTCGTTCCGCCCAGGATGCGATCGGAGGAACCTTTGGCGCCGGCCGCCGCGACGGCATGTGTGCAGACCCGCGAACATGTATGCGGAGCGACAAAAGAGCCTTCCGCCGCCGAGGCCGCCCCGGCCCGCAGGGACGCGGGCAGGCCGTCGTTTCCGGCTTCAAGCCCGATGGTTAACAAAAGAATGGCTGTTGCAATAGTCAGGGTGAAACGTGCAGTCGGGCGCTGTACAAAGTCGTGGATCATGTCTGTTCCGTTGGTCTGTCGGTCGCAAATTGAACTTGTGGTCGGGCGGAAGAGAAACCCGCGTCCGCCCCGGATGTGAAAACCCGTCGCTGCGCCGTCGTTACTTCATCCGGCGCCGAAAAGTACCCACAAAATAAAAAAGCACAACCCGTCCGGATTGCGCTTTGGAATATAGTCAGATTTGCGCTGAAATGCGCCTGCCGCGGCTCAGTGGGCCGAGAGCGTGTCCGATGGCATGAGTTGATCCTGGTCGCCGGTTTCGTCCCAGAGCGGGGAAAGGCTGGCCACATCGTCCACCGTCAGGCGGCGTCCGCCGATGAAACGGCTTTTGTAGTAGGGGCTTTCGAGCGAGGAGACGGTGACGCCGTAGCGCGAGCTGGAATGCGCAAAGAGGTTGTTGCCCAGGTAAATGCCGACGTGCGAGACGTAGACGCGGCGGCGTGTGTTGAAGAAAATCAGGTCGCCGTAGCGCAGTTCGTCCTGTTCCTGGATTGTCATGCCGACGGTATGTTGCCAGCGCGCCGTACGCGGGAGTGTGATCTGCGCCGCCTGGTTGAAGACGGACTGCGTAAAGGCCGAGCAGTCGATGCCGCGTTTGCTGGTGCCGCCGAAGCGGTAGCGCGTGCCGAGCCAGTCGACGATCGCTTTCATCAGGTCGCGTTTTGCAATGCCGCAGGAGGTGATATCTTCCTGCTCTTCGATCTCATCCATGTAAGCCAGCCAGTCCTCGCGGAAGGCGTCGATGTCCAGCGCCGGATCAAATTCTTCGCTTTCCTCCAGCGCGGCCAGTTCGGCTGCGTCGGCATCCATTGACGCTATATCGACATCCGTCAGGATTTCGCCGTCGTTCTCCGCGTGCGAAGCGAGTTCGTCCGAATCGATGTTGGCCTGAAACTCCATGCCGGCCAGTTCGGCCAGGCGACGGTTGGACTGGATGTATTCGAGTGCGCGCTGTTTGCCGACGGAAGGATTACAGCGCCGGGCCGGAGCGGCCTCGCTGTAGCTGATGAAGGAGAGGAACAAAAGAACGACCAGGCCACAGCCGAAAGTCGCGAGAGCACGTTGAAGCGTTTGCATCATGGCAGCGGTACTCCGTCCTGCATGTGTTGTGTGAGTATCTCCATCGTTCCTGCTAATATGCTGCTGTGCAATGACTTGCGATGATTGACGGTGATGAAGTCCGGCTCCGCGCGCATCTTCCCAATGCGTTCCGTGCGGAGCGTTGCGCTCATCACTGCGTGATTGTTTCCCGTACTACTTCAGCCTCTTTCAGCACGAGGCGGTTCTGGCTGTCCAGATACACGCCGCGGATCCAGGGCTGCACCAGCCGCTGATTGATGGTGTAGTAGAGAACGATCCAGGGCGTCTGGTCGAGGACGATGCGCTCCATCTCGTTGTAGAGGGCGTAACGCTCGGCCGTGCTGAGCCGCTGGGAAAGCGCTTCCTGATACAGGGAATCCAGTTCAGGCAGCGCAATTCTGGTTGTGTTCGGGCCTTTCGGCGCCTTGAACGGCGCGTAAAACAGCGCCAGAAAATTTTCGGGGTCGGGATAATCGCTGATCCAGCTCGTGCGCCACAGCGCCAGCTTGCCCTCGGCCACCATCGAAAGGTGCTGCGGAAAATCGATGCGCCGCAGTTCCACGTCGACGCCGACCTCGCGCCACATCTGCTGCACCGCTTCCGCCACGGCGGCGGTGCGCTCGCTGTTGCCCAGTTGCAGGGTCAGCTGCGGCAGTCCCTCGCCGTTCGGATATCCCGCTTCGGCCAGCAGGGCGGCCGCTTTTTCGCGGTCAAAGGAAAAACCTTTTGTCTTGTCCGAGAATCCCGGCGTGCCCGGCGGCAGAATGCCGTAGTGTCCAGGCGTTGCCGCGCCGTGCAGCACGTACTTGACGATATTCTCGCGATCGATGGCGTAGTTGAGCGCCTTGCGCAGTTCCGGCGACCGCAGCAGCGGGGAGTCTTCGCCGCCGCTCGTCGTGCTGTCCAGCATCATGCCGTAGTACTCGACCGAGTTGCCCGGCGAATTCAACAGCGTGTACTTTTGGTAGTCCGGCTGCAGATTGCCTTCTTCGTCAAAAACGCTGCGCGCAAAGGACGGGTCGATCTCTTCGACGAAATCGAGGTTTTCCTGCTGAAATTCAAGGAACTCGGACTTGCTTTCGCGGATAAAGCTGATCGTCACTTCGTCCAGCAGCGGCAGTTGCCGTCCGTCCGCGGACTTCTCAAAGTGCTGCGGATGTTTTTGCAGCTTCAATTCTATGTCGTCTTTCCAGCTGACGAATTCAAACGCGCCGCAGCCGACCGGATGGCGACCGAAATCGATGCCGTAGTGCTGAATCGCTTCGCGCGGGACGATGTAGCCGTAGGGCATCGTCAGCAGCGAAGGGAAAGGCGCAAAGGGCGCAGTCAGCGTGAATTCCACCGTCAGGCTGTCCGGCACGCGAATGCCGCGCAGTCCGCCGTCCGGGATATTTCCGATCTGAGTGGCCTGCTGATATTCCTGTGCGCCGTCCAGTCGCTCGCGATACACCCAGAATCCGCGCGTGTCCGTGCGGGCGTCGCAGATGCGTTCGATCGAGTACTTGACGTCGTGGGCGTTGACGCGGCGCGAGCCGGCTTCGCCGAAACAGGGATCTTCGTGGAAATGAACGTCGTCGCGCAGTTTGAAGGTCCAGACCAGTCCGCTGCTGTCGACCGACCACGTTTGCGCCACGCAGGGAGCGATGGAGCCGTCGGCGTCCAACTGCACAAGACCGTAGTAAATCTGGGAACCCGCCCAGATGGCCGACTGGTAACTGATCAGCGCCGGATCAAGCGAAGCCACGCCGTCGCTGAGGTTGAGCCGGAATGTGTTCGATCGTTCCTCAGGCGCGGAGTCGCCGCCGCAGGAAATCATGATTCCGGCGAGAAAAAGACAGCAAAGGACGCTGCTTGTCAATCTCAAAAACCCGGCCGGAGAGCGCTGCGGCTCTCGTATCGCGGAGTCGATTCTGGACTGTGAAATGTCGCGACCTTTTCTGATGCTGTCCCCAAACCTTGCTGGAAATCGGTGGATGGACCTCGTCGCGTTCGTTGCGCAACGGAGCCCCGAAACGGGAGAGACCGACTTCCTACGCCTTGCAGATTTTAAGCGACTCGCAAACTGCAAATCGCGGGTATTCTTTTCAATTAATTCATTATGAAAAATTGTTCATGTTGGCCGTTTTTGGCGGCTTTTCCCTTGCAATTTCTTGTTTGGCCCGCGGCCTTGCGACACAGTGTCGGCGCGCTCCGAGGCCTCGAGTTGTCCGCCGGCCGCTGGGTGTCTCACACGGGGAATTCAGGCGCCGGGTCCCGGCGTTTGAAGCTCAAAATCAGGCTGTGAGTGTCCGGCTGCGCGACAAACAAAAAAGTCATGCAAAAGCCGGAAAAAAAGTCCGCGCCGGAACGGCTTGAGACCATCGGAGGTTCGCAGGTGTTGTCATCAGACTTCGTATTGAGCGCGAATTTTTGGAATTTACGAGGCGCTGCCCCTGCGCCGGTCCAGTGCAGCCGCGCGATTTCAACAACCAGGAAAAACTCATGAAGATTGCAACCAGTGCCTTGTCGATTCTAGCCGCCCTGTCCACCATGACTGCCGCAGCCCCAATCACGGCAAATGCACAGAATATCGCCGATCCGGCCCTGCTGGACGATGCCGTTCACACCTTGCCCCTGCCGCAGCCGCCCGAATATCTGGGTGCGCTGGACGTGGTGCGCAGCGGTAAATCCGCCTCGGACGCCACGGCGATGCAAAAACGGCTGCAACCCTGGGACGACAGCGAGGGATTCCGCGGCCCCTTCGACACGGATCGTTTTCCGTTGCAGGCGGCCTGGTTCAAACTGGATGCGCCGGCCAACATCATTTCCGTGCGCGTCGGGCTGATCGGTCCCGCCGGAACGGTGCGTCTGCGAATTTTTGGACAGGAGGGCGGCACATCGCTGCCGGAGCTGCAGGCGGACCTGATGCCGCCGGTGACTGTCAACAAACAACTCAGCAGCGACACGCAGGTGGAACTGGTCGAAGTCCAGCTGCCCACCCCGGTGTTTGTCGACGAGCATTACTTTTTTGTGGCGATCGACGAATTCGGCGCCGGCATCTCCACGGTGTCGGACAACATAGATCACGAGATTTACTGCAGCGCGCCGGGCCAGGCCCAGAATGTGCTGCAGGTGTTTTCGCTGGGCGACGGCACTTTTGCGATCAACCAGAACCAGCAGGGCGTGGTGACGAACAATGCCTTCATGATCGATGTGTTGATCGACGAGCCGGAGCACGCCGCGCCATATTTTACGGACGTAACGGAGGCGGCCGGGCTGCCGGACGACATTCGCTGGGAGACCGTCGCACTGGCGGATCTGGACGGCGACACATTTATCGACCTGATGGCTTCGGGTCGACTGTTCCGCAATAATGGCGGAACGTTTGAGGAGATAACGGAGAGCGCGGGCATCGGCGAGCTGCCGCATCTCTACGGCGCGAATGCATTTATCGATCTGGAAAGCGACGGCGATCTGGACATCGTTCACATCAGCAAAGATTTTGGCCGCTTTTACATCAACGACGGCAATCAGAATTTCACCGCGCGCGAGTGGCCGGAAGCGCCGGCGGTCAACGACAAAAACGGCGGCCTTTCCTGCATCGCCATTGCGGATGCCAACAACGATGGGTATCCCGACTTTTTTGTCGGTCAGAGCTGGCTCGAATGGGATCCGCCCGCCCCGCCGATTCCGCTGCCGAACTACTTCTACTTAAACAACGGCGACGGCACATTTACCGACCGCAGCGATGTGTTTTACTCGTTGGTGAACAACAACACCTTTACGCGCGGCGGCGCGCGCTGGGCGGACTACGACGACGACGGCGATCAGGACCTGTTGGTGATCAACTACGTACTGCAGCGCGACGAACTCTACCGAAACGACGGCAATCTGGTGTTTGTGGACGTCACGGCCGAAGCGCGGCTGGATATTAACAATCAGGGCGGTTCGGCGCACGGCACCGGCGGCGAATTCGGCGACTACGACAACGACGGCGACCTGGACCTGCTGGTGACGCAGGTGGCGCACGTGCGCAACTTTGAGTTCGATCACCGCTGGACAACGCTCTACCGCAATGACGGCGACGGCCGGTTTACCGATCTGTTCGGCACACATGGATTTCGCTACGAGGACGCCTTCGGCAGCGGCGCGATGGCGGACTTAAACAACGACGGCTTGCTGGACGTGTTTATGCCGAGTTTTTATCGCTGTCGATTTTCCGCCATGTACGAACAGCAGCCGGACCACACATTTGAATGGGCGACGTATCGCTATGGATTCCAGAATCACCGCGGCGGCAACTGGAACCGCGTCTACGGTCCGGCATTTGTGGACTACGACAACGACGGACGCCTGGATATGTTTATGTCGTCCGAACGCCAATTGCGACTGTACCACAATGTTAATCCCGACGCAAGCGGCTCAGTGCGTGTGTCGCTTGTCCCTGAGGACGGCGCGGCGCAGGCCGTCGGCGCGCGCATCACGGCATACAGCGATTCGGGCATCATGACGCGAGAAGTTAACGCCGGCAGCGGCGTGCGCGTGCAGCGTCCGGCGCGGCAGCACTTCGGCCTCGGCGCAGACGATATGTTAACAGGACTGGCGGTGCGTTGGCCGGGTACGGATGTTAAGGAGTATTTCCTAGGTCCTTTCAGCGCCGGTCAGCACGTTACGATCCGCCAGGGCGAAGGCAGCGCTGTCTCCGTCGGCGAGCCGGGTGTTAAACGCGAGCTTTCGGCTTTTCCGAATCCGGTCGAGGGCGGGCGCGTCGCGATTCCGCTTGACGACATCAAGCGGACTTCGGGCCGTTATGTTGTGCGTTCGTTGTTGGGCCGCGAGGTTTTAAGCGGTGAGTTTCAGGCAGGCGTGACGCGACTTGAGCTCGACATTGCCGGCTTGGCTGCGGGCGCGTATTTTGTTGAGCTTGAGGCCGGTTTGGAGCTGAGAACTGTGCGGCTTGAAGTGCGTTGAGAGCGCATGAAAATACGTACGTAAAACTACGGAAGAGCTGTGAGCCCTTAGGGCTCACAGCTCTTTTTTATTAAATCCTGAAATATTGACCGCTTAACACATCTTTCCGCCCGTTCACCACGATTTTTCCGCAAAACGCAGTTTTTGGCACGCAAATATTCGATGAGCTGAATACACGATGTGACGACAGCTGAATACAGATCAACAATTCCTTGCGTCTTTTGACAGAAAGTGGCGTCAGCAGGAGTGCAAACGACAAACACGTCAACGTACTCTTGAGGTTGAAGCCATGTTCTACGTTCAATATTCTTCAAACACAGGTGCCTGCTGCGTCCCGCCGCAGGCGATAACGTCTACTCCGTATGCATCTGCAAACAGCACTCAATTCCGGAGTGCCGTCTGCTGCGCGCCAGTTAATGCCGCCGTCTGCTGCGCGCCTGTTAATGCCGCCGCTTGTTGTGCGCCTGTTGCTCAGTGTTGTTCGCCCGTGCAGCCCGTTGGTTGTTGTGCACCTGTTCAAACATCTTCCTGCTGCGAACCTGCCGCAGTCTGTTGTTCCTCTGATGCTGTGACTTCCTGCTGCGGCGCGCGTACCGACGCAGTCTGCTGCGTACCGGAAAGTACGGAGGCCTGCCGCAACTCCGCGGCCGATACGCCCTGCTGCGGAACGGAGTCGGAATCCTGAAGCGCTGCATGGAAGGTCTCGCCGGTTCCGGTTGATACGATTTGCCCTTGTCGGTCGTCCACGAGAAGAAATCAAGTTAACAGGCTCAGGTCGGTGATAAACATGCAAACGGACAAGCAGTTTGAAACGGCGGCGTGGAGCCGCGCACGGTCGATGCTGCACGGTTTTGTGCGCAAGCGCATCGATAGTGCGGAAGATGCCGAAGACGTACTGCACGATGTCATCGCCCGCGCGTTGGCGCAGCGCGACAGTCTGCTGGACGACGGCAAACTGCACGCCTGGCTGTTCAGGATTGCGCGCAACGCAATTGCCGATTACTACCGCCGCGGGCGGCCGCAAGGCGAAAGTTTAACTGAAAACTTCGAACTGCGCGACGAACAAGAGGAATCAGCAGGGAAGGCGCTGGCGCAGTGTATTTTTCCGCTGTTGGCGCAGATTGATCCGGCGCATCGCCGTGCACTGGAATTGGCCGACATCGACGGTTTAAGTCAGGCGCAAACAGCTGAAATCCTGGGGCTGAGTTTGTCCGGTGCCAAGTCGCGGATTCAACGCGGGCGGGAGAAATTGCGCGAGGTGTTTCTGGACTGTTGTCGGGTGGAACAGGGTGCGCGCGGCGGCATAGTGGACTTTCAACGGCGTGGCGGACCAGGTGGCAGTCAATCCGATTGCGACAAGTGCTCGGGTAGTTAGCTCAGCTGAGTTTCCACCGGTTTAAAACAATCGAGGCGATCCTGACGGATCGCCTCGGCGTTTTCGGTTCGAATTTTTTGACATGCTAACGCAAGTTGCCCCCCTGCGCTCGAACCGAAAACTTTGTGTGTTAACACCGGATGTTAAATCGATATGCCCATCGGTTTAACGCGGTGCAATAACACTGAGCTTTTGAATATTCGTCGGGTCGGAACAGTCGTACTGATGCAGTCCGTCGGGTCCGATGACAATCGCCAGCGAGCCGACGGGGATGATGTCGTAGGTCTCCAGTGAGGCGTCCTGCGTCTCCAGTTTGATGTCGCTGCGATTCTCGGCGTCAAAGACCTTCAGACCCGCCTCGCCGTCGCAAATGTAGAGCGTGTTGCCGACGATAGCCAGCCCGTGCGGATTCTGCATCGCATAGGATTTAAGCAGCTGCGGGTTGCGGATGTTGCCGATGTCGATAATGTCGAGCTGATTGGATCCGCGCGCGCAGGTCGTGCCCGTGCGCAGCGTCACGTAAGCGTATTTGTCGTCCGCCACAACGGGGTCGCAGGACCGGACGTGCAGGAACTCGGCCAGCTGCGTCGGATTCAGCGGGTTGCTGTTGTCGTAAATAAACATACCGCGCTGCGAGCCGATAAAGAGTTTGTTGCCGTAGGCAAAAATCGTCTCGATGCCCCAGCCGACGTTGACCTTGGCCCATGCCGCCGGACGCGTGGGTTCCGTCAGCGTAAAGAGTTGCAGGTCGTCGCTGTCCACCACGTAGAGAATGCCGTTCACAATGGTAAAACGAGCCATCGATCCGCCGACGCTCAATTCGCCGGACGTGCCGGGAGCCGCCGCCGCGTCATTGGCAAGGATAACGCCGCCGCCGCGCTGGAAGGGACGACTGTCCCCAATTGGCTCGGTGTCGTCTCCGCCTTCAACTTCCACCGTCACTTCTTTCCAGTCGACGATGACGCCGCGATCCGGATCGAAGGCGATGCCGGTATTTTCCAGTGTCTGCGGGAAAATATTCTCGACGCGGCCGACTTCGCGCGCCGCCACGGGGTCGCTGATGTCCAGCGCAACCAGATCGATATAACTGTCGGCGTAGAGGATGTTCTCACGCACGGACATATCGCCGTTGCCAGGAATCGCCAGAAAGGACACAAACTGCGGCGAAGATGGATTTGAATTATCGATCACGTGGATGCCCACGCCGCGTTCGTTGATCAGCAGATACTGATTATATACCCAGATTTTTCCCGGGTTCGTCAACGAACGAGAAGGCAGCGCTTCCACAGAGGACCGCAGTTCTTCGATCGGCATGTAGACCGGTTCGTAGTCGATATATGTATAGGTGCTGGGCGTCAGCCAGCAGGACGTCAGAAGCGAAAGGCCGGTCAGTGAGACGGTGAAGAGCAGAGCAAAGATCTTACGCCGCATGTGATTGTCCTCCAGTTTGGAATTGTAGCCGGGCGTGCGCGCAGTGTTCACTGTGTTTGTGGACGTCGGATCAACGTGCATAATAGTTGTTGGGAGGCGCACATTGAGTCACGTCGGACACCAAGACACAGCGAAGCAAAAATGGGTCTCAGATTCGAGCCCGGCAAGGACAAATTTTGTCTCATTTTGTACCGAGCGTGTCAATTCCGGCGCTGGAGTTCTGTTGGAATCCGCGCGCGGCGGCCTGTTCGCGCAGGCTGCGCACCAGAGCGTCGGCAAAAGAGGGTTTATCGGATCGGGGCATTTCGCCCAGGTATCGGCTGCGCAGCTCCGCCGTTTCCTTGATTTGGCGGCGGACGTCGCCGCGTTTGTTCGCCAACTCCGTCACCATGAGCTTGCGATCTGCCACGCTTGCTTCACTGAAACGCTCCGGCAACAGGTCTTCATCCGCTTCGAGATCCAGCTCCTCGGCGGCGACGGCGTCGACAATGTCCCAGCTGCCGTTGTTGTATGCGTCGGAAGACTTGACAATTGCGCGGTTGACCGACTGCTCCTTGCTGAGTTTTCCCGTATTGGCGTCATTGTACAATTGCATTGATTTGCGCTCGGCGCCTCCGTCGCCATAGCCGATATAAGTATCGTTCAGCTCCTGGTTGAGGCTGTCGATGATGCCGTCGTAGGGCGTGGCGACGTCCTGAATTTCATCGTTGTGATCGATGCAGTTATATGTCCCGCCGGCCAGGTGCGCGGCGTCGCGCCACATCAGTTCAACACCCTTTGAGCAGTTGCCGCAAAAAATAGTGTTGATCACGGTTTGCTCTTCGGCGGCGCGCTTGCACTCGGCGCGGAAATCGGTCAGGCCCTGGGCAAAGGACTCATTGCCGGCGATCACCATAATGCGCAGTGTATTCTCATTTTCACTCCACTCCAGTTCGTCGAGCGCGCGGTGCAGCACTTTGCCGCAGAGTTCGACCGAGCCGGAAGTTTCCAGCGCGAAGAGTTTGGCCGAAATGGCTTCGAGGTCCGAGGTAAAAGGTGAAATGCGGGTAACGTAGTCGTTTGCGCCGCCCGGTGCGTTAATGCCGTAAGCGTACAGCGCCAGTTCCATGCGTGCCGGGCGGTAATCGCGCTGCATGGCCGAAAGTTCGTTGACGATGTTCCACAGATACGCCTGCGCCTGGGAAATGAGTCCGTCCATGCTGCCGCTGCAGTCGAGCAACAGAGCCAGCTGTATCAGGTCGTCGCCGTTGCCCGGTTTTGTGATCGGTGCGGCGGCGGGTTCCACCGGTGCGCGGCGGCCCAGAGCCGGCGCGGTGACGGACGGGTCCTGCGCTGCGGGCGCCGATCGTGAGGAAAAAGGGACGGTGTAGCGGGCGGAAACACCGGAATCACCGGCAACGCGCGGGGCGGGAACAGGTGCGCGGTCGTCGGCGCCGAGCATCCAAATGGCGCAGCCGGCCAGAATTGAAACCACTGTGACCGTTGTGATAAGTCGATGCATGATAGTACTCCTGAATGAAATCGGGGGGCGTTGTACATCTGTTTTGCGCTGGTATTCGCCGGTCGGTTGGGGATATGGAACAAAATTGCGGATGATCGTTTGCGGGCTCGCCGACGAAAAAGATGGCAGCCGGACGGCCGATCGTTGCGCTCTCGTCGACTAACGAGAAGGGATTTAAAAGTCAGGGAATAGTCTGTAGGCGTATTTGTGAGAGTTGCCTGCTTGCGGTGCGTTTGAGCAGATGTTCGGTGCCGGTGGGAATGTTTGCAATGGTTAGGTTCCCCGTGTGGATTTCTACACGCCGTTAACAAGGCTGCCGCCGGGCATTTTCGGGGTCGGACGGGCGGGCACGTGCCCGGAACTGGGGAAGCAATGTTTCATATTGCTGTCAACCGGACCTGTCAGACAATCCTTGATAAAGCCGTTTTTGTTAACTTTCGGGTGATCAGCGCTCCATCCGGCGAGCAGGCATATGTCGGCACGAAAGTGAATTTGACGTCGGCGTTCCGTTGTGGAATCGAAAATGGCCGGGAGCCAGGTGAAGACCGCGAGCTGCTGCGTGCGGCGGATGAACTCGTTTGCAACGGCAGGCTGAATCTGAGTCGTTTCAACATTTACGTGTCGAACGAAAGCGATCAGTTTGTCATCAGGGCTCAGGTGCCCGGGACGGAAGTGTGCACCTGGGCCGGCGGAAGCCGCGTGGCGGCGATCACATCTGTCGGCGTCTGTGCCGAGGACCTTGAGCAGTATTTCGGCGTGGTGAATCCGGGGCAGGTCCCGTCGCTCGACTGAGCGATTGAGAAGATTCTCGTTTAAGCACTCCCGGCTCCGCAGTTCGGCCCATCGGTTGGACTGCGGGGCCTTTGTTTTTCCCGTACAGGATGATGTGGCAGGTACGTCTGAGCGCCAAAACGCGATCTTCACTATGATGTATATCCGGTTTTAAACTTTCTGACGACCACAGGTCTTATCTGAAAAGACCCCAAATGGTATGAATCGCGGATAATCTGGCAGATTCTGAGTCGGATTGTGTCTTTTGCCTGCGAATATGTAAATTTCCGGCAGCACTGTAATACCATCAACTCCAGCGTACCGCCGCCAGGCGCATTCCGCCGGGAGTCGTAATTTCCGTTTTTGCCTTCTCTCAGGCCTCCGGGCCGCCCAGCCGCTGTTTCGGTACTGACCGGCGCGGCTCACTATCACACACCAGTAGTCTTTCCAACAACGGATTCGGATCTAACTATGATTGCGACGACATTGCGCATGTCCGCCGCGTTGCTGGCCGTGTGCGGTACCTTTGGTTTATTTTTTTCTCCTGAATGCAGTGCGGCCGATATTTTCTGGAAAAATCCTGTCAACGGCAACTGGAGCAATGCCGCCAACTGGAGCGGCGGCCAGGTGCCGGGCGCGGGCGACAATGTGTTCATCACAACTTCGGGCAGTTATCAGGTCAACCTCGATCAGGACGCTGCGGTAAACTCCCTTCAGGTCGGCGGCACCAACGGTACCCAGACCGTTGTTGGAACCGGGCAAACCTTGACCCTGGCGCAACGTTCCACTTTTGGCAATCGCGCCGTGGTTAAACTTAACCAGATGGACTTAGGCGGCGCAGGTCGGATAGACAATCGCGGCGGTCTGGATCTGTTCAGTTCAACGGTTAACAATGAGCTGCACAATCTTGGCGACATGTTTGTCGAAAATCCGGTTGCCACAGCGAGCCAGTTGCTGGGCAACTTTGTTAACGGAACCAATGCCTTTCTTTCTGTCGGCAATAATGAAAACTTCCCCTCTTTGTTAGTCGTGCAGGGCGGAACAAACAAGGGTAAAATCACACTGACAAGCGAAAGCGGCGAGGAATCGAAAATCCAGTATACAGGCGGTGCGAATACGCCATTCGTAAATGTCACCGGCGCTACAATCTGCAGCGTTACAAACGCGGGCGGCAAGAGACTGCTCTCCGCCGGCAACGCTACCAGCTTTATCAACAATGGCGAAATCGTTGCCCACCATCCTCTTACAATCGAAAATCGGCAGAATTTTGTTAATCGCGGTCTGGTAAACTCTTCATTCGCCAACGTGACGGTCGCCAATGTGGGAGGTTCAACGTTCATCAACGACGGCGGCAAACTGCTGGTGACCGTTGGAACCGTGATGACTATCGATAATGGTACGTTTGAGCCGCGCAAAGGGCGCGTACTGGGCGACGGAACTTACCAGTTTAACAATGCAACCGTGCGCAATGGGACATTTACCGTGGCCTGTACGCGTGCCAGGTTTTTCGGAACCTCTGTTTTTGAAGATACCTCGCCTGTTGACAACCAGGGGAAAATGGATGTGGTCGGCGTTGGAATTTTTAATAGCGAATTGTTTAATCTGGAAGAGGCGGTCTGGAACTTCCATTCGTTTGGCTCATTTACGAGTTTTTTTGAGTTTAATGCCGACTTCCTCAACAAGGGGACGATCAACTTCGGAACGGAAGGGACGGCAAACTTCTCGGTGCTCCAGGCCTTGTTCAAAGGCAGTGAGTTTGAAAACCAGGGTGAAATCAACTCGATGGCGGCGGAAGGAAGTGTGTTTAATGCCCGCAACATCGACCTGGAAGATGGCGCCAGGTTCACCAACACCGGCAAAGTGTCGGTGTATACGACGGCATCACTCGGTGTGTTTGCTACAGATTCCGACATCAACAGCGTCGATGGATCATTTAATATCAAGGGCGAAGATGGTTTCCTCTCGGTTGACAGCGGTGTGAAAAACAACAGCAAGCCGTCGCCGATTAATTTAGGCGACATAGACGTTCCGTATACAACGGCAACTGTTTCCATCTCGGTGCAAGGACCGAGCGGTGAAATTGTCTTTCCGGGTCCGGCTGCAAAGTTTGCCAACAAAGGACGTGCGTTTCTGGGCAATGCGGCAATTGACAATGCTTCGCCGAATGTCTTTCAGGGCGATGGATTATTCAGCTTCGGATTTGCTGAGTTCAAAAAGCCCATTCAGATATCAACGTCGTTGGTTGAAGTTGCCAATTCACAACTCAACACCACTGCGTCGTTGTCGTTTGGCGCTCCCATGGCAAATGTGGTCGGCGTAAACCAATTCTTCGGCGACGTCAATATTGATCCCAATTCGGTTGTCCAGTTTACCCCGGAAGGTTTTATCGGCAATGTGAATATCAGCGCGACGGAATTCCATGGGAAATTTGACAACAAAGGGATGGTGAAAATTGGCGTACCCGGCACCACAGCTACGTTGGATTTCGTTGACGCGGATTTCAGTAATGAGGGGATGATTGAGAATTTGCGGGCTGTTGTCGGTGTCGACTTTGAAGGGTCGACAATATTTAACAACGGCGCAAACGGAGAGATAGACTTTTCGAACGGCTTGCCCGGTTCGTCGTTTAACTTCATGGATCAGGTCGTTGCCACAAATCACGGTGCATTTGTGCAGAAGGCCAATCCGATCATCACCAATGCCGGAATAGCAGTTAATGGAAATGCCAAGTTCGACAATTTCGGGTCCGTTGTAGTTCAGTCTCCAACGCAGACGATAGCGGCCGTGGTCGTGCAGAATTTTAAAGGCGTTGAACTGAGCGGTGGCGCGCGTTTCTTTAATGGCTTCGGCGGCACACTTGAAGTAAAACCCGCTGACGAGGCTGCAGAGCCGGAAAATTTTACCGCTCTGGTTCCCGGGGGTGTTGATGTTAAAGACAACTCCAGTTTTATTAACGAAGGTGAGGTCGATTTCAGTATTCTGTTCCCGCGCGACGAGACTCAGGTCGTGCCGTCCCAGCCGTCGGGTCATGTCAATCTCGGCGGAGCCGGAGAATTCATCAACAACGGCAAAGTGAACTTTCGCGATGTTGTTTTGCCGTCAAACAATGTTGTGCCGCAATATAAAGGAACAACAGCGACCGTGTTGGTAGAAAACAATGCGGCATTTGTCAATAATGGGCGGGTTGAAGTGAGCAAGGTAGTTACGACATCAGTTGTGTTGGCCTCCGATTCAGGCACTTTCAGAAACAACGGAAAGTTTAACGCGACGACGGCCAATCCGGCGGCGGTGATTGAACTTCAGGGCAACGGTTTGTTCGACAACTTTGGAGATGCCAGGATAGGGCAGCCGATAGTACATGAAAACGTCGTGGTGACAAATGGAAATCGCGCCGCAAACAAGGCACATGTTCAACTGCGGGATGACGCCAAGCTGGTCAATCACACTGGAGCGACCCTGAAATTTGACTGTACGGTCACAAACAATCTCGTGGAAGCTGGTGATCATACCGAGATCGTCAACTGTGGTTTGATAGGGTACAACGGCAAACCGCAGATGGAAACCGCAACGGTGGCAATTTTCACGCTTGACGGCCAGATGCTGTTTACCCAAAAAGGCAAAGTCTCTGTTGCCAGCGGAAACCTGGAAATGATAGTACCGGATATTTCAATGCTGGTGTTGACCGAGGAAAGTTCATGTGTAGAATTGATTGAAGCCGGATTGACCTTGGCAGTGGATGAGAAAGTCCTGTTGCCGGGCGACTTTGTCATTAATGGTGACGGTACTTTCTCGGTTATTCCGGGAGGGGCGTCCAATGCCGGCACTACCAGTCCGGGCCGTTCGCCGGGTGTGTTAACAATAGGCAGCGACTACGAGTTAACTTCGACGTCGACCATTGAGATAGAGTTTGGCGGCGTGGAACCCGGCAGTGGTTTCGATAAACTGATCGTCGAGGGAGTACTGACGCTCGACGGTGAACTAAACCTTGCTTTGATTGACGGTTTTATTCCGGTCGACGGTGCGCAGTTTGTCATCATGGAGTATGAATCGGCAACCGGCGCGTTTGCGACGGTCGTCGGTGCAACGCAGCCCGGTGGCGTGAGTTTCACTCTTGACATCGGCGCTACACAGGCTGTTGTAACTGCATCAGCGCCCGATCAAATTGTTGTTGACGTTGAAGTGTATTTTCAGGGATACTGGAATGGAGAATCACACAAACGAACGCCTTTCATGCTCGAATTGCGCGAAGGGCCCGAATTGTCGACGTCGGCTGTCGTAGCACGCGCGTCGGCTTTGCACAGCACCGGCGCAAGCACACGGTTTGAATTTGCCGGCGTGGCGGACGGCAACTACTGGCTTGTCGTTCGCCACGGAGGACACATCCCACTGGCGAGTTCGGCGCCCGTACTGCTGGAGGCGGGCAGTCCGGCGGACGTCGACTTAAGTCAGTCGGCAAATGTCGTCGGCGGATTGCTCTGGTTAACAGATTTGCCCGGCGACGTCCTGGGCGCATTGTCAGGTGAGTTAAACGCCGACAACTCCATCAGCGCCGACGACTTTGTACAACTGTTTACGCCGAACTTCGGTGTTGTGAATCCGGGGCAGGTGCCGCCGCTGGATTAGCGGCCGACGTGTAACGGAATAATAGAGGATGGCTCTGCGGACATGCCCTGGCGGCTGGACTGCAGGGCCATTTCTTGTTTGTCAGCGGAATTGAAGTCAGAGAATATTGACCGTTCAGGAGCCATAGCAGACCGTTCACCCACGTAGTTTGCTACGCTCAGTTTTTTACGCATGGAAGAGAATTGCAGGCTGCGTAACGTGTGATCGACGCGCGCGGACCGGTCGTGTGCGTCGGATGGAGGTCACTGGTCTGTGGCATGCTGAACGAGCCCGCGCGGAGCGGGTAAGGGAAGCTATATTGGTGGGAATCGTCCTTTGGTAGGTGGTGGTGTCGGGGTGGGTCCTTTGATCACGCATAAAAGTATTCAAACAAAAACTCATCAACTTGAAACTAACTGCACAGCTCGACACCGGACAGGTTCCTGACATTTACACCTGTTTTGTTTCTCCAAACCTGTCACGAGCGCCGTACGCCACGATTGCGGCCGTATCCGTAGATCCGAATTCATCTCTGTTTACAGGCAATGCACAAGCTCGCCACCTACCGGGCTACGCGAGACTTCGCACACACTGACGAACAGGAAGGAAAAGCAAGCCGCTGCCGTGCGCAGCTACAAAGTGGCGAAGCGCTCAGGAAGGTTGTCGCGGTTATCGGACAAATACGGGCGTCCGTCGTTTGGGCGAATTTTCCTATCTTGCGCCGTTCCGCTTTGGTTCAGGATTCTCCTTTTTAGTAGCACAGCACCCGGGCCGTGAATAAACAGTTCATCGGTCTGCATCCCCATGTTTTACAAATCCACAATTTTTGAGAAAGACAATGATGTTAACTTTGTTTAATCGCGTGCTTGTGGTGGCCGGCCTGTTGTTCCTGGGCAGCGCCACTGCATTTGCCGCCGACATCTTCTGGGATTCCGCCGTCGACGGAGATTGGGACGACGCATCAAAATGGACCGGCGGCGTAGTACCCGGAGCGAGCGACAATGTGTTTATTACCGTCGCCGGAACCTATACGGTGACGCTGGATGATACCGACCGCTCTGTTAACAGCGTAACCGTCGGTGCGGCAAGCGGAGCACAGACGCTGTTCGTCTGGAATCACACGCTGTCGCTGGCGGCGGCGAGCGAGATAAAAACAAACGGCGTGCTTCAGATGCGTTCCGCTACGCTTGACGGCGGTGGATCCATTGAGCTGAACGGTCTGACCCGGTTGTTCAACAATTGTGATTTCGAACTCGCAACTGTCAACAACGCCGACGCGCGCGTCGACATTGAAGGCTCGAACGTCGGCGATGCCGAATTGCGGGTCGATACTTTTTTTGACAACCTCGGCAGCATCCGCCTGGTCAATTCCGACGCGACGTTCAGTCGCACATCGCGCATCCGCGTGCGGACAGGGCAAGTCCTGCAGAACGGCACTGGGGCGACGATCAAGGCGCTGACGGGCACGAATGGCGGTACCCGCCAGATCGTCCAGGAAGGCAGCTGCGAGCTGCGCAACTTCGGGTCGCTCGACGTGGCCGCCGGCCTGACTCTGACCGGAGGCAGCGGCTCCGAGTTTGACAACCGCGGCACGGTGAATGTGACGGGAGCCAATCTGACAGTCTCGCAGAACTCCAATTCGGACTTTGTGCACAGCGGCGCGATAAACATTCCCGCCGGACGTACGCTTGAATTCAGTTCCGGGCGGCTGGTGCATGAGGGCGGGACGTACAGCAACGACGGCCAGCTCAATCTGAACTTTGTCACGATCAACGGTACGGCCGACTTTGACCCTGAAATTAACACTCTGCTGCGTAGCTGCACCGTAAACATTCCGGTCGTTAACACGCTGCTTATAGACCTCAAGAATACCTGTACGTTTAACGCGGCGGTTGAAAACGCGACGGGGGCGACATTCCGCATACTGGGCAGCAGTGTCGGCGATGCGGAGCTGCGCCTCGAATCGCGCATGGACAACTTCGGTGTCCTGCGCATGTTCAACGAACATCTTACGTTCAACCGGACCTTGAACCTGCGACTCAACAGCAGCGGCGCCAAATTTGTTAACGCCACCGGCGCGGAAATCCAGGTTCTGCAGGGCCAACAACCCGGGGCCCGCAACATCATTCTCAACAACGATACGCGTTTTGAAAATTACGCCGTGATGAATGCCGATCTGAACTACACGATCGACAACAATTCCGGCGGTCTGTTCTGCAATGCCGGAACAATCAACGTCACAACAGCGGACCTGAACTGCAGCAACTCGTCGAACTCCGATTTCATTAACAAAGGCAGCGTCAACGTGGCGGGCGGTCGACTGATGGTTTTTTCGAGCGGCCGCTATGAACAGGACGGTGGCAGCATCTCGGGCGCCGGACTGGTCCAGTTTGAATTTGCCACGCTGAACGGCACCGGGACAATAACCAATACAATTCCGATGCAACTGCGTTCCGTGACGGTGAATGCCGATTTCATGAATCAGTCGATTGTTCACCTGCGCAATACTTCAACATTTAACGGTCGTTTCGACAACGGCGTAACTGGTCGCTGCATCATCGAAGGCAGCAATGTAGGCGATGCCGAAGTGCGCGTGGAAGACCGCGGTCGCAACGAGGGCTTGCTCGTGATTGTGAATTCCGACGCAGTCTTCGGTCGCACAGTTCGTTTACGCGTTCAGACCAATGATCGTTTTGTCAATGCAACGGGCGCGACGATCTCGCTTCGCAACGGCACTGTTGCCGGAACGCGCCAGATTACAGTTGAGTCCGGCGGGCTGATGTTGAACTACGGCACGATCCTCAACAATACAAGTTATTCTTTTGACATTAACAATGCCGTGATCGACAACCGGGCGGAAATCAGCCTCACGTCGGCCACAGTGTCATTTCAACTGACGCTGACGTCATTCCTGAAAAACGCCGGCGAGATCAATGTTGCGACCGGATTAACGGTGTCAATTTCCAACGGGCAAATTGAAAGCAACGGCGGTCGTATTTCAGGCGGCGGCCTTTTGTCTCTGGTGTCGTCGACCTTGTCCGGTGATGACTTCCTGACTGAAATCAACACGGACATGCGAGCCAGCACGGTCAACGTCGACTTCGACAATCGCCTGCGACTGAATATGCAGGGGGCAAACACCTTTAACCAGGGTTTGATCAACGGCACGAGCGCTACGATGCGCATCGTGGGTTCCAACGCCGGCGGCGACGGGACTTTAAACGTCAACGGGACGCTCAAGAACTTTGGTTTGGTGCGACTCAGCAACGAACACCTGACGCTGGCCCGCACTGCGCAGATAGTTTTCGGTACGGGCGCTGAACTGTTGAATTGCACAGGTGGAACTGTTGACGCAGTTGACGGCACGTTCGGCGGTGTGCGCCGGATGAATCTGGTGTCAGGCACGGTACTGCGCAGTTTTGGTGAAATCGGCGGAGCATCTTTTTTCAGGTTCAACAACACTTCCGGACTCATCGACAACCGCAACCAGTTTAACTGCACGACAGCAAACGTGGAAGTCCTTCAGACCGGCGTCGGCGCTCAATTTAACAACGCGGGTGTGATCAACATTGCACCGGGTCGTCAGTTTATGCTGAGCGGCCGGACATTCGATCACAGCGGCGGCCAGGTGTTGGGAGGCGGTGAGTTTGAACTCAGCTCAGTCACCGCCGTGGGCAATGGAACGTTTAATGCGGTGACTGACGTGGTCGTCAACGCCACCATTTTTGAAACGCCATTTGTTAACAGTTCAAACGTTACGGTGCGAAGTTTTGCCGACTTTATGGAACCGCTTACGAATGCGACCGGCGCGACGATGCGGATCAGCGGATCGCAGTCGGGCAACGCCGAGCTGGACATCTTTGACAGCTTTGACAACTTCGGACTTGTCAGAATGCTTAATGAAGACGCGGGATTTGATCGCGAATCAAATGTGCGCATACGCTCAACAATGTTCAATCACGCCGGCGCAACGCTCGCCACATGGCGCGGTGCGCGCAGCAGCCTGCGACGTATCATCATGGATATTGGCGCTGAGCTGCACAACGCAGGCGACTTCCGGGTATCGACGCAGGCGACTATAGTCAACTCAAATGGTCTGATTAACAATACGGGAAGGATCATCTGCAGCAACGCCGGCATGGTGATTGATCAAAACCTGGCTTCACAATTGATTCTGGACGGCATCGTGCGCGTGCACACGTCACAGACATTGCTTGTGGATGACGGCGTTACAGTCATCACAGGTGCGACGATTTCCGGAGGCGGAACGCTGGAAATGCACAATGTGGATGTGCAGGGAGACGGTGTACACAACAATCAACTGCACTGGTTGCTGCGCGACTGCGATGTGCATACGCGGTTAATGAATCTGGACCGCATGAGTATCCGCGGCGATACGGAGTTTAACCGGGTGGTCACCAATGCCTCGCTCGGGAACATTGCCGTGGAAGGCACACAGGTTGACGGCAGTGCAATTTTCCGGATTAATCAGGGCTTTCTGAACAACGGACGTGTTACGCTGGATGTGTTGGACGACTCCTTTTTCCAGGACGCCAGAATCTTCCTTGACGCGGACGTGTCCGTCACCAGCGCGACGGGCGCAGTGATCGAGGTGTTAAACACTACGTCGGGTTCGCGTATTCTGGATCAACAGTTTTCCAGCCGCTTTGTATCTTATGGAGATATCACGATTTCGACCGGTGCGGTTTTCACGCTCGGCGGTGGCCGCGTTACGATTGCAACGGACGCGACATTGAGCGGTTTTGGCACGCTTGATCCTTCGGCTGTCGGCGATCTGTTTTTCTACGGAATTGTTAACCCGGGCGCCTCGCCAGGACGCCTGGAAGCTATTGGTTCGTTTGAGTTTCAGCCTGTAGCGGAGTATCGTGTTGAAATCGGCGGCACAACGGCGTCCCTGGAATACGATCAATTCAGCATGCCCAGCGGGGTGATGGTCTTTGACGGAGTTCTCGACATTAACATGATCGACGGTTTTACACCGCAGGAAGGCGACCAGTTTGTCATTGCCGAATACGAGGACCACGTCGGTGCGTTCAGTGAAGTGCGCAACAACGATCTCGGCGGCGGCTTGCAACTGTTGCCGGACTATCGTTCCGACCGCCTTGTCTTGTTCGTCAGCGATGAAACACTCATTGATGTCGACGTGTATTTGCAGGGCCTGTGGAACGGCACGACGCACAAGCGCTCGGCGGCAATTGTTGAACTACGCGAAGGCGTCGACCTGTTTACATCCGTGTTGACAACGCGAACAAGTGCGCTGATTTCCTCCGAGGCTACGATTCGGGCCGCCTTTGACAATATCGTTACAGGCGACTACTGGATCATCGTGCGCCACGGCGGTCATTTCTCCGTTGCATCCGAATCGCGAATCACGATTACTCAGGGCCAGCAAAACAGCGTCGACTTCACGGACGCCGACAACGTGGTTAACGGCGTGACGGGAATGACAACTGTGACGTTAAATCTGACGGATTACGACGTGGTGCGCACGGGCGACCTCAACAGCGATCTGAGCGTCTCGGCCGACGACTTTATCCAGCTCTTTCTGCCGAACTTCGGGGTGGTAAACCCGGGGCAGGTGCCGCTGCTGGATTGACGGTATGCACCGCGGCGAGCGCTTCGTCGCGCGGGTAAAACTCCATATTCGAACCCGGTCGTTGAGGATAACAGCGGCCGGGTTTTCTGTTTGAATATCCACCTCCCACCGTTTTGAACTTTCTGTCTCCGCTGTGTATCTTCCCGCTGAAAGCCGCGCACCATTCCTCTGCTCAACACCAATGGACGCGAGGCCCATCTTCTGCTCGGAGTTTCTACCACATTAACCGGAGTACTACCATGTACATTGAACCCGGGGATTCTCTCAAAAAAGGGAAAAAACACCCCAAAAACATGCAGGCGCAGAAAGAACTGCGCGCCCTTGGTTACGATCTTGGAACCAGCGGCCCGAACAAGGACGGCGTCGACGGCGAGTTCGGCAGCAAAACCAAAATAGCTGTCGAGAAATTTCAGAAAGCCAGCGGACTGAAAGAAGACGGTAAAATCGGCCCGCAAACCGGAGCGATGTTAAACGAGAAATACTGTACCTGGCTGGAAGGTGAGCTTGCCAAAGAGCGCAAGAAAAACCAGCAAGGCGGCGACCAGCAGGGCGGCGATCAGCAGGGCGGCGATCAGCAAGGCGGCGATCAGCAAGGCGGCGATCAGCAGGGCGGAGCTCCGCCGCGTGATGCGGACAGCGCGTTAACAGAAGAGCAGCTTAAACAGTTGCGCGACAACGCCGAAAAGTGGAAAAAAGATCCGGCGCTGTGCAAACGCAATTCGGATGCCTGTAAGGCGGCGATCGAATGGGTGAAGAAAAATGGTCGCTTTGCTCCGCCGGACAAAGATAAAACATTTGAAAAGGCGATGGGCGTCGGCGACGGAAAATCCATTGCCGCGGCATTCAGATTGGCCAAGCTCTTCGGCATTCTCGCGCAGGAAAGCTCGTTCGGAACAAACCTCGGCAAGCCGGATAAATACCAGGGGCCGTTTCAACTCGGCGAAGCAGTGGTTAAGGATTTTAACAAACACAATAAGGGCCGGAACATCAAGTGGCCGGACGACATTGACGAAGTCAGGGATACGGCTACGGCGGCTGAAGTCGCGGCCTGGTACCTGGCGTTCATCCTGCAGCAACTGACATTCAAGGACAACGGCAAATTCAAGGATCCCGATGAGGCCAACAAGTTTGCTCTGGCAGCGTACAACGGAGGTCTTGGAACAATTAACAAAGCGCGCAAAGCCGCCAAAGACAAGGGCAAAGATCCGAATAAGTGGTTCGACGTCAAGGGGTTTCTGCCCGGAGTCTCAGGCGATGCAAAGGCGAAGGAAATTACTGATTACGTCGACAGAATACGCGAATACGAGCGCCTGGCGAAGATTCTCAACTGCGTATGAGTTGACGCCCGGCCGCGATCGGTAAAACAAAAGCGCCGCACGTGTTTGTGTGCGGCGCTTAAATGTTTAATTCAGACAGATTTGTTGTGTTTTGTCGCTGCTCTATGCGCCGTCCGCATCGTCCTCCTCCAGGATGCGCAAGGCTTTGTCCCAATCTTTCAACTCGATTTTCAGGTCGGCGCCGTAGTTCTCCGGCAGAAAAGTCAGCGTGGAACCGGCGGTATTGCTGGCGATCGACGACTCGATGCCGGCCTGCTCCAACAGGTCCTGGGCGCGCCCAGCCAGGTGTTCCGTTGTGAAGTTGCGCAGCACAACCACATCGTCCGGATTGCCGCGCGGTTTAACACGACTCTTTTGTTTAATTGCCTCGTCGTTCGGCACGCGCAGCACTTCGCCGCATTCCGGACAGTCGGCCGCCAGTCCACGGCGCGAGCGCGGAAACGAGACCTCTTCCTTGCACTCCGGACAGTTAAACACTACGCTGAAGTACTTTTTACCCGGCGCGCCCTCGCGCTCCTGACGCGTGTGCAGCATTATCAGCACCACGATCGGTCCCAGCAAGGTTGAAATGATTTCCGAAACTGTCGGCCACGTGCCGATTTCCAGCAGTCCGGTCAGATATTTTGAGGCCACGGACATGACAACCGCGGACGCCAGTCCGGCGACGATCCAGGGCGTGGGGTTAAGACCTTTTGATTTGGCTACATATCGTGTGCGAATGGTAAACGCAATCGCCAGGATAAACAGGACGTACAGCGGCATGGCATCCTCTCGGCCTGAATTGTGATTAACGCCGCCGATCGCGGTGGGACGGCGACTGTTTTAGCACAAGATACGCCGCAAATTCACATTTGCAAATGAGGGGCAGTTTAATGTTACAGTCCGTTGTACTCGCGGACTGTTCTCGCGCAGCAAGTTTCAGCAACTGTCGGCTCCGAGCACGCTGACAAACAAGAGGAACAAACAAGCCGCCGCAGTGCAGCAAGGAGGCGAAGTGCTCTGGAGGGGATTTGGCCTTTACCTGCGGTAGGCCTTTAAAGCCGCTTTTGTTTGTCGGCGCATAAAAAAAGCGGAGCCGAAAAGGTCGGCCCCGCTTTCTTGAGTGTTCGGTTGAAAACCGGTCGGAATCCGCTGTGTTTAACGGCGAATAGCTTTCGGGTCGATTGCGTCCTGCAGGCCGTCGCCGAAGAAGTTGAAACTCATGACGGTTAACAGAATCAGAAAACCCGGCAGCAGGATCAGGTGCGGCGCGTCGAAAATCATCTCGCGTGCGTTCATTAACATATTGCCCCAGGAAGGCGTCGGCGGTTGAATGCCGAGGCTCAGGAAGGAGAGCGCCGCTTCGGACAGAATCGCTTCGCCCACGCCGAGCGTGACAGCCACAAGCAGGGGAGCAATGACGTTGGGCGTGATGTGCCTGAAAATAACCCAGGCGTCTTTGGCGCCCAGCGTGCGCGCCGCTAAAACAAACTCGCGCTCGCGGATCGAGAGGATGCTGCCGCGTACCAGACGAGCAACCGTCATCCACGAGAAAATCATCAGAACGATAAACACTTTCCAGATACTCTCGTTGTCGCCGCCGATCATCGTGTTAAGAAAGGGCAATTTTGCGAGCGAAATAGCCGAGAAGACTATCAATATCGGCAGGCGTGGAAGAGCGATCAGCGAATCGGTAATACGCATTAAAAAGACGTCGAGAAAGCCGCCGTAATAACCGGCCAGGCTGCCGATAAACAGGCCTATGATCGCCGCGGCGAGGGCCACGATAATGCCGACAAAAATCGACATGCGCGTGCCGTAGACAAGGCGGATAAACACGTCGCGGCCAACCTCGTCGGTCCCAAAGAGGTGAAAAGTCTCGAAACGTTCCACCACCTTGCTGAAAGCGGCAATGTCGCCACCGTCAAGTTGTTTAAGGTTCGGCAACGCGTCGAGTCCGTCCGTGGCAAATTTGCTAACGACTTGTTCCTGCGCTGCGCCGGCCTGAATCATGCCGGCTTCGGCCAGTTGACCGATGACCCTGTCTTTGCGTTCGGCATCGGCTTTGAAAAAGTTCTCCAGCGAAATTTCGCGCTCGCTGAAGGATTTTTCCAGCGTGGTGAACATGGCCTCGTAGCGATGCCCGAGGTTTTGTTCGTTCTGGTCGATGTTAACCGCCCACGCGATGACGTCGGCGAAAATAGCGACCAGAAGTGCCGCGCAAATGAATATAAAACCGGCAACGGCAAGTTTGTGGTCCTTAAACTGCGAGACCACAATTTGCAGCATCGACTTGGCTTCGACATTCTGCTCGATGCCGGTTTCCTCATTGGCGGCGCCGTTGTCTCCGGCGGGATTCGATGTCACGGTGCTCATTGTATCTGCTGTGTTTTACGAATAGGAAATGCGCGGATCAACGACGGCGTAGAGTACGTCGGCCAGCAGGTTCATCACGAGCACCATGATAATGGTGATCATAAACGAGATCATGGCCGCGTTGTAGTCGCTGTTCATAATTGCCGTGTAGAGGAACTGTCCGATTCCCTGGTAGCTGAAGACCGTTTCGGTAATCAGCGAGCCGGAGAAGAGGAAAGAAAGGCTGAGCGCCACGATCGTGATAATCGGGATCAGGGCATTGCGGAAGCCGTGAATCCAGATGACCGTTTTGCGGCTCATGCCTTTGGCGCGCGCAGTGCGGATAAAATCATTGCGCATGGCCTCCATCATCGAACTGCGCGCATAGCGCACGTACACGCCCATCTGCAGCGCCGTCAGTGAAATCACCGGCAGCACGAGGTGTGAAAATCTGTCGCCGATCTGTTCCCAGAAACCCATGCTGGAGTAACTGGGGTCGATGGTGCCGCTGGCGGGGAACCATTTCAAACCGGCCGCGAAGATCATGATCAACACCAGCGCCAGGAAAAAGGACGGCGTTGAAATACCGGCAAAAGCCGTGAAGTTGGCTGTGTAGTCCAGCTTGGAATTGGGTTTAAGTCCCGAAAACACACCAAGCGGAATGCCGATAATCAGCGCCAGCACCATGGCAAAACCCGAGAGCAGGGTCGTGTTAATTAAACGGTCCCACACCAGATCCTGCACCGGTACGCGGTAGGTGCGCGAGTAGCCGAGGTCACCCTGCACCACGCCGCCGATCCAGTCGAGGTAGCGCAGGTGAAAGGGTTTGTCGACTTCGTAGATTTCCTTGAGCCGGGCAATATCCTCTGCCGTGATGTCCGGGATTGAACTGATCATTGCGTCGAGCGGATCGCCCGGCATTAACTGCATAACCCCGAACGCCACAACAGACAAGAGAATTGTGACGATAAAGGTTTGAATCAGACGCCGGGTTATGTATGCGGTCATTCGGCTTGTCCTTGTTTAATTCCGCGCGTTTTGACGCTTACTTGCCGGCTTCGGCTTGTTTAAGATTCCAGTACTCGACGTGATGCGAGGAAGAAAACTGGTGCGAGGTCAAATGATAACCTTCAAGGTTGATCGGCGTCACCGAGATGTTGGCGCGGTAGTAGAGCGGAATCACCGGAACATCGTTGGTGTATTCGTACAGCACGCCGTGAATGTGTTCGCGGCGCACATCTGCGTTGAGTTCGTCTTCCATCGAGTCGATCAGACTGTCGACGCGCGGATTGGACCAGCCCGGCGTGTTCTGACCGCTGTAGCTGTTGCTTTCTTCGGGGATGCTCTCGGTGTGCAGCGTCGATTTTGGCGTGCTCTGCGGCGAGGAAATCCAGGCGTACATTGCCAGGCCGTCGTAGAGGCGTTCGCGCGTGGTTTTACCGAAGAAGACGCGCGCCTGCTCGTTTTTGATCGTCAACTCAACGCCGACGCGCTGCAACATGCTCTGCAGAATGACCTGCACGTTCTGGCGTGTTTTGTCGCCCGCGGTGCTCATGATCGAGAATGTCAGACGCTCGCCGTCGCTGTTGTAGCGGAAGCCGTCTTCGCCCATAATCCAGCCGGCGTCTGTTAACAGTGAGTCGGCTTTGGAGCGCGAGTAATCGTAGAGCACGATTTTGTTCGGATCATCGGTAAACCACTCGCTGTCAACCGGGGAGATGTTGTGGATCGCCGTTTTCTGACGATTTTCAAACAGCGTCTTGGTGATTTCATCGCGATTGATGGCGTGCACCAGCGCACGGCGCACGCGCACGTCCTGCAGGTAGGGATTGTCCAGGTTGAGGTCGACGTGTTCGTACACGAGGCCGTCGACAAAGTTGACTTTGAACGGCAGATTGTCCGCTTCGATGCCTTCTTCAAATTTGGAGGCCTGGTCGAATTTCAGGCCGAGGACGGAAATCATATCGATCGTGCCTGCGCGCAGGTTGGCTTCCAGCGTGCTCGTATCAGGCAGATACATCAGGACGATTTTTTCGATGTTCGGGCCGTCGCCGAACCAGTGTTCGTTTTTCACCAGCGTGACGTGATCGCCCAGCTTGATTTCCGATACGCGGTACGGACCGCAATAGAGTCCGGGATTCGTCGGGTCAATCGAGTAGAGCGAATTCTTTTCGTAGCCCTGGTTCGTGCCTTTGTGCTGCTCAAAAACTTCGCCGTCAAGGTGCCAGGGCAGCAGGTAGAAGGTGCCCTGTTGGTTGAAGTCCCAGCGGATCTTGTCAAAGGTGAAGGTGAATTTGCGCGGGTTGTCCGGATCGACGTCGCAGGCGGTGATCATGTCGAACACCTCGCGCGAGCCGACGCCGACCGTTTCGGTGTTGCCGACCACCCAGGAGAACCAGGCGTCTTTGCCTGTCACCTGCGTGCCGTCGCCCCATTTGACGCCTTCCATGATTTCCCATGTGGCTCTGAGCGTCGGAACGCCGTCGATCGTATCGATGCGCGCCAGACCGTTTTCCAGCGTCGGAATTGCCGTACAGACCTCGGTTACCCAGTTGTTGTTGTAGTCCATCGTCACAATGCTGCGGTTGACGAAGGAGTAGATATAGGTCGTCGCATTCATCGTCATGATCAGGGGATTGAGGTTTTCAAACTCCTGGGACATGCCGATCTTGAATTCTTTATTGGTCGGCAGCGTACTTTCTTCCGCGCAGCCGAACGCCAATGTTCCTGCCAGCAGGGTTAACACTATGCCACGAAACAACTTCATTGGGTAAGACTCCTTGTAGGGATCTGTATAATTGATATTTGATGTCGATTGAACAGTTCGGAGCTGTGGGAGCGGTCGGGCCGCCGTCACTTCAGCTCGTGCAGCCAACAGGCCGACTGATGTTCGGCCATGGCGTTGTGAGGCGTACCCAGCACGGGCGTCGCCTTGTCGCATTTGTCGAATTTTTTGGGGCAGCGCGGATGGAAGGCGCAGCCGGAGGGCGGATTGATCGGACTGGGGACTTCTCCGTCCAGCGTGCGTGACATGCGTTTTTTGCCCGTGCCGACTTTGGGGATGGCGCTCATAAGCGCCTGCGTGTAGGGATGCATCGGGTTGGCAAAGAGTTCCTCGCGCGGAGCGATCTCAACAATCTTGCCGAGGTACATCACCGCAATGACGTCGCACATATGTTCGACCACCGCCAGGTCGTGCGAGATAAACAGGTAGGTCAGGCTGAGTTTGTCCTGCAGATCCTTCATCAGGTTGAGCACCTGCGCCTGGATCGACACGTCGAGCGCGCTGACGGGTTCGTCGGCCACGACGAGTTCGGGGTTGAGCGCCATGGCGCGCGCAATGCTGATGCGCTGACGCTGACCGCCGGAGAACTCGTGCGGGTAGCGGTTCACGTAACTGGCTTTGAGTCCCACCAGGCGCAACAATTCGCGGACTTTGGCGGCGCGTTCTTTTTTATCGCCACCGATGCCCTGGACTTTAAACGGCTCTTCCAGAATCTGCGCCACGGTCATACGCGGGTCGAGCGACGCAAAGGGATCCTGGAAAATCATCTGGATGTTCTGGCGCTCCTTGCGCAGGTCCGCGCCGCCGATGGACGCAAAGTCGCGACCCTTGAAGCGGATGGAACCCTCGGTGGCTTCATACAGGCGTATGATCGTGCGGCCCAGCGTCGACTTGCCGCAGCCGGACTCGCCCACGAGGCCCAGCGTCTGGCCGCGTTTCAGTTCGAAGGAAACGCCGTCGACGGCTTTGACGTCGCCGACATGCTTGAGGAACAATCCCTTGCGAATCGGGAAATACTTCTTGACGTTTTTGACTTCGAGGATCGGCTCGGCCATACAATTCTGTTCTATGTTGTTGAGTTCGGTTTGTCGGGCTGAATAAATCAGTGCGGATGAAAACAGGCGACTTTGTGGCCGTCGGCATGCTCTTCGAGCGGCGGCATTGCCGTGCGGCACTCGTTGCTTGCACGCGGACAGCGATTCTGAAAGGGGCAGCCGGGGGGCAGATTGAGCGGGGAGGGCACGGAGCCTTCAATTGTCGGCAGTCGTTCAACATGGCGCCCCAGGCGCGGAATCGATTCCAACAAGAGATATGTATAAGGATGTTTCGGCCGGTTGAAAATATCGTCCGCGCGTCCGAATTCAACCGTGTGGCCGGCGTACATCACCATGACATTGTCGGCAATTTCCGAGATCACGCCCAGATCGTGCGTAATGAACTGCACCGTCATGTTCATTTTTTCCTGGAGCGACTGGATCAGCTCCAGTATCTGCCCCTGAATTGTCACGTCGAGCGCCGTTGTCGGCTCGTCGGCAATCAAAAAGTCGGGGTTGCAGGAAAGGGCCATGGCAATCATGGCGCGCTGACGCATCCCGCCCGAAAGCTGGTGGGGATAGTTGGAGTAGCGCTCGCCCGGCGAAGGGATGCCGACGACGCGCAGCATTTCGACGGCGCGTTCCTTTGAGGCATTTTTGTCGAGCTTCATGTGTTTCATGATCTGCTCGTCCAGCTGGTAGCCGATCGTGAACACGGGGTTGAGCGCGGTCATCGGCTCCTGGAAGATCATGCCGATCTTGTTGCCGCGGACTTCGCCCAGCTGCTTTTCATCCAGCTTCAGCATGTCGATGCCGTCGACGAGCGCCTCGCCGCCGACAACCTTGCCGGGCGATTCCAGCAGGCGCATGAGCGAGTAGGACGTGACGGACTTGCCGCATCCGCTTTCGCCGACGATGCCCAGAGTCTGGCCTTTTTTGATTGAATAGGAAACGTCGTTAACCGCTTTGACCTCGCCCGCCTTGGTAAAGAACGAGGTGCGCAAATTCCTGACTGAGACGAGTACGTCGCTCACTACGAGGGAACTCCACTAAACTGCAACCTGCATGCACGAGAGCGGAAGGGCAGGCATGGGTAGATTGATCAAAACTGCTATGGGAAACCGCGCCGGTCTGAGCCGTCGCGTACGCGCGGTCTGAGCCGGAAGAACCGCCCCGGAAGCGGACCTCGCACCGCGGAACGGCCGGGCTCTGGACTCAGCCGCCCTGAAGTTACAAAATTCCGGTCATTGTTCCATTGTCGATGTGGCCGTCGAACGCGTAGCATTTTGTGCGGAAAACGAAGGAATATCAACGCGATACTGGGCCTCGGCCTGCGGCAGAACTTCGCGTGCGGCCGCCTGGACGGCAACCTTGAGCGCTTCGATCAGCGGGCGGCGGCGGTAGGGGCGCGAAGTGGCAATGCTGATTTCGCGGACGGGGCGCGGCAGGCGCAGCGGGCGCAGCAGACTGCGGTCTTCCAGATCGCGCGCGTCCAGCCAGGGCAGCAGCGTCAGGCCGTCGCCGCGTTTGATGAGTTTGCGCAGCGTTTCCAGCGTGCCGCTTTCAAATCTGACGCGGTTTTTCTCGTCGCCGGATGAGCCGCCGTCGGTGCGCGCGACTGCGCCGCAGAGGCTCAGGGCTTGCTCGCGCAGACAGTGCCCCTCGCTCAACAGCCAAAGGTCCGCGCGCGGAATCTGCGCCACATCTATTTCCGGCTCCGTGTACAGCGGATGGCGCGGCGAGACAAATGCCACAAACGGCTCGTTGAACAGAAATTCTTCGTGGATACCGGGCGTATTGACGGGCGTGGCCAGCAGGCCCGCGTCAATCTCGTCGTCCAGCAGGCGTCGCAGCATCACCGCCGTCGGCGTCTCTTCCACAATCAGGTGTACACGTGGGTGTTCTTCGGCAAAACGATCCAGAAAAAGCGGCAGCAGCCCCGGCGCCAGGGTCGGAATCACGGCCAGGCGGAATTCACCGCGCGGCTCACCGGCCAGTTCACGCGCCATTTCCTCCAGCAGGTCGGCTTCGCGCAGGACCGTGCGCGCCTGAGCGATAATGCGCCGCCCGATTTCCGTTGCTTGCACCGGCTGTTTGCTGCGGTCGAACAGCGTTACGCCGAGTTCGTCCTCCAGCTTGCGCAGCTGCATGCTGAGCGTCGGTTGTGAAACGTGGCTGGCCGCCGCCGCCTCGGCAAAGTGCAGATGTTCGGCCACCGCAAGAACGTATCGGAGTTGGACAAGCGTCATGGTTTTTGCCACCCGGTCTTCATAGTTTTCAGCTATTGAAACATAGAAAGTATCGATTTGATTTATCGGCCAAGTCCGCCGTAAATTGTGATCTCAATCAAGGTCATCTGATTTTTTCTAACTGTTCAGGCAGGATTGAATAACATGAGTGCACGTATTGCAAGTATCGGATCTGTTTTCCCCGAATTCAACAAAACTGCGGTTGTATCCCGCGAAAAAGGCAAAGAGTTTGCCGACATCAACTCCGAAGACCACAAAAAAGCCGACAAGTGGATGGTGATGTTCTGGTGGCCGAAAGACTTCACCTTTGTGTGTCCGACGGAAATCGCTGAGTTCAACAACCACTACGAAGAGTTTGCCGATCGCGACGCTCAACTGATCGGCGCCTCGACGGACTCCGAGTTTGTTCACCTGGCATGGCGCAACGACCACGAAGACCTGCGTGACCTGCGCTTCCCGATGCTGGCCGACACGAGCAAATCGCTGGCCGAACAACTGGGTATCCTTGAAGAAAACGAGCGCGTCGCCTACCGCGCGACCTTTATCGTTGACCCGCAGGGCGTCATCCGCTGGGTCTCGGTTTACGACCTCTCCGTCGGCCGCAACGTCGCCGAAGTCGTGCGCACGCTCGACGCACTGCAAACCGACGAACTCTGCCCCTGCAACTGGCAGAAAGGCGAAGAGACGCTGAACGTATAAGTCGGCGCTCAGTTTAACAGTCGGCAAACGTTCACAGCCGGACCGCAGTAATCGGAAGTACGAACAAGATTAACCACGGGAGAAATAATGAGTCTGAAGGAAGAACTACACGAAGCCAAGGTTGAGTTGTTGGATCTGCTCGGTCTGGACAGTACGCGAACAACCGACTCGCTCGACGCCATGGCGGAAGGCGAGATCAAATACATCCGCGACACCAAGGTTAACCTTAAAAACACGCTCGGCTCGCCGCACCTGACCGACAAGGAAGCGGCGCTGCTGGCTTTGGCCGTGGCGGTTAACGAAAGGAACGTCGCCCTCAAAGAGGCGTTCACGCGCCGGGCGCGCGATCTGGATGCAACGGATGCCGAAATCGGCGAGATACATGCACTGACTTCCCTGCTGGGAATCAACAACGTGTTTTACCGCTTTCGACACTTCAGCGACAATAAAAACTACGAGCAGATGCCGGCGCGCATCAAGATGACCTTGATGGCCCGTCCGGTGCTCGGCAAGGAGTTTTTTGAGCTGGCAAGCCTGGCGGTGTCCGCCGTCAACGGCTGTGAGGCCTGTGTAAATTCTCACGAACAATCGGTGCGACAGGCTGGAGCGACGGAGGAACGCATTTTCGACGCTATCAGGTTGGCTTCCGTCGTCAAGGGAGTTTCGGCTATCATTAATTAAACAGGACGCGCGCGGCGACACGGTATTCGGCGGGCATGACACATTTGGATTGGCAGGCTGCCGCGCAGGAGACTCCGCTACGTTAATATCAGATTAGCAGAGATTGATCGATAGAGGCCGCGGGCGCGCAAGCGTTCCGCGGCTTTTGTTTTATAGTGATTGGCGTATTATTCAATCCCCGGCGCCATTCCGGGATTCGACGCGCCGAAGTAGGGCAGCAGCAACTGGATAAAGTCGTCCGCGCCGACGCTCAGGTCGCCGTTCATGTCGCCCGTGCGAAGCACGCTGTACGTCGTTCCGTTTAACACCACCTCGTCAAGCGCGCTTAAACCGCCCAGCACATTTGCCGGAACCGTGAAGTCGTGCACGCTCTCCAGCCCGTTGGTTAAAGTAATGCGTTCGTCCGAGACAACCGCCAGGTGACCGCCGTGGCGAATCACGATCCAGTAGTCGCCCGTGGTGACGCCGTCCAGGCGCAGCTCGGTCGCTCCGTCCGCATCCAGCAAAGCCGTGAACCGCGCCGCGCGCACAGCCGTGCTCAGATCCGCGCCCTCGTAGAGGTCCACCATAATTGAAGCGGGCAGGTGGCGCGTGCCGTTCCAGTAACCAAGCAGATAAGCGGTTAAACTCAGGCGCGGGGCTTCGACCAGCGTCAACTCGGCCTCGTCGGAAAACACATCGCCGCAGTCGTTGCCGATTATAACGCGATACATGCCCGCATCGGCCGGTCTCAAATATTCGAGCGTTAAACTCGCCGACTGAGCACCGGGAATATCTACGCCTTCAAACTGCCACTGAAATGTCAGCCCATTGCCTTCGGTCTCGACGTTGAACGTCACTTCACTGCCGAGCGTGCCGGTCTGCGATAGCGGCTGTTGTGTGATTGTCGGCGTGTTTAACACCGTCAGCGCAGCTGCCTGGCTTGTGGCGCTGCCGCAGTCGTTGCCAACAATCGCGCGGTAGAGATTGCCGTTAAGGTCCGTTGTAACGTCAAGCAGTTTAAGCTGAACGCCGCTTGCGCCGGGCACGTCGTCCCAGGTTGTGCCCTCATCGTCGCTGACCTCCCAGTTGATCAGCAGCGGCAGACTGCCGGCGACGGAGACGTTAAACGTTGCGTTTTTATCGACGCAAACTGTTCGGTCCTGCGGATGCGAGTTGATTGCAGGCGGGGTCAGGATGTTTAACACGGCCTGGTTGGACGTCAGCGTATCCGAGGCGGATTTGACGGTGCAGCGGTAGAGTGTGCTGTCCATTTCGCTTGTCACGTCAAGCAGTTGCAGCAGCGAGGTCGTCGCACTGGTGATGCTTTCCCAACTGCTGTTGCCGAAGTTGTACTGTTCCCAGCAGTACTTCAGGCTGGCGCCGGTCGCCGTGATCGTAAATTCGGCATCGCTCTCCGGGCAGGCGCTCTGGTCCTGGGGATGGGCGGTGATGTTAAGTCCGTCGATCGTGCGCGACTGCGGATTCTCCACGCCGTAGCCGTTGGCGTCGCCCGTATTGTACGAAAGCTGGTTGGCCGAATTAAACACGCTGGTGTTTGTGCCGCTCGTGATAAAACTCAGATCGTCTTTCAGGTCGCCGTCGAGGATGTCCCATTTGATCGTTGCGATGTGAAAATCGGTCCCGCTGCTCAGCGTGAACGAGCCGGGAAATTTCAACAGGTTGATGCGCGCAAATCCCGCGCCGAGCGTTTGTGTGACCGCCACGAAGTTGTCGCTCAACTCCGCATTGGTTTCATGGGCCGGATCGAGCGTCAGCCCCGTCAGCGCGGCCGTGTTGTAGTTGACGGCGATATTGCTGGACACGATCACCCAGTCGTCGCTGTCGCTGGTCTGCACCCACAGCTCGGCGGTGTATTCGCCGTTGGCGGCCTGCCGGTTCTGCAGACTGAACGTCACTCGGTTGGCGGCCACGGCGGCCGCGCAATGCAGAATCAATACAAAAAGGGAACACAGAAGAAGCGAAATTCGGCGTTTCATGGGTATCGGGGTTCGTGCCACAATGCGCCGGTCGGCACGGCAGAGTTCGTGCCGCCGGAGGGAGCGCCCAAATTACGGCGTCCACCGGCGATGTCCAATTCCGGCTGTTTGGCGGCGGGAAGTCCGGGCCGGACTGTCACGAAAACGTAATGGCGCCGCGGCGGCGAATACCGCGTGCGAGGTCGTTCCGGCAACCATCCGCAGGCAGGCAAATTCTTGGAGGTGGTCAGGCAGATTTTGGAGAGCGGCAGTGACGGAGATGAGCGTCGAGGATTGGAAGGAGCAGTCCAAATACGTAAAACTACGTAGGAGCTGTGAGCCCTAAGGGCTCACAGCTCTTTCAGTCGGGAGAATTTGCGTCGTGTTTAATACTTCTCTCCCGCCAACAAACAATAGAAAAAAGCAAGCCGCCCAAATGCAATGCAGGGAGGCGAAGCCTCAAGTCTATGCGCCGACAGTCCGCCGCAAGTGAAGCGCCCAACTGCGTCCAGCCCGCCCGCCGAGCCATAAACACAACAGCCCGAACAAACCTCGTCTGCCCGGACCGTTATGCGTTCTCTTCTCCAGAGATTTTCAGCCGTCAAAGTTTAAGCGCCAGCGACGCAAACGGCTCTTTGTACTGGCGCGCGCCGCGCCCCCACAGCCATTGCGCATAGCCGAGTTCAAAGTCCAGATTGTCGAAGACCGGCAGAATCGCGGAAATGCGTCCGCGGACCATATCCGCGTCGTTGAAGTCGTAGGCAAAGCCGGGCGGAAAGTTAAAGCGGTCGTCGGGGTCGGACGTGCTGTTGTTGCCGAGCGAGAAGACCGCGCCTACCCCCGCAGTTAATTTGGGGCGGAAGTCGCCGATCGGGACGTCCAGTCCAAAGTCGAAGTCGATGGGGATTTCGTCGGCCGGTGCGCCCTCGCGCAGTGTGAGCCCCGTGCGGAAGTTGGCCCAGGCATTGTTTAACTCCGGCATCGAGTGGCTGATCAGGAAAGCCAGCGTCAGGTCGTGTTTGTTAAGTCCGCGCCACTCCGGATTGTTAATCGCCAGAAATGTCGTGTCCGCCACCGTTGTGCCGTCCGGCAGGCGGTAACGGCCAATGTGATACAGGTGGCGAGTGTAGGGGCCGTCCTGGTCGTAGAAGAACGGCGTGCGCAACACCACCTGTACCGCCATCGGCCATTCGCCTTGTGAGAGGGAATATTTTAAACCAATCCAGGCGTCGCTCAGCCCGTTGTTAATCTCCAGTTCTTCGTTGTCGTAGCCTTCGCGGCCCCAGAGATAGGTGAAAACGAAAGTGCCCGACAGATTGTCGATCAGGCCGATTTCACCGGAGAGGTAGCCGTAGTGGAACTCGTGGACGTGCGTGCCGCCCTCGTCGTTCGTGCGTATCAGTTCGTCGTGATTGTTGTCCCAGACGCGGTCGGCAAACTTCGAGCTGAAGCCGGCCTGGATGTAACCTTTGCCCTGGCCCGGCACCCATGCGCCGCCGGCCACAAGATTCTGTGCATTAAACATTCCGCCGACTGTTAACAACAGGCAGACGATCGCCGCAGCCCCGGCGAGTCGGTTGGTGGACATAAATAATCTCCTGCGGGCGTCCGTCCGGCGCCCGTTAAATTATTCTGTATTGTGTACTTGTATGGCTATCCTATTCCGACGCAAGGGCGTGCGGAGTCTGAAAGCAGAGCAGTAAAAACTAACTTACGGCAAGAGCAATGAGAAGTCAACGCCGCTTGTGTGAAACGGCGGATAGTTTATCCGGATCGGAGATTTTACAGGACGAATCAGCGTTTAACGCTTTCGAGCACGATCTCGGCGACGTCCTTCACGGCGATGTCGTCCGCCTTGTCCTGCGACTTGACGCCGTCGGACATCATCTGCATGCAGAAGGGACAGTTAACCGCGATGGTCGCCGCGCCCGTGGCCGTCAGCTCCTCGGTGCGTTCTTCGTTGACGCGCTTGCCTTCGGTTTCTTCCATGAACATGCGGCCGCCGCCGGCGCCGCAGCAGAAACCTTTGTCCTTTGAGCGCTTGACTTCCAGAATGTCCAGGCCGGGAACTTTGAGCAGCGTGTCGCGCGGGGCGTCGTACTCTTCGTTGTAGCGGCCCAGGTAACAGGAATCGTGATAGGCGACGGCATTGGCCGAGACGGCGTCGCGGTCAAATGTTAACTTGCCGGACTCGCTCAGATCGCGGATGAACTGCGTGTGGTGCAGCACTTCGTAGTTGCCGCCGAGTTCGGGGTATTCGTTTTTGAGTGTGTTGAAACAATGCGGACAGGTCGTGACGACCTTTTTGATGCTGTAGTTGTTCATGGTCTCGACGTTGGTTTTGATCAACATGTCGGCCAGGTATTCGTTTCCAATGCGCCGCGCGGGGTCGCCCGAGCACTGTTCTTCGGTGCCCAGAATGCGGAAGTTGACGCCCGCAATCTGCATCAGCTCGGCAAAGGCGCGCGAGGTTTTTTTGGCGCGTTCGTCGTAGCTGCCGGCGCAGCCCACCCAGAAAAGAACATCCAGTTCGGGGTCTTCCGCCACCGTTTTGATGTCCAGTCCTTCAGCCCAGTCGGCGCGTTCAGCGGCCGAAAAAGCCCAGGGCGTCGCGTTGGTTTCCAGGTTGTCCAGCGCCACCTGCGCCTCGGCGGGGAAGTCCGCCTCCATCATCACGAGCGAACGGCGCATGCCGACAATCGCCGGTACATGTTCGATCATGACGGGGCATTCGCGCATGCAGGCGCCGCAGGTGGTGCACTGCCACAGCGCTTCCTTGGAGATGTAATCGCCGATGAGCGATTTCTCGTCGCTGGCGAGTGCAATTTCTTCTGTCTCTTCTTCCGACGCCTTGCCGTTGGCGCGCGCGGCCACGAGTTCCGGCGCGCGGTCCATCGTGCGTTCGTTGATATTCACGATGATCATGCGCGGGTCGAGCACCTTGCCGGTTGTGTTGGCCGGGCAGACGCTCGTGCAGCGGCCGCAGTGCGTGCAGGTGTAGCCGTCCAGCAGCGTTTTCCAGGAGAAGTCCTCAACGTCCGTCACGCCGAATTTTTCGAGGTTTTCATCCTCAAAGTTCATCGCAGCCAGTTTGTTCGGCGGCGTCAGCGGGCCCAGGAAGACGTTCGGCACTGAGGTCAGCACGTGCAGGTGTTTGGAGTAGGGCAGGTAGTTCATGAAGCCCAGAATCAGCACGATGTGCATCCACCAGCACACTTCAAAGATGATGTGCGCCGCCTCGGGCGACATCAGCGGGGCCAGCAGCGCGCCGAGCGGACGCACCGCCCAGCCGAAGTCCGTGCCCATCGCGATGCGCGCCGTGTTCTGCAGCAGCAGCGAGGTCACGATCGTGAAAATCGTCACCAGAATCAGTCCGGCTTCCAGCGCTTCGGCTTTGACCTGAAGTCGTTTGACTTTTGTGATGTAGCGCCGCCACAGCGCCATCATCGTCGCCAGGATTATCAGCCCGCAGAAAATGTCGGTCAGGACGGTGATGACGGAATAAATCGGCCCGAGGAAGTCGAGGTGCAGCGCGGGAGAGATCCCTTCCAGGATGGCTTCCACCGCGGAGGCCAGCAGGATCAGGAATCCCCAGAAAATTCCGGCGTGGATCGGCCCGGCGGTTTTGTCCCGCAGGATACGCGTCTGGAACAGAGCCACCACTATGGCCTGTTTGACGCGTTTACCGATTTCATCAAAGCGATTTTCGGCCTGGGCAATTTTGAGGTAGGCCAGCAGGCGGTTGACGTTCCACGCTAAAAATCCAAATGCCGTGAGGAGAATCGGCAAAAAGATGAAGTTCTTGACGTCCATGACACCCCGAAAATACAGTGACGATTGCTACACCCGGATTACCCCGAATCCGCAAAGTTAGCACAATGGCTTTCGTTTGCCAAGATTTGGCTTTCCGATATCTGTCGAGCGGAATTTCCTCTGCAGCGCCGTTTTGCGCCGAATTCCATGACGCAGCCCGATCCCTGACATGACTTTTTTGTTCGTCATGCGGTGAACAGCCACGCGTCGCCGCGTTGTGATCAGAATCTGAGCCGCAATCCCGGCCCGTAGGTGCGCGGGTCAAAGTACAGCTGGCCGTCCAGGTCGTCGGTGACGTCAAAGTAGTAGAGGTGCGCGCCCACATAGGCGTCGATCGTGGCAATCAGATAGGTGAGCGCCAGGTACAGCCCGGCTTCGTCGCGTTTGTCGCGGTAGAATTCGCGCTCGCGGCGCAGCACGAACAGGTCCGGATCGTCTTCCGGCAGCTGCGCAATCGCGTTCTTTGCGTCGTTGAACTTGCTGTTGTTGCGGAAAATCTGGAAGGTGAACCAGCCCGCCGTGCCGAGCACCACCGGCGCTTTCCAGTAGTCCTCCACGTAGTACTGGCCCCAGCCCGGCAGAGCGAGTGAACGCCAGATGGCGCCTTCCGGTGTTATCGCCGCTTCCGTGCTGTCTCCGACCGTCGAAAAGGGTACCATGTCGCTGTCGCGCGGCGCCAGCTGCGGCTGAAAGGTCGGACGCTCGTCGACGGTCATGACGGTGTCGACCGCGGTGGAGTCGCGCAGGGGCGCTTGCTGCGCCGCCAGGTCCGCGGCGGACAGAAGCGCAACTGCGGCCGCTGAAAAGAGGGCCGGTAAAAAAAGGCAGAGGCGGCGCAGCAGGCGCGCGCCGCTTGTGTCAGAGAGATGAATCATGCATTCAGCGAACGGCTATCGCTTCGATTTCGACGCGCACATCCTTGGGCAGCCGGGATACCTGAATCGTCGCGCGCGCCGGTTTACTTTCGTTGAAATACTCGGCGTAAACGTCGTTCATCGCCTTGAAATCGTTCATATCCTGCAGGTAGACGGTGGTTTTGGCCACTTGTGAGAGGTCGTAGCCGCCGGCTTCCAGGATGACGCGCAGATTGTCGAGCACGCGCCGGGTTTGTGCGCTGATTTCGTGGGAGACGATTTCACCGCGGATATTCATGGGAATCTGACCGGAGACAAACAACATTTCACCTTGCGTGCGGATGGCCTGGGAGTACGGGCCGATGGGTGCGGGAGCCTGGTCGCTGTGGACCACTTCACGATATGACATTTTACTTAGCCTTATTATTTAAACTGCACGTGAACTGTTAAGAACCACTTGAGATTTCACTATTTCTGTCGTGAGCCAGCCATGCCGCGCCCAGCACGCCGGCAGCTGCACCAAAGGCGGCGATGCGCAATTCGGCTTCGCGCGCAATGCTCGGCAGAGCGCGGGTGCGCAGCGCCGCGCGTGCGGCCTCCAGCAACGCGCCGTGCACCTGAGAAATTCCGCCGCCGATCACTGCGCGGGAAATGCCGAGCAGGTTCATCGCGCTCGCCAGGCCGATGCCCAGTACCGCGCCGACCTCGCGCAGGCAGCGCAGCGCAATCGCGTCGCCCGCCGCCGCGGCCGTCGACAGATCGCGAACGTCGAAGTCCGCCTTGTCGTCGGTCGGCACAAAACCGAGCGCGCGGGCGCGGTCCAGGATGCCCCGGCGGCCCGTGAATTCTTCCAGAGTGCCCGCACGCCACCGCGGTTGGCCGTCTCCCGCCGTTTCGACGTCGGCGCGGATAATTGTATAGCCGATTTCGCCGGTGCCGCCGCGGTCGCCGGTTATCAGTTTTCTTTCCAGGATGATCGCCGCACCGACGCCCGTGCCGAGCGTGATGTAAAGCATGTTGCGCAGGTCGCTTCCCGCGCCGGCGTGCAGCTCCGCCAGAGCCGCCACGTTGGCGTCGTTCTGCACAAAGATCGGGATGTTGACGGCGGCCTGCAGCTCGCGTTTGAGCGGTACGTCCGTCCAGCCGCTGAGATTTGGCGCCTGAATGATCAGGTCCGTCGTCGGATCGACGACGCCCGGCACGCCGATTCCGACGGCGCACAGGTCCGGCGCTTCCGCCTGCAACGAGCGAATGATTTCGGCTACCTGCGCCGTCACGGCTGCGGGGCCTTCCGCGGCTTTGGTCGGGACGGCGCGGCTGTCTTCCGTCCGTCCGTCGCGCATGATCGTGTATTTGATGCTCGTGCCGCCGATGTCGATGCCGGCGTAGCTCTGCGCGTCGGAAAGGTCTGTCTGAGCGGGTGTTTGCTGCATGTGTCGGTTTTTTACTCTGAATCCACGTCGTCCGAATCCAGCAGGTAGACGCGCTCGCCGGGGCGGATCATGCCGAAGCGCTCGCGCGCCAGGCGTTCGATGTAGAGCGTGTCGCTGTGGAGCCGTTCGATGGCAGTTTCCAGGCTGTCGCGCCGCTCCTGCGCAGCGTCGATGCGCTCGTGAATATCGGCCTGTTCCATTTCCAGGCGCAGCCGCGACCCGAGGCCGTAGCTGGAAAACACGAGGAATGCCAGCACGGGGACAAGCAAAAGTCCGGCAAGGACAAGACGCCGCCGTCGGCGTCGCCGGAGCGGGTCGACCGTTGCGTCGCTGCGTTTGTTGTTTGCCTTGCGATGTGCCATCAAAAGGCGCGTTCGTTCATGGACAGGGAAAGCCGTTCAGCCGGAATGACGTGGACGGTCGAAAATAGCAAATTTTGTCTACTTTTGCGGGGGATTCGGCAAAGCGGGAGCAAAGATAGATGCAGGACGGAACAACGGCGGAAGAGCGGCGCGGGCTGCTGAAAAACATACTCTACGGCGCTCTGGCGCTGGCCGCGCTGCCCTTGCCCTGGCTCGGCTGGAAATTCCTGAAACCGCAGGTGCAGCGCCGCAAACTGGACCCGCTCGACATCGGCGCGGCCTCCGATTTCGGCGCCGGTTCCTACCGGCGTATTAACTATGGCGACCGCCCTGTCGGCATTCTGCGCTCCGCCGCCGGCGAGTTGCGCGCCTTTGATCTGCGTTGCACCCACGCCAACTGTATCGTCAACTGGAATCGGGAAAGTGAATTTGTCTGTCCCTGCCACGGCGGGCGTTTTGACGCCGAGGGCCGCGTGAACCTCCTGCCGCCCGAAAAACCACTGCTGCGCCTGGACATCGCCGAGCAGGAAGGCCGCGTGATTCTGCGCGACGAAGAATTTTCACCCGCGGCGGACCAGACATGAGCGAAATCCCGCAACAACCGGAATCATCCACCGCCGCTCCGCGCCCTGTTTTGGGATTTGCGCGCGAGATGTTAATCGCTACGCAGGAGAGTCCCGGCCGTCTTGGGCCGCTAAACATCTGCGCAATATTGATCGGCTTTTTCCTGTGCACGGCCGCGCTGAGCGGAATGTTCCTGCACGTCTTTTACACGCCTTCGGCGCAACCGGAGTACGGTCCGGACGGCAAGCCGCGGCCGTATTTTTCGTACAATCACGTGTATTTTGGCCATCCCGCGCCGATTGAAGGGCTGCGGAACGAAGCGTATCTGCTTTTTGAACACGACAGTACTTTTAACTTCGGCGGCCGCAACCCCACGCTCTGGGAAGCGCCTTCGGCCGCATACCTGTCCGTCTGGCGCGATATCCACGCCAAACAGCCCTACGGCGCATACATCCGCAATATTCACCGGCAATCGACCGGCGCGCTGTTCATTGTCCTGCCGCTGTATCTGACGGCGCTGCTGTTTGAGATGGCGGCGGGCCGACGCGGCATTCGTCGCCGTTATTACATGGCGCTGGCGCTGAGCGTTCTGATTGTGTGTATGGGTTTCAGCGGTTCGGTGCTGCCCTGGTCGGCTTCCGGCAATGCTGGTGCATCGGTGGCGGCCGCATATATCGGCGGCATTCCATTTGTGGGCGAGGCGCTGGGCCAGATGTTCAGCGGCGGCGCATACGTGGGCGATGCGACATTAAAGCGCATGTTCTCGGCGCACACGCTGTGGCTGCCGGCTCTGATTCTGCTGTCATTGGCAGCGGTTGTCTTGTTTAAGCGCCGGGAAACAGGACCGGCTGAGTCGGAAGGTTCGAAGTTTCTGCGGTCGGGGAGATTGGCCTGGCTGTTGCTTACATTTGGGGTCTTGATGGTTGTTTACGCCAATTGGATGCACAAGAAAAGCATCGGCGCATTTGCTCTTGGTGCGGCGATCGTCTGCCTGCCACTCGGTTTGACGCTGCTCCTTCAGCGCGACCCCGGCGCAGTTTCACCTTCCCGTTCAGCGGCATCCAATAGCCTGAAACGCGCGTTGGCGGCGGTCGGAACCCTGTTGGGTTTTGCGGCGTTTGTCCTGCTCTTTGCGGCGGCGACCGGATCAGTGGAGACTGAGACTGAAGTCGTCCCGGCGAATACGCCCTTTCCATATGCACACGGCGGAATACAAGGTCCGGCGTGGTATTTGGAGCCCCTGCGGGTTGCGGGAGCAGGCGCGGCGACGCCTACGGGAGCGTTCCTCCTGATCGTGGGCGGAGTCGTATTGTTGGCGTATCCCTGGTTGCGCGGACGCCGTGCACTTGAAATTCCAGCGCGCTATCTGCTGGTCGCGATGCTGGTTTTGGCTTTGTTGTACCTTGCGATTCCGCTGGTATTCAGTCCCTTTGTATTCGGACCGGGCCCCTATCCCGTCAAAGTTTATGTTGTGCCGACAATGCCCGACGCCGAGGCCTGGATACTGCCGGCTTTTCTGTCTTTCCTGGCGCTGGTGGTCGCTTTGTCCTGTCACGGACTGAACCGCTTGCGGCCTGCTGAGGACTCGAAGACCTGAGACTTGGCGTTGACGCCGCAAATCGTCATTTTAGGCGCGCTGACAAACAAGAAAATCTTAAAGAGGCGCAGTGCGCCGTTCGGGAAAGCACTTAAACAATCTGATTGTTAACGCAGGAATAAAGGCATGAAACGCGTCGTAATTATCGGCAACGGCATCGCAGGGGTGACGGCTGCGCGTTACATCCGCAAATATTCCGACTACGACATTCAGATTATCTCGGCCGAATCGGATCACTTCTACTCGCGGCCGGCGCTCATGTATATCTACATGGGCCATATGAAATACGAAAACACCAAACCCTACGAAGATTTTTTCTGGGAGAAAAATCGCATCGATCTCGTGCGCGACACCGTGACGGAAATCGATACGAACAACCGGCGTTTAAGTCTGCTTTCCGGTCGCCATGTTTTATACGATGTGTTAATCATTGCCAGCGGCTCGCGGCCCAATAAATTCGGGTGGCCGGGTCAGGATCTGGAAGGCGTACAAGGTCTGTACTCGCTGCAGGATCTTGAATTGATGGAACACAATACGCGCGATGTTAAACGCGGCGTTATCGTCGGCGGCGGTCTGATCGGCATTGAAGTGGCGGAGATGCTGCACTCGCGCGACATTCCCGTGACCTTCCTGGTGCGTGAAGAAAAGTACTGGAATCGCGTGCTGCCCGACGAAGAATCGGACATGGTGACGCGCCATATTTTTAAACATCACGTCGACCTGCGTCTGGGCGTAGAGTTGCAGGAGATTCTCGCCGACGATCGCGGCCGCGTGCGCGCTGTTAAAACAAGTGCCGGCGACGAGATAGAGTGTGAGTTTGTGGCGCTGACGGCGGGCGTGCACCCGAATATTGACTTTGTTAAAAGTTCAAATGTCAAGTGCGGACGCGGCGTGCTGGTTAACGAATTTTTCGAGACAAATATTCCCGACGTGTATTCGATCGGCGACTGCGCCGAGATTATTGTGGATAATCCCGATGAGCGCAACCGTCTGGAACAGCTCTGGTACACGGGGCGCATGCATGGCGAGGTGGTCGCCAAAACGATTACCGGGGCGCGCACGGAATACGATCGCGGTATTCTGTTTAACTCCGCCAAGTTTTTCGATATCGAATACCACACTTACGGTCTGGTGAACTTTGATACGCCGGGCGAAAGAAGTTTATACTGGGAGCATCCCGACGGCGAGCGCGCCATACGCATCGTGTACAATGATGAGTGTGTTGTCGGTTTTAACCTGATGGGTATTCGTTATCGGCACGGTATTTGCGAGGATTGGATTCGTCGCAAGCTGACGATCGAGCAGGTGCTTAAACAGCTGCACAAAGCCAATTTTGATCCGGAGTTCTACGAGCAGTTTGAGGACGCGGTGATCAATCTCTACCGGCAGTCCAATCCAGACAGTTCGCTGCGCCCGCGCCGTAAATCCGGACTCAAGGCCATGCTGTTCGGCTGATGGTTGTTGTGTGTTGCTTTTGATGACCTGATCGCTTGCCGCATAGCGGCGCTCCAAATTCCTCTTGTTAATCATCGCGTTTAAAATCTTCAACCGCACATGCACAAGTCCGCTGACGCTGTTCTGACACTTGAAAATCTCGTGACCGAGTTCCGCACGGATCAGGGCGTGACGCGCGCCGTCGACGACGTCGGTTTCAGTGTGCGTCGCGGACGTACGCTCGGCATCGTGGGCGAGTCCGGTTCCGGAAAGTCGGTGACCTCGCTTTCCATCATGCGCCTGATTCCGCAGCCGCCCGGTAAAATTGTCAGCGGGCGTGTTCTGTTTAACTCCGGCCGCGCCGGCGAAACGGAAGTCGACCTGTTGAAGTTGTCGGACGCGGAGATGCGTCGTTACCGCGGCAACCGACTGGCGATGATTTTTCAGGAGCCGATGACTTCGCTCAACCCCGTCTACCGCTGCGGCGACCAGATAGCGGAGGCGCTGACGCTGCACCGCGGACTTAAACGCCGCGAGGCGCGCGAGCAGGTGATCGAGCTGTTAAAAGAAGTTGACCTGCCGCGTCCTGAAACAATTGTCGATCAATATCCGCACCTGCTTTCCGGCGGTCAGAAACAGCGCGTGATGATCGCCATGGCGATCTGTTGCAGTCCTGATGTGTTAATCGCCGACGAGCCGACGACGGCGCTGGACGTGACGGTGCAGGCGCGCATACTTGACCTGCTGGCCGGGCTGCGCGAGCGCCACGGCATGGGCGTGATATTCATTACACACGACCTTGGTGTCGTGTCGGACATCGCCGATGAAGTGGCGGTGATGTACAAAGGCAAAGTTGTTGAATACGGCCCGGTCGATCAGATTTTCAGCGATCCGCGGCACGCCTATACGCGCGGCCTGCTGGCCTGCCGTCCGCCGCGTACACGCCGGCTTAAACGACTTGCCACTGTGGCCGATTTCCTCGAGAACACCGCCGGCGAAACTCCGCAGGTGGAAACCGTGCTGCAACGTCTGGAGTTCAAGTCCGGCGAAGCGGAAACGCGCCGGAGCGAATTAAACAACAGCGCGGAATTGCTGCGCGTAGAGAATCTCGAAGTGCACTTTCCGATTCGCACCGGCCTGTTCAACAAACAGAACAGCGTGGTCAAGGCGGTCGACGGCATCAGTTTTGAGGTCCGGCGCGGTGAGACGCTGGGGCTGGTGGGCGAGTCCGGTTGCGGCAAGACCACGGCGGGCCGCGCGATACTGCGTTTAATCGAGCCGACGGGCGGCAATGTCATGTTCGACGGCAGGAATCTGGCAGACTATACAAAAGATCAAATGCGCGAGCTGCGCCGCGATGTGCAGATTGTGTTTCAGGATCCCTATGGATCACTTAACCCGCGCTTTAAAGTCGGCGGCGCGCTGCTTGAAGTGCTGGAGGCGCATGACATCAAGTCTTCGCGCGCCGAGCGCCAGGACTTCGTCGATGAGTTGTTAACAAGAGTGGGTTTAACGCCGGACCATGGTCGTCACTATCCGCATGAGTTTTCGGGCGGACAACGTCAGCGCATCTGCATTGCGCGCGCCCTGGCGCTCAATCCGCGTTTTCTGATCTGCGACGAGTCGGTGTCGGCGCTGGACGTCTCGGTGCAGGCGCAGGTGCTCAACCTGCTGGTCGACCTGCGCGAGGAATTTGACCTGACCTACATATTTATTTCACACGATCTGAGCGTAGTGCGTTTTATCAGCGACAGAATTGCGGTGATGCGCGCCGGTAAAATCGTCGAGCTGAACACGGCCGAAGAGATTTACAACAACCCGCGCGAAGAGTACACGCGCGGCCTGATTGAAGCCATCCCCGGGCAGAAGAGAGCGGGGTAGGGAATTCAGCATTGAATCCAGGAAAAAACATGATTGCCCGGATAGAATTAGACAATCAGACACGCAGAGTCGACTTAAACAAAGCAATCGACATCTCGATCCCATTGCGCGCCACGGCGGACAACCCGAATGCATTTGGACTGGCCGCTCCGCGTTTTGAGCCGTTCAAGGCCGGCGATTTTGTCGGCAGCGTTCAGCAGGGCGGGCCGGTAAACTGTGAGGATTTGTTTATCAACGCGCACGGCAACGGCACACATACGGAATGCGTGGGGCATATCGCCCGTGAGCGGATCACGATCAATCAGAGCCTTAAACAGTTTGTGTTTTTGGCGCGGCTCATCACGGTAACGCCGCAGGAGAGCTCGGAGGGCGACAAAGTCATCACGGCGGACATGTTAAAAGAGGTGATGGGCTCTGCTGCACCTCCGGCGCTGATTGTTCGCACTTTGCCGAACGATGAGAGCAAGTGTTCGCGTCAGTGGTCGGGCAATAATCCGCCCTATTTTGAGGCATCGGCGCTGAGCATGCTGCGCGAGCGCGGCGTGGAGCATTTGTTAACGGACCTGCCATCGGTCGACCGCGAGCAGGACGAGGGCGCGCTGGCGGGGCACCACGCCTGGTGGGACTATCCGGCGAACCCTCGCCTGGGTTCAACGATAACGGAGATGGTTTACGTGGCGGACGGCGTCGCCGACGGCGAGTACCTCCTGAATATTCAGATTACCGCACTGGAGACGGACGCCAGTCCGAGCAAACCGGTGCTGTACGCGTTTATCGATTGAGCGGGTGGTGGTTCAGATTATCGGAGCGGGATTCGATTCAATGAATCGAATCCCGTTTTTGTTTGCTTAGTGTAAGGTTCAGTCCGTTTGAGCGCGAATACTGACCGTTTGACCACGATGAGCGCATCGTTCAGTTTTTTCCGCTGTGAAGTATGGATGAGCGGATGTAAGCTTGGGGCAGAAGCGCGCAGCATGCGGCGTGCGAAATCCGCGGGAAATCACTCAAGAAAACTTGCACTGAAGCAGGGTGGGAGGAGTGTAGTTGAACGTGGAGGAGTTAACCCGTGGCGGCGGCGGGGTGGCCCCCTGATCAAGCGGGAAGTACGGCCTGTCCTGTACCACCGCGTCCAAGCGCCACCATAACGCCATAAAAATCAACACCTTACATGAAATGCGCTCCGCCGCCGCACCACCCCGCCTCCACATTCTGTCGCACTTTGTATCAAATCCCTGAACGCTCAGCCCCAAGTCCCGTGCGGCTCACGCCGCACTCCGAACGCGGAGTTTTCAGTCATGTGCGAAACCTGCAATCGAGGAGAATTGGGCTGAATTGGAAGCGGGTAAGATTGTTGCCTAGGCAACAAGTATGATGCCTTTGTGTTTGAAACGCGCCTCGAATCTCTCGTCGGATTGTGGAACGATTGCTGGAGATTGACTTAGAGGATTGTTGCTTAGGCAATGATCCTGAAGCACATGAATCTGAAGTGCATTCAATAGACTTTGGACTTGAAACCGGCTTTCGGCTCGAAACCTGGCGAAAGGCTTACGGACTTGTCGTTTATGACTCTGAAACGGACCCAAAGCCGGGCAAACGCGCCGGCTGACTCAATTGCCGGCTTACTGGTTGATTTGTGGTTGACAGGCTGTTCCACTCGCCGACGCAAAAACGGACTCAACAGCTTGTGGCTTCTCGCTCGCTGACGAGCAAAACAATCAAGCGAGCCTGAGCCGAAGGCTCAAAGCGGTCATCATTAAATTGGAAGAGTTTGGGGAGGCCTCAGGCGCTTTTGTCGCGGTAGTCGACGTCGCGGATTTCGCCCTCGTCCATCTTTTTGAGGCGGTTGATAGTGGTGCTTTTGCCCGTGCCGCGTTCTTCCTTGCGCGATTTGCCCCGCAGAACCACGACGTCGTCGCGGTCGTAAACAACGTCGTCCCGCTCATCTGCAGTCTTGCGCGCGCGGCCGGCGTTGAAATTGGTGTGGAAGGAGAAACCCGACTGGCGACGCGTCGAGATGCCGAGCATGCGGCGGATGGCGCCGAGCACCCAGCCCGTGGCGACGACGATGCCGATGATGATCGCAAAAAAGATGAGAAGAATCTTGGCCACGATGCACTACCTGAAGTTTATGTGAAGTTGACGGGACATACGGACGGAATCGGCGTTTGTTGTAGCGCAGCGCACCACTGGAATAAAAAAAGCCCGCTCACACATTGTGTAAGCGGGCCATTTATGCATAGTCGTATGCTTCTGTCTATTCGTTCGAATTAACCGATTCGTACAGTTCCGTCAACTTCTTGCGCAGATGCAGGACAGCATAGCGTTTGCGGGCCAGCAGCGTATTGATATTTACGCCCGTTTCCTCCGCGATCTGGCGGAAGGGGATACCCTCGAACTCATTTTGTTCGAACACTTCGCGCTGTTCCTTGGGCAGTTCCTTCAGTCCGTCCTGAACGGCTTCCCAGATTGTCTTGCGCATCAGAGCGCTTTCGGGACTGGCCGAAAGATCGGTAATGAAGTTTTCAAAAGTGTCCATGCCGTCTTCGGCTTGACCCGGAAGTTGCATGTCCGAAAACGTTTCCGCACGTTTCTTGCGATAAGAATCGATAATTCGGTTGCGCACCGCGGTAAAAACCCACGAAGCGATGTTTTCAATCGGTTTGGATACGTTTGCCGAGGCTGCGAGTACATTTGTGAACACGTCCTGCAAAATGTCTTCCGCTTCTTCCGCCGTGCGAACGCGCTGTCGAATGAAGCCGAGGAATTTCTTCCGGTCCGTCCTGAACAGGTGTTCAATCTGAAGAGCCAAATCCATTGCCATAATTACCTCCCTAGACTGAGTATCATCCTCGAATATGTTCGTCGTAATTCCACCGGAATCGTCGTCAATACTGCCTATCATCATCTTATTGTGTCGTGCTTGACAGCTAACCATCAAGTACCCTTGTTCGGTTCCTTGTTCCAACAATATTTGTTAGAACAAATATCTGTCCGATAAATTGACGCGAAAATACGAATTATTGAATCCTGTGTCAAGTATTCCGCCTTCGTGTTCAAAGAACTCCGACTCGTGCTCTTGTGTATCCAGCTGTCGTCGACTCCGCTTGCGCGGCTGACGGGCTTCAAACATCGGGCGCGTTTTCTCGTCGTCAATGCGCTAACTACGCCATTAATCCGGAAAAGTTCGATTTTTTTGGCGTCAATCGACATCAGACCGGCGTGGCCCATACGCCCGGATGTATTGAGGAGTCGCGACAGCCCATGAAAGTTGCAGTCAGTTGCGGAGATATCAACGGCGTCGCCCTGGAAGTGTTCCTCGGCGCTCTGCAAATTCACACGCCGCAGAAGCTGGCGGAGCAGGACGTCGAGCTGCTGCTCGCCGCTGAAACACAGAGTCTGCGCGCCGGCCTGAAGCAGCTGGACGCCGACGCCGAATTACACGACACGACGCTGCACGTGCACGGTCACAGCATTGGCCTGATTGAATGCACGACAGTGGCGCAGCTGCGGCCGGGCGCGCTGCAGGCGGACGCCGGCGCGCTGGCGCTGGAAGCCCTCGAACGCGTCGCCGACCTGGCCCTGGATGGAACGGCGCAGGCCGTGCTCACCCTGCCTGTCAACAAAAAGGCGCTGCACCTGGCCGGCGCCGACTTCCCCGGCCAGACCGAGTTTTTTGCCGGGCGCGCCGCCGTCGAACATCCCGTCATGATTCTCTGCTCGCGCGAACTGCGCGTCGGACTCGCCACAATCCACATCCCGCTGCGGCGCGTGGCCGAGGCGGTGACGCGCGCGGCCGTTGAACGCGGCGTCACCCAACTGGACCTGAGCCTGCGTCGCGACTTCGGGTTTGAGCATCCGCGCATCGCCGTGCTGGGACTGAACCCGCATGCCGGCGAGGAGGGAGACATCGGCCGCGAGGAAATCGAAGTTATTTCGCCCGTGCTTGAATCGATGCGCCGAACAGGTGTTACTCTCGAAGGTCCGTACCCGGCCGACGGCTTTTTTGCGCATGGCGCGTGGCGCAATTTTGACGGCGTCCTGGCCATGTACCACGACCAGGGCCTGATTCCGCTCAAAATGCTGGCCGGCGGCGGCGGCGTCAACTTTACCGGCGGACTGCCTTTTGTGCGCACATCGCCCGATCACGGCACGGCTTTTGGAATCGCCGGCAAGTGGCTGGCCGATCCGCGCGCCTGCGCCGAAGCGCTGATACAGGCCGTCCACATGGTCAACGCCCGCGCCGATTACGACGCGCGCACAGGGCATGGGCGCGACTGAATCTCCGCAGCGCAAAAGTTTGCATCCATCTATGATCGAGCCGTCGACGCCTCATACCGGCTCGGCGGGAAAACCGGGTTTTCATCGTGAGCCAGAACCGAATATTTCTCGTTCCCGGCGGCGAGCGCCGCATCGCCCTGGGCGCCGTCCTGCTGACGCTCGGCGTCGTTTGTTCCGTCTACTTCGGCTACCAGATGGGCGGCGGTCTGCTCAAAATGGCATCCGAACGTGTCATGCCGGATTTTCCGGTGGCCTGGGTGCTGGGATTCAGCCAATTGGCATTTCTGATGTTCCCCGCGGTCCTGATGCTGATGTCGGAGCGCCGCCGTTTCAGCGACGTACTGGCGCCGCGTGTGGCGACCGCCGACGGCGGAATGACAGCGTCTCTGCCGACGTCGCAGCACTATCTGCTCGGCGCAATTTGCGTGGTGGCCATTCAATTTTTCAGCGCGTCCTTCACGCCGGTGCAATACGATTTTTTCCCGGCGGACTGGGCCGAGGCATTGCGCAGCTTCAGCGAACTTTCGCAGGACTACTTTTTTGAAATCTTCGGCGAGTTAAACGCGGCGAACTTTTTGCGTTCGCTCCTGATTGTGGCCGTCATTCCGGCTTTGGCCGAGGAAACGCTGTTCCGTGGCTACCTGCAGCCCAAACTGGCGCGACGTTGGTCGCCCGCGACAGCAATCTTTGTCACTGCGCTGCTCTTTGCGACTTTGCACTTCAATCCGGACGCATTGATTCCGCTTTTTCTGGTTGGTGTTTTACTCGGTCTGGCGGCCTGGCACACGGGCGGTATTCTGCTGCCTATCGTGCTGCACTTTGTTAACAACGCCATGGCCGTGGCGGTCTACTTTGCCATGCCGGACCTGACCGACACATCGGCACACGAGGGTTCCTGGGGCGTCTCTCTGCTGGCGCTTGTCAGCCTTGGTTTTCTACTGGCCGCCTTTGTGCGTTTAACACCCGGTGCGGGCCGCGAAACCGTGGCGGAAGGTGAGATTCACTCCGAACTTTAACGCAGGATTGTCACTGGTGCCGCGGAATAATTGTCACCCGCACTTAAACGCAGGACGTACACACCTGATCCCTGCAAATCCATCTTGTTAGTCGCGCGGTGATCACCCGCGGCGAATTCGCGTTGAAAGACTTTTTTGACTCTGCGTCCCTGTATGTCGAACAGCTCAGCCGTCACAAGTCCCCGAGCCTCGAGTTTAAAGTCAATCACAAGTTCCCGCGTCGCCGGGTTAAACACCAGGCCCAGTTCCAGCGGGTTAACAAGTGTCGCGTCGGTGTCGACGCCGGAGTCATTCACATCCGTTGTCATGTACACCGGCCGCCGCGATCGGAACAACTCGGTCAGCGTCGCGGCATAGAGATATCCGGCCGAATCCAGCGTCAAATACCGCACACCTTCTCCCGTGCCGAGGCCCTCGCCAACCTGACTCCAACTTTGACCCAGGTCGTCCGTGTACCAGACTTCACGTCCCGCGCCAACAAAAAAGTTGTCGTGGCGGTCGCTGCGGATAGCATACTTGACGGCCGCCGGCGGTTGCGTGGGCGCGGCGCTGGATAGAATCCAGTTTGCACCCAGGTCGTCCGTGCCGAAAAAGCGCGCGCCCGGCGCGTCGGTGGCCACAAGTATCTCACCTTTTGAATTGACGGCAATGTCATCGACAATCCATTTGCCTTCGCCATGTGCGTCCGGCTTCAGGATGGTCGACCCATCGGTCCTCATCATTTCCAGCAGAAAAACGCCGCCGCTGTCGTCGTCCGACGCGTAAAGCACTCGATTGCGACTCTGCATGCGCAGGCTGTTCGGATAGTCGTGATTAATGTTGACCGGGCTGGTGAAGGACCAACTCTTGCCCTGGTCGTTGCTGATGGAATAGCCGTTAACAGACGCCGCGGCGACGCGCGTATAGGTATGCGCCATAATCGTGCCGCCGGGCTCCTGTTCAAAACCGTGGAATTCCGTTTCTTCGATAAAGTTAATGCCGCGATCAATCTCGTACAGCGTGGTCCAGGTTGCGCCGCAATCTTCCGACTGCAGTACTCTGTCCTTGCCGCCGATCAACAACCGACCGTCCCGCAGCGCTATCATCCCGCCCAGATCGGAGGCTCTTAAGTCCAGATTTTCCGTCCAGGTCATTCCATTGTCGTTGCTGCTGTACACGTGTTTGCCACCGGCGCCGACGGTAAAGGTCCGCGTGAAAATAGTTCCGCAGGGCGTGCCCAGAACCTGTTGAACGCGGCTGGCGCCGGGTTCGGGCTGCACAAGGAGTTTTATCCAGTCGCCGTCCTGGGCCGCCAACGGCAGCGCGCAGAAGGCAAGAATCAGGCACATTGTTGTGCGCATCAGTGTAAGCATAATCACATCGGGTTTACTGTGGGTAAAACGCGATTAAAGGCGGCAGTGGACCGGGAGTTTAAACAACTGAACGGAAAAATCAAACCCCTGTTTTCCGCGCCGCGTTAACGCAGGATTGTCAGCGGCGTGCTGCACACCTTGCCGTCGACGCTCAAACGCAGGATATATACTCCCGCTGTCTGAAAATCCATTTTGTTCGTCACGCAGTGTTCACCGGCGGGGAAGATGCGCTGAAAGACTTGTTTAACAAGGCACCCGCGAACGTCAAACAATTCAGCGGTCACAAGTCCCTGAGTCTCAGCGGTGAAGTCCACCGCAAACTCGTTCGTCGCCGGGTTGGGCGTCAGTCTTACAGCCGCCGTGCCAAAAGACTCCGCACCGGCTTCCGGCGTGTCGTCTTCCACATCGGTGACCGAATAAACGGGATTTTGCGAGCGGAATAATTCCTTTGAACCGGCGACGTACACGTATCCGGCCGAGTCCAGCTCGACGAGTTTAACATAAGCGGGTGAGGTGTCGGGTGTGAAGTCAATATCCGGCCCGATCCGGCTCCATGTCACGCCCAGGTTGTCCGTGTACCACAGCGAATTCGCCCCGCTGACAAAGAAGTTGTCGTGGCGGTCGCTGCGAACAATCGTGAGATGCCTGTTCGACGGTTCAGGTCCGGCCGAACGGCTTAAACTCCAGGTCGCGCCGCCGTCGGCCGATCCGAAGAAACGCGCATCGACGTTGTCCGTGGCCACAAGGATGTCGCCGCGTTTGTTAACATCGACGGCTCTCGGAGACCACGGCCCTTCGCCATGCTGACCGATCAGGAGGAGAGTGTCGCCAATCCAACTGCTTCCATCGGCTTTAAAACTTAGCAGGCCGCCCTTGTAACCGGCGGCCAGGAGAATCTGTTCGCTGTTGAGCAAAGCCGAATTGTCCCAACGGGTTTGTATGTAGCCGTACTCGCGTTGGTAGGTCCATTGCATGCCGCTTTCATCGCCAATTGACAAGCCGGACTCCGCGGAGGAAACCTCCGCCAGAATCTTGCCGTTCCGGGCCTGTTCCATTCGAATGAAATGTACCTCGGGATTAATGACTCCCGTCTTCTTTACCTCGAACAGGGTGCTCCAGGTCAATCCGAAGTCTTCCGACTGTAAAATTTTGTCCGTGATGCCCATCAAAAGCCGACCATCGCACAGCGCGGTCATGCCGTTCAGCGTCTTGGACGGCAAGGTCCGGATCTGTTCCCAGTTTTCACCGTGATCATCGCTGTAGAAAACACTATTGCGATAAAAGTCGGTCGAGCTTTTCAGCAGGAGACGGCCATTCTGGGCGCTTAACACCTGAGCAATTGTTGCATCTGCCGCCTCGGGCGGGAGATCGAGTCTGATCCAGTTGGAATTTTGTGAGAAGGCAACAAACGGATAGGCGCAAAGCATCAGCGCCATGCCCAAAAGTTTTTGCATGTCAGGTCCGTACAAATGGTGCAAAACGGTGCGCGTTCCGTTTTTGGGCAATGCGGCAAGTATAACAAGAATTGCCGGGATACAAAAGGGTAAAAGCTCATGCCGTGGCGTTGCTCCACCACGGTCCTTGATGCTGAGCACGTGTTCGCGCCGTATTCCGGCGTGGTTCCACTTGTTTAACATGCCGGGCGCAAAGGTATTGCGCCCGATTTCTACATCTGTTTAACGCAGGATTGTCAGCGGCGTGCTGCACACCTTGCCGTCGACGCTCAAACGCAGGATATATACTCCCGCTGTCTGAAAATCCATTTTGTTCGTCACGCAGTGTTCACCGGCGGGGAAGATGCGCTGAAAGACTTGTTTAACAAGGCACCCGCGAACGTCAAACAATTCAGCGGTCACAAGTCCCTGAGTCTCAGCGGTGAAGTCCACCGCAAACTCGTTCGTCGCCGGGTTGGGCGTCAGTCTTACAGCCGCCGTGCCAAAAGACTCCGCACCGGCTTCCGGCGTGTCGTCTTCCACATCGGTGACCGAATAAACGGGATTTTGCGAGCGGAACATTTCCTTGGGGCTGGCGACGTACACGTATCCGGCCGAATCCAGCTCCACAATTGAAATGCCTTTGTATAAAGTGTCGGCCGTAAAGTTTAAGTCCGGACCGATCTGATGCCATTCTACACCGAGGTTGTCGGTGTACCACAGTTGCTGTATTCCGTTGGCAAAGAAGTTGTTGTGGCGGTCGTGGCGAATAAGGGAATACAGTCTGTTCGATGGATCCGGGCCTTCCTTCCCGCTGAAACTCCAGGTCGCGCCGCCATCACTCGATCCGAAGTATCGCGCGTCGGGATTGTCCGTCGCCAACAGGATGTCGCCGCGATTGTTGACTTCCAGGAACGTCGGGTGCCACGGTCCTTCGCCATGCTGCCCGGCTTTGAGCAGGGTGTCGCGTTTCTCTTTATTGTCGGCGAGATCGAAGGTCATCAGGCTGCCCGGAAAGCCTGAAGCCTTGAGAAGTTGGTCGCTGTTGCGCAGCACCGTAGTGCGCAGGTTGTTGGGTCCTGTGCCATAGGTGTTCGCGCCGGTCCAGCGCGTTCCGCTTTCATCGCCGATAGATAAAAGACCTCCTCCAAAAAAACCGTCGAAGACTTCCGCCAGAATCTTGCCGCCCGGCTCCTGTTCAAAGTCAACAAATTCAATGTTGTCTCTGTCCCAATTCGGAGATGGGTCCTCCAGCAGGGTGCTCCAGGTCAAGCCGTTGTCCTCGGATTGAAAAACGCTCGTCTCAAAGCCGACCAGGAGCCGGCCGTCGCACAATGCGGCCATTTGGAACAAATGATGCCGTTGCAGGAATTCGACCTTTATCCAGTTTTCACCGTGATCATCGCTGTAAAAGACGTAGTCGTCGCTCCTCCAATCGCTTGCGATCTTCAGCAGTAGGCGGCCGTTTGGTGCGCCCAGCACCTGATCAATTACAGCATCGCCGGCTTCGGGTGGCAGTTCGATCTTGATCCAGTCGGAATTTTGCGAGAAGGCAACAAACGGATAGGCGCAAAGCATCAGCGCCATGCCCAAAAGTTTTTGCATGTCAGGTCCGTACAAATGGTGCAAAACGGTGCGCGTTCCGTTTTTGGGCAATGCGGCAAGTATAACAAGAATTGCCGGGATACAAAAGGGTAAAAGCTCATGCCGTGGCGTTGCTCCACCACGGTCCTTGATGCTGAGCACGTGTTCGCGCCGTATTCCGGCGTGGTTCCACTTGTTTAACATGCCGGGCGCAAAGGTATTGCGCCCGATTTCTACATCTGTTTAACGCAGGATTGTCAGCGGCGTGCTGCACACCTTGCCGTCGACGCTCAAACGCAGGATATATACTCCCGCTGTCTGAAAATCCATTTTGTTCGTCACGCAGTGTTCACCGGCGGGGAAGATGCGCTGAAAGACTTGTTTAACAAGGCACCCGCGAACGTCAAACAATTCAGCGGTCACAAGTCCCTGAGTCTCAGCGGTGAAGTCCACCGCAAACTCGTTCGTCGCCGGGTTGGGCGTCAGTCTTACAGCCGCCGTGCCAAAAGACTCCGCACCGGCTTCCGGCGTGTCGTCTTCCACATCGGTGACCGAATAAACGGGATTTTGCGAGCGGAACATTTCCTTGGGGCTGGCGACGTACACGTATCCGGCCGAATCCAGCTCCACAATTGAAATGCCTTTGTATAAAGTGTCGGCCGTAAAGTTTAAGTCCGGACCGATCTGATGCCATTCTACACCGAGGTTGTCGGTGTACCACAGTTGCTGTATTCCGTTGGCAAAGAAGTTGTTGTGGCGGTCGTGGCGAATAAGGGAATACAGTCTGTTCGATGGATCCGGGCCTTCCTTCCCGCTGAAACTCCAGGTCGCGCCGCCATCACTCGATCCGAAGTATCGCGCGTCGGGATTGTCCGTCGCCAACAGGATGTCGCCGCGATTATTGATTTCCAGGAACGTCGGGTGCCACGGTCCTTCGCCGTGCTGCCCGGCTTTGAGCAGGGTGTCGCGTTTCTCTTTGTTGTCGGTGAGATCGAAGGTCAGCAGGCTGCCCGGAAAGGAGTCGGCTATAAGGAGCTGATTGCCGTTGCGCAGCGCCGCTTTGGACAAGCTGTTGTTGGGTCGGCCGTAGTGGCGCGGACCGGTCCATTGTGTTCCACTTTCATCGCCAACTGACAGGTGCCCGCCTCCGAAAAAATAATCGAAGACCTCCGCCAGAATTTTACCTCCCGGTTCCTGTTTTAAATCCACATAATCCAGGTTATCTCTGTCCCAATCCGGAGAGGGGTCCTCCAAAAGGGTGCTCCAGGTCGGGCCGTTATCCTCTGATTGAAGAATGCTCGTCCCCAGGCCGATAAGTATCCGTCCGTCGCACAGCGCGGTCAAGCTGTACAAAATACTCTTTGGCAGAGATTCGACCTTTTTCCAGCTTTCGCCGTGATCGTCGCTGTAAAAGACGTAGTCGGCTCTCCCCCAACCATCTGAGACTTTCAGCAGGAGGCGGCCGTTCGGTGCGCCAAGCACCTGTTCAATTTCCACATCACCCGCTTCGGGCGGCAGTTCGATCTTGATCCAGTTGGAATTTTGCGAGAAGGCAACAAACGGATAGGCGCAAAGCAACAGCGCCATGCCCAAAAGTTTTTGCATGTCAGGTCCGTACAAATGGTGCAAAACGGTGCGCGTTCCGTTTTTGGGCAATGCGGCAAGTATAACAAGAATTGCCGGGATACAAAAGGGTAAAAGTCTATGCCCGGGCGCTTCACCGCATACGGACCTTCAGAAAACCGCCTGGCTCTGCCGGACCTACTCGCTCACAATTACGGTCTGCGTGCCGATGTATGGTCCGGCCTGCAGGCGCAACAGATATAGTCCGCCGGCCAGGTTCGACGGCAGCTGAATTTCATGCTCTCCGGCCGCCAGGTGCGCGTCGATCGGTTTGGCTGCCAGTTCGCCCAGAGCGTTAAACACCTGCAACAGAGCGTGTGAGTTAAACCCGAGTTCAAAGCGCACCGCCGCGCCGGGGCCTGTCGGATTGGGCTGTGGCGCGTGTAGAGCAAATGCGCCGGCGCCGATAGTCAGCAGCCGTGAATTGCCCAGACAGTACGGCGAGAACATCAGATAGTCGCTCGTCGCTTCGCCCGCTGTAAAACAGTTGGATACACTCGTCAGCGTCATGTCCAGCGGTTCCACGACAATTATTCCGTCGTTGTTTAATTCAACAAGCAGCACATATGTTTGCCACTGCAGCAGTTCGGCGGTTTCCGTCGGCGGCCCTTCACCCTGGATGTTTAACAAGCCGCCGCTCACGTTCGGCGTCAATGTAAACGTCCAGCCCGGCGCGGCAAGGATCGATTCCTCAATGACGCGCGCCGCCTGTTGTGTGAAGGCCAGGTCGATGTTGATGCTGTTGATCAAACCTGTGTCGCCCGCCTGCGTCAGCCGCCAGGTGATGCGGTCGCCCGGAAGAACATTCGTCTCGTCGATGGTTACTTCGATGTCGGTCCGTGTCGGCGCAGCTATGTCGAGCAAAATTTCTTCGCTGCTTGTGCAGCCCTCGGCGCCGGTGAATGTGGCCGTCAACCTGCGGTTCTCGGTCAAGGTCAGTCTCGGTGTAAAACTCGTCGCGTCGTCCAGTCCCGCTGCGGGCGTCCAGATAATTGTGCCCGGCTGGTCCGCCGTGGCGTTCAGTTGAATTTCCGTTCCGCGGCAGACCATGGCGGGCGGGACGTCGATGTTTAATTGCGGCGCCGGGAACACTTCAACAAAGGTAGAATCGAAAGCCGTGCAGCCGTTGTGTTCGGCATAGAGGTAAACCCATCGTGATGCCGTCGGACGCAGGCGCGGATTCGCCGTGCCGGGATTGTTAAACAAATTCGCCGGCGTCCACTCCAGCGTGGCGCCGTCCGGAACTTCAGCATGCAATTCAACTTCCTCGCCGGGGCAGACCACTGCCGGCGTGTCGATGGATATCTCCAGCACATTGTTGACCGCGATCTCGATTGAAGCCTGTACGCGGCACGTGCCTCTCCATACAGTGATAGTGTATCGGCTCGTTCTGGTCGGTCTGACCGTCGGCGCGGGACTCATGGGGTCGTCAAAGTCTTCCGGATTTTCCCAGTTGAACCTGTCCACCTCGGCCATCAATACGCGGAGTTGTACCGCCTCGCCCGGACAAACCACAAGTCGATCAGCGACAATCTCAACAGTCGGTCCCGGTGTCACCTGTACAAAAACGGAGTCGCGCGCTACGCAACCTTCGGGCGAGACGACTTCGAGGTGATACCAGCGCGAAGTCGGCGGGTTAACAGTCGGCGTATCTGAGTTGACATCGTCGATGTATTCATCGTTCGGCGTCCACGTCACCATCCCGCCGGAACTCTCCGCGTTTAACGTTGCACTTTCGCCGGGGCAGATCTCGATGTCCTCGCCCGCGTTGATCTCAGCCGATGATGCCAGGACGCTCACGGTGCGAGTAATCTCGCTTGCGCCCCAGCGATTGGACACCACCAGGCGGATGACGTGGTCGCCGGGAATGTCGAAGGTCACAGTGCCGGGATCGCGGACGTTAAAAGTGCGTGTTCCACCGTTGGGGTCTGTAATAGTCCACGACCATTGCGACGGCAGGTTAACACTACCGTCGTTAACCTCGAGGCCTCCGCCGAGACAGATAACCGTATCACTGAGGAGTACACGTGCATCAGGCCCCAGACACAAACTGGACGGCTTACTCGAGAACCAGGTGTCGACGTGGTTCGGAAGGCCGGAACAAAGTTCAAGCTTTGCGGTATTTTCAAAAGCGATTCCTTTGCGTTGGTAGTCGCACTCTGCTCCCGGGGCGTTGGGGTTGTTAATAACTCCCAGCCATCCGGTATTGTCTTCGCTGAAACTTCCGGCCACATAAATTTTGCCGTCGGGTGCCAGCTGGATGCCGCACATCTCGTTGCTTTGTCCATCCGGGTTGCGCATTTCGATGACGCTGCGCTGGTCGAAAATGTCGCTGGAGTTTGCGAGAGACAAGTCGAATTGAATCAACTGAATGTCTGAGTTGAAATTGTTTATATACAGTTTGCTGCCGTCGGGAGAGAAAGACATGGCATAGCCGTTCTCAATTCTGTCCAGGGGCATGTCGACAAAACCGGCAGGATCGCTGACCTCTCCGGTCTCCAGATTGAAGTTAAACAACTCGAAATTCTGCCCGAGATAGGCCGGACCGGAAATGGCCATTTTTGAAGCATCCGGTGAAAATTCTATCGACCCCAGGGCAAAGGAGATGTCATTGCGGACATTCAGCCCCAAATTGCTCTGGACAATTTTTTCCTGAAGACCATCTTCCTTCAACTCCCACAAAAACAGCTCGTCACCGCTCCTGTGATTCGTTGCGATCCAATAGCTGTTTTTCTCGCAGTTGTAAACAGCTGCCAGTTTTTCGGATGCCTTCGCTTCCAGGCTGGTTTCAGCCTGAACGATGAATGGCTCGGAACCTGTTGCGTCAACATCAACTACGATGTAAAACAATCCCGCCCGCGGACCGACCGGAATACCGGTCAGGTCGTCAACATAAAAGATGTAATAATACCTGTTTGAGCCGGGCAGCGGCAGGATAACAGTACCCTGTGAAGCTGTTCTGCGCCCCAGCAATTGCCTGCCATCCTCAAAACGCGTGTCGCCGCGCCGGAAGAGCAGGTCGCCGTCGAAAAACAGCAGGTACTCGCCCGTGTTCGGATCCGCAATGGTCGTCAGTCCTTCGTTGCCGTAGCCGAGACCGTCGTAGAGCGGCGTCGGTGGCGTGGTGTTGAAATCCAGGCCGCGTCCTTGCCCGAAATACCAGATATTGCCGTATTTGGGCGCGCCGGGAGATTGAGCCGCGAGGTTGCCGCAGTGGAAAAGCAGTAACAGGCAGATTGCACACAACATCGGCTTTTGCAGGCCGCTGTTAAACATTTTATGCATGGATGTCATTAGTAGTTCCCGAGCATCAGCGCCATGCCCAAAAGTTTTCGCATGGTAAATTCTGAAAAAGAGTGAAGGACGCTACGCGGTCCGTTTTGGGCAATACGGCAAGTATAAACACAATTGCGGGAGAAAAAAGGGCAAAAATTCGTGCCGCTTTTCGATGCCGGTTGGGTGTTTCGACTTGCCGCGCACTTTTGTCGCGCCTACTTGTTTACAATCACCGTCTGCGTGCCGACGTACGGTCCGGCCTGCAAACGCAACATATACAGTCCGCCGGCCATGTCCGGCGGCAGTTGCACCTCGTGTTCGCCCGCCGTCATTCTTCCGCTTGCAAGTTCGTCTACGACTTCGCCAAGTGTGTTGAACACCTGCAGCAATGCGTGGGAGTCAAATCCCAGTTCAAATCGAACGGTCGCACCCGAACCGACCGGATTTGGTTGCGGCGCGTGTAGCGCAAACGCGCCCGCGCCGATCGTCAGCAGGCGCGAGTTGCCCAGGCAATAGGGTGAGTATTGCAGCTCATCGCTTGTCGGCTCGCCGGCAGCAAAACAGTCCGAATCGCTTGTCAGCGTCATAGCCGACGGTTCCACGACTATGATTCCATCTTTGTTTAACTCCACCAGTAGCACATGCGTCTGCCACTGCAGCAGCTCGGCGATCTCCGTCGGCGGGCCTTCGCCCTGGATGTTTAACAGGCCGCCGCTTACGTTCGGCGTCAACGTGAAGCTCCAACCCGGCGCTGTAACAACTGACTCCTGAATGATGCGCACCGCTTCTTGTGGAAACACAAGGTCGAGGTTGATGCTGTTGATGAAACCGCGGCCCCCCGTCTGCGTCAGTCGCCAGGTGATGCGGTCGCCCGGGAGGATGTCTTCTTCGTCGATGGAAACTGCAAGTCCGGTTGGTTCCGGCGTGGAAACTTCCAGCGTGATTTCTTCAATTGATTGACAGCCGTCTTCGCTCGTAAATGTCGCGGTCAGCGTGCGGCTGTTGTTTAATGTCAGCGAGGGCGTAAAACTCGTCGCGTCGTCGAGTCCCGCCGCGGGCGTCCAGGCAATCGTGCCGGGTCGGTCCGCCGCAGCTTCAAGTCGAAGTGTCGCGCCGCGACAAATCACACGCGGCGGCGCGGACAGTGTTAAGTCCGGCTGAGGAAACACTTCAACGAATGTCGAGTCATAAGCCGAACAGCCATCGCGGTCGGCGTAAAGATAGACCCACTGCGATTCTTCCAGCCGTACACGCGGATTCGCCGTGCCTGGGTCGTTAAACAATTCCGCCGGCGTCCACTGCAGCGTCGCGTCGGACGGAACGTCCGCATGTAATTCAATTTCCTCGCCCGCACAGACCGCCGCGGGTGTGTCGATATTCAACTCCAGCGCTTCGTTGACTGTTATCTCGATCGAAGCCTCTGCGCGGCAGATGCCCTTCCAGACGGTGATTGTATAACGACTGGTTTTATCCGGCCTGACCGTCGGTGCGGGACTCATCGGGTCGTCAAACTCTTCCGGATTGTCCCAGGCAAATCGCTCCACTTCGGACATCAGGACACGTAGCTGCACTTCCTCGCCCGGGCAGACAACAAGCCGGTCGGCGATAATCTCAACTGTCGGCAGCTCAGTCACCCGTACAAAAACCGAATCGCGAGCCGTGCAACCTTCGGATGCGATGACATCCAAAAAGTACCAGCGCGACGTCGGCGGGTTAACAGTCGGCGTGAGCGAGTTAACATCGTCGATGAACTCATCGTCGGGCGTCCAGTGCAGCTCGCCGCCGCGCGCGGCGGACAGCAGTTGGATCGATTCGCCGGCGCAGAGTTCAATGTCTTTGTTGACAATGTTAACCGTCGGTCGCGGGTCGACGCGCACAAAAACCGAGTCGCGCGCCGCACAGCCTTCAGTCGAAACGACGTCGAGATAGTACCAGCGCGACGTCGACGGATTGACCGTCGGCGTACGCGAGTTAACATCGTCGATTGTTTCGTCGTCGGGCGACCAGACAAACGTTCCGTCGCCCACATCGGCGTTTAATTGAACTGCGCCGCCAAGGCAGAAAGCCACGTCGCTGCCGGCGTCGGCTACAGGCGCGGAATAAACAAGAACTGTGCGCCTGTCCTCATTCGCGCCCCATTTGTTTAACCCAACCAGACGGATTGTGTATTCGCCGGCCTCGGGAAAACAAACCGCGCCGGGGTTGCGCACATTCCAACTGCGCACATCGCCCTCGTGTTCAATTGTCCACGACCACTCGTCCGGATGGAACAGACTTGCATCGCGGATGTCTATGCATTCTCCCTGGCAGATTGTGGAGTCGGAGAGCTCGATGCGCACGTCCGGCGTCATGCAAAGGTCGGAGGCCACGCTCGAATTCCAGCTCATCACCTGGTTCGGCGGACTGGAGCATGCGTAGGGTGCATTTTGAATCAACATTTCATTGACGTTAATATCACATGCCTTGCCGACCGCATTGGGATTCCGAATTACGCCGATCCATTGATCGCGTCCGCTGGACTCAAACTGACTGGTGCCGAAATAAATCTTGCCGTCCGGCGCGAGTTGCAAGTCGCAGATTCCGACAAACCTGTCGTTGTTAACCGGTGAGTTTATCACCGTCCGTCGATTGAAGACCTCGTCGCCGTCGCCCAGACTTAAATCCAGCTGTATGATGCCTTGTTCTTCTTTCCATGAGCCTGACAGATAGCATTTTGTTCCGTCGGGTGAAAAAGCGACATGCGGATTGACATTGTACTCGAAGTTCTTTTCGGTCAGTCCCAGTGATTGTGTTAACTCGCCGCTGTCCATGTTGAACTCGAATATTTCGAAAATTCCGGGTGTAAGCGGCGTGTTGTAGAACGGGTCCCAGGTTGTCATGGCGAGGTGTTTGCCGCCGGGAGAAAAGTAAAGCCCACCGACCCAGGCCCAATGGTTCCTTGTTTCAACAACTGCGGTCGGACCGATATTGCTGACGACCGGTTCGTGATCGACTCCTTCCGCCGTCAGTTTAAAACTCAGATAGCGATTGCCGTACTGTTGCCGCGAAACAATCCAGAAAAAATTTCCGTCGCAATTCCACGTGGCGGCCACTCGTTCGGTGGCCAGCGAATCGATTAACACATTTTCCTGCACGATAAATTCTTCGTCAGTTGTTGCTTCAACGTCTACCACGGTATAAAACAAACCGCGCAGCGATCCATGCTGAACCGGCAGGCCATCCGTGTGGAAGATGTAGTAGTAGCGCTTTGATCCGGGCAGCGGCGTGATCACGGAACCCTGCATCGCAGTGCGCGAGCTGAACAATGTATGCCCCTCACTGAATTCGCCCTCACGGCCCCTGTACAGCTCATAACCATCGAACAGCAGCAGCAACTCGCCGCTGTCCGGATCGGCTATCATGCTTTGCCCTTCTCCCATTTTCACCGGGCCGTCCAGCAGAATCGACGGCGGGGAGTTGTTGAAGTCCAGCCCGCAGACATACCTCCAATACCAGATGTTGTTGTATTTCGGACGTTCGTTTATTTGTGCATTCAACGCGGGCAGGCAAGCAACTGCCAGTGAAAAAGTTAATATCAAACGGGCAAAGCTACGCATGTGCATACCGGGATTGTGATCGTTAATATGGGGGCTGGAGCCGCGGAGCGGGCTTGAGTGCGGTTCCATCATCTTCGAGCTGTCCTAAAGACTCACGAAAATAATTTTGGTCCCGCCTGCCGATAAAATCCACCGCTGCGCCCTCGCTTCGCTTCCGGCTGGCTCTTTTCTCTTGTTTGTCATTGGTTCTCAGTTTCACGTCCTCAAATCGAACATTCTGAAAATTGCCAGATAACACAAGTTTGAAACTTGCCGGAAATGACTATTTTGAGCGCGCAAGCTGAACGATCCGATCCAGCCCGACGGCACCGAGCACATATCCCCGGATGGACTGAGGATCGGGTTGTGTTAAGAGCTGTGAACCGCAGTCCAAACCGCGCCAAAGTATTTCAGTTTGCACATGATTGACCACGAGTTAAAGCCAGCAAAAAGAGGGAAGCTGTTGAATGGCAAATCCGGAGCATGTCAGAATTCTGAAGAGAGGCGTTGAGGAGTGGAATGCATGGCGGAGAGAAAATCCGGATGTGAGGCCGGGTTTGGAAATGGTCAATCTTAGAGGTGCTACTCTTAGAGGTGTCGATTTAGATAGTGCTCTTCTCTTTGACGCCGATCTGGCGCATGCCGACTTAACGGATGCCAATTTGACGGGAGCCAATCTTATCCATGCGACTCTGAGGGAAGCCAAATTTGTTCGTGCTAACCTTGCAGGTTCGATGCTTTGGAATTCCCACGGACGTTTTGTTGAATTTGCCGACGCGAATCTCGAGGGTGCCGTATTTCTCTATTGTCGGTTTCACACTGCATACTGCGCAAATGCGAATTTCAAGAGTGCTAGTTTTGGAAAAACAGTGTTTGTCGATAGCGATCTTTCTGATTGCATTGGTCTGGAACAATGTCGCCATGATTCTCCTTCAAGTATCGACAACCAAACAATCAACAAATCCGGTGGCCTCCCCGAAAAATTCCTCAAGGGCTGCGGCTGGCAGGACTGGGAAATAGAATCCGCGAAACTGCTTAATGCCGATCTGAGAGCCGAAGACATTGCTGAAATAACCAACAATATTTATCAACTACGACACGAGACGACCTTGGAATTCCCCAAACTGTTCATTTCCTACTCGCATGCCGATCGTGAATTTGTTGAACAACTGGAGAAACGGCTTGAAGCTGCTCGCATTCGATACTGGCGCGATAAACACGACGCCACCGCCGGCCCGCTCGATAAAATCATCAGCCATGCAATAGATTCCAGCGGAACGGTTTTGCTCATCCTGTCGGACAAATCCATCAATAGCACATGGGTGAAATTCGAAATCGACAAAGCAAACAGCCGCTATTTCAAATCCGACATCCCGGTGCTTTGCCCGATTGCACTGGATCACTCCTGGAAAGAAGGCCGCTGGCCGGAGAACCTGATGCGCACATTAATAGAGTTTAACATCCTCGACTTTTCCAGTTGGAGCAAGGGTGAGGCACACCGAGACAAACTGTTCAAAAAGTTGATCGACGGTTTGAAGTTGTTTTACAGCCAATCCAAAGACGCAAAACGGAAGGATAGAGAGTAAGCAACTACACCCGGACATTACTTCGAACTTCGTCAGGATCCCGTACCGGTCTCGAACCGCAAGATGTTAAGAGCTTTGAATCCTTAGGGCTTACAGGCCCGTGAATTGACTTGAAGTGATTGTGTTTCCGGGATTCCAACCGCAGTCACACGATCCCCAACCGCAACTCACAAAAGTGAGATTCAAGAAATATATTCGAAATCTAGCGGGCAGGTTTTACGTTTGAACGGGCGTTAATGACCAATAATTGAGCTGTGAGCCCTAAGGGCTCACAGCTCTAAAATAATTGCATAATAAAGCAGCTTAAATCTTCAAGTATCCACACCTCACAACTTCACTTCCGCCTGCAACGTCACGCTGCGCGTCGGCGCCAGATTGGCGATGATCTCAGTGTAGTAATAGTTAAACACATTCTTGGCGTTGAGCGTCAAACGCAGCGGCATGTTCGTCACGTTGTACAGATTGGCGATTAAACGCATGTCAAAAACGTGGATGTCCGTGCGGGCGTCCGCGTTGCGCACAGCAAAAATGATTTCCTCGTCGATGTTGTCAAAACGCGACTGGTAGCGGTAGTCGGTCTGGAACTCCAGCCAGCCGAGCGGAATGATCACGCGTCCCTGCGCCAGCCACTTGGAGCGGTACTTCAATATTTCGTCCGTGTCCAGATCCGTCGGGTCCATCGCCGTCAGCGCCAGTTCCAGCGCGGCGATGCGCCCCGGCAGCCAGCCCTTGACGCCCAACTCCGCGCCGGCGATGCGCGCGCGCGTGATGTTAATAAAGCGGATGTTCGGCTCGTTGGCGTCAGGAAACTGCGGTTCGATCAAATCGCGGAATTGATTGTAAAACAGTGCCAGGTCCAGCTCCCAGTCCAGCTCGTCCGTTAAACTCGTCGCGCCGCCGATTTCAAGCGACCAGCTTTTCTCCGGGTCCAGGTCGGGATTGGCCGCAACAGTTAAACCGCCGAACTGCAGCGAGGAATAACGCTCGCCCAGCGTCGGAGACCGGAAACCGACGCCGAAGGAACTGCGCAGGCGCGTCGCCTCGCTCAGGTGGTAGGTTGCGCCGAGTTTGGGACTGAACTGCAGCTCGCTGTCGCGTCCCGTCGTGCTCTCGATGTCGAAACGTCCGCCGCCGGTTAAAATCAGCGCGGGCATCGGCGTGTATTCGGCCTGCAGATATGCAGCGCCGAGTCGCTGATTCTGGTCGCCCAGAAAACCCTCAGTGATGCTGTTTAAAGCGCTCGAAAGTCCCGCCGTCAGGATCAACTCTTCGTTTAAAATCGTGTTTAACTGAACCTCATTGGCGATGGCCCAGGACGTCGATTTCAACTGATCGTTTGCGCTGTCCTCCAGTTCGGGTTCGGTGGAAAAAGCGGTGCGGAAGACGCCGCTGCGCAGAATCAGAAATGTGTTCTCGCCCAGGCGATGTTCAAAAGAGAGGCCGGCACTTAACTTGTCCGACACGATAAACTCGTCGGGATTGGCGTCGTCCGGCGGGCTGGTGGCCGCGCGCAGACTCTTCCAGAACACAAAGTTCTCGCGCTCCTGGCGCGCCACGTTAACAATGCCCTTTACACGCGTGCGGTCCGTCAGGTCCGCGCCGAACTTCACAAAACCATTCCAGTTGCTCGTGCGCAGGTAGTCGTGATGCCCTTCGTTGCGTTTGTAGCCGCCCGCCGCCAGCAGGTCGACGCCGGCAATGCTCCGCGAATACGATGCGTCGATGCCGCCCAGAAAAGGCGCGGTTTCGCGGTATTGCCATTCTTCGCGCGGCAGGGTGTAGCCGCCCGCAAAAGCCCGCACGCGCAGTTCCGGCGTCTCGCTCGGGTCCGCCGTTAAAATGTTGACAACGCCGCCGAGCGCGCCCGTGCCGTAGAGCGCCGATCCAGCGCCTTTAACAACTTCGATGCGTTTAACGTTAAATATCGGCAGCGCGTCGAATTTTACTTCGCCGTTGTCGCCGGAGAGCAGCGGAAAATCGTCCAGCAGGATTAACACCCGCGAGCCGAGGCCGAGCGAAAAACCGCTGGAGCCGCGAATGTTAACCTGATCCTTGCTCACATACACGCCCGGGATGTAGCGCAGCGCATCGTCCAGGCGCGTAATATTGCGCTGCTGCAACTCCAGTTGATCGACCGTTGAAATACTGACCGGCACATCCTGCACGGCCTGCACCCGTTTGCCGGCCGAGACCACGACCTCACTTGTCTGCACCGAACTCTGACGCAGGCTGAGGATGATTCCCTTGTTTTCCCCGCTTGTAACTTCCAGTTCGCGTTCGAGCGGTTCGTAGCCGACGAGCGACGCTCGCAGCGTCAGGCTTCCCGTCGGCAGATTGTTTAACTCCCAGGAGCCGTCGGCGCGGCTGATAGCTCCAAACTGCGTGCCGACAACGCGCAGCGTTACGCCCGCCAGCGCACGGCCGTCGTAGCCGTCGCGGACTTCGCCCGCAAGACTCGCGGTGTCCTGCGCCTGGACCGACGACATTAAACAAAGACAAACAAGAAAGGATTGAAAAGCCAGGCGCAAGCCTGAGCGCAGGACAGGGGAAAACGACATGTTAAACACTTCAGTGAAAAGTCCGGAACCGGCGTTGGGTTGAAAAGTCATAAGTCAGTCCTGGGGAAACTGGGTAAACGAGACCGGAAGGGAGGACGCTCAAAAAGGTTGAGGCGGCAGATCGTCAAAGTCGACAGTTATAACAAGGTCCTCAATAACAGCGCCGGGCTGCAGCGGAAGTACCGTCGGTTGATCGCGTTGGTCCGCCGGAGCATGAACGCCGACGGCTATCCAGTTTTCGAAGATGTTGGGGCCGTTCTGCATCGCCACCACCAGATATGCGATGCGCGCCGGACCGGGCGAGGGGATCGTGATTTCCCAGTCGACCGCCTCCTGGAAATAGGCCAGGCTGTCGTCCGTAAACCAGGCGCGTTGCTCCACGATGTCGCCCACGAGGCTCTGCGGCGGGTATTCCTGAAAAGCCGCCACGCGCAGGTCGTAGATGCTGTCGCGCTCCGGCCAGCTGTCGATGCCGCCGACAAAATCGACGCGTCCGCGCAGAATGACGTCGCCCTCGAGGGGCGGTTCGAGGCCTTTGTCGCAGCCGCCGAGCAGTACGGCAAACAGGCCGAAGACGGGCCAAAAGAGGCTGAAAGTGCTGAGTCGTTTCATGGTTGCGAATATACACATGCGGAATAAATGGACCGGCGGTACACCCTGAATCGGGCAGAGACGTCTACTGCAAAATTGTTGCGGAATTTGTAGATTAGCGGTCTTGTGCTCACACGGGCCGCTCGCGGAGGAAACTATGGCGCAAACTTTATCCAGCATTCGCAAGAAACAGGCGCGCGGACTGAAAATGTCCGTCGGGACAAAGATCTTTGCAAGCCTGATATTCCTGGTCGCCTTTTTTGTGACCGGCGAAATCTGGTGGCTGGGGGCGATGGTGGTCGTCCTGGCGGCCGGAATCGCCATGACGCTGTTCATGCGGAAGATCAACGCCAAACTGGATGCAGGCGCCGCGCCCAAAACCTCCTCCGGCGACGCGAATGCCGCTTCCAACGCGGCGCACGACTCCGCGCAATCCTGACGTCCACGGACGCAATCACGCACTCAGTAAATCAACATTCCAGCCAATAACTGATTACGAAGATTCAATCATGCACGATTTTTCGAGTCTGATCAACAAACACCAGCCCGTCCTGGAAGAAGCCCTGCGTTCGAATGCCGAGCGCAATCAACTCGTAAGCTGGCCCAAGAGCCTGCGCATCAACATCCTGAAGGATGAGGACGCGCGCAATGCCGGGCAGGCCGCCTTTGAGGCGCACATCAACTCCGAGTTCGGTGCGCTCAATATCGAAGGCGCGACGGAATTTTTCGGGGCGGAAGAATCGCCCTATGGTTTTTCGCTGGAAGTATCCTATCCGCTGCAGGACATCGACGCCGTCGTGCACGCCGGGCGCGACGCAATCAAAGAATGGCGTTCGCTCTCCGTCGCCGCGCGCGCCGCGGTGCTGATGGAGTGCCTGGAGCGCGCCGCGGAAAAAGCGGCGGAAATCGGTTTTGCGACGATGCACACGACCGGTCAGGGCCTGATCATGGCTTTTCAGGCTTCGGGCGGCGACGCGTTTGACCGCGCGCTGGAAGCCGTGGCGATGGGGTACCGCGAGCTGAGCGCCTTTGTGCCGAACAACACCTGGACCAAACAGGTCGGCCGCGAAGAATTTGTGACGGTGCACAAGAGTTTCCACGCGGTGCCGCGCGGCGTCAACCTGGTGGTCGGCTGTTCGACCTTTCCGATCTGGAACAGCACGCCGGGCATGTTCGCCGGGCTGATCACCGGCAACACGGTGGTCGTCAAGCCGCATCCGAAAGCGATTCTGCCGATCGCCATTTTTGTGGCGAGCATGCGCGCCACGCTGGCGGACCTGGGCCTGAATCACAACATCGTGCAGCTCTTTGTCGACACCACGGGCGCCCCGAAGACGATGGACCTGGCGATGCATCCCAACGTCAAACTGATCGACTACACCGGCAGCAGCGCCTTCGGCGACGAACTCGAAAAAATTGGACGCGAGCACAACAAATCGGTGTTCTCCGAGAAATCCGGCGTCAACTCGGCCATCATTGAAAGCGCCGACGACCTGGACGCGATCCTCGACAACATGGCCTTTTCGATGGTGCTCTACAGCGGCCAGATGTGTACCGCGCCGCAGACGATTTTCATCAACGGCAAGGGCGTGACCGTCGGCGATGAAACCGTGCCCTACGGCGAAGTTGTGGACCGCCTGACGGAGAAGGTGATGAACCTTTCGCGTCATCCCAAAATCGGCGCGGCCACGCTGGGCGCGCTTCAAAATGAAGCGACGGAAGACCGCGTAGCCGCCGCGGCGGACATGGACGAAGGCCGCCTGCTGCTCGAAAGCGAGCGCGTGGGCCAGCCCGGTTTCCCGCAGGCGCGCACTGTGACGCCGACCATCATCGAACTCAAGGCCGACCAGCCCGACGTCTACGGCCGCGAGTGGTTCGGTCCGATCTACTTTGTCGTGCCGACCGACGGCTTTGAACACAGCCTGAACCTGATGTCCGATCTGGTCAAACGCGTCGGCGCGCTGACGACCAGCGTGTATTCCATGGACGCGGATCAGCGCGCCCTGGCGGAAGAGCGCATCGTGTTTGAAGCGGGCGCACCGCTGGCCTTCAACTTCGTCGGCAAGCTGTGGGTCAATCAATCTGCGGCATTCTCGGACTTCCACGGCGCGGGCGCGAATCCGGCCGGCTCGGCGACGTTCAGCGACGTGTCGTTCATCTCGAATCGCTATAATATGGTCGGCGTGCGCGACATGACGCCGCGCGCCTGATTTTTCGGCCTGTTCGAAACGACCAACAGCGCCGTTTTTGCCGCAGCAGAGGCGGAAACGGCGCTTCCTACACTGCACACTCCCCAGGATAACAACTGTATGGCTTGGTTCCTGCGACCCAAACAATATCCCAAAGGTCCGCCCCAGCGCGAAATGCCCGACGGTCTTTTTACAAAGTGCGACAATTGCGACACCGTTATCTACAAACGGCAGTTGGAGGACTATTTTTTCACCTGTCCCAACTGCGATGAGCACTTTCGCATTCACGCCGAACAATACGTTCAGCTGATCTTTGACCAGGGATCGTTCGAGGAGATGGACCAGAATATCCGCTCGGTCGACCCGCTGGGATTCATCGACAGCAAACCATACGAAACGCGCCTGGAGGCGGCTTACTCCAAAGGCGTCAGCGACGCAATCACCGTGGGCGTCGGCCAAATCCACGAGCACCGCATTTCCTTCGGCTGCCGCAATTTCAACTTCATGGCCGGCACCCTGGGCTCGGCGGTGGGCGAGAAAATCACCCGGGCGATCGACCGCTCTCTCGATGAAAAAATTCCCCTTTTGCTTATCTCCGCGTCAGGAGGCGCGCGTATGCAGGAGGGCGCTCTGTCGCTGATGCAGATGGCCAAAACCAGCGCCAAGCTGGCGCAGCTGGCGGAGGCGAAGATTCCCTATATCTCGCTGCTGACGGACCCGACGACGGGCGGCGTATCGGCGTCCTACGCCATGCTGGGCGATTTGAATATCGCCGAGCCGCGCGCACTGATCGGATTTGCCGGGCCGCGCGTTATTGAGCAGACGATTCGCAAAAAGCTGCCTTCCGGCTTTCAGCGTTCGGAATTCCTGCTGGAGCATGGATTCCTGGACAAGATCGTTCACAGACGCGATCTGCGTACCACGCTGCACCAACTCTTCTCGCTCCTGGCCGACCAATAATTTCAGATCTCGCAATTCCGGAGAGCCCGCATGCCTGCATTCGAAAAGGACATTCACGTACTCGGATTTCCGATGGACCTGGGCGCGGGACGCCGCGGGGTGGACATGGGACCCTCGGCGCTGCGCATTGCGGGCATCGTCAATCGCCTGCGCGATGAATTGAAACTCTCGGTCAAGGATCTGGGCGACATCGCGATTCACACGGCCGAGAGCGAGGAAACGGGCGACGAGAGTCTGCGCTATCTGAACGAAATCGCGCGCGCGAGCGAGCAGCTCTGCGGCCGCGTCAAGTCGATCATGGACGAGGGGCATTTTCCGCTGATACTCGGCGGCGACCACTCCATGAGCATCGGTTCGATTGCCGGCATCGGCGCGCACTGCGAAGAGCGCGGCAAACGCCTCGGCGTTATCTGGGTCGATGCGCATTCGGACGTCAATGTGCCGGAAACCACGCCCTCGGGCAACATTCACGGCATGCCGCTGGCCGTCGCCATGGGATTCGGCCATGAGCGCCTCACCTCCATCGGCGGCACATTTCCCAAAGTGGCTGTACGCGACGTGGCGATCATCGGCGCACGCGATATCGATGCCGGCGAGCGCGAACTGATCCGCAGCAAAGGCATTCCGACCTACACGATGTACGAGATCGATCGCGACGGCATCTACTCGATTATCAAACGAGTTCTGGACCGCATGCGGCGCGACGTGGACCATATTCACGTCAGTTTTGACCTGGACAGCGTCGATCCGACGGTGGCGAAAGGCGTGGGCACGCCCGTGTCCGGCGGACTCTCCTACCGCGAGGCGCACATGATCATGGAGACGATTGCCGAATCCGGCAAGCTGGGATCGTTTGAAGTGGTCGAAGTAAACCCGACGCTGGACGACATGAACCGCAGCGCCGAGTTTGCGGTGGGCTGCACGCTCTCCTGCTTCGGCAAGCGCATTCTCTGAGCCGACTTCCCGACTTAAACAAGCACACATCGATTAAACAGACGGCGGTTAACAATGGCGACGGCAATTGAAACCATATCGCATCCCGACGCCATGCGTCGCTTCAGCAAACAACAGCGCCGCGCCGACCGCACAGTGGCGTTTGTGCCGACGATGGGCGCGCTGCACGAAGGTCACGCCTCGCTCATCCGCCGCGCCGCGGAACGCGCCGATTGCGTTGTCACGTCGATATTTGTTAACCCCACGCAGTTCGGTCCCGACGAAGACTTTGAAAAGTACCCGCGCACGCTGCAGGCGGATCTCGACGTAGCCGCCGCGGCGGGCTGTGACGTGGTCTTTACGCCGGAGACCAAAACGATGTACCCGGACGGCGTGCACTGCTCCGTGCATGTCAAGGGCGCGATTGTCGAGACGTTTGAGGGCGCATCGCGTCCGGGGCATTTCGACGGCGTGGCGACGATCGTGGCCAAATTGTTTAACATCGTGCAGCCGGATATTGCGGTGTTTGGTTTGAAGGATTATCAACAGACGCGCGTCGTCAGCGCGCTCGTGCGCGACCTCGATTTTGACATCGAACTGGATCTGGCGCCGACGAGCCGCGAGGCCAACGGTCTGGCGCGCAGTTCGCGCAACGCCTACCTGACGGACGACGGTCGCGCCCGCGCGGCGATCATCTACAAAACCCTGCAACAGGCGGCGCAGGCCGCGGCGGCGGGCGAAGGAAATCGCCGCAGGCTGGAGCAGCTCATGGCGGAGATATTAAGCGGGGAGGCGGACCTGCGGCTCGACTATGCCCAGGCGGCGCGCGCGCATGACCTGAGCACGGCGGATGAATACGCCGCCGGCGACGAGATCGTATTCCTGCTGGCGGCGCACCTGGACTCCGTCCGCCTGATCGACAATATTACCGCGCGCATCGGCGCATGAGGGCCTGACGCATGCCCGCTCTCACTCCGGAATCCGGCCAACGGCACACCGACTCGCCGGCGCTTCTGCGCCGCATGTTTCTGACGCGTTTTGACCTCTGGGTTCTAGCCTGGATACTGATTTCCCGCATAGTGTTGATCCTGCTTGTCGCTCCAGACCAGAGCCGCATGTTTAACGGCGACTCGCCGCAGTACGACTGTCTGGCGCAGACGTTGGTGGAAAGCGGTGCATACGAATGCCCCGACGTTGCGGAATTCAGCAGCGTGCTGCGGCCGCCAGGTTATCCGCTGATTATTGCCGCCTGTTACGCCGTGTTCGGCGCGGGCGGCTGGCTTGCGGCGATCTGTTTAAACATTCCGGCGCTGATGCTTTTGTACATCGGTCTGCTGCGTCTGCTGCAGGCGGCGGGAGCGCCGGCGGCATCGCGCTGGGCGGCGCTGTTTATTGTCTCCGAGCCGCTGGTATTGCTGTATTCCAAGGAGCTCGTACCCGAACCGATTTTTACGGCGCTGCTGACCTGGAGCGCCGTGCTGGTGCTGCGCAGCGACGGCGGACTTAAACAGCTTGTCTTCGGCGCGATCCTGCTGGGAATGGCAACGCTTGTTAAACCCGTCAGCCTCTACCTCGTGATTCTCTGGGCGCTGTTTGTTTTGTGGCAGCGCCGATCGCTCCCGGCTCCGATTCTGCTCGCGGCGGTGTTCGGCGCCGTGATTGCCCCCTGGCTGTTGTTTGTGCACTCCAAGACCGACAGCTGGACGTTCACCTCGACGCAGAGCAAAAACCTGGGCGTGGGGCACACATCCTACGTGCGCGCCGAAGTCGAAGGGTTGACGTATTTTGAGGCGCACATCGCGGTGCAGGAGGAGATTGAGCGCCGCGCGCAGCGCCTGCCGGTGCGCGACTACAAAAGCATGGACAGTCTGTGGGCGGCCTACGCGGGCGAATACCTGAGCGCACATCCGTTCATCTATGCCAAAACCATCCTGAAAGGCATGGCAATTACGATCCTGGATCCGGGGCGTCTGGTGCTAAAACGCACGTTGCACGGCGACGACAACTCGGAATTGGGGCTGACGAACATCATCGCGACGGAGGGGCTGTGGGGCGCGTTTACGCGGTTGTTCACACAGGAACCTGTGATGGCGGTGGTGCTCCTGTTTAACCTGCTGTTGATGGGGTTGTTGACTCTGGCCGTTCTTGCAGGTTTAAAGACCTTTTGGCTTCGGAATCGTACTGTCCTGATTTTCACGGGTTTGACGCTGATGTACTTGTGGGTTCTGGGCGGTCCCAACGGCTATGCGCGTTTCCGGCTGTACCTGATGCCATTTTTGCTTGTCATCGCGAGTTACGGCGTTGAGTGGTTGTTAAGTCGCCGCCGCGGGAGTGAGAAGTCCGTCTGAAACGTGTCACAAGTTTTCCGGACTTGGAGCCAAGTCCCTCAACGGGCGAGTTTGGAGACTGAAGGCTTTGCGTTGAGCGGTGAGCGGAGTGAGGATGCCTCAAATTACGTAAAACTACGTAGGAGCTGTGAGCCCTAAGGGCTCACAGCTCCTACGTAGTTTTACCTAGAGACCCCAAATTCCTGATCTTCAGCCTCCAAACCAATCCGAAAACTTCACACTCCAAACTCGCCGACGAACAAAAGAGAAAAACAAGCCACGCAGTGCAGCAAGGGGCGAAGTGCTCAAGCGGAGAGAGGGTGTTAACCGCCGCCGAATTAAGTGTATATTACCAGTCAGGGAGGCGACATGACCATTTTCCTGTTAACAGATTTTGGCCTGAGCGATGTTTACGTCGGCGTTATGAAAGCCGTGATGTGCGGGCTGGCGCCGGATGTGCGCATGATAGATCTGACGCATGCGGTGCCGCCCCAGAACGTGCCGGTCGGGGCATTTCGTCTGGCCTGTGCAGTTCCGCATGTTGGCGATGCAGCTATTTTTCTGAGCGTCGTGGATCCGGGCGTGGGCGGCGAGCGACGCAAAATTATCGTGCGCTGCGGCAGACATCTGCACGTGCTGCCCGACAACGGGTTGATAAGCGGATGCGCCGAGCAGACGCCGATCGATGAAGCCTGGGAAATTAACGAAGGTGTGTTGCCGCAACGCGCAATGTCCAACACTTTTCACGGTCGTGATGTGTTTGGCCCGGCGGCGGCCTGGTTAACGCGAAACGGCGGACGCGTCGGAGCGCTGGGAAAGCCGATTCCCGTCGGCAGCGTTCAACGCAGAGACTGGTTTCACGTCACGAGAGCGGAGAAGTTCCTCAGTGCGTCCGTGGTGGACATCGACAATTCCGGCAATGTGATTACCGCTGTTAAAAGGTCTGACCTGGTCGGGATCGAACCGGCATCACTGCAGTTTGAATGTGAAGCGTTCTCCGTGCGCGGACTTAAACAACAGTACGTCGACGTGCGTGAAGGCGAAGCGCTGGCATATGTCGGCAGCAGTGAATATGTGGAGCTGGCGTTGCGCAACGGCAGTGCCGCATCGCGATTTAACATTCACATCGGCGATACGGTGATTGTCGGTCTGCCGCAGGAAACGACGGGCGAATGAACCCGGCGTCTGTGTGCTGTTCCGGACCTTAACAAGTGCGCCGCCCAATCAGAGGAAACCTCCCGGCGAAAAAATGCGAACGCCGATGCTGAAAACGGTCTGCTCGCCGGGTACCGGATTGATCTCCGCGTCGTGAAAGTGTTCCAGCCGCGCGCCGATGTGCATCAGCGAAGCGCCGCGAATCTCCAGTCCCGCCTCAATATCGCCGCTCCAGCGCGTGTGTGCAATCGACCCCAGACGACCGCTGAAACCGCGTTCCGTGCCGAAGAAGTTAAGCGAGCTCTGCGTGCGTGCGTAAAATCCAATGCTGCCGCCGCCGCCGTGCCAGTGGGCCGAAAAAGCCAGAGAAGCCGCGAGCTGTTCAAAGTCGAGGCCGGACTCCTCGGCGATCCCCGGAATGCGGTCGTCCGCCAATAAGGTATAAACATCCGTGCGCAGAGCCGCCGCCAGGTCGGGTCGGGGTGCATCGCCGGCAGTGACAATCAGCCGCCCGGACACCGAGCCGTAAATCAAACCGCGCTGGACGTCCTGCGTCAGGTTGTCCAGGTCGTGTTTACAGCGGTGGTTGTAGCCCAGCTGCCAGAGCCAGCCGTCCTGGCGCTGTGTGTAGAGAAAGTTTTCCTCAAACCAGATGGCGCGCGGATTGAAGTTGATTGAGTTGTTGGGATCGGCGACGAATTCCAGATTGGTGTTAAACGAGAGCGATTGGTCGGGTGAAAAACGAAGCAGTTCGGCCGTGTACATCAGGCGCTGACTCCAGGCCTGCACCGTGTCGTTGAAGCTGTAAAACAACTCGCCGAAGGCCGAGCCGCCGGGTAAAAACTGCGGTCCGTCCATCTCCGCGTCGGCCGGACTGTTAAACAGCGGATTGGTGATGAAACCGCGGTCGACAAAACGCTGCGCCTGCAACGACGCGGTCGATGTTAAGCCGCAGATCACAATGAAAACAGTTAAGAACCGAGCTGAAAAACAACTGTAGAGAGGTGAAGGCGACATGGAGTTTTATCCCGCGTTGATTTGCGTTTGACGGCAGGACAAATTTAGACCTGCGCGGCGGCCCCGCCAAGGCCGAAATGCGTGCATATGTGCGCATTTAGCTGTAAGTTGGGCCTTTCCTGCGGCACTTACGGAGTCTGATCCATGACCTCGCGGTCCCTTTACGCGGCCATTGACGTCGGTACCAACTCAGTTCACATTGTGATTGCGTCGATCAGCACCGAAGGCGTGCTGACGGTGCACAGCAACGACAAGGAAGTTGTCCGGCTGGGGGAAATGACCAGCGACATGCGGTATCTGACGCCGCAGGCGGCTTCACGCGGCGTCCTGGCCCTCAAGCGCTTTGTCGCCATGGCTGAGAACCAGAACGCCGAAGTGCGCGCCATCGCCACCAGCGCCCTGCGCGAAGCCGACAATGCCGACCTGTTTGTCAAAGAAGTGCGCAATGAAACGGGCATCTCCGTCGAGGTGATCTCCGGCGTGGAGGAAGCGCGCCTGATCTACCTGGGCGTGCTGCAGGCGCTGCCGGTATACGACAACCGCACCCTGATAATCGACATCGGCGGCGGCAGCACGGAGACGGCTATCGGCACAGCCGGCGATCTGCACGCCGTCTACAGTCACAAACTCGGCGCCATCCGCCTGAGCCGCCGCTTCCTGTCCAAAGCGACGTTGACCGACAAGGCGATCCGGCAGTGCCGCGAGCATATCCGGGGGGAGATCGCTCCCGCCATTCGCACGCTCAAAAAGACAAAATTCGATACCGTCGTGGGCAGTTCGGGTACTATCCAGACCATCTTTTCCATGGTCGCTCTGCGCGACAACCCGACCAACCCGCCGGAAAAGTTCAACGGGATGGAGATAACGGGTCGCGACGTGCTGTGGGCGGTGGGGCAGCTTCTCGAACAGAAGACCGTCAAGAAACGCGCCGGTATTCCGGGTATGGACCCCAAACGCGCGGACATCATCGTCGGCGGCGCTCTCATCCTCGAACAGCTCGTTCAGGAGCTGAAAATCAAGACGCTGCGTTTTTCGCACTATGCCTTGCGCGAAGGCATTCTGCTGGACACCGTCCAGAAACGCCGCAACATCCGCAAATACCATCACCTGAACCGGCTGCGCTACGAGTCCGTTCTGCACCTGAGCGAACACTGCCGCGTGAATCTGACGCATGCCAAACACGTCAGGCGTCTGGCCGTGCGGCTTTTCGATGCCTTGCAGGCGGACCACGGCTACGGAGACGAGGAACGCGAAATTCTGGAAGCCGCGGCCTGGCTTCACGACGTCGGCTACGTGATTTCCGCGCAGGCGCACCACCGCCATTCCTATTACATCATCAAGAATTCCAACCTGCTCGGTTTTACCAACAATGAAATTGAGCTGATCGCCAATGTGGCGCGTTATCATCGCAAGAGTCATCCAAAACCCAAACACGAGTCGCTGCAGCGCCTGCCGCAGGACCTGCACGAACGTATGTGCTGGATGGCCGGCATTCTGCGCATCGCCGAGGGCCTGGATCGCCGCCGCCTGCAAAACGTCATCAGCCTGACTGTGAAGAAAAAGGCGCGTACCACCCTGATTTCAGTCCAGACCAGGAAAAACGGGCCGTCGCCCGACATCGAAGTGTGGGGCGCTTCGCGCAAACAGACCCTGCTGGAGCAGTGCCTGGGGCGGCCGGTCCGCATCGAAATCACCGTTTGAGACCAAAAGCGGCCTATCGCGGTCGTGCAAAAACTCCGGGCTCCGGCTACGCACGGCGATTATGTGGTATGTATGTGGTGACCGCGCATTTGAGCGGTATTATATTCGAACGTGAAGAAGCACCGGAACGATTCGGATGAGCGATTCGTTATTCGGGCCGCAACTTCAGATAGCGGGTACACATGCCCCGGCGCTGAATCAGCCGCAGTATTTTCAACTTCGACTGAAAAGTGATAAATTTACGGTTTGGTCCCCGCTACCAAACGCTCAAAAACCGGGGACATGGGGCCTGAAGAGTCTGATACTAGTGGTAAAATTGACTCGACAACCAGACACATTCGACTTCATTCATAAACTGCATGTCTGTTTTTAAGGAGTTACTATGCTGAAAAAGTCTACTATAGTGCTTGCTATGCTGATGATGGGCGGTCTCTCGACGGCTTATGGTCAGCGCGCCATTCGCTACGGCAATGCCGACGTAAGCCACATTCACCCGTCGATGCTGTCGGCCGATCGCCCCAGCTTCGACATGATTGAAATGGGCGAAGGCCTGGTGCCGCAAAACGCCGAAGAAACCGCTCTGCCGCCCTACATGCTGCCGCGTGCGGAATATGTACCGAGCAACGACGCTCTGGCGGTGCCCGAGTACGATCCGTTCTTTGGCTACACGGCTAAAATCGACACCTACTTCGACATCTATCCCGACGGTGTTCAGGATACGTCCTTCATCCTGACGAACCCGGACGTCCTCGATCCCGAAACCGGTGAAGCCGAGCGTCTGTTCCTCGTTCCCTTCGGCGATCTGCCGACCGAGTTTACGGATGATGCCGGCGACGGCTGGCGCGCCTTCGGCGCTTGCCAGGTCATGCCCGCATGGAACAGCAGCGACCCTGAAGCCACGGTGCGCATCGACTCCATCATGCCGCTGATGATCGTTCCCGGTGGTGTGTTCGGTTCCGAGCGTCCCCCGATTTCGGTCAACTGGTTCATGTTCCCCTTCCTGATCACGCCGGAAAATCGCAGCCTGTTCTCGACCGAACAAGGCACGCAGGCACGTCTGCTGGACCGCATCTTCGACGACGTTGGAGTCGAAGGTCAGATTCCGCCGGCACGCCTCCAGTTCATGGACGTCAACGACGGCCGTGGTTACTATGAGATTCCCGCTCAGGACATCAACACGGCTATCGAAGTCAACGCGGCAGGCGACATCATCGCCATCAACCGTCTGAAAATCGAAACGCCGGAGCTTGAGTTCCCGGCCAAATATCCCATCGTGTTCGTTTTTGTTCCCGAAAACTACGACGATCTCGACGCCGGTTCCAACACGGAAGAGCGCGTTCGTATCATCGGCGGTTGGGAATGGTTCTTCGGCAACAATGCCAACTGGGCGCTCGGCGGTCTGTATCGTCGCGACCTGGAAAACAACCAGCCGATGGAAGGCACGGACATCATCATCGACATGTTTAACATGGGCTTCCGTTGGAATGCCGCTCCGGCTATCCCGGCTTTCCCGCACATGCGTCGTCAACCGCTGCGTTTCAACCTGGACATCGCCATCTTTGGCGAGTACATGGGCGACGACAACGTCGACACGTGGCCCTGGGAAGGTACCACCGGCGTACGTGAAGATGAGTCCGGCCGCGTCAACGGCCTCGCACTGGGTCAGGTCTACCCGAACCCGGTCTACGGCACGGCCAACATTCCTTTCGGTCTCGATCGTCCGATGGACGTGACCCTGCAGGTCACCAACATCCTGGGTGAAGTGGTCTTTGAAGAGCACCGCCCGATGATGGACGCCGGTTCCTACGTCTGGGATGTCCAGACGGCGAACTTCACCGAAGGTACCTACATCTACACGATGTCGGCCGGCGGCAACAAGTTCAGCGGCAAAATGACGGTCCTGCGTTAATCGCACACCGCTCATTGGTAAATAGTACAACGGCGTCGGAATTAACCTTCCGGCGCCGTTGACGTTTTAAACACCTTGACCGCGTTTACCTGCGGTACGCTCGAAAACTCTTTTGCTGGCCGTCGCGTTTGAAGTTCCGAGTCTCAAGGCAGTCTTCAGCTTTCGGCTCAATCGGTGCAGAACCGGCACCTGAGTCGGAAGAAACAGGACAGAGAACCCGCGGCTAGCAGTCAGACTACGTAAAACTACCTAAGAGCTGTGAGCCCTAAGGGCTCACAGCTCTTTTTGTTTAAAGCCTCCTAAGTCTCTAAACACAAAACGGCCGCTCCCGAATGGGGAGCGGCCGTTTCTCGTAAGTACTTCAGCACGCAGACTGCGAGCCGTCCGATCTGCGTTGATCAGGTACCGGCGTTGTAGTCCGTGATGTAGCGCTGCTGCTCTTCCGTCAACTCGTCGATGTTCGTGCCGAGCGTTTTCAGTTTCGTCTGAGCGATGTACTGATCCTGCTCTTCCGGGATGTCCAGCACTTCAATCGGGAACTTGTCGCCCGAAGCGTGTGCCTCGGCCAGACGGATGTGGCTCATGAACTGGTTCGCAAAGGACATGTCCATCACCTCCGACGGGTGGCCTTCGGCCGCGGCCAGATTGACCAGTCGGCCTTCCGCCAGCACGTAGATGCGACGGCCGTCGGCCATCGTGTACTCCTGGCAGTTCTTGCGGATCGTGCGTTTGCTCTTGGCAATTTCTTCCAGCTCTTTCAGGTTGATTTCGGCGTCATAGTGGCCCGTGTTGCACACGATTGCGCCGTCTTTCATCACCTCAAAGTGGTGTTTGCGGATCACGTCCTTCACACCCGTGGCCGTGCAGAAGATATCGCCGATCGCAGCGGCTTTGTCCATCGGCAGCACGTCGTAGCCTTCCAGCACGCCTTTCAGCGCCGCCGTGGCTTTTACTTCCGTGATGATCACATCAGCACCGAGGCCGGAAGCGCGCTTGGCGACGCCCGAGCCGCAGTGGCCGTGACCGGCAACCACGAATTTTTTACCGGCGATCATGACGGACGTGGCGCGGATGATGCCGTCGATCGTCGACTGGCCCGTGCCGTACACGTTGTCGAAGTCCCACTTGGTTTCGGCGTCGTTGACGGCGATAACCGGGTAGTAGAGCTGGCCGGCTTCGGAACGCGCACGCAGGCGCTGGATGCCCGTCGTCGTTTCTTCCGTGCCGCCGATAACGCGCGTTTTGGCGTATTCGGCGTGGCGCTCGTGCACCGTGTTGATCAGGTCGCAGCCGTCGTCAAGCGTCAGGTCCGGCTCCTGGTCGATCGTGCGATCGATGCACCAGTAGAAATCCGGGCCGTTGCCGTACCAGGCGTAGATCGAGATGCCTTCTTCCGCCAGGGCGGCGGCGACGGCGTCGTGGGTCGACAGCGGATTGCAGCCGGACCAGGTAACTTTGGCGCCGGCGGCGGCCAGGGTGCGGATCAGCACCGCGGTTTCTTTCGTGACGTGCAGGCAGCCCGCAATCGTCAGGCCTTTGAGCGGCTGCGTCTTGCTATATTTTTCGCGCAGCGTCAGCAGAACCGGCATGCGCGATTCCGCCCAGTCGATCAGGCGTCGGCCTTCGTCTGCCAGCGAGATGTCGCGCACGCAGTACTGGCCTTCCACTTCGCTGAAACTTCCCTGCTCCGCGCGCGGCGGAATTACGTCGGGTTTAACCTGAATGCCGTTGGAATGAACGGCGGCCGTAGTGTTCGTATCAGAACTCATGGCTGTTTCTACTCCCATGTATGATCAATGACAATCTGTTGTACTTTTTCCCGCCGAATGCACACCGTTGGGCCGCTGGCGCCGCTTCAGACTAACGTCGTAAATTTGTCGACCAGGTTCAGTTGTTCCCAGGGGAACTCTTCGCGTCCGAAGTGCCCGTAGGCGGCCGACGCGCGGTAAATCGGGCGCATCAGCTCAAGGCGGTTGATGATGCCCGCGGGCGTCAAATCAATTTCGCCGCGGATCAGCTGCGCAATTTGCTGGTCGCCGACCTTACCAGTGCCGTGTGTGTCGACAAAGATCGAGACCGGGTCCGCCACGCCGATGGCGTAGGAGAGCTGGATCGTGCACTCGTCGGCCACGTTGGCCGCCACGACGTTCTTGGCCAGGTGACGCGCCGCGTATGCCGCCGAACGGTCCACCTTGGTTGGATCCTTGCCCGAAAACGCACCGCCGCCGTGCGGCGCCTTGCCGCCGTAGGTATCCACGATAATTTTACGTCCCGTCAGTCCCGTGTCCGCATGCGGTCCGCCCAGCACAAAAATGCCGGTCGGGTTGACGTGGAATTTTGTGTCGTCGTCCAGCAGTTCGGCCGGAATGATTTTGCGGATGACCTGCTCGATCGTGGCGCTCACGATGTCGGCGTGTTTGACGCCGGGATCGTGCTGCGTCGAGACCACAACGGCGTCCACGCGTTTGATGCTGCCGTCGTTGTTGTACTCAAGCGTTACCTGCGACTTGGCGTCGGGGCGCAACCAGGGCATCGGGCCATCGGCTCCCAGGCGGCGCAAACGCGCCAGTTCCTGGACAATTTTGTGTGAATACATCAGCGCCGCCGGCATCAGCTCGGGCGTCTCGCGGCAGGCGTAGCCGAACATCATGCCCTGGTCGCCCGCGCCGCCGGTGTCCACGCCCGCCGCAATGTCGGGGGATTGGCGGTTGATCACGTTGATCACCGCGCAGGATTCGCTGTCGAAACGGTACTCGGCTTTTGTGTAGCCGATGTCGCTGATCACCTGGCGGGCCAGCTCGGGGATGTCGATGAAAGTCGAAGTCGAGATTTCACCGCCGACGACGACCAGACCGGTCGCGGCGTAACATTCGCAGGCCACGCGCCCGTTCGGATCGTCCTTCAGCACGGCATCGAGGACCGCGTCGGAGATCTGGTCGCACACCTTGTCGGGATGCCCCTCGGAGACGGATTCAGATGTGAAGTAGTATGACATTCGTGCGTTACTCGCCTGTTAATATGAATTCAGTTTTGTTGTCGTCCGGACCTAACGCGAAAAGTCGATCTCACTGGAGTCGCCGACGTTCAAACGGTTGGCGCCGCCGCGAAGAAAGGCTTTGTTGCCGATAATCGATTCGTCGAGTACGACGCTCTGTACACGTGCGTCGCTGCCGACGATTGAATTGCGGATAATGCTGTTCTCGACGATCGCACCGTCGGCGACCGTGGCGTAGGGGCCAATCACGGAGTGAGAAATCTGCGCACTGGGTGCGACGTATGAGGGCGGACAGATGATGCAGCCTTCGGGCTGCGCGCCGGAATTTTTCTGTTGTTCCAGTAAGTGCCGGTTTGTGGCCAGCAGCGTTTCGGGTTTGCCGCAGTCGTACCAGCCGTCCACGCCGAAGGTGTCAAACTGTGCGCCGCGGTCGATCATCACCTGCAGCGCGTCCGTCAGCTGGTATTCGCCGCGCGTGCGGATATTCTGGTCGATGATGTGGTTCAGGCTCTCCATCAGCAGGCGCGTCTCGCGCACGTAGTAGAGCCCCACCAGCGCCAGATTGGACGTCGGCACTTCCGGTTTTTCAATCAGTTTCGTCACCACGCCGTCGGCATTCGTTTCCGCCACGCCGAAGCGCCGCGGGTCGTCGACGTGTTTGACGCCCAGTGAACTGACGTCGCGCGCCAGCACCGGTGCAAAATCGACGTCGAAAATTGTATCGCCCAGGATGATCAGCAGCGGCTCGTCATCGAAAGTTTCCCGCGCCGTCCAGATCGAATGGCCCAGCCCCTGGCGGTCCTTCTGTTCCACGAAGGTCACGTTCAGGTCGTAGCTCCCGCGCACGTACTTTTCCACCTTGTCGGCCATATAACCGACGACGATGGTACAGTCGCGTATCTCGCGTTCGACGAGCTTGTCCAGGATATGCCCAAGAATGGGTTTGCCGGCGACGTTCAGTAGAACTTTCGGAAGCGTATGCGTGTGGGGTCTAAGTCGCGTTCCGATTCCGGCGACGGGAATTACGGCTCTCATTCACAATCGGGGAAGAGTCGAAAATGTTGAAATATAGAACGGCAAATATACGGATTTTACGCCGATTGCTGAAATCTCAAGGCGGATTCCGGGCCCCGCTCGCAGGTGCGCGGGGATTGCTGCTCCACGCCGTCGAAAACAAGGGAAAAAAAAGAGGGCGACTCCGCTGAGGAGACGCCCTTTGAACTTTAACAGCCCAAACTGCCGGGAAAACCCGAACAGCCTTTTTTTGTTGGTCGCGCGGTCAGGCGTCGTCGAGCGTGCTGTTGTTTGCAGCGCGGCGGGCCCGAGCCGCAAGACGTGCGCGATGACGGAAGCGCCACCAGCGAATGCCGATTACCGTGACCATCTGGTACATGGCCGGAACAAACACAAGCGTGAGAATGGTCGAGATAAACAGACCAAAGATGATGGCCGAAGCCATCGGTTCCCAGAACGCCGTGTTGTCGCCGCCGAGGTAGAAGTTCGGGTCAAAGTCGGTCAGCAGCGTCGCAAAGTCGATGTTGAGACCGATGGCCAGCGGCACCAGGCCAAGCATCGTCGTCACAGCCGTCAGAATAACGGGCGTAAAACGCGTCTTGCCGGCGTCGATGATCGAACGTTTGATGCCCAGGCCCGCCTTGCGCCGAATGTCGGTAAAGTCGATCAGCAGGATGCCGTTGTTCACCACAATCCCGGCGAGCGATACGATACCGACGCCGGACATGACGATGGAGAAGGTCAGGTTGGTCGCAATAAAACCGATAAACACGCCGATTGTGCTGAACACGACCGTGGACATGATGATCATGGTTTTAAGCATCGAGTTGAACTGCGTCACGAGAATGAAGATCACCAGCAGACCGGCGATGCCGAAAGCCGTCGCCAGGAAGATGCCGGTTTCTTCCTGCTCCTCCTGTTCACCGCCGAAGCTGAGTTCGTAGCCCGACGGCATTTTGAAGCGCTCCATCGCGGCGGCAATCTCCGCATTGATTTCGTTGGGCGTATAACCGGTCAGCACGTTGCTGGAGAGCGTCACCACGCGCTTGAGGTCGCGTCGGTTGATGCCGCCGAAGGTGTTGCCGAAGGAGATGTCGGCAATCGACGTGATAGGCACCTCGCGGAACGTGGGACCGTCTTTCCAGGAGACTTTCAGGTTCATCATGGCATTGAGGTCCTGGCGGTATTGCTCCTGCAGGCGCAGCTGCACGGGATATTCGTCCTCGCCGGAGCGGAACTGCGTTATTTCCCAGCCGTAGAGGGCCGTCCGCATCAGCTGGCCTACCTGCTGGCTGGAGATGCCTTCGCGGTTGGCGCGTTCGCGGTCGATGTCAATTACGATCTCCGGTTTGCTGACGACCAGGTCGGACTTGAGTTCCTCGATGCCCTGGATGTTCAGCGAGTCGACCAGATAGCGTTTGATGCGCCCTTCCAGCGAGATCAGAGTGTCGAAGTTTTCACCCGTTATTTCAAGCTGGATCGGTTTACCGGTCGGCGGGCCGTTCTGTTCTTTGTCGACGGTTATCTGCGCCCCGGGCAGCGAGGTAATTTCCGAGCGGATCGAGTCGAGAATCTTCTGCGTCGAGTAACCGTTGCGCAGTTTGTACTCCACAAAGTCGACCGTGATACGGCCTTTGTGGGGCGTGTTGGCGCGGTCCGGATTGTTGGGTTCGCCCGCGCCGATACCGACGTTCGCGATGACGGACTTGACGATGGGATTGTCCTCACCGACGATGCGAAGGATGCGTTCTTCGACTGAGTGCGTGACCGAGTCGGTGACTTCCACGCGCGTGCCCGAAGGCATTTCGATGTACGTGAAAATCTGATTCGGCTCGGACTCGGGGAAAAGCACGACCGGCGGCGGGAAGACGGACATCAGCATCATGGTAAAGACCAGGAAGCCGAACACGACAAGCAGAACGCCGACGGGACGCCAGCCTTTCAGCACAAAACGCAGCGTGGCCGTGTAGATGTCGATCATCCAGGGCACCACGTGGTTCTGGAAGTTCTTGATCAAGATCGGCGTCAGGAAGTACTTGTTGAGCAGCACCAGACCGATGAGTACAAAAAAGAGGTTGCCCAGCACCGGCGAGTCGGCGCCATGCGCTATCAGGCCGAAGAGCAGGCCGAAGATTCCGAACCAAAGTATGCCTTTCCAGTCGTCCGGCTCGTCTTTCTCAACCATGAACTTCACGGCAAAAACCGGGTTGATGATGAAGGCCACAAAGAGCGAAGCCGTCAGCGTGATGATCAGCACCACTGGGATGTAGATCATGAATTCGCCGATCAGACCGGGCCAGAACAGCAGCGGCACAAAAGGGCCGAGCGTCGTAAGCGTACCGGCCAGCACGGGGCCGAAGACCTCGCCCGCGGCGTACTTGGCGGCGGACGTGATTTCCATGCGCTCGCGCGTGTAGAGTCGGTAGGTGTTTTCAATCACCACGATTGCGTTGTCGACGATAATCCCGAGGGCAAGCAGAAAGGAGAACGTGACGACGATGTTAAATGAAAACTCCAGCGTCGGCAGGAACAGAAAGGACAGGGCCGAGGAAAGCGGCACCGCCAGACCGACGAAGATCGCATTGCGCACGCCCATGAAAAACATGAGGATGAGCACAACCAGGAGGAAACCGATTAACACGCTGTTTAACAGTTCGGCCAGGTTGTTGCGCGTGTTGACCGACTGGTCGTTTGTTTTACTCAGGATCAGGTTGTCGGGAAAGGTCGACTCGCGCAGTTCGGCGATAATGTCGTCGATTTTTTCCGACGCGGCGATCAGGTTTTCACCGCTTTTTTTAATGACACTGAGCGTAATAACCGGCTGGCGGTCCAGGCGCGCAAAACTGACGGCGTCGGCATAGGTGTTTTCCACCGTCGCGATATCGCGCAGGTAGACTTTTTTGCCTTCGGCGGACACGATGATGTCCTCGATTTCACGCACATCCTGGAACTCGCCGACGACGCGCAGCGTGCGGCTCAGTTCTCGCAGTTTAATTTCACCGCCCGAGAGGTTGACATTCTCGTTGCTGACCGCTTTGGCGATGTCGTTAAACGTGATGCCCGCCGCCTGCATCTTGTACAGGTCGACGTTGATCTGGACTTCGTTTTCAGGCGCGCCGATAATGTCGACGCGCGTGATTTCCGTCAGCGTCTCAATGGCGTCCTGCAGGTCCTCGGCATAACTCTTGAGTTTGTCGAGGTCGAAGTCGCCCGCGACGTTAATCGACATAATCGGGAATTCCGAGAAGTCGACTTCCTGGACCGCCGGATCTTTGTCCAGGTCGGCGGGCAGTTCGGTTTTAGCTTTGTCGACGGCGTCCTGCACGCGCTGTTTGGCGATCGAGGGTTCGACGTCGGTTGTAAATTCAATGATAATGATCGAGACGTCCTGCACGGATTCGGACTCGATCTTTTTCACGCCGGAGATCGACTTGAGTTCTTTTTCGATCGGGCGCGTGAGCAGGTTCTCGACGTCTTCGGGGGACGTCCCCTGATAGATAGTGTTGACGTAGATCGTCGGAATGACAATGTCGGGAAACTGCGCTTTGGGCAGCGCCTGGTATGTTATTATACCGCCGAGGGTTATGAGCGCGGTCAGCATGAAAACGCTGACGCGATTGTCCACGGCCCAGGCGGTAGGCTTGAAGATGGATTTCAGCATGAAACATCACCCAAATAGGTAACGGGAAACGGATTCCGGTATCCCTGTGTGGAATTCCCGGGCTTATTGTGGATCGACAAGGACGCCGTCGGCCAGATTCTGGAATCCGACCGTTACCAGTTTTTCGCCGGGCTGCAGGCCGCGGCTCACTTCGATTTTGGTGTCGTAGGACAGTCCGGTCTCGACAACACGGCGCTCGGCGACGTACTTGTCCCCGTCCATTTTGGCCACGTAGACAAACTGCTCATCCTTGAAGCGCTGGATTGCGTTGATCGGCGCAACCAGGACGCTGTCCAGGGTGCGGTCGTTCAGGCGCATGCGGCAGGTCATGTTGGGCCGGATCGAGGATGAAATACCGTCGGCGCGGACAAATACTTCAAAGGTGCGGTCGGAAGCGTCGATCGCTTCGCTGATGGCCGCAATCTTCGTCGTGATTGTGTCGAGTTCCATGTGCGGGAAGTAGATTTCGACCGGGTCGCCTTTGCGCAGGTATGAGCGGAAGCGCTCGGAGATGGCGCTCTGGATCTGCAGGCCGCGCAGGCTGACAACCTGGAAGGCCGGCATGCCGGGAGAGGCGGCTTCGCCGACGCGCAGTTGCACCTTGTCGACCATGCCGCCAAAGGGCGCGCGGATTGACATGTCGGCAATCTGCTGTTTAAGCGTCTCGATGCGTCGTTCCAGCGTGGCCACGTCGTTTTTGGCGGAGAGATATTCGATTTCCGAGCCGACTTTTTGTTCCCACACGCGTTTGCGTTTTTCAAACACCGTCTGAGCAAATTCCAGCTGCGTTTCCGCTTCTTTTAACTGGCGCTCGAGAAGGCTCGCGTCCAGTTGCGCCAGCGGCTGACCTTCCGTCACGTTGTCGCCTTCTTTAACGTGTACCTCGGTTACGACGCCGGACTGGCGTGGGCTGACCATAACGTTGCGGTCGGAGGTCACGCTGCCGAGCACATCGACGTAGTGCTCCAGTTTCGTCGGTTCGAGCATGGTTGTTTTAACCGGCACGATGCGAACGGACGTGTCGGTCGAATCGCTTTTGAGCGCTTTTTCGATGACGGCAATAATGGCGTCGAGGGAGTCGCGGCTGACTTGCAGCATCTCGAGCTTCGCGCGGAGTTCGGCGTCTTGGCCTTCGGGGATTTCGGTCGTGCAGGACGCAACGAGCATAAGAGTTAAACCCGTTAACATCACCGCAAGGAATCCGCTACGTAAAGATTGCATGGCTCTGTTCACCATATATCGTGGATAAAACTTTGTGTCAGAATGTATGTGCGTCACGACGCCGGTTTAAAACTCTGGAGCAGGCCGCGGACGATGTCGCAGGCCATCTGCTCGGAGTCGATCGTGTCGAAGTATCCGTGTTTGTTGTTTTTACAGTGCAGCGTCGCGCCGTGAATGGCGGACCAGATCATGCGCATTGAATACTGCGCATCGACGTCGGCGCGGAACAACCCGATGGTTTTACCTTTTTCGATCAGGGCGGCCGACTTGGAAAACTCGGCTTTTTCCTGCTCGTACAGGCGTTTGAGGTTGTCGGAATCGACGCGCTCGTGGATGTCGCGCATATCGCCGGCGCTGAGCGTTGAAAAGATCGTGAAGAAGTCGTTGTGCTCTTTGGCAAAACGGTTAAACGATCGCGCTATCGCCAGGATCTTCGACTCGATGTCGTTCTCTTCAGCCACCGAGCCGGCGATCATGCCCGCCAGGAGTTTAAACCCGTCTTCGATCAGCGAAACGTAGAGATCCTCTTTATTCCTGAAGTAGAGGTAGAGGGTTCCCTTGGCCAGCTGACTGCGCTCGGCGATCTGGTCCATCGAGGAATGTTTAAATCCGTGCGCAAAAAAGACTTCGCGCGCTGCGTCGAGGATGTCGCGGCGCCGCCGTTCTTTTTCGCGCTTGCGGCGTTGTTTTGTGCCGCTTGTCGGTTTGTCTGTCATTCGTCCGTCGTCACCAGTTCAATGTAGCGATCATCAATGGCGCCGCGCAGCAGGTCAAGCTCGGCCAGGGCGGACATGTAGTCGTAGATGTACTGCAGTTTGTTTAACTGCGCCTGGCGCAGCGCTTCATCCGCATCGTTAATTTCCACCTGACTGCCGAGGCCCTCGGTATAACGCGCGCGTGCAATGTCGTAGCCGCGCTGCGCCTGTGCGATGGTGCGCTCCTGGGCTGAGATGGTTTGCATTGCGGTGCGGACGCGTCCCATGACGTTAACTACGCGGCTCTGCACGGCTTTGCGCGCCAGCATTTCCTGCTCGCGGGCGCGCAGCTCGTCCACCTGCGCCTGTTCAACGCGGGAAGAACTGCGGAATCCGTTAAACAGGTTGTAGCGCAGTTCCAGACCGACCGACGAGGCATTGCTCGTTAAAAAGTCGAAGTCGTTGGCCTGGCCGTCGAACACGTAGTTGCCGAAGAAGTCGATCGTCGGCAGAAACTCGGAGCGGTAGATGTCAATGACCTGACTGTTAAACTCGACCTGTTGCTGCAGCGTTTGCAGGTCGTAGTTGCGGTTGCCGGCGTCGGTCTGCAGATCACTGACGGCAACGGCGGGCGCGAGCGTCGAGTCGTAGACAAAGTCGTCGGTCAGTTCGATTTCCGTCAGCGGGTCGAGTCCGAGTACCACCTTCAGGTTGTTGCGCGCATCGATGTAGCGATTGCGGCTGGTTTCCACCACGGGGCGCAGGTTGGCGACCTGGACCTCCGAACGAATGGCGTCGAACTCGGACACGAGGCCCTCGCCGAACAGCACATTGACTTCGCGATAGTTGGCTTCCGCGTTGGTCAGGCTCGTTTGCGAGACCTCCAGGAATTCCTTGGCGAGCAGCGCGCTGTAGTAGGCGTTGCGCACGTCCAGAATTGTCGTGCCGATCTGTGAACGCAATTGCGTCCGCGAAATCTGAGCGTACGTGCGTGAAGTGCCCACGCCGTTGAACACTGCGCCGTTGAAAACGGTCTGCCGCAGGTTCAGCCGCGCGTTCACGGCGTTGTCGGCGCCCGTGCGGAACTCGATCGGGTCCGCGCCTTCCGGGAACACAAAAAAGCTGGGAATTTCCAGGTTGCGCGTGTAGCTGGCCGTCAGATCGAGGCTCGGCAGCGCATTGCCGAAGGCTTCTGTCACCTGGGCGTCGGCTTTACGCACGTCCAGTGCCGCCGACTTCAGGTCGTGATTGTTGCGTATGGCCGTCTCAATGGCTTCGTCCAGATTCATCCGGACGGTCTGCGCCTGGAATTCCATCGGGCGAACCAAAAAAATCAGAGCCAGCACTGCCGCCGTCAGAAAACTGCGCAACAGGTCCGGTCTGCACGGGAAAAGTATCCGATGCATGGGCATCTTCGTCACCGCATGTTGATGAAGGAATTGACTGATGGTCAGTAGTCGACCAGAAGAAGTATTATGACTGTCGGTCATAAAATGACCAGTTATCGTATTTGCTGTGGGCGCGCTTAAGCAGCCAAGGAGGAGAACAGCGGAATTTTAGTTTGCAAAAAGCGTAAGAGTCGAGGAGAGATGGTTATCACGGCGGAGCTTGATGAGAGGAGAAAATGGTCCCGTCCGTGAAATCGGCTGCATTGACGTCCGCAATTTGGGCGTAGTGTAGCCTTTTTTCAAAAAAACTGAAAATTCGGCGAAAACCTGAAAATCAGTCGCGCGCGGCCCGAAGAACGCAGGTCGCGAACCAGACCGATAAGCCAGACGGCATTGCGACTTCCAATGCCTCCACCGGCCGAAGCCCGTACGGGGCGACCTTCAAACGACAGGCCTTCGAGCAGCGGTGCGCCCGGATCAACCTGATCCGTCACACCGGCATCGAACAAAGCAACAAGAGCCAGTTCCTGCAGGAAAGATTCATCGAGCGTCAATTCCTGATGCAGCAGCAGCTCCGCGTTAATAAGGACCATGCGATTGCCCGAAAGTGAATTGGTTGCAATCGCCGGCAGGCTGCCGGGGCCGCCCAGCGCAAAACTCTCCGGATATCCCACACCTCCGGCCGCTCCGAGGCGCAGGCGCGTGTGCAGGGCGATCCACGGCGACGGCAGAAACACCGCCAGTTCGGCATCCAGGCGGTCGCCCGTTGAACTGTTCAGATTCTCGCTGTACACGAGGTTCACGCGCCAGCCGCTGCGGTAACCGTAGAGATCGATCAGATCCTCAAACTGCAAACTCAGTTCCAGACGCGATGTGAACTCGCTGGTGGTTCCGCGCAGCGCCGGATTTCTGCGCACGTCGCTCTCATATCCCAGCAGGGACCGGCACAGTCTGGTTTTGAGGGGACTCCAGCTTTCATGGCGGATGCGCGCCCGCGCAAACCAGTGCTCGTCCCACTGCCAGGCGACGCCCGCGAGCATTCCCTGTAGCCGGAAGTAGTCGAATTCATCGGTTCCGCGCAGCAGCATCCTGATGGAATTGTCGAGCACCGGCGCCTTCCAGCCGTCAAAAGTCGCCGTCAGGTCAAACATGTCGGCGGCGACGGACAGGCCTGGCGAAAGAGAATCCAGCCCGATGTGGAGGCCGAGGTCGAATTGCGGTCTTAGCGCAATAACACTTAGAGCTCCGGCCGCCTTCAGCCGGATGTTGCCAGGCATGAAGTCATAGTCCAGGTAGTCGCGCGACCCGAGCGCGGCGATCAGCCCGTCCACGCGGTTGAGACTGAAGAGATGCGACATGTGATCGGCGCGCAGCACTTCCGGCTCTTCGGCGGTCAGGGGACGGGCGAAGCTGAGGAGGCCTGGCAACAGTAAAAGGGTCAGGGGAAAGAAGCGGTTCGGCATGCGGCGGTCGGCGCGATCGATCGGATCATCAAAAGAGCTGTGAGCCCTTAGGGCTCACAGCTCTTACGTAGTTTTACGTAATTTGAGGAGTTCAGCGAAAAAACTCAACTCAAAAAACTTTGCCCTCCCGGACCGGCAGCCGATCTCCCGCCGACGAACAAGAAGAAAAAAGCAAGCCCATCGGGCGAAGCGTTCAAGCGATCAAGCGTCCCGAATAAGCAAAAGTGAGTCTACATTTCAACGCCGACGCCAACGGAGAAGGTGCCGATGCGCCAGGAGTTTTTTGCGTCCAGACGGATGTCGTAGCTGACGTCCAGAAAGTAGCGCTCGGAGAGAGTGAGGGCAAATGCCACGCCCGGGACGATCATGTTGGATTGCAGAGGTTGCTCGCGGATGTTGAATTCGCGCGCCTCGGCAAAGGTCGTTAAACTCTGGATGACGTCGAGTTTGAACTTGAAAAAAGCTTCCGGGATGTTGTTGAAGCCGGCCTCCAGGTGAAAGAAAAATTCGTCCTCCAGCTCCTCGCCGCGGTGGCGGTATTTGACGGCGCCGGCCACCCAGCCGAAATCGGTCGAAAGGCCCAGTTCGAGCCCGCCGGCCACTTCCATTGCGCCGTCGCTGAGGAAATCGTAGTCGGGATTGTCCACGATGCCCTCCGATCCGCCGGGCGGAATGCGTATGGACGCCGCCAGCGAGGCCGTCATGCGATTGCGTTGAATGATGCGGTAGCGCCCGCCCAGGCCGTAAAAAAGAAAGGACGAAATCGAGAAGTTGGAGTCGGAGCGCGCCTCCTGCGGCTGACCGTCCACAATGCGCGTGGAGCGGTATTTTTCCTTGAGCGAAAAATGGCCCCAGGGCAGGTCGGCGATGACGGTAAAGTCGTCGGTAATTCCGTATTCCGCGTAGATGCCGACGATCAGCTCGTTGTATTCAAAAGTCAGGTTGGTGACGCCGGAGGTGTCGCTCGAGCCGCTGATGTCGATGCCGGAAACGCTCTCACCGCGCGAATCCGAGAACGATCCCGCTTCGCCCGTGGCCAGGTACATCTTGCCGAACCAGCCGCCGGCCGGACGCGTCCATGCGCCGCCGAGGAGCGCCGGTGCATTCATCATCAACATCAGTGCGAGCGTCAGCGCCCACAGGCCGCAATTCTTTCCATTCTTCAACCGCATGTCCGTTCTCCGCAAAAGAATCCGTTCCGTGTGTGGGCTCGCGGGCGACTGCACCGCCGACAGGTTCAGCGCGCTTTTCAAGATACGCCGTCGGGCGCGAATGCTCAACCGTTCCGTTCCGCAGCGCCGGCAAATGGACACCGCGTCGGCAGAACCGGTTACCGCCCGAAAAAATTCCCCAAAGGCCATTTTGTTTGTCGTCGGGTGCAAGGCCGCGCACCGCCGGGCGTCGTCTTTCACCTGGCAGGGGAATTGCGTACTTTTGTGTTTTGCAGAGAAAATGCACGAGGGGCCATGTACCATCTGGATTCGTCAATCAAAGCCGTGTGGAGCATCCGCTACATCGTCTGGGCGTTGCTGCTGAGCGCGGGGGCGTTCTACCTGGAATGGCAGAGCGCGGATAATTCGATCTTCGGCGCGCTGCCCTTCGGCATGTTGACCGGTCTGGTGCTGATTGCCGGCCTGGCACTTGCGGCGGTCGTACCGATGATCCGCTATCGTCACTGGGCTTTTGAGCTGCGGCCGGAAGAGCTGGTGGTGCAGCACGGCGTCTTCAACCGCGTGCGCACGGTGGCGCCGGTACGGCGCGTGCAGCATATCGACGTCTCGCAGAACGTACTGGAGTCCATGTTCGGAATCGGCAAACTGATTATCTACACCGCCGGTACGCGCGGCGCGGACATCGTGATTCCCGGTCTGATCTACGAATACGCCGAGGACCTGCGCGATCAATTGAAAAATAACACGCTCGAAGACGCCGTATGAGCAGTGCCGCAAGAGCGCATCAATTTGCCGAGCCGCGGCGGCTGCACCCGCTGACAATGTTCTACAAAGGCATCGTGAGCATGCCGGGCGTCATCATCGCCCTGTATTTCTCGGCGCGCGGCGGCGAGTTCTGGCTGCTGGTGCTGGTGACCATCGTCACGATTGTGCTGACCATTCCCGCCATTATCCTGCGCTACCTCTACTTCACGTTTTACGTGACGCACGACGAAGTCGTGGTCGACAGCGGCGTTTTCTCCAAACGCTCGCGGAATATTCCGATAGAACGCATTCAAAACGTGGAAATGCGCCAGAACTTCCTGCAGCGCATGTTCGGCATCGCGCAGGTACAACTGGAGACGGCCGGCGGCGACAACACCGAAGGCGTGTTTGAATTTATTTCGATTCAGGACGCCGAGGCTTTGCGCCTGCTGATCCGCGAACAACAGGCGGATCATGACCATGAACTGTCGACGCAGAATGTTAAAACGGGCGCTGAATCGGCGACATCGGTTGCAGGCGAGATTAAACACCGTGCGGGTACGCCCGCGGGCGAAGAAGTTTTATACGAGATGCCGAAGCGCACGCTGTGGCTTTACGGCATGTTCCGCATTTCATTCTGGTTCCTGGCCGCGGCGCTGACCGTGGCGCAGACGTTGGGCTACAACCCCGAGGAATTCATTAACTCGCACCCGGAGCAGCAGCTGCTGCAGTTAAACGGCGGCGAGGCGGAGTCCCTGTGGCTCATTGGTGTGCTCGCCGGTTTGGGCATGCTGCTGTTGGCCTGGGTGTCCGGCATGTTGTTCACTGTTAACCAGTTCTACAACTTCCGGCTGACGCGCGACCGCGGCAAGCTGTTTAAACAACACGGTTTGCTCGCCGTGTCCAAAGCGACCATTCCGCTGCGAAAGGTGCAGTCGATGGTGTTAAGTTCAAGTCCGATCATGCGCGTTTTCGGCTATGCCGCGCTGGAAGTGCAGACGGCGGGTTTTGGACAGGACAAACGCGGTGCGGAAGTAGCCGTGCCGATGGCGGAGCGCGACAAAGCGGTGGAGCTGATTCAGGAGATCATGCAGGTTGAGGTGCCGCAGGAGTTCGAGCCGATTTCGCGTCTGGCGATCCGGCGCGCGTTTATCCGCATGTTGATTCTGTGGCTGGCAGTGGCGGTCGGGATGTACTTCTGGCTCGGTTTGGGCGCGTTGTGGTTTGCACTGGCGCTGCCGCTGCTGTACAAGGCTGCGCTGCTGCGTTGGGAATACCGCGGCTACAACATTTCCCGGGAAACCGCTTTTGTTCGTCACGGATTCTGGCGGCGGCGGGTCAGCGCGATTCCGCTGCGAAAAATTCAGACACTTTCGATGATTCAGTCGTTTTTCCAGCGCAGGCTGGGCCTGGCGTCCGTTTACATCGACACGGCGGGAGCGGGCGGCATCGACGACGCGCGCATCGACGACGTGGCGGTTGAGGATGCTGAGCGCATTCTGGCCGAAATTCAACAGGCGTTTAACTCTCTGCACGGCGTCGTGGCGCCGGAGACGGAGAAAGAAGAGGCGGCGACCGCAGACGGCGGCCCGCAGGTGGAACAATCGCAGGATGGCGCAATTACGCCGGAGAGCAATGCCGCAGAAGGGCAAAAGGACTTAAACAATGAGTAAAAAAACAGGCGCACCCGCCGCGCGACGCGCGGGATTTGTCGCCATCGTCGGCGAGGCCAACGTCGGCAAGTCGACGCTGTTGAACCAGATTCTCGGCGTTAAACTTTCGATTGTGAGCAAGAAGCCGCAGACGACGCGCAAGCGCGTGCTCGGCATCCACTCGGACGACAACGTACAGATGGTATTCATGGACACGCCGGGTATTCTGACGCCGCGCTACGAGCTGCACCGCTCTATGATGGAATACGTGCGCGACGCGATTGAAACCGCCGACGTTATCCTGCTGCTGCTCGACGCCTCGCAGGCGATCAACTCACTGGAATATGTCGAGAACAAGCTGAAAATCGCGCTGGCGGAAATGCCGCGTCCGGTGGTGATCGGCTTAAACAAGGTGGACCGCGTTCACCTGAAAAAATCCATCCTGCCGATCATGCAGGAACTGCTGGCGGTACAGACCGTGCGCGAGGTAGTGCCGATCTCCGCGTTAGCCGGCGACAACGTTGCCGCACTGTTAAGCGCGGTGCAGAAACACATTCCGGAGCACGAGTTTTACTACGATCCCGAGGATCTGAGCGAACTGCCGCAGCGCTTTTTTGTGGCGGAGATTATCCGCGAAACGGTTTTTCGTGAGTTCCGTCAGGAGATTCCCTACTCGACCGAAATCGTGATCAACGAATTCAAAGAACGCGAAAAGGGCAAGCTGTACATCAACGCGGACATCGTTGTTGAACGCGACACCCAAAAGGCTATCGTGATCGGCAAGGGCGGCAGCAAACTGAAAGAACTGGGGCAGCGTTCGCGCAAGGCGGTCGAAGCACACCTGGGCATGCCGATTTATCTGGAATTGTTCGTCAAGGTGCGCGAGGACTGGCGCGACAACAAAAACACGTTACAGTCTTTTGGCTATTAAACAGATCGGGGAGCAGCGCGACATGTCGCACGCACATAACAACGGCGTGGCCGACGCCTTTCCGGGGGCGCTGCCGCAGCACGACGACGCGAGTCAAGAAGACAAACGCCGCGCGCGTGCGGCGCAGGACCACGCGCTGCAGCAGGCGGTACGGGAGTTTAAATCGCTCGACCCGGCGGAGCTGTTTACGCCGACGCGCCTGCTGGACATTCACCGCCGCATTTTCGGCAGCGACGACCCGGCGGCGGGCCGTCTGCGCGACAGACCAATTCGCCTGGCCTGGCACATCCCGCCTCAGCAGACGGCGGCGGAGCTGGAGCGCGCCCTGCGCGGCTACTGCGACGACTGTTTAACGCGTGTTAAACTGACGGCGCAAAAACCGGCCGCGCTGACGGCGCTGCTGGGGTTCGCTTTCTGGAAGATGGTGTACATCGCACCTTTCGCGGACGGTAACGGCCGCGTGGCGCACGCGGTGATTCAGATACTTCAGGCTGTGTACGGCCGCCGTCCGGCGGCGCTGTACGAGCGCGGCCGGGTTGACTATCCTCGTTTTCTGGACACATTGCGCTCCTACGACGCGGGCAATGCCACGCCGTTTTTTGAGTTGTTGAGGGAGAAGCTGGGGTTGGGGGAGTGAACCGCGCCTGCTGGTTTTTGTAGTACTCTGTTGGCAGTGATGTTTTGACGCAGAGTTTTTGAGCGAGAAGTTGGGAGGCCGTCCCGAAGTTTATGTATTCGAGGTCTCGTTAACAAACAACATGTGACGGGTTTCAGGCCAAACGGCGGGTTTTGAGCGCTGAGCGGTTTAAGCTTGCGCGAAATTACGTGAAACTACGTAGGAGCTGTGAGCCCTAAGGGCTCACAGCTCTTTTTTTTGATCTTAAGTCTTCCAACTACAGAGGCTTATTACTCCACACCCCGCAACATAAACACCTCAGGCACAAACAACACAGCCAGAAGTACCGCTACCTGCAAGAGAATAAACGGAGTCACGCCGCGGTAAATCTGCCCCGTCGTCAGGGTGTCCGGCGCAGCGCCCTTCAGATAAAACAGAGCGAAACCAAAGGGCGGCGTCAGAAACGAGGTCTGCAGGTTGAGCGCGATAAGTATCCCGAACCACACTGGGTCCAGCCCATAACTCACCGCGATCGGGGCCAGGATGGGAACGACGATATACGAGATTTCAACAAAGTCGATGAAAAAGCCCAGCAGCATGATCGCCAGCATCGAGATGATCAGAAATCCCCACTCGCCGCCGGGCAGATTGGTCAGGAAGTTGGCAACCGCCTCCTCGCCGCCGGTGAACGAGAAGACCATTGAAAAGGCCGTTGCGCCGATCAGGATCATGAAAATCATTGCAGTCACTTTGACCGTTTCGCGCGCGGCTTCAAACAACATGCGGAAGGAAAAACGGCGGTACACAATTGCCAGAACCACCGCGCCGACCACGCCGACAGCGGCGGATTCCGTCGGCGTCGCCAATCCGCGGAATATCGAACCGAGTACCAGGACAATCAAAACCAGCGGCGGCAGGATGGCCTTGAACGCCTCGCCGTAGCGCTTAAACAGGGGACGTTCGTCCGGCGGCAGGGCCGGTGCGACCGAGGGCCGGAAAAATGCAATCGCCAGAATGTAGATAATGTAGATCAGCGCCAGGCAGAGTCCCGGCAGAGCCGCCGCCTGGAACAGATCGCCCACGGGAACCTGCAGGACCTCGCCCAGGATGATTAACACAATAGAGGGAGGTATTATCTGGCCCAGCGTGCCGGAAGCGCAGATGGTGCCCGCCGCCAGGCTGGGATCGTATTTGTATTTTAACATAACCGGCAGCGCGATGACGGCCATCGCCACGACGCTGGCGCCCACCACGCCCGTAGACGCCGCAAGAATAGCGCCGACAACCACTGTCGATACGGCCACGCCGCCGCGCACGCGGCCAAAGAGCGTGCCCATCGATTCCAGCAGGCGCTCGGCCATGCCCGACTTCTGCAGGATAATGCCCATCAGAATAAACAGCGGCACCGCCATGAGCGTGATGTTTGTCATCAGCGACCAGATGCGATAAGGCATCATGCGGAACAGGTCCATGCTGTCCGTCACCATCGCGTAAAACAGCGCCACGCCGCCGAAGCTGAACGCCACGGAGAATCCAATCAGCAGGACAAAAAAAGCGAGTCCAAAAAGGAGCAGTCCCTTCACGCGTGGCCCTCCGCTTTTTCATCGTACAGTTGCGGAACGCCGGTTCTGTACTGCCGCAGATTGCGCAGGAAAAAAGCTATTCCCGACAAAATTGTTAAGACAAAGGCCAGCGGAATCATGGCTTTGATCAGGTAGGTATAGGGCAGGCCGCCGGGGTCAGGCGACGTCTCGCCAATTTCAAACGAGTACTCGACGAATGACCAGGAGTGCACGACTATCAGCGTCGACAGCGGCAGGACAAAGAGCAGCACGCCCAGCATGTTGATCAGCGCCTGAGTGCGCGGTTGCAGACGCGTGTAGAAAACGTCGACGCGCACATGTGCATCGGACCGCATGGTAAAACAAATGCCCAGCAGGAAGATCATGGCGTAGAGGTGCCACTCCATTTCCTGCATGGCAATCGAGCCGCTCTCGAAATAATACCGCAGAACAACGTCGACGAAAGTGACGAGCACAAGCGCTATCAGCATCACTGCAGCCACATTGCCGACAATGCCGGAGAGTCGGTCGATAGCCCTTTCAAGGGAAGAAGTCATTGAGTGCATTGCCCCGGATGTTCAAAGGCCAAACCACCAATTTACCATCTCATGCCAGAGAATCGCAAAGGCCGCGGCGCAAAGCGGCAGGAGAAGCTTGCTGTTTTTTGCCGTTCGCGCGGCAATGCGTAAACTTGTGCACATTGCACAACAGCCCCTTTCAACCCTGCTTCAGGATACCATATGCGAATCCAGAAAGATAAAACCTGCGCCGTCGTGGTCGACATGCAGGAGCGCCTCTTCCCGCACATCCACAATCACATCGACCTTGAAGCTAAAATGGTGATGTTGCTGCGCGGCCTGCGCGAGCTGAACGTCCCGACACTGATTACGCAGCAATACACCAAAGGACTGGGACCGACCATTCCGGCGGTGACCGAGACGCTGAACGATTTTACGCACATCGAAAAAATGAGCTTCAGCTGCTGGGGTGAGCCGCACTTCCACGAAGCGCTCGAAAACCTCGGCCGCGACCACGTAATCCTGATGGGCATCGAGACGCATGTCTGCGTGCTGCAGACGGCGCTGGACCTGCTGGCCAACAACTACACGCCGATCGTAATCGCCGATGCGGTTTCGTCGCGCTCGCAGTCCGACCGCGAGCTGGCGCTGGCGCGCATGCGGCAGGCCGGAGCGATTATTACCAGCGTGGAATCGATCCTCTTTGAACTCTGTGTCGTTGCCGGCACGCCGACCTTCAAGGCCATTTCCAAGCTTGTCAAATAGCCCGTGGCGACATCCGTCCCCACGGTCCACGACGGAGCGTCTTCCTAAGCCGCGCTCCCTCTCCCAACATCTGGCCGGCAACAATGGAACGTCTCATCAATGAATCCCGCACGCTGACTCCGCCGGAATCCCTGCGCGAGGCGGCCGTGATTCAGGATTACGAAGCGCTTTATCTCCATTCCATCAGTTTTCCCGAGCGATATTGGGACAGCGTGGCGCGCGAACTGACCTGGTTCAAGCCCTGGTCAAAAACCATGAACTTCAATCCGCCGCGCCACGAGTGGTTCGTCGGCGGACAGTGCAACATCACCGTCAATGCGCTCGACCGCCACGCCAAGGGCCGCGACCGCAATAAAGTAGCGCTGATCTGGACGACGGAAACCGGCTACGAGGAACTGATAACCTACGGACGTCTCCTGCGCCGGGTCTGCCAGCTGGCCAATGCAATGAAAGCCGTCGGCGTCGGCAAAGGCGACCGCGTGCTGATCTACATGCCGCAATCGCCCGAAGCCATCGCGACTATGCTGGCATGTGCGCGCATCGGCGCCATTCACACGGTTGTGTATGCCGGCATGGGCGTACAGGCTGTGCGCGCACGGATCATCGACTCCCAGCCGAAGCTGATTTTCTGCGCCGACGTCAACTACCGCGGCGGCAAACTCCTGCCGCTCAAATCAATCGTGGAAGCCGCCTGCGACGACCTGGACGGCATCGAAAAAATAGTGGTGCACCGCCGCCAGACGCCGCAGATTGAACTGATGTCCGATCTGGAAATCGACTTTTTCGATTTTATCGAACACCAACCGCAGTGGATCGAGCCCGAGGTAATGGAGGCGAACGATCCGCTTTGTATTCTCTACACCAGCGGCACCACCGGCAAACCCAAAGGCGTCGTGCACGCCCACGGCGGATACATGGTCGGCACATACAACCTTGCGCGCACCTTCTACGATCTGGGGCCGTCGGACGTGATCTGGTGCACCTCGAACATTGCATGGATTGTCGGCCACAGCTACATCGTCTACGGCCCACTGCTGTGCGGCGCGACGGCGCTGGCGCGCGAAGGCAGCCTGGACTATCCCAATTCTGAAGTCGTCTGGCGCAACATTGAACGCCACGGCGTGAACATCCTGTTTACCGTGCCGACGGCCATCCGCAAGTTTATCCGCGGCGGCGAGACCACGAAACAGGCGCTCGAAAAATACGATCTCTCCAGCCTGCGCCTGATAGCCAGCGGCGGCCAGCCGCTCAACCCCGAAGCGCAGATCTGGGCTCAGGAACACATGCTCGGCGGCAAGGGCCACGTGATCGACAACTGGTGGCAGACGGAAATCGCCGCGCCCGTGCTCGGCACGCTGCCGGGGATGACCGCCAAACTCGGCAAGGTCGGCAAACCAATGCCCACCGTCGTGGCCAACATCGTCGACGAGAATCACCAGACGGTCGATCCCAACACAACCGGCCGCCTCGTGCTGCGCCGTCCCGTGCCGTATATGATGACCGGCATCTGGAACAACGACGAGCTCTACCGCGGCTACTGGGAGGAAATCCCTGGTTTTTACGATACCGGCGACGTCGCCTTTTACGATGAGGACGGCTACTTCTGCGTGCTGGGCCGTCACGAGGACGTGGTCAATATTTCCGGTCACAGCATTCGCGTTGCCGAGGTCGAATCGACGCTGATGACGCATCCGCAGGTTAAAGAGGCGGCGGTTATCGGTCTGCCGGACGACGTCACCGGCGAGCAGATGCGCGCATTTGTGGTACTCAAACCGGGCATTGAAAAACGCGACAATCTGGAGAGCGTGCTGCGCGATCACGTCCGGCGCGAGCTGGGACCAATCGCCACGCCGCAGGAAATTTTCACGCGAGACTCACTTCCGCGCAACAGCAACGGCACCGTCATGCGCCGTCTGCTGCGGGCCGAATCCCTGGGCGTCGACCCAGGCGATACATCCGCCGTACAGTTTTCCGAACAGCGCGACGCACCGATCTGACGTGTCCCGTTCGCGCAACAAACGCCCCTTGAAGCCGCTGCGACGCTCCGGCGGCAAGGAACTGGAAATTCGACTTCGGCGGCTTTTTCTTGGTCGTCTCGCTGACGGCGGCAAGGCCCGGATGGTCGAGTCGCCCGCGCCGGAAATACCGCTATCGAGTCCGCCGCGCATAGTTCTGTTGCGCCAGGACAAAATCGGCGACGCGCTGATCTCGATTCCCGTCATTCGGGAGTTGCGTCGCAAACTGCCGGAGGCGCGCATCGACGTGATCCTCGGCACAAATAACCGCGCCATCGAACCGGCGCTGCTTCCCTTCGTTGATCACATTCATGTCTATCACAAAAAACTCTACCGGCTGCCGCGCCTGGCGCGGGACCTGCGCCTGCGTCGCTACGACGTGGCGGTCGACCTGATGGACAACCCCTCCGTCACGTCTTCGGCACTGCTGCGGCTGAGCGGTGCGCGCTATCGTCTGGGAATCGACAAAAACAACGCCGGCGTGTACACACATCTGGTGCCGCCGCGCGACCGCGCGACCGTTCACATCGTGGAGCGAATCGCGCAGCTGCTGCTGCCTTTCGACATCGATCCGTCCGCCGCCGATCTGCGCATGGAATATCCGCTGCACGAGGGCGATCGCGCTCTGGCGGCTGAGCGACTGGGGCGACGGCGCGGCGCGCTGCGCCTGGCGGTCAACCTGGCGGGCGGCAGCCCGACGCGCTACTGGGGACGCGATAACTTTGTCGGACTGCTCAAAAATCTGCGCGTGCAGTTCCCGGGCGTGGAAGTGATGCTGTTTGCCGATCGCCAGTACGCCGACGAGCAGGCCGCGATTGCCGAATTGGTCTCCGTGCGCCGTGCGCCCGTCGTTTCCAGCTTTCACGAATTTGCAGCGATGCTTTCGCTCTGCGACGCACTGTTCACGCCGGATACGTCGGCTGTGCACCTGGGCGCAGCTTTTGGGCTGCCGCAGGTGGCGCTCTATCTGCATCGCGTAAAAAGCCTGCTGCCGTGGACGCCCTACGGGACGCCGCACATCGCACTCACAACAGATGCGCCGCAGATTTCGTCTATCGCGCAGTCCGAAGCGCAGGCGGCGCTGGCGCAACTGCTGCACACTCATTTTTCCGACAAACTGCGGGCAAGACATTGAAGCTGTTTCTGCGTGTACTTCAATTTGCACGACCGTTTCGCACGCTGTTCATCCTGACATTTATTGTCAACGGTTTGTACGCGGCCACCACGGCCGCGTCGATCGGGCTGATTAAACTGCTCATGCTGGTTTTTGAGGTCGAGGGCGGCGCACAACCCGCTCCGACCGGGGCCGACACGCCCGGCAGCGAATTCCTCGAGCCGATCGTGCAGGGCGGTTTTGACGCCGTGTTTAACATGATTTACGCCGAGAGCGAGATGCAGACGCTGTTAAACCTCAGCCTGCTGATTGTCGGCGTGTTTGTCGTTAAAAATATCTTCAAATACCTGGGCGCGCTGGTTAACGTGCGCCTGGAAGAAGGCGTGATCAAGTCGATTCGCGATCGACTGTTCAAGCGCATGAGCGCGCTTTCGATGGACTACTATTCGCAGCGCAAAAGCGGCACCTTGATTTCACTTGTCACCAACGACGTCAGCCAGGTTAACCAGAGCATTACGCCCACACTGCTCTCCATTACGCGCGAGCCGATCGAAGCCTTTATCATGCTCGCAATTCTGCTTGGTTTGTCGATGAAACTAACGTTGATCGCCTTCAGCACGAGTATTGTCAGCCTGCTGTTGATCCAGCTTTCAACGCGTTATCTGCGCCGTTACGCATCGCGCATGCAGACGGCCATGGCGGACTTTACGAGCGTGCTGCAGGAGATGGTCGGTGGCATCAAGATTGTCAAGGCTTTTGGACTGGAGAAACTGTCGAACGAACGTTTTACCGATCAGACCAGCCGTTACGTGCACTCGGCAATTAAACACCGCAAGGTGATTGCGCTGGTGCCGGGTATTAACGAACTCTTTGCGATTGCCGCGCTCTGCGCCGTTTTGTTCGTCGGCGGGGGAGAAGTGTTCGAGGATAAAATGCCGGCCAGCGACCTGATTGCATTTTTGTTTTATCTCTTTGCAATTATGTCGCCGATTTCGCGCATGGCGCAGATTCCGACGCGCATCCAGCGCGGACTGGTCGCCGCCGAGCGCGTGTTTGCGACGCTGGACCTGACGCCCAAAGTCAAAAGCGGCAAGGAGCCGATCGAGAAATTCGACCTGGCGCTGACGATTGAAAATCTGAGTTTTGCGTACAACGACGACACCGTGCTGAGCGAGGTAAACTTCAAGCTGGAGCGCGGCCGCAAGATCGCCTTCGTCGGCCCGAGCGGCGGCGGCAAATCCACGATGGCCAATCTGCTGATTCGCCTGTACGATCCGCAGGAAGGCGCGATAAAAATTGACGGGCGTGACATCCGCTCGCTTAAGGTGGGCGACTACCGCGGACTCTTCGGCGTCGTGGCGCAGGAACCGACCTTGTTTAACGACACGGTGGCGAACAATATCCGCTACGGCAAACCCGAAGCCACGGACGCGGAGATTAAACACGCGGCGGAAATCGCCAATGCGGCCGAATTTATCGAGCGATTGCCGCAAGGCTACGAAACGCCGATCGGCGACCGCGGCACGATGCTTTCCGGCGGCCAGAAACAGCGCCTGGCGATTGCGCGCGCGCTCGTTCGCGATCCGGCGATTCTGATTTTTGACGAAGCCACTTCGGCGCTCGACTCCGAGTCGGAAAAACTGGTGCAGGACGCAATTAACCGCGTACTGCGCGACCGCACGGCCGTGCTGATAGCGCACCGGCTTTCAACCATTGCGGACGCCGATCAGATTCTGGTGTTTAAGGGCGGCCGCCTGGTCGAGCAGGGCAATCACGCCGAATTGTTAAGCAAAAACGGCGTCTACAAAAACCTCTGCGATGTGCAGTTTATGGGGCAGGTCTGAGGCGCGACGGAGTGCGCACCGCAAACCGAAGAGTACACGCGCAATCGAGCAGGAAAGGACGATACAATGCAAACAATACGCGAAACTGTTAAACAACTGGGGCTGGAGCTGCCGACCTTGAGCAAACCGGGCGGAGACTACATCCCGTTTGTCCGGCGCGGAACGACAGCGACGATCGCCGTGCAGTTCCCGATTCTGGACGGGGAATTTCTCTATCGCGGCCGCCTGGGTGCGGAGCTGCAAACAGCGGACGGCATTGCAGCGATTCAACTCTGCGCGCTCAATGCATTGGCGCATATAGACGCCAATGTTGCGCCGGGCGAACTGGCCGGCCTGAATCACATCGATGCCATGTATCTGGCGGCGGGGGACTGGGACGAAGCGGCGCGCGTTGTCGACGGGGCTTCGACTTTGTTCCAGCGAGTGCTGGGCGAGAAAGGACGGCATTCGCGTACAATTTTCGGACCGGCGCACCTGCCGCACGAATTTTGCGTGGGCCTGACCGTGTCGCTGACGCTGAACGCCTGACGAGGCGGCTCGGGGGCTGCTGCGTGACCTGGGGTTTCGCTCCCGCTGACGAACAAAAGCGGCCTTTAAAATCAGGTCGGCAAAAGAAAGATCGAGGGTCCGCGTCGTGCTGAAGCGCCTGCCCAGGGGGTCGATGCGGCGGTCTACGGTAAAAAATCTTGCGTAAAAGGCGTGCCGGTCGGATATTTGTAGTTCGTTCCGGCAAGTCGGAACGCCCGGGAGGGTTCGCATAATTGGTATTGCAGCGGTCTTGAAAACCGCCGGGCGCAAGCCTGTGGGGGTTCGAGTCCCTCACCCTCCGCTCCAAAGGTCCGGGTATTTCTGATGTATCTCCGAGCCGGCCGTCGAGAGGTCGGCATGTAAGTCGTTGAAGGCCAAGTGTTTACGGGCAGGCGACGCCCGCGTGAAATGCCGGGACTGCGCCCGCCGACACCTCGGGCCCGGCAGCAGACGCAACCTGTTCTCTGTGCAACCTTTGCGGACCCTGCGTCTCTGTCCTGATTGAAATAGCTGTTTCCATTCCCGACGCATTCAGCGCAAAACACATCATGACGGTGAAGCAGCCTTAGCGAAAACTTTATCAACATTGGGTCTGCGGTCTCATATTTACAATTTCAGGCAGCGACGTCGTTCGCTCCCCCCAAGCGCTGTGCATTCTGTGCCGGCGTTTCGACCGAAGCTCCTTATCAAACAGAATATGAGGTTATTATGATTCGCTCAACGCGCTGGTACCAGATGCTGTTGTTGGTGGCATTTTCTTCACTTGTGCTGGTAGCCTGTGACGACGATGACGATCCACCGGGCAACGGCGGCAACGACGAAGGCAAGGATTATCTGCCGCTGGCGGCGGGCAACTGGTGGGACTACGACGTCGTGGAAACGGATTCCACAACGGGCGAGCCGATGGAAGCGACGCGTCACGAGCAGCGCGCAACCACGGACGAGTCGGTGGAGTTTGACGGCCGCCAGTCTACGACCATCACCTTTGTGCGCAAGGACAACAACATGGAGCAGGAGAACCTGCGTTCGTCCAAAGACGCCAACGGCGATATTTATCAGCACCTGGACCTGTTTCCGGTCGACGAGCTGGATATTGAAGGTTTTCCGCAAATCGACCTGCCGATCGGCTGGTACCTGGTTGCGGATCTGGACGCAAATGCTTCCTGGGAGCTTGAGCGCACGACGGTGCCCGAATTTGATTTCCCGGTTCCGGGTACGTCGCTGAACGCAAAAATCGGCGGTGAAATTATCGCCACGGCGCGCAAAGGCGAGCTGAAAACGTATACGATCAAAGGCGCGTCGGTCGAAGCACAGGAATACATCATTACGGTCGATCCGGATCTGGACGTTAAGGTTGAGATCATTCCGGGCAGTCCTTCAACACTTCCGCTGCAGGGCGAAGTGGTTGTGCGTGTATTTCTGGCGGAAGACATCGGTATCGTCGAATACACCTCCGATCCGGTTGAATTCTTTGTGGACGTTATCGGCGTCGGCAAAGAGTCGCTGGTTCAGGTGAGCGGCACGCAACGCATTCTGGTTGACTATTCGGTTGCTACCGAATAAGATTCCGTATCACACACACGATCAATTAAACAAGCCGTTCCGTTCTTACGGGGCGGCTTGTTTCGTTTAAAGGCTTTGGGCGGACATATGGCCGCGGCGTCCGGGCCTGGTTCTTCACGTGACGGCTGAGGACTGAGCGCTTCGCCTGGCTCGGGGGGATCCTCCGCCTGTCCAGAATTTCCATTTCTCCAGACTCCCGGGCACTCCCGCCCGCCGCGAATTTCACGTTTAAAACGTTTCGGGCACGCATTGCTTTGTTCGGGATTACCGGTGCAAGGCGCGGCAGAACGCTCCGGTGTGTTCGACGCGTGAAAGATCGAAAAGCACGCAAGCTTAAACAACATTAAAAGACTGAACGGGAAGGTTACGCAGCCAAGCGGTGCGGATTACGTGGTTAATCGGGCGGATAAAAAATGGCAAGACGCTGCGAGTCTGTGTCGGCTGCTGCGGCGACGCTTTGCTGGAACGCAGGATTTTACTCACTTGAGCGGACGAGTACACGAACCGTACGCGACAAAAAACGGCCCAGCGGCGTAGCGTTGTCGAACAGGGCGCGCGATCCCTGCGCTTCGACTTTTACGTCGATCTGCGGAGCCAGTTTACCGATGCGGCGCGCGACGGCAATTGCGCGTTGATTTGCCAGCGCCTGGTTCCTGCCGTCGCTACCGAGGACGTCTGTATAGCCGGTAACGACAATCCGGGCGTCGCCCGTAATGCTGTTGACGATCTCGTAGACCATGGTTTCCTGCTCTGTACTCAGTTCCGCCTGATCGTAGGCAAAGGGCGGCAGCTGGTAGCGCCGCAGGCCGGCGTCGCCGCCGGACTGGTAGCGGCCGCCAATCGTCGTGCTGACGCGCTCGACCGGCAGTTGAACGCTCTTTGCGCCGCGGCGGCCAAAACGATCCGTACCGCTGAAGTCGATCTGCAATTCTCGACTGAAATCATCTGCTGAAACGTCGGCGGCGCTGAACTCTATGTAGGCCGGCAGCTCAACGCCGTCCCAGGAAGCAAGCACCGTGCCGTAGCTGTTGCGCAGCTGCAGCGCCCAGGACGTCACATCCTGGCGCGGGCGGGCGTCCAGTTCCAGACGGAGGGCTGTGCCCTCCACTTGAGTTCGGACGCTTTGCAGCCGCACAGGCGCCAGTATGCGGGAATCCCCGCTCAGTTCTACGCGGCGGTTTTCGGCGCGGCCCTCCGCAAGCTGAGTCGTGGATGGATTGGCCGGCAGTCCGCGACCCGCGACAATCAACCGGTCGGCGTCGATGTTCCAGACGTCGCGCAGGTAGTCGACGACGGCCTGGGCTCGTTGGCGGCCCAGTTCGCCGCGTTCGTCGCGGCCGTGTTCGTCCGTAGCGCCGAGGACCTGCAGTTGTGCGTCGGCATAGCGCTGCATGCGACTGCCGATTATGTTGAGCACATCGCCGTGCAGTTCCTGCGGATTGTTGGGCAGCCCGGATTCGTCGAAGCGCCGGATTTCAGCACTGTTCAGCAGGCGTTGATCGGCCGGCAGGACATCTGAATTCTCATCAAAAAATACAAAGGGCAGAATGTCGATGGCGGAGACCAGCACGGTCTCGCGGATCGTGATCGCCGGTGCATTGCTCTCGAGCAGATATTCAACCTCGCGCTGCTCGTTTGTTTCCCGCCGAATCGGCTCAGCCAGCCACAGATCCAGACCGCCCGCGCCGCCGGGTCGGTTGCCGGCAAAGATCAGCGCGCCGGAGGGCAGCAGCAGACAGTCCGACTCATCGTGCGGACTGTTGATCGATTTCAGTGGTATGGGCGCCTGCCAGACACCGCCTTCGCGGATGCTCAGGAAGATGTCGAAGCCGCCGCGGCCGCCGAAGCCGTTGGAAGCAAAAAAGAGGGAGTCGTCCGTTGCCAGGTGCGGCGTGATTTCGTCGCCGGGCGAGTTGAGCACCAGTCCCAGATTGAGCGGTACTTCCCAGCGACCGTTGCTGCGCCGCGTGCTTATCCACAAGTCCGTGCCGCCGCGGCCGCCCGGCCGGTTGGACGTAAATACCATCGTGCGACCCGAAGGGCTCAGCGACGGATGGGCGGTAAAATCGTCGCTGTTCAGTTCCTCGACCGGAGCCGGCTCGCGCCAGGCGTCGCCACTCTGCTCGGCTGTGAAAATGTTCAATACGGGTCGCCGCTCCAGCAGGCGGAAAGCCGAAAAGTAGGCGCGCCCGTCAGGCGCAAAGTTGATGTACGACTGGTTGTTGGGTGCCGCGGCATTGAACGTCGCTTCGGCGAGCGTGGGAGTACGGTTGACGTCGCCCCGCGCGGCAGCCTCAAGGCGGTACATGAGCGCGCGGCCGTCGCGTTCCGACGTGATGTAAAGACTGCCGTCCGGCGCCAGCGCCGGCGCGTAGTCGTCCGCCGCGCTGTTCAATTGCTGCAGCACGACCGGCGTGTTCCAGCGCGACGGGGTCTGCGCCTCCGCCGCGGCAGGGAGCGCGATCAGGCAAAATATACCGACTAAGAGCGCGCGCAGATGCAATTGCGTCACGCCGGGCAAATCAGTCGGTTTCCAGTAGCGTGCGAATATCTTTTTCCTGTCCAAACAGCACCAGGATATCTTGTGTTTCTATGACCGTGTCGGGCGTAATGACACCCAGAATCTTGACCGACTCGCGTTCGCCGAGCGTGAGAAGTCCGCGTTTGCGTTCAATGCGTTTGATCGTCACGACGTTGATGTTGCGCGTCGTGCGCAGGTCCAGCTCCAGCAGGGTCTTGCCGACGAAGGCGCGCGGCGCTTCGACCTCGACGATGCTGTAGTCTTCGGACAACTCAAAAGCGCCGACCACGCCGCGCATCATCAGGCGGTTGGCCAGCTGGCCGGCGGCTTCCGCCTCAGGCACCACGAGATCTTTGATGTTCATCAGCTTCAGTAATCGCTCATGCGTCGGCGAGGTCACACGGTTGACGATGCGTTTGACGCCGAGTTCCTGCAGCAGAGCCGTAGTCAGCAGCGAACTTTCAAAGTCTTCGCCGATTGCCACGATGACGGCGTCCATCTCTTTTAGTCCCAGGCGGCGTAAGGAGCGTTCGTCCGTTGAGTCCATGCAGACGACGTAGGAAATTTTGTCGCGCATCGGTTCGACGCGCTGTTCGTCGCGGTCCACGGCGACGACTTCCGCTCCTTCCTCGGTCAATTCCAGCGCCAGGTTGACGCCAAAAAATCCAAGACCGATGATCGCAAACTTCTGATTGGCCATATGTTTTTTCCTCCATGGCGGCCTCAACCGACCATGACGGATTCCTCTGGTAGTTTGTAGCGCGCTTCGTGCGCCGGGTTCATCAATGCGAACAAAATTGTCAAAATGCCAACACGCCCGACAAACATGACGGCGACCAGCAGAGCCTTTGATCCAGTGCTCAGGTCGGCCGTAATGCCGACCGACAGCCCAACGGTGCTCATGGCCGAGACGACTTCAAATATGAGAGCCACAACGTCCAGGTTCGGTTCCAGCGCAACGAGCGTCACGCAGGAAGCGCCCATCAGAAAAGCCGAAAGGAGCACAACTGCAAAAGCGCGCCGGATCGATTCAACCGCGATGTGGCGGCCGAAAATTTCGACTCGCTCCTTGCCGCGGATCGTGTTGAGAATGTTGAGCGTCGCCACCGCAATTGTCGTGGTTTTGACGCCGCCGCCGGTCGATGCAGGCGAAGCCCCGATCCACATGAGCATGATCATTACAAACAGGACGGGTGCGCCCAGCTCGCCGACGGGAGCAATATTAAATCCGGCGGTCCGCGCCGTCACCGACCAGAAGGTCGATTGAAATACTTTGTCGCCTGCGCCGAGGCCCGCCATAGCGCCGTTCCATTCCATTGCCAGAATGAGCAGCGCTCCGAGCAGCAGCAGGATGGCCGTGGTGTACAGCACCAGTTTTGTGTACACGCTCAGGCGGTTGTGCACACCGCCGAAGTTCTTGCGCCAGGGACGCAGGCGCCCGATGTCCGACAGAACGCCGACGCCCAGACCGCCGAGCACAACCAGGAACATGATAATGCTGTGGTGGACGTAGTTCCAGCGCACCACCTCATCGTACAGACCGTCGCTGTACAGCGAGAAACCGGCGTTGCAGAAGGCCGAAACCGAGTGAAAGACCGAAACCAGCAAGGTCTCGCCGTTGAAAGCGGCAACGCCGCCGCCCATGCTGAAGTAAATAAACAGCGCTCCTACAGCCTCGATCACAACCGTGAAAATCGTGATGCGGATCAATACACCGGATACCTCGCCAATGTTGTCCGAACTGATCACGGTCGACATCATGATGCGCTCGCGCACTGAAATCCCGCCGGAAAAAAAGAGGGCAAAAAATGTCGTCAGCGTCATGATGCCCAGGCCGCCGATCTGAATCAGCCCCAGCAGAATGGTCTTGCCCAGCGGCGTGAACGCCGCCGCCGTATCGACAACAATCAACCCCGTTACGCAGACCGCGCTCGTGGAAGTAAAGAGAGCATCAATAAAGGAGAGTTGCTCGATGCCTGCCCGCGGCAACATGAGCAGGCCGGTGCCGACAACGATGATCAGAATAAAACTGATGGCAAAAATTGCGCCCGGATGCAGCTTGAATTTGGCGACCATCGAGTTGAAACGCATCGCCTTGATCAGCAGCGATGCCACGATCGTCGACTGCGTCACGGCCAGGTAACCCAGCGTCAACTGGTTGAACGACAGGTTCGGCAGGAAGGTCAGCACCAGCGAGTGCGCCGTGTTCGGCTGGAACAGCAGGTAGAGCGCCAGAAGGGCTATCAAATTTTCAAACCAGCGGTCGCGCAGGTATTTGCGCATCTCCGTCACGAATCCCCAGCGCAGCAGCTCCTGCGCGACAAAAAAGACGATGATAACGTCAACCGCCGAGCGCAGCACGTCGATGGCCTGCGGCGAGAGGTTAAACCCCAACTCCGTAATCAGCGCGGCAAAGGAAAGCACGCCCATGACGCCCATGATCACGTTCAACCACAGGAGAATGCGGCGGCGCAATTCGGGAGCAAGGGAAGAGAGGATCACAAAGGTCTCGCAGGATTGGTATCGGTCGCCGCGGCGGCGAATTCAGGTCCGCGCCTTGCGGGAAAATGCCTAGATTTGCAGCATCCGGCTAGCGAAAAATCAGCCTTGCCACTTAATCAGGACTGTAAAATTATGAATTTCCGCTGCAAAAGCGCGTCGATTTCCGCATGCGCCCGGCGTCGGACATCTTCCGCCGGGCTGTTCCTTCTACTCTTGTTTGTACTTGCGGGCTGCGGCAGCGATATCGATGAACCAGTTGACGACTCAACTGTGCAAGGGCATATCGGCCTGCAGGACAGTCTGGACTCACTTGACCTGAGCTCGGGACTGGCGCCGCATTGGTCGCTGCAGTTCCAGTTGAGCGAGGAAGGACCGCGCTATCGGGCCCAGACGCTCGTCACCGCGGACTCCTCGACGGCGGACATTGGATTCAACCGCCTCCAGATTCGCTCAGTTGAAACGCCCTCGGCAAACCAGTCGCCGTTCGACTTCGTGGCCGATTTTGAGTACGGCCGTGAAATAGAGGTGCTTGACCTGACGGGCGACGGCCGCAAGGAGATTGTCATCCATACATCGACCGGCGGCAACGACCTTATCGCTTCCGACGGTCTCTGCGTCGTCGGCGCCGTCGACGGCGCACTGCGCGAAACGCTCCGCTTTGAGTCCGGCGCGCCGGAAATAGTCAGTCTGCCGTCGACCGATACAACCGTGACGGACAGCGTCGCGACAATCCTGCTGCACGCCTCCTGGTGGCCGTTTGAACTCTCGCATGCCGAGTCCGTCGCTTACGTTGACTCGCTGGTGTTTCCGGGGCCGGTGTCCGCCGCGCAGGCGCAACAGCTGGTAGATGACTGGTTTCGCCGAAAATCTGTTGAAATGCGCGAAAAGTATGAAGCTGCACTGCAACATTTGGGCGCAAATTCCGAAGACGTCAGCGTTCAATTTGACGTCTACGCGGCGGCGGTACAGTTTCTCCAGTACGCCGGGCGTCTGTCCGATTCGGACCTGCGTCCCTGGTTTGAGATAGAGTCGGCCAATTGGAAAGCTCTGTTGCCGGAAGACTACCGCGCGGCGCTGAAATCCCTGATGTTTCCCGCCAATGAGGCCGGCGAACAATTGTGAATTGCATTCGGGAGTTTGACTATGGCTCAGGCCAACAACAATAAAGGGTCTATTGTTCTTCTGCGAAAACGCTGGTACATCGGTCCCATCATCGCGGCTATCGTAGGATTGCCCTTATACCTGACAAATATGTGCAGTCGCGGTGACGCGCTTGACCCTTTTGCCTCTTATGAATACTTCGAGAGCGCGCGACCGGAAATAGGATCGCGAACACTGATGGTGCAAGCCGACGGAACCGCCGAGTTAAACACAATATCTGGTACCGTCTCACTGGATGTCTACACCTATGACGAGGTCGAAAAGCTCGTGGCCGAGTTGAAGGAAGACCTCTCCCGTCTGCCAAAAGACAACTGGAATCAGCAATACGTCAAGGTCGGTGCGCCCTGGTTTAAACGTCTGATCAGACGACATCCGGAAGGTGTGTCCGAGCTGGAATATCACATGGGCGCGGATGCGCCGCAGGAAGTCGTCGACATCCTGGAGAAGTTTAACAAGCTGGTCGATCAGGTGCAGGCTGCCGGAAACAAGGTCCAGCCGCCCGCATAAGATCGTTCTCTTAAACAAGCGGCATCGGGATCAATGGCGATCAAAGCAATAACCATCGACTTCTGGAATACTCTGTACAATTCGGCCAACGGTCAGGCGCGGGCGCGCGACCGCGCGGTGGTGATTCGCAGCGAGCTGACCCGCTTGGGAGTTGCGGCCACGGACCAGGAACTCGAACAGGCGCAGGCGCGCGCCTGGGAGCACTTTAACAGGGTCTGGCTGCAGGAACAGCGGACACTGCTCACCGCCGATCTTGTGAAGTTCTATCTTAAACAACTGCACACAATTGGCGACGAGCAGGCGCTGGACGCCATTTGCCGTACATTTGCCGACGGGATTTTACGCCATCCGCCCGAGCCGCTTGGCGGGGCGCAACACGTTATAGGCGACCTGGCGCGCTTGTATCCGCTCAGTTTAATTTCCGACACAGCTTTTTCACCTGGCCGCGTACTTAAACAGGTTATGGACCAGCACGGCCTGGCGCAGCACTTTCACAGTTACAGCTTCAGCGATGAAACGGGCGTTTCCAAACCGCACCCGCAGGCATTTCACACGGTGCTGCAGGCCATGAATATTTCACCTGCGGAATGTGTTCACATCGGCGACATTGAACACACGGACATCAAGGGCGCCAAGGAGTTGGGCATGCGCGCCATCCTGTTCCGCGGCGACAGCAACAGCATGGTCGACCAGGGCGACGAACGCAGCACGCAGGCCGACGCCATTGCACGCGACTGGCACGAGGTCCGCACAATCCTGGACGGTATGGCCTGAAATGTTAAGTTGCGGCCGGCTGTCCCGGTGGAATGTCACTGAAGTGCGGCGCGTCGACTGATCGCTTTGAGGCTCGTTTTCACCTTTGGCTCAACGGCCTCAGGCTCTTTTGAGCTTTTGTTTGTCACTGGGCTCGAAGGCTGGGTATTTGTCGATTGCAGGCCTTTTAACCTGGAACTGTTGCATCTCCGACCTGTGAATTTAACTCTGGAAAATCGACGAACTCGTTTTGGGGTGTCACTGGATTTGGCCCGTACACTGTAAGCGCGTCATGCATCACTCGATCATGTACCGTGTGTGCCCTGTTCTCTTGTTTTAAGTTCTACCTGATCACAAACTCAAGGCAATTGTCATGAAAAACAACGAGGCCAAAGAAGCCCCAGCTACTCCAGAAGAGCAGATTCTGAATGAGCAGATTCGGATTGAAATTCTGCGAAATCCGGAACAGGCGAAATCAATGATTGACAAGTTGATACGCGACAATCGCAACAATCCGGCCGCCATGGTGCGGGCTCTTTTGTTTAAAGGGCACCTTCGAGTTTTGGACGGTGACAGCGAGGGCCAACGAGAGCTGGCCGAGGAAGCGCTGGAGCTGAGCCGCAAACACTCTCTGGCAATCGGCGAGGCCGATTCACTGCGCATTCTGGGCGGTTATCACATTGATCACCACGATGTCGTGCCCGTGTTTAAATGCCTGACGAGATCACTGGAACTCTCGATCGCGAACGATCATGCCAGGCAAACGGCCAACGCCCACAACAGCCTGGGAATCGTTCACGCCGTCATTGCCGATTACGAGCAGGCTGTTAAACACCTGCGTGCATCAGCGCAATTGCTCGAAACTCTGGGCGCTGATGACGATCTGACTCAGACGTATTTCAATCTGGCTACCCTGTACAGTGAAGTGGACCAGCTGGATACGGCAGCGGAGTATCTGACGAAAAGTATTGAATGCTGCGAACGCGATTCCAACGACATCGATCTGGCCAGTGCGCTTGGAAGCCTGGGCCAGATATTTCTGGACCAGGGCGAGTTCGAGAAAGTCGTTGATGTTTGTAAGCGCTCACTGCAGATCGGAGAGAAATTCCCGAATGATCGTCACGCTGCCTATGCTCGTGCCAGACTTGTCCATGCATACATGGAGTTAAACAACCGAACTCTGGCCGAAGAATATATGTCAATGGTGCAAAAAGAGCTTGGGAAAAACAGCGAAGAGACGAGGATTGATGATTTGTGGATGCTCTATGGCACTGCCCTCGTAAAGCTCGGACACAAGAAAGACGCGATAGAATTTCTGCAGCGAGCAGCCGGGCTGTACCGTGAAGGAACGAACCAGAACGTCATCGAGAACATTCACAAAAGCCTTGCTGAATTGTACGCCGAAGCACATGATATGGAGCGCGCGTTGCATCATCAACAAGTGCTGTCAGAATTGCGGGAGGCGCACCGCAACCGTCTTGTGCGGCAAGCTATGGACAACGCAAATACCCGAATGGACCTTATTAATGCCGAGAAGGAAGCTCGTACCGACATCGAATTTGACAGTCTGCAAAGACAGTCTCTGGTGGGAAGACTGGTGCGATCTCAGGCGCGCAGCAATCTGCAGATAAAATCTATCCACGCTGAACTGGAAAATGAACTGCCGCAAATTCGCGGTCAGGCGCGTCGTATTGCGAATGAAACTCTGGAGCTGATCCGTCGCGCCATGTCCGAAAATCAGGATATGCCGCAGATTGACAGTTTGATGGCGCAGGAGCACGGAGACTTTCTGGCGCGACTTACCCAGCACTGTCCGGCGCTAACACCGACGGAGGTACGCATTTGTATACTGATATCACACAAATTGCGCAGCAAGGAGATTGCCGACAACATGTTTGTTACGCTTGATACGATCAAATCACATCGCAAGAATATTCGGGCCAAATTACAACTGCCGGATGGTTCCAATCTCACCGATTTTCTGATCGGACTGATGACCCCGGTAGAGCGAGCTTAAAACAATCACAATAGATGTGGTTGTTTGCAGAATATCTGGCTTGTTAAGTGTTCTCGCGGCTGTTTGCCGATTAACTTGAAGTGCTGTGGCGAACGGAAGAAACAGGTAAAACAGTAAACCGCTTGACAGCGTGAGCCAGTGCGATGCGCCTATGTCTTATCAGCCGTGATAATTTACTGGAGTATTCCGACGGTAATTGTCCGGAGAACAATGTATCGATTCAACTCATTTCGATGGCTATTGTTGCGGTGTCAATCAATGTTCAGGAGCGCTCCGTAGTGAATTTGTCGGTTTGGAAATAATCACGGACATTTTACACGAAGTTTTCGTTTATTATGCCAGTCCTGTTTATTCTATATCGGCCACTTGCGCCCCCCAGACCCCTTACCCAAACTGCGCTGCGCGGATACGCGCTTACAATGTAGTTAATACACGATCACACGTAACGCGGTGGAGAATATGAGAACATCTGACGCCGGTAACAACAATGCGAATGCGCGGTTACGCTCGCAGAACAATCAAATCAGGGAAGAGATTTTTCGCGACCCGGATCTGGCTGAAACCTTGATAAATGCAATGATGTCAGAACACATCGGCGATCCGGCGGCACTTGTACGCGGGTTGCTGTTTAAGTCCATGCTGGAGGGATTTGCTAAAGATGGAGGAGCACGGCTTCGCCTGGTGGAAGAAGCGCTGCACGTAAGTCGCAAATACAATCTCCGGATAGGTGAAGCGGATGCACTAAGAGTCCTGGGCGCAGTTCACGCCGACAATCACAATAGTAAACAAGCGCTGGAGTGTCTGAATGCATCGTTGAAATTGGCGCACGAAAATGACCACCAACTGCAGATTGCTCAGGCCCACAATAGTCTGGGAATTATGTATAGCGTCATCCTGGATATCGAACAGGCTGTTAAACATTTCCGTCAGGCGCTGAAGACATACGAGGCTGTGGGTGAATTGTCCGGGCTGACGCGTTCGCATGCCAATCTCGCAAAACACTATCTCAATGTCGGGCAAATTGACAATGCCATTAATCACCAGCATGAAAGTCTGCGTTATGCCGAAGAGGCCTCAGATGCATTCGCCAGCGCCAGCGCTATCTCCGCTCTGGGTGAACTGTATATGAAACAGGGTGACGTGGCGAACGCTGTTGACTATTGTGAGCGTTCACTACGCCTTGCCGAAAAATTTCCGGATGCGCTGCACACCAGTACTACCCATGCCAGGTTAGCGCTGGCGCAGGCCAGGTTAAACAACCGCCCGGCTGCCGAGAAACATCTGAAGATCGGTCTGAACTGCATCGAAAACGGAGAGGAAGACAGAGGCGTCGATGAACTCTGGACATATTGTGCTGCAACCCTGGTTCAGCTTGGCCGCAAGTCGGAGGCACGTGATCTGTATCTGCGCGCTGCCCGGCTGCACAAGGAAGGAACGAATCAAGGTGTGCTGGAAGAAATTCACGAGGGACTGGCGCGCCTGTTTGCCGAAGAAGGCGATATTAAACGCGCCTTTCACCATCAACAGACTCTGTCCGAATTACGCGAGGAGCATCGCAATCGCCTCGTACAGCAGGCCATGAACAATGCCGAGAGCCGTCGAGACGTGCTCGACAGCGAACGCGAGTTGAACTCCGAAAGCGGAAGTCGGAACATTAACAAGCAGGATCACCTGCTCGAGCGTCTGGTTCTTTCGCAGGCGCGCAGCAACAAGATGATTCAGTCGATTCACGCCGAGCTGGAAAAAGAGCTGCCGCAGACTCGTGGTCAGGCGCGTCGAATCGCGAAAGATACGATGGGGCTGATCCAGCGCGTTATGTCGGAAAATCAGGATCTGCCGCAGATTGATAATTTCCTGGCGGAAGAACACGAGGAATTTGTGTCGCGTCTCAGCAAACGTTGTCCTGTTTTAACACCGACGGAAATGCGCGTCTGTATCCTGATATCGCTTAACCTGCGCAGCAAGGAAATCGCCGACAGTATGTACGTGTCGCTGGAAACGATCAAGTCGCATCGCAAAAGTGTCCGTTCCAAGTTGAAGCTGCCTGCGGGTACAAATCTGACGACTTATCTGATCAACATGGCGACGACTGCCTCCTGAGCTCCTCCGTGCGAGGCCAAAACATGCTTTGCGGTCGGTTCGTCTGTCGCTGTCAACTGCCGGCGGCTAGCCTGTCTGCTCCGGATAGTGTAGTGTCAAGTGTGTGAACAGCGCTCCGTTTTAACTCTTTGATGAAAATGCGATTGAACGTTTCATGGTGAACTCAAAGGGATCAACTCAGGATAAGGATGTTCTGAAAGCTCGCCACGAGCAGATTGTTCGGGAGATGCACCGAAATCCGGCACTCGCAAAGTCGATGATTGCGGACTTGACGGCTGATTATCCTGACGATCCGGCGGTTGCGGCTCGAGTCCTGTTGTTTAAGGCCGCTATCAAGTCAAACGAGGGTGATTTTGACAAGCAACTGGAGTTCAGCAGGGAGGCGCTTAAACTGTGTCGGGCTCATTCTCTTCGCCTGCTGGAAGCCGATGCGTTACGGGTAGTGGGGTCATACTACGTGGATCATCAAAACCCGACACTGGCCTTTGAGCATCTGACTGCCGCGCTTGAACTGTCTGTTGACCTGGGGCATACAATGCAGATAGCCCAAACGCATTCGAGCCTGGGAATACTGCACGCCGTGATCTATGACTTTGACGAGTCATTTAAACATTTTCAGCAGGCTCTTGATAAGTACCGTGAAGTTGGCGGCGGCATTGGCATGGCCAAAACCCATTCGAATCTCGCAACGCTGTATATGGAGATTGACCAGGATTCGAATGCGATTAAACACCTGAAAGAAAGTCTGAAGTACTGCGAGCAGGAGTCCAATCACTACTCAGCCGCCATTGCTCTCTCCAGCCTTGGAGTTATGCACAAGAAACGTGAGGAACACAAGCAGGCAATAGAGTATTACGAGCGAGCGCTGGAAGTGGGAGCCGGTCTGCCCGATACGTTCAAGAATGGATACACCTACGCGCGGCTTGCGCTTTCACATGCAATTCTGAACAACCGCAAGGAAGCCGAGGGGTATCTGAACCAGGCACTGCAGTTAGTGGACAAAGCCGGAGAACACATGGGGGTGGATGTCATGTGGACGCTCTGCGCCGAGACCCTCGTCAATCTGAATCGCAAGCAGGAAGCGCGCGACCTGTACCTGCGCGCTTTCCAGTTACACAAGCCCGGCAGTAATCAGGGCGTGCTGGAAGATATCCATGAGGCGCTTGCAGGATTGTATGCCGAGGAAGAAAACATGGAAGGCGCACTTCGTCACCAGCAGATGTTGTCGGAATTGCGACAGAAACAGCGCAACCACCTTGTGAAACGAGCCGTGGAACAAGCGGACCGTCGTCGCGACATCCTGTATTCCGAGCAGAAGAAATATTCCGACAAAGGAATCAGAAGTGTTAAACAAAAAGATCACCTGCTGGGGCGTCTGGTGCAGTCGCAGTCGCGCAGCAACAGAATGATGCAGTCGATTCACGCCGAGCTGGAAAAGGAATTGCCGCAGACGAGCGGTCAGGCGCGTCGGATCGCTCAGGATACGATTGGGCTTATTAAGCGCATCATGTCGGAGAATCAGGATCTGCCGCAGATTGACAGTTTCCTGGCGGAAGAACACGAGGAATTTGTATCGCGTCTCAGCAAACGTTGTCCTGCTTTGACACCGACGGAAATGCGCGTCTGCATCCTGATCTCGCTCAAGCTGCGCAGCAAGGAGATTGCCGACAGCATGTTCATCTCACTTGATACTGTCAAGACGCACCGCAAGAACGTACGCTCCAAGCTGAAGCTCCCCACCGGCACTAATCTGACGACATTTTTGGTCGACCTGGCCGCGACTCCCTCCTGAGCTCCTCCGCGCGAAGCCGCATGAACAGTGGCTTCGCGCTTCATATCCCCACTTTTTACCCACTTTTTCCGCTTGATCCCAAGTCGTTGCGGTCGCACATTGCGTCCGTCGACAAAGCCCGAATGCTAAGTGACGGTCGAGGCACTTTTACCGACTTCCGAGCCGAGGTTTGTGAGATAGTACGCAGGCTCGTTCGCTTTAAGCAGTCGTTTATCAAAGTGGTGTGTTTAAGCCTCGCAGGAGGCGTCACACCACGGCACTTACTACGATCACGCGATAAACACCTCCTGTTTATGTGAGTAGTCGTCGCAGTGGGTCAATGTTAAATTTTCACAGGAATTGTACCATGAATTTGAAGTCTCTGGTCACATCTGCTCTTATAGCGGGAGCAGCAATTGGATTTAACGTTTGTGAAGCAAAGGCCCAGCTGACGGCCTGTTCGCAGAATCAGTATTTGTACACAAAAGACGTCGATGACCTTGGCAGCTTCGACTATGCGTTCGACGTGGTGTTTACGTCGCACAACTGCGGCGTGGCGCTGACCGGGAAAACACCGAGCAACCCCTTTGTAGTTGCGCTCGATCAAAGCGGAGGAACGGTATTCACGAATAACTACAGTTACAATGCGATTGAATTTGTCGCCCTTGATGAATCGATCGAGAGCAGCAAGGCATATCTGGTGGCCGTCGGCCATGAAAACCAGCAGGATGATCCCACCAGTTTTGTAGTGGATAAAATCGATGCGGTTACCGGTACGGTGCTGTGGGAACGCGAGATCAGCTACACACCGCCGGGTGGCGCAGCGGAGGTGATTGCCGCCGTTGACGTTAAAGCTGAAGGTGGGTATTACTACATACTTGCGAACACGTTTGACGCCAATGACAATTCACGCGCCAAAGATGTTGTCGTAACCAAACTGGATGCCGGCGGCGCTACGGTGGCTATGTTCTCCACCGCCGTCTGGGAGCCTGTCGTCGATCCCGATGCTCACATGCATGGCGCGGCCCTGGCGCTCTACGACAGCAAGGTCTGGGTAACCGGCTGGACGGAAGTTGAGCGTCCCCAGCAGGGAACAATTGAGGAAGCCTTCCTGATGGAGCTCGATCAAACGACGGGCGCATTCCTCTGGGGGCGAACATTGCGCCACACGCGCGACGCCGCCGCAGTTAACTCGCGGCCGCATGGTCTGTGGGTCGGTCAGTTACAGGGCTCGGCGACGGAAATCGTCATCGTGGGCGATCTTTATACTGTCTCCCAAAGTCCGTCGATTCATGGCGCGTTTGCCACGCGGTACAACAGTACCTTATCTGTCTGGGATTCGCGCGCCATTCTCTCACCGACCGTCGGTCGGGAAGATGCAGCTCATGCTTACAGCGTAGACTACGGTTTGAACGGCAAGCGCGCCTGGGTGGTGGCAGGTGAGGCCGAACACAACTCACTGCGCGGCGCGTACTTGCTGGAGTTCGACGAAAACTGGGCTTACAGCTCTGCAACATATGGACATAGCGGCCCTGAGGCATCAACCTGGACGCAGTTCAACAGTGTTGTAACCCAAGGCATTAACGGAACCGGTCCCTCGCCGACGCTGGACTACAGCTATACGGCGGTTGGTATTATCGATGGTGGTCCGCCGGCGAACTTAAACACTTACATCGTCAAAGTTAACAGCAGTCTGCAAACCGCCGATGGATGCGAAAGCGATCCGGGACCGGAACTGGACGACCTGTATGTAGATCCCGTGCTGTGGGGCTTTGGTCCGAAGGATGAACTGGACAATGTCAGTGTGCAGGAGTACGACCGCGACTGGTACGATCCGTACACCTACTGCGAAGAGACGATTGAACCTTCGCCGCTTAAACAAGGCGCTGAAGATCTCCCCGCTCTGATTTCCACACTGTCGATTCAGGACGACTTTGCTTCCGTCATTTCGATAGACGCCGACAATGGCGTGCAATTCAACTTTGACACGCAGCAAGCCGGCAGTGTTGATCTGGTCATTGTCGATGCTCTCGGTAAAACACTGACGACGCAATCCATCAACCTCACGGTCGGTGTTAACGAGGTCTTTATTCCTGTGCGTTTCGGCGCGGCGGGAATGTACTACGCTCAAATCAAATCGGGCGGCGGGATGCAGACGCTTCCGCTCTCGGTTGCTCGATGATGTAAACAAGCTACGGTGTTAATAACATAGCGCCGGAATGCACGGACCTTTGTTCCCGGGGGGGTAGCAAAGGTCCGTTTTTTATTGTAGCCGTCTGGTGCGCCGCCGTTAAACGCATCCCCATTTAATACCCACTTTTTCCTTTTGACTTTAAGTCTTCGCATTTGCACTTTGTATTCGTCGACAGCCATAACTGGCGGACAGACTGATAACGCCGCCGCGGCACGATTCGGCAACTTCTGAGCCGGGAGATGTGAATCGAAGATCAATGCGGGCGTTGGCAGGTAGTTAACTGGTATTTGCACCGATGCGTTTAACAAGCTCGAGCGTTACATGCATCAACACATACTGCAATCACATCAACTACACCCCTCGTTTATGTGAGTAGTCATCGCAGACTGGTATTAGTGGTATTTATTTGAATCTTAACAGGAACTCGATTATGAGTATCAAGTCAATGATCGCGACACTATTCGTTGCGGGCGCAGTGTTTTGTTTTACAGCCGAACGCGCCGTTTCGCAGCTTGGAGCATGTGATCCAAATCAGTATTTGTACAACCAACACATTCCGGACGGCAGCGGCAATGATCACGGCCGTGATATTGCCCGCACGACGCACAATTGCGGCTTTGCGGTTGTAGGCGAGGCTCCCGGAAGTGCGCACGCTTTTGCGCTCGACCAGACAGGCGCAGCGCTCTTTTCCAACAAGTACAGCACAATAGCAACGCGTTTTGAAGCGGTAACCGAATCGGTTGAAAACGGCATTCCCTATCTGATCGCTGTCGGGCAAGGCTATTCAACTCTTTGCATTGTGAACAAAATCGATGCACTGACCGGCAACATCATCTGGGAACGTGTATTGAGTTATACTCCGCTGGGCGGACCGCAGGCAGACATACGCGCGGTTGACGTCGTGGCCGACAACGACGAATACTATGTTCTTGCCAATACTTTTGATGCGGGCAACCCCAAAGGCAAAGATATTGCCGTAATTAAACTCAACTCGATGGGGATGACGGTTGCCGCGTTTACCAACCATCTGTGGCAGCCGGCAGTGGCTGATGCTCATATGCACGCCGCCGCGATGAAGATGTACAGCAATTCGCTGTGGATTACCGGCTGGACGGAAGTCGAGGAGTCGGGCGGCGTGATTCTGGAAGAGACCTTTTTGTTGCGGCTTAACTCGAACGACGGGTCAAAAATCGGCAGCCTCAAACTGCTGCATTCGGATGACGTCGCCGATCTGAATTCGCGGCCGAACGATCTTTGGGTCGGAAATCTGGGTTCTCCCAGCATGGAGGTTGTCATCGTCGGCGACCTGTATACGGCGACGCAGACGCCGGTGCTGCACGGTGCATTCATGACGCGTTACAACAGCACGGCGAGTGCGTGGGAGTCGCGTCAGATTCTGTCTCCTTCTCCCGGCGACGAATTGTTTACCAATGCCTACGGCGTCGATTTTGGACTGAACCAGCGGGGCGCCTGGGTGGTGGCCGGACAGGCGGTATTGAATCAGCTGCAGGGTGCGTATCTGATGGAAGTAGATGAAAACTGGATTTTCACCTCAGCCATCTACGGTCGCAGTTCTCCCGAATCATCGACCTGGACCGAGTTCTTTTCCGTGGCGACGCAAGGTATCAACGGCATTGGGCCTGCGCCGACGTTGGACTACAGCTATGCGGCGGTGGGATTAATTGATGTCGGTCCGAATACCAAATTCGATACTTATATCGCCAAGGTCGACGGTTCGCTGCAAACAGCTGATGGCTGTCTGACGGACCCGGGGCCGACGCTTGACCTGCTTTTTGTCGAAGAGGCCGCTTGGGAATGCCATGAAGTTGATGTTATGGACAATATCCGCGGTGAACCTCATGCCGAACCCTGGCTGGGGCCCGATCCCTATTGCGAAGAAACGATCGAGGCCGCACCGCTTAAACAGGGAACGGACCTGAACGACATGCAGTCGCAACTGCGCGTCAACGATGCCCTGCAAGTCGGTGCAAACGTGGATGGCGACAGCGGCGTGCAATTCCAGTTCAATGCACTCAACAGTGGATTTGTGAAGCTCGTGATCGTCGATGCCGTCGGTAAAACATTGGCAACACAAAATCTCACGCTCACGACAGGTGAACACTCGGTCTATGTCCCCGTGCGATTTGGCGCCGCGGGCGTGTACTATGCGCAGATTACCGCCGGCGACTCCGTTTCGACAATTCCGCTTTCGGTTGTTCGATGATGTAAACAAACTACGGTGTTAACAACATGACGCCGTAATACACGGACCTTTGTTCCCCAGGGGGCAAGGGTCCGTTTTTTTTGTTTGAATGCTTGAAAAACGGACATGGTCTGACGGCTTGCGCCGCAGACCATGTCACCCCCCAAACAGTCCGCTGAATTGCGGACTATACGCACATTGTGTTTGCATCCAAATCTGTCTTCAAACCCGACGGCGGCGCTTTCCGCCGTTGACCGGTTGCCGGCCAGGCGGAAAGCGCCGGGGTGCTTATAGCTTATTAACAACAGCTCCCGTACAATTCACTCTGCGCTTCGAATTGCCTGTTGTCACGGTCATCGCTGGATGACAAGCGTTTGGCCAAGCACGTACCCGCCAAGTTCAAGCTTGCAATAGTAAACACCGCTGGACAGTTGGCGACCGTCGCCCGCCAGGCCATCCCAGCGGATCGAATGTTTGCCAGGCGGCAACATGCCGTCGTGCAGCACCGCCACCAGCGCACCGGAGGCATCGTACACCGAGATTTTAACCCGTCGCGTGCCGAAGTCCGGCGCAAATTCAAACTCAATATTCGTCGATGAAGCGATCGGGTTGGGTACGGCCGGATGAAAATGCAGGCCCACGCGCGCCGCTTCTTCTTCCACCGTCGAGGTCGGATTGTCGTCGTCCGGGTCGGCGTAGAGCGCCGTGTACTTTGTTAAAATGTTAAAGCGAATACTCAGTTCGACGATGGCGTCGACGAGTTCTTCGTGCTCGCCGAACTCTTCGATGTCGGCCAGCAGGGCATTGATCTTTTCGCGTGCCCAGAGCCGCGCCACGGCGATATTGCCGCTGCCGGCCTCGTCGCCGAAGTTAACCGTCTGCGTCATGCTGAATGGTTGGTTCGAGAGATCGCCCGATAGAGTCAGGTTGTAGTCGCCGCCGCGTGTGTAGCGGCCGAACTGAATCACCTGTGAGCCCCAGATCAGATCCGGCAGCTCCTCGGTGTAAATGTCGTAGGCCGGCAGGTCGCCCAGGTCCAGGTTGAGGTTGCGCAAAACAGGAGCGGACGCACGCGAAAACAGATTCGTCACAACGTCGCTGATATCGCTCTCGCTGTCGATAAAACGGGCAAATCCACCGGTGGCCGCGGCGATGCTGTTTAACAGTGCGGTGTTGACTTCGTCGCCCAGACCGATCGGGAAGACGCGCTTGCCGGCGTGTTCTTCCGTGAACAAAGCCATGAGCGCCGTCGCGTCGGTTTCACCCCAGGTGGGCGCACCGTCGGTGAAGAACATGATCATCGGATCCGCTTCGGGCCGGACGGGCTGCGCCAGGGCCAGCTCCAGCGCGGCTTCGTAATTGGTGAAGCCGCGCGCGCCCAGACGGTCGACAAAAAGGCGCGCCGCTTCTAGCGTGCCGGCGTCGGGTGCGACCGTGCTCTCGGCAAATGCGCGCACGTCCGTGCTGAATACAATGATGTTGAACCGGTCGATCGGCGTCAGAAGGTCGAGGAAAACGTGCATGGATTGTTTAAGCGCTTCAAGACGCTGATCGTCCATGCTGGAGGAAATATCCGCCGTAAAAATGACGTCGCGCGGCATCTGCGCCAGGTCAGCCAGATCGTCCGGCGGCGTGATCCACGCGGCAAAAAAGCGGTCCGTGCCGAAATTGTCGGCGGCCAGAGGCGCGTAGTGTTGCACGTTCATGTCGATGCCGTTGCGCTCCGTCTGAAAGCGCAGGTGCAGGTCGCGGTCGGGAATGATGTTTTCATCGCCGTAAATAATGTTAATCTCGCTGTCGGATGCCTGGTCTATACTCAGGTCGCTGCCGCCTTCGTGACTGGGAACCGTCAGCGACTTAAACGTCCGGCTGGTCTGTGCGTTAATGCTGAGCGAAATGCGTTCGAGCGGTTCGGGCGAGAGCTCGGTCGTCTTCAACAGAAAGTTGTAGTCGACGCTGCCGTTTTCGTAAGGAAGCAATTCGCTGTAGGTAATCTCAAAGCGAACTTCGCTTGCGCCGAAAATGGGTGCGATGTTTAACTTAAACACATTGTCGCCCAGGTACTGCAGCAGCGCCGGGTCCATATATCGACGAATCTTGGAGTTGTAGGTGTTCTGCGCCTCCTGACGTTCCTTGACAGTCGCCGTGTATTTCTGGCCGTTAAACCAGTATGCCATGTGGGAGATCATGGCGCCCTCCGGCAGCGGGAAAACGAATGTCGCCTCGACAGTCTGATTGAAGCTGTTGTAAAAGCGCTGGTCGATGTGCGTTGTAGCGACCTGATCCCGAATTTCAACAGTCGCGTCGTACGAGTCGATCGACAGCAGTTGGTGCTGCTGTGAACTGCCGATGCGGCGCACAAAAAGCGCACCGGCGGCAAATGTATCCGCGGCAGCGAGTAAAACAATTACAGCCGCGACTGTGAACAGTCGAAGCCGATGCCTGACGATTGGTGAATGTGAATTCATGATGTTGTCCTTGTAGTTTATGCGCGCAATGCCTTTGTCGCAATTCAAAGGTAGCGTTGCCGGTTAACAAAGGGACTACTGCATTATTACTGCATCGCCACGGAATGAGCGTTTAAGCCCGGCGCCGGGCACGGGATTGGACATTCAAAAGCGGAAGGAAGAGGAGCAGGCAAACGCGCTGGCGCACGAGTCCGCACGAACGCGCCACGCACCGCCCGGGCACGGCGAGACCAACAAGAGTTTTATGGAGCCTGCACCGCAGCGAAGGCGAAGGGGCAAAGCGATCTTTTGCGAAGAGCAGGGGAGCGAAAGCGTGCGGCGCAATTTTTTGACGAGCAGACCTTCTACACTGAATCGGCATGTTTTTTTTGACGGTGGAAACCAGAAAATGAGCGGAACGGCGCGGCGGAATGCACTTCTGAATGTGGTCGGGCTGGCGATTATCGTCGGGACGGCGGCATATTTGCTGCTTCCGCTGCTGCTGGAAGTGCGTTCGGTGGACGTTGATGTGGAACCGCGGGTGCTTGCACCGGATGGTCGGTCTGAAGCGTGGATAGCCGTGCATTTCCTGAACGGCCTCGGCATGGAGCTGGAGGACGTCGACCGCAGCGTACATTTTTCCATTGTCGAAGGGCAGGCTTCGGCGACGATCGAGTCAGCCGCTGAAGGCAGGGCCCTGCTGCGCGCCGGCTTTGAACCCGGCATCGTGCGCGTCAAAATCGCGATAGAAGGTTTTGCGCTGCCGCACGAGGTTTCCCTGCGCGTGGAGCCGCGACTGACCTGACGCAAGGGGCGCAACACGGAATTCAGCGTCGTTTCGGCCTTTTTTGTGTTGCTTGTCGTCGGGTTTCAAGATGAATCTGAGCGTGTATTTTACCCTATGCTTACCGGAGAATCTCTTATGGCATTTGCTTCGACTGGTTTACGGCACTGTGCGAAATTTCTGTTGGTTCCGGCTGTAATCTTTTTTGTCCTTGGCGGCACGCTGAGAGCGGTGGAGCGCCCGCAGGTTGAATCCGCCGGACATGCTTCCTGGGTTGTTGAGAAGAGCGGTGAGGCGCGCGGCGACGGTTTCAGTACGCCGGCCGTGCTGAAGCGCAACGAACGCCCGGACAGGGAGACCTACCTGCCGCAGACGCTGATCATCAAGACGCGCACGCTGCACACGACGCCGAAGGACGCGCAGGGATTCCTCTCACAAACGCTGCAGGCCAGTCTGCAGAATCTGGCGGTTACGACGATCCGGACGCCGTTCCCGCGCTTCAACAACGGCGACGCGCTGGCGCGCGACGCAGCGGGCGTGGGACGCATCCACGAAATCAGCTATGCCTCCGACCTGGACGCATGGGAAGCCGCGCAACTGCTGGAGCAGAACCCGGACATCGAATACGCCGAGCCGGTGTACCGACGCTATTCGACCTTTACGCCGAACGACCCGCGTTTTGCCAACCAGTATCACCTGGCGCGGATTGAAGCTGAAAAAGCATGGGACATCACAACCGGCAACCCGAATGTGGTCGTGGCGATCATCGACTCGGGTACCGACTACGAACACGAAGACCTGGCAGACAATATTTATGTGAACCTGGGCGAGACGCCGGGTAACGGCCGCGACGACGACAACAACGGTTATATCGACGATGTGATCGGATGGGACTTTGTCGGCGACGTCACCAGCACGGCGATTTTCTCGGGCGCATATCGGCCGGACAACGATCCCAAGGTGCGCGGCACGAGCAGCAACTGGGCCAACGACCGGCGCAACCACGGCACGGTGGTGGCGGGCTGCGTGGCGGCCAACACTCACAACAATACGGGCATTGCGGCAATCGGCTACAACACAAGCCTGATGCCGATCAAATGCGGCTCCGACAACGCCAACGTACGCGGTATCTTCCGCGGTTATGAAGCTATTCTGTACGCCGCCGAAAACGGCGCGGACATTATCAACTGCTCGTGGGGCGGCTACGGACGCATGAACTCGGAGCAGGACGTCATCGACCAGGCCAACGCACTCGGTGCGCTCGTGGTGGTATCATCGGGCAACGAAGGCTACCACACGGATCTGGACGTCAGTTTTTACCCGGCCAATTACGACGGCGTATTTAACATCGGCGCCAGCAACGCCAACGACCGCGTGACGGGCTTTTCCAACTTCGGCGCGGTGGCGCGGGTTTACGCTCCCGGCGCTTCGGTCTGGAGCACGGCGCCGGAAGACAATTACACGGCGTCTTCGGGCACCTCGTTTTCGTCGCCGATCGTGTCGGGCATCGCGGCGCTGGTCAAAGCGCAGCATCCTACCTGGACGCCCATGCAGATCATGCATCAGATTCGCAGCACGAGCGACGACGTGTTTTCCAACGGCAGCGAGGATGCGCGCCTGCTGTATTACGGTCGCGCCAACGCCTACCGCGCCGTGGAGCTTAACGCCAGCTTCAGCTCGGGCAGCCGCATTCCTGGCATCAGCCACGAAGAACTGCTGATTCAGACGGACAGCGGTCTGCTGGACAGCTTTGACGAAACGACGATGCGACTGGTGATTCGCAATTACCTCGGCACCGCCAACGGACTGAGCGTTGAATTCCGCTCGCTCGACGGTTATGTCGATTTCACGAATGCTCCGATCAATGTCGGCACGCTGCAGAACGACCGCACGCGGAATGTTGACGTCAATCTGAAACTCAAAAGCTCGATGCCCTGGTCCACGGGTTATCTGGACGTCATGGTGACTTACCGCGCGACGGACTACGTCGATTTCGAGCGCCTGCGCGTTCCGGTCGGCCTGCCTGGTGCGACCGGCGGCAACCTGCGTTTCCCTGGTACCATCGTCAGCGACCTGACTTCGACGGTGTGGCACAGCGGTTCCAGCCCGGATGGATCGAGTTTCTGGTTTACGGGGCAGACGCGCATCAGCAACCAGCTTGTGGGTATCTGCGGTCGCGCTTCGCAGGGCGGATTCCAGGCGATCGAAATCAGCCAGGGAGCCAACTTCCCGTCTACGCCGACTTATTCCATCTCGGGGATCGATGCATTCTCGGCGTGGGTGAGCACCAACGCCGCGGGCGGCGGCGGAGCGGCGGTATGGCGCACAACCAACGGCGGCAACTCCTGGGGGCAGGTGTCCGGCTCGCTGGACAATATCACCGCATTTATCAATGACATCTATTTCTTCGACCAGCAGAACGGCGTCATCCTCGGCGATCCGATCAATGGAAACTGGGGCGTGGCAACGAGTTCCGACGGCGGCCAGACCTGGACGCGCGCTTCGGACATCGGTTTTGCCGTTGACGGCGAAGCCGGACTGGTCGGCGCTTCAACACAGCTGGGCGACAACGTCTGGTTCGGCACGAGCACCGGCCGTGTATTCTACAGCACGACGCAGGGGCGCACCTGGAAAAGTTCGGTGGTATTTAACGGCAAACAGATTACCTCGCTGGCGTTCCGTACGCCGGAAGACGGCATCGCCGTTTACCGCGAGCAGGACGAACCCGGCGGTCCGTTTCAGGTCGCTTCTACGCACGACGGCGGCGACTCCTGGGAGCTGGCTGTCTACGATCTCGACGACATCCCGCTGCAGTCTGTCTTTGCTTACGGCGCACCGGAATCGCTGCAGAACTTCATTCTGGGCGATGGCGGTCAGTTGTATGCCACGGCTGACGACGGCGAGAGCTTTGAAGCTGTGCTGACGCCGACGATCGGCCCGACGCAAACCGGTGCGATGTATTCCGACGGCAACAACGCGCGTCTGTGGCGCGTGCACACTTCGGGCGTCTCTTATGCCGACTTCCAGGTCGTGCCGATTCCCGAGCCGAAGCTGACGTCGATCGACCGCACTCAGCTTTCCTTCGGCGCCGTCGATGTCGGAACGACTGAAAGCGAGGACATCACGATCAGCAGTCTGGGCACGGAAGCGGTGACGCTGGATATCTCCGTCGTTGACGAGGAATCCTACTCTTTTGCTGAAACACCGCCGACGATGCTGGCTTCCGGCGAGGACTACGTGCTGACCGTGCAATTCCATCCGACTTCGCGCGGGCTTAAAAACTCGACGCTGATTATCACGAGCGACGGCGGTTCACACGAAGTCTCGCTCTCGGGGCGCGGTATCGAGGAAACAACGTCCGTGGCGGACGTTCGCGGCATCGGCATGACCCTGCACACGGTCAGTCCGAGCCCGGCGCAGTCTGTTGCGGTCATGCAGTTCGAACTCGACGCTCCGATGCATGCGCGCCTGGAGGTCATTGACCTTCGCGGCCGTACGCTTCTGGTTCCGTTTGACGGTCAGGCCGACGCCGGCACACACGAGCTTCAGGTTGACGTCCGTTCGTTGAGCGCTGGTGTTTACATGCTGCGTTTGAGCACGCCGCAGGATCAACTTGCGCGCAGCTTTGTGATTGGTGGTTAAGACCTGAGATTTAAGGTCTGTATGATTAATGCCCGTTCCGGTTTAACCGGGGCGGGCATTTTGTTTGAGGCACTTCGCCGCTTGTTTAACTGCGCGGCTTGTTTTTCTCTTTTGTTTGTCGATCCGGCTGGAATGCCTGTGCCACCGAGAGAAGTTAATAAGCGCAGAAACTTTGAGCGGGAAATCAGTACCGGTGTTCTCAAGCTGCGTGCGGTCGGTGTTGGTCAGTGTTGGTCGGTATTGGTCAGAAGCGATGTCGCTGGGCTGTAAACCATCCGGCTGTGAGTTGACAAGGCGAAGTCGGTTACGTGGATGCGCCGCAGGTCGCGAGAAAGCGCAAGCGCACAGCTGGATTAAACAAACGGCAAGGCCGTCGGGCATCCGGAGCTCAGACGGGATCCGAGGCTTTGAACGGCAAATTGCGTTGATTCCGGATGTCGCGCCGCAGCGTTTGAAGTTAAGTGCGGATAGCAGCAGAATATTTGGCAACGAATCACAACAAACCGATGTATGTTTTCCAGCCTGAATGTGAGAGTGAGTGCGTCGCAGTTTGGCGCACACTTGTGATCGAGTCGGGTGACGTGAATGCGACGGCAATTGAGAGGCGCGGAGCTGCGGCGAGCGCAATGCCGAAATCTCGTTGCAGCGCGGGGTTAAACTGATAGGCTAAGAGCTTCAGGTGAGTTTCAGGCTCAATGGTTCTTTGAGTGAAATCAATGGGCCCCCACCCCCGGCCTCCACCTCCAGAATCTGAGCATACCACCAACCACGGACTCTCCGTCCGGATTCAAACCCGCAGGTTCGCCGGATGTTAGCGGCCTGAGCCACCGTCCGTCTGAACGCTCATTTGCACGTGCTTTGCGCTCGCATCCAAGATGCTCAGGTTCTTGCCTTTTTCCAGATGGAAAAAACTGAACGTAGCCGACTTTGTGTCTAATCGTGCCGCCAAACTGGTTGAACGGGAAGGTCGAATAAGGAAGCTATGACGTCGGAGGAATCAAACCTGAACTTCAATGACAAACAAAAAAATCGGGGAGCCTGAGGGCGAACGCAGGTGAGCGCTCAAAGCGATTAGATGGCAAAGGTGGAAAATAAACTGATCGTGCCTGAATGAGTCGGCGGTCAAGCGAGATGCGACGCCAAATTCTACTGCGCTTAAACAACAACGGCCATCCCGGATGGGACGGCCGTCGAAATTCGTCGGATAACTGAGCAGAGATTACAGGCGGACGTTAAGTCCCATCGTGAAGGTAAAGCTCATGTTCAGTTTGCGCACGTTTTTGTATTCGAACACGCTGAGAAGCATGGCGCGCGAGTCGAAACCGAAGAGCAGCGACAGGTCGTCCGTCATTTCGTACGCACCCGAAGCGCGCAGATAACCAAGCATACCTTCGTTGGAGCCGCCTGCGCCGAGACGTCCGATGAAAGAAATGCGGTCGCGGATGGGAATCTCGTGTTCGTAGAACACGCCGCCCCACATGGTAGTTTTGTTGCGGGTCTGGCTGACGGAGTACGCCGTGCGCGTGGGTTCATCATCAGGATCAATCAAGCCGCCCGCACCGGACTCGGAACCTTCTTCGCCGCTCTGACCAGTCGAGCCATTGTCGCCCTCTTCCTCGCCCTGACCTGCGCCGCTGCCGGGTGTGGGATCCTCTTCGGTTCCGCCGGTATCTTCACTGCTGTAGCCAAGGTAACGCGTCGAACCCTGCTGCGCTTTGATAGGATTGTCATCGCGCGACAAACCATTACCCGTCGGGTGACTATAGACGCCCTCGCCGCCGGTCCAGACAAGCGTCTGGTAGGGATAGGAGAAGTTCATCATGCCCAGTTCAAGACCGACGCGACCATTGGGGCTGACACTGTAAGCCAGGCCCAGAGTGGAGAGTGAAATGGCATCGGCCTGATCGCTTGACGTCTGAGCCAGCAGATCGCTGCCGAGCGTGCCGGACAGGAAAATTTCGCCGCCGATTTCAGGCGTGACGCCGGGCGCCAGTGCCAGAATACCGCCGGAGCCGCGTGCAAGAACGTCCTGCGCGCGCGCGTCCGCACCGGAAGCCGTCGATGATCCGCCGCCGGCCCAGTTGGACTCGGGAAGATCATCATCAGCCGAGGCGGGAGTCAGCAGAGCACCGAAGTCGTCAAAGGAATCGCCGAACATGGGGTCGTTGAACGACAAGGTCATGTCGGACGGCGTTTCCGCTGCAAATCCACCGTTTTGGCTATCGGCGGAGCCATTGACGGCAAATCCGGAAACGTTTTCAGATTCGGCGGTGGGTGCGGCTGAAGCCAGGGCTTCAACCGGAGCAGGAGTGCAGTGCACGGAGGCAGTCTGCGCGGAATGTGATCCTGAGGATTCGGGGAGCGCCATACTGCGAGCCACGCGGTCGGCGTGCTCGCTGGTCCACTGCTGAACCAGCGCGGCATTCTGTACCTCGATCGACGCACGCTCGCTCACTGCGGCATCGACCGAGGTTGACAGAATATCAGCTTTAGAAAGTTGTTCGAAGGGCAGGTTGCCGATAGCTCGCGGCATGAAGAATGCCAGGAGAAGGAGCATGGAACTGACGAGGCGACGGCGCAGGCCGGACTCAGCCACGGGGGCGGAGACGCTTGCGGCGGGCGCTTCACCGAAGATGCGCATGAGGACGGCTTCTTCAGTTTGGTCGACCAGTTCGGGCGGGGCAACAAGAGTTTCCGCGTCCTCGCGAATAGCATGGTGAATTGCCACGCTTTCGTCGAACGCGATTTTTGCATCCGGATGTTCCGACAGCAGATCCCGCAGGGCGCGGTCTTCGGCCGAGGTCAGATCACCATCCAGGTATTTGGTTATGAGTACATCAACTTCAGATTTCATAACGCTCTTGAACTATGGGGCTGAGAATTTTGCGAAGAATCAATCGGGCTCGATGGACTCGCACCTTCGCAAGGGATAACTCGATGCCGGTTATTTCCGCGATTTCCTTGTAGGAGTACTCTTCGTATTCGCGGAGAATGAGCGCCTCTCGTAACTTGACAGGCAGCTGCTGAATGGCGTTGTCGATGCTGTTGCGCAGCAGGACGTCGCTGTTTTCGACGCGATTGGTCGACAGCAGTTTGCCGTGTATATCTTCTTCGAATGAATCGAAAGCTTTCTGTTTACGCAAGAGGTTCAGGCAGACGTTGCGGGCAATCGTGAAGAGCCAGGCCGGGAAGTTCGTGCCGCGGAATTCGGCGCGGTGTTCATACATGCGCATGAACGTTTCCTGAAAGGCGTCTTTGCCGGAGACTTCGCTTGACATCATTCGAACGCAGAAGCGGTAGACGCGATTCTGATAGCGTTTGTAGAGGATCTGAAAGGCTTCCGCGCTTCCTTGGCGGAAGCCGTCGACTGCCTTGCTCAGATCGCCGTCGCTATGTGTTCGAGATTTCATGAGCGTTGTCCGCTGCTTGATTGAAAACCGCTATGCGGGTGTGCTTGCCGGAACAGACAGGATGTCGACCAGAATGGTTACATCGGGGGAGCAAAAAATGAGATAAAAATTCCGGGACTACAAATTTCGGCTGTATTCTTCGAGGATGCGTTTCTCGCGGTCAGTCAAATTCTTGTAGCCGTCGGTACTCTCATTCATCTTGTCGAGGATGGCGTCGATCTCTTCGGGCGTGATCTCATTGCTTGTCGGCTCGCTTTTTTTCGGCTGCGGTCTGAACCATGCCGGCGTCGTTTTTTTACGCGGCGCATCGTCGATCGAAAAGACGTTGTCCGGGCGGACTTCCTCGGCCTGCTGTCTGTGGCGCGGCGCCGGTCGACCCGACGGTCGGGAGAATCCCTTGAACACGTCCCGCACCACGTCGATGGCCGAGTTGAAAAAACGGTAAATGCCGAAGCGTTCGCCGTTGTACATCAGGAAAAAACCCATCGCCGCGCCGCCGAGGTGCCCCACATGCGAGACATTGTCGCCGTAGCTGAACAGTCCGTTGAGAACCTGCAGACCGATCAAAATCCACATCAGGACCAGAACGCGCACTGGACGGAAAAAGACATAGATGAATTCGTTGGGAAAGGTGAGGCCGAAACCGACGATGATGCCGAATATGCCGCCTGAGGCGCCAACCAGGGGGATCTGCTCGCCGACAAAGGAGGAAACGGTGATCTGGCCCACACCTGCCGCCACGCCGCACAACAGATAAAAAATGAGGAAGTTGCGCGTACCCCAGACCCGTTCCAGTACCGTGCCGATCATCCAGAGCAGCAGCATGTTCATAAGCAGGTGCAGAAAACTGCCGTGCAGGAACTGAAACGTCAGGAACTGCCAGATCTGAAATGACTCCGCTTCGACCGGGAAAAGGGCGAACCAGGATCGAAAGTACAGAAAACCCGACATGCCGTTCTCGAACAAAATCGCCTTCAGCACCAGGTGCTGAAAAATGAAAACGGCGACATTGATGATCAACAGCCATTTAATGCCGTTCATCATGTTGGGAACCTGAAAGCGGGATGGTCTGCTCTGCATCGTCTTTACACCTCGAACAGGCCGGAACACATGCTCCGGCTACATGAAGGGCTGGACGTAAAAATTCGATTCGGATTGCCCTTTTCAGGCGTCTTCCTCAAGGGCGGCGATTCCGGGCAGCACTTTGCCTTCCAGAAATTCGAGCGAAGCGCCGCCGCCGGTTGAAACATGCGTCATCTTTTCGGCCAGATTCAACTGCACGACCGCGGCGGCTGAGTCCCCGCCACCGACAACCGTCGTTGCGCCGGCCGCGGTTCCGCGCGCCATCGCTTCGGCTACCGCGCGCGTGCCGTGTGCAAATTTTTCCATTTCAAATACACCCATCGGGCCGTTCCAGACGACGGTCTGTGAGCCTTCGATTTCGGCGGCGTAAGCGCGCGCCGTTTCGGGCCCGATGTCCAGTCCCATCCAGCCGGGCTCGATGGCGTCCACCGGCATCGTCGTTGATTCGGCGTCATTGCTGAAAGCGCGCGCCACGACGGCATCCGTCGGCAACAGCAACTTGACACCTTTCTCGGCGGCGCGGCGCAGGGTTTCCGCAGCCAGCTCAACTTTGTCCGCTTCCAGCAGTGAGTCGCCGATTTCCAGGCCCTGGGCCTTGTAAAACGTGAACATCATAGCGCCGCCGATCAGAATTGTGTCGCACTTGTCCAACAGGGCGGAGATCACGTCGATTTTGCCCGAGATTTTTGCGCCGCCGAGAATCGCCGTAAACGGTCGCCGCGGATTCTGCAGGGCGTCGCCCAAAAACTTCAGCTCGCGTTCAATCAGAAAACCTGCGGCAGTCTCTTTAATGTACTCGGTGATGCCGGCCGTGCTGGCGTGGGCGCGGTGCGCCGTACCAAATGCATCGTTGACGTAGACATCGCCGAGGGCGGCCAGTTCGCGCGCAAACTCGGTATCGTTTTTTTCTTCGGCCGCGTGAAAGCGCAGATTCTCAAGCAGGACGACGTCGCCGGGCTGTGCAGCGTCAACGGCTTTGCGCGCCGCTTCGCCGATGCAGTCGTCGGCAAAAATAACAGGGTGGTCCAGCAGGCGTCCCAGGTGTACGCCTACCGCGCGCAGCGAGAGTTCGGGCTTGCGTTGGCCCTTGGGTCGTCCCATGTGCGACATCAGAACAACGGTGCCGCCTGCGTCGCGAATCGCGCGGATCGTCGGCAGCGAGGCGCGAATACGGGTATCGTCGGCCACGCCGCCGTCGTCGCCGACGGGAACGTTGAAATCGACTCGTACCAGGACGCGTTTGTTCTTGAGGTTCAGGTCGCCAATGGAGCGGATCATAGTTGTATCGATGTTAGATGAACAAAATGATGTGCGACAAATTTCGGGAAAAGTGCGGAGGCGGACCAGAAGAAAAGTGGTTCAAATTGACACGCAGGTGACGGACAGGCAGCTGCAGACAGTTTTGAACGGCGCAAAAAGGCGATTTTGTCGTATTTTCCACGAGAGCAACACCGATCTCAGTTGCTCGCTGCCACTGCCTCAATTTCCCGACAACCGTTCAATTATTTCCCTCCGGCGTTGCGTTAGCACGTGCCGGTTGCCACTGCGTTTTGTGTCGGTTGTTTTGTCCAACACAATCTTACCCGGAGAACCCATGCGAACTCCCAAATTTCCGGCTGTTTTTCTCGGCCTGGTGGTTTCCTTGTTTGTCGTGCAGTCGCTCAGTGCGGCGCAGTATTTATTGGACAATCGGTCGTCCAAAGACGTTGAAGTCAGAATCAAACTCGACAATGGTTTTGTTCTCGGTCCCTACTCGCTTGACGCAGGCGAGTCACTGAGCGCGAATCTGCCGGCGGGCCGTAGCGTCGGCGCGGTCTCGATCAACAATAACATCTGGGTTCCGCATGGCGGCGCGGCGCTGCCACTACCCGACGAGACCCTGTACGTCACGGTTTCGGGCAGCGGAGTGACGATTGAAGACAAGTAGCTCTGGTCAACTTGTTTAAGTCGAACTGCGCATCATTGTCCCGGATCCGGAATTAAACAAAAAGTCCCGCCGGTTAAAACCGACGGGACTTGCTTTAAACTTCCGTCTCAATGACAAACAAGAAAATCAGGCGCCGACTTTGAGGGCCAGGTCAACGACGCGGTTGGAGTAACCCCATTCGTTGTCGTACCAACCTACCACTTTGACCATGGTGCCCATCGACTTGGTCGAGAGCGCGTCAAAAATGCAGGAGTGCGGGTTGCCGACGATGTCGCAGGAAACGATGGGATCGGTGCAGTATTCCAGCAGAGATTTCATCGGGCCGTCAGCCGCCTGTTTAAAGGCATTGTTAATTTCTTCCTCGGTGGCGGCGCGTTCCAGTACGGCCGTAAAGTCAGTAATCGAACCGTCGGGAACCGGAACCCGCAGCGAGAAGCCGTCGAGTTTGCCGTTGAGTTCGGGCATCACTTTGCCGACAGCTTTCGCCGCGCCCGTCGTGGTCGGGATAATGCTCGTGGCCGCGGCGCGAGCGCGTCGCAGATCCTTGTGCGGGGCGTCCAGAATGCGCTGGTCGCTCGTGTAGGCGTGCGTGGTCGACATAAAGCCGCTGACAACGCCGAAGTTGTCATGCAGAACTTTGACCATGGGCGCCAGGCAGTTGGTCGTGCAGGAAGCATTGGAGATGATGCGCTCATCGCCCGTCAGCACGTCGTCGTTAACGCCCAGAACTACCGTGGCGTCGACGGCGTCCTTGGCCGGCGCAGTCAGGATGACTTTTTTGGCGCCGTTGTCGATGTGAGCATGTGCAAGCTCGCGCTTCATGAAAATACCCGTGGCTTCGATCACCACGTCGACATTCTGCCAGGGAATGTCGGCGATGGCGCGTTGCGCCGAGATGGGAATTGTCTGTCCGTTAACGGTCAACGCGTTGTCGCTTGCCTGGACTTCGCCGTTAAAACGACCGTGCACGGAATCGTACTTGAGCAGATGCGCCAGAGTGGCGGCGTCGGTCAGATCATTGATGCCAACTACTTCGAACCGTTGTCCCTCCGCCATAATGCGGCGAAACACCAGGCGGCCGATACGTCCAAACCCATTAATCGCTATGCGAATCGCCATCGCGGCACCTCCGTTAATAAGCCCGGCTACTTCCGGGAGAAATCGTTAGTCCCGAAGGGAAAAGACTTCAAAATTACCGAATCTTGACGACCTGCGCAATCATGTGCGGGGCCGCCGCGGGCGCTTTCAGCGTACCGGCCCTGCATTGTCACGAAGCCGGAAATCCGTATTTTGTGAATCTTTGCACTGCGGTCGATCAATGCTGCCCGGACGCATCCTGCTGCGCGCCAATCTTCGACCGTCAAGAAAAACGATTCATAATATTCAATTGCATAACTTCAGGAAAAACAATGACTTACAGCAAAATCAAGGCTCCGGGGAACGGCCGGGCAATCAGCGTTGACGCCGCAGGCAACCTCAACGTGCCGGATCAGCCGATTATTCCTTTCATCGAAGGCGACGGTACCGGCCCCGACATCTGGGCGGCCGCGCAACGCGTCTTTGACGCCGCCGTCGCCAAGGCCTATTCCGGAGCGCGGCAGATTGCATGGTTTGAAATCTTCGCCGGTGAAAAAGCCAACGACGTCTACGGCCCGAATACCTGGCTGCCGGAAGATACACTGCAGGCCATCCGCGAGTTCACGGTCGCCATCAAAGGTCCGCTGACGACGCCCGTCGGCGGCGGCATTCGCTCGATCAACGTCGCACTCCGTCAGAAACTTGATCTCTACGTCTGTTTGCGCCCCGTGCGCTGGTTCGAAGGCGTGCCTTCGCCCGTTAAACGCCCCGGTGATGTCGACATGGTGATTTTCCGCGAAAACACGGAAGACATCTACGCGGGCATCGAATTCCAGGCCGGCAGCGAGGAACAGAAAAAATTCGCCGAAGTCCTGAAAACGCAGTTCCCCGAGGCATGGGCCAAAGTGCGATTCGGCGGCGAAAACAGCGATGACGTCGGCCTGGGAATCAAACCCGTCTCGCGCCCCGGCACCGAACGCATCGTGCGCGCCGCACTGCGCTACGCCCTCAGCCACGGCCGCAAGTCGCTGACGCTGGTGCACAAAGGCAACATCATGAAATTTACCGAAGGCGCTTTTCGCGACTGGGGCTACGACCTCGTGCGCAACGAATTCGCCGACAAGGCCGTCGGCTGGGACGACTGCGGCGGCAATCCCGGCGACAAACTGCTCGTCAAGGACTCGATCGCGGACGCCTTCCTGCAGCAGATTCTGACGCGTCCGGCCGAGTACGACGTCATTGCCACGCTCAACCTCAACGGCGACTATATCAGCGACGCCCTTGCGGCGCAGGTTGGCGGGATCGGTATTGCGCCCGGCGCGAACATCAATTACGACACCGGTGTGGCTGTTTTTGAGGCGACGCACGGAACCGCGCCCAAGTACGCAGGTCAGGACAAAGTCAATCCCGGCTCGGTGATTCTCTCCGGCGAACTCATGCTGCGCCACCTCGGCTGGCACGAGGCCGCCGATCTGATTATCAAGGGCATTAACGGCGCAATCGCCGCCAAAACGGTGACCTACGACTTTGCGCGCCTGATGGACGATGCGACGCTGGTGAAGACCTCGGGCTTCGGCGACGCCGTAATCGCGCACATGTAAAAGCGAACAGGCCCGCATTCAGTTGGCTATATTGCGGAGGCGCCCCGCCGACAAAACACGTTGGTCCGGCGGCGCCTTTGTCATTTAGGTACCAGGCATTTTTTGTTCCAGTCCAGTTTCCAGCACTTTGAATCCGGGAGTATTCCATGCGTTTCAGCGCTCTTCTTGCAGGCTTTTGCCTGACTCTCATGCTTCTGCCTTCCTGCGGTTCCGGCGATGGTTCTTCCCCGGACGGATCGCAGGGCGATGAGCCCGCCGTTCTGACTTTCTGGCATTTCTGGAGCGAGCCGGCCCAGCGCCGCGCGCTCGATAGCGTGATCGCCGGATTTGAAGCCGAATACAACTGTCGAGTCGAAAAAACGGAACTCTCCTGGAACGACGGCAAAGCCAAACTGCTGGCGGCTTTCAACTCCGGTCAGGCTCCCGACGCGCTCGAGCTGGGGTCGGACTGGGTGGCGCAGTTTGCCGGGTCGGGTGTGCTGGCCGATCTGAGCGGCGAACGCGCCGACCTGAATTCCTTCCTGCCGTTCACACATCGGGTGGCCAAAAACGGCGCTGAGATTGCCGCCTGGCCCTGGGTCGTCGACAGTCGTGTGATCTACTACAATCGCGACTTACTGACGCAAGCCGGCCTGGATGCGGACAACCCGCCGACTGATTTTGCCGGTCTGGTCGCTGCAGCCGAGAAAATCAATGAAATCGACGGCGTCTACGGTTTTGGGGTCAATGGTCCGGACCGCAACCGCCTCTACAAAAAAATCCTGCCGCTTTTCTGGTCTTCCGGCGGCGATATCTTTGGTCCCGGCGGCGTGCCGAATCTGAACTCGGCGTCCAACGTCAAAGGCCTGGAGCTTTACGTCTCGACCGCGCAATCCGGACTGGTGGAAACGCAGCGTCAACTGGACGACGCCTTCATTCGCGGGACGATCGGCATCTGGATGAGCGGGTCCTGGCTGCTGGATCGCATTGCGGCTGAAAACCCGTCGCTCGACTACGGCGTGATGACGATGCCCGCCGTCGACGGCAATCCCGGTGTGTCATTTGCCGGCGGCGAGTACCTGGCCGTCAATGCCAAATCGGACAACATGGATCTGGCCCGCAAGTTTGTGCATTGGATGTGCGACGGCAAGAATGCCCTTGAGTGGTGCAAGAAAGTTTCCTCGGCCGGTTTCCCAGCCGACACCTCCTATTTTGCCGCACCGTATTTCCGCTCTCGTCCCCATCGTGAAACGTTTGCCGCGCAATTACGTAGCGCGCGCATGACTCCCGTTCATCCGCGCTGGCTGGACATGCAGGATGTGATTGAGGAAGCGACGGTGGAAGCGCTCTACGGCAATAAAACCGCGCAGGAAAGCCTCGACGACGCTCAGACGGCCGTCCTGGATCTGCTGGGGATGGGAACTGAAAATTGAGCTTGAGCCAATAAAAAAGCCGCGATACGTGTATGTATGCGGCTTTTTCGAATCCTGTCGGGGTGAGAGGATTTGAACCTCCGGCCCCTACGTCCCGAACGTAGTGCTCTACCGGGCTGAGCTACACCCCGATCCTCGACAGAACAGCAAATTACGTCTTTTGGAAATTCCGACCAAAGAATTTTTGCTTCGACGGCGATCCTCCGCAAAAAGCGGTGACGGCGACGACTTGCACAGAACAATTACCCCGCGTGTGGCATAGATGACATCGTATGATTTTGGTTTGAGCGGCAGCGTCTGGCTTCTGGTTTTGAGCTGCCTGATCGGTTTTGCCCTCAGCATTTTTGTCTACCGTACCACGGTTCCGCCGATTTCCACGCGTCGCAAGGTCTTCATGATTTTCCTGCGCGGCAGCGGGCTTGCCTTGCTTCTTTTCATTTTGTTTGAGCCGCTCCTGAACCTCGTGAAGGTGACCGAGGAGCCGGCGCGCGTCGCCGTTATGCTCGACAATTCTCAATCCGCCGCGATGCAGGACGCGTCGGTCGACCGGCGCGCGCAGTACTCAGCCGCGCTTGCAGAGATCGACGAGGAGCTGTTCGGTGACGACAACCGCGTGCTGCGTTTTGATCGACGCGCCGAGCGGATTGAAAACTTTACTCCCGATTCGCTCGATTTCAACGGCGAACTCAGCAACATCTCCAGTGCGTTCAAAGACGTGTTCAACGACGTTGAACGCGATAACATTCGCGCGCTTGTGCTGCTCAGCGACGGTGCATTCAACGCCGGCCAGAATCCCATCTACGACGCCGAACTGCTCGGACGCCCAGTCTACACGGTCGGCATCGGCGATTCTACCGAGCCGCGCGACGTCTCGGTGCAGACCATCATTACAAATGAACTTGCCTATGTCGGCGTGCCCGCACCCGTCAATGTCAACCTGCGCTCGTCGGGCTATTCCGAGGGAGAAGTCGCCGTGCAGTTGCTGGACAACGGCGCGGTCATCGACGAACAGCTTGTTCAGTTGCGCGAAGGAGCGAACAGCTATTCACTGGTGTTTGAATACCTGCCCAAAGAGGAGGGCACGCGCAAGATCGAAGCGCGCATCGACGCGGTTGAAGGTGAGTTGACCGACAAAAACAACCGCGTGGTTGAGTTTGTCCGCGTGCTTAAGTCCAAACGCAAAGTTGTCATTCTGGCCGGCGCGCCCACGCCCGATCTGGGTTTTGTGCGCTCGACGCTGGAGAGCAATAAAAATGTGGAGGTGACTACCTTCATTCAGAAAAAGGGCGCTGAATACATCGGTGCCGCACCGACGCCCGCGGACCTGGTTCAGGCCGAGTTGATTATAACCATCGGTTTCCCGATTTCGTCGACTTCGCCGGAGGTGGTGCAGATGCTGGCCGGCGCGTTGGAACGCGGCCGTCCGCTGATGTTCATGGCCTCGCGTGAGATCGACTACGTGCGGCTGCGTCCGCTTGAGCCTTACTTGCCGTTTAACGTCAGCGCCTCACAGCAGCGCGAACTGCTGGTGACGCCGGACGTTCCGCCGACGGCGCTCGGACATCCCATCATGAAAATCGACGGTTCCGGTGCGGACGGTCAGTATTGGAACGCCATGCCGCCGGTCTTCCGCACGGAAACCTTTGTGAAAGTTAAACCTGAAGCCGATGTTCTGGCTTCGATTCGCGTTAACAACGCACCGCTGAACGAACCCTTGATTGCTGTTCGATCTCTGCAGAACCGCAAGAGCATGGCCGTGTTTGCCTACGGATTGTTCCGCTGGAAAACGCTGGGCTACGCCGCCGAGATTTCGCGTGGCCGTACCCAGACGCCGGACGTGTTCACATCCTTTATGGAAAACTCCGTGCGCTGGTTAACCACGCGCGACCAGGGCAAACTCGTACGCGTTAAAACAAGTCGCGAACAGTATTCCAGCGGCGAACGCGTTGAAGTCATCGGGCAGGTCTACGACGAAACCTACGAACCGCTTGACAATGCCGACGTCCGCGTGCGCATCACCGGAGCGGAGGAACCGCGCGACATTGTACTGACGCCGCTCGGCGGCGGGCGCTACACCGCCGAAGTTGAGGGTTTGCCGCAGGGCGAATACAGTTTTGATGCACGCGTCCTTGTTAACGACGCGCAGTACGGTACGGACAACGGCCGTTTCAGCATCGGAGAAGTATCGATTGAATACCAGAATCCGCGTATGAACGCCGCACTTCTGCGCACCCTGTCCGAGCGGACGGGCGGCAAGTTCTTCGCGGCAGATGAACTGCCCGGTCTCCTGGACGCAATCAAACAACACCGCGGTTTTCAGGCCCGCCCGGTCAGCGAACGCAGTGAAATAGCTCTGTGGAATCTGCCCTGGCTGCTGGCCGCCGCCGTCCTGCTCTTTGGCCTGGAGTGGTTCATGCGCAAACGCTCGGGGATGGTGTGAAGTCCGCGTTGCCCGTGGTTGAAAAGCAAATTGATGGTCGGGAGTTCGATCCAGTACATTGACAGCTGTTTAATCACGGAACAGGCCCGACCAGGAGCTACGGACTCCCGGACAGCGAAGAAGTCAGACTCATCTTCGAGCGTGCCATTGCCAAGGCGCTGTATCGCAAGGCGCGTCTGGGCCAGTACGCCGTGATCTGGCGCGACGGCAAAGTCGTCGAGCTGCAACCCGATGAGATCATTCGTCTGTTGGATGAGCGCAAACACATCCGCGAGGGTCTTCCGCTGCAAACCTCAGAGTCATCGGGTGATTCAGATTCAGTCTCAAATCCACGGGATTAACATCAGACAATCAGTGATAAACAGGCGGATCTGCGCCTGTTTAAGAACAAACGCGTCGTTAATCACCCCTCATTTTCCCGCGAGTAAATCATCATCTCCACTATTGGATGCCTTGTGCTCAGCGTTCGCCTTTTCGCCGTAGCGGTGCGGACGCGTCGGCGCGTCCACGCTCTGCTGGTAGAAGCGTTGCGTCGGGTAGGCGAACTGAATGTCGTCGTGCACCGAAAAAGCGTCGAGCAGCTCCTCCCACACGGCCTGCTCGCTGTGACGCCTCCGACGCGGATCGCACAGATAACGCGCCGAAAGCTGAATGCCGTGTTCCTTCATACTCGTGTACACCGTCGGCTGCACCGAAGACTGGAACACGAGGTAACGTCCCGTCGTCTGGCTGACCTTGCGCTGCGCCGCGTGGCTGAGCGGTTTGCCGTGTTTCATCACAATGTCGTTGGCAATGCGTTTGGCCTTTTTCCAGTCGCTTTCAAATGTTAAACAAAACTTCAGTTCAGTCCAGATGTACTCAAACCAGCCCTCGCTGTAGTTGCCCACCGGTTTGTTGAAAATGGTCGCATTCGGAATGTAGATAATCCGCCCGGTGTTCTGATCCGCATCCACCCAGGCGCCGATTTCCATAATTGCAAAGTGAAACATGCCCTGGTCCACAATGTCGCCGTCAAACTCGCTGGTCGTGATTCTGTCACCGACGTGGAAAGGCCGGCGCGACACGATATACACCCAGCCTGCAATGTTAAGCAGAGGATCCTTCAGGGCGATGGCCACACCCGCCGAGACAAGTCCCAGGAAAGTCGCCAGCGAATGTATACCCTCAAACCAGATGCGTCCGACAATTAACACCGTCAACGTCACGGCCGTGTACCAGGCCGTCTTTTGCCAGCGGTAACGACTCTGTACATCGTGGATACGCCTGAAAGCCAGTTTAAGCAGGATAGTCTTGCCGGCCCAGATAATCGCGATGGCAATCAGCGATTGCACCAAATGCAGCTGTATAGCCGCGTTCAGCCCGACGATGTCTTCGAATTGTTTAAAAAACTCACCCATAGCAGTGCCGTTCCGGAGAATACAAATGCACGCCGTCCAATCGGCGAACTCTCTGAACTTGTGTTTAACCTTTGTAACTCAGCCTGTAGATTGCTCCGGCGTGGTCGTCGGAAATCAACAGAGCGCCGTCAGGCATTTGCATGACGTCCACCGGGCGTCCCCACACCTCGTCGCCATCTTGCAGCCAGCCTTCAACAAACGGCCGGTACGTCCGCACTTCATTGCCGTTTAACAGTGCCAGACCGACGCGATACCCAATTTTGTTGGATCGATTCCAGGAGCCGTGCTCAGCGATAAAAATCGCATTGTGATATTGCTCGGGGAACATCGCGCCGGTGTAAAAACGCATGCCCAGAGCGGCAACATGCGGGCCCAGTCGCTTGGCCGGTTTGCGGTAGCGCTCATCGCTGCAACAGTCGCCGCTTTCGCAGAATTCGTCGTCGCTGATCATTCCGGCGTGACAGTAGGGGAATCCAAAGTGCAGTCCGGCCTGCGGTGCGTGGTTTAACTCGTCGGAAGGCTGATCGTCGCCAAGCCAGTCGCGGCCGTTGTCGGTAAACCACAGCTCCCGTGTTTCGGGATGGAAGTCAAAACCGACGCTGTTTCGGACCCCGTGTGCAAACACCTGCAAATCGCTGCCGTCGGGGCGCATCCGCATGATGGTGGCGTAGCGCTCATCCTCTTCCTCACACACATTGCAGGGCGCGCCGACCGGAACGTAGAGATAACCGTCCGGCCCGAACCGAATAAATTTCCAGCCATGCGATCGATCCGTCGGGAAGTCGTCGCGCACCAGTTCCCTGCGCGGCTTGTCGAGGTTTTGCTCGATGGCGGGGAAGCGCCACACGCGGCTTACCTCGGCCACGTACAGATCGCCATCGTGCATTGCCACGCCGTTCGGCATGGTCATGTCTTCGGCAATCACCATAACCTCTTCGGCATAATTGTCGCCGTCCAGATCCCGGATTGCATAGACCACGTCGGAAGCGCGCGTTGAAACAAAAATTGTTCCGCCGTCTCCGCGCGCCATGGATCGCGCCGCCGGGACTTCCGCGCAATACACCGCAATCTCGAATCCTTCCGGAACGCGCAGCGTGTGCAGCGGCAGGCCGTGGTCGTCGTCCGTCGTTTGGGCGTTCAGAGTGGTGTGGAGGTCCGCTTGTGATTTCCCTGCCTGATTTTCTTGTTTACCATCGTGCGAGCAGCCTGCAATCACAAGGCAGAGGAGGGCGATCAGGAGATAAGGCATGGCGCGGGTCCGGTTTTGCAGATTACTTTGTCATGGGGTTCGCTTCGTTGATGGCGCTGTTGTTGCCGCTCATCAACACGGCGATGGGGCGCAATGCCGTGATATTTTCCAGCGCGATCTTTATCGTCGACATGATTGGCACCGCCAATATTGCACCCCAGATGCCCCAGAGCCAGCTCCAGAGAATCAGGGACACCAGAATCAGCACGGGGCTCAGGTTGAGCCGCGATTCCATCATCTTTGGTTCGACGACGTTGCCCATCACCAACTGCGAACCGACCAACAAGATCGCCACGATCAATGGCGTCACAATTGAATCGAACTGCAGCAGCGAGAGGAGAATCGGAAAAAGCGTAGCGATGAACGATCCGATATTAGGCACGAAGTTCAGTATGAACGTCAACACGCCCCACAGCAGCGCAAAGTCCACGCCGAACGCGTAGAGAATGCCGGAGGAGAGCAAAGCGGTGCCCAGACTTACGAGAATCTTCGTCACAATGTATTCGCGTATCTGATCATCGATATTCTTTGCCATCTGCGACAGGCGGGCGGCGTGGTTGTTGGAAAATGCCACGTTGAGTTTGCTGATAAACTGCCCGGTGCCGGCCAGAAGAAAAACCAGATACAGCAGGATGAACACTCCGTCGCCCACCGACGAAGCAAAAGAGCCCAGCCCGGACGTAAAAACCGACGTGATCGATCCGACCGAGACGAAGTCCCGCCAGTCCTGATTCTGTGTGTATTCGCGCAGGAAGTCGTTCTGACGGATGGTCGCATAGATATCGTTGATGATGCTCTGCAGTTTGTCGCCGTACTTGGGCGCTTCAACCACAAAGGATTTGACGCTTGAGGTGATGACCATTGACAAACCAAAAAGCAAGCCGCCTACGATGAACAGGACAATAAGTATCGCCACGATCATCGGCACGCGCCGCTGCACCAAATAAACGACGACCGGTTTGAAGATGTAGAATATGAAGACCGCGATCGCAAAGGGAACCAGAACGTCCGCAAGTTCTTTCAAAACAACGCCGGTGGCTATGCACGTCAGAATGCCCAGCAAAATTGCCAGGACGCGGGAATCGTTCATACTGGTCCGGTCCGAGAAGTGTTGAAACGACGGGCCACTTCACGTGGTCATTATGCAAATTACGGAGTTGGGCGGCTAATTGAAAGGAGTGCGCCGGTAGTTTGGACCTGAACGGCGATTGAGGCCTTCATAGCCGGTCCGGCGAAAGCCGGTAATATCGTTGTGCGAATGTTGATTTTCAGGCGGGAGGCTCGTATCTTCCGCGTTCGAAACTCAGCGTGCCCCGGTCGGAACTGCCGCCGCCCGCCTTACTCCGGCCGCTCAGAACTATTATAATAATTACGTGGTATGCGCTCCATCTACGCTCGCATAGGAACCTTGTTCGCGCTGCTGAATTTCGGCATGCTGCCGCTGTGCGCAGATACTGCGGAGCTGTCCTCGTTGCGTTCGGCGGAGCCGGTTTTTTATGCCAATGCCGGACAGTGGACGCCGGAAGCGCGTTTTATCTGCCGTCTGCCGGGCATGGACCTGTGGGTTTCCGACTCCGCCCTGACGATCGATCGCTTTGAAGATCGGGAATCTGAAAGGCGCGGTCACGTAGCACGGATGCGGTTTGCGGGTGCGCATTCCTCGGCGCGGGCGATGCCCGTCGGCTCTGCGCAGTACGAGCAAAGCTACAGGTCGGCCACGTTCTCTGCGTCAAGCGGGGCGTATTCGGCGGTCGAGATTCACGACCTGTACCGCGGCGTGGACCTGGCGCTGAACATCGAAAACGGTCGGCCGCGCTACGACTTCCACCTGCGTCCCGGCGCGGATCCCGCTCAGATCGGGATCGCCTACGAGGGCGTCGACGCCCTGGAGCTGGACTCCGACACTACACTGATTCTACACACGGCTTTTGGACCTCTCGAACACCGCAATCTCTACGCCTATCAATTGAATCCCGATGGTTCGCACGAACGCGTCGACTGTCGTTTTGTGCTTCGCGATGACTTTTTGCTTGGCTTCGAACCTGGAGACTACGATCCCACGCGCAGCCTCGTCATCGACCCGTTGATCTACAGCACCTACCTGGGCGGCTACGGCGATGATCGTCCGACTGATATTGCTCTGCATGGCGGCAAACTCTACCTGACCGGAACGACGACCTCGCAGATATTTCCCGATTTCACGGGAGTCTACAAAACCCCGTTAGCAAATACCGACATCTTTGTCACTCGTCTTTCTGCATCGGGAGACCGTGTTGAAGCAACGGCGGTGTATGGCGGTTCCCGGGTGGATGTAGCGACGTCGATTGCCGTTATGTCCGACGGCAATGTGCTGGTCGGCGGATGGACGCAGTCCGGTGACTTTCCGACAAGCGGCGAAGCGCAGCAGGCCGATTTCAGCGGTCTGGGAACCCGTGCAGCGTTTTTGCTTTTGTTGCGCGACGACATGGATTTTATCCACGGCACGTATTACGGCGGCGCCGGACTGGACGGAATAGAAGACATCGTTGTTGGATCCAATGTACTTCACTGCGTCGGGTCGTCGTCATCCATAAAATTGCCGGGTATTGTGGGCGGTGTTGTGCAACCCGATAATGCCGGCGGCGAAGACGCCTTTTATGTGCGTTTCCTGATCAATCCAGGCGCTGCGCGTGCGATCAGCCCTTCCCTCGGAACGTTTTTAGGCGGTTCCGGCACGGACAGAGCCTTTGCCATTCACGTCGGCGGCAGCAACATTTACGTCGCCGGAGAAACTACATCCGACGGTTTTCCCGTGCGGCCGGGTGCTGCTCAGCTGAGCTGGGGCGGCGGGCGCGACATGTTTGTGTCCTGCATCAGTCGCGATGTTACGACGCTGAACAATTCAACCTACTGGGGCGGTCCCGGTCACGAAGGAGCAAATTCCATAGCCGTGTTCGAAAACGGCGCGGTTTTGGTTGGAGGCAACAACCAGGGCGGCGGATTTCCACCTAAAAACGCATACTCTGATACGGGTGGTACAGATACCAATCCCGTTGTCGTGAAAATGAAGCCGGGGCTCGGCATTGTCGACTACTCCAGTTACCTCGGTCACCAAACTGCCGGCGTCGATTTAACGCGACTGACCGACCTGACTCTGGATCCCTTTCAGAATGTCATTGTCGTCGGGTCAACCGCGTCAAACAGTTTTGACGTGACCGCGAACGCCGAGTATCCCGATTTTGCGGGGGGCTCGTCGGACGCCTGGATGATCATGATGGCGCCCTACGACGACATTGAAATTACCTATGCCAGTTACTTTGGCGGGAATCAGTCCGACGAGGCTACTGCAGTCCTGAGCGACGGTCCCGGACGTTTTTATCTGGTGGGGCACACAACCTCTGCCGGCTCGGTGTTTCCGGTTACGCCCGGCGCCATTCAACAGCGGCATCTGGACCCGACGGCATCCGATGCTTTTGCAACGCATATTCGTCTCGGCCTTGAACTTCTGGCTCCCAACGGCGGAGGTTTTTTGTGTAGCGGGAACAACGTCCAGATTCGATGGGAAGGCATTTATCGCGAGTCGACAATCCATATCGGACTGAAAAACGAGAGCACCGGAGCGACCGAATTAATTGCTACGAATATCGACGTTGCGTCAGGAGTTTTTTCGTGGGAAGTGTCATTGCCCGGCGTTTTTAGCCCGGAAAGCGACTTTCGAATTGTTTTGGTGAGCCCCACGACAAATCGAAATATCGACAGTTCGGATTCGGTGTTCAGCATTTATTCGCCGCCGATTATCGTGAAACAATCGCCGGCTGATACAACTGTTTGTGTCGGGACCTCTCCCGCGATTTTCGCTCAGGTTGCAGGTTATCCCGAGCCGCGTTTTATACGATGGGAAGAGAGTGCAAGCGCTCACGACAATACGTGGCAGTCAATCCGCAAAGATCCGCCGCGCGATGTGGGAGATTCCAATGACGGCATGTACTATCGCGCCGTTTTTGCCAATGAGTGCGACACTACGGCCAGCGCACCGATCCGGCTGAAGGTCGATTTCCTGGATGCGGTCCTGGTGGGCGGCGGAGCTTTTTGCATCGGCTCGCGTGTCAACCTGCGGGTGGTTGAACCGCCGGACATTGTGGAACGCGACATTGCCGTTCGCTGGGAAGTTGACAAAATGAATCGCAACAACCCCGCTGATTTTGAAGTGCTGCCCGGTGAGACCGGTACGGCGTTGACATTTACTGTCGATGACGAATCGCGCGACGGTTGGCGTTATCGCGTCTTCCTGTTGTCGCGAGATGGGTGCACCGCGGAAAGTAACAACGAAATTCTCGACATTTTTCCCGGCATTGAATTTACGGATCAGCCGCAGTCGCAGGTGGTTTGCGCGGGAGAACCGGCTGAATTTACGTTTGACGTTGGAGTCAGGGAAGACGTAGAGATCGAATGGCAATGGCGTCGACCGGGCACAAGCTCCTGGAGCGTCGTTCCCGGGTCCGCCAGCAGCAAACGATTGCGTCCCAACACCAATGCTGAAAATGACGGTCGTCGCATCCGGGCGGCCGTGTCCTACTGCAACGACACTGTCTATACCGTCGAAGCTGTTTTGCGGGTTATTCACCCCGGACAGGTGCAATTTGTCGCGTCCGACACGCTCGATCTGGGCTTGATCGAGACCTGCAATCTCAGCGCGCTGGGCCTGATCGAACTGCGCAACGAGTCGCCTGTCGAACTGACCGTGCGCGATCTGCAGTCGGCGGATCCCGGTATTTCGCTCGTTGGTACGTCGCCGAACCCGATCCCGCCCGGCGGCACGGCGGGACTCTCGATTGCATATTCGCCGGGAGTTGCCGGCCTGGTGGATGTTCGCGCGCACATCAAGTTTGAAGAGTGTGAAATGACGCGCAGCATGACCGTCATGGCCGACGTGCGCGGAGAACGACCGCGCCTGGAGCCGCGCCTCGCCGACTTTGGTTCGCTGGCACGCTGCTCGGCCGCCGTGTATGATACGCTGCGACTGACTGCACCGCCCGACGTCGACCTGAATGTCTTCCGCGTCGAAATTGCGCCGCCCTTCATGGTCGATCCGGACCTGAGTACGCCAATATTTTTGCGCGCCACCGAAACGCTGTCGATCCCGGTTTCCATCGAACCGGGCCTTGCCTTCGTGGGCCAGACATCCGAAACGCTCAGAGTCGAGTATACAGCTGCAAACTGTCTCGAGTCCAATGTGCTCGACGCCGTCGTGCACGCCGACCTGCTGGACATCGCCAGAGTTCTGACGCCACCGGACCTCGAGCCTGAAATCTTTGAGTGTGAGTTTCCCTATGACGGCGTTTTTGAGATTCTCAATACGGGCGCACTGCCTCTGAGCTTGTCGTTCTCGGGCGACGTGCAGCTCATCTCCCCGCCGCAAGAGATTCTACCCGACGCCGCCGCTGAGATTGCGTTCCGCATCGAAGAACCGTCGAGTGCTGCACCGCTGCGTTTAATAATAACATATGAACAGTGCGGTCTGCAGGATACGTTGGAGTTTAACCCGGAGGTTAAACAAATTGGCCCAATTAATGTCGCCGAATTCATCGACTTCGGCGCGGTGCGCCGCGGCGCCTCGGGCACGGCTATCCTGCCGGTCGTTAATTCCGGCGATGCAACCGTACGCCTGACCGCAGTGGACAACCTGCCCGTCGGCCTGGTTCTGCTGAACCAACAGGAGCTCCCGCGCGACCTGGAATCGGGTAAAACATGTGAGCTGTCGTTCCGGCTGGTTCCGACTCAGGATGTCGACAACACAACTCTGCAATTGACTTTCGACACGCCTTGCGGTGAATCAACGGCGACGGTGACGATCAAGACGGATTTTGTCAATTCCTACAGCCTCGGTTTTGCCGTTCGGTCCGGAATTGTGGAGTTTGGCGACACCATCGACGTCGTCGTCTCCCTGAATTCCTCCGAGGGTTTTGACGTCGGTGACTACCGCGTGAATTTTGAACTGGAGTACAACTCCACGATTCTCGCTCCGGTGGATCCCGGCCTGGAGTCTCGCCGCGATCGTGCACGTGCCGCTATTCGCATCGATACGGTGCTGCCGCCGGCGCAGACGGAGATTGCAACGATTCCTATGATGACCGGCTGGGGTAATTCAACCACAGGCTTTTTTGAAATCGTAGAGGCTTCCGTAACCGATTCCGACGGCAGAGAAGTTGAGCCGCTTGAATTCACGCAGTCGCTGGGTGGTGTGCTGCTGATCACGGGCATCAGCCCGCGCTATCTCATCAATCCCGTGCCCGGCATGCTGTATGTCACGGTGGCCAACTCTCCGATGAATGTCGGTGATCCGCTGGAACTGGACGTCCGCGGTCTGCCGGATAGCGGCGGCACGCTTGAAATTTTCGATTCTCTGGGGCGCAGTATTTACAGTGCTTCGATCCCGGCCAATGGGCTTAATTCCTTTCCCGATGCCGCAATTGCGAACGCAGGTGTGTATTTTTACCTGGTGAGTGTGGGTGACGCAGCTGTCACCCGCCCATTTGTGGTTAATTAATCAGAACTGTGTAGTGCCGTTGCCGATGACGGGGATAATCCGACGGGTGACCGTCCCGATATGCATGCTGGTGTTGATGGCCGCCGCTTACACAGCAAATGCCCAGCCACGCAGCAGCGCCGGCCGCGGTGACGATGAAGAGAAATCGCAGCAGCAAATCCTCTTTGGCTATCACGCCGCGCTGCACTACGGTATTCATTCCTCTCGTTTTGGCCTCATACCTCACGCCGGTCTCGCCGAAGGTGATTCCGCTCTGTTTGATATTCGCTCCGGCACCGGCTGGGGCGGCAGTGCCGGAATCGCGCTCGATGTTCCCTTTGACGATCCCTCCCTGCTCAGCATGCGCCTGGGTTATGTGTATCGCACCGCCGAATTGAGCGGGCAGGGAATTCTGCCCGTTGTGTTTGAGGGCGTGCCAGGCGACGGCATCCTGGAGAATCGCGTCGAAGGCAAGTTCGGGCACCTCCTCTTCCAGGTGCTCTGGGGTTACCGCATCAATGACTACATGCGATTCGACATCGGAGGCGAAGCAAATTTTCTGCTGCACTCCTATGTGCGGCAGGTAGAGGAAATCATCGAACCCGCCGGCGGGCGCTTTGTCGATACCGACAGCCCGCGCCGCCTCGTCTACGAAGGTCGCTTCGACTCGGCCACGTCGGTGTACGCTTCGATTGTCGCCGGTATACAATTGCTGCCGAGCGGCTCGCTCGAACTCGCCGGCCTGCGTGTAATGCCGGAACTGCGCATTTCGCTTCCCCTGACCGGTCTCTGGAATACAGGAGAGTGGAACCTCCATTCGCTGCGTTTCGGCCTGGCTGTCATGAACCCTCCGCCGCCTCCCGAGCTTCCGCCCGTCGATACGAGTGCTGTGGAAGATCTGCCCGACCGGCGGCCGCCGGTCGTCAGCACGCCACGAGCGACGACGCAGTACGATACACTTGCCGTTCGGCGCGACACAGTCATACGGTCGGTTTCGGAAATCGAAGGCGATCCGCTGACGCTCGACACAACGCGCTATGAACGCGATACCCGCCGCGAAAACGGCCGGACCGTAATTGTCATCCAGCCGATCGAAACCTGGGTACTGCGCCTGCCTGCGATAAAACCGCTGTTGGTGGCCGGCGTCGGCGCATCATTTGTTCTGGAAAACGACTCGCTCAGCAACCAGGCCAAAGTCACCCTGGAAGAATTTGTCATGAATCGGCATGTGCCTCCGCTCAACTACGTGTTTTTTGACGAGGGGCAGGCGCGCCTGCCGGGGCGCTACAGGCAGTTGGATGACGAGCAGGCCCGTAGTTTTACCGTCGAAACGTTCTACAGTAAATCGACGCTGGGGCTGTACAACAACATTCTTAACGTCATTGGTGAGCGCATGCGTCGCAATCCCGACGCGTCCATTACGCTCAATGGCTACAATGCCGGCGCCGGTGCTGAAAAAGGCGATACCGCACTCTCGCGTCGCCGTGCAGAAACAATTCGCGACTACCTCAGCTCCGTCTGGCGCATCGATCGCGCCCGCGTGCGCGTGGGAGCCGCCAACCTTCCGCCCAAACCTTCAGCTTTGGAAACTTCGGAAGGCAGGGATGAAAACCGACGCGTTGAGATCATCAGCGACGACCCCGCAATTTTTGAGCCCGTCCTGCTGAGCGACACCGTTCGCATCATCGACCCGCCCACCATTCGCTTTCGCACTTCTGTCGTCTCCGACGCCGGCATCGAGTCCTGGCGTCTTGAGGTTTCGCAATCGGGGCAATTGTTAAAAGATATCCGCGGCCTGGGCGAAGTGCCCGCCGATGTCGACTGGCGCATTCGCGACGACATTCTTCGTCCCCTCGCTGATGAGCCGCTGCGCTACCGTCTGCACATCCGCGACTCAACCGGTCAGGAATTTTCCACATCCACCGACGCCGTCATTCAATTCGAGCAGCGCACTCTCAGCCGCAAGCGCCGCGAGCGTTTGGGCGACAAACTCATCGATCGTTTTTCACTTATTCTTTTTGACTTTGACCAGGATCGCGTCTCATCCGAACACGAGCGTGTCCTCTCTATTATTCGCGAACGCATCACGCCCGAATCGCGCATTAAAGTCACCGGTTCAACCGACCGCGTGGGCGAACGCCAATACAATCTCGACCTGTCGCTTCGACGTGCGCGTTCCATCGCGCAGGCGCTTGGACTGCCGCCCGAAAATGCCGAAGGCGTAGGGGAGGACGAGATAACCTTCGACAACGACCTGCCTGAAGGCCGCTTCTACAGCCGCACCGTACGTGTGTTGATCGAAACTCCCATTCGTTAAATCCGCTCTGAAATCCTTGCCAACCCCTTTTGTTAACCTCGCAGAGAGAAGCCACAGTGTCGCAACGGTTTAAGTATTCTTGTGTGCATTCTCTCAACTAAAATTCAGGCGTCCGTCGCAGTTCGCCGAACTGTGGAAATTTGAGTCTGTTGTGGAACCGGTCCCGCAGTTGTTAGTTGATGCCGGGGGATCCTGAGTGAACAGTGTGAAGTAAAAGTGCAGTTGTGCTCGCTATTGTAAAGTTGATGTGGTAGGTTTTCTGAAGAGTGATTTGATCCGAGTCGAAGTGAGTTGTTTAAGTGAGCCGTCTTGATGCAGCTTGTTTTAGTGTGGGGCGCGGAACGCTTCCGCGAAAGTAAATCGTTTGATGCGGTTGTGTTAAAATGTCTGTGCCGCCTCGTTAAAAGCCTGCGGCCGTGGCGCTGCGTGTCTGGTTGAATATGGGTGGCTCTTTCCGGTTCTGTATGTGCGGTAAAGTGTTAAGTCGTTGTCAGAGTGTTGGCTTGAAATCCCGCATTGCAGCGGAAGTGTGTGGATTGATCGCTGAGAGTGTATGGTTGGAGGTTTTGCGATGAAAGCGCAATGCGGATTCCATGAGTTTTGTCTGTCGGCGCCGGTGGAGTTGGTGATGTCTGCAGCGAGTGAATAATAATTGGTAAAACTTTTGTAAAAAGCATTTGCATTGTATTTGTTTCTGGATTCATGCGCAAAAGTCCTGGCATCATTCAAGTGCGAAGTTTCTGATGTGTGTTTTTGTCAGGCCGCGTCAATGCTGGTCTCGCAGCGGAAGTCTCTTCTTGATAAGTGTCATTTGTCTGCACCGCGGCAATTGAGGCCTTTTGGAAGTGTGAACCTAAAGCCCGATATTTAGTGCTATTTTGGACAAAAGCTGTTTTTTTGAGAATGTAAACGCGCGAGACGAATGAAATATCGAGTATATTCACTCAGAAATTTCAGGCAAATTAACCAGGTTCAGAAGTATCTGTCTGATGGCGAAAAACATGCCATTGAAGTTGTTGGAAATGTCTTGCCGTTCAAAGTTAACAACTACGTCGTTGATGAGCTGATCGACTGGTCGGATATCCCGAATGATCCTTTGTTTCAATTAACGTTTCCCCAGCGTGGCATGCTGTCCGATGACCACTTCGCGCAAATGGAGTCGGCCTTGCAACGCAGTGCGGGGAAATCCGAAATCGCCAATGTCGCCAATGATATCCGACTTGAATTGAATCCACACCCCGCCGGTCAACAGGACAATGTGCCGGAATTGGATGGCGTTAAATTAACCGGCATTCAACACAAGTATCGCGAAACGCTGCTGTTTTTTCCCAGCAACGGTCAAACCTGCCACGCCTATTGCACGTTCTGTTTTCGTTGGCCGCAATTCGTCGGTATGGACGAAATGAAATTTGCAATGCGCGAAACGGAATTGTTAACTGCGTATTTGCGAGAGCATCCGGAAGTCTCGGATGTTCTGTTTACGGGCGGCGACCCCATGGTGATGTCGGCTAAAAACTTTTCGAGCTACATCGATCCGCTTCTGGATGCCGACATAGAATCTCTGCGTACAATTCGTATCGGCACGAAGTCACTCAGCTATTGGCCGTATAAGTTCTTAACAGATAAAGACGCAGACGACATGCTGCGACTTTTTGAAAAGATTGTTAAAAGCGGTCGGCACCTGGCGCTCATGGCGCATTTTAATCATCCAAATGAGTTGAAAACCGAAGCGGTGCAAAAAGCTGTGCGCCGCATTCTGGAGACCGGCGCGCAGATACGCACTCAGTCGCCGGTGATGAAATACATCAATGACAACGGCGCGGCCTGGACAGAAATGTGGCGTGAACAACTGAAACTCGGCTGCATCCCATATTATATGTTTGTTGCCCGAGACACCGGTGCACAGGACTATTTTGCAGTGGAGCTGGACAAAGCATGGCGCATTTATCGGGAAGGTGTGAAACGGGTCAGTGGTATCGGGCGCACTGTACGCGGTCCCAGCATGTCGGCCGATCCCGGCAAAGTTCACATTCTGGGTGTTACGGATGTTAACAATGAAAAAGTCTTTGTTCTGCAGTTTATCCAGGGGCGCAATCCCGATTGGGTCTACAAGCCGTTTTTCGCGCGATACGACCCGGACGCCGTGTGGCTGGATGATCTGGAGCCGGCGTTTGACAACGATGAATTCTTCTTTGACCAGGGAGTCGACAGCGCCGGTGTGTTAGTGCACTGACTATTGTCTCCGGCGAATAGAACAACACAGGGCGCAGAATCTATCTGCGCCCTGTGTGCTTTTAAACCAATTGTAGCTGTGAGTGCCGGGCTAGCATGTCCTGTTGTGACGTGCCCGATACTTCGGCTCAGGTGCAGCAGCAACGCCAGCGGATACCGACGACTGCCACACACTTGCCGCTGTCCAGCGTTACGATGGTTGCTTCTTTTTGCTCCACCTCAACCCAGCAATTGTCCGTGACGGGAATACATTCGTCCTGGGCCTTGCGCAGGGCGCGGTCGTATGCCTGTTGAACAGCGGCTTTAACCACGTCTTCACCGGCGTCGCAGGGGAACGTATCGCTGCGCGCGCTGCTGGTTTTCAGGTCTGAACACTCAACTCCCGCAGCGGTCGCGACTTCTTTCGTCTGTGGTTGCTCGGCTGAATTGAGCATCACGAGCGGGGTAAACAAAAAGGCTGCTACAAGAAACAGTTTGATGCGTTGCATGGATTGTCTCCAATGATGGTTAAATACTTTGAAGTGATTGTTGCTGTAGTTGCACGCCGAAATCGTCCTCGATAAAGTCTTCGGGCATGCAACAGCCTGTCCGCCACATTGAATTTGAATGGCGGCGTCAGGTGTATGGCGTTGTAGTTTGTTGGCCCAATAACAAAGGCGCGTGTGCGGTGAATGCAGAAGGACGACGAAACCTCGCCGTCCTTCCGTTTAATGTCACCTTAGTGGTAGCAACAACAGCGATAGCTAAGTTTCGCTACGACGATACATTCGCCGTTGTCGAGCACACGGCGTTCCGTTACACATTCGATTGTTTCAACGAAGCATTCGTCGGTTGTATCGATGCATTCGTCTTGTGCTTTGCGCAGTGCGCGATTGCAGGCTTGTTCTTCGGCACGTGCAACAACTTCAGGGCCGGCGTCGCAGGGGAAAGGATCACTTTCAGCCGTTGTCATTTTGACGTCCGAGCAGACTACGGCGGTAGCCAGAACTTTGTCGGATTTGGTGGTAGTTTCTGCGGCATTGGCTACAAACAGGGGGGCGGCCAGCATTGCGACCACAAGGAAACCTAAGAAGCGTTTCATGGAAAGCTCCGATTAAGGAAAGAATAAAATGTTGGTTATGCGGCGACATCTGCAGGTAAGCAGTTGATGGTGCAAATGCGCGACGGTCGGCAGTGTGTCCGGCTAAAATAGTCGCTGAAACTGCACTTGTCAATTATTTTTTTAATGCGCTCCAACAATTTGATGGAATTCTCTCCTTTGGCGTAATCCAGTACCGCTTGAAAGCCGGCAAGTAATTCTGGTCAACGCGAAGTGTGCAACAATGCCTGAGCCCTTGCAGATGGACAATTATATACGGCGCCTGACCACTTCGCGCCCGGTACACTCCACGTTCTTTGCCTTGTGTTGTCGTGCTCGGAAATGACAATTCAGAGTCTGCCGGGATTGTTAAATCGTCCCCTCATTGATTCTGGATTGTCTGTCTCATGGCATTCAGGTAATTTCTGACTGAAAATCTCAACCGGCAGGAGACTTCCCACAGTCTGTTGTATTTGACCGTAGCTGTTGTTAAACATCCGGCAAAGAGAGCGCTTTGTGCTGCTCCAGGTCCGTTAATAGTCCAATTGAGTGATTCGCTTGGCATTGCTTCGGATCTGTGTGTATTGTTTTGGCGGGTGCATTCGACTGGAATGTCAAACACAACAATGCGCCGATTTGAATAGTGGAAGGACACCACAATTGGGTCCCGCTGGCATTCAAATCGGCGCGGTTGGTATAGCGATTAACAACAGGTGTTCAACAGCCCAATGTGCGCCGTCATGTTCCGAGCCGGCCTGAATCAGACGACGTATTGGTTCACCAGACTGACACAACATTCACATGGTTGTGATTTTGTTATTGCTGTTGTGCCGGTTCTGTTGAGCCCGTGAATTGAGTGAAGCTCAGATGCGGATTACAGTAATTCCTTGAAGCTCTTCGGTCACCGGATGGACTGCTACGATGGCATAATCGCCTGACGCGATTCCGGCGATATCGAGATCAAAAGGAATGCCGCCCGTTTCGGTCGTCGGGTGAACGTAGACTTCCGTGTCCGTCGCGAGGTCCCAGATACTGAAGTTGGAATCCCACACATGGGATACGTTAACCGTCGTCGGCCCCTGCGCGTGGACGGCAACGTCATTGGCAAAGTCATCCGGGGTGCAGTTTGAGACATGGTTCTCGCTGCAGTCGAAGTGAGAAGTGCACTTAACGCTGCCGTCGTCATTGAGGTACTCAATGTGAAATCCCACTTTGCCGCCGCCGCATTCAATGATCTCGACTCTGGCATTCTCAACGGCAAAAGTTGTCGTGACAGCAAAACACATCAAAGCGATGGTAAGAATTAAACGTGACATTTGATTCTCCTGTGAAAAAGGAATGTGAAGAAAGACCGCCTGTGAGTTGATGTTTAAAAGGCGGTTGAATAAGTTTGAGCGTGCACATCCACCCGGACGTGCCGGTGTGTGCTGCGCCATTTAGTTTAAAAGTTCGCATTCTGATTGACAGGTGCAAACGATGGCAATATCCTGTTTCCGCATTTGGTATTTGCAGGCACAGGTAATGCCTGTTCGGCTCGTGACGGTTCCGTTGTTTAACTTCCGGAAGTAGTTGTGAGCTGAATTGCATCCTGCTGATGGGTATTTGGCCGAGACTTCAGTGTTTGTACAATGATCTCAAAAGTCTGCAGCCGGGCAGAAGATAGTCCGGCTTTGTGCCGGTCTGCCTCAGATGTGTCAGGTCTCCGTTAAAGTCTCTGATTCTCGGGATTGACAGTGTTCCGGATTGTGTTCCGTCCCAACCGGCGGTATCCGCGGCCAATCAGTTCTGAACACGACAATCTTCAGCCCAGGAGTTAATCGCCGGATGAGAATCCATGCGGTCTACGCCTGGCCGTTAAGCTGTAAAACACAAATTGGAAAGCCGGATACAACGTGATCCAGTTGCGTCTGTATGTAGTTTCTCCGGCAAAGATCGGAATCCGCGAAGTCAACACAGCCTGTTCCTGGAGGTCTTTATCTCGTTCCAGATGTGAAAGTTAATTGCTGTGGACTGACAGAGTGAATCCAGTGGACGCCCCGGGGGAGGGAGTGTGCTTTGAAATTCGCGTGGCAGTTGCGCAAGACAAAACACTGGGTCGGTTCCAATTGGATCGACGGCAATATAGCGCAATGTTGTTTAATTGCAAATTGCTTTAACAGAAAAATATGGCAGGCCCAAAAAAAGTTGTTACAAAACTATAAAGCGCGCTCGTCGAGTGAATGTTAACAAGCGCTGTTGTTGTGTCAGTCTGGTGTCGGCGTGTAAACAAAAAAGCCGCCCGACAAACAGTCGGACGGCTTTTACAAACTTCAGATATGTCTGCCAAAATTGGCAGTGGTGTTTTACTGCTCTTCGATGCGTTGGCGTATGACGTTTTGCCAGTTTTGCCAGCTGCGCAGCTCTTCTCCGCGTGAGCTTTCAAGAACGTTTACACAGGTTGTCACGCCTTGCAAAGCGCTTTGCAGGTCGCCGCGCATCAATGCCAACAGACCGCGTTGCCCTGCAATTTTACCGCGCAATTCTGTCAGGTTGTTGTCTTTTGCCAGGCGTTCCGCTTCATTGAGATCCTGTTCTGCAGGTGCCAGATTGTCAAGTCCCACCGACGAAGCCGCCCGCGCGTACAGCGCTCTGGCCAGGTCGGCGTCGCTGTTGTATTCGCGGTAAATCGCAACCGCACGGTTCGCCTGTGCATATCCTTCCTCGTACTCCTGCAGCCGCGCCAATCGACCCGCCAGGCGTGTCATATAAAATGCCTGACCGGTAGCGCTGTCGAGCGCTTTCATCGTTTTCAATGATTCGCGTTCCCGCGGAATTGCCTCCAGCAACGCGTCGTGATCCGGATCCTTGGAGCCGGAGATCAGGTCCGCAATGTCCGAGCGGTTGATCTCTGTGTCGTCGTTGCCGACGTTGGTATCAGCCGGCAGGGGAACGTCCGTGTGGTTCGGCTCAACTTCAGTGTGCAATGGATCCGGCATGTTGTCGGGATCCAATCCGCCGTTGTTTGTCAGAGCGGGATCTTCATCAGGCAGCTCATCCCGATTCGGCGCGGTAGTTTCGGGACCGGCCGCGTCAACCTGCTCAGTTGCATCCGACGGCTGCTCCACCTGAACCTGATCGTTCTGTGCAATTTCTCCCTCGGTGTTGCTGTCGTTCACGGCCCAGAAAACCAGGCCGCCGAAGGTCAGAGCACCGACGACGCCGGCGATCCATTTGAACAGCACCGAAGTGAACAGTCCGCCGCCCATCTGTGAGGCTGCGCCGCCGATTGTCGCTGTGCCGGCCGCCGCGCCGATCAGCGCGATCACTTTTTCCTTCGTCGTCCGCAGAAGTGCGGGTTTCGGCTCGTCGTCCTCGCTGGATTTTACCATGAGTTCGACCACCGTCTCGAATTCTTCGACTTCGCCGGCAAATTCAGGCGATTCCTTGATGCGTTGCTGCAACACATCGTGTTCCGCCTCCGTCAGCGTGCCGTCATATAGTTTGGCTAAAAGCTCGTCGTTCGTCATTTTTTTACATCCCTCAGGTAGGGCGCAAGCGTCTTCTGTAACATCTTTATCGCCCTGAAAACCCGTACCTTGGCTAAAGAGATACTAATTCCCGTAATGTCCGATATCTCGTCATAAGAATATTCGTTGAACTGCTTCAGGATCAACACTTCCCTGAATTCGGGCGGTAGTCCGGCGATTGCCTTGCGCAGCGCCTCTCGTACAAACAGGTTCTCACCGGTTTTACTCGAATCGCTGCCGACAAGCAGGTCTTTCAGGTCGTTAACATCATCAGCGTGTTTTCGGTCGCGGATGGCATTCAGACAGGTCGTTCTGCCAATTGTGAACAGCCATTTGACAAAGCTGCCGCCCCGGAAGGATTGGCGATTGTCGTAGACTTTGACAAATACATCGTGGAAAATGTCCTCGGCCGCCGCGTGGCTGCCGAGCATGCGCAGGCAATAACTGTACAGACGCCTGTTGTAGCGCTCGTACAGCACGCTGAAAGCCTGCTGATCATTCTCCTGGACCATGGCGAACAATTCCTCGTCGCCCCGATCCTGATACTCGCTTTTGGACAAACTCATTTCCGCCTTTGAATGCATCCGGCCCTAGAACACTCGCCGTAAATTGGCGTTACACAGGGCAAGTTTTGTGACCAGAGGGTTGGTCACATGTTGTCGATTTGTAAGGTGGGCACTAATCGATGGTCCAATGTACTAAAATCTACTCGGCTTGTCCACCACTGCTTTTTACCCGCGAACGGATTTTGTCGCGCAGCAGCAGTACCGCATCCACGTAGGCCGTACTGTGATTGTAACCCCACACAGCTTTGCGTTCGCCTTCGTTGGTTTGATCCCAGCCGTGTTCTTTCAGGTAGTTACCTATGCTGAACAGCGCGTCCGGCATGTCGTACAGGTTAATCGTCCCGTCGTTGTCGCCGTCAACCGCCCAACTGACGTAACTGCTGGGAATAAACTGGGAAATGCCGAAAGCTCCGGCCCAGGACCCGACCAATTCCGATACACTCAGGTGGCCCATCGTCTCGACCGTTTGCAGCGCCATTAACTGTTCCACCGCCCAGGCCGATTTGCTGGCCGATCTGTCGAGAATCTTCTGCTCCAGTTTTTTTAACTCCGTACTGTCGCCGTCAAACTTTTCGTGCAGCGCTTCCATGTTTAACTCGATGTATTCCGGATTGTCCGTCATCGACAAACATAAATAAACGCTCGGTACGTGGTGATTGCCAAGGTAAGCGCCATGACGTGTTTCCACCCATGCCACCGCCGTGAGCGCCTCGCTGCTGACGCCGTATCTCTTTTCTACCAGTGTTAACAGAGAGTCGTATTCGTCGTGGAACGCCACGGCCTTTTTAACGGAATAGGCGTTGTAATGCGAGGAATAGTCCGGCTTGCCCAGGTATCCCGTCACGTTGATTTTCATATACTTTGTGTCGTGTTTAACCGAAGGATCGTTGATGAGGTCAAACACAAATGCGCTGTCCGCTCCCGCGCGAATCAGTTTGTAGGCCGCCGTGCTGAATAGCGCTTTGTCTTTGTTAAGGTGTTCCGCAATGAACGGCCGCAGGGTGGAGTCCGGCCAGGTGTGCAGCGAATCTGATTGCAGCGCCGCTTTAAGATTTAACAGTTTGTCGCCGGTGATGGTGGCTGTGCTTGTCTGCGGCTCGCCTTTAATACCGACTTTGTTGTCCTCCGGGCTGCAGGCGTTCAGGCTTGCAGTACCCGCCGAGCCGACCAGTGTCGCAATTGCAAGCCACGTCAGGGCGGAAAGAGTTAATGTTGCTGTCGGGCTTTTCATAAACTGCTCTCCTCATTTGCCGGGACGGAAAATCTGAAGCTGATGTCGGTTAAACAGAGTCCTTGGGCAACTCCGCTGCAATTTGTTTAACAACGCGGGGGTAGAGCTCGTGTTCCACCGCCAGCACGCGCGCCGCCAGCGTGTCCACGTCGTCGTCCGCCAGAACAGAGACGCGTTCCTGTGCGATTATTGCGCCGGCGTCGTACTCTTCATTCACGTAGTGAATCGTCACGCCGGTTTCCGTTTCACCGGCTTCCAGCACGGCCGCGTGTACGTGTTTGCCGAACATCCCGCGTCCGCCGTGTTTAGGCAGCAGCGCCGGATGGACGTTCAAAATTCTGCGGGCAAACTTCTGCGTCACGGCTTCGGGCAGTTTTTTCATGTATCCCGCCAGCGCAATCAGATCGATGCCGTGCTCCTGCAGAACCTGCAGCAACGCTGCGTCGCGCTCGGCTTCGTCCGGATGTGTCTTGCTGCTGATATGCGCCGTCGGGATGTCGTACATCGTGGCCAGCGTCATGACACGCGCCGACGAGTTGTTGCCGACCACCAGCGCCACGCGGAAGCTCGAATCCATCGAATGAGATTCCTGCATCAGGCGTTCAGCATTGCTGCCGGAGCCCGATGCAAATACGGCCAGCGCTGCGCGCCTGCTTTTACCCATTCCCTTAGTCCCGCCTGATGAAGATAAACTTACCAATTAGCCGTTGCGCGGCTCCCACACGTGTTCTAGCACGCAGTCCCATGGGAACTTGAACTCGTCCGCCGGATCGTAGGGATGCGACTGCAGATTGACCACGATTGTCTCCGGCCGCGCCAGCGCTTTCCAGCCGTGCATCACGCCCGGCGGAATCAGAATCAGCGCCGGCCGTTGTACGCCGATCACAAAGGAGTTCACGCAGCCGAAAGTCGGCGAATCCTTGCGCACATCCGCGCATACTACCTGCAGTTTGCCGCGCGTCACCGTAAACTGGTCGGTGTGGATCTCGTGCAGGTGCCAGCACTTAACCACGCCGTAGTCCGTGGCCGATTGATACACGTGTGTCGGCACGATCATGCCGTTTTGCTCCACCCAGGGTTTGCTCCACAGCTCGATCACGTCGCCGCGTCCGTCCAGATGCGTTTTCAGGTCCTTGAACCTGATGCCCTCAATCGTCGGGCCCGCAAACGTGCCCTCGATCCGGAAGTCGATCGACTGCAGAAATTGTGTATCAATGTCGGCGATGCGCATGCCGGCCTTCAGCTTTTGAGTTGTTGAATTGGCAGTGGGGAAGCCCGCACGGGGCCTGCAAAAGAAAGGACCGTCAGTCCTTCATCCGCTCGCCCTTGTCTTCTTCAATGAATATCCAGGCGGCGATTTTACCCGGCGTGATTGTGTCGAAGTTGTCCCAGTAGCTGCGGTTGAATATCGTACGCGAACTGGTGTCGTTGGCGTCGATCGCTTCCGTCTGCGCCATAATACGCTGAAAACGCTCCTGCCAGGCCGCAATGCTCGTCGGGCGCAGGTCCACCCAGCCCTCTTCGCACCAGATGTCGATGTTTTCCTGCGTCAGCGGCAGCTCGCGCTCGCCGCGGTAGGGCGGAATCTTTACGTCGCGGCCGCGCAGGTATTTTTTTCCGTCCGGCAGCAGAATCGCCAGTCCGATCGACAGCATTTCGCTGCGCAGTTTGCGATTCGTCCGCAGCAGCTGTGCCGCGGCGTTGGCAATCGCCTGCGTGTCGCCGTCGATCACGTCGCGCGGCGAGCCGACGACGAGTTTGAGCAGCTGCGCCTCGAACAGCAGTTTCGAGAGGCGCGGCGGGCCGAGCATCTCAAATGCCACGCTGTCGTGTTCGTTGGCCTGCTCCAGTTTTTCCAGCTCGCGGATGGCGTTCTGGCGCATGTAGCCGCCGCGATAAGTCGGCTCCATCGCCGCGCCGTCCAGCGCCTGTACGATGTCGTGGCCCGAATTGCCGCCGCGCAGCTCGTGCACCACGCTGTCCGCGATGTCTTCCGGCGTGATCAGCTCCATCTGTCCGGCTTCGGAAATCGCCTCGAACTCACCGCGCGAGAAAATGCCGTTTTCGCCCGTGTCGATAAATGCCGCCTGCAGGTTCTCACCGAACTCGTCGACGTCCTCGTAATTGCCTACAAGGAACTTGCCCGCGGCTTCCAGCGCTTTGTCGAAGTCCATGTCGACCAGCGGAATGGTCTGGCCCTGGCGTTTGACTTCGCCGTAGCCGATTTTTTTCCAGGCGATCGCCGCCGTCGGTTTGAGTTCTTTCACGATCGGCGCATCGGGCGTGCGCGCCATCAGGAAGAGCAACAGCGTGTGTGCGCCGGCAACGGATGACTTCGACAGCAACACGCGCGAGGGGCGTTCTTCGCTGTGTGTGTAGGGAATGTTAAGTCCCATGCCGCCCGTGCCGCTCGTGCCGATCTTGATGTAAGCGGACGATCCGACCTGTTTAAGTCCGTGGTACAGGATCTGTACGTGGCGGATCAGCTGCGGCACGGCCGACGACGCCAGCAGCGTTTCAACTGTCGCCGCCTGTAAATTGTTTTCGCGGATTTCCTTCAGCAGCGCGCGCGCGCCTGAGTACACATCCTGGTAGGCGATCGCCGTGGCCGTGTTGATGCAGTCGATCACCGCGTCTGGTTTGAATTGCTGCAATAAATTGTACAGCGCCGAGCGCTGCAGCAGCTCGTCGTCCAGCTCGTCAAAAACGTCGGTCACAAGGCCGTGGCGGATATCGTCGTTGTTTAACAGTTCGTGGCGGCTCTTCTCTTTCCAGTCCTCGCGGACAAACATATTGCCCCAGGCCGGCACAAACATCTCCGGATTGTGGTCCGGGTATTCCCTTCGCAGCTGTTCAACGGCGTCGAGCGCTTCTTCTTTTCGCAGTGAGGAAACAACTATCTCGCGCGGTTCGTGTCGCATCAGATCGCGACAAATTGCGGAACCAACCAAACCCCAACCACCCAGTACAAGAATCGATCGATTGCGGATATCCATGAAGACACATGCCCCTAGGTCAAAATTGATATTCGTTGCTATCGTGCCGACTGTGCCAGCTGCAAAGCCCGTAATATACGTTTTTTTAACATGTTGCCCGGACGCCGCCGCAGCGGCTGCGCCACCGACGGTTCAGGCTCCGACTGACGCTGTCTGCGCTTCCGCCGCGGGATCGTAAGCCAGGTTCGGCATCAGCCATTTTTCCACCTCTGCCGCGCTGCATCCCTTGCGCCGGGCCAGATCCTCCACCTGGTCGCGTCCGATCTGTCCAACGCTGAAATACTTCGCATCCGGGTGTGCAAAATACCAGCCGCTGACGGACGCCGCCGGCATCATCGCATAACTCTCCGTCAGTTCCACGCCGATCTGCTCCTGCGCATCCAGCAGCTGGAACAGCGTTTCTTTCTCAGTGTGGTCCGGACAGGCCGGATAACCCGGTGCGGGTCGGATTCCCTGGTATTTTTCGCGAATAAGGTCATGATTGCTGAGCGCTTCCGCCGGCGCGTAGCCCCACAGATGTTTGCGGACCTGAGCGTGCATCATCTCCGCCAGCGCTTCGGCCAGTCGGTCTGCCAGTGCTTTTACCATGATCGCGCGGTAGTCGTCGTGCTCCGCTTCGTAGCGCCGGACCAGCTTGTCCACGCCGTCGCCGGCCGTTACCGCAAAAGCGCCGATATAGTCGCTTTGTCCACCGTCTTTCGGCGCGATGTAGTCGGCCAGAGCCAATTGGGCCACGCCCTCCACCTTGGCGCCCTGTTGACGAAGTGTATGAACAACGCCGCGAACCTCCGAGCGCTCGTCGTCGGCATACACTTCAATATCATCTCCGACCGAGTTGGCCGGGAACAAACCGATGACGGCATGCGCCTGCAGTAGTCCGCCATTCACGATCTCATCAAGCATGGCATTGGCGTCGTCGAACAGCTGTTGCGCTTCCTGGCCGACCGTTTTGTCGCGCAGGATGGCGGGGTAGCGCCCGCGCAGCTCCCAGGTCAGGAAAAACGGGGTCCAGTCGATATAACCTCGCAGCTTTTTCAGGTCGATAGTGCGCATGACCTGAACGCCGTCCTTTTTGGGCTTTTTTATGTTTGTCGCCGAGAACACAGCCTCAAACTTCCGCGCGCGCGCCTCGTCGAGCGAAAGCAGTTTCTTGCCGTCGCGTTTGCGGCTGTGGCGCTCGCGCAGCTCCGCGTATTCGAGTTCGATGCCTTTGATGTAGTTCGATCGCTCCGTGCGCGAAAGCAACTTGTTGACGACCGGGACACTGCGTGAAGCATCAAGTACGTGCACCGTCGGCCCGGAATAATTCGGCGCAATTTTTACCGCCGTGTGAATGCGCGAAGTCGTGGCGCCGCCGATCAGCAGCGGCAGGTCCATGCCCGTGCGTTCCATCTCGCGCGCCACGTGCATCATCTCGTCCAGCGAAGGCGTAATCAGGCCGCTCAATCCAATGATGTCGACATTGTGCTCGCGCGCCGCATCCAGAATTTTCTGGCTCGGCGTCATCACGCCGAGGTCAACAACTTCGTAGTTGTTGCAGGCCAGCACCACGCCCACAATGTTTTTGCCGATGTCGTGCACGTCGCCTTTGACCGTCGCCATCAGCACCTTGCCCTGCGCCTGTGTGTTGCCGCTGCGCGCTTTTTCCTCTTCAATAAACGGAATCAGGTAGGCGACGGCTTTTTTCATGACGCGTGCGCTTTTAACCACCTGCGGCAGGAACATCTTGCCGGAGCCGAACAGGTCGCCGACGACGTTCATGCCGTCCATCAGTGGTCCCTCGATCACCATCAGCGGACTCGGATATTCCTGGCGCGCTTCTTCCACGTCCGCTTCGATGTGTTCCACAATTCCTTTGACAAGCGCGTGTTTAAGTCGCTCCTGAACGGAGTCGCTGCGCCAGGCTTGCTGTTCCTTCGCCTGTGTTTTATCCTGTTTAACCAGTGTTTCGGCGAACGTGATCAGGCGGTCGGTGGCGTCGGAGTTTCTGTTTAATAAAACATCCTCCACCAGTTCGAGTAGTTTCGGATCTACTTCCTCATAAACTTCCAGCTGGCCGGCATTGACAATTCCCATGTCCAGGCCCGCGCGAATCGCGTGATACAGGAAAGCCGCGTGCATTGCCTCGCGTACGGTGTCGTTGCCGCGGAAGGAAAAAGAGACATTGCTGACACCGCCGCTGACGTAAGCTCCAGGTAGATTCTCCTTGATCCAGCGCGCGGCGCGCATGAAGTCGACAGCGTAATTATTGTGCTCGTCAATCCCGGTGGCGACAGTGAGGATATTCGGGTCGAAGATAATGTCCTGCGGCGGAAAACCGACCTCTTCCGTCAGAATGCGATAGGCGCGTCGGCATATTTCGATGCGGCGCTCAAAGGTGTCCGCCTGGCCGCTTTCGTCAAAGGCCATGACAATGACCGCTGCGCCGTAGCGCCGAATGGCGTTGGCGTGTTCGCGGAAAACGTCTTCGCCTTCTTTCAGGCTGATTGAGTTAACAATCGAACGTCCCTGCACATTGCGCAGCCCTTCTTCGATGACGCTCCATTTGGAGGAGTCGATCATGATCGGCACGCGTGCAATATCCGGCTCGGCGGCGACCAACCGCAGGAAGCGCTGCATGGCCTGCTCCGAGTCGAGCATGCCTTCGTCCATGTTGATGTCGATAATCTGCGCGCCGTTTTCCACCTGGCTGCGCGCAATACTCAGCGCTTCCTCGTAATCGCCGTTTTTGATCAGGCGCGCAAATTTGCGCGAGCCGGCAACATTGGTGCGTTCCCCGATGTTAACAAAGTTTGTCTCCGGGTGGACCGTCAGCGGTTCCAGGCCGCTGAGTTGCAGCCAGGGAGAAGCCTGTTTAACCTTGCGCGGTTTTATGCCTTCAAGCGCTGTGGCTATCGCGCGGATGTGGTCGGGCGTCGTGCCGCAGCATCCGCCGGCAATGTTAAACAAACCGTCGCGCGCCAGGTCCGCCAGGATGGCCGCAGTGTCGTCCGGTTCTTCGTCGTAGCCGCCGAATTCATTCGGCAGGCCGGCGTTCGGGTAAATGCTCACCGGAACCGAAGCAATCCTGCTGAGTTCTTCAATAAACGGCCGCATCTGGCGCGCGCCGAGCGAACAATTGAGTCCCACCGACATCAGGTTCTGCGCGTGTTTAACACTTAACCAGAAAGCTTCCGTCGTCTGACCCGATAGCGTCCGGCCGCTCAGATCGACAATTGAGCCGGAAATCATAAAGGGAATTTTTGAGCCGATAGAATCGCAATAGCGCATCACGCCGTAGAGCGCCGCCTTGGCGTTCAGCGTGTCGATCAGTGTTTCAAACAGCAGGATGTCCGCGCCGCCGTCGATCAGACCGCGCGCCTGCTCGGCATAGGCTTCCGCCAACTCGGTAAACGTGACATTGCGGTAGCCGGGGTCGTTGACGTCCGGGGAAATCGACGCCGTGCGATTTGTCGGTCCCAGCGCGCCGGCCACAAAACGCGGTTTGTCGGGGTTCATACTGGTGAATTCGTCCGCCGCCTGTCGTGCCAACTGAGCTGCCGCCACGTTGAGATCGTAGACGGCGTTTTCCAGACCGTAATCAGCCTGCGCGATGCGGGTGCCGGAAAAGGTATTCGTTTCAATGATGTCGGCACCGGCATCCAGATAGTCGCGGTGAACTTCGCGAATCGCATCGGGTTGCGTCAGGCACAGAATGTCGTTGTTGCCGCGCAGATCCCTGTCGTGATACCGGAAACGCTTGCCGCGGAAATCCTCCTCGCTGAAGGAATGGCGCTGCAGCATGGTGCCCATCGCCCCGTCCATAATCAGAATGCGGTCCTGCAGGAGAGAGGTTGGGGATTGGGTCGACATAGGCTTCTTCCGGAATCGATTTCTGGATCGGTTTAAAATGAAGATATACGACGAAAGCAATGCCGCCTGCGTGCACGTAGATACTGTGCCGCCAAATCAAATTTGCCCGGTTCATGCCCGTCTTATGCGCTCTTACAAGTAGCTCGCTCGTACAAAAAGTCCATCCGCGCCCATAGATTCCGGCGCAAAGGGGCTTCCGGCGATTCTTTCCTGCGTGATTTTTAATCTGGATAGCGACATGGAATTCAAACAGGCTGCGCATCGCGACCGCTTCGTGGACAGGCACATAGGACCTTCTGCGGAGGACGTCGCGTCCATGCTTGAACACATTGGAATCGATTCGCTCGATGCACTGATCGACAAAACAATCCCCGCGGCAATTCGCGGCGATAAAGCGCTTGATATCGGCGCGGCCATGAGCGAACCGGAACTGCTGGAATACGCGCGCCGGGCCGCGGCCAAAAATGACCTGTTTACCTCCCACATCGGGATGGGTTACTACGACACGGTTACGCCGCCCGTCATCCTGCGCAATATTCTGGAAAATCCGGGCTGGTACACGCAGTACACGCCGTATCAGGCCGAAATTGCCCAGGGGCGCCTCGAAGCGCTCATCAACTTCCAGACCATGGTCGTCGACCTGACCGGCCTGGAAATCGCCAATGCCTCGCTGCTGGACGAAGCCACCGCTGTCGCCGAAGCGATGGCCATGATGTTCGCCGGCCGTACGCGCGTCAAAGCCAATGCCAAACGCCTCTTTGTCTCCAGCGATATCTATCCGCAGACGCGCGCTTTGCTGGAAACGCGCTGCGAACCCATCGGCGTTGAACTGGTATTCGGCGACTACAAAACCGTTGAGTTCGACGGCAGCTACTTCGGCGCCATCCTGCAGTATCCGACCGACGACGGCAACATCGCCGACTACCATGCATTCTGCACGCGCGCCCGCGAGCACCACATCTACGTCGCAGTTGCCTGTGATCTGATGAGCCTGCTGCTGCTGACGCCTCCGGGCGAATTCGGCGCGGACATCGCGGTTGGTTCCACCCAGCGTTTCGGCGTGCCGATGGGTTATGGCGGTCCGCACGCCGCATTTTTTGCGACGCGAGAAAAATTCAAACGACTGATCCCCGGTCGCATCATCGGTGTCTCCGTCGATGCGCAGGGCGGTCAGGCCTATCGCATGGCGCTGCAAACGCGCGAACAGCACATCCGCCGCGAGCGCGCCACGAGCAATATTTGTACGGCCCAGGTTCTGTTGGCCGTTATCGCAGGCGCATATGCCGTCTACCACGGACCGCGCGGTTTGCGGGCCATCGCCGAGCGCATTCATCGTCTGACGGTCGCTCTTGCCGACGGACTGCAGGCGCAGGGGCACGCGGTTCTGAACAGTGCCTTCTTTGATACCATTTCTGTTCGTCCGGCCGACGGCGTGGACGCCGCGGCCGTGCGTCGCGAGGCGGAAGCCGCAAAGGTGAATCTGCGCTATTTCGGCGACGGGCGTATCGGTATTTCGCTCGACGAGACCTGCAACGAGAAAAGCGTGGAACGTCTGCTCCGGATTTTCCTCGCCGCGCGAGGCGGCAACGGCGTCGATTTCGACGTCGCCGCATTGGTGGCGGGCGCGCAGAGCGGTATCCCCGCCGAGCTGCAGCGCACCAGCGAGTTCATGACGCATCCAGTTTTCAGTTTGTACCACTCCGAAACGTCGATGCTGCGCTATCTGAAGCGCCTTGAAAACAAGGATCTCTCGTTGACGCACAGTATGATCGCGCTGGGTTCCTGCACCATGAAACTGAACGCCACGACCGAGATGATTCCGGTGACCTGGCGTGAGTTCGGCGGTCTGCATCCCTTTGCGCCGCTGACGCAGAGCCTGGGCTATCGTCAAATATTTAATGAACTGGAACACGATCTGGCGGCTATCACGGAATTTGCCGCGGTGTCGCTGCAGCCCAATTCCGGTGCGCAGGGCGAATACGCCGGTCTGATGACCATTCGCGCCTATCACAAGGATCACGATGCCGAACATCGCAACATCGTCCTGATTCCCAGCTCGGCGCACGGGACCAATCCCGCCAGCGGCGTCATGGCCGGCATGAAGGTCGTAGTGGTCAAATGCGATACCCTCGGCAATATTGATGTCGACGATCTGCGGGCCAAAGCTGAAAAACACTCGGAAAAACTTGCCGCGCTGATGGTGACTTATCCCTCCACGCACGGTGTATTCGAAGAGTCGATCCGCGAAGTCTGCGACACGGTGCACCAGCATGGCGGTCTGGTTTATATGGACGGCGCCAACATGAACGCCCAGGTTGGACTGACCAGCCCGGCGCGTATCGGCGCGGACGTCTGCCACCTGAACCTTCACAAAACGTTCTGCATCCCGCACGGCGGCGGAGGTCCCGGCATGGGCCCCATCTGCGTCAACGAAAAACTGGCGCCTTACCTGCCCGGTCACCCCCTGGTCGAAACCGGCGGAGAAAAGGCGATCAGCCCGATTGCCGCGGCTCCCTGGGGCAGCGCCAGCATCCTCCTAATTTCCTGGGCCTACATCAAAATGATGGGCGGCGCAGGATTGACCGATGCAACCAGAGTCGCCATCCTCAACGCCAACTACATCCTCAAGCGCCTCGACGGAGCGTACAAACCGCTCTACACAGGCGCCAACGGCACGGTGGCGCACGAGATGATTCTCGATACGCGCGAGTTCAAACAGAGCGCGGGCATCGAGGTGGAAGACATTGCCAAACGTCTGATCGACTACGGCTACCACGCACCGACCGTCTCGTTCCCGGTGCCCGGCACGATGATGATCGAACCGACGGAAAGCGAGTCCCTGGCCGAGATTGATCGCTTCTGCGACGTGCTGCTCTCTATCCGCCGCGAGATTGCCGCAATCGAATCCGGCGAAGCCGACCGCGAGGAAAACGTGCTGAAACACGCGCCGCATACTCTGGCTCTCGTGACGGCGGACACCTGGGATCGTCCCTATCCGCGTTCCGCCGCGGCATGGCCTATTGAGTGGTTGCACGAACGCAAGTTCTGGGCCTCCGTCGCGCGCGTCAACAACACCTACGGCGACCGCAACCTGATCTGTTCCTGCCCGCCGCTGGAAGAGTATCAGGACAGCGACGAGACGGAACCGGCCGAAGCGCTGTAATCGACTGGCGATATAGTTCGGCAATGCCGAATTCAAATACCCGAATCCCATGCGGTACCGCCGCATGGGATTTTTTGGTTGCGGCGCATTCGCTAATTTCGCGCCTGAAAGTATTTCAAACTCCGGGGCCCCGCCGACGCCCGACCGGCGTGCACGCACATGCTATTCAACTCTTTCACCTTCATGCTGGCGTTCCTGCCGCTCAGTTTGCTGGGCTATTTCAGCCTGAATCGCACTCTGGGGGATCAGGCGGGCAAACTCTGGCTGGTGGCCGCCTCACTGTTGTTCTACAGCTGGTGGAATCCCGTCTATCTGCCGCTGATACTCGGCTCCATGCTGTTCAACTTTTACGTCGGTGGCAGGCTGGGCAGGATGCGCGCTTCCGCTTCGGACAACCGGCGGATGGTGCTGATCGGCGGGGTGGCGCTCAACCTGGGTCTGCTCGGCTATTTCAAATACGCCGACTTTTTCATCGACAATCTCAACTGGATTCTGCAAGGCGACCTGCCGCTCCTGCATCTGGTTTTGCCGCTGGCTATCAGCTTTTTCACGTTTCAGCAAATTGCGTATCTGGTCGACTCGTATCGCGGTGAAACGCGCGAGTACAGCTTTTTCAACTATGCGCTGTTCGTCACCTATTTTCCGCAGTTGATTGCCGGGCCGATTGTGCATCACAGTGAGATGATGCCGCAGTTTGCCGATGCGTCCCGCCGCGCGCTCGACACGGAGAACATCGCACGCGGAGTCTTCCTCTTCAGCCTCGGATTGTTTAAGAAGGTTGTGGTAGCCGACACATTGGCCATCTGGGCGACCAATGCTTACGATGTGGCCGCAAGCGTCACCTTTGTTGAATCCTGGGTCGCCAGCCTGGCTTACACGTTGCAGTTGTATTTTGACTTCAGCGGTTACACGGACATGGCGATGGGCGCGGCGCTGATGTTTAACATCAAACTGCCCGTCAACTTCGCTGCGCCGTACAAAGCGCTCGACCTGCAGGACTTCTGGCGACGCTGGCATGTGACGCTGGGGCGCTTCCTGCGCGACTATGTCTACATTCCGCTTGGAGGCAATCGCAATGGCGAGGCGCGGACCTGGGGAAACCTGTTTTTGACTTTTCTGCTTGGCGGTCTGTGGCACGGCGCCGGCTGGACATTTGTCATGTGGGGCGCTCTGCACGGCGCGGGTCTGGTTGTACACCGCTGGTGGAATCGCGCCGGCCTGCGCCTGCCCAACTGGCTGGCCTGGTGTACGACGTTTTTATTTGTACACATTACCTGGGTCTTTTTCCGCGCGACGAGCTTCAGCGATGCCGTTAAAATCCTGCGCGGGATGCTGGGGCTGGAGGGCGTCGTACTGCGCGAATCGCTCGCCGGTCCACTCGGGTTTCTGCGCGATTACGGCGTGGAATTCGGCGTGATGTTCGCCAACGTGCGCGGCACAACCGCGGGCTACGAAACCGAATATTTGCTGTTTCTGGCGGCGGCGCTGCTGGCGGCGGTCAAGTTCCGCGACTCGAACGAACTGGCGGCAAGTCTCGTATTCAATCGGCGCTCGGCAGTTGTCGGAGCCGTCCTGGTTGCCGTGGCGATCATCTGCATGAGTCGCATCAGTGAATTCCTCTACTTTAACTTTTAGGGTCGATTCCGCCCGTGAGCAACAGTTCAACTAATAGTCGCAAGTCCGCTCCCGCGCCGGCCGGCTGGCTGCGCTGGTTTTTTACCAGTGCACTGGTGCTGTTGGGACTTGTTGGACTGTTTAACTGGTACATCGACCCACTCGGCTGCCGCAACAAGGACGGGGCCTTTGTGGACCTGCTTTACGACGACGCGCCCGAGTTTGTCAAGGCGCGTTTTGACAGCGATCGCTACGATCTGGCGCTGCTCGGTTCTTCGCGATTGTTTCGCGCGGATCCCTGGTTCCTGGACTCGCTCACCGGCAAGTTTTCCATGAATCTCTCAGTCGCCGGTGCGTCCTTCAATCTCAATGTCATGTTGCTGGAGCGCATTAAACAGCGCGGCGGTGCGGTGCTCTGTGGTTTTGATTGTTTTACGCTGAATAAATCGCGTGAATTATATCCAGAGGAAGCCGCCAAACAGGCGCGCTTTGAGCAGGTATTCAGTCAGCCCGCCTGGGCCGACTACATGACTATTCGCTTGTTAAACTACGCAACGCTGCGCCAGAGTATGCGGGAAGTGTACCGGCACGCCAAAGGTAAACACTCCGGTGCCACAATCACGGCCTGGGATACGACCAGCTATCAGATGCTGGAGCATATTATTCCCACCTCATTCGAGGCAAGTGCACAGAACAAATTTTCAAAATTTACCATGTATCCCGATTCGGTGTTGCTGCATTTTGCGTCGCTGTTTGAAGAAGGGGACAAAATTCTTATCCCGGCCAAGTACTACCGTTGGTACGACTACTTTGATCGCTACGGTATTTCGGATCGTTATTTCGACGCGATTGCATTGGTCGTTAAACATACCAGGGCGGATGTTTACAGCTTCTACGGCCGTTCTTACGTGACGCGAGACTCTGCAAATTTTGACGAAAACGGCTGGCACTACAAGCCGCGCATCGCGCGGCGCATGTTAAATCAGTTGTACGCCGAAGGTGATAAACTTCCGCCCGACGCTCTTGGCATCGGCGTTAAACTTACGGCGCAGAACGTGGATGCCTATCTGGATTCGCTGCGACGCGATGCACGGAGCTACGGCTCAAAACTGTCAACACGCGATTAACTTCTGTCCCACAATTCACATCGGAGTTGAATTACAATGATTCTGGAGCTTGATCAAATATTGTCGTCGGAAGAGTGCAACAGCATTCGCAACGGCCTGGAGTCAGCGCGTTTTGTCGACGGTAAACTGACTGCCGGCCCCGGTGCGCAGGATGTTAAGAACAATCTGCAAATGGACATTAATCAGAGCGAACACGGCGCCGCCATCGAGCAGCTGATTTTTCAGGCCATTGGTCGTTATCCGCTCATCCATGCGGCTCTGCTGCCGCGGGCATTTTCCAACGTTACGATCAGTCGCTACGAAGTCGGCATGAGCTATGGCCCGCATGTCGATGTGCCGGTGATGGGCAATCAATCGCCGCTGCGAAGCGATATGTCGATGACCATTTTCCTGGATGAGCCCGAGGATTACGACGGCGGCGAACTTAACATTCACGCTTTCGGACGCGAGCAGAAGTTTAAACTCGCGCGCGGCAATGCGGTCGTTTACCCGACCTATTTTCTACATGAAGTCGCCGAAGTTACACGCGGGCGACGCACGGCAGCCGTGGTGTGGATGCAGAGCGCTGTTCGCGATCCACTTAAACGCGAAATTCTGTTTGAACTTAACAGCGCACAAAGTCAGCTGACCGAGGCGTCGCCCAACGGTGAGTCTACACGCCGGGTTCGCAATGCCTACGCGAACCTTTTGCGCATGTGGGGAGAAGTGTAGGCGTCTGTTCGGGAGTTCGGTGAAGTTGATTGTTTAAGTGCCGGTTGCGCCGCTCATTACCTGCGCGGCTGCCGGCCTTGAGCGCCGCGCCTCCGGCTGTGCCGGGGCTTGCTGTTTCCTCCTGCTCGTCTCCGCGCGGCGTGTTGAATGTTGTTTATTGTCGGTACTGCGGCTTTCCACTTCCAGCTCCGTGGCAAACAAAAAGGTCAGAAAAAGCCACGCGGGCATGCTGCTCCAAAGAATGACCGTGCGTTTGATTCCAGCCGGCGTGTGAGCGCCTCAGGCAAGGATAATCCTGGATCAGCACCAAAAAAAACAGCCGCTCCATCTCAGGGATGAAGCGGCTGTTTATATCTATACCGTCTTTAAGTCGTCAGGATCAACGGGTGATCATGAAGCTCTCGGACGTGTTAACGCCGTCCAGCGTAACCTGCACAAAGTAGGTGCCGCTGTAGCTGCCGTTAACATTGTATTCGAGCGAATGCGTGCCGGCGGGCATGAGCCCGTCGTGAATCGTCGCGATTTTACGGCCGAAGAGGTCAAAGACGCTGACGGTCGTGTGGCCCGTGTTCGGAAGTTCGAAGCTGACGTGCGCAACGTTGGTCGCGGGGTTCGGAGCAACCGTGACGTTGGCGGCTTTCGGCAGAGATTGTCCGCCTTCGCCAACACCGGTGCTAATGCCGCTCAGGTTCAGCTTCGTGTACATGACGTGCTGGTTCGCGAAGATCATGCGTTGTGCGACGTTCAGGTTCAGGCTGTCATCCGGAGCTTCCTGCTCGTTCAACCAGGTGTTGACGGCGAAGTTCGTGCGATTCGTGATCAGCGGAATCTCGCTCAGGCTCGGGAGGATGTCGGGGATCCACGTGACTTTCTCGTGGAAGATGCTGTTCGTCACGTTGACGGCAGGGCCCCACTCGTTGCTGCCGACGGCGCGGGTAGCAAAGAAAATGTCGTAGGACGTGATTTCCGTTTCTTCGCCATCGATAAGCACCGTGTAGGGAACGAGGTCAACCCACTTCGCCACGAGATGCTCACCGTCAACGGTCATCGACACCTGGATGTCGGGCAGCGTTTGCGGTTGCTGGCCGTCGTTGGTGTCGAATTCTTCCTGCGAGTGGAAGAAAGACTGGAAGCGGCCGGTGTTCGGGCCGACGTAACGGATGGTCCATTCGCCGCTGTTGTATTCGAATTCGAGAATGCGGTCCAGTTCGTTGTCGGACTCAACGCCTTCAACGAGCGAGCAGACGATGACGACGTGGTCTTCACCGACGACGTGCATGTCCTGGCCGAGCAGGAAGTAGTCGCTGTTGGTCGGGAAGATAGCGCCGATGCTGTTCAGGTAGTCGACGAAATCCTGCTCGGGGAGGAAGTCCCACTCGGACCAGGTCTCGCCTAAGTCGGTCGATTTGATGATCATCGGCACGTCCCAGGCGGCGCTGCCGTTGGCGCGCAGTTCGCCGATCACACCGACGTACAGGGCGTCGTTCTCGTCCCAACCCACCTGAATCAGGCGGTTGGTACGCAGGTCTTCGGCGGCCGTCGTACCGACGTCGACGGGTTCGTCAAAAACGAGGGACTGGAAGGGCTCGGGGACCGAACCGACAGGCTCGTCGTCTTCGGCCCAGTTGTACTTGATCATACCGATGTTATTGTTGTTCTCCGGGTGTGCAAACTCAGGCGAATCAAGGGGAACAAAAACAATGCCGGTCAAGCCGTCGGGCGCGATCGTCAGACAGGTGTTGGGCAGCCAGTCGTATTCTTCGCCGTCGATTGCAAGAGGAGCAACCGGGAAGGAAAAGGGCTGCAGTTCGTTGCCGAAGGTAAATCCGATACCGTACTGACCCCAGCCGCCGTTGACGTAGGGGTAGGAGTGGATAAAGGTCAGATCGTCAACGCTGGTCGCGCCGTCGGGCGAGTACACCGCGACGTTGGGGTAACGCAGCGAATCCTGTACGGGATCGATGGGATCCTGCAACGGACCGTAGGAATCGGACCAGGTTTCACCGAGATCATCCGAAAAGCGCAGGAAGCCGCGGTTGCGATTGAAAACGGGATCACCGGGAATACCGCCGCGCAGGACCGTTACGAGCATGCCCGTGTTCGGGTCGTAGCGCAGGGGCGACTGAGTGTTGTTGTAGTAGGAGAACCCGTTTTCGAGCGAATCGAAAATCGTAGCGTCGAGTCCAAGCACGCGGTCGGTCGCGCCTTTGTTGGTTTTCATCGAGCTTACGACGCCGGGGTCGTCGACGTTTTTGAGGGCCGTTTTGGCGCGAATTTCGGACAGGGTGTGGCGAGCTTCGCTCACGGAGGCCGAAACCACAAGGACGGCCAACGCCGCGCAAAGTAGTCGGGAAATGTTCATATAACCACGCTCCAAAGAAGAGAAATAATGAAGTTTAGGAAACCAAAGATGTAGTGTCGTAGTGTTGTTGGCCGCTGAAATCAAGCCGCCGTGCAAACCTTCGTTTCGTCTGCGTCGCGGTCCCGCAAGCAGGAGTGCGGCACGTTCTGAAATGCAACTTAGCACGATTGTAAAAAATCGTTAACCCATAAATTATACATATTTCCGCTCTCCATCAAACACTTGGGAGTTCGACCAATCTGCGTCCCAATATGATCAAGCTGAGCCCGATTTGGTTTCACCCCGCACAAACATTTCCCATGCGGTCGGGGTTTGAGGCCGGACGGGGCGGGGACGAAAGAAGCACCGAATGCGTCGTCGAACTTCCTCCGGCGCCGATGCGTGCCAGGGGCGGAACCACGTAGCTCACGACGAAGTTCCGATGCAGCGAAATGTAAAGAGCTTTTTTCTTAAGGAAAATTTTAGGAATTTCGTGAACTCTGGTGTATCTGCTGAGGATGCGGCACGCAGCCGAATTCTCATGGTGTGCGGAGCGGCAGGCACCACAAAGTCGCGCCGCTGTACTCGGCACGCAAGCTGACAAACAGTGGGAAGATCGAAAGACAGTCGGATCGGAGTTTACATTCGAATGACAAAATCTGAAATGCGTCTGGCGCCCGTCTTCGGCCTGGCGGCGCTGTCGGCTTTGACATGTATGTTTGTTCTCAGCGCCGATCCCGTCGGCGGTTTTGCCAAAGAGACCGGCGATGCACTTCTGGCCGAGAAACGCACCGTTTCAGCGGGCCACACCTACTTTCACCGGCAGACACAACACTCCCTTTCTTACAGACTCGACTACAGTGCCGATCAGGACTTGCTGCGCCTTGTCTGGATGGGCGCGGTTGACGAGCAGGGCAGTGACACGCGCGGCAGCTACTACACACTCTACGACCTGACGGACGATGCGATGGAGCGCATTAGCGACTGGCAGCGCGTTGAGTTCGCAAACGCCGGCTGGCCCGATATGGCCGTGTATTCCGACGGAACGGTCGGAATTTCCTCGCACACGCCCGCACAATTTTCGAAAAACAGCAAGCTGCGCGAAGAATCGTTCCAGACGCTTCCCGCCGCGCCGCTTTCCACGTTCTTCCCGCGTACCGCCGTTGGGGCGCAGGACCGTACGCACATGGTGTACACCTATGTGTCCGGTTCCAAGGAGCGCCACATTTACTACGTGCAATCTGATGACGAAGGCTCAAACTGGACAACCGAGAAAGCCTTGACGAGTTCAGCTGCGCCGGACGGCGCCGGACCGCGCATCGTCGAGTTTGACGCTTTGGCCTTTGACGCGCATAACAACGACGCCGTCCTGGTCTACATGGACCGCTTTTTCCGTCTGCACATGCGTCGCTCCAGCGACAACGGCGAAAGCTGGCAGAATCTTACCACGCTGATGGAACCGACGTTTACACGTCTCAACGACCGCGGCAACGTCCAGGGGCAGGCAGCTTTTGTCAGCGACACAGTATTTGCTCCCGGCGCCGACATCGACGTCAAGATAGACGGTACGGGGCGCGTTCACGTCGTGTTCCCGCTGCTGCGGGTTTACGTCTCAGGCGTCGGATCGCGTAATGGCGGTGAAATTGTGCGCGACGGACGCGACACGATCTATGTCGACACGACGGCCTTCGGCAAGTACGGGTTGGCACATAAGATTGCGGGCGAAGACGGCTACACGCAAATTGGCCGTCCGGCCGGCGAGTTGTGGGACGGCGAAGGCGTATTCGTTGAAACGGCTGCGGCCACCAACTACACTCGCTTTCCGCAGTTGGCCTTCGACGCCGACAACAAAGCATATTGCGTTTACACCTCGGTGAAAAACGGCGACATGACGACTTTGAACCGCGACGGCGGTTCGATTGAAGATGCGCTTTTTGGTCACGTCTATTTGACACGCGAGATTAATCCCGGCGAATGGTCGGTCGCACAGGATCTGACGCCTGAAGGCAAGGACTGCCTGTACGGATCGATAGCCGGTTTTGTGGACGAGCATCTGTACATCGCCTGGCAACAGGGCGACCGACCTGGTCTACGTCTTGAAGGCGAAGCACCGGAGCTGGACTCGGTCATTATTCTGCGTTTTCCGGCCGACGAGCTCAGCGACGTGATTGCTTCGGTGGATTCGCCGACGGTGCGTACGGCGGTTCAGCCTTTCAGTCTGGAGGTGTTTCCGAATCCCGTGCAGTCGGAGTGCACGCTGCGCGTGGACGCACAACGCGGCGCTGCCGTGCGCGTGGAACTTTTTGATCGCATAGGTCGCAGGCTCGGGATGCTCTACGAAGGACGCGTCAATGCCGGACAGACGGACCTGGCGCTGTCGCTGGAAAATTTTCAGCTTCTGGACGGAGTATATTACTGCACGATATCGGACGGTCAAACTCGGAACGGTATCGGCATTACCATTGCACGTTGACGTAAAATTAGCGCCAGGCGGGAACCAGGGGCGGTTCATGACCGTTTAGGCGGCCGGCTACAACACATCCACTGCCTGTCAAGTCAAAAGAAAGTTCATTATTTGCGCTTTCTTGTCTATCTTTCGCGTTTTTTAACGCCGCATGAAGAAGAAGTGAACCAGAATTTCTGAGCCGTTTCCGTTGATGAAGAGCCCACGGAGATGGTGTGATTTTGTTTGGTTTCAGTGCTGCGCGAAGTGGTTATCGCAATGTAACCTTTTGGTAAAGGGCATTGTCTACGCTGGAGTTTCGCGAGTACTGAACCGGCATTGCGTTATGCCGATTGAGTATTGATGCGCCCTGATGGGCTGCAGTTGTGCCAATAATGACGCAGTGGTACGCGCGAAGTTTCGGTGCGGTTTCAAAAAAAAACCGCCAAAAAAACTCAGAGAAAAACATACAGACATATTTCAATGAACCATTGAACGTCCTGGCCGCAGCCTCGAGTGATCCTCCGAATCGGCGGCGTTCATTTATTTACTGAAGGAGCTGGACCTATGCTGCAAAGGTTACTCATCCTGGTTGTTGCCGTCCTCTTCGTACCGTCGCTGAGCTATGCCAGTATTTACGGTGTGCTCGAAGGCATGGTTGTGGACAGCAAGGATGGCAAACCGCTAGTTGGCGCCACAGTGCGCTTGCGCGGTACATCTCAGGGAGCGGTCGCGGGTATTGGCGGCAAATTTCGCATTGTAAAGGTGGAAGCCGGTACTTACAATGTCGACGTGACCTACACTGGTTATACTGACTTTGAGCTGACCAATGTGACGGTCAATCCCGACCAGACGACCAAAATCGAAGTGCAAATGGTGGCGGTAGGCGTAACAACCGATGACGTTGTTATTGTCGCCGATCGCAATGTTCTTGTCAAGAACGACCAGATCGGTACGTCGCGGGCGATCAGCAGTGATCAGGCCACGTCGATTCCGCGTGACAACATCGCCGGCGCTGTGACGCGTTCGGCCGGTGTTCAGGCCGGCGGCAGCGGGTTTAACATCCGCGGTCAACGTGCCGAGCACACGCAGGTTCGTATCAATGGTTTCAACGTTAACGATGAATTCTCCGGCGCCGGCGGCGCCGTCGGCCTGAACGATCAGCCGACGATCAGCCCGTTTGCGACCGAACAGGTAGAAGTTGTGACCGGTGGTCTCGGCGCGGAATACGGCAACGCCATTGGCGGTGTTGTAAATACGGTGGTGAAAGCCGGCCGTACGGACCGCTACGAAGGCCACGCGCGCTGGCGTACCAACGCCGAAGCGTTGTACGGCAAAGCCGACAACGGTGCACAGGCGCAGGCCAGCAACAGCAATACCTTCGAATTTGGCGTCGGCGGTCCGATTCCGGCGCTCGACAAAACGACTTTCTACATCTCGGGTCGCTACGTTGCGGATGAATTCCGTGGCGCGGGCCTTGAAGTGTACGACCCGATCGGCAACAACCTCGGCCAGCGTCCCGACCAGGGATCGTGGGTTCGCAACATCACCGGTCGTTTTGACATCGGTTTGACGAATGACATTCGCCTGCAGCTGGGCGGCACCTATGGCGCTACCTCGCTGGAGAGCTCGTCCTGGCAATGGCTTTACGTCGACGATACAGCTCTGTTCCCCGACGGCACAACAAACGACGTGCCGGAGCGCGTGGCCAAACAGGCCGTTGTCAACCTGACGCTGAATCAGCTGTACGCTCGCATGAGCCACACGATCACGAACAGCAGCTTTTACGAGCTGGCGTTCTCGTGGAACTCGCGTCGCCAGGAAATCAACAAACGCAAAAGCTTTGACGACCCGACGTTGCTCGGAAATATTGAGCTCTGGGAGCCGGTTGACGAAGTAACGATTTTCACGAATCCGGAAGGCAACGTCGTTGTTGAAAACCAGCCGGACCGCATTCTCGACAACTTTGCCGAGACGGAAGCCACGACGCTGACGGAAGACGGTCTGCTCTCGGGCGTTCGCCCGGTGCGCAACCCGATCACGGGTTATATCGAAGGCGGTGAAAACAATACCGGTACGTTCAACCCCTACGGTCTGCAGCAGCTGACCACGGGCGGCAACGACTACTTCGTGACGCACGGCAACCAGCGCGCTCTTGACTTCCGTACTTCGACGTACTTCCAGGTCGATGGTAACTACACTTCGATCTTCGACATCAACGACTTCAACCACACGCTGAAAGCCGGATTTGAGCTTCGTCTCTTCTCGCTTGAGCGTCACCAGAACTCGCTGCCGTGGAACGACCAGCCTTTCTACGACATCTACACGTCGGAGTGGGGCGGCAACTTCTACGCAGAAGATCCCGACGTACGCGAACTGACCTCGCAGCCCTATGAGCCGATGGATGGAGCTATCTACATCCAGGATCAGATCAAGTACAAAGGCATCATCTTCTCGCCGGGCGTACGCCTCGACTTCATGACTCCGAACGCCGAATTTCGCACGCGCATCGACTCCTTTGTGTCGATCGTCGATAAAGTTCGCGCACCTGAGTTCTTCGAAGATTCGCCGACGCGCATCCGCGTCAGCCCGCGTCTGAGCGTCGCCTACCCGGTGACGGATCGTTCGAACCTGAGCCTGAGCTACACGGTTCAGTACCAGCGTCCGACGTTCAACAACTTCTACGATGCATTCAACACCGACCTGCTGCGCGGTAACCAGATCATCGGTACCCCGAACCTGGAACCGCAAACGGTTAAAGCTTATCAGGTTGCTTACAACGGACAGTTTACCGACGACATGGCGTTCGACGTAACGGCGTACTACCGCGACATGTTCAACATGACCGGTATCACCTACGTCCCGGCGACGCCGGTGCCGTACTCGGTCTACTCGGTTGCTGAATACGGCAACTCGCGTGGTATCGAGCTGACCTATCGCAAACTGCCGGTGAATGACAATATCGGTTTCTCGGCCAACTACACGCTGTCACAGGCGCGCGGTACGTCGTCCGCCACCGGTACCAACTACTCGCTCATTGTAACGGGCGGTACCGACGGTTTCACGGACAGCCTGCGCACCTTCCCGCTGACGGAATACTACCTGAGCTTCGACATCCGCCATCGCATCAATTCCTCGCTGGATCTGATCTGGCGTGACGGCGAAGGTCCGACGATCGGCGGGCTGAAAGTGCTCGAGCACACGCGTCTGACGTTCACGGGTGATTATTCCTCCGGTACGCCTTACACGCGTCTCAACCGCGCCGGCGAGCAGATCGGCGAATACAACGGTGAGCGCCAGCCTGACTTCTGGCGTATCGACACGCGCATCCAGCGCGACATTCCGCTGAAAGACCTGTTTGGCGAAAGCCTGGGCAACACGCGTCTGACCCTGTTTGTCGACGTGTTCAACATCACGAACCGCACAGTGGCGACCGGCTACTATGCGCGTACGGGCAGCCCGGACAACGACGGCAACGTTCTGGATCGCAAAGTTGGTGACTTCTCGTCGGTGGAATTCTACCGCGATGCAGACTCCGACCCGCGCGCCGCTCGTGCCGATCAGTACGACTCCTTCGGCAATCGCCTCTACAACGTAGAGTCGGATGTCAATCTGGACGGTGTTATCACGCAGGAAGAGAAGTTCCAGTCGTACCAGCAATTCGTTTCCGACTTCCAGTCACTGCGCGGCAACTATCAATACCCGCGTACGGTGAGCTTCGGCTTGATCCTGTACTTCTGATTCGGAAGCCCGTGGCGGCCGCCGCTCACTCGGTTGCGGCCGCCTTTCTCTGACAGCAGGATGGATTGATAATCATCAACATTAACCATAGAGAACATCAACGCATGAAAACTTTCAAACTTCTGACGACTGCCCTGGCCCTCGTCGTATTCGGCTTTATGGCCGAATCCGCACTGGCCGCTACGGCCGTCAGCACGAAGAAGGGTACCGGCGATCAGATACAGCGTCGGGGTTCGCTCTTCGATCTGCAACAGAACACGATCAGCAACATCCAGTTCTACACGACCAACTACGGTATCTTCGGTCTGAACGTGGCCGGTAACTCCGGCGGCGGTTTCTGGCCGCGCAACAGCAACAATGCCTACATCTTTGGCGGCGGTGTCTGGTTTGCAGCGCTGAAACGCCTCGAAGGCGCAACCGACCTCAGCAAACTCGTCGTTATCTCCTACAACCCGAACTCCGGTCTTTCCTGGATGTCGCCCGGCCGCATCGAGGACGGCGACGGCATCATCAACGACGTGGACAACATCGCGAAATACCGCACGTATTTCTCGACGGACTTCGATCTTTCGACAGGTGAGCCTTTCGACGCCGGCGACGGCCCGAACTGGCCGATCTGGGACACTGAAGCAAATGAAACGCTGAAGCGCGACCGCTATCTGGGCCGCTACATCTACGACGTAGATGATCGCAACCGCGACGCTTATCCGAAAGGTCCGGCTTTCATTTCGCAGGAAGACATCGTCAGTGTGTTCAAAGACACGGACCTGACGCTGTACGAAGGTGGTCGCGAATCGCGCCGCCGTCGCGGTTACCCGATGCGCCTCGACTTTGAACAGACCATTTACTCCTGGGGTTTTGGGGATTACAAGGACTTTATGTTCCTGTCCTACAAAATCATCAACCGTTCGCAGGACACTCTGTTTGAGTGTTTCATGGCTCCCGCCATGGACATGGACATTGCACCGCGCGCCAACCAGCGCAACGGCGCCGACAACGACCGCACGCGCTTCTACGAAGAAGATCCCACGCTTGACCTGGCCGTTCAATGGTCCGAAGGCAACCGTGGTGAAAACGGCGCCGGTTTCGGCTATATCGGCTTTGACTTCCTTGAAAGTCCTGCTGTAGACGTTGACGGCTTCCTGCGCACGGATAAAAAATTCTATGACAACGACGAGCAGCTCGGTCTGGTTACCTTCCGCAACTGGGTTATTCAGAATGACCCGACCGGCGATGAAGAGCGCTACGACTTTATGGCCGCTCAGATCCGCGACGGCGACTCCGACGCTGGTGACAAACGCTTCCTGATGGCAACCGGTCCTTTCAACCTCCGTCCCGGCGATACGGCGTCGGTGGTTGTTGGTCTGATCATCGGTTCGGCCTCCACGGACGCCGCGCGCCGCACGGTTCCCGACGGTTCGGAAGAAGACCTTGCCGAACTGGTTCGCAAGGACAAGTTTGCACAGACGGTTTACGATGACAACTTCCGCGCGCCGGTACCGCCGGTGGCCAACCGCCTCCAGTGGCAGCCGCTGGACAACGGTATGATCGTTACCTGGGACAGCTTGTCCGAGCTTTCGGTCGACTCGCTGGAAGACGGTCTTGATTTCTTCGGTTATCGTCTTTATCGTGCTCGTCGTCTCGACCTCGACACGTTCAGCGTCAGCCAGGAAGCTCCTTCACTCGAGTACTCGCGTGGCAAAGGTCCGCTGGGCTGGAAAGAAATTGCATCGTTCACGGTGCCGACACCGTTCCTGAAAAAGCCCATTGATGGCGTGCTGGTATACAATCCGCGCACGGAACTTGCACCGCAAATCGACTCGATGGTCGTGCTTGGACTTGACCAGGCTTCGCGCACATATCGGGTTGCGCGCTTCGGTAACGGTCTGTTCCCGGCGATAACCATCCCGCAGGGTGGAACCGTACCGGTGTGGGTTGAGGCTTACGATGATCCCAACTGGAATACGAACGGCTTCCTTCCGATCCCGACCGGTCCCTGGTACAGCTTCTTCCGCTCCATCGATGAGTCCGGCAACGGCGCGCAGCAATTGCGCGACATCTTCATCGGTACGGTTGAAGTGGCTCCGGGTGAAAACCTGCCGGGCATCAATGACGACGGCGTGGCGGACTCGCTGTATCAGTTTATCCGCCGCGGTACCGGCGTTGCAACCTTCGCCGATATCGGCGACCGTCTGGACGCCAAAGAGTACGTCATTACGCTGATGGACAGCGTAACGTCCGGCTTCCGCTTTATTGACGTCGGTGACGACAACGGCGACGGCGTGGTGACGGTAACCGACGACATCGCGACGACGGAAAAGCTGATCAACAATGTCGACTACTTCTACAGCATGCTTGCCTTTGACGAAGGCGACTTCAACCAGGGAACGCCGGGTAAATTCAACTCGCGTATTCGCGGCCGCAACCAGATTGCGACTCTGCCCCTGGCTCCGCGCGCTCGCAAAGACGCCGACATCGAGTTTATAATTACGCCGGAAGACTCCGTCCTGCTGGGCGGTCTGTACAACTTCCGCCTCGACGTTCTCGACTACGAGCGTCTGGCTCAACTGTATTCCGGTCATACCTTTGAAGTAACCTTCGAACCCGTTTGGTTGGGCGTGAGCCTCGTGTTCCGCGATCCGGACGGCACGAATGAGCGCCGCTACGACAACACCGGTCTATATGCTCGCGACATTACGATTCGCGACCTGACTGAAGATCGCGTTGTAGCCAGCTATCCCGCTTACAACTTCAACGGCCGCAACAGCTTCATCCTGGGTTCCTACTCCGAAAACGGCGCGGCTTACGTTGCGACGGACACGCTCAGCGTCGGTATTCAGGATGTGACGAACGCTACGATTCTGGCCCGCGGCGGTGCGTTTAATACGCGCGACACGCGCTGGCGCCCGGATCAATTCATCGGCGGTACATTTGCCTTTGGATTCGACCACTACATGCAGCAGTTCGGCGGCAGCTACCGCGCCTTCGACGCTACGATTGTCAACGGCGATGCCAATGCCAACGTCACCTTCAGCGATCAGGTTTCCCTGATGCAGACGGGACAGGGTGGTCGTTTTGAGAGCTTCAACAACGGCCCCGGTATCTACGAAGTTGAATTCCTGCCGGGCGGCTCGGGCGAACGCGTTGACGTTACCGTCAACCAGTCCGGCGGCCAGACGGAAACGCACACTTTTGAACTCACATGGCTGACGATGCGCGTGCGCAACGTGATCTCCTACGATCGTCCGGTGTCGCAAACTAAATCGGTCGCCGTCAGCTATCCCGGTGAAATGGGACATCAGTCGATTCCGCTGCCTTCGCAGTACTTTACGATCGATGTGACGACGGGTCAGCCCGACACGGCTGATCTGCCTTACCCGGATCCGCGTAACGTCGAAGTTGGCAACTACAACCTCTCGGCTTATGGCTGGGTTGACGGCCGCGAGTCCGACCGCCTTATCGATCGTCGCAATCAGGCCGCCTGTGAAAACACGGGTTGCCCGGTTGGTACGCAGGGTCGCTACTATCTGTCCGCAACGTCCATCGACGGACAACACACGATTGACTTCACGCACTTCTTCGTGGTTGGCGGCGTCGAGTTCGGTCTCGACTTTGCCAACAAACGCGGTCGCCGTTCGAGCGACAGCTGGGAAGGTATTGAGAATGCTCCGACGACCGACTTTGAAGCCGGCGACGTCGTGCGCTTCTCGACCTTCGGCGGTGGCCTTGGCCTGCCGCTTCCGGGCGCAAAAGTTCAGTTCAAGATCAACGAAATGTTGCCTGAACTGAGCGAGTACACGGACGGACTGCTTGAGCAGGTCAAAGTTGTACCGAATCCCTACGTTGTAACGCACATCGGCCAGCCCACGACCGACCAGGGTAAAATTTACTTTACGCACCTGCCGCAAGAGTGTACGATCACGATCTACACGATTAACGGCGACCTGATCCGCACGATCGACCACGTTGACGGTGCGTCGGGCGAAGAGTCCGGCACGCGCGCCTTTGCCGTGTGGGATCTGCTCAGCGACGGTCGCCAGCGCGTTGGTTCGCAAACCCTTGTTGCACATGTGGAAGCACCCAACGGCGCTTCTACCATCGTGAAGTTCTCGGTTGTCACTGGTGGCTTCCGGAACGTGGCTCGCTAATCGATAGTCTGCAAAGTCGGCTCCGCGACTGCGGTCGCGGAGTCGCCTGACGTTGAAACAAAGCAATACAACAGATAAGGTGGGAGCAGTTCTCCATGAAAAGACTTTTTCTTTCTATCGTGTGCGTTGCCGTAGTGTGCGCCGGCACCGGTGAAGCACTTGCCCAGAGCGGGCCGGCGGCTTCTTCCGGTACCGACTTCAAAAAGGTCGGTGCGGCGGGCGGTCAGTTCCTGAAAATGGAAGTAGGCGCACGTGCGGTCGGGATGGGTGGAGCGTATACAGGCGTTGCTGACGACCTGACCGCTCTCTTCTGGAACCCGGCGGGTATCGCCGATCTGGAAGGTGTCTCGGCCAGCTTCTCGTACACAAGTTGGTTCGCCGACTTTTCGCACAACTTCGTCGCGGCTTCGCTGCCGGTCGGCGATCAGTTTCGTGCCGCGGTGAGCGTCACGACTTTCAGCAGCGGCGACATTGAAATCACGACGCTGCTGGATCCGGACGGCACCGGGTCGTTCTACTCGCGTGAGGACATCGCCGTGGGCGCAACCTTCGGCGGATACCTGACCGATCAGTTCTCCTTTGCCGTCACCGCCAAATACGTGGAAGAGGGTTTCTCTTCCGTGTCCAGCGGCGGCATGGTGTTTGATGTCGGTACGATGTACGACACCGGCATCAACGGCATCAAGCTCGGTTTCTCGATCAACAACCTCGGTTCCGACTTCAACTACTCCGGCCAGGATCTGATTTTCCAGGCTGAAGAAGAGCCGGTGCTGGACCGTCGTCCGAGCGATGCTACGCTTCTGTCAAACCCGTATTCGCTGCCGCTGTCGTTCCGCGCCGGTCTGGCGGCCGACGTGCTCGAGAACTTCTTTGGCATGTCCTACGAGGAAGGCGAAGTCCGCGAACACGCGCTGCTTATGGCGGTAGATTTCGTCACGCTGTCCGACACGCCCGAGCAATTCAACGTCGGTGCTGAGTACACGTGGAACGAGCTGCTGTCTCTGCGCGGCGGCTACAAAGCGAACCACGATGAGCTCGGTCTGTCCGGCGGTCTTGGTATCAATTATGTGGGCGGCGGTTTCAGCGGTCAGCTCGACTACGCGATCTCGACGATGTCCAATTTTGACGTCGTTCACCGCGTTAGCATCGGTGTGGACCTCAACTGACGTTCGGCTGTTTAGTCATCAGGGATGTATGAAAATTGCCGCTGTCCGCAAAGTCAGCGGCAATTTTTTTAAGGAGAGTTTCTCATGCGTATTACGGCACGTTCCCGATTCCAGACCGGCCTGGCCCTGGCGCTCTTTTGCACTCTTGGGTTGCTCGTCGACGCGGCGCTGGCGACCCGATGCCAAGCAAAAAATCTGCCTTTGGTAAGTATCGATGCGGCGTTTTTCCGCTACGATGCATCCAACAATTTTTGCGAGGTATTTTACTCGATCCCCGATTCATCGCTCAACTATCAGCCCGCACCAAACGGCGGCTATATGGGCGAGGTTTACATTCGCGTGGATATCGGGACAAAAGCCAAGCGCGAACTGGCTTTCCATTGGATCGTGGAACACCGCAGCGAGTCGGCTGATCCGCCCTACCTGACAGACCTGAACGGAATCAAATCTTTCCTGCTGCCGCCGGGCAGTTACGAAGCCGCGATCACGATCAAGGACCTGCGTTTTCCGGATGATTCCACCATCGTCAAAGTGCCGATGCAGGTGCCGACGTTTGACGACAATCGCATCCACATGAGCACGCCGATCCTTGCGAACACCATTGAAAATATCACGCCGGACGACACGGCGCGCTACAACTCCGTGTTCCGGCACTCATCTTTTTATGTTGTCCCCTCGGCATCCCAGATCCTGTCCGGGACGAGCCCGCAATTGAAGACCTATGTGGAAGTGTACAACGGCGCTCGCTTTCTGAGCACGGGTTTTACGGCGCGCTACCGCATTCTGGCGTCGGACGGCACGGAAAAAATGCGGATAATCAACAATCACACGGCCAAAGGCAACGCTCAGGTGCTGGCGCATTCACTGCCGGTGGACACGCTGCCGAGCGGCATGTACTACGTCAATATCGGCATTCTGGACGGCGAAAATCAGTTGCAGACGGAAACGGCCAAGCGTTTTTATCTGGTCAATCCCGAGCGGCCGCCGGAGCAGGAGCGCTTTGCAAGTGTGGATGAGCGTTTTGAAACAAGCGAGTTCGCTACGATGTCGCCGAGTGAGCTGGAGCGAACATGGCAGCAGTTTCGCGTGCTGGCCAGTCCCAACGAAGTAGCCGTTTGGGAGCGGCTGACGGAAGATCGCGCACGGGCGCGTTTTCTGTTTCAGCAATGGGATGTCCGCGACGAAGACCGCGGCACAAAAATCAACGAAGCGTGGGAAGATTTCAAAGAGCGCATCGAATACGCGAACACGTATTTCGGCAGTCTGCGCTACAAAGAAGGTTGGCAGACCAGCCGCGGTCGCGTGCTGCTGGAGTACGGCAAACCGGATGATATCCGCCGCCACTACAGCGACCCGGAAACGCGTCCCTACGAAATCTGGACTTTTACTCAGATACAGGGTGGCGTGACCTTCGTGTTTGTCGACATGAGCAATGCCGGCAATTTTGCCCTGGTCCATTCGACGGCACTGGAAGAAAACGTCGAAGAAGATTGGTTCAATCGCTACGCCAAGGTTGTACCGGGCGATGCGACGAACAGCTCCGACATCCTGCAGGGGCGTTGATCCGGGAACAAAAGGGGAAAACAGCACGTGGCTCAGTGGCTGCTGACGCAAATCTTGGCCGCAATCGGCATTCTCAGCCGCCGTCTCACGCGTCGTTCCCGACAATTTCTGGGGCGCCGCATCGGCGACCTGCTGATGCTGCTGAGCGCCAAACGACGGCGCATCACACGTGAGAACATAGCTCGGGCCTTGCCGCAGGCTTCACCCGCCGAACAGGCGCGCATCGCGCGCGACTCCTACCGCAACCTCGGCATCACACTTGTCGAACTGACCGCCTTCCCGGCGCTGTCGGACACTGAGCTCGACGAGCTCATTCAATTCAACAACATTGAACTTATCGAAGCGGCCTGCACGGCGGGCCGCGGAGTAATATTGCTCTCGGCGCATTTCGGCAACTGGGAACTCTCGGCCTATGGCGTTTCGCGTCTGATTGGCCGGCCTCTCAACGTGATCGTCAAACACCAGCGCAATCCCTATGCCGACCGGCTGCTGAATCGCATCCGGGCGGAGCGGGGCAATGTGCTGATTCCGATGGACCGCGCCGCGCGCGAAGCTGTACGCGTCTTCCGCGGGGGCGGCGTGCTGGCGCTGCTGGCGGATCAGAGCGCACGGCCAGGCTCCGATCCTTTTCTGGATGTGTTCGGGCGTCCGGCGCCGGTCTACCGCGCTCCGGCGGCGCTGGCGCTGCGGTTCGGCGTGCCGATCGTCATGGGCCTCTGTACGCGCCGCGACGACGGTCGTTATGTCGTCGACCTACAGACAATAGACACGGACGGTCTGACCAATGACGAGGCAGGCATCCTGGAGCTGACGCGCCGTCATGTGGCGGTGATGGAGGCGCACATCCGCAAGTATCCGGGCCAATGGGTCTGGCAGCATCGTCGTTGGAAACACAAGGTTCCGGCCGCAGCGCCAAGTCGGACCGTATCCTGAGTCACTGAGCATTTAGAACGTTTCATGTCCACAACTGCCATCCTGCAAACCGCATTTATAGGTGACGTCGCTTTGACGGGCCCGCTGGCGCAAGCGCTGAAAGAAGCAGCGCGGGAGAGCGAGCTGCATTTCATTACGACGCCGCAGGCTGCGCCGCTGGCGGAGTGTTTTGCGGCGGTGGATCACGTGCACGTGTTCGACAAACGCGGCAATCACAAGGGATTGTCCGGTTTGCGCCGTTTTGCGACCGAGCTGAAATCGAAGCGCTTCAACACAATGCTCGTGCCGCATCGCTCCGTCCGGAGCACCTTGCTGGCGCGTTTGTCGGAAGCCGAGCATAGCATCGGATTCGACGCTGCGGCTTTGTCCTTTTTGTACTCAAAACGGGCCTCTTACCGCTTGCATGAGCACGAAGTTGAGCGCAATCTCGGATTGCTGCGGCTCTTGCCCGACTGCGAACACGCCGAAGCGCCGCCGGTCGATCTCCGCATTTCTTCTCAGGCGAGGGAAATCGTTGAGAACCTGCTCGCTGAAGTCGGTCTGCGCAATGCGGACAACATCGTTGCGATGGCTCCCGGCTCCGTCTGGGCCACCAAACGCTGGCCGCGCTGGTACTTTGCCGAGCTTGCCGGGAGATTACAGGCGGCGGACTGTCGGCCGCTGCTGGTGGGCGGTCCCGACGATGTTGACTTGTGTAGCTCGCTCGCGGCGGAGTCCGGTGTTCCCACGCTGGCCGGACGTACGTCACTGCCGGAAATGTTGGCGCTGCTGCAGCGGTGCCGCCAGATCCTGACAAACGACAGCGCGCCGACGCACCTGGCCAACCTGGCGGGCTGCCCGGCGGCGGTTCTGTTCGGACCGACGATTCCGGAATTCGGCTTTGCGCCGCGCGGCGAGCTGGACAGAATTCTGCAGGCGGGCCCGATGTCCTGCCGTCCGTGCTCGATCCACGGTCCGCGACGCTGTCCGCTCGGCACACACGCCTGCATGCACGAAATTTCGGTGCAATCCGTGCTCCAGACTTTGGCGGATATGCGGCATGCCGCTAACTCTCAACAATCAGCGCCGGGACAAACCAGATGAGTGCACTACCGCTTTCGGAAACTTTTGACGTCATGCAGGCCGCCATGCTGGACGAGGCTGACGCCGTGCGCGCCTGTGCCGAGAGGCTGGACCGCTCGTCCGTTCTGCGCGCGCTGGAAACATTGAACGCGGCGGGAACCTGTTTTGTCAGCGGCGTCGGTAAATCCGGACTCGTGGCGCGTAAAATTGCCGCCAGTCTGACGAGCACGGGACGGCCTGCCGTTTTTTTGCATCCCGTCGAAGCGCTGCACGGCGACATCGGCCTGGTCGGCGAAAACGACTGCGCGATTCTCTTGTCCAAAAGCGGCGCCACCGAGGAAATTCTGCGCCTGCTTCCGGCGCTGAAGTCGCGCGGCGTAGTTTGCATCGGCATTCTGGGAACGCCAAATTCACCGCTGGCCGGAATGGTCGATGTGGTTCTCGACGCTTCGGTTGAACGCGAGGCCTGTAAACTCAACGCCGCACCGACGAGCAGCACGACGACGGCTCTGGCTGTCGGCGATGCTTTGGCAGTTGCGCTGATGCACGTCAACGGCATAGGCCACGCGGATTTTGCACGCCACCATCCGCTCGGCCAACTGGGGCGCAACCTGACGCTGCACGTGCGCGATGTGATGCATTCGGGCGACGAGATGCCGCTTGTTTCGCCTCTGTCCGATTTCCGCGAGGCGTTGATCGTCAGCACCGCCAAACACCTGGGATGTGTGTTGATTGCCGGTGAGGATGGTGCGCTGCGCGGCATTCTGACGGACGGAGACGTGCGTCGCGCGCTGCAACGTCACGAGGATATCCGGCAATTGCGCGCAGGTGAAGTGATGACGCCGGATCCCATTTGCGCCGATCCAGATATGTTGCTTGGTCAGGCGCTCGAATTGATGGAAAATCGCCGCACGCAAATCAGCGTGCTTCCCGTTGTCGACAAAAGCGGGACTTTGCACGGCCTCATCCGTCTGCACGACATTGTCCGCGCGGGCGGAGAACAGCGTTAAGAGTTGTTAACGAGTCGCGCCTTGCCCGCCGAACTGGCATTAAACAACAGCAGCTTTGGCCGCCTTTAACCCTGAGTGTTTTTTCGTTGTTTTCAGGATGGAAAATCTCCAGGATTGCCAGAGGTGTTAACACGCATTTATTCGCCGTGCAACTAGGTTCCAAGGGAAATTGACCTGCACCCGCCCAAACATTTTTACACGACTCTTGTTTTTGGCTTTTCCCGAGCGTAAGTTGCCTGCCGCTTTCCTTAAACAATTTCGTCAATAACCATTCCGCCAGACGCAATTGTCGCAACCAGGAAGAGGTGTAGTTCAGCCGAAAACTGTCCGATGATGCTTAGCGGTTCCGCGTCCGACCGATCGTTTCCCCCACGACGCATTCGTACGATCGATCACCATCTGAACCTGTCATCGTTTTCTTAACATTCCCAGAATAAACATACGATGTTAACACTTTCGACGCTCTTATTGCAGCGCCGCGGCACTGCTTTGCCACGGCTCGCTTTCTTGACTTTTTGCTTGTCAATGTGTTGTACTTTTTCAGTCAGTTCTCAGACGCCGCCGGAGGAGTGGTTACCGAACGACCGGGGATTGACGCCCGGCATACCTTTCAGTGAAATTCAGTTAACGCCGGAGAATCGAGAGCATTCCGATCATGCTCATTCACGCGGGTGGATGTGGCATCTGTACGACATAAAAGCGCCGTTGGCCTGGAAGTTTTCGACCGGCGCGCCAGATGTCGTGATTGCAGCCTACGATTATTGGGGAGCAGACGATTTTGATCATCCGGACCTCCCGCTACGTACGACGCCGCAACAGTCCGGCCAATTTATTGTGGTCGACGCCGCACACAGGGGCGACGGGTCGGAGACCAGTGTGGACCGCCGCGGCGGCCACGGCCTGACGACGCTGCCGCTGGCCGTCGCCGCCGGTAACAACGACGACGGAACGCCGGGTACAGGCATGCTCGGTGTGGCGCATTCCTGTCGCGGCGTGGCGCTGCATGCCATCGGCACACTGGGTCCGAAGATCCTGGAACTTGATACCGATCTCGAACAGAATAACGAACTGCAGCCTGTGGCCGTCCTGAACGCCAGCATCGGTTCGGTTGAGTTACCTCCCCTCTTCAGCGTGACCGCCGAGAATTTTCTTCCGGCCATCAACGCCGGCATCGTCGTGGTGTCCGGCGCGTGCAATGCACGCGACTATGAGAACGGCCAGTGTGGCATACCGCGCAACTTCCAGGTCAACGGTGAACAGAGACGCACCTGGTATCCGGGAGTGTCCAGGCCGGCGGCACACGTATATGCCGATCCCGACGCGCAGAACGATCCGTCGCGCGACGTACGAATTATCGCCGTCGGAGCGCTGAATGACGGCGGCCCCTCGCCGTGCCAGGACCCGCTCTGTAATCCCGGATTGAGCGCCGCCGCCTGTGACTACAACAATGGCTGGTTGTTTCGTGGCTCGCAGACTTTCATCGACAACTGGAATTTTTCGCCGGGAAAAGACAAGTTTAATCTGAGCAGTGATCCCACGGAGCGACTGGAGGCTAAACGCCGGGCCTTTCTTGATCTGGCTGCACCTGGGCAGTACATTACGACGCCTGCCGCCAACGACGGCGGTGCAATATTTTCCTCAGGAACTTCACAATCCGCTCCCGTCGTCTCCGGCGTTGTGGGTCTCATGCTGGCGGTCGATCGCTGGGCGGGAGTTGATCTTGAGCATGATCAAAACGGCGATCTGCTCAATGGAGCCGACGTGCAGCGCCGCGTCCACGACGTGCTGACGATGACAGCCGACAAACTGCCGGACTATTGCAACATCGGACCGCAATGGCCGCGCTGCGACGGCAGCGACGGCGATCCGAATGTCGAGGGGGACTATTTCTCCGGCGTCGACGGCAACGATGAGCTGATTCAGTTCGACTACTTGGAGCAGGCGAACGATCCGCGGCGACGTAGCTGGGCGCAGCGCATGGGCTTCGGCAAGGTCAATGCTTACCGTGCCGTGGCACACACCATTTCGCTCAAGGCCGACCAACGTTACACCGCTTCAGTAACGCTGCCATTTGACAACGACGAACGAGGGCCGCTCGGACAACGCATCATGCATATGGGCGCGTGGTTTCGGGAAGGCGCGAACGAGGACGTCAACGGCAACGGCCTGAGTGGTGAAGTGCTCGACCTCTACGAGGCGGGCGGCGCGAGTCTGCCGGGTGAGAACCACAATAATCAGGGCGTGACCGAACTCAACGGCAGCGGCGTCACGCTGACCGTGCCGGGCGACGCCACCTTGGCCATCGACGGCATCGTTACGTCGGGCACGCCGACCGGCGGCAACGGAATAACGACCACGGGCGACGGCGAGATCGTGGCCGAAGGCATGCTCGACAATGTCGAGCTGAGCGGCGATACATTTGTCGGCGATCTGATCGTGCGCGGCGACGAAGGAACAAACGGCTGCCTGATGGCCGGTCCTGCTCAGGCCAACGTCTGTGAGGTTTTCGGCAATGTGCGGATGCAGGACAGCGGTGCGGTCTTTGTGCGCGGCTGGATGCGCATGCGCCCCGGCGGGCAGATCACGATGAGCGGCGGCCGCGATGTCTTTGTCAAACCCGGCGGCACGCTGGAGATGATGTACGGCTCGCGGATCGAGCGCGATCCGGGCACGCACTTTGATCGCATGGTCGTGATCGATGCGGGTGCGACCTTGCTTGTGCAGCCCGGCGCGCACGTCGACCTCTTTACACATATCTACGTCCTTCCCGGCGGCCGCGTAGAGATTGGTGAAAACGCCGTCGTCAGTCTGGACCATTTCCGCGTGGAGGCCGACGGTGAGTTTGTGGTCGGTGCGGGCGCGCACCTTGCTCTACGCGATCCGGACTACTTCAATGAGTGTCAGGGGCACATGACGGTGGCTGGTCAGGCCGGGAATCTCGCCCGCGTGACCGGTCGTTTTCCCGAAGTTGAACTTGCCAATCCCTACGTGCTCTGTGACGGCGTCGTAGACCACGCGCGTCTCATCGCCAAAGGCGACATTGACGACATCGCCGCGTCCGGGCTGCGCCTTGAGAACGCCGCTTTTTCCAATGTGGCCGTCCAGGCGATCAACATTCGCATCAACACCGTCAGCAATTGCAGCTTCACAGCCGCGAGATCGCTGAACATGCCCTGGCAGAACCTGGTGGAGGTGAACTACTGGCCCGGCGACGGCGATCCGATCACCGCGCCGCCGGCGCTTAGCGCGAGATTTGAAGATTGTGAGTTTGCCGATGAGGACGGAGAGGAAAACCTGCTGACACGCATTGGACAGCAGTTCGATTTTACAGGTCTGTTTTCGATGAATCTGGAGCAGTTGGACATTACAGATTGTAGCTTTGCACATCTCATAAGCGGTATGCGCACTATCGACGTCGGCTCTGTTGGGATGTCCGGCAACAACGCGGAGGTTGTCGACAATTTCATACACATCAACGGGCCGCGCTCGGAGAGTTTCGAATGTGGTAATACCGCGCAGAGTGTGTGGCGCTGCGGCACCTACACTGCCACAGCACAATCGCGTATCTACGATGCAGCCTATGCCAATATTCACTCGGGCATCATCGGCACCTCGGCCGACCGCGTCTGGATGCGCGGCAGCCACCTTGACTTTTTTATGGAAGGCGTCAACGCCGACGGTGGAACCATTTTCCTGCGCCCCAATGAAAATCCGGGCCAGGTTGATGAGTTTGGGCGCAACGTCTTTGTCGTCAATCCGCGTTCGCAGCCGCTGAGTGAGTTTTTCAACCCGAACTTGCTGCGCAGAGATGCCCATATGAGGAGTTACGGTACCGTTGTACCTTCATGCGGTCTCAACAACTTCGCAGCCGAAACCGAACTGCATCTCGACGCCAACCATGTTGCTACCATCATTGTAACATCCAATCGCTGGAACAATCCTGACGGCACCTTCCATGTGCGGCGTGGCCAGCTGGTTCAGGTGCTCGGCGACCAGCTCGATCAGAGTGAATCGTCGATGGGTTGCGGCATGGACGAAGAATTCCAATCCTGCCCGCCGCCGCCCGAACTGCAGCAATTGGGCAACCTGAATCCCTTCGGACCGGTGATGGACAATACACCCGATTCGATCTTTGTCCGCGCGCTGGACGACCTGGCCGACCCGACGCTGCTGCCGACGGTGCGGCGAACGCGGGCGAAAGACACGTTCCGCGCTGCGCTGAAGGGCGACTCTACAGAACAGCGACTGGATACCCTGCGCGGCTGGATCGGCACAATCCTGGCGGCCGACACGACTGTGGCGAACGACACACTGCTGCGCGGCGGCCTGATGCTGCTCGACGGGGTGATCCTTGAGCACCTGCGCCGTTATCCCGACGCGCGCATGGCTTTTGAGCTGGTGTGCCAGACCCTACCGTCTTCGCCCGACTCAATGCTGGCCGGCTGGCGACTCAAAAAGCTCGACCTGCTGGAGTGCGGCCAGACCCACGGGGCGGCATATGACAGCAAAATGACGGCATGGAACGGACAGATCAATCTCGACCTGCAACGTTATCGCACGCCGCCGCTGCAGCAGGCTAAACGCGCCGGAGAAACCGGACCGGTCCTAGATCAGGGCGATTGCCGCCTGAGCGGCATTTCGCCCAATCCCTTCGGCGACAAAACAACGATCCTGGTCGAAGTCGGTACGCCGCAACATCTGCGCATTGAAATTGCCGACATGCAGGGTCGCATTGTGGCCGTCATTGCTGACCGTCGGCTGGAAAGCGGTAGTCATGAGCTGGTGTTCCGCAACGAAGCGTATGCACCGGGTGTTTATCTCTGCCGCATGCAGACGGCCGACGGACACAGCCAGTCCGAACTGATGTTTATCGAGTAATTGTTTGTTGTACATTAGGACAACCGGGGCATGTGCCCCGGTTGTTTGCTCACCATGGAAACGTTGCCATGAAGATATTAACCGCAATATTCGCCGCGTTTTTCTTACTATCGCTTTGTACGCTGCATGCATTCGATGAAGATTTCTGGATCAACACGACGGAGTCGGTCGCGGCCGACTTGCTGTTTATTAACAACATCGCCGCTTCACCTTGCGGCCGAATCTTTGCCGGGACAAGCGCGGGATTTTGGAAAAGCGATAACCGTGGAGAGACATGGATTCAAATTCCGATTTCCGATCGCGGTATCTTTACCGGTGCCCAGGTTTTGCGGGACGGCACTATAGTAGCGGGCGGACGCGACTCGCTCCACTTTTCATCCGACTGCGGCGATACATGGACGACCTATACCCACCTTGAGCATGGCATACCGAGAATTGATTACTTTCGATTTGTTGAACGAGAAGATGGAACCTTGTATTCTGCAATGCAACGCTGGTACAAAGGACAATTTGTCGCGGACGGTACGTGGGTATCTCATGATCGCGGTGCCAGTTGGGAGCTGGTCTGTGACTTCATCAGCAATGGGGCGGAGAGCATGTGCATTGCACTCCATCCAAACGGTGACGTATTCTGGGGTTCGTGGCGCTGGAAAGGTCTCTTTGTGCTGCGCAACGGAGACGACGAGTGTCACAATATCTATTCGCCGGGTGGATTTGGTGAACGCGAGTGGGACCCGCTTGACATGGGTATCAATTCCAAAGGTCAAATTCTTGTCAGCACAGACAGGGTCCGCACGTCCGTGTTTACCAGCAGCGATACCGGCCGGACATGGACGCCGCACGACTACCGATTTGACGACACGCCAAGCGGCAAGATTCGCAGCATTCTGGTTGACCGTTTTGACAACTTCATTGTCGGCATGAATGACGAGGTCTGGTACACGGCGAATTTTGCCGAAACATGGACTCAACTTCCAGGTTATCTGGAGTTTCAGGAAACGATCTATTCAATGTGCCTCGACTCATCCGACTATCTCTACGTTGGAACGCAACAAGGCCGCATCTACCGCAGCCGCGAACCGATTTACACTGCCACCGGGATTAAGGACAACCAGCTTGTTAACTCGAAACTTGACTTCTCACTGTCTCCAAACCCGACGACTGGCGACTTAACACTAAACTTCACACTTGAGACTCAGGGACTTGTGACAGCTGAGCTGTTCGACATGCGTGGCGCGTTGGTTAAACAAGTCTTTCAGCGCGAATACGCGGCGGGTTCGCACCGCACGACTAACAAGATGGATTTTGTCAAGTCGGGAGTTTACGTGTTGCGGGTTAAAGCAGGTGCGCGTGTATTGACCAGGCTTGTGACTGTGCTTAGGTGAGTTCAGGATGTTTTTTCGACCGAAAAATTGCCGGGTCGATCCTGATACATTTCACCGGGCCCCGGGCAAAGTGATTGAATGTCGTCCAGTACTCCTGGCTGAAGTAGCGTGCGTTGATGATCCAGATCCGGATTCCCGCGCCAGGGGGCTGGATGTTAATAGATTCTCGACGTAAATTTCGGCGCGCGGTCTGTTGAACTCCCGGGCGTAGCCGATGCCGATGCATTTTTCGACATGTTAAACAAATCGTCGCTCCTGACCCGGTGACAAACCAAAAGAAAAAGCAAGCCACACGCATGTGGGGCGAAGCGCTCTCGATCAGGTCCGGACATATGAGCGAAATTGCTATGCCAGTCTTACTGATTGGCGCTGCTGTCGCTTGCCGTTGTGTCGGGTTTGGGAGGGCTCTGGGCGCGCAGATGACGCGGTGTAAATACGCGTCCGTTCGAAGCAAAAATGCCGTTGCGGTTGACGAGGACGTCGCGCATCACCTTGGAGCCGAGCGGGGGAACGTGTTCGCCGAGAAAATTGAAGGAGACGGCGCCGGCGTTGCCGAGAGTGAGTTTGAAGTTTTCTTTGGCTTTCCAGTTAACGGATTCGCCGGCCTGCAGAATGCCTTCCCAGCTTTTGCGACCGTCCATGACCATGCTGATCCAGATTTCCGCGGTGGCGTCGGCGCGCAGAGTTAACGAATCGCCCGGAGCCGTGATCGGCTGCATGTCGTCGATTTCACTGCCGGTTGAACCGGCGGCCGCGCTGCCCACGTCGATCGGCTCTACAGCCGGAGATACCTCCGCAAGCGGAGATATGTCTTCTTCGGGGCTGTCAAGCAGGAAATACAGAGCGACGGACAACACCGCAACGATAATACCCGCATAAACAACCTTGGTGAGAATGGAGTTGGCCGGCGTTGAAAAGGCGGAGTCCAGGTCGTTGCCGCGGAAGGCGCCGCGCTCGCTGTCCGGCATCGACGCCTGCATGCGGGTGCTTTGCAAGGAGGCAAAGGTGGAATCCATGAGGCTTTCGAGCTGATCCGCCGGCAGGCCGAGGAAGGTGCCGTATTTGCGGACGAAGGAGCGCATGTAAGGTTGGGGCAATTGATCCCAGCGGCCCTCTTCTATCGAGCGGATAACATTGGCGCGGATATTGGTGGCTGCTTCCACCTCGCTGTAAGCCACGCCGCGTTTTTCGCGTCGCACACGCAACAGGTCGTGCAGTGTTTCCGTCGGCGAATTTTCTTGATCGTGCTGTGACATATCTGTGTGAAGTCCCCGCGCTGTCGGACGTCGCATGAGTGGAGGAGTCGTTGATGCACCTCGCGGTCGGCACCCGGCCTGCCGCCGCCGCAGTAGAATACGGCCAATGGAATGATCGCGTACCTGTGAACAGAAGGGGCGTACGCACGGTACTTTTCGATCAGGCGACAAATTATTGATCAATCAAGGCAAAATCAAGCGGAAAGTCCAACTATTTCATTGTAAACCAAAAACTTAGACGACTTTCTTCAGGCAGTTGGCGCGTTACCCTAAACGCTATTCGGCCTAACCTGTTGACAAATAGCCACTTGCGGATTTGCGCCGCCGCGCAGGTCCGCGTGTAATTTCTTGCACGGCTTTGGCCGCCAATCGTATCTTGGTCCCGTCGCGCCGCGTGCCGCGACGGCCGTCCGCAAATCACTACATGTTGCGACATTGAGTCGCGCGTTCAGGTTTGAATCCCATGAGCAAGTCCGGTCCAGGCAATATCGGCGGTCAATCGCCGCAGCCGACACCCGAAACCCAGCCGCCCGCGCGCCCGCGCCCGGTTGAGGTCTCCGGCGCCAGAGCGACGCGCCTGCAGAGCGGCGCTCTCGTGCGCGGCACGCTGCTGCAGTCGCCCGTGCGTGGTCGCGCGTCGATCATGCTACCGACCGGCGCCGTCGACGCCGTGGTTCAGACCGACAGTCTGCGGCGCGGCGATACGGTTCTGTTCCGGGTCGAGTCGGCCGGGGAGCGCCTGCTGCTGCGCGTGGAGGGCGTACCGGGCGCGAGCATCGGCGCATCGATAGACAATGCGGAGATTTTGCGCATCCTGGGCCGCCCGGTCAATCGCCTTGACCTGTCCATCGTGGAATTTCTGCGCGGTCGCGAGGGCGGAACCGTACACGCCGAAACGCTGCGCGAGCTACACGCCGCCGTCCGCGGACTGGCGGGCAGGGTGGACCTGCGCAATCTGGAGCCCGCGCTGCGGACGCTGCTCAAGTTGATGCATCTGGACCTGCCGCGCGATGAAGTCTGGTTCTCGCGTTTGCTGCCGCTGTTCAGCGCGCGAAATTCCTATGCCGCCGACCTGGCGGAGCTGCGCGGTCTGGCCGCGCGAGGCGATTCAGTCCTGACATCTCTGACCGCCGAGATCGACAAGGCGCTGGAGCGTTCGCGCGCTTCCATTTCCGATTTGATGCGCTTTTTTGCGATGGGCGCCCCTGATTCCGGGCGCGACAACCTCTACAACATTCTGCGCGCTTTTGTGCATGGTGACGGCGACGCTGCCAAGCCGAACGCAGGCGCATCGGCGCGGCGACTTGCCGAGGGTATGCTGGACGGCATGGAAGCGCAACGCCTGCACAACTGGCGCGCGGCCGAACGCGGTGCACCGCTGCTCTTTGCGCTTGCGGTGCCGCTCGGCGAAGATTTTGTGCCGGCCCGCATCGAAGTAGAAACGCGGCGCGGCGGCCGCGGCGGGAAGGACGCGCCGTCGCGCTTCCGCTTCAGCTCTGAACTGAGCGCCCTGGGGCGCATCGGCGCGGGCGGATCGCTGCACCGGCGTATGCTCTCGCTTACTCTGGACGCGGTGGACGCCGTAGACGCGGCCCGGCTGGAAGAACAGAGTCCGACATTGCTGGAGTCCCTGCGCGCGGCACACTTTACGGTTCGGGAATTCAAGGTGCGCGTCACCGGCGGGGGTGACAGTCTGGACGCCTCGTCGGCCGCGGCGCGCAGCATCGATATCGTCGTGTGACAGTTGCGCGGCCGGCGGGACATTAAGCCGAAATTCAATTATATTTGCGCGTTGCCGGTTCGGCGGCCTTTCTCCGGCCGTTCGTCCGGAGTTCCGACGAGCATTCTGTCCGATACAAAACACCGCATTCACGATGAACTCTTTCCTTCGATTTGCATCTCTGTCCGCCGGACTTCTTTCGCTGATCTTGTTCACGCCTGCCTGCGACGAAAGCGCGGCGGACAGCGGCCTGCCGCAACCGCCGCTGAGCGACGCCATCACTGCAGAGCGCATCCAGGGCGGCGGCCTCGTGATCAGCTGCGAAGTGGTCGGCGCGGCCGGCGCAGACAAAACTTCGCTGGAGTTTGCGCGCAACATCAAGTTCATGCGCCTGCTGCTGCGCGACGACAATCAGGCCGTGCTGGACACGCTGTCGGTCAACCCGATTGCCGATGCCGGCGTCTGGAGCAAGGGCAAGACGCCGGACACTTTGCGCCTGCACGACGAAATTCACTGGTCGAACCCGCACAACGTGCCTTTCAGCACGCTCGTAGCCGAATTGCAGGTGGAGCACGTCGACGGACAGTGGTACGCCATCTCACGTACGCTGGACCTGCCGCCGGCCAAAAGCGATGAGTTTTACGCCGGACTGGATCTGCGCCCGATGATTGAATCGCAGACCGACAGCTCGGCGACTTTTACGCTGCTGACGCAGCGCAGGCGCAAGATCAACAACGAACACTTCCCCACGGAGGAGACACTCCGCGTGGAGATTCTCGACGGCGACGAAGTCGTCTGGAGCAGCAACCATCAGCAGCACTACGATCCGGTGTATTCAGCTGTGGAGCCGATTCAGATGAGCGGTTTTCATCGTTATGCGCTGGACTGGGACGGCATGACCAACGACGGTGCGCCGCTCGCACCGGGTGAATACACCGTGCGCATGACCTTGCCGGTGGAGCCCGTAGCCTACGTCGGCAACGCATCACTCAACTGGAAAAACAAATGAACGACCGCGAGGCAATGCAGCGCGCGTTGGAACTGGCACTGCGCGGCACAGGCCACGTCAGTCCCAATCCGCGCGTCGGCTGTGTTATTACGCGCGACGGGCAACTGATATCCGAGGGCTGGCACGCACGCTACGGCGGACCGCATGCCGAGGCGGCTGCGCTGGCTGCGGCCGCGGAAGCAGGAGATTCGGTGGCGGGAGCGACGCTCTACAGCACACTGGAGCCCTGCAATCATCAGGGCAAGCGCGGTCCCTGCACACAGGCAATCATTGCGGCCGGAATCGGCCGCGTCGTCATCGGCGCCATCGATAAAAATCCGATCGTCAACGGCGTGGGCGCGCAGGTGTTGCGGAACGCGGGGATCGAGGTCGAAACAGGCGTCATGCGCGCGGAATGCGAGTGGCAGCTGCGCGCCTATCAGCACTTTGCCGCCACGGGGCGTCCCTACATAATCGCCAAAGCCGCGCAGTCGCTGGACGGATCACTTGCGGCGGCCAACGGCCAATCCAAATGGATCAGCGGGGAAGAGAGCCGCACGCGCGCGCATCGTCTGCGCCGTGAGGTCGATGCCGTGCTGGTTGGAGCGACAACAGTTAAAAAAGACGACCCGGAATTGACGGTGCGCATGGTTGAGGGGCCGTCTCCACGGCGCGTTGTGCTGGACACCAACATGGATTCTTCGTTGCGCGCCAAACTTTTTGTGGGCCCGGACCGCTTTAAAACCTTCTTGTTTACCTCCGAGTCGCAGGCGAACGGAGTAAAAGCCAACGCGCTTTCAGTAAGCGGTATCAAGATACGGAGTGCGTCCACGACGTCCGGAGACCGCCTGGACCTTGAGAATGTGCTCGAACAGCTGGCCGGCGAGGGCATAGCCTCGATTCTGGTGGAAGGCGGTGCGCAGGTGCTGTCCAGCTTCATGGCGCAGGACCTGGTGGACGAACTGCACCTGTTTGTTGCGCCGATGGCGCTGGGCGAAGGCAAGGGGACCTTTGCCGGACTGGGCGCGCTGCGGATGGAAAATGCGCCGCGCATGCATTTTCATTCCGTCGGGCGCAGCGGCGAGGACTTGCACATAATTGCGTTGCGCGGTCCGCGTCCGGCAGCGACAGAATCGAATTCCTGACGGTGCTGCATGTGGTGCGGGCGGCCCCGCGCCAACAAAACGGTTGGCTAAACGCCGCACGATTCGTATTTTCGGGTTTGTTTTGATCGGGCTGAGCTACCTGCAGCTCTACGGGCGGCTCCCAACGTGCAACCCGCCGACAAACAAAAGATGGCTGTTGAAGAAAAACGGCGGCGGACGGGTAAACAATATGTGTAGATTCCTCGCCTATATCGGACCTCCCGTACGAGCGGAAGATTTGCTCTACAAGCCGAAGTACTCGCTTGTAGTGGCGCAGAGCATGCACGCCGCGGAAATGTCCGTCACGGTCAACGGCGATGGATTCGGTCTGGGCTGGTACCAGCCGGAGATCGACAACGAACCCTGCGTCTTCCGCAGCGTCAAGCCGTCCTGGAGCGACGCAAACCTGCGCAGCCTCTCGCGCAAAGTGTACTCACCGCTTATTTTTGCGCACATTCGCGCCGCCTCTCCCGGATCGCTGGTTGAAGAAGTCAACTCGCATCCCTTCTGGTGCGGCAATCTGATGTTCATGCACAACGGCCTCGTCGGCGAATTCGGAAAAATCCGCCGCGCCTTGCTGCGCCGCCTGAACGACACGGCCTACGACGCCATCCTCGGCTCCACCGACTCCGAGCACCTCTTCGGCCTGTTCCTGAACCACATCGAAAATCCGCATGGCAACGTCACCTGCGACGAAATGCGCTATGCGATGAGCAAGATGCTCGAAGATTTCAGTACGCTGTTGATCGAAAACGGCGTCAAAAGTCATGCCTATCTCAATCTCTGCGTGACCAACGGCAACAGTATCGTCTCCGTGCGATACACGACCAATCCGAGCGTGCAGCCGTCGACCCTCTACTACATGTATGGTCGCGAATACCACTGCCGCGAGGACTACTGCAAAATGGAGCCGAGCGACACGCAGCCGACGTGCATTGTTCTTGCGTCCGAGCCTTTTACCCTGCGCCGCTCCGATTGGTTCAAGGTAGGCCGGAACTCGATGATGGTCATCGACGAGACGATGCGCATTCATTTTTCCGATGTCCGCCTGGAGGCCGAAAGCGCGATGTTCGACGAGAACGTCGCCGCCGTCAAGCCGCAGGTCAAAGCCGGGTAACACCCGGTCGGGTCGCTTCCCCACAAACAGATTCATTTACAATCGAACGGCAGTATGCTTACTCTGATTCCGGTTGTCATCCTCTTGCCGCTTGTCGGCTTTGTCATTTTGGGCCTTTTCGGCTCGCGTATCAAAAATGAAAAAGTCGTCGGCTGGTTCGGCAGCGGCATGGTGGGGATTGCATTCCTCATTGCCCTTGGCATCTTTTTTGAGCTTATGGGCATGGCGCCCGAGGCGCGCGCAGGCGAGGCGAACATCGTGCAGGTCTACTCCTGGCTGGCCGTCGGCGACTTCAGCGTCGACATCGCCTACCTGGTCGATCCGCTCTCGATCCTTTTCACGCTGATTATCACCGGCGTCGGGTTCCTGATCCACGTCTATTCGATCGGCTACATGCACGGGGACGAGAGTTTTCCGCGCTTTTTCGCCTATCTCAACCTCTTCATCTTCATGATGTTGAACCTGGTTCTGGCGAGCAACTTTCTGCTGACATTCCTCGGCTGGGAAGGCGTGGGACTGGCGTCCTACCTGCTGATCGGCTTCTGGTACAAACGCAAATTTCCGGGCGTCGGACTTGTCTGGACGGGCGACGCGGCGCGCAAGGCCTTTGTGGCCAACCGCGTCGGCGACTTCGGCATGCTGATCGCCATGTTCATTCTCTTCACGCTTTACGGTTCGCTGGACTACCTGGACATCGCCATGAAAGCGGAGGCGAGCACGGCGCTGACTGCCGCGACGCTGCTGCTTTTCCTGGGCTGTACCGGTAAATCCGCGCAGATTCCGCTTTTTGTCTGGCTGCCGGATGCCATGGCGGGCCCGACCTCGGTATCTGCTTTGATCCACGCGGCGACGATGGTCACGTCGGGCATTTTCCTCGTGGCGCGCAATGCGACGCTCTTTGCGTTGACGCCGGCTACGATGGAAGTGATCGCGATCATCGGCGTGCTGACGGCGCTGTTCGCAGCGACGATGGGCATCTTCCAGAACGACATCAAAAAAGTCCTCGCATATTCCACGGTCAGCCAGCTCGGTTTTATGTTTGCCGCGCTGGGCGTGGGCGCATTCGGTGTGGCGGTCTTCCACGTGATGACGCACGCCTTCTTCAAGGCCTGTCTCTTCCTCGGTTCCGGCTCGGTGATTCACTCGATGCACGAGGAGCAGAACATCCAGAAAATGGGCGGTCTGAAAAAACATATGCCGTCCACGTATTGGACCTTTTTCCTGTCGTCACTGGCGATATCCGGAATTCCCATCTGGAGCGGTTTTTTCTCGAAAGACGAGATTCTGTGGAAAGCCTTCTCGCAGGGCGGTGTGTTCCTGGGCGGCATGGGCGGTTACCTGATTTGGGGTCTCGGCGCATTGGCGGCTTTCTGCACGGCCTTTTACATGTTCCGCCTGGTCTACCTGACTTTCCACGGCAAAGAGCGATTCGACGTGGCGAAAGTGCATCCGCACGAGTCGCCGGCTACGATGACTTTTCCGCTGTGGGTACTGGCCGGATTGGCCACCGTTGGCGGTTTCATTGGCGTGCCGCACGTATTCCATATCATGCCGAACTATCTGGAAGGCTGGTTGGATCCTGTGGTGGGTGCGGCTACGGCGGACTGGGTCACCTATATCGAGTCCACTGGCTTGCACATTCCGCATAGCATCGCACTGGAAGTCGCATTGATGTTCGCCTCGGTGTTGCTGGCGCTGGTGGCAATTTTTATTGCAACCCGACTTTACGGCTCGGGCGATCCGACGCTCGCAAAGACGGAGACCGGCTGGGCGGGCTACAAGGTACTCTTCAACAAATATTACGTCGACGAAATGTATCAGAACCTGATTCTGAAACCGATCGACAAACTCTCGAATTCCTTCCTCTTCCGCCTCGTGGACGTTCAGGTCGTTGACGGCCTGGTCAACGGCACGGCGGCGCTGGTGGGGCGTTCGGCGGACATCCTGCGCCGACTGCAAACGGGAATTGTGCAAAATTACGCGATGCTGATGCTGCTCGGCATCGTCGTCGTCATTGTCTGGATGGCGGTCTGAGCACCGTTTTCCGCTCGTCTTGATCTGACAACGCATGTTTCATTCAGGTAATCCGAATACCTATGGCATTGCTTCCGGTTCTGCTTCTGCCGCTGTTGGGCGCTATCGCGCTCATGTTCGTTGACCGCACCGCGGTCAAGGGCATCAAGGCGACGACCCTGATTTTCTCCATTCTGACCTTTATCGCTTCGCTGGCGGCCTTCCTGGGCTTCGACCACAGTTCGGGCGATTTTCAGTACATGGTCGACTGGACCTGGATTCCGTCGCTCGACGCGGGTTTCCGCATCGGCGCGGACGGCATGGCCATTCTGCTTGTCATGCTGACAACAGTGATCATGCCCGTGGCCATCCTGACGTCCTTCTCGTCGATCAAGAAAAGCGAGAAGCTCTACTACGTCATGCTGATGCTGCTGCAGTTCGGCATGACTGGTGTGTTCCTCTCGCTGGACACCTTCCTGTTCTACGTGTTCTGGGAGGTGATCCTGATTCCGATGTACTTCATCATCGGCATCTGGGGCGGTCAGAACCGCATTTATGCGTCGATCAAGTTTTTCCTCTACACCATGTTCGGCTCGCTGCTGATGCTGATTGCCATCATCTGGCTCGGGTTCCACGGCGATCCGACGGGCGGAGGATTCACGGCCAACCTGCTGACACTGCGCGACGTGGGGCCTTCGATCCCGATGGAAATCCAGCAATGGCTGTTCCTGGCCTTTGCTTTGTCTTTTGCGATCAAAGTGCCGCTGTTTCCGCTGCACACCTGGCTGCCCGACGCTCACGTCCAGGCGCCGACGGCCGGCTCGGTTATTCTGGCCGGCGTGCTGCTGAAGCTTGGAACCTACGGTCTGATCCGCTTCAATCTCGAGCTCTTCCCGCAAGCCTCGGTCTATTTTGCCGACGCGATGTGCGTGCTGGCGGTGATCGGCGTGATTTACGGCGCACTGGTGGCCATGGTCCAGACCGACATCAAAAAACTTGTGGCTTACTCTTCGGTTTCGCACATGGGATTTATCGTCCTCGGGATTTTCTCGATGACGACCGCGGGACTGCAGGGCGCGATCATTCAAATGGTCAACCACGGTCTCTCAACGGGCATGCTCTTCCTCTGCGTCGGCGCGCTGTACGAGCGTCGCCACACACGTGAAATCGAGGACTACGGCGGAGTCATGGCGCGCATGCCGCGCTTCGGCGTCATATTCGGCATCGCCATGCTGGCCTCGGTCGGTCTGCCCGGCCTGAACGGATTTGTGGGAGAGTTTCTGACGTTGCTCGGAGCGTACAACGCACCGGCGCTGGACGGCAACATCTGGTACACGGTCTTTGCGGCTTCCGGCGTGATCCTGGCGGCCGTCTACCTGCTGAAGATGTACAACGGCGTCATGTTCGGCCCGATCAACAACCCGAAAAACGAAAGCCTGACAGATATGACGCGCAGCGAAGCCTGGCAGCTCGTGCCGCTCGCGGCGCTCTGTTTCTGGATCGGCCTGTTCCCGAATACCTTCCTGGATTATTCCAAAGCATCAACCGAACAACTGGTCGAGAAGGTCGAATCCTTCCGCCAGGGCGGGACCAGTTATGCGCTGGAAGCGGCGGAATCAACAACGGCAGGCACGTCCGACGATCATTAAGTTTCGGATCGAATTTCTCATCCATTTGTTCGACGAATCTACTTTATGGAAGAAACAACAATGACGTCCGAGCTGCTGTCGCTGGCGCCGCTCCTCCTCTTTTGGTTCTTTTCGATTTCGAGCAGCGTGTTTGACGCACTGATCAAGGAAAGTCGTCGTTTCACCTTTGGATACTCGCTCGTCGGCATGGCGATGGTGGTAATTGCGGCCTTGTGCGTGCCCATCTTCGGTCACTCCGGAACCGCGTTCAACGACATGATCCGCGTCGGCGGCACGACAGTTTACTTTGACGTGCTGTTCGCGCTCGGGGGGATTCTGACGGTCGTCACTGCGCGGCCCTACCTGCAGAAAATGAATTACGAGCTCGACGAGTTTTATACGCTGGTGATGTACGCCCTCGGCGGCATGCTGCTGATGGCGCACTCGAACCACATGGTGGTGGTGTTCATCGGCATCGAGATCATGTCGATCTGTTTCTACGTGCTTGCCGGCTACATACGCACCTCGAGTTTGTCGGTTGAGGCCGCACTGAAATACTTCCTGCTCGGCGCCTTTGCGTCGGGTTTTCTGGTTTACGGCATGGCGCTCATTTACGGCGCGACGGGCTCGATGGAATACGGCGCTGTGGCTTCCGTCGTCTCGCAGGGCTCGGATTTTCCGACGCTGCTGCTGGTCGGTATCGGACTGATCGTCGTCGGACTCAGCTTTAAAGTCGCGGCCTTTCCCTTCCACTCCTGGGTGCCCGACGTCTATCAGGGCGCTCCCAGCGTGGTGACCGGATTCATGAGTACGGCAGGTAAAGCGGCTGCCTTTGCGGCCTTCCTGCCGCTGATGATGGTTCTGATGCCCGGACCGGGAATGGAGCGCGTCCAGACTTTGCTGGCGGTGATCGCCGCGGCGTCCATGCTCTACGGTAACATCAGCGCACTGCGTCAGAACAACGTCAAACGCATGCTGGCCTATTCATCGATTGCACATGCCGGTTACATCATGATCGGCATCGTGACGGGCACGGATGCGGGTGAAAGCGCCATGATGTTCTACCTGGCGGCCTACCTCTTCATGCAGCTCGGCGCATTTGTGATCATCGGCATTCTCGAGAACCGCGAGGGCGGCTTTGTTTCGATGGACGACTACGCCGGCCTGGCCAAACACCAGCCGACGCTTGCCGCACTGATGGCCGTGTTCCTTTTCTCGCTCACCGGCATTCCGCCGCTGGCGGGCTTTTTTGCCAAGTATTATCTGTTCTACGCGGCGGTCGAGGCTGGCTTTACCTGGCTGACGATCGTCGGTGTTGCCAGCTCGATAATCTCGGTCTACTTCTATCTTGGGCTTGTCGTGCAGATGTACTTCCGCGAGCCGGCCGATGGATTTGTTGCACCGCAGGTCAAAACGGGCATGGCGGGCATCACCTTGCTGGTGACGACGGTGGCCGTATTCCTGCTGGGACTGTATCCCGTTATGGTTCAATCGGTTACGGAAGTTCTGGCCATGCTGAAGTGACGATGGCTGCGGCTGCTTTTGGCTGATTCTCTTGTTTGTCGGCGGGTTGAAATTTGAAATGGGACGTTCCCTGCGGGGACGTCCCATTTTTTTGTTCTACGTAAAACTACGTATGAGCTGTGAGCCCTAAGCGCTCACAGCTCATACTACTAGATAACTTTCTCCGACTCGCCGGTCGAGAAATGGGCGCGGACGCGCTCGCCGACCTCGCAGGGGCGGCCGCGGCGGCGGTCGATCGGACACCAGACCGTGCGTGCGCGCGCCACAAGTTGGTCCCTGCCGTCTTTGTGCCGGATGATCTCCGTGTTGCGCTCAAAAGCCAGGCGAGAAGCCGGGCCGACCCAGGTCTCCGCGCGAAGCGTGTCGTCTCTGAAACACTGATGTTTGTAGTCGATCTCGTGGCGGATCACCACCCAGAGCAGGCGCGCCTGGTCTTCCGGATGCGCCTGCGCGCCCCAGTGCGCCACCGCAATGTTTTGCACCCAGCGCAAATAGACAATGTTGTTGACGTGCCCGACAATGTCGATGTCCGAGTCTTTGATCTCGATGTCCTGTATAAAACGCGCGTGTGTAGATGCCATGAGCGAGCAGCCGGGTTTGAAGTCACCAAATAATCGTGTGCCGAATCGGCGTCGAGCAGGTAAACGCCGTGTCGGAATGCCGTCCATAAGTCCCGCGCCAGGAGTCAACTCTCGTCCTTCGCCAATTCACAGGCAGGAAACAAGATCCGCGCCGCAGATGCACAGGCGAACTCGGGACAGGTTAACGTACGCGGCGCGCAGCGCCGGACGCAGACATTTTTACTTCAACTGAATGTACTTGCGCATCACCGCCGTTTTGCCGATGCGCACCTCGCCGATGTAGTCGCCGGGGGGCATGGGTTTGCCGTTCTCGTCGCGGCCGTTCCAGGTGCGCTGGTACGCGCCGGCGGCCAACTTCTGATCCACCAGCGTTGCGATGATTTTGGCCTGCGGACTGTAAATCACAATGCTCACCTGAGCGGGGAAGGGAACAGTATAACGAATCGTCGGGGAGACGTCCTTGGTGAAACCGAGCACTGCAGCGATGTCCGACAGCGGAACCTGCAGGCCGGGCAAATTGGTGGAGCGCGGCAGGCCGATATTGCCCATGTCCGCCGAGCGCGACATCATCAGCTGGTGCTGCACCATCATTTCGGCCGTGGGCGAGTACACCGATGCCGGGAGATCGAGGTAGCGTTCCGCCAGCACCCATATGTCGGATCCCTCCGTGCCGGTCGGCAGCAGCCATTCGCTGGCCGATTCCTGCGAGGCGATGGCAAATCGCGAGTGTGAGTCGATGTGCAGTTCGCGCATGCGCCGATACATTTCGTCCTGCTCAGGCGAATACAGGATGCGCGGCTTGCCGGGAAATGTGAGCGTATCTGCTTTTTGTTTGTCGCGGCGCGTGACGATCTCTTCGGTTGTCAGGTCGCGTTCGTAGTTGATGTGATACGAGGTATCCGCGGCCTGGACGCTTTCCTCGTCCTGCGCGCTCTGCGCCGGCAACGCGCCGACAAACAAAATCATCATCAGAAAGCAAGCCGGCAACGGCGCTGCAATCACGGGCACAAACATTGATTTGAAGCTGAAGACAGAGCTGGCGGGCCTGATCATGCGATGGTTTCCTGGGGAGTGTCGTCCTCGAGAACATGAGCTGCACAGCCATGTTAACGTGCAGCGGGGTGTCCGGATTGTCCGAAAAACTTGCGCTACAACACGGACAAATGCGCGCCGAAAAGGTTGCAAACGACGCGCCGACAGCAGGCAAAGCGCATAAAAAAGGCCGACAAACTGGGTTCGCCGGCCATTGCGTCGAAAAACGATCGAACGCGAATTATCAGCCTTCGTCGGAATCGCCGAAGAGCTTTTTCTTCTGTTCTTCCGTCAGCAGCTCGGACAGGGTCACCTTGCCGGTGTTGCTGTCTTTTTTGTCCGAAGGAATGTTGACGCTGGGTCCGCCGCCGCCGCGACGTCCGCCGCCACCGCGCCGACCACCGCCGCCGCCGCCACGACCACCGCGCGGTCCGCCGCCGCCTTCACCGCCGCCGCCTTCGCCGCGCTGGTCAAAACCTTCCATGCCGACGATCAGCGAGTGATTGTCCGGCACGACGTCCATGATCAGCACTTTGATGGGGTCGCCGACTTCAAAGGGCGTCTTTTTGGCGCGATGCTCAGGATCCATCTTGCCCTTGGGCAGGAAGGCGTCGACCTCGTCGGAAAGGGAGACGACCACGCCGCGCTCCAGCAATTCCTTGACTTTGGCGTCGCGCTCGGAACCGATGGGGTATTCCTCGGAAATGCGATCCCAGGGGTTCGGCTGCGTGCGTTTGTAGCTGAGCGAAATCTTTTTGTTGCGTTCGGAGGCGTCGAGCACCAGCGCTTCGAGTTCCTGGCCGACGGCCACAAGCTCGGAGGGATGCTGCAGGCGACGCGCCCAGGACAGCTCGGAAATGTGGATCAGGCCTTCAATGCCCGGTTTCAGCTCCAGGTAGGCGCCGAAATCGGTCAGGCTGCGGACGGTGCCTTTGACGACCGTCTGCTTGGGGAATTCTTCTTCCACACCCTGCCAGGCGTCTTTTTCCAGCTCGCGCATGCTCAACGAGATGCGCTCTTTCTCGACATCGACGTCTTTGATGACCACGGTCACGCTGTCGCCTTTTTTGAGAACATCGCTGGGGTGCGCCACGCGACGGCGCGAGATGCGCGAGACGTGGACCATGCCGTCGACACCGCCGATATTGACGAATGCGCCGAAATCGGTCAGGCTGGAAACTTTACCTTCGACCTTGGCACCGACTTCCAGTTCGCCGAGGCGCTCTTTGCGCAGGATGCGGCGGCGCGTGACGATCACACGGGATTTGTCTTCCTCGTTGATTTCGTGCACGTGCACGGGGAAGGACTTGTGCAGGTAGGTCAGCAGTTCATTTTCCGAGGGATTGGCTTTGAGCGAGAGGTGGGAGGTAGGCAGGAACATCGGCATTTTTTTGTACTGGACCAGCACACCGCCGCGCACGCGCCTGACGCCCTCCACTTCGATCGTTGCATTGCCTTTTTTGGCATCGATCAGCTCGGGGTAAATTTCATCGACATTGTATTCCGGCTCGCGTTCTTTGCGGCTCGTTTCCTCGTCGCCGCCGCCTTCGCCTTCAGGTGTTTCGGAGCTTTCTTTGTTAGCCTCGCCGTCGCCGGTTGCGGGCGCCGCTTCGCTTGCAGCTGTCTCCGCGCCTGCATCGGCCGGCGCGGTTTCCTCCGCAGCGGGTGCTGCATCGGACTGCGTGGTTTCAGCGGCAGGTGCCGGCGCGGTTTCCGCCGCAGCGGGCGTTGCTTCAGCCACAGGGGCGGCCGCTTCTTCCGTCGATTCCGTCACCGCGGGGGCTTCGGACGCGGGCTGATCGGCTTGCGGCGCAGCTTCGGCACCGGATGACGATTCCGAAGCAGGAGCGTCGCTTGCGGCGGCGTCTGCGGGCGCTGCGGCAGGCGCAGCGCCGGCCGGTTCCGTTGCGGCGGGTTGATCTGCGGTTGCGGCTGGAGTTTCAGCAGCTGGACTGTCCGTTTGTGCGGGAGTTTCGCTGCCATTGCCGTTACCGTTGGAAGCCGCCGAATCGGTCGGGGTCGTCGTCTGGGCCTGGGCCGTTTGTGCCGGCTCCGCTTCGCTTTTGGCGGCGGAACTCTCTTCGGTCTTGTTCAAATCCTCGTTCATAACAAAGCCAATTCAGTTTAGATCCGCGAATACGTTGGTCGGGTCGAACGCGATTAAGGCTGAAGAACCTTTTACACCTTCTAATCGAAAAGAGCGTCAATCTACAAAAAAACATACTAACAAGCGATAAAAACGCGCGTTGTTAAAAGCATTCATTTCACTTCCAAATCTTTGCTGAAAGCTCCGAAAGCTGTATTGTTGTAGTTTTGCGCAGAAACGGAGGGCGATCCAACCACCGCCCGCGCTCCGCCGGCTTCCGGAATTCAGTGAATATCGTTACCCGTTATGGCAAAAAAACAGACGCCGCTGATGCGGCAGTACGAGCAAATCAAGAAAAAACACCCGGATACGGTGCTGCTTTTTCGGCTGGGCGACTTCTTTGAAACATTCGAGGAGGACGCCGCCATCGCCGCGCGCGTCTGCGGGCTGACGCTGACCAAACGCAACAACGGCAAGTCCGAAGCGACGCCGCTGGCCGGTTTTCCGCATCACCAGCTGGACAACTATCTGCCCAAACTCGTGCGCGCCGGCTACCGCGTCTCGATCTGCGAGCAACTGGAAGACCCCAAACAATCGCGCGGAATCGTCCGCCGCGGCGTCGTGGAAGTCGTCACGCCCGGCGTGGCGTTCAACGACAAACTGCTGGACACCAAACGCAACAACTACCTGGCGGCGGTGGCCTTCGGCACGGGCCGCAGCGCCGGCATGGTCGGCCTCTCGTTCGCCGACATATCAACTGCGGAATTTTCCGCTGCGGAAATTCCGGCCGACCAACTTGGCGGGGTGCTGGAGTCGCTGCAGGCAGCCGAGATCCTGGTGGCCAAATCGGATCGCGAGCAGGCCGCGGCGCTGCTCGGCGCGCTGAGCGGCGAACCGCTCGTCACGCGGCTGGAGGACTGGCTGTTTCGCGAGGAGTTCGGCCGCAACCTGCTGCTGGAACACTTCGGCACGGCAACGCTGAAAGGCTTCGGCGTGCACGACTTCAAGCCGGGCATCGCCGCGGCGGGCGCGGTACTGCACTACATCGGCGAAACACAGCAGGGCGGGCTGCCGCACATGCGTCGCCTGAGCGCTTTCCACCCGGAGCGCTACATGCGGCTGGACGCCTCGACGCGGCGCAACCTGGAAATCACGCTCTCGATGCACGACGGCTCGCGCGACGGCACGCTGGTTTCGATCCTGGACAAGTGCATGACGGCGATGGGCTCGCGCCTGCTGAAAAAATGGATCACGCGGCCTTTGACGCAGCACGATCCGATTGTCCGCCGCCACGACGCTGTGGGCGACTTCCACGCCGAGACGCCGCTGCGCGACGCTGTCCGCGAACAACTCAAACAGGTCGGCGATCTGGAGCGCCTGACGGCGCGCATCTGCACGGGGCGCGCCACGCCGCGCGATCTGGGTTCACTTGCGTCCTCGCTGCGCAGACTGCCCGACATCATTGCGTTGTTGCAGCGTCTGGCCGCGCCCGCGCTGTTGGAGCAAGCCGCGGAGCTGCGCCCGATGAAAGACACCTGCGACATGCTGGCGCAGGCGCTCAGCGACGAACCTCCCGCCGCCGTCGGCGCGGGCAATGTGTTCCGCGAGGGATATTCCGACGAACTCGACGAGTACCGCGACGCGCTCTACAGCGGCAAAAACTGGATTCGCGAATACCAGGAACGCCAGCGCCAGGCCACCGGGATTCCCTCGCTCAAGGTCGGGTTCAACAACGTCTTCGGCTACTACCTGGAAGTCACGCACGCGCACAAGGACAAAATCGACGAAACCTGGCACCGCAAGCAGACGCTCACGAATGCCGAACGCTACATCACGCCGGAGCTGAAGGAACTCGAGGATAAAATTCTCGGCGCGGAAGAAAAACTGGCCGATCTGGAGCGGCATCTGTTCGGCAAGCTGCGCGATGCGGTCGCCGCGCAGGCGGAGGATGTATTGCACAACGCGCAGCTGCTGGCGGAGATCGACTGCCTGCAGGGTTTTGCGCAGGCGGCCTCCGAACACAACTTTCACCGTCCGTTGCTCGACGACTCGACGCAGCTCGTCATCAAAGCCGGCCGGCACCCGGTCGTGGAGCAGTTTCTGCCGGTGGGCGAGAGCTATGTGCCGAACTCGACGGGTCTCGACGCCGACGCCGAGCAGTTGCACATTATTACCGGACCGAACATGTCGGGTAAGTCGTCCTACCTGCGCCAGGTGGGACTTATAGTCTTGCTTGCCCAGATCGGCTCTTTTGTTCCGGCCGAGAGCGCGCACATCGGTATTGTCGATCGCATTTTTACGCGCGTCGGTGCGCAGGACAATATCACGGCGGGCGAGAGCACCTTCCTGGTGGAGATGCAGGAGACGGCCAATATTCTCAACAATGCCGGCAAGCGCAGCCTGATTCTGCTGGACGAGGTGGGGCGCGGCACGGCGACCTTCGACGGCATTTCGATCGCCTGGTCGCTGGCGGAGTACATTCACGAAGCGGTCGGCGCGCGCACGCTCTTCGCCACGCACTACCACGAGCTGAACGCTCTTGCGGAGCGCTTTGATCGCATCGTCAACTACAAGGTGGACGTGCAGGAGGTCGAGGACAAAATCCTGTTTACGCGCAAGGTTTTGCCCGGAGCGACGGACCACTCTTTCGGGATTCACGTTGCGGAAATGGCCGGCTTGCCGGAGAGCGTCACGACGCGCGCCAAGGAGATATTGCGACGTCTGGAAGCCGACTCGGGTATTGCCGTGGAACAGTCGGAAGAATCTGCCGGCGGCGAGGACGAGGACGTGACACCCACGCGCCGCGCACCGCTTCCCAAGGTCAAACGGGCAACTCCGCCGCCGGGCCAGTTGACTTTGTTTGAAGTGCGCGACGACAACCTGCGCGAGCGGATCCGGGGTCTGGATCTCAACGGCATGACGCCGATGCAGGCGCTGCAGACCTTGCACGAGTTGAGAGAGGAAATTGAAGGCGGTATTTGAGATGCTTTGAGGGTTGGATGGGTTGATGAAATTTTGGTGAGATTGCTGGGAAATGTAATGGTACGATTTGTTGTGGTGGATTTGTAAGGTGTTGATTTGTAAGGGTTTGTGGGGTTGGCGCTGCGGTTTGGACGCACTTCGGGCTAGATCCGGGGCCCGCCCCTCCACCACCTCGGGAAGCTCCACCACGTTCCAACGCACTCCTCCCACCCTGCATCAGTGCAAGTTTTCTTGAGTAAGCCGGTCGCGGATTTCACGCGCCGCATGCTGCGCGTTGGTCACATCAAGCTTAGCGACTTTGCCGCCGGTTTCCCAACACTAAAAACTGAGCGCACCGCCCGCATAGCTAAACGTCCTTTTAACGCCGCCAAACGGGCTAATAAATTCCGCTGAGACAACATTCGCCTCCTTCTCAGACCGCTTTGAGCGCTTTGAGCGCTTTGAGCGCTTCGCTGCGCTTGCACTCAGGCTCGCTTGATTTTTATGCTAGTCAACGCGCCTGGAACCCAAAGTCCACGAGTTTGCTATCATCTATTAGGTGAAAGATAGTTGCTTAGGCAACTAATTTGCGGTCGTATTTGTCGCCGCGTCTTCAGCTGCGGCGGCATTTTCTTTTTGGTTTTCAGCTTGTCAGATGCTAAATTGGCAAGCTTAGCGAAATTTGAACGAGGAGCATATGCGCGGATACATTGTCAACCCGGTTGTTGTGCGTTCCAACGCTTCGGAAGATGGAAGTATTTATATGGCGATTGTCGCGATGGGAATTCGCGCCCGCCAAATCAATGACGACATCAAATCGCAATTGTCGGCCCGCATGGAGCACATCAGCCCCATCGACGACGACAGCGAATTCGGCAACTACGACCAGCTCGAAATCAGCAAGGAATTCGACAAAATTCCCAAGCCGACCTTCCTCTCGATGAAGGAAATGCTGAACGAGCAGATCCACTTCGAAAAACTCGAAGTCGAGGAAAAACCCAAACGCATCGCCAAACGCCGTACTCCGGTCGGCGGCTGAGTTTCTGTCCGGTTTGGCCCAATCTGAATTTCAAAAAGCCGTCCTTTCTGCGACGGCTTTTTGCTTTTAAACATCCTGTCAAGCGTGCGGAGCGCAACACCCATGCAAACTTCGGAACAACCTCTGGCCGGCCTGAGAATTCTGCTTGGCGTAAGCGGCAGTATCGCCGCATATAAAACACCGCAAATGGTACGCGATCTGCAGCGCGCCGGCGCCGAAATCCGCGTGGCAATGACAGACTCCGCCGAACAATTTGTCGCTCCCCTGGCGCTTGTTAACGTCTCCCGCCACGACGTCGCCCTCGACATGTTCGCCCTCGACGCCCAAAGCAGCGGTTCCTGGCATATCCATCTCGCACATTGGTGTGACCTTATGTTAATCGCGCCCTGCTCCGCCACGACATTGGCGCGCATCGCCGGCGGATTTGCCGACAACGCTGTCTCCGCACTTGCATTGGCCCTCCCTGAAAAAAGGCCGCTTTTGTTAGCCCCCGCGATGGACACAGATATGTGGCAGGCCCGTGCCACGCAGCGCAATGTCAAGCTGTTAAGCGACGACGGTGTGAAGTTCATCGGTCCGGAAAACGGCGAACTCGCCAGCGGGCTCTCCGGCTCAGGACGCCTCGCCGAATTCGAAACGATCATTTCCGCACTTAAACACTTGAAGCCCGTCGCCCCGCGCGAAGTTAATCAACCCCAAACCCCGGCGCCCGCGCCATCGGAACCACAAGCCGCCCGGCCCGAGCGCGATATAGTCGCCGAGGCCCTGGCGCGGCCGACCTTTCCGCTCGAAGATGCCGCCGCCGCCGATCGCATGACCGCCGAACTCGAATTCGAAAAAATGAAAAAAGCCGGCGGCGTTCCGCCCGCTGCTCAAAGCGAGAGTCTGCGCGGTGTTAACATCGTTATCAGCGCCGGCCCCACGCGCGAGAAAATCGACGATGTGCGCTATTTGACAAATCACTCCAGCGGCAAGATGGGCTACGCGCTCGCCGCCGTCGCCGCCGCGCGCGGCGCAACAGTCACACTTGTCTCGGGTCCGACGAATCTCGAAACGCCCGACAAGGTGCGCCGCGTCGACGTTGAGTCCGCCGCCGACATGTTTAAAGCCGTTATGGCCGAGCATGGACATGCCGACGTTTGCATCATGTCCGCCGCCGTCGCCGACTTCACGCCGCAGCAGCAGAGCGAAGGCAAAATCAAGAAAACCGACATCGACGGTAATCTCAATCTCGAACTCACACGCACGCCGGACATTCTCGCCGCCCTCGGCCAACACAAACGCGACAAACAACTTGTCATCGGTTTTGCGCTCGAAGCCAAAGACGCGCTTGCCAATGCCCAGTCCAAACTCGAACGCAAAAACGCCGACATGATCGTGCTGAACGAGTTAAACAAATCACAGTCCGGTTTCGGCGGCGACGACAACACAATCACGCTCATCCGCAAAGGCAAAGACCCGCAAAGTTTTCCGCCCGCGAGTAAAGTCGAATGCGCCGGCGTGATTCTGGATGCTGTGGCGGAAATGCGGGCGTAGGTTGCGCGTACGCCCAGGTGAAACAGTGTTGTCGGCACAATCGCCGGCGCAGCTTTTAAAAACAAGAAAGCCCGCAAGTTTCACTTGCGGGCTTTGTGTTTAACTCTTGAATCAACGGGCGGACAACTCACCCGACGCTCACAGCGTTCCCGCTCGCCAGTGACTCCACCGCCGCGAAAGTCGATTCCGTCACTGAGTGCAAAGTCTGATAACCGATTGGAAACTCGCCGCCCTGTTTAAGTGCGTCGATCATAGCCGCAATCTCCTGCGCGTGGCCTTTGCCGCCGTCGAATGACAAGTCATTGCGTTTTGTGCCCCACAGCAGGTTCAGAGTCTTGAAGTTGTCCATGATCGCGCTGCGGCCCTCGCCGTGCGCCTCCAGGTATTCCTTGCCGAGACCTTTAGCGCCGTTCGCAAAGTAGTGCACCGTCCCGATCGATCCGTCGCCGAACTGCACGGAAATCGAGACCACGTCCTGCAGGTGCAGGTTGGCCGCAGCGCTGTGCACACTCACTGCGTGAACGCCTACGGGATCGGCGTCCGCCAGGAAAGCCATCGTGTCGATAAAGTGGCAGGCCTCACCGATGATGCGGCCGCCCTGCGCCGGGTCCTGCGTCCAGTGCGTCGCCGGAATCGCGCCGGCGTTGACGCGATAACTCATCGCCAGCGGTTCCTGGCGCCCGCTGAAAAATTCCTTCATTTTAACCAGCGGCGGCGAGAAACGACGGTTAAAACCGACCAGCAGGCGGCCGCCGCTTTTCTGATAGGCCACGTCGACCTGTTTTAACTCTTCGCGCGTCAGCGCCAACGGTTTTTCAACAAAGACGTCCTTGCCGGCTCCCAGCGCCGCCGTCACGTACTCGGCATGTGTGTCGTGGCGGGTGGCGCAGGCCACGAGTTTAATGTCCTTGTTGTTAACTAGCTGTTTGAAGTCCGTCGTGAATTCGCGGAAGCCGAAATTCTCAGCCACCGAACGCACCCGCACAGGCGTCGCACCCGCCAGCATCGTGAAGTCGATCGACTCGTTGCGCATGTGCGGCAGCAGATGTGTTTGCGCGAATGCGCCCGCACCGACGAATCCCATGCCGATTTTACCGGCGTGCACCGCGCCCTTGCGTTGCGGCGCCACCGCGATCGACATCGTTTCCCTGCGCTCCGGATACTCCAGCACAATGCCGAGGTAGGGCTCCTTGCCGCGGCCCATGATTAAGTCGTAGGCTCCGGCCGCGTCGTTGATCGCAATGCGATGTGTTGTTAACATCTGCATGTTGATCGCGCCGGAAGCTATCAGGTCCAGGAATGCCTGCATGTTGCGCTGTTCGGTCCAGCGCACGTATTCGTAGGGATAGTCTTGTCCGTGTTCTTCGTAATTCGGATCGTAGCGCCCTGGGCCGTAACTGCAGGAAATTAACAGCTCCTGTTCTTTCTCGTAAAAGGGCGAGCGCGGCACGTTCATGCCGACCGCGCCGACCACGACTACTTTGGCTTTGCGGCGCGCCATTTTAAGCGCTATTTCCAGCGGTTCGTTGCTCGATGTTGCCGCGGTGATTAACACGGCGTCGACGCCTTTGCCGCGGGAAAATCCCAGCACGCGTTGTACGGCGTCGGGTGAAGAAATTGCCGTGGCGTCCGCGCCGAGTTTTTCAGCCAATTCCAGCGAGTCAGGATCGATGTCGAGTCCAATGACGCGGCAGCCCGATGCTTTTAACAATTGCACGGTGATTTGTCCCAGCAAGCCAAGACCAATCACGGCTACGTTTTCGCCCAGGCGCAGGTCGGCCTGGCGCACGCCCTGCATGGCGATTGCGCCGAGCGTCGTGTAGGCCGCGTCTTCAAAGCTGACTCCTTCCGGAATCGGTGCGGCCAGATTGGCCGGCACGGCGTTTAACTCGGCGTGGTAGGCGTAGGCGCTGCCGGCGCAGGCCACGCGGTCGCCCACGTTAAACTGCGGCGTATTGGACTGCACCACTTCGCCTGCCGTGCTGTAGCCCAGCGGACGGTAGGCGTTTAAGGCGTTCATGACCTTGCGGTAGGTGGCGACGATGCCGTCCTTGCGCAGACTGTCCAGAACGGTTTTAACATCGTCTTTCTGTGAACGCGCCCGCGCGATCAGCGACTTTTCGGCTTTTGCGACCGAGCTGCGTTCCGTGCCGGCGGAGATGAGTGAGTTGTGCACGCGCACCAGGATGCCGCCCGGCGGGCACAGCGGCCCCGGCAGTTCTTCCACGAGGACTTCGCCGCTGTTCTGGTGTTGAAAAACCTGAAGCATATCGATTCCGTTTAGTGAATTGTCGTGTTAAACGCCGTGACAAACAAAAGCGGCTGTTTAAGCGGATTTAACAAAAATCGCGCCTAAAAGATCAAAGCGTAAATCAATGCGCCCGTCGCCGTGTAACGCACTACGCTCCATAGAACGCGGCGTTCGCGTTTCCAGTATTCGTAAATGTACACGCCGCCGATGCACAGGCCGATGACAAGCACGGCCGCCGTCAGGCTCTCCCACAGCGTCATCTGCTGATAATGCGTCTTGGCGTAGCCCGCATACCAGGGCGTGCCGTACAGCAGAATCAGGTGCGCAATGTAAATGTGCAGCGCCTTTGAGCCCAGCGTTACATAGTGTTTGTCCAGCCGCCGCGTTAACAGGTAAATGCCCGTCGCCGCGCCGATAAATACCAGCGACCAACCCAGCCGTTCAAGCATGAAGGTCGGGCCCGAGTGCCAGTGGTCGTGCGCCGGCAGCAGCGCCGCCGCCGAGTGTTCCATCGAAAGCGCCACGGCCACAATCAGCAGCCCCGCGCCCAGCATGCTCAGCCCGAAGCGCTCCTCGCGCCCTTCCGCCGGCAGCCACTGCAAAAATCGCCCGATCGACACGCCCAGGAACAGGTAGGCCGCGTAGGGGAACACGGGAAAGAGCGATCCGTTAACATGCGTCAGGTAGTTGGCCATGAAAGCCGGGATATGAGCGAACCAGTCGACCGCATGCACAAACGGCGTCGCCGCAATAATCCCGAATCCCAGCGACAGCGACAGCGCATTCAGCCGGCGGTTGTCGCGCGTCAGCATAAAAGCGGCCATCAGCATCAGCAGGGCCGCGCCGCTGAGCTGCAGGATGTTGATCTGCCAGAATCGGAAAAATCCCGAGGCCGGCATCCAGAAGACATCGATAAAATCGTCGGCCGGAAAGGTCATCATATACCCGATCCCGATCAGCGTCAGCGCCCAGCGCAGGCGGCGTTGCAGCAGGTCCCGCGGCACGCGTCCGTTGAGATCGCGCCTGGTGGCGAAGACGTGCACCGCCCCCGAAATCAGCAGAAACACCGGCGCCGTCAGCCCGCGGATAAACTGCCAGGTTGTCCATGGAAACTGGTCCATCGCCACAAATTCACGCGAGAGCAGCGCATCGATCGTATGCCCCTGCATCATCATCAGCATGGCAAACAGGCGCACGCAGTCCAGCACGTAAAAACGCGCGCGCGGCGCAACCGCGGCGGGCGGCGCTTGTTGCAGTTCGGCTTGGGAGGTCGGGATCATTGCCCCAGGGGTAAGATGAAAAAGCCCGGAATGAATCGGCAAAATTAGCGCGATTTCCATCTTCTTCAAAGCGGAAAGCGCGGCGGCACTTGACTGAGCCGGCCTTGCCGGTTGACCGGCGGCCTTTCTGATTCTTTTGTTCGTCGCGCGGTTGTCGGCGTCGCGTCGCCCCGTGGTCTCACCGTGGGGGAATGTGGGGCGTTTTGTGGGAGATTCCGCGTTTCCGTCTGCAAGCCCGCGCTGTTGTGCGGGCGGGCCGAACAGGAAAATCAGGCAAAAGCGGCCTGAGTGGAAAAAAAACCTTGGACTTACGGGGGGGATTTTGTTGTTTTGTGGAGTTCTGTGGGTTAAAGTGGGTGATTGACCCACGCGGTGGTTCGCAAGCCCATGGTTGGTACGCCGCGTGAACGGCGCAAATGTCCACAAAGCCGGGGGCGTGTTTCATGGGCTTTTTCAAGGGCCGCGAAACATACTCGATCGACAACAAGGGCCGCGTCAACGTACCGGCCAAGATGCGCAAAAGCATTGCCGCGGAAGCGAACGATTCTTTTGTGGTCACGCGCGGCTTTGACAAATGTATCGTGGCATACCCGCAGAACGAATGGCGTACCTACGAAGAGCGTTTTTCGCGGCTCAACCAGTTCAACGAGCGCGAGCGCTACTTCCTCAGAATGTTCCTTGGATGGAGTGAAGAAGTTTCTCTGGACGGACAGCAACGCGTCAGCCTGCCGCGTAAACACCTCGAGTTTGCGGGGATTGAAGGCAAGGTGACGATTGTGGGCATGATTGACCACATCGAGTTTTGGGACCCGAACGAGTTCGAAAAGTACCTGAACGCACAGGACGAGTCCTTCAACGACGTTGCCGCCGAAGTCATGAAGCTGAAGCCGGAATAAGGCGGGAGCGCAATGAAATCGCGCGAAAGCACAGGCTCCGCCGGCGGCGACTATCACGTGCCGGTGATGCTGAAGGAAACGCTGGATATGCTGATCACGGATCGCGCCGGCGTTTACATGGACGGAACCTTCGGCGGCGGCGGACACAGCGGCGAGATCCTGTCGCGGCTGGAAGCGCCCGGGCGATTGATCGCCTATGACGCTGACACGGTGGCCATCGAGCGCGGCCGCACGAAATTTGAAAAGTACCTGGCGCCGGACGCCGCAGTGCGTCTGGACCTGCGCCACGAGAGGTTTGATAGGGCATGCAGCATAGAGGAAGGTAAGGATTTTCCTTGCCTGGCAGGCTTGCTGCTCGATTTGGGAGTCTCTTCCCATCAGCTCGATACCGACAGTATCGGCCTGAGTTATCGCGTGAACGGACCGCTGGATATGCGGTTCGGATCGGGCGGACGATCGGCGGCGGATCTGCTGGCCACCACGGATGAAAGGGATCTGGAGCGGTTATTACGCCAATACGGTGAAGAGCCGAATGCGAGACGGATAGCGCGGCGGCTGATGGGCAGCCGCCGCGCCGCTCCACTTTCCACCACCTTTGAGTTGCGGCACGAGGTTGAAGCCTGCGTGCCGCCGCATCTTCAGGCCAAAACGCTGGCCCGTGTGTTTCAGGCGCTTCGTATCGCAGTCAATGATGAACTTGGTCAACTGGAACGGATTCTGCGCTGTATCGTGCCGAAGCTCTGCTCCGGCGCGCGTATTGTCGTTTTGAGTTATCACTCGCTCGAAGACCGCATCGTCAAACAGATATTCAAGGAACTCGCCGCCACGCGCGTTCCCGACGCCAACAACCCCAAATCCAATTACCGCGAAGTCGACGCGCCGCTGCGCGTGCTGACCAAACGCCCAGAGCTGCCGAGTAAAGAGGAAATAGCCCGCAACCCGCGCGCACGCAGCGCCAGAATGCGCGTCGCCGAACGCACGGAACACGCGATAGTGTAAAGTTGCAAGTCCCGTCGCTCAACAAAGAGACTTAAACAAAAAAGCCGCCCTCGTCTGAGGGCGGCTTTTCAGCTTTAAACCGCGGTGTTAAACTGGCGCGTTTCAGCCCATCGGAATGTGAATGCCGTGTTTGGCGGCATTTTCCGTGGCGCGCTCGTAGCCTGCGTCGGCGTGGCGCAGGACGCCCATCAGCGGGTCGTATGTCAACACGCGTTGCAGACGCTGCGCCGCTTCCGGCGTACCGTCGGCGACAATCACCATGCCGGCGTGCAGCGAGAGGCCCATGCCCACGCCGCCGCCGTGATGCAGCGAGACCCAAGTAGCGCCGCCGACCGCGTTGAGTGCAAAGTTTAAGTAGACCCAGTCGGCGACGGCGTCGGAGCCGTCTTTCATCGCTTCGGTTTCGCGGTGCGGCGAAGCGACGGAGCCGCAGTCCAGGTGATCGCGACCGATCACGATCGGCGCTTTGACGCGGCCCGAAGCGACGAGGTCGTTAAACAACTTGCCGGCTTTGGCGCGGTCGCCGTAGCCCAGCCAGCAGATGCGCGAGGGCAGGCCCTGAAAGCGCAGGCTGTTACCCGCCTTTTTGATCCAGCGGTGCAGCGGCTCGTCGTCGGGGAAAAGCTCGCAGATCGCGCGGTCGGTTTCGTAAATGTCCTCCGGATCGCCCGAGAGCGCCACCCAGCGGAACGGTCCTTTGCCGTCGCAGAAAAGCGGACGCACAAAAGCCGGTACAAAACCGGGGAAGTCGAAGGCGTTTTCGACGCCCGCATTTTCTTTGGCTTCGCCGCGAATATTATTGCCGTAGTCAAACACCACCGCACCTTTCTGCTGAAAAGCCAGCATCGCTTTGACGTGTTCGCCGATTGCGCGGCGCGAGGCGGCGATATAGGTGTCGGGATCGCTTTCGCGCAGGGCGTCGGCTTCTTCCTTGCTGTAGCCGGTGGGGTAGTAACCATTCAGCGGGTCGTGCGCCGAGGTCTGGTCGGTCACGATGTCCGGCACCACGCCGCGCTCGAGCATCTGCGGCAGGATTTCGGCGGCATTGCCGAGCAGGCCGACGGAAATCGGCTCTTTGCGTTTGACGTGCTCATTAATAATGTCCAGCGCTTCATCCAGCGTGCGGCACTTCACATCGCAATAGCGGTCGTGGATGCGTTTGTCGATGCGCTCCTCGTCCATCTCGATGCACAACGCCGCGGCTCCGTTGAAGGTAGCTGCCAGCGGCTGCGCGCCGCCCATGCCTCCCAACCCGGCGGTAAGCAAAAATCTTCCGTGGAGGTCGCCGCCGAAGTGCTGGCGCGCGCATTCGGCAAATGTTTCGTAGGTGCCCTGAAGGATGCCCTGCGTGCCGATGTAAATCCACGACCCGGCCGTCATCTGGCCGAACATCATCAGGCCGCGTTTGTCCAGCTCGCGGAAGTGCTCCCAGGTGGCCCATTTGCCGACAAGGTTGGAATTGGCGATCAGAACGCGCGGGGCGTCCAAATGTGTTCTGGCCACGCCGACGGGTTTGCCGGACTGCACCAGCAGCGTTTCATCCACATCCATATTGCGCAGCGTCGAGAGGATCGCGTCAAAACTTTCCCAGTTGCGCGCCGCCTTGCCGATGCCGCCGTAGACGATCAATTTTTCGGGGTGTTCGGCCACTTCCGGGTCCAGATTGTGCTGGATCATGCGGTAAGCGGCTTCGATTTGCCAGTTTTTGCAATGTAATTCCAGGCCGCGCGGGGCATGGACTGTACGTGGGCCTGACTGGGCGGGATGTGCGACGTCGCTCATAAACTTCTGATGAATTTTTTGCTTGTCAGCGTGTGAAAAACTTCAATTCGATCTGCGGCGTCAGGAGGCGCCGTTCGTGCTGTGTTCGGTCTGTTCGCGGGCGTGCAGCTTGTCCAGCTGCGCGTCATCCAGGGCCTTGTCCGCCGCCACTTCGCGCAGCAGCTCCCAGGGGTAGATCCCGGTGTTGTGCCCGTCGCGCCAGCCGATCTGAATGGCGTAATTGCCGACGGGGTTGATGCCCTCGATTTCGTACATGCCCGGTTTGAAGGTCGTCAGAGCCGGTGCGACTACCATACGTCCCATGATGGTTTCGCCTTTGCAATGGGCGCAGGGACAGGCTTTGCGCAACTCTTCGGTCGTAATCGTCGCCGCGAATCCGTCGGCCCATTCGAGGCGCAACAGGTAGGGTTTCGGCGTGTGAATTTTGCGGGGAATGAGCGGATTCATAAGCGGGAGCGGGGCCTCCGGTACAAAAAAACGGGCCCGGCAATTTGGCGCGACTATGGCCGTTTTCACGAACTACATCACTTTGCGGACTACAACGTCGGTGGAGTGATACAATTTTATAATCAGTCAACAATTTTGCATTTTTGCCGTCTGAAGTTGACCTGATTAGGCAAGTGTTCAACCTCTATTCGGAGCCGTTCCCATGGCTGATTTACGCGAATTTACCGATGCAAATTTCGAGGCGGAAGTCCTCAATTCTGATAAACCTGTTCTGGTCGACTTTTGGGCTACCTGGTGCGGACCCTGCCGCGCGATGGAACCCGCAGTAAAAGAAATCAGCTCAGAGTACAGCGACAAAGCCGTTGTCGGCAAGCTGAATGTCGATGAAAATCAGGGCGTGGCCGCCAAATACGGCATCCGCTCGATTCCGGCGCTGCTGTATTTCAAAAACGGCGAAGTCGTCGGCACGACGGTAGGTCTGGCCAAAAAAGCGGCGATCGCCCAGAAGCTGGACACGGTCCTTGCCTGAGGCACGGCCGTCTTAGAGTGCGGCCGTTCACGCCGCGAGGCTCTTTGTTTATTCCGTCTGAAAAATCCGTGGTTTGCACATGGTTGCCCGGGAGGCTCCGCTGTGCAGACCACGCATTTTTTTATCGCTTCCGGCGGTGCATCCGCGCCGCCACCATCATGACGCAGGAAATCCCGCATGCCGCGACCTCCACTGTTAGCCGAAGAAGACATTGCACACAAGCTGGCCGAACTGCCCGGCTGGGAGCGCCGCGGGACGAGCATCCGACGCACGCTGACGGCATCGAACTTTGTCTCGGCCGTGGGTGTACTGAACGCCATCGCGATCCTCGCGGAAAAAGCCGATCATCATCCGGACATGCGGCTGCACGGCTGGAACAAGCTTGAAATCACGCTTTCCACGCACGATCAGGGCGGACTGACGCGGCTCGACTTCGAGCTGGCGGCGGAAATAGATTCCATCGGTTTCGGCGCCTCGGCATCCGCCTGAAGCGCTGCAGCAATGCCGCCGTCACGTCCGGTGCACGACTCGGCATGATTTCTCAAAGAATTTATTCAGGGTACTGACAAGCATGGCTACAATTCTCGATATCCATGCGCGCGAAATAATTGATTCGCGCGGCAACCCCACGGTAGAAGTCGATGTAACGCTGGAAGACGGCAGTTTTGGACGCGCGGCGGTTCCCTCCGGCGCCAGCACGGGCGAGCACGAAGCGCACGAGCTGCGCGACGGCGAGACCCACCGCTATGGCGGCAAGGGCGTGCAAAACGCGGTGGAACACGTCAACGACGAGATCCGCGGTGCGCTCTTTGGCGCTGAGGCGGACAACCAGTTCCACATCGACTCGATGCTGAACGAGCTTGACGGCACGCCGAACAAATCGCGGCTGGGCGCCAACGCAATCCTGGCGGTGTCTCTGGCGGCGGCGCGCGCTTCGGCCGAATCGCAGGCCGCACCTTTCTTCCGCTACCTTGGCGGCGTGCGCGCCACGGTGCTGCCGACGCCGATGATGAATATCATCAACGGAGGTCAGCACGCCGACAACACGGTCGACATCCAGGAATTCATGATCATTCCCGCCGGCTTCGACAGCTTCAGCCGCGCATTGCAGGCCGGCGCTGAAATCTTTCACGCGCTCAAAGGCGTGCTCAAAGCCAAAAACTACAGCACGGCCGTCGGCGACGAAGGTGGTTTTGCGCCCTCGCTCAGAAGCAATGAAGAAGCGCTCGACGTCATCATGCAGGCCATCGAAAAAGCCGGATACAAGCCGGGCGACGACATCCTGCTGGCGCTCGACGTGGCTGCCAGTGAGATGTACCGCGACGGCGCGTACGAGATGTTCAAGTCTTCCAAAGAGCGTCGCAGCGCCGACGACATGATCAGCTGGTACGTGGACCTGTGCAACAAGTATCCGGTGGTCTCTATTGAGGACGGCCTGGCCGAAAACGACTGGGAAGCCTGGGGCAAGCTGACCGCGGCGCTGGGCGACAAGGTGCAGCTCGTCGGCGACGACCTGTTCGTGACGAACGCGGCCTTTCTGCAACGCGGCATCGACAACAAAGTGGCCAACTCGATCCTGGTGAAGTTAAACCAGATCGGCACTTTGAGCGAGACGCTGGACACGATCGCACTGGCGCAGTCCAACGGTTATACGGCGGTGATTTCACATCGCTCCGGCGAGACCGAGGACGCGACGATTGCGGACCTGGCCGTGGCGACGAATGCCGGGCAGATCAAGACGGGTTCAATGAGTCGTTCGGACCGGATTGCCAAGTACAATCAACTGCTGCGCATCGAGGAATTTTTGGGCAGCGCCGCCCGCTACCTGGGGGCGTCGGCGCTCAAACGTTAAGTCAACGCCGCCGCGGCCGCACGGATGTTAACATGTTAACACGCGGTCGCGGCGGTTCCACTGCTGTATCTGAATTATTAAAATACCGGGACTCGATCCATGATCGTTTTTGGGACCGACGGCTGGCGTGGTGAAATCGCCCGCGACTTCACCTTTGAAAACCTGTCCTACGTTGCCCAGGCCACCGCGGCTTATGCCAAAAACCTGACACCGGACAAGCCGTCGATCGTGATCGGCTACGACGCGCGTTTTCTCTCGCGTGAATTTGCGGAAGAAACGGCCTGCATTCTGGCGTCGCAGGGCGTGCTGGTACACCTGGCCAACAGCATCGCATCGACGCCGCAGGTTTCGTTTGCGGCCAAGCAGAAAAAAGCGACCTTGGGCGTGGTGATCACGGCCAGCCACAATCCGCCGAACTACAACGGCTACAAGATCAAGGGCGGATTCGGCGGGCCGGCATTCCCGGAGCAGATCAAGGACATCGAAGCGCTGGTTGGAAAAATTGCCAAAAAAGGCACGCATGTCAAGTCCCGGCCCATCGACGAATACATCAGAGAAAAAACCGTGCGCATGTTTAATGCCAAGGAGTCCTATCTGCGTTACCTCAAGCGCAAGATCGACGTCAAGGGCATTATCGATTCCGGCATGCGCGTGGCTTACGACCCGATGCACGGCGCGGGCATTAACACGATTGATCAGATTCTGCCGGGCACGCATGAGCTGCACGGCGACTACAATCCTTCCTTCGGCGATGTTAAACACCCCGAGCCGATGGCGGAGAACCTGCTGCCGTTGATTGAACTGATGAAGACCGGCAAGTTTGATGTGGGTTTTGCGACCGACGGCGACGCGGACAGACTCGGCGCTGTTGACGAAACCGGTCGTTTTATTGATTCTCACCGCATTTTCATGCTCTTGTTGAAGTACCTGTACGAAGACAAACGCAAGCGCGGCGCGGTGGCCAAAACGGTTTCGCTGACGGCGATGGTCGACAAGTACTGCAAGAAAAACAACCTGACGATCAAAGAGACGCCGGTCGGTTTCAAGTACATCAGCCGTTTAATGGTAAACGAAAAGATTCTGGTTGGCGGCGAGGAGTCAGGCGGCATCGGCACCTGCCTGCACATTCCCGAGCGCGACGGCATCTTCAATGCGCTGCTGTTGATGGAGATGATGATCAACCACAAGAAGACGCTCTCGCAACTCTGCGAGGAGCTGGACAGCGAGTTCGGTCTGCACCGCTATCGTCGCAGAGATGTTAAAGTGACACAGGAAGTCAAGGAGCGCATCCTGGCCGCCGCGGCCAAACAGCCGACGAAGCTGGGCCGCTACGCGGTGGAGCGCTACGACGGCCGCGACGGCCACAAGTTCTTCGTGGACAACGGCTGGCTGCTTATCCGCGCTTCCGGCACTGAGCCTCTGCTGCGCTATTACGCCGAGGCGGACAGCCTGACGAAGGTCAATGAGTTGTTGGATGAGGGGATGAAGCTGGAGTAATTGCGTCCGCACGTTCAGCTGGAAATATTCAGTGAATCTTAAAAACGGCTGCCCTTGGGCGGCCGTTTTTTTGTGGACCACACGGTGCGATAATGTATAGATCTATACAATCGCGGCAGGTGGTGCGGTTCAAAATAGTTAGGGTTCTCGTGGATGAATCTTTGTATGCGTGTTTAAATATTCAGTGCGATTTTCGACGAAGCGGTTGAACGTTTAGGCGAAATTACTATTTTGTGGGTATAACATATTAATGCCCAAATATTAATATCGCCATGAAAAGAAAAACAACTCCCTTTGTATCAAGGATGCCACCAAGATTCATTGCAGGATGTGTGTCTGCCGGTGTGGAAATTACGGATGAAATTCAATTCCTAATAAGGGGTAGCATTCTAAGCTGCTTGGTCATTTTAGTCTGAAGTAGTACCAGTTGGGCGCAAAACAGAACACTGGATTTTAGCAAACGACTCTTTGCCGAAAAAGTAGACTGGCGGGTATTTGATGATTTTATAGGTGTGGACAGGCTCACTGGTCTAGATTCTCTAGTTGTCGCCGGGCACTTCACTGTTCCAATATTGTTCCAACATGCGAAGTTTTTAAAACCCGTTGGATTTGAACTAGCACGGTTTGATTCAGGTACGAATTTTCAAGGAGCAATGTTCTTGTCGTATGCTAATTTCCGCTCAGCCAAGTTTGATTCCATTGCGGATTTCAGGTCTGCATGGTTCAAGTCACTTGTGGGATTTCAATTCGCAGAGTTTAATGCGACTGTGGCGTTTAGTGAGGCCAAATTTTCATCACATGCAAGTTTTAAATATTCCGAGCTGAATTCACCTGGTGAATTCTGGTTCGTTCTCTTTGGTGAAACCTGCGATTTTAGTAATACTGTATTTCGATCTAGAGCGAAATTTAAATACACCGAATTTAATGAGCATGCTAATTTTGAAGATTCTAGTTTTGATTCATTGTTGAGTTTCTCCCAATCGAAATTTGCATCTAGCTCGAGCTTTCAAAATGCGCGATTTTCCTCCAGCGTTGACTTTCGAAATGTTGATTTTGGTAGAAAGGCCGATTTCAGTAGTGCGATCTTCGGTGGTCGTGTCAACTTCTACAATGCTAACTTGCCTGATAGCCTCGACTTTTCTAATGTTACCACAATCCACAAAGATGTGGACTTTAGATCTGCTCGGAAGAGCAATGGAACATGTTACATTAACTTGTTCAATACAGATATCTCCAAGGTTAAACTTCGCTATGGGCTGTTTAGGTTGTGGTTCCCGGAGAAGATCAGTATTTCTCCTCTGGATACAATTAGGATAACGCTTCAAGATAAGTGTACTGTGTATGAACAACTGTTGGCAAATTTTAAGGAAAATGGGTTTGATGATTCATATCAACAGTTAGATATCGAATTCAAGCAGTTGCTCTATCGTGCCAATGGTCAATGGTATTTGGATTTACTCGATCGTTGGTGGTGGAACTATGGTTATACAAAGTCATTTGTTTTTATTTGGATTATTGGACTCTTTATTGGATTCACAATGATAAATGCCAGGATTATCGGCCAGCTTGTTGAGGAAACGTATTCAATATCTTCACTTGAGATGCTGCATAAACACAATAAGCTTACTACTTGGTGGGAGAAATGGTGTTTCGCATTGACGTATACCAGTATAGTCTTTTTTGGCATCCATTTTAACGCTGAAGGCATAAAACGATACAACGGTCTTATATACTATATATTTGCAATTTATGCGAGTGGCGTTCTTTGCCTGGGATACTTGGCAAACTTTGTGTTCGCAAAATAGACGTGCAATAATGCTGTACTTATGGTGGTAATCAGTACCACAAAGGACCTCCTTGAAAAGTTAAAACAGTGATCTGAGAAGTTTCCCAAGAACCCGACACTCCACTCCCGCTGACAAACAAAAACAAACAGCAAGCCATGCAAAGCAGGGCGAAGCGCTCAAGCCGGCGAAACATCAATCCAGAGCAGACCGCAAAACCGGGATCGCTCCGTGTGATTCCATCCGGCTTCAAGACCCGCAATAGCACGTTTGCGCCCCTGTGCAAGAAAAATTTCAGTTTTTTGCGCCAAAAGAATATTTTCCACAGACAAGCCTCCGACGCCGGTCCGACCTTCCTTTTGAGGCCGCGGTTTCCTGAACCGCAAACATCGCTGCTCACCGCCCCCACGGGCGCATAAGTACCGCCGGATCGACCTGCCAGTAGGCATGACCGCTCTCCGAGCTCTGTTTGACATTTTACCATGGGGTGTACTATGAAAGTATTCGAAAGTGCGCGCATCAGGAACGTGGCCCTGCTGGGCCACTCCGGGTCCGGCAAAACCACGCTGACCGAAACCATGCTGTTTGAAGCCGGTGCAATCTCGCGCCGCGGAAGCGTGGGCCAACAGAACACCGTCTCCGACTACCACGAAGTTGAACATGAACGCGGCAACTCCGTCTTCGAAACCCTCCTCCACGTCGATTGGCGCGACTACAAAATCAATATCATCGACACACCCGGCTACGACGACTTCGTCGGTGAAGTGATCGCCGCACTGCGCGTCGTCGGAACCGGCATTATGGTGCTCAGCTCGCCCGACGGCGTGCAGGTGGGCACCGAGATCATCTGGAAATACACGGAACAATTCAAGACGCCGATGATCATCGTCGTCAACAAAGTCGATCACGAAAAGTCCAATTTCGACCGCACCGTCGAACAGGCCAAAAACCGCTTCGGGCGCGCCGTCACCGTGGTGCAGTACCCGCTCAACGAAGGCAAGGACTTCAACCTGATCGTCGATGTACTCAAGATGACCGCCTACAAATTCCCGCCCGAAGGCGGCAAACCCGAAAAACTGCCGATCCCCGATTCGGAAAAGGAAAAAGCCGACAGGCTGCACAACGAGCTGATTGAAGCCATCGCCGAAAACGACGAAGGGCTGATGGAGCTCTACTTTGAAAAGGGCAGCCTGGACGAAGATGAAATGCGCAAAGGGCTGAAAAAAGCCATGATCCGCCACCAGCTTTTTCCTCTGTTTTGTCTCAGCGCCGAAAGAAACATGGGCAGCGGGCGCCTTATGGGATTTATCGACAACGTGGCGCCCGCGCCGATCGATCTGGACCCATGGAAAACCACGTCGGGCGAAGACCTCTCCTGCGACCCGAAGGGTCCGCTCGTCGTCTTTGTCTACAAAACGCTGTCCGAGCCGCACGTGGGGGAGATGAGTTACTTCCGCGTGCTCTCCGGCACGCTGCACTCCGGGCAGGACCTGCACAACGCCGATACCGGTTCGGTTGAGCGCTTTGCACACCTCTACACAATTAATGGTAAAAAGCGCGAGGAAGTCTCGTCACTGCAGGCGGGCGACATCGGCGCGACGGTGAAGTTGAAAAACACGCACGCCAACAATTCCCTGCACGAAAAAGGCAAGGATCTGTCTGTTCCGCCGATTGAATACCCGAGTCCCAAAATCCGCACGGCCGTGCGCCCGGTGAACAACAAAGACGATGAGAAGCTTGCGCAGGCGCTGCACAAACTGCACGAAGAAGACCCGACGCTGATCATTGAACACTCGCAGGAACTGCGTCAGACGATCATCCACGGCCAGGGCGAGCTGCACCTGACGGTGGCCAAATGGAGCCTGGAACATCGTTTCGGCGTGCAGGCTGAATTCATCAAACCGCGCATCTCCTATCGCGAGACCATTCAGCGCATGGCGAAGAGCCAGTACCGCCACAAAAAACAAACCGGCGGTGCGGGGCAGTACGGCGAAGTCTACATGGTCATAGAGCCGTATTCGGAAGGCATGCCGCCGACGCCCGACGTCAACGTGCGCCACACCGATGAAATCGAGCTGGACTGGGGCGGCAAACTCATCTACCAGAATTGCATCGTCGGCGGCGTTATCGATTCGCGTTTTATGCCCGCCATCCTCAAAGGCGTTATGGACAAGATGCACAACGGGCCGCTGACGGGCTGTTTTGTGCGGGACATCCGCGTGAGCATCTACGACGGCAGCATGCACTCGGTGGACTCCAACGAGGCCGCGTTCAAAACCGCCTCGCTCATGGCCTTCCGCGATGCATTCCGCCAGGCCGATCCCAAAATCCTCGAACCGATCTTTGAGATCGAAGTCGTCGTGCCCGACGACTACGTCGGCGACGTGATGAGCGATCTGCCCGTGCGCCGCGCGATCATTCAGGGGATCGAGACCGACGGCCACTACCAGCGCGTCAAGGCGCACATTCCGCAGGCCGAAATGGACGGTTACTCAACCGCGCTGCGCTCTATGACGCAGGGCCGAGCGACTTTCAGCGGTCAGTACTCGCACTACGGCCCCGTGCCGCACGACGTGCAGGAAGAACTGATCAAAGCCAACGCCGCGGGCGAGGACGAATAGTCTGTCGCACGATTCTTCCCGGCGGTACGTTCGTTAGCGGGCGTGCCGCCGTTTTTTTTGTCGGCAGGCGCTGCCGCCCAAGCGTGCCGTCAGGCGCGCGCAGCCGAAATGAGCTGCGACAAAGTGACCCTCCGGGGTTTGATTGCTGCGTATTCGCCGTTCTGCGCGACGGCGAAGCCCGGACCAAGCGGCGACAGAGATTGTGCGACATTACATGCTTTCAGTTTGTCTTCCTGTAACCTTTGGCCGGTGCCGGAGTCAGGCAAGAGGAAATTTACCTTGGTTATGAGCCCCGCGCTCGCCAATTTTCCATTCCGGCGTTTTACCATGACCCGCAAAACCATCTGCCTTGAGGAATACATATGCATCTGACCGGTACCCGTTGGCTTATGTTCGCGGCTGTTCTCCTGTTGGCGTCTGTGCTGCAGGCTGAGGCGCAGTGGATCAAGTTCGACAACATTCCCCGGCCCTTTAATCGCAACCACTACCTGGACGTGTATTTTCTGCCTGAAGACCCGGATTTCATCTGGATCTGCGGTTTTAACGGTTATGTACTGCGCACGACCGACGGCGGCGACAACTGGCAGGGTTCGCAGGTGCCGGGGCCGCTCGAAGGCGGTTTCGGCGGACAGGTGGGGCATCTGGAAAGTGTCATGTTTCCCACGCGCGACGTCGGTTACTGCAGCGGTCCCGAGGGGCTGTTCAAGTCCGTCGACGGCGGCGCGACCTGGACGGAGCTTTTTCCGCCGGGTCTGGTGGATCAATGGGGACTGTTTTTCTTTGACGAAAACGAAGGCGTGGTGGTCGGCGGCGGTTGCGGTACGCGACGCCAGCAGTTTTTCCGAACTACCGACGGCGGGGATACCTGGCAACCCTTTCTTGGTAACCTCGGGCTCAACTCCGGATTGTCGGACGCGATTATCTTTGATCCGCGCGGTCGCGCCCTGGCGGTGAGCAGCGGTTATATCTGGGAGTCGGCCGACGGTGGTTTTACCTGGGACATTTTTGCGCAGACCGGCCCGGCGTTCTGGCACGAAGAACTGACGAATCTCAACGAGTCATTCCTGATCCCCGAATCCGGCAGCGAGTGCAGCGGCGGCGGCAACACCGGCGGAATGCGTTTCTCGACCGACGGCGGACGCAACTGGACGCGTTTTGTCGTGCCGACACAGCAGTTCGGCACTTACCTCGAAAGTGAAACGACCGGCTGGTCATGCGGCAGCAATGGAGCTGTCTGGTACACCAATAACGCCGGCGTCAACTGGGTGCCGCGCGACTGCGGCATCGATCCCAACGACGATCTGGACGACATTACCTTCATCGACGAGCGCCGCGGTTGGGTTGTCGGCCAGGGCATCTACCGCTGGAATCTGGTCGACGTCAAAGAACCTGAAATCGAAGTAATCGGCAACGTCGAACTCTGTCAGGGCGAAACTGTCGAACTGGTGGCGGAAGACGGCTATTTTTTCTATCAGTGGACCAACGGCCAGACCGGCCGCAGCATCGTGGTCGACCAGCCGGGCACTTACCGCGTTGAAGTGTTCGACGAATCCGGCTGTCAGACGGAAATCTCGCAGGCGGTCAACGTGACGTTGCGTCCCGCACCGGACGTCGGCATCGCGATCGGTCCGGACGAAGACAACATTCTCTGTGAAGGCGAGACGCTGGAGCTGCGCGCCATTCCCGACGGCATGGCCGGCTACCTCTGGTCCACCGGCGAACTGACGCAGACAATCACCGTCAGCGAGAGCGGCATTTACACGGTGACCATTACGGCGCCGAACGGCTGTGTTAAAGTCAGCGATCCATTTGAAGTGACGGTCATCCCGCTGCCCGATCCAAAAATTCTGCTCGATCGGCCGCCATATATCTGCGCCGACGAGAGCGTGACAATGACCGTCGACAATGAATACGCCTCGTATCTGTGGTCAACGGGCGAGACCACGCGGTCGATTGTCGTCAATTCCGGCGGCCTGTATTCGGTGGTGGTCGAAGACGCCTACGGCTGCGGCGGCAATACGGATGAGGTGGAAGTCATTATCCGGCCCGACGTCGAAAACCTGCAGCTCACGGCGATTGCGGCAGACGGCGTGATGCGTTTTCCGGAGCAGAGCCCGCCGGACGTCGTCTGTGCGGATCTGCAGTTCACGAATATCTCCGAGTCTGATTCCTTTACGTTCAACGAAATTGTACTGCTGTACAACATCGAGTTTTCGGTGCCGCGCAGCCAGTTTCCGTTTGAAATTCTGCCTGGCGAGACGCGCCGCATGCGCGTCTGTTTTTCGCCGTCTTATCTCGGTGAATTCCGCGACACGATTGTCTTTCCGGAGGCTTGTTTCCCGCTGATCCCACTTGAGAGCGCGGGCATCCCGCAATTTCTCTCGGGCGAGAGCAACTGCGGCGTGATCATCACGGCCAGCACGGCGGAGGAAGATGCGGGACGACTGGCGATCCAGTTTCCCTATCCAAACCCGGCTAAAACCGAGCTGCGCGTCCCGGTCGAAAAATCGTCCGACGGCGAAGTCATCGTCAATGAAACCGCCTACTTACTGAACTCCTTCGGCACACGCGTCGGCGACGGCAATTATCGCGCTTACAGCAATCGCTTCACGGAGCGGGGCGGCGCGAGCGAGTCCGGCGAATTCATCTTTGACGTGCGCGACATCACGCAGGGCCTGTATTATCTTGTGGTCGAGAAAGACGGTCAGCGCGTCAGCACGCCGGTGGTGATCGCACGCTGAGCACAGATTCAGGACTGAGTGGTTTTAGACTTGAAACCTCCGCATCAAGGTGATGCGGAGGTTTTTTTGTACTGGGCGGAAGTAGCGGGTTTCGGGGCTGTTCAAGCGCTAATGTTCTGCTGCCTTCGCTTGCCGTTCGCGGAGTGGGGGGACGCACAGATTGGCTCGCCGCTCCTCAGTCTTGACTGTGCAGTTGCGGGCTTGGCTTGCCGTTGATGGGCGGGGGCTGGCGGCTCTGGATTTTGCTTGCCGTTGATGGGCGGGGGCTGGCGGCTCTGGATTTTGCTTGCCGTTGTTGGGCGAGAACCAAGCGATGAGCGACGGAGTCTGGTCGCTCAGCAGCTGAGAGCGAGAGTTGGAAGAACCGGTGAAAAGTTCTGGTGCGGCGAAGAAAATGAGCGTGAGGTGGAAATTGCCGCTGAGCGTAAGTCGTTGAGGGCCAACGGGTTATGGGTTTGATTGACGGTTGCCGGACTGAAATGGGCGCATTTCTCGCTAGATCTGGGGCCCGCCCCTCCACCACCTCGGATAGCTCCACCACGTTCCAACGCACTCCTCCCTCCCTGCATCAGTGCAAGTTTTCTTGAGTAAGCCGGTCGCGGATTTCACGCGCCGCATGCTGCGCGCTCGTCAATCACAAGTATAAACAACGCCGTGTAAGCCTCCATGGCGAAAAAACTGAACGATGCCTTCCACGTGCCTGAACGCGCCGATTGTACGCCTGAACGGTCGAAGCCTCAGCCTCCAATCATTGCGTTGCAGGAGCAAAACCTGCCTCGGCTGCACGTCATTGTGCTCCGTTCCGATTGTTTGTGCCGGCATGCTGTTTTGGACCTTCGCTTACTCATGATGTGCGCAGCTGCCAGCTCTCGGCCACTCACTCCAATCTCTTGTCCGCTGGGCGTTTGCCGCCGCATGTGTATTTTGCCGTCCGCCGACTGACTTGAAATTTCACGCTCAATGACAAACAAGAGAATCATGTCCGCCATAAAAACCATATCGAGATTGCGCACGCCCGACTGCATTGTCATTGAGTCGCGCCTGGATCGCAATATCAGTGAGATGGCTGCCGTAGCGAAGTCCGGAGCCGTTAAACTGCGTCCGCACGTTAAAACGCACAAGAGTCCGGCGATTGGCTACAAACAATTGCACGCCGGCGCGATCGGTGTGACCGCAGCTACAGTTGATGAAACCTTAACATTTTTGATGGCCGGCTTTGAGTCGGTTCTGCTGGCCTATCCGCAGGTGCATCCGGATGCACTGCGGCTGCTCATGCACACGGCCCGCCAGTACAACTCCGAGGTAATTCTTGCCGTCGACAGTCGCGAAACTGTTGAACTTGCCGCCATGGTTGCCGGCGAAATGCAGGAAATGTTTAAAGTCTATCTGATAATCGATGTCGGGCTCGGGCGCTGCGGCCTTGATCCGCAGTCGGAAGAAAGTAAACAACTACTGCGTTTAACTGCTTCGTTTGATTCGCTGGACTTAACAGGCATAATGTCCCACGCCGGACAGGCCTACGGCGCGCGTTCCAGGCAGGAGATTCTTGCCATTGCCGAAGCCGAGCGAGATGCCATGGTAAGTTTTCAGCGTGCATGTGTTGCAGTAACCGGACACAGGCCGATCGTGTCTGTGGGTACGACTCCGACGCTGCTTGCGGGGGCAGGCCTTGATGGTATCGACGAGATACGACCAGGTAACTATGTGTTTTGCGATTTAACCATGATAAGCCTGGGTGTGGCGCCGGTTGAACGCTGCGCCCTTGCGGTGTTAAGTCGCGTGGTGACACTGCGCCCGGACCGCGTTATTATCGATGCGGGTTCCAAGGCGCTGAGCAGCGACAAAGGTGCGCACGGTTCGGATGCAATCGAAGGCTACGGCCTTGTGGTTCCGATTGAAGCGCACTTAAACGCAGACTATTCACATTGTTCGACGGTGGAGCGGCTGTCGGAGGAGCACGGATTTGTTAAACGCACTGCCGCAATCGACTGGAGCGTCGGAATGCTCGTCGCTGTTATTCCGAATCACGCTTGTACCGCCGCCAACCTTGCGCCGATGTATCACGTGGTGCGTGAGGACGGCGATCTGCATCGCTGGCCGCTCTCTGCGCGGCGCAGCGCCGACTGGGATATCTCCAAAACCCATCCGACGCGTTAACATGCGGTGCAAATCCAGTCTGGGTTTGATTCTGGTTTTTTCATTATTGTCCTTTGTTGAGTCATCGGCAACAGTGCGGCTTCAGTTTAAGCCCGACACATATATTAACTGGAATATCCAACTTCACCAGGACTACATCAGTCGAAATGTTGAGCTTGGGCGTGTTTTGAGCCGGGACTCGGACGGGTTCCGGTCAAGTGTTGACGGACGCCTGGAATTCGGGTATTTACGGCTCTTACGATGGTCGTTTATTGCTGTGGCGGATTTGTATGCGGAGCAATTGCCGGGGGGAGGAGTTGTGTTCGGCGAGCAGCCACAACTTGACGCGGAAGCGCTGGACTTAAACCTGAATTCCACAGGCCTGGACCGAACGGCTGAAGAATACTTCAATCTGCGACTCTCGGATTTCCGGATTGAGTACCAGGGGCGTTCAGGGTTCAGATTCCTGCTGGGGCGTATCGGTTCTGTTGATGACGTCCGAACCGACTGGCGTTTAAATGATTTGCTGCAAAAACGGGTGCGCAGTTACCGCGGCTATGATCGCCTGCCGACATACGATGGGGCTGCCGTGTCGTTCAACACGACAGAATCAAGCGCACTGATCATGTTGGCGACCTTTGATCGCGATGCCGGATGGGGCGCTGACGCAGAGTATGTGACTGTGAACATGCCGCTGATGTTGCATGTCGGTGCTGGAGTGTTTGACAACGAGCTGAACGCCCGGATCAGGGCGAGTGTTACGCCGGACAGTTCGTCAATATCCTATCACGTTCACTACCGCATCGAAAAACACGAAGCCGAAGACTTTGCGCGCAGCTTTGTTTCGGCGGGAATAACGAGTGTCGCTTTCGGTCCGCGAATACGACTGGAGTATCTGTTTAACGGCGACGGAGCGGTCGATCGCTCCGCCTACAATCTTCCCGCTCTGCTCCAGGGAAGTCATTCATTTATGGACCGCCACTATCTGGCCCTGGGTATTGCAACCGATCCTCGCACCGCTCCTTTATCAGTCGAAGCAACCGGAGTTCTGAATGTGCGCGATTTCAGCAGCAAGGTTAATGCCGGTGTGCATCTTGCGCTGGATGAATACCACGTGTATGAATTGGCGCTCGAAACTCAGCTGACATTCGGCGATACCCTGGACGACTTCTGGTACTACCCCGACTGGGTCGGACTATCCTTTAACTGGGATTACAGGAATTTTCGCCGTTTTTAGGCTTCAACCCCGAAATTTTGCATTTTCCGACGATCATTGTTCAAATTCGTTTGACCTTGAAGTGTTGCGGACACCGGACGTCCGGTCAGGAGAGCGCTTTCGATGAATGTGGTTTTGCTCGGCGTACTGGCCTACGTCCTGCTGCAGCTTGTCTTTGGCTTTTGGGTGTCGCGACGCGTCAAGACCGAGAGCGATTACCTGCTTGCCGGCCGCAAACTGGGCTATTCGCTGGCGATATTCTCCATTTTTGGAACCTGGTTCGGCGCAGAAACCTGCATCGGTACGGCGGGCGTAGCCTATGACGAAGGTCTGGCGGGCGTCACCGCTGATCCATTCGGGTACAGCCTTTGCCTGATTCTGATGGGCCTGTTACTTGCTGTTCCATTCTGGAAACGCGGTATTACCACCATCGCCGACCTGGTGCGGCAGCGCTTTTCCATCCGTGCCGAGCGACTGGCCGCCTTGATTATCGCTCCCGCCTCCATCATATGGGCCGGCGCGCAAATCCGCGCCTTCGGCCAGGTGCTTTCCTCCGTTTCCGATCTGACACTTACTGCCGCCATTCTCGTGGCGACGACCGTCGTGATTGTTTACACCGTCAGCGGCGGTCTGCTGGCCGATGCAATGACCGACTTTCTGCAGGGCGGTGTCCTTATTATTGGTCTGATCGTCCTGGCCATTGTTATTGTCGCCGATGTCGGCGGCGTTTCGTCTCTTCTGGCCGTCATCGAACCGACGCAACTGGATTGGGTCAGCCGCGAAACCTGGCAGAGCGACTGGGCGGCGCTGGGGATAATAGAATCCTGGGCGGTGCCGATATGCGGTTCGCTGGTGGCGCAGGAACTCGTTTCGCGCGTGGTGGCGTCGCGCTCACCGCAGGTCGCCAAACGCTCCAGCCTCGTGGCCGGCGGAATGTATTTGTTCGTTGGTTTGATTCCCTTGACGCTTGGTCTGGCCGGTCCCGCGCTTGTGCCCGGCTTGGAACACTCCGAACAGATTCTGCCGCGACTGGCCGGCGAGCATCTGCCGACAATTCTCTACATCGTTTTTGCCGGCGCCCTGGTTTCGGCGATTCTCTCTACCGTCGACAGCGCCCTGCTGGCGGCGACGGCTCTGATTTCTCACAACGTTATTATTCCTTTCCGGCCGCGGATGAGCGAGGCGTCCAAGGTGCGCATAGAACGCTGGGGCGTTGCCGTTTTCGGCGTTTGTGCTCTGTTGTTGGCGCTGGGCTCGGAGGGCATTTACAGCCTGGTTGAGGAGGCTTCGGCCTTCGGTAGTTCGGGAGTGCTGGTCGTGATTCTGTTTGCACTCTTTACCAAGTGGGGCCGCGAGGGCAGCGCCATTGCTACGCTCGTCACCGGCATTGTCAGTTATGGACTGGCCGAATACATTTTCCACCTGCCATACAGCTATACTTTTTCACTGGCCGCTTCGGTGGTGGTTTACCTGTTTTTTGCCTGGGTACAGCGCGCGCAGCCCATGCCCGTCGCTGCCATGGAGTAGCGCTTCCGAATTTTCGCGACACGTTTCACGTTTTTCACCGCGTTTAACCGTGAACAGCGCCCGTTCAGTCTTTTCCGCTTGATCTGTTGCCAGAGTTGCCGCATGTTGCCTGTGTTGAATCTTCCGAAGGTTTGACCGCGCCATGCTATGATGTCGGCGCTCTGGTTGAGGATGGTGTCTTATCCGGCGGCCAGGCTTGCTTCTGTTAACAGCCCGGCTTGTGTTTTACACCCGGGACTCTTGTGCGCGACAGTGGTGCACCACTGGCGAGCATGCGATTGACTCATCGGCTTCTAACGGGTTTTTAACTTTTCGCTCGCTTGTTGGTAGCTGCTTCACACTTCATCTGCCGCGGATCGCTTTGAGCCTCGCTTGCAGCTTCGTCTCAGGCTCTTTGATTTTCTTGCTGGTCTCCGGGGTTGAAGTCCCGAGCATTCGCGTTCGCAAGTCTTTTTGCCTTCGAGTCCAAAACCACCGAGCTGCAAGTCTGCCCCCGGACTTGTCAATTTTCCAGCGCGGAGTCCGCTCCACGATTCACAGCTCCAAACGCCGTGGCAAACAAAAAGAGCAAGCAAGCCGCCCGGCAATTGTGCCGGAGGCGAAGCGCTCTGATCTGAAAGTGGTTTGGATGCAGACAACGGTTAAGCGGCTCAACGCCCCGATCCGGCCGGATTCAGTAGCGGTACAGCACCAGCCGCGCCCAGCGCAATGGATGCGCCAGACGTTCCTGTTCGATGAACTTTTGGCGCAGGGTCTGAAGTTCGACGGCTGTGCCGGATGGATTTTCAGCCGCGCGTGCAAAAGCCTGCAGAAACTCAAACGAGAACGAGGTGGATGCGGTCCAGAGCGAAAATGCCGTGTATCCGTGCTCGCGCGTGCCGGTGTTGCTCAGCATGGCCGCCGCCGAGACTGCGTCCACCAGCTCGCCGTTGCGCAGGTCGCAGTAGGGAAGAACCAGAATTTCAGCGTCGGGGGAGTAGTCGGCGAACTGAGAGAGATGCAGGAATCCGCTGCTGTCGCTGTTGTCGGGAGTCAGAAGCAACCCCGAAAATTCGGGAGCGCCGGGGCAGTAGTTCAGGTGGGTCAGCCAGGCGGCAAGGGAAACATCTTCATCCTGTTGTGGCGCAAGATGTTCGCGGCTTGCGTCGCAGTTGATGAACTCGGAGAGGTCCGCGTCCTCTTCCTCCAGCTGGTCGCGCAGCGCCTGGAGCTCGCGCTCTGCGTAGCGCAGCGGATAATTTTCTCCGGCCGCATTGAACATGTGCAGGCGGGCGTATGTGCCCAATTTCGCCGTCACCTGTTTCCGGCGCGCCTCTGCGGAAATTCCATCGCAGTCGGTCGGCTCTTCGGTCAGGGGGCTGACTACCATGGCATTGCCATCTTTGCGGGCGGCCTGCTGTTCGTCCTGCAGCAGATCGGCTGCGCAATAGGCGTATTCCACGCTGAGGTGCCGCGCCGTGTAGTCATAGCGCGTGAAATCGCCCGGTTTGCCGCGTCGCACATCCGCTCGCGCCGCCAGCGCCTCAAATGGAATCGAAAACAGCGTCGAGTCTGGCGAAACCACCAGATGTTGCATTGACGTGTTTTCGGCCCGCAGGTGCTGGGCCAGCAGCGACTGAAACAGGAATTGCAGTGCGTCGGGCAAGTCGTCCGAGCGGCCGGTGCGCATCGATTCGTAGGCCGTGACGATGTTGTCCCGCAGCTTCTGCGTCACACGGCTGCGATGCAACGAAAACTCGCCGCGGAAAAATCGCGCGGTATAAAGCTGCTGCTCGCAGATGCTGTAGTGCAGAAAGAGGGTGCTGTCCGGCAGAGACTTTAAAACAGCGCTAATTGAAGGGGGTGATTTCCGAGTGAAAATTCGGGCGCGACGCGGCGACTGCCGCAGCTCGTCCTGCGCCCGATCCCATATTTGTTGCAGGTTGGCATCGATGTTGCCGTTGGGGGAATCAAATGCCGCGCGGCTGGCTTCGACGGCGCTTTGCTGCCATGTTTGTAGCGTCTGGGAAAGCAGCCGATGCGCCGAGAACGGCATGGTTAGCAGTGCTCCGCGCCAGAAGTTGAATTGTTTGCGAAGCTCCGCAATCCGGAAGACCTCGTGAGCGTGCTCTTCCAAACCGGTTTCCTGAAAGGCCATGTAAGAAGCGCCCAAAGCGCGCGCAAACAGTATGTTGCCGAGTTCCTGCAGCAGCGGAAACAGGGTAGCGCCGTGAGCGCTGTGGCGCAGATCCTCAAAGTGCATGAGCGCGCGGCGGTACAGGTGATCGGCGCGCAGCAAATTGCGGACGTCATGGGTTTCGCGGTAAAACAGGGACAGATGCAGTTCCGCTTCCAGGCAGAGCGCTTCGGTGTACTGCAGGCGATCCGCCGGATGAGACGGAAGCGGTTTTTTGTCCGGTGCGGGCGTCGGTTCGAGCAGGTCGCGCGGATTTTCAATGCTGTCCAGGCGGAACCAGGCGGTCACCTGGCGCAGATGGGCCAGAGCCGCGTCGTGTGCTTTCAGCTCGAGCTCCTGTTTGGCGGCGAGCAGGTGCAGACGTCGTTTTTCGTACGTGGCGGAGCGGTCGTCGGCGCTCAGCCGCAGCATGTTGTTGAACTGTTTGCGGGCTTCTTCGGGTTTGCCGGCATCGCGAAACAGCACCGCACGCGCCAGCGAAACGGCATTGTAAGCCTCGTCGTTCTGCCCGGCCCGCAATACGGCGACACGTTTGTCCAGGATTTCCGCAGCGCGGTCGGTTTCACCCAGCCAGGCGGCCATGCCGGTGTACAAAAGATCCGTTTTCCAGTCGGTTTCGTTGGTCTGGGCGGAGTACTGCAGCAAGAGCTCGCGCGCCTCGGCGCGTCTGTCGGCCGCCGTCAGCTCCGGCAGTTGGTCTGCGTCACTCGCGGCATTGCTCAACTGCCTCGCGGCTGTTTCAACGATCAGGGAAGGCGGCGTATAGTCGAACACCGTGCGATAGGACTGAACGTAGATAAGGTCCATCTGCGCATCGGCAGGCCGGACGAATGCAAACTGCAGGACAAACATAAAGGCAAGGGCCGCCGGCAGGCGAAGTAAGATCAGACTAGGCAGATTCATTTGTGTGAAGTACCCGGAATAAATGCTCTATGAAAGGTCAGCTTACGCCTTCGGACGTGCGAAGTTCCTGCAATCGCTTCATGACCATGCTCCAGAGCACCTCGTAGGGAATCACCTCCGTGACCTCGAGTACCGGATCAAAATCTGCCGAACGGTCGGCAAGGCGCTCCAGATGTTTGGCCGTTTTTACGCGGGTCAGATCGGGGTCAAAATCCTGATCGATCATGATTTTAAGCATCTTGAGGAAGGTATTGGTTCGCGCGTAACCGGCTTTGCGTAAATAACGACTGCTGTACTGGCGCAAAGTTTCGGCGCGATCCAGAATGCTGAGGAAGTCGCCTTGTTCCAGCTGAAACAGGATGTGCACGATCAGAATAGGCACGTAAAAGCCGCTTTTGTCGCGATTGAAGATCGGGACTTCGTTCAAAAATTTGTAGACGTTGAAGCGCCGCTCAAATGTCGTTGCTTTTTCCGGCGGCGCTTCAGCGCCCGTGTGGCTCAGGACGTAGCGCAGGAAGGCTTCCAGAATGCGCCAGCGTTCGTGGGTTTGCGCCGTTGTGTATTCAAAACGCTTGCTGTTGGTCACCGTAACAAAGATTTCAGCTGCCAGCGGGTAATTGCCCGTGTGCATGCAAAGCAGGAAATGGAGCTCGTTGATGTTGTACCAGCCCGGTTCGCGACCCGAAAACAGCTCCTGTAGCGCTCTCTGAGCAAGCGCCCGGCCGTTTTCAAAGTCCCGCAAAAAGGTGTAGCCGTTGAGTTTGATAATCGCAATCTCGCGTCGCCGCGCCAGGTTGCTGAAGTGCGGATGTTCCAGATAGTACTCGTTGATGCGATCGCAGTATTCCAGTGTACGGCTGTAGTCGCGCGCAATCTGACTCTGCAGGATCTGCATGCGGAAGTAGGTCTGGTTCAGGCTGCGAGTGTTGTGTTTGTCGCGCAAGGCTCCGATGAGCGCTGTGTGTTTGCGCGCTTTCTCCAGGATGTCGGACTTGTACGAGCGGGAGCGCGCAAACTCGATGGCCAGCTCGGACCACAGTGTTTCCGCCTGTGTTTCGGCGTTGAGATTTTCGAGGTGCAGCCGCACGGTTTTGGCGGCTTTCTGGAAGGACGGGCGGTGGCCTGTCACGGCGGACTGGCGCTGCGTCATCAACGCACATTCCAGCGCGAGCTCGGTCAAATGGTACTTCTCCGCCTTGCGCATCGAGCGTTTGACCAGGTCCATGCCGGTTGAGCGCGCTCCGAACACCAGCAGCAGACGGGCGCATATGAGGTTCTTTTTACAGTGGAGAGTTACCTGCATCAGCTCGCCCAGTTCGTACTGGCGCGGCTCGATGTTCATGAGGGCGGTGAGCAGCACTTCGCGCAGGCGCGATTTCAGCGTTGTAAAGCGCACATCGCCTGCGTTGCTGCCGTAGAGAGCCTCGGCGGCGTCATCGTCGTCGTTGAATTCGCCGGAGACAACGCCGTCAAAAAAGCGTTCGTAAAAGGTGTCGTTGGATTGGCGTGCACCGCGCGGAAATATCCTGGATCGCCTGATGCCTAGAGATGTAAGGATTTTAGCTATTTCCGCGATCGATTTCATCTCATTTTGCCGAATCTGGCGCTTTACACCGGATTTTCACGGTATTAGATGGTGGGAAACCCAGGAAAACCATGTAAAAATTGGAGTATTTTTGATACTAAATTTGCGCGCATTATACCATACTTTGCAGTTAGAAACAATGAAAAACATTCCAATCAGGCAAATCAACGCGGATTTGACTGATGCAGAGTCGGCAACATACGGGATATCGCGCTAGGGTCGAGAAACCTTCAAATTTTTTCAGCTTACAATGTGATTCTGACGCAGTTTTCCGAACGCTTTTTACACTGAATAGTGGCTGTAAGGGCGTTAGTTCCTTGAAAACTTAGAATTGAGCGTATTTATAGCGGGCCCAAACCGATGTAAGATTTTGCGCTGTTTTGATACGCTTTGGGCCGGATGGGCTGGTTACATTCGCATCGTGTTTATCGTGCCTGTATAACCAACTCTTCTATCTGAGGTTTGAAATGGAACCGATTATTCTGGCAATCATGCTCTATCTGTCGTATATCGTTAGCCCCGGTCAATACTACCAACACGAAATCGATGCCATCTATGATGCAAACGAAGTGACGATCCAGGCGGTACATACCGACCCGGTGCAGATGCAGGTAGTGGAAGCTGAGTTTTTGCCGCAAACTGAATATGTGCTCGTCGATGAATTCCTGATCGCCGAATAAAGCAGTGAATACTGTTCAGCGCGCTAGTCAGATTAGAATCGACAAAACGGACATTCGGCACAGAATAATACCAGTCCAGATAGGCATAGCACTTTCTGGGCTGGTTGTTAATCAAAATCAGGTCGAACGCCTGGGAAAAATTGGAAGCGGGTTTGGACAGCTGAACCCTGCTGACTGAGAGAAAACAACGCTGAAAAAGTAACCGGGCCTGGAGTCTTGCGACTTGGCAGTGTTATAACCAGGCCCGGGGCAGTATTACTTTCAGCTATAAGTTCGACTAAGTGCCAGAATACGACTGTGATAGGGGCGCCTACGTGGATTACCACGTATTATACAAGGGGACGGTTGAATTGCGTAGGCGTTCTATCAATTTTTTTGACAAGAAAAAAATAGAAACGGTACGCTCCGTACGCCGACTTGGATAGTGCTATCTGTAACCTGAAATAAGGTGCGGAACCTGTTCAGTGTTGAATTGTACGAAACGTACCGTAACTGAAATTTTCACGTTGGAGCTGCAAAAGAGCAGCTTCCGGAAATAGTGCCAAAATACGACTTGGATAGTGCTGTCTGACGCCAGTCACTACTGCGCCTAATGCCACCGGGCACATAGCGGAGGACAGACTATCTTTTTTATTTCGTCTTTTGACGGCGGGAAAATATTCATTATCCCTGAATTTGAAAAAGAAATTTCATCACTATTTGCTTTTTTCATTCTTTTCCCTCGACATTTCCTCTCTGATATCCCTCCAGGTTATTTTTTTTCATCAAACTATCGCTCCTGAATGTTACTGCATGCCTCTTTTGCGCATGTTTTTAGGGCTGTCACATTTGATATGGCACAGTTCCGGCGTCATTTGTAGCTGAGAAGTCCAATGATTCTGCGCCATTACGAAACGGAATGATGCCTGCCTCGCGGTGAAATTGACGAATGATGGTGAAATTAGCCTTTGCGAAATCCGCCGGAATCGCTGGAAATTCACGAGAATCAAGGATTTTGTGAAGTCATTCTGGAAGGCCGTGTTCCGATTCGTAACATCACATTTTTACGGCCCCATTGAGGCGGTGCAGAGCTTGCTGTTGCCGCTGATCACCAAAAGACACAGCTCCCGACAGGATAGCCCGGGTGTTACCAACAGGCTGAAAGTGCTTGCAGTAGATTCGGCGAAAATGCGTTTATTTGTCCCATGGTAAACTCGTGGGAAGAAGTGCTGCCGCTCCACCCGCGAAACCGCCCGTGCAGATGTTAATCAAGGCGCAACTTGGCAGTCAGGTTTCTCAGTGTGATCAGAAGGGCAAATTCTGATTCATGCGTCGGCTATGCAGAGATGATATGAGTTTTGAAATGTCTGGAAATGAAACGCGCCGACAAACATTTCAATTTCACAATTGTAATAAGTTCAGGCAAAAGTCGGTACGCCGTACTTTCAGCAAACTATGCATAAATGAACGGCGTCTCAGTAAGTGTGTTTGCTCCTGATGGCGGTGCGTCAATGAAAGTTGGCGTGCCGCTTCTTTGTTGGTTGAAATTCAGCGCAACTTTCGCCTCCGCTTTCCATACCTTCAGGCCTCGCTTTTTTTGTACTTTTGCACCTGATCTGCACCCGTTTCAGACCGGTGTAACCGTGCGCACCGTCGGCGATTGGAACGCCGCCGCCGGAATCGCAGCGCACGCGAATCATCTCATCAACTACAGGTGAAGCGTTCGCATGTTCGACATGATTGATTGGGGCCGCGTCGAATATTTGTACGCGCTGACGGCCGTGCCCCTCCTGATAGTCTTGTACATCCTCGGGAGTGCGCTGCGCCGTCGGCGACTGCGCAAACTGGGCGATACGGCGCTGGTGCGCGATCTGCAGCTCGGCGTCTCCCCGACCAGGAGGCGCATTAAAATTCTGCTGCTCTGCACCGGACTGTTTTTCCTTGTTTTTGCACTTGCGCGCCCGCGCATCGGAACCGCTCTGCGCGAACTCAAGCGCGAAGGCGTTGACATTATCATCGCACTTGATGTTTCCAACAGTATGCTGGCCGAGGACATTGTGCCCAATCGCCTCGCGCGCTCCAAAGGTGCGATTTCGCGATTGATCGATCAGCTCCGCAACGACCGCATTGGTATTGTGGCGTTTGCCGGCGACGCGTTTATCCTGCTGCCGCTGACCTCAGATTACGCCGCGGCCAAATTGTTCGTCAGCACCATGGATACCAAAATAGTTTCCACACAGGGGACTGCGGTTGGCGCTGCCGTCGGCCTGGCACGCGAAGCTTTTGAATCCGAGGAAACCAAATACAAGGTGCTGGTCGTCATCACCGACGGCGAGAACCACGATGAGGAGGCGCTCGAGGAGGCGGCCAAAGCCAGTGCCGAGGGTGTTGTTATTCACACGATTGGAATGGGTTCGGCCGACGGCGTGCCGATCCCGCGCTTTAACAATGGCGTGCGTGCCGGTTTCCACACGGATCGCCAGGGCAACGTCGTCGTTTCACGTCTGAACGAGAACTTTCTGCGCCGACTGGCTGGAGCGGCCAATGGCACATATATCCGTGCCACCAGCTCCGATGCCGGTTTGCAAACTATTCTGGAGCAGATCGACTCGATGGAGAAAAAAGAGTTTGACCGCCGCGAATTCAGCGACTACGACGAGCGCTTCCAGATTTTTCTCGGCATTGCTTTTGCGTTTCTGCTGCTGGACGCCGTTCTGGCGCCACGCGTGCGCGACCGCAAAAAACAGAAGGACATGGAACATGTCAGTTAGATCAACAGCAGGATTTTCCCCGCTTTTATTGATGACTTTGGCTGCATTCTTTTGTTTGTCAGCGGGGTTGACGCCGGCCGGTGCTCAGTCGGTCCGCAGTCTGGTGCAGGAAGGCAATCAGGAATACAGCAGCGGAAATTTTCAGACAGCCGAGACCCGCTACCGCGCCGCGATGGCTGCGGACTCGCTGGAACCGTCGCCGATTTCCGCTTTTAATCTGGGCGATGCACTCTTTAAACAAGAGCGCTACAACGAAGCCATCGAACAATTCGCCGGTGTGGCTGCCGATGCGGACATGGCCGACGATCAACGTGCCGCCGCATGGCACAACCAGGGCAACGCCTGGGCCGCACTGGAAGATTATCCCAAGGCCATTAATGCCTACAAACAGGCTCTGCGCCTGAACCCTCGCGACTTCGATACTAAACATAACCTGGCCTGGGCTCAGGAAAAACTGCGCGAACAACAGCAACAGAACGAGCAAAACCAGGATCAAAACGGCGACAATCAAGAGGGTGATAATCAAGAGCAGAACGGCGACCAGCAACAAAACGGCCAGAACCAGCAGAACGGCGATCAGCAACAAGACGGCCAGAACCAGCAAGACGGCGACCAACAACAAAACGGTCAGAACCAGCAAAACGGCGACCAACAACAAAACGGTCAGAACCAGCAGAACGGCGACCAACAACAGAACGGTCAGAACCAGCAGAACGGTGACAAGCAGCAGAGCGGTGAAGACGGGAAGGGAATGAAAGATGCCAACAACAACGGCATCGACGACGAGCTGGAAAATCAAAAGGGCGAGCAGCAGGGTGAACGACCGGGCGAAGAAGGTCAGGATAAAAACGGACAGGGTGCGGCTGCGGGACAGGGGCAGGAAGGTCAGGATGAAGCCGAGCAACGCGACGCCCAGGGGCGCGTCGTAACAATTTCACGTGAAGATGCACTCCGCATGTTGCAGGCTCTGCAACAACAGGAACAGGCGCTGCAGCAACAACTGCGGCGGCGCACCGGCAAAGCGCGCAAGACGGAGAAAGACTGGTAATTGCGTTCAATTGGCGCAAACCCTAACTATACAGATCGAAGATTCATGAAAGAGCCATTCACACTTAAACATAGACAAGCGAACTTCTTTCAGGCCATCGTTTTAGCCGCCTTGTTAACATTTCCGGCCGCTGCCGGATTGCAGGCGCAACAGGCCGAGTTAAAAGCCACCGTCAGTAAAAACCCCGTGGCGCGCAACGAGCGTTTTACCCTGACCTACGACATCATCGGGCAGAACGCCAGTCAATTCGATCCGCCCAATATGGGAGCCTTTACAAATGTACAGGGGCCTTCCCGTTCCAATCGCGTCGAATATGTTAACGGCGTGATGCAGCAGAGCATCAGCCTTGAGTATACGGTGCAGGCGCCGGACAAAGCCGGTAAATACACGATTCTGCCTGCGACGGTGAAGTTTGGATCGGAGTCCGTCCAGTCCAACGCAATCACCGTCACGGTCACCAATGAAGAGAGCGCATCGGGCGTTAACCTCAACAATGAAATCTTCATGCGCGTCAGCGCAAGCAAGCGCGATGTTTACATCGGCGAGCAGATCTACGTGACGTACAAATTGTACACGCGTCACGAAGGTCTGTACGAAAATGACATTACACAGCCGAAACTCGGCGGTTTCTGGGTGCAGGATGTTGAAAAAGAAGAACAACGTGGCAAGCTGGAAGAGTTAAACGGCGTCCGCTATCTGGTGCACACATTAAAAGAAGCGGTGCTTGTGCCGCAGCGCACCGGAACGCTGACGCTCGATCCAATGTCGCTGGAAACAACGGTGCGCGTGGAAAGTGAGTCCGGTCGCCGTTCCCGCGGGTTCTTTTCGGATCCATTTTTTGGTCGGCGTTATGAAAACGTACGGCACAAAGCCACAAGCCGGCCGCTGGACATCACGGTTAAAGCGCTGCCGACCGCCGGCAAACCTGCCGCATTTAACGGCGCCGTGGGCGAGTTTGAGTTGGAAACGAGCATTACAAACGAGGAAACGGCGGTTAACGAAGCTGTCACGCTGCGCATCACCGTTTCCGGTACCGGCAATCTCAACCTGCTGCCCCAGCCGGAAATCGATTTCCCCAAGGCATTTGAAGTCTACGACCCGCGCCTGATTGAAGACGTGAAAGTGTCCGCCGGAAAAATAGGCGGCAAGCGGACTTATGAGTATCTGCTGATTCCGCGCTCGCCGGGCGAGTACAAAATTGCGCCTGTGGAGTTTGCCTGGTTTGATCCCGTTTCCGGTCAGTACGTGCTTAAACAAAGCCCGGAGTACCGCATCAAGGTTGCGCGCGGTTCCGGCGAGGGCGCAGCGGCGGTCAGCCCCGGAGTGCGCCGTGAAGACGTCGAAGTGCTGGCAGACGACATTCGCTTTATCAAATCGTCGAGTGGAAGTCTGGGCGGAGGTGCGCCGCTCTTTGGTTCGGCTGTGTTTTACTCGGCTCTGTTTGCCGCGCCGATGTCGCTGCTGATCTTGTTTGTGGTGGTTCGTCAGCGCGATTCGCAGGCTTCGGACAGCGTCGCGATGCGCCGATCCGGCGCCAACAAAATTGCGCGCAAGCGACTGGGCGTGGCGCGCAAAGCCCTGGCTTCGAACGCGGATCAGACGGTGTACGAAGAAGTATCCAAAGCGCTGTGGGGATATCTGAGCGACAAACTCGTTATCGATGCGGCGCAGCTTTCGCAGGATTCCGCCCGTGCGGCGCTGCTGCAACGCAACGTTGCTCCGGAGTTAACAAACACCCTGTTTTCTGCTATCGACAAATGTGAGCTGGCGCGTTTTGCGCCCGGCGCCGCCGGCGCTTCTGCGCAGGAAGTGTACGACAAGGCGATCGAATTGATAACGACTCTTGAAGGTGAGCTGCGATGAGGCGTTGGCCCGCGACTCTGATTGTGCTTGTGTGTGCAATGTTTAATGTTTCCTTCGCCCAGGCGCAGAACGCGGAAGACCTGTTTGAGCGCGCCAACGCGCTGTACGGCGAGGAGCAATATGCCGATGCGGCTGCGTTGTACGATAGCCTGCTGCAAGCCGGCAACACATCGGCGGAAGTCTATTTTAACCTGGGCAATGCCAACTACAAGTTAAACAACATCCCGGTCGCCATTCTCAACTACGAGCGTGCGCGCAAGCTGGAGCCGTCCGACCCCGATATTGTGCACAACTTGAATCTGGCGCGCGCGGCCACTGTTGACGAGATTGAAGAGTTGCCGCAGTTGTTTCTGTGGACCTGGTTTGAAAGTCTGCGCGACTTGTTCCGCGCCGACACATGGACGACTGTTTTTCTGGCGACTCTCTGGCTGGCTTCGATCGGTTTTGCCTGCCTGATTCTGTTTAAGTCCTTTCCCGCACGTCGTCCGCTGATTTACCTGGCGAGCATTCTGACTTTCTGCGCCTTGTTGTCCGGTTATCTCGGCTATGAGCGCCACCTGGCCGAAAACGGTCGCAATGCTGCGATAATCATGTCGCCCAGCGTTTATGTCAAAAGCGCGCCGCAGGGCGCCGGCAAAGACGTGTTTATTCTGCACGAAGGCACGCGCGTGGAGATACTTGATGAACTTGAAGGCTGGTATCGCATCCGCATCGCCAACGGTCAGGTGGGGTGGAGTCAGGCGGAGACGATGGCTGTGATCTGAGGTTCGGCTTCAAGTCATTGTGTTCCGGGACTCAAGTCTCAGCCCGGGGCATCAAGTGCTGTTGCATATGACTGCGCGCTTAAGGTCCGTCTACACCACCGGCCTCAACACCGTCAGGCGCAGCATCCCTTCCGTCAGCAGAAGCAGGCCGGCCAGAAGCGCAAAAGGCAGGAACTCTTCGCTGATGTTCTTGAATTGGGTGACCTCAATTCTCGTTTTTTCCAGCTGGTCGATCTCCGTGTAAATCTCCTGCAGGCGCGTGTTGTCCGTCGCGCGGAAATAACGTCCGTCCGTCATCGAAGCGATTTCACGCAGAATGTCTTCGTCGATTTCAACCGGCATCATCTGGTAACCCGCCAGCTGACCGTTGCGCCGGCGCACCGGCATGCGCGCCTGTCCCTGAGTACCCACGCCGATGGTGTAAACGCGAACGCCGAATGTATTGGCCAATTCCGCCGCGGTTACCGGGGCGACGGAGCCGGCGTTGTTAACACCGTCCGTCATCAGAATGACAATACGACTTTCGGCTTCCGAATCTTTTAAACGACTGACCGCCGTCGCCAGCCCCATGCCGATGGCCGTCTGCTGCCCAAGCGTTTCGCCGCCGAGTTTGAGGTTTTTCAGGTTGGTCTGCACGACGCTGTGATCCGTCGTGATCGGACATTGAGTAAAAGCCTGCGCGCCGAATGCCACGACGCCGATGCGGTCGTTGCTGCGTCGCTCCACAAATTCCGCTGCGACGCCCTTGGCGGCTTCCAGCCGGTTGGGTGTAAAGTCCATCGCCTCCATGCTGGACGAGACGTCGATGGCCAGCACGATGTCAATGCCTTCCGTGTCGATATTTTCCTTGCTGACCGAGCTCTGCGGCCGCGCCAATGCGAACACAATCAAAACAAGCGTCAGCACGCGCAGGATGGCCGGGATGGGGCGCAGGTAGAGCCGCAGGCTGCGCGGTACGCCTTCCAGTCCTTCCAGTGAGGACAGCGTCAGCGCCGGATCGCGTCGCCGGCGTTTAATCCACCACCAGACGCCGAGCAGCGGCAGCAGCAACAGGAGCAGGAAATACTCGGGCTGCACAAACTCTATACGTCTGTACCAATCCGCGTCGAAGAGCAACATGAATGTTTCGAACAGTTCGCTCACGATGCGCCTCCCGTTTTGGGCTCTTCGTCTTCACTGTTTAAGTCTGCGTCCGGACCGTCGTCATTGTTGTTACTTCCGGATTGCCCGGGCGGCGGAGCGTAGCCTGCATGTTCCGAACTGTTTAAGTCCGGATCCGCTATGTTCTTGTGTTCTTCCGGACCCGCCGTTTTCGGAAGATTCTCTTGTTTGTCACCGTGTTGGACGTTAGGTGTGTCGTGCTTCTCGTCCGCTTGCGCTTGCTCAGTTACTTTAAACGAGCCGGTTGCCGAAGCGCGCATATGCGGCGGCAGGAAGTCGATTTCGCCGGAGGGTTTGTGCGGCCGGACGGCTGCGACTGTATCAGTCGGTTGCTGCGGCTGACTGTTAACCATTTCTTGCGCCACGTCGACAGCCTGTGGATTTTCCGCGGTGTTTTCGACGAAGATGTATGCTTCACGCAGGCAGTTGTTGTGTGTGTCCGCGTCGGGCTCGGTTTTGGCGAACTTCACCAGGTCTGCAGTTTCCAGAATGCGGCTGAGCTGCGAGTATTCGGGTGCGTCCTGTTTAATATAGGTGCGCAGTTCGTCCAGAATTTCGGCGCTGGTGGATTCGAGCGCGAGCATGTTGTAGCGCTCTTCCAGATATGTGCGCAGAATCTCGCTGATGCGCGTGTAGTAGTGTTTAACTTCGCCGCGCTGCCACAGCTCGTCTTTTTCAAGTGCGCGCAGCGCATTGAGCGCCGTTTTGTGCGCCGGCACGCTGAGCTTCGGTACAACTTCTTGCACGACTTCGCGCGCTTGGCGACGCCGCAGAAGCAGCCACGCGGTCAGCGCCGCGCCGACAGCGCCCAGGCCGACGAGTCCCCAGATGAGAACCGGTGTCCAGTCAAAGGGCAGGTCGAGCGGTTGTTTAATGTCGCGCGGCTTGTCGCCTGCGTCGAGCGGAGGTGCAAACACGCGAACTTCAAGCGGCGTGCTGCGCACTTCAGTCACCGTTTCGCTGCCGACAGTCAGCAGGTCGAAGGACCAGGCCGGGATCGTGAAGTCGCCGGCGTCGAAGATTGTGGCATCGAGCGTGCGGCGCACCGTCACCGTGCCGTCGTCGGCAAAGCTGGAGTCCGTCTCCGTTTTGTCCAGTATTTCCAGCACCGCGTTGGAGCGCTGATCCCCTTGCATCAGCGGCATCGACGGCAGAATCTGCGGCCATTTGATGCGTTCGTCGGACGCGTGTTTTACCTCCACAACGACCTGGAACGGGTCGCCGATGTAGAGGCTGTCGCTCTCGATGTCTTCGTTGAAATGTATCGACAACGACGCTCCAGCTTGCGCGCCCGCGTCGGGCGGAGCAAGCGTCGTTAACAAAAAAATCAAGCCGGTTAAGGCAAGCGCCAGGTATGTTCCGCGTTGTGTGTTCATTTAACGGGCGCGCTCGCGACTGCGGAAAAAGTTCATTAAAGGTTTAACGTAGCTTTGATCCGTGCGGATCGTGACGCTGTCCACGCCGGCGCTGCGAAAGATTTGTTTAATGCGCTGTTCGCGTTTCAGCCACCAGGCGCGGTAATGTGCCAGCGCCTTTTTGTTGGACGTGTCCACCCAGAGTTCGCGGTCGAGTTCGGGGTCGTGAAAACGCACCAGGCCGATCGGCGGCAATTCCGTTTCGCCCTGGTCGAATACACGCAGGGCCACCAGGTCGTGTTTGCGTGAGGCGATGCGCATGGCGCTCTCGTATTGGCGGTCCATGAAGTCGGACAGCACAAAAACGATACTGCGTTTTTTAATCACGTTGCTGAAGTATTGCAGCGCCGCGCCGATGTCCGTGCCGCGGCCCTGCGGCTCGATTTCGAGCATTTCGCGAATGATGCGCAGGATGTGCGTGCGGCCTTTTTTGGGCGGAATAAATTGTTCAACGCGGTCGGAGAAAAAGATGACGCCGATTTTGTCGTTGTTCTGAATTGCCGCAAAAGCCAGCACCGCACTTAACTCCGTCACCAGGTCTTTTTTCTGCTGCGTGCGCGTGCCGAAGCGTTCGGAGCGGCTGACGTCCACCAGCAGCATGACTGTTAACTCGCGCTCTTCTTCAAAGATTTTAACATAGGGCGTGCCGAAGCGCGCCGTAACGTTCCAGTCGATGCTGCGGATGTCGTCGCCCGGTTGGTATTCGCGCACTTCGCTGAAGGCCATGCCGCGGCCTTTAAACGCGCTGTGGTATTCGCCGGAGAAGACCTGACTTGTCAGGCCGCGCGTTTTGATCTCGATTTTGCGGACTTTTTTAATTAACTCGGCCGTTTGCATCGCGTTAACCGTCAGGGTACTTCTACCGTGTTGAGGATTTTTGTCATCACGTCTTCGCTGCTGATATTCTCCGCTTCGGCTTCGTAGGTGACGCCGACGCGGTGGCGCATGACGTCCATGCAGATGGCGCGCACGTCCTCCGGCACCACGTAACCGCGGCGTTTAACAAAGGCGTGGGCGCGGGCGGCCAGAGCCAGGTTGATGCTGGCGCGCGGGGAACCGCCGAAGGCGATGAGCTGCTCCAGGTCCGCCAGTTTGTATTCGCCCGGTTTGCGCGTGGCAAAGACGATGTCCACGATATAACGCTCGATTTTTTCATCCACGTAGACATTGCGCAGAACCTCGCGCGCGCGCAGAATGGCGCCCGGCTCCACCACGGGGTTGATGCTCGTGTCCGCGCCGGAAATCTTCTGGCGGATAATAAGTTGTTCGTCTTCGCGGTTGGGATAATCGATCAGCACTTTCAGCATAAACCGGTCGACCTGCGCCTCAGGCAGAGGATAAGTGCCTTCCTGCTCGATCGGGTTTTGCGTCGCCAGAACGAGAAAGGGTTCGTCCAGCGTAAAACTGCTGTCGCCGATTGTGACCTGGCGTTCCTGCATGGCCTCCAGCAGCGCGCTCTGCACCTTGGCCGGCGCGCGGTTGATCTCGTCGGCAAGGATGAAGTTGGCGAAGATCGGCCCGCGGCGGACGGAGAATTCCTCGCGCCGCTGGTTGTAGATCATCGTGCCGACCAGGTCGGCCGGCAAGAGGTCGGGCGTAAACTGGATGCGGCTGAACTGCGCCTGAATGGTCGACGCCAGCGATTTGATCGCCAGCGTCTTGGCCAGTCCCGGCACGCCCTCCAGTAAAATGTGGCCGTTGGACAGCAGCGCTATCAGCAGGCGTTCCACCATGCTGCGCTGCCCGATGATGACTTTGCCCAGCTCGCGCTCGATCTCGCCGATAAACGCGCTCTCGGCTTCTATACGTGCATTCAGTTCCTGCAATTCCATGACTGTATTACTCCAGTGGAGACGGACGGATCAATTCCTTCAGACCGCAAAACTACGGAATCATTCGAAAATTTGCACAGGTCGGTCGGCTGGCGGCTGCCGCGGCGGCATGGCGGATGCGCGCTGCCGAGCGGGCTTTTTGTACATTTGTGCCTGTGTTTTGTTGCACTGACTGTAATCTTTATCTGATCGGGAACGACAATGCAATTGATCGACGGCCGCTGGCAGATCGGCGGATGTGATGTTCTGGAGCTCTGTGACAAGTACTCAACGCCTGTCTACGTCTACGACACGGCCAAAATGCGCGAGCGTTACGAGACGCTCAAACAGGCTTTCGCCGGCACGCGCATGTCAATAAAGTACGCCTGCAAGGCGCTCACCAATCCGGCCGTTCTGCGTTTTTTCCGCTCGCTCGGTGCGGGCGTCGATACCGTTTCCGTGCAGGAAGTGCGCATGGCGCTCGAAGCCGGTTTTGAGCCGCAGGCGATTCTTTTTACCCCCAACTGCGTCGCATTCGATGAAATCCGGCAGGCGGTCGAGCTCGGCGTGCACGTCAACATTGACAATATTCCGACGCTGGAGCGCTTCGGCGACGTCTACGGCGGGACGGTGCCGGTCTGCATTCGCATCAATCCGCACATCATGGCGGGCGCCAACCCGAATATTTCGGTCGGTCACATCGACTCCAAGTTCGGCATCTCGATTCACCAGATGCGCCACGTAAAGCGCGTGGTGGAGAGCCACGGCATTCACGTCAACGGCATTCACATGCACACGGGCTCGGACATTTTGTCGATCGACTCTTTTGTGCGTGCCGCCGAGGTGCTCTTCGACTACGCCGAAATGTTCCCCAAACTCGACTTTGTGGATTTCGGCAGCGGTTTTAAGGTGGCCTATCGCGATGGCGACGTCACCACCAACGTGGAAGAACTCGGCCGTCAGCTGACTCCCTTGTTTAACGACTTTTGCAAGCGCTACGGACGCGAGCTGGAGCTGTGGTTTGAGCCCGGCAAATTCCTCGTGAGCGAGGCCGGCACGTTTCTCGTTGAAGTGAACGTGATTAAACAGACGCCGGCGGCGGTGTTTGCGGGCGTTAACTCGGGCATGAATCACCTGATCCGCCCGATGTTTTACGACGCCTATCACCACATCGTCAACGTCTCAAATCCCGAAGGTCCCCCGCGCATTTACACGGTGGTCGGCTACATCTGCGAAACGGATACATTCGGACTGGACCGCAACTTAAACGAGGTGCGCGAGGGCGACATCCTGGCGTTTAACAATGCGGGCGCTTATGGCATATCGATGGCGAGCAATTACAATTCGCGGCTGCGCCCGGCGGAGGTGCTTGTGCACGAGGGCCGCGATTATCTGATCCGCCGTCGCGAGACGTTTGAGGACCTGACGCGCTGTCTGGAATCGACGGACCTGCAGTTTCAGGCTTGAGCGCTTCGCCCCTTGTCGCCTTTGGCTCGGTGGCTTGCTTTTTGTCTTGTTTGTCATCGAGCTTGAAACGCGGAGTCGTCCGGTCGTCGGGCCGATTCAAACCGGAACGCGGTGTTTTTGCGTTCAACGTCTTTGAGCGGACGTTCTTTTGATTCAAGCGGGCGCTTTTAGCAGTTTTGCAAAGAGCTGTGAGCCCTAAGGGCACTGTACACGACAAAACTTTTAACATCTTCGG
>CAYULF010000001.1:336749-406044 GCA_964445695.1 uncultured Hyphomicrobiales bacterium | reverse complement strand
AGGTGAGCTTCAAGGCTCACATGAGCTTGACTTTTAACACAGTACCTCACAGCTCAATTTGTCTTCAAACACTCAGTCTCCGCCGCAACCCCCACAGGACGAGCAGGAAGAACACGATGAGCACGATGAACAACCGGAATCAAAGTCGCTGCTGTCCGAAGAGAAGCTGTCCAGCCAGCTGTCGCCGCCCGTGTCGGAAGGGATCGAGTCCTGGTAGTCGTGATCTCCGTGGTGGAAATCGATGTCGCCTTCAGTGGGAGCCTCAAATTCTTCCGCCGGATTCAGCGCGCCGCCCTCGCCGGCATTAAAACCCTCCGCACCGACATCCATGATTGCACTGCCGCCCTCGTCCACCACCGACACATTGTGCACGTGAATATGATTGCTGTGCAGCATGGAAGACCACATCCAGGCGTAGAAAAACGAATCGTCAAAACCGTGGTAACCTGCATACACCGGCCGGCCGTCGCGGCGATGTTTAATCTGATCTCTGTTCTGCACCGGTTTTTTTGGCCGGATGATTTCTGTCGAGCAGGTTTTTCTGACGTCGTCAACGCGGATGAACTTGCGAATGCCGATCTCGATGTTGTTGACAAACTCCTCAAAGCGCGCGCGGCACTCGTTGACAAATGCATCATGCTGTTCCTGCGAAGCCATGATCTGCTGCATGCGCGCCTGCAGTTCGGCCGGCGATTCATTTTTGCGCAGCCGCAAACGTTCCGCCATACCGTTGATATTGACCGCAATCGGATACACGCCCGGCGCGTGTTTGCGGCTGATGTCAATCTCGATCAGGTAGGAGAGGTGGTCGTCCGCGTGCTCCAGTACCAGAAAGAGATGGTTAAACAGCTGGGACTCGATTTCATCTACCTTGATCATGTATTCGTTCAGCGCTTCTTTCAGGTCGTCGGTCCGACCTTCCTCGTCCAGATAGAAATCGTGATTATCCTGCGCCAGTCGCACGATATTGTTGATGCCGGCCGAGCGCATCACCTGATTCAGCTGCTGCAGGATCGACACGGCGCTGAATGTCTCGTGCTCCTCCTTTTTTGACAGCTTGCCGGCCGTCAGCATGTAAAACAACTTGCCGAAGGCCTTTGTTGGTTTTACCGTTTCTATCCTGGTAGCCTGTGATGGATCTATACTCAGCGTTCCGGTAAAATACATCTGTTTGTCTCCGTCTGAAATTCCCGCCGGCGCAGGCAAAGATGTTTAAGTGTTGCTGTTTGTTGAGTGTCCGGGAGGGCCGTTCTGTGCGGTCCCGCGCCCGGGAAAATTGTTAAGCGGCGTCGCATGCGCCGCATTCAGCCTCGACGCCGCGAACGTCGGCCATGCCCCAGAACCGCGCGTCCGCTTTGCCGTAGCGCAGATTGTAGAGTTTGATCGTCTGCCTGAACTGATCGTGGTTGTCTTCGCGATTGCCGCCGGGATGATGGTGGATAAAACGCCCGAAATGCTGCCGACAAAAGTCCGCATACAATCGCGTGCACAGGATGAATTCGTGCCAGGCCAGATCGACGCGCTCACTTGGCGTGAGGCGCAGCTTGTAACGGGCGATCAGGGCGAGAAAACGCAGAACTTCCCGCAGGGCGGCTGCCACGTCTTCACGCTCCAGTTCACAGGCCGCCGTGATTTTGTCGTATAGGACGGGAGAGTCCGCCAGGATGTCCCGGACGGCGCTTTCAATGTCAAAATCGACCAGCGCATCGACTGTGTGTGTCGTATTCTCACCTGGGGCTTTGTCGCCGGTGTCGCGTTGCATGCGCGAATATGCCAAAATTGACCGATTCAACAAGCGGTGCGGGGAGGAGATTCGGCGACGGTCGGGCCTGACGCGGGCAGGGGAGTCCGCGTCACGATCCGACTGCTGTGTTGCTCCAAAAGGTCGCCGGCGAGTTTTAGCGCTCTGGCAATCGCCTGGTCCATATCGTAGTAGCGGTATTCGCCAAGGCGTCCGCAGATCAGGACTTTGCCGATGCGCTCAGCTCGCCTGCGGTAGTGTTTGTACAATGCGGCATTGCGCGCGTCGGGAACGGGATATTCCAGCTGGGCGTCGCCGCGCGCGGCAATCGGATATTCACGCGTGATAAGTGTGCCCCGCGCCCGCCGTCGCTCCTCAGCCGGCAACAGATGTTTCCATTCGATCGAGCGAATGGCGGCTTCTTTGGCTGAAGGGTAGTTTAACTGTGCGACTGACTGGCGCATTTCTTCGTCCGGAAAGTATTCCGTCTCTCGTCGTTGTGAGCGATAGTCAAGATAGCCGCTGTCGTAGTTGAAAAACGCGTCGATTCCGCCTGTATAGATTAACATCCGGCCGGCGTGGAAACTGCGGCGGTTTTGCAGATAGTCGCAGGCGAGCAAACGTGGAATGCCGTCGATCATGCGTTCCATCATTTGAGTATAACCGCCAAACGGCAGACCGTGATGTTTTTTTGCGCCTTCAAGATGCGGTCGTTCCGCCGAGACTATTTGAATACGCGCCGCCAGTCCGGGAGCGAGGTCGGTCGGCTGAATTCCCCATTGTTTAATTGTGTAGTGTTTGATGAATTCTTCATAAATGGCACGTGGCATCCGACCCAAGCAGGCCTCTTCAAAATTGCGCGGAACGCCGTTAAACTCTGCCTGTGATTCGCTGTCGCAGCGTTGCGCGATGTATTCCCGCCGGATCGGCCACGCTTCAGGGCGGCCGTTAACCAGCGCCTGTATTTGTGCGCGATAGGGGTAAAACTCTGCAAACTGTCGCACAAAACTCCACAGTGCGTCGCTGCCGCAGCGAAAGTAGTGCGGGCCGTGGCGGTGCATGCGAATACCCGACTTGTGCAAAAGATCGCTGCTGTTGCCGCCGATATACGTGTTCCGCTCGACAATTAAAACTCTGCCGCCGGCCTTGTGCAGCTCGTGCGCTATGACGCAGCCCGTAAGTCCCGCGCCGACGACAATATATTCCGCTAACATATTGATGCCTCCCCTGGTAAAGTGAATTGTTGTTTTGAATGCAGGTCAAAAGGCGTTGTCGTCGCCCATTAACAAGGGCAGTGTTTGCAGCAGGATTTGCACATCCAGTTTAAGGCTGAGGCGACGCAGGTATTCCAGGTCGTCGTCCACCATGTTCAATACACTCGTGCCCCTGGCGCGGTTGCGAATTTGCCACAGGCCGGATATCCCGGGCCTCACCAGGTGTCTGACTTTGTTTAATTCGGGGTACATTTCTATCAGGCCGGGTATCAGTGGACGCGGCCCTATCAGGCTCATATCCCCGACGAGTACATTAAACAACTGCGGCAGTTCATCCAGGCTGCAACGTCGCATGATGCGCCCGATAGGCGTCACTCGTGTGTCGTGGCGTTGTTTTTTGAGAATGCCGTTCTGAATCAGCGGTTCATCGGCACGCCATTCGGCGGGCCAATCCTCACTCCGCAGCATTGTGCGGAACTTGATCATCTTGAACATACGGCCGTGGAGACCGCAGCGTTCCTGACGAAACAGGATCTTGCCGCGCGAGCTTAGTTTAACTGCAAGTGCAAGGATGAGCAGGATGGGCGAGAGGACCGCCAATGCGGTCGCAGATAGAATTACATCGATACAACGTTTAACGTGTAGTTCGAATGATTTGGTCAGCAGCGCGCGTTGTATTTGTTGTGCGGGTATGGCATCGTTGCGGGCACTGACTCTGTGTTCCAAATCGTGTCGCCGGTTTGTGTACAGGATGTTAATAAAGAACAGCGGTGCAATGGGCGCAGAATCGGGATTCTCTTTGCAACCGCGATGCCAAGATACCTGCGAGCCGCGCCTGGTTCAATGCACAAAAGCATCCATGCACGCAATTTGCCACACGGATGTTCCAGTGCCGTCCTGGCGGCTGTACACCTGATTCTGCATGACAAACAAAAATGGTTTTAAGAAGACGGATGTTTAAAAGGGAGATTCAGACCGCCGTCCCACATTGCCTGGGCCGGCTTTTTTTCTTGTTTGTCAATGCGCCGAAAGAGCTAATTCCCGCGCCGCGAGGCATTCCTGGTGTATTGTTTTGTATTCATCCGCAGTCGGTGAGAACCAAGCGGAGGCGTCGGTCCAGGTGCCGGAATGTCGCGTAGGATCAAAAACAACATCGGTAGAAACTCTGCAGGAAAAATGCCGGTGACGGAGGTGCTGTGTAGGTGAAAACCTTTTAGTTGCAAATCTAGTATCGTATCGCTATTTTCACGGTGTTCATCGTCGATCCGTCATTGCACAAGCCCTGAATCGGCGAATCGACAGCGTCTGACAATTCTGGAGAGCTGCATCTGATGAAGTACAAACCACTGATTTCGCTGCAATGGACTCTGACCCTTTCGGCGTTGATGATGCTTGGCGCGGTGCATGTTTGCGCCCAGGATTGGCAGCTCGTTGCTGAATTGCAGCAGCCGCGTTTCCGGCTTGGTTCAGTGCTGCTGAATGACGGTCGCGTCCTTATCATGGGCGGTACAACGGCTCATGAAGGCAACAGCCTTGCTTCATGTGAAATATTCGACTACCGCGACGGAAGCATTCGTCCCACGAGCGACATGATCTCGGCCAGACAGCATTTTCAGGCGCTGGTGCTCGACGATGGTCGGGTGCTGGTAGCCGGCGGAGCCGCCTCCAAATCGGCGGGCCACCGTGGCGTGGCAATCAATTCGGTTGAAATTTTTGATCCCGAAACGGAAGTCTGGACTGCGGCGGCTCCGATGCCCATAAGGCGGGAAGCTTTCCAGATGTTAATGCTGAATGACGGTCGGATATTGGCCATGGGCGGACTGGGCGGCGCTCCGGAAAATTCGGTCTGGGCGATTTTGTCGGATTGCCACGTCTACGATCCGGCAACGGACACTTGGACTGCGATACCCTCCATGTACACCTCGCGGACCAGTTTCACGGCAACCCTGCTGGACGACAATCGAGTCCTCGTTGCCGGAGGATATGGACCAGGGCAGAACCGCTGCGAAATATATGATCCGGAGTCCAATAGCTGGACCGAAGTTGCCCCGTTTTTGGTGGGCGGAACCGGGCAACACATTGCCGTGCCGCTGTCAGACGGTCGCGTTCTGCGCACAGGCGGATGGCCCGGTCCGCAGCAGTGGTCTGAAATCTACGATCCTGTTTCGAATGAATGGCGCACGACGATTGGGCAGATGAACGAGCGCCGATATGCGCATCAGGCGGTGACCTTGCCGGATGGGCGCGTAATGATTGTCGGCGGTGCAAATTCGTCGACCACATCGCTTAATTCCTGTGAAAGCTTCGATCCTGTCAGCGAAAGCTGGGAGAATGTCCAGGCGCTGCCGCAGCCCAGCGCCGAATTCAGTCTGTTGCTGTTGCCGAACGATCAGACGCTGGTCATTGGCGGATCAAGACTGGTGGACGGCAAAGTCGGAAGCCTCAACGGCGAAATATACATGAGTAATTTTTCGACGGTGTTTAACAGCGCTCCGGTCAGCGGTCGTCTGTGGCGCGATTACGACGCAAACTGTGAGGTCGGCGCTGCTGATCACGGTGCGTCGTTTAACATGATCGGCATTGAGCCGGGCGGACATCTGGTCATGACGGGCGCGGACGGAAACTTTAACACGCTGCTCCCGCCGGGCACATACGAAGCGGTGGCCTTGGAGCAGACCGGTTGGAGCAAGGCATGTCCGGACAATGTCACGGAGTTCATCGTTGCGTCCTCCGGCACGCCGGTGGAAAACGTCGACATGGCCGCCCAGCCGCTGGGCGCTTTCAGCGAAATGCACGTGTCGCTTGCCGTATCGCGCGCGCGTCCCGGATTTGAACTGCGCTACGTTTTGCGTTATCAGAATCGCGGCACGACGCCTTTCAGCGGCGACCTCGTTTTTGACTATCCCGCAATTCTCAACTATGTGTCGGCCGACCTGCCGCCGACCGAATTTGCTTCCGGCAGGATGACCTGGAGTTTAACAAATGTGAGTCCGGACTTCGTGGGGCGCATAGTAGTTGTTTTTCGGGTGCCGCCGGATCAGACGCTGCTGGGTACGCAGCTCTGCGCAGAACTGACTGCTCATGAAGACAAACGCCAGGACCTTTTGCTGCGCGAAAACGAAGTTACCTGCGTAGAGGTGACCGGATCCTTTGATCCGAATGATCTTGCGGTGGCTCCGCGCGGCACGGGCGAACTGGGAACGATCAGCTACGATATCCGCGAGCTGGCTTATCTGGTGCGTTTCCAGAATACCGGCAACGATACGGCTTTCACGGTGCGCCTGTTGGACAATTTGGATCGGAATCTGAAGGCGGGCAGTCTCAGGTTTGGTTCGTCCAGTCATGCCTATACACTGGATGTTCTCGAGGGCGGTGTTCTGGAGTTTACGTTTACCGATATTAAACTTCCGAGCCAACAAGAGAACGAAGCGGCCAGTCAGGGATTTGTGAAGTTTTATGTTTCGCGCCACGACGAAATTCCGGACGGAACGACGGTGCAAAATCGCGTCTCGATCTATTTTGACTTCAACGAACCAATTCACACAAATATCGTCAGTTCGACGTTCAACAACAATGTGACGGACGTGCGTGAGGCGTTGTCACTTGACCATGCTTCGATGCATGTATTCCCAAATCCGGCGTACGACAATACAACTGTCGACTTGACTCATCATGAGGCCGTTACGGCGCTTGAGGTGCGCGATATACTGGGTCGGCCTCTGCAAAGAGTGAAGATTGATGCCGGCAACCTTTTGCAGAAATTGGATCTTACTGTTTTTTCCGCAGGTATGTACCAGATTGTCGGTCTCGACAGTGATGGTCGAACGCGTGCCGTCGGCACCGTTGTGGTGCAATACTGAAACGCGGCATTAATTCGGCCGGCTTGAACATCTGAATAAGTCAGGTTTTGGTGTTGAAACAGTCCTGGCTGTTAACTCAGGCCTGCGGCAATTCAACAACAAACAACGCTCCGTTGCCGGCTTCACTTTCGCACCAGACGCGGCCGGACATAGCGCCGGCAATGCGATGCACAAATGCCAGCCCGATGCCGTGGGACTTTTCGCCGCCGGTGGGCGCGGCGCTGAGGCGTTTGAACATCTGGAAGAGTTTGGTGCGATCGGATTCCGTCAGCCCCGGTCCGCTGTCCCGGACAGACAGGCGTACCACTGAATTGCGCTGCAGTTCCAGACTCACCGAAATATGCCCGTCAAATGGAGAGAACTTAACGGCGTTGGACAAAAGATTGTCAACAATCTGCCGAAAGTGAACCCGGTTTGCGCGAATGCGAACATCTTCATTCAAGGTTTCGCGGATGGTTATGCGCTTCTCATCCGCAGTTTTTTGCCAACGCGCGATGCATTCCCGTACGACGGCGGCGGGCTCTACCGCTTCAAACTCTATCGTGAATTCTCCCAGTTCAATCAGACTGGCGCTGAGCAGCGTATCCACCATCGTGTGCAGATCCGCCGACTGGCGTTTGACATTGCGGATATAGTCGAGCATTTGTGTGTTGGAAAAGCGGTCAAATCCGTCGTCCAGTTCTTCGGCGTAGAATATCACGTGTTTAAGCGGGCTGAGCAGGTCGTGTTTAAGCGTGCGCATGAACAGAGACTTCTCCTGATTCATCGCGTTCAATTGTGAATTGCTGGACGCCAGGTCGTGGTTAACTTCTTCAAGCTGATTGTTGAGGTTGACGAGTTCTACATTGCGCAGCCGCTGAATCTCGGCGTCGCGCAGGGCTTTTTCATTTTCAAAACGCAGGCGCATGGAATTGGAAATATTCTGTGTGTCGGCGTTCAGCAACTCCCGTTCCAGTTCGTGGAATTTGCGGAAGGAAGCCAACGCCGCCGCCTGATCTCCCTGCTTTTCGTAAATCTCCGTGAACAGGCGATGTGACGCGCAAACGAGTTTCCTGTACTTCGATTGCTCCGCGATCTCGTAGCAACGCCGACAATATTTTGTGGCCTCGTTTAATCGACCTTGCACCAACTCTAGTTCCGTCAGATATTTCAAGGTGTCGCACTCGGTGTAGCGGTCGTTGATTTTTACCGCCAGATCCAATGCGCGCTGCAGAATTGGTTCGGCTTCCTGCGGCGCTCCGCGCGTTGTGTGCAGCGAACCCAGCAAGTTTAATGCCGGGGCCAGCTGATGCGCAGTCGATTCCTCGTCTGTTTGTTTAACTACACCGGAAAATACTTCCACCGCTTCGTCATGGTTCTCCGCCTGCATATGCGCAATCCCGATGTTGATCGTCGCAGCGTAGATGCCGGATGTGAAGTTCAACTCATTAAACAAATCCAGCGCCATACGGCAGTATTTCAGGCCGTCGATTTCGTTGTCCAGCACCAGATATGCGCGGCCGATACTCAACAGTATTGTTGCAGGCAGGCGTTTGTCTTCATTTTGTTCGGCTGTCGGAAGAATCTCAAAAAACAGTTCCAGCGCATCGGTGAAGTTGCCCATCTGAAAACAGGACTCGGCCATCAGTTTCTTGGTGTTGATCAGCGCGCGGTCATCGCCGCATTGTTCGGCCTGTGGCAGAATCTCGTAGAGGCGCTGCAAGGCTTGCTCATATTCACCCTGGTACACGTAACTATGCGCTTCAACCAGCACGGCGTGAACGTAGTGTCGCTCACAGCCGGCCTGCAGACAGTCGTTCTGCAACTCCAAACTCTCTCTGATGCGACGTTCGTAGTCGCGCGGCCCCATGGCGCGCAGCGCATCCAGACGTTCATCAAATTCGGTGCATTTTTTCATGTGGTGAATCTAAGAAAAATTGCAATACTATCGCGCTCTTGTTTAATTAAAACCCCTCTTGTTTGTCAACGGGAGAGAAGTATCAAGTCCCGGCGTAGTTCCAGTGTTAACAGTTTGTAGTGTGTATTCAGTCGTCGGGTATAAGCCGCCCGAGGGACGCGACCGGCGGTGAACATTCACATGCACACGTTCGCCGGCCGGCCGCATCCCGGACGGTCTGCTCACTATGGATTACACAAATTGATTACGTGAACTATTTGATTGTCGCTTACTATCATTCTGCTCGCGTGGTCGTCATCGCTGATGCTGAACGTTTGCGGTCCGTAAGTACTCGACGCGCCCACCGAAAACTGGAACGAGTAGGCGTCGCCGACGCTGGTCAGGTTCGATTCAAACTCCATCTTCAGCGATCCAGGCCCGAGTGAACCTGGCGGCAGATGAGTCAGGATATCATTTGAAGAATAGGGATTAATGGGTGCAATCTCGCCGGGATTTGACAGGCATTCGAAGTTCCAGTCCTGCGGCATGACCGATGAAGTCACACAATTGCCGCCCTCGCATTGCGTGATGACGCCGAGCACGGTGATGTGAACCGTCGACGTATTCGGCTCGGAATAACCCAGGCCGATGTTGTGGCAAATTTCCTGGATCTCGGTGTCAAAAGTCCGGGCGCATATGATTGCCGTCTCTCCGCCTGCTGTCAGGTGCATCAGCGGTTTTAACTCATCCGTATAAAATTTCGCCTTCCGGAAAATGTCCGATTTGTTTGGTTTGTCATTGGGGGCGGATGAGTTGTTTTTCCGCCCCGAGTCTATCCAACGCAGTTCAATTTCAAGACTTGCCGTCGGGTTGCCGGCCTGTAACACACCGCTTGTCGACTGAATAAGTTGCAGGCGAGGGTGCGGGCGGTAGCTGGCGTCGAGCAATACAAGTTTAAATCCAATTGCTGAGTCGGGTTTTACCAGTGTCGAGTCATCCTGCCCGAACAAACCAATGGTAACCGGAATTTTCTCATTGATCGGCAGATTGAGGTCGCCGTGGTTCAGCCCGTCAATTCCCGAGGTGCGGGCGGTACTGAATCCAAGTGCGGAAGGCGTCAGGTCGGGCGGACATGGCCGACAGCAATGAAAGAGCAGGTAACCGACAAGACAGATAAGAACAAAAACGCCCGCTATCAGCCACGGTGATTTTTTGCGCGGCGGCGGACTCGGATTGCTGGGCGATAAAGTGCTCATGTTTAACTCCTGATGTTGTAGTACTCGAGACTCCCGGGATGATGTTCCGGCCGACTATCTGTAGTCCGAAGCGGTACCACAGCATAGTCCGTGATTGATGGAGCTTCGACCGGAAATGTGTTTCTCAGGTATATGAGTGTTGCTTTTGGAACACGTGTTGTTGTTTGCCCGGAATCTGGATCGCGTATTTCATCGCTTGCCGTTCAACGCGTCAGTGCGAAGCCGAAGCGGCCCGGAGTGTCGTTTGCTGTGCTGTGATGAAACAATCATGCCAAAATTCCGGTTTTTTGAATTTACGCCGTCCCGCGCTTGCTGCTCACCTCGCGCCGCAATAAATTCATTCATATGAATACGTGATTTATGCAGAACAATAAAATAAATACTCTATTTTCATAGCCATTCTCTCCAACAAACTGACGGACACCGGGAAATGACCGACCAGACAATACTCATAGCCGACGACGATGCCGCGTTCCGGGCCGGATTGCGCACTTTCCTGCATCGTTCCGGCTATCACGACTTCGAATTTCGCGAAGCGGGCGACGGTTCTCAGGCGCTGCACATTTTCGAACAGACGCGCCGCAACATTACATGCGTTATCCTCGACTTTGATATGCCGCATATGGACGGCATTGAAACGGCGCGCCGCATGTGCGCCGTCGACCAGACCACGCCGATCATCATTTTTTCCAACAGTCGCCGGCAGCCGGACGGCGGACTGGCCGCCGCCGCCGGCGCCGCCCGCATCTTCTACGTTGAAAAAGTGCGCGATGCGATTTTGCAGGCCGTGGCCGAATGCGTGCGGCCGGAGCAGGAGGCTCACATTCCCGTGCACGCACACCAGCTGCTTAAACAACGTGGTTTTGTGTTTAACAGCAGCTCGATGCGCCGCACTATTGGTGAAATTGTTCAGATGGCGCAGACCGACGACACGGTCTTGTTCCTGGGGCCGAGCGGCAGCGGTAAAACGGCGTGTGCGGCACTGTTGCACGATCTCAGCACTCGAGCGAGTGCACCTTTCAAGGAATTTGACTGTTCTTACCACGCCGGAGATCAGCAGAATTTTGCCTCTTCGCTCTACGGCGTCGGCGGCAAGGCATTCTCAGGTGTGGACGCCCGCCCAAGTTTTATTGAAGCGGCGGGCGGCGGCAGCCTGTTTCTCGATGAATGTACGGAGATTCCGATGCAGGCGCAGGCGGTTTTACTGGGAGCGCTTGACAGCACCAAGCCCATGTATCGTCGCTACGGCAGCCTCGAAGATCTGCCGGTGCGCTGCCGCATTTTGCTGGCCAGCAATCGCGACATCGAAAGTGAAGTGGCCGAAGGGCGATTTAAACACGATCTTTTGCACAGACTGACCGTGCGCATCTCCATTCCGGCGCTGCACCAGCGGCGGGAAGACATCGCCGATTTGTTAAGCGGCATCAACCGGCGCTACGAACAACGCTACGGACATCGCTTTCGCTTCAGTCCGGAAGCGCTGGCATATCTGGAACGCCAGGACTGGCCCGGCAACGTGCGCCAGCTGGAAAACGTCTTCCGCCGCGCCGCCGCCAATTCGCTGTCCGACAGACTCAGCATCGCTGATTTTCAAAACGCCTTCCGCGCCTCCACGCCGCAGTTTGCGGTTGAACATGAGAAATCAGTGCAGGGAAGTTTCGCCGCAGGCGTGGAATTCTCCGCACCGACAGCGCCGGTCGAATCGGGCAAAACCTCACCGCAAACGGATGCGATGTTAAACAAAACAGTCGGAGCGCCTTCGCCGGAAGGCGGTGAATCAGCGCGCGACAGCAGCGCACCGCAAGACATCGAGACTCGTGTGGCGAATATCGTTGCAGAGTTGATGCGGCAGGTGCCGGAAGCCGGTACAATCAGGAATTTACTCGATCTGTTTGAAGCCGGTTTTACACGTGCGTCGCTCCAGCGCACAGGCGGCAACGTCAGCAAGGCGGAACGCACGCTCTGGGGTTTTGCCGGCAACGGACAACTCAAGCGCCTGGCGCTTAAACACGATCTGGATCTGAGCGATTTTCAGGATGAAACCTGAACACGGATTCATGTGCCTGCCGCGGGTAACGCGCCGACAAACAAGGGGAAAAAGCAAGCTGCACGGCAGCGAAGCGCTCAGGCGAGGTATTTTGCAGTGAAAAGCAAGCTGCGCAGAGTCAGAACAGTAACTCACAAAACCATGGAAGAAGGGCAAAATCAACCGAGCTTAATGGGTCGCCAGTAAACGTGCCGCAAGCGGTGTCAATAAAAAACATGAAATTCAGGGCATTAATACGCGGAGGAGATCGTCATAGGCAGTCTGCGTAGAAATTGTGGTAGTTTCACGAAGCGCAGTTGGAGCCGGCAAGGGAACAGAGCGGCGCGGGTGTAGTGATGTTCGCAGGATTCTTTGTTCAGCCCGGAAATTTTACGTATACAAAGGATTTTTGCAGAGTATGGCAACTACATTCCAGGACCTTGGTTTATCGCCGGTCGCTTTAGAAGCAATCGCCAAAAAAGGATTCACGGAACCGACTGAAATTCAGGCAAAGACTATTCCGCTGCTGCTGGAGTCAAAGCAGGACGTCATTGCGCAGGCACAGACGGGCACGGGCAAGACCGCGACGTTTGGGCTGGTTTTTACGGACAAACTGACACCGGGCAAGTCAAGATCTCCGCAGGTGATCGTGCTGGCGCCGACGCGCGAACTGGCCATTCAGGTGGCCGACGAGCTCGATACGCTCAAGGGCGAGAAGGATTTTTCGATTGTGCCGATCTACGGCGGGCAATCCTGGGGCGTGCAGCTGCGCCACCTGCAGCAGGGCGTTGATATCGTCGTGGGCACCCCCGGGCGGATCATGGACCACCTGGACAAAGGCACGCTCAAGCTGGATGCGATCGAGTATTTTGTGCTGGACGAAGCCGATGAGATGCTCAATATGGGATTTATCGACGATGTCGAAAAAATTCTGAGCTACGTCGAAGGCGAGCGGCAGATGCTGCTTTTCTCCGCCACGATGCCCAAACGAATCTCCGACCTCGCCAAAAAATACATGCACAATCCGGTCAGCATCAAAACTGAAACGGATCAGATCGCCAACAACTCCGTCGAGCAGATTTTCTTTGAAGTGCCCGGGCGCGACAAGTTTGACGCGCTCTGTCGCATCATCGACATGGAAGAGGAGTTTTACGGCATCATTTTCTGCCGCACCAAGGTTGACAGCGACATGGTGAGCCGCAACTTAAACAGGGCGGGTTATCGTTCCGAGGCGTGCCACGGCGACGTTTCGCAGGACAAACGCGAGACAATCCTGGAGAACTTCCGTCAGCAGCACACGCAGATTCTGGTGGCGACTGATGTGGCGGCGCGCGGAATCGACGTGAAAGACCTGACGCACGTGGTCAACTACTCGCTGCCGCAGAGCTCGGAAGTCTATGTGCACCGCATCGGCCGTACCGGTCGCGCCGGCAAGGACGGCAAAGCAATCACGCTGATCAGTCCGGCGGAGTATCGCAAGCTGCGCATGTACGAATCGCACGCGAAGGCGACGATTAATAAAGAGTTTATCCCCGACGGCTCGAAAATGGTCGAGCTGAAAAAACGCAAGATCATGCGCGACGTCGAGGCAGCGATGACGGACACGGCCGCCATCGAAAAGTTTAAGACCCTGGCGCAGGAGATGTTCGCCGACCAGGATCCGGAGGACGTGATGGCGGCGCTGCTTAAACTCAGCCACTCCGATACGCTGGACGAAAGCAAGTACAAGTACATCCGCGGTACACGTGAATTCCGCAAAGGCGATAACGGCGGTTCGCGTCCGCGCGAGCGCTACCGCAGCCGCATGGAGCAAACGCGCCTGCGCATGACGATCGGCCACAAGGACGGCGCCAACCCCGGTCGCATTCTGCAGATGATCGAAAACGACTACGGCGTCTCAGGCCGCTCGGTCGGCAAGATCGACATCATGGACACACATTCATTTGTGTCGGTGCCGGACTCGGATGCCGAGACGATTCTTTCGGCGTTCAGCAAAAACGATAAACGCAGCCGCTCAAAACTGCGCATCGAACGCGCGGCGCTTGGCCACAGCCCCGAGCAGTTTGGACTGGAGCGCGTCAAACGCAAGAAGATTCATCGCAAGAATCGCTCCTGAAGCCGGGCATCTTTTAACAGATTCCCAGGTCAGATTAAACAAACGGCCGAATCCGGAATTCCGGGTTCGGCCGTTCTTGTTTTACATATTCACATTGTCTTAATTCTTGCGCAGCCACTTTCCGACAACTGATCCCAGGGTTTAAAGGATCGCTTTGAGCCGCGCGCCTTGCTTGCGTCTCAGGCTCCGGTGATTCTTTTGTTTGTCAATGTGTGTTGAACACTCAACGACCAGGCGGTTTGAATCTGTTTAAGTTTCAGACACGAAGCGGCAAAAAAATACCCGCGCACCGGTTCAGTGCCGGCGCACGGGTTATTCTGGAATTCTCATAAAGAGAGACAGAACTTATTTGGAGGAGACCATCGGACCGACCGATTTGTTTTTCATCGTCACGACGGCTTTCGAGAAGCTTGCCGTGTGCTCGCCGTCGGCGGAGACAAAGTCGACCGTGTTGGTCAGCGCATAATCGACTTCATTTGCCGGCGGCCAGGAGTTAACCGGCTGCGTGGATTCGAGGATCATCGGTTCGGCGTTGGACAGCTGCGGCAGGCCGTGCAGGTCCATGTTTGCAAAGAACTCGATGCGCACATTGGCCGGGAAATTAAACGGAGCCTGGCCGTTGGCGCTCGTCAGGATAACGCGCGAGGGGATGGCGTCTTCACTTTGATCCATGTGGATTTCACCGAGGTCCGAAAAACCGTCGCTGTCGCACAGCAGCGCAAAACAGCTCAGGTTGTCGACGCCCTGTTCCTGCAAGGCCGTTACGCAGATGTACTTTTCCCAGGTGGCGACGTATTCGACGCCGTTAATCACGATAACGCCGCCGCGGCAGATGCCGCCGCAGTTGATGTCCCAGTCGTCGTCGCTGTCCGGACGGACGATTTCGCCGTTGGCGTCGCGCGGCAACGCGTCAAACGCGTCCTGAATCGCTGTTTCCAATTGAGCGCGCTGCGCGGTCGTGACGGCGCATGCCGGCTCGGTGGGCGTGGGATTTTGTGCATTAAGCGTAAAGGCCAGTCCAAATACGGTCAACACGGCGCAGCCTGTGATCAGACCAATAAGTTGAAAACGTTTCATGACGGATTCTCCGTTGAAATTGAGTGATAGAATGCGGCGGCGCGGATGTGCGTCGTCGCGGCGGCGTGGCGAGTCGATGTGCTGTCTGTGCGCCTGAACGGCCGTGATCGGTCGTGTCTTCCGGTGCAAGCGATGTAGCGGCAAAACGTGACTGCAAGCTGCATGGCCGCAGTGTCCGGCTGCAGTTCCCGCGGCGTGTGTTCCGTGTTCCGAGCGGGCGCTGCCGTCATGTTGAAAAATCCGTTTTCCGTCGCGCATGAAACTGAGCGTATTCCAGCGGATACAACGGAGTCGCAACACAAATTGTCCGATTGCAGGCTTGTCAGGGGCGCTGACAGTTTATCTCTTCGACACTCCTTGTTAACGGTTATGTGTTTTGTTGAGTTAACAGTGCAGGCTCCGAAAACCCGCACGCGGGGCGGGCCGAGGTGCGGGTTTTCCGGAAATCTCACTATGAGAAAATTACTTTATCGGACGGAGACCATGGGACCGACCGATTTGTTTTCCATTGTCACGGTTGCATTGGCAAAATTGGCCGTGTGTTCGCCGTCGGCGGAAACAAAATCAACCGCTTTTACGAGTTTGTAGTCGACTTTGTGTTGCGGCGGCCAGGAGTCCACCGGTTCGGTCGACTCGAGAATCATGGGCTCGGCATTGCTGAGCTGCGGCAGACCGTGCAAGTCCATCTTCGCAAAGAACTCAATGCGCACGTTGGCGGGGAAGTTAAACGGCGCCTGGCCGTTTGCACTTGTTAATACAACGCGGGAAGGAATTGCATCTTCGCTCTGGTCCATGTGGATCTCGCCGAGGTCGGAAAAACCGTCGCTGTCGCACAGCAGGGCAAAACACACCGGATCGGTGACGCCCTGCTCCTGCAGTTCGGTCACGCAGATGAATTTTTCCCATGTGGCGCGGTAGATGACGCCGTTGATCCGGATGTAACCATTCTTGCAGATTCCGCCGCAGTTGATGTCCCAATCTTCCGGCGGAACGATTTCACCGTTTTCATCGCGTTCGAGGCGGTCGAAGGCGGCCTGTACGGCATCGTTAAGACGCGCCTGTTGGGTGGTCGTGAGGTCGCATTCACCTTCATAGGTGGGAATGTCGTCCGGTGTCGTATCATCCTGCGCTACAGTGTTTAAGGACAGGCCAAAAGCGGCCAGCAGGGCGCAGCCAAGTACAAAGAACGAGAGTTTGAAACGTCTCATCACGGTACTCCATGTTTAAGTGAGTTGAATGTCGGCGGTTATTGTGGGGCCACCGACCGGAGCCGGCAGGTCGTCGCCCGGCAGAGTGAACGAAACTGCATCGGCAGCGCGAGCGCCGGCAATCGTTCGGGTTATGCGTTCTGCTTTCACGACATGCCTGTGATGTGATTCGACCGGTAGTGTGTGTTCCGAAAAACCCGGACACCGGCGGGGCCGATGTGCGGGTTTTTCTGAGGATTTGTTCGATTTAACGCGCAATTATTTGGGCGCGATTATTTTGCGGCGGCCAAGGCGGCACCGACCGATTTGTTTTTCATCGTAACGACGGCTTTCGAGAAGGTCGCTACGTCTTTGCCGTCGGCGGAAACAAAGTCAACCGAGTTAACAAGGGCGTAATCTACTTCGTTTTTCGGCGGCCATGCGTTGATCGTACGCGTGGATTCGAGGATCATCGGCTCGGCGTTGCTCAGTTGCGGCAGGCCGTGCAGGTCCATGTTCGCAAAGAACTCAATGCGCACTTTGGCGGGGAAGGAAAACGGCGCCTGGCCGTCTGCGCTCGTCAGTACAACGCGCGAGGGGATGGCGTCTTCGTCCTGATTCATGTGGATCGAACCCATGTCCGACGAACCGTCGCTGCCGCACAGCAGAGCAAAACAGCTGGGGTTTTCAACGCCCTGCTCCTGCAGCGTGGTCACGCAGATGGATTTTTTCCAGGTGGCGTAGTATTTAACGCCGTTGATTTCAATCACGCCGCCTTCGCAGATACCGCCACAGTTAACATCCCAGTCATCCGGCGGGATGATGTTGCCGTCGTCGTCGCGCTCGAGGGCGTCAAATGCTTCCTGCACTGCGGCGTTCATTTGATCCTGCTCATCTACGGTCATCGGGCATTCTTCAACGGGCACCGGATCCTGGGCGTTGATGTTAAACGACAGACCCAGGGCGGCCAGCAGGGCAAAACCTGCGGTTAAAATCGAAACGTGAAAGCGCTTCATAATACAAACTCCATGCATGAAATGTGTTGAAGTTCGGCGACGCGCCGTGCACGGCGCCGGTGTGGGGTGGCGATGCCATTCGATTTCTGCCGGCCGGAATTGGATTCCGGTTTTGATCTGCACTTGTTGTACGTTCGACTTAAACACGCGGGCGCAGCCTCGATTACAGCGCCGTCACATGCCGTCGGCATACCCGGATTTCAAGCCGGTACCGTGCCGTCGGCAGGACTTGCGGCGGAGCACATACTGCGGTGCAACAGACTGTGAACTGAGCGAATTCCAGTGCTGTCGACCGATATGCGCCGCTTGCGTTCGAAGGTACAACAGGGCAGGCAGAAGCTACGAAGAGCGTCGACAACTCCCTGTTTATTTAAACTATTAATATGTATCAGTTAACGGGCAGTGCTCAGCCGGAGCCGGGTATAGACCAGGCTGCACCGAATTACATCGGCGGGAAATGCGCTTTGTTTAATGATCGGGCCAATGGGGCGCATGCTCCGAGCAACAAACGCGCGTTGTCTTAAAAAAGGCATGAATTAGGATTCGGCAGTGTAATTGCAAACAATGAAATTGCAGTGATAACGCATTTGCGGCAGCAGGTCACTGTTTGCATTCGCCGTTGAATGTACAACAATGATTTTCCATTGTCAAGAGCTGCGCGTGAAAAAACTTGTGTTGCCGCATGTGTTTCGGTTTGGGGAATGTTTCCTCGCGCTCAAAACGTGTTGCACCCCAAACCACCCTTAAACCGAATTGCTGATGCTTTTCCTGCTTCCGGTGCGCGGGCCGGACCACTTCGCCGTCATGCTTCCGGCTTGTTTTCTTTTTTGTTTGTCTTGCAGTTTGAATGTGTTTAACGGACGTGAAACTCACGGTTCGTGCTGCCAGCAGTAACCCGAGTCGCTTTTAGTCATGCGTTTGCAGCGCGCTCCCTTTTTTGTGCGGCCCAGGCACTGCGTTGATGTTGCGTTACCGTGTGACGACGAACCGGTATTCCCGCTTTGAAGTTCATCGAAGATGCCGGAAGATGTGGCAGGGCTTTTGACGGAGTTGCTTGTCCCGGCGGCTGAATCGAGCTGTGCGCGCAGCGAGACGACAAGTTTGCCGAGCGAGTCAATCCGAGAAACCAGGGAATCGCGCTCGTGCGCAGCAAGCGCGCGTTCGAGAAAGATGCCGAATGCATCCGGTGGATTGTTTAAGCTGTCGGCCGCATGTTCAGCCCAGGCGTGCGCACGATCGTAATTTGCAAAGTAGTATCGAGCGGCGATCGCCCTCGCCGTTGAATCGACCGCAGCCGGGGACGAAGTGCCGCCGAGTGTTGCGGCATCCTGACTCCAGGCCAAAGTAGATATGCCGAATACAACTGCCAGGGTCAATGCCGCACATGCGGCGCGCAGGAAGTTTTGTTTCATGCCGTTGAGCGTTGGTTTGTTCCCCGATTATGCCGTTTGATTGTCGCGCCAAAATTACATCTTGTAGTCGGATAAACAAGTTCAGATCGACAAATGTTATCGGGCCCGGCCATGCGATATACATAACATGCCGCCGCACGAGCCGGACAGCCGTTGCAGTCGGAGCCCGAGAACAGGAGGTTAGTTCTCTGATTTGGGATTGGACCGGGATTTTACACGCGACGTTCAGGGACGGAATTGAACCTCTACAGATTCAATCCCGGTGACAAGCATGAGTAAAAAAGCAAGCCGACGAGCTGCAAGCGAAGCGGCGAAGCGCTCAAAAGGCAAGCCGCAGAGCTGGTAGAAAGCGGCGAAGCCAAAGTCTGTCCACGAGAAGCTGAAAAAAGCGCACAATCCGCGCGCCTGAAACCAGTCCACATGTTGCGACCCGCGGGCAAACGTCAGGTCGGGAAAAACATTCAACCAAAGGGTTGACAATCGGAATTTAAGTGTCATATTGAACCAAATGGTTGAACATTCGAACGAACAGGAACAGCAGCTTTCGGCGGTTCTGAAGGCGGTGAGCGACCCGACGCGCAGGTCGCTGCTGACGACGCTTGTGCAGGAGGGCGCGAGCCGGGTGACGGACTTGGCGGCGGCTTACGACATGAGCCTGAACGCGGTCTCCAAACACATCAAAGTGCTCGAAAAGGCGGGGCTGGCGCAGCGTCGCACCGTTGGACGCGAGCATTTGATTGAAGCGAGGCTGGAGCCGATAGCCGCAATTGTTACCTGGTTGCAGTCCCTGCGCTCCGTGTGGGATCTGCGGCTGGAAAAACTCGAACATTTGTTAACACTTCAACAAAACGATCCAAAAGATCAACCCAGGGAGGATTCCGATGGCTGACCTGACATTAAACGTTTCACGCACCATCAAAGCGCCGATTGAAGCCGTGTACAACGCCTGGCTGGACCCAGAAATGCTGGCGCAGTTTGTGATCCCCGGACCGGGAATGACTGTGCCGAAAGCCGAAACCGATCCGCGCGTGGGCGGAAAATTTTCGATCGTCATGGCCGCCGGCGAACAGGAAATTCCGCATTGGGGCGTATACAAAACGCTTAATCCGCACAATCAGATTGAGTTTACCTGGCAGTCGCCCTTTTCCGTGGAAGACTCCACTGTAACGCTTAACTTCAGTTCGACGGAAGAAGGCACGCTGGTAGAATTGAAACATGTTAAGTTTTCCGATGAAACTTCACGCGACAACCACGCAGGCGGGTGGACGGCCATTCTCGACAGTCTGGCGGGATACATGAGTTAAGGCATTCAGAATACGTGGTTCAGCAATTTACTTAAACGCAAAGGACGCCGATGTAAACAGTTACACGGCCCTTTGCGTTTGGTGTTTTATGTACAACTTAAACGGCGGGCCGGGTGGTGGCCGGAGCCCGGAACGACCAAAATGCACCGAAGCTGAGGCGGGACCGCGGGCGGTTTTGAAATGGATGTACAAATGTGCTAACTTGGACGCGGCGCATAACACTCTACTCACTTAGAGTTTGATCTTTTCATCAATTGCACGGGATTATTGGAACATGACCACTGTCAATGTTTACCTGACCTTTGAAGGCCAGTGCGGCGACGCCTTTGATTTTTACAAAGGCGCGTTCGGCGGCGAGTTTTCTTACAGATCAACGTTTGGCGAAATGCCGCCTCAAGGCGGGCAGCCACTGCCCGACGAGCTTAAAGACCGCATCATGCACGTCAGCCTGCCGATCTCCTCAGAAACGATTCTGATGGGAAGCGATACCATGCCGGGAATGAGCCCGCCGATAACGATGGGCAACAACTTTTCCGTATCCGTTTCTCCGTCGAGCAAAGAAGAGGCCGACCGCCTGTTCGCGGCATTGGGCGCAGGTGGAACGGTGACGATGCCGATGCAGGACCAGTTCTGGGGCGCGTACTTCGGTATGGTGACGGACAAGTTCGGCATCAACTGGATGTTTAACTACGAATATCCGCGGCAATAAAATCCTTGGTTTGCGCGGTAAATTGTCGCCGCAGGCAGGAATGAAAAATGCCCTGTCGACCTTCGTCGGCAGGGCATTGCTGTTTAATGCACGCAGCGCCTGAAAACGGGTATCAGGGCTGGAATTTGCGAATCCAGAATCCGTCGATTGTAATGTCGATCGCGGTTGTGCCTGAGATGCCGATGGACGGATTCTGATCACAGACGTCGTCGTAGGGGAAGCCGTAGGCCAGTCCGTTTTCGCTGAATTCGTGGAACTTTTGCGACCATTCGTTAAAGGTTCCGCCGCTTGGGTAAAACGAGGAAGCGTCGCCGGAGCATGTTGCGTCGTCCAGGCTGTTGGCGATCACGCCGCGGTTGAGCGCTGCGGCAATCATCTTGCCCACATTTTTCTGTGCGTCGCCGCCCGCGGCCAGCTGTCCTTCACACTGCCAGACTTCGTAGCTGTCGATGCGCCCGAGCACAAAGTCGGGCGTTTTGTTTTTCATGTCCGCCACGCTGCTGTACTGGCCTTTAAAGAAAATTAACTTGCCGGCGTACTGTGAATTGGAGTCCTTGTCCGTGCCGTCGCCCTTATCGGCTACAGGAACATAACCGGTGTAGTAGCCGGTCGACTGGTCGTTTGTGACGAGCGGAGTGGTTTGCCAGGTGGTGTAGGAGCTGTTGATCACGTTGTCGTAGAAACTATTGAGGCTGCCGGTGTAGTTGTTCTCACCCGTGAGTGTTTTGGGTGAAATCAGACGCAGGTAGTTAACAAAGTCCGGATAAGCTTCACGCGCGTCATTGTTGACGGGAACCTGTAGCAGGCCGTTGCCGATGGGACCGCTTAAACCGGATCCGAAGGCGGCCGTGATTTCGGAGCGCGTTTTATTCAACATGCCCTGGATGCTGCCGCCGGGCGTTCCGTTTAAGGTCAGCGGGAATCCAAACTGATCGACCTGTGTGGTGTTGCCGTTAAACGCCTGGTTGGAATCAAAGGAAAATTCGATCCAGTCGAACAGAGTCTGATTCCCCGGCGGGTTGCAAAACACAGGTGCGGTATAACCCGTGGCCGGCGAGCCGGTGGGGGAAATCGGCAACTTCGGAACTCCGACGGAAAAGTAGATGCGACCGCTGAATGCGGCGGTACCCGTGCCCAGTCCGGGGCAGTTGGTCGTGTTGATTTTCGCCAGATCAATTTTGGTCACTTCCGTCAGCGACACCGGGATACTGTAGTCGGCCCATGCGAGAGGATAGTTGGATTTGAGCGCTTCGACGGCCTTAGTTGACAGGGAGCCGGATCCCGGAAAAGTAAACGCGGCCTCGGTGTTGTCAGTGGCCTGCATGACGTGCGGCTTGCCGGTTGAATCCAGTCGGTAGAAGGTTTCCACTGCGGGCGTGGTCGAAGTTGCCGCAACGCTGACAAGGCCGACGACATACATGTACACGGGCGTGCCCTCGGCAAGGCCGGATGATCTTGCATCGACGGAGAGATAAATGCTTGACATGAGAAATGACTCCGAAATACTTGGGGGATGTGAAATTTGGTTGAGACCTCTCAAACGGGTGCACGCGGAGGTCCGAGAAGTTAGCAAAAATGCGCTGAACAGCCTGTTGTCAATTTCGACCGCGCCACGGAAATTCGGCGCTGCGGAGAGGACCGGGAAAAGCAACGAAAGCGCTGCCGCAGCGTTGCGCCTGCAACATGAAACTGCGTTTCAAGGCCGTCTTCCGAATATTGCGGTGCTGCTAATACCTTGATAATAAATGGCTTATGAGTTCCTGCGTAGTTATTCCGTAGCGATGAATTTGCAGCGGCTGCATATGTTCTCTCAATCCGGTGCCAGATCGGGCCTGCCGAATTTTCGAGATCGCTAAGCAGGCAGGCGGTCGGCCCTTAAGCCCGTGCAAGTCGTTCTCACACTGAAAGTAGGCGAGGTTGCATCACTGCCGAGATCATGGCATGCGTCTGATCGCCGATCTATCCGAACCGGCAAGCGCCGCACATCAGCACAATGATGATCATGCAGATCGGACGACCATGCGAGCCATAGCGAAGCCGCATCCGACAGCGCCGGAACCACCTGTATTATTTCATCAACTATTCTTTGGATGGTTACTATGCCAGGAATTCAACTACTGCGCCCCGTGAACACACGGGCGGGTTTGACTCTGTTGTTTATGGCTTGTTGTTTTCTGTTTACACATGCTGCGTTGCAAGCGCAGGTTAACACCTGGGAGAATCTCTACGGCGGCGGCGGGCTCGACAACGGCGTGGCGCTGGCGACGCTGAGCCAGCAGGACGGCGATGTGGTCGTCATCGGATCGGTGCAATACAGCTCTTCGCCGGACCGCTGGAAGTTAACGATTACGCGGCTGGACCAGAACGGCGCGATCGTCTGGGAAAACACTTATCCCTTTTTCGACAACGAATACGAGATTCACCCGGACGCTTTCGATATTATCGAGATGAGCACGGGGGACATCGCCTTTGTCGCCAACTATCGCAAGCTCAATGTTCCGAATCCGGACTGGGACGTGTTAATCGGCGTTTTAAATGCAAACGGTACCTTGCTGACGCCTACATTCTGGACGGTCGCGACGGGCGGCAAGGACGACGTTGGACGCGGGATCACTGAAGCCAAAGACGGTGAAATTGTCGTTGTCGGCACCGTCTGGAATCAGTTAAGCTCCACATCGCAGAGCGATATTTTTGCAACGAAACTCAACATCATGACGGGGATTACAAGCTGGTCGTTCTATTACGGAACAGAAGGGCGTGAAGAAGCCTGGGACGTCAAGGAATACGGTGCGGACAGCCGTTTGATGATCGCAGGATTTGCGGACGAAGCCGCATCGAGCACCTTTACCGATCCTCTTCTGATGACTGTGGGCCGCTGGACGGGCGTATTCCGTTTTGCGACGCTTCAGGGTAAGGCAAACAGCGACGGGCTGTTCCACGAGCTGGTGTTGACGGATCCGGACCGCATGTTTGTCTGCGGGCTGGATTGTCCCAACGGAACATCCGAAGTGATCATTTCTTCGGCGGTTATCGGTTTTGCGAATCACACGCCGGGGCCGACGTTTTACTACAACTACGCCGGAGTGACGAACGGGCACCACGGCGGATTCCACATCGACCACAGCCATACGCCGGACCATCTTGTCGTTACCGGTTTTGCCCAGACTAATACCGCCGGCGAGCAAGATCTGATGTTAATGGAATTCAATCGCTGGTCAATGATGCCGACCTGGGTGCGCACGTCCCCGCGCGCGCCGACAAATACGATCGACCACGGACACGCCGTTGCGCCGTTTACCAAAACCAGCACGGGTGAACAGGGCTACTGGGTTTCCGGCACAAGCGTGCACTCGGCGGGTTTTGGTTCGCGTGACTGGTACGTGCTGCGGACCTCGGGTTCCGGGCAGACCGGCTGCACGTTTACGCCGTCGCACGACATGTACAGCATCGACGGTTTCGACCAGGTCTTTTACCACGAAGTGGACTTTACTCCCGTCAGTCCGATCGAAATGAACCACGGGGCGCTGCTCATGACAACGACGATATGTCCAATCTTTTCGACTTTCAAGAACAGCGACGAAGCGTCGGCCGGTGAAGCGGCCATTGCCAATCTTCATGCCGGTCCCATTCCGGTTGAGCCGGGACAGAGCATCGACGTGCGCCTCGAGAACAACTTCGGCGACGTCGACGGCGTGCTGCGCATCAGCGACATGACGGGCCGCACGCGTTACGAGCAAAACATCAGTCTTCTGGCGGGCGAACAGACATTTAAACTTCCGACTGCCAACCTGGAAGCGGGCGTCTACATTGTACAGGTACGCACGGACGCCGCAATACGCACGTTGAAATTCATCGTGCGTTAATCTCGGCTTAAACAAGCGGCAGTTTTTGTTTAAGTCGATCCAGGTTCGGAAGCTGAACGGCCGTCACGCGCAAGCGCGGCGGCCGTTTTTTTATGGCTCCCACAACGAACGTAGGTGTACAACCACGCAACAGATGATTGATTTGCTCGCGAACTGTGTCACCGTAACCCCTTGAATATCAGGGGTTTACGTGGCTCGTACTCACTAAATACCCCGCAGGTGAATTGCAATCCTGCCATATATTCGGGCTGTGAGGCGCAGCGCATGGACAGACGAGCGGCGAGAGATCGCAACAACAGTCGGCCCGTCTGCCTGAAGATAATGTAAATCTCTCTTCGCCTGACCTCGCAAGCTTGAGCCCCCGTTTTGACAGAGCTTTTTAACTTTTCATGGGAATGGCACTATGCGTTTATTTCAATCTACCTCGACAGCTTTCCGAGGGCGGAGTTTTCAATTGCTGGCCGCGATTTTGGTCTGTGTGTTTTTGCATGCGGAGACGCGTGCGCAGGTTAACACCTGGGAGAAACTCTTCGGCAACAGCGGGCTGGACAACGGCATCGCGCTTGCTAACCTGAAAATGCAGAATGGCGATGTTATTGTTGTCGGCTCCACTCAATACAGTTCAGCACCTGATCGCTGGAAGTTAACAGTCACGCGTCTCGACGCAACCGGTACGATGGCCTGGGAAAACACTTACCCACTTTCAAATGACGAATACGAAATCCATCCCGACTTCTTTGACGTCGTTGAATTGCAGAACTACAACATTGCCTTTGTTGCCAATTATCGCAGGCTGAATGAGCCGGATGCAGATTGGGATATACTGATAGGAGTGCTGGACGGCGCCGGTTCCACAGTGACGCCTACCTTCTGGACGATTGCGACCGAAGGTAAAGACGAATTGGCGCGCGGTATTTTCCAGACGAATCTTGGCCAGGTTATTATTACGGGAACAGTGTGGGGCCAACTCAGTGCAAATTCTCAGAGTGATGTTTTTGCCGTTAACATGGACATTATGACGGGCGCCACCAACTGGACCAAGGTTTACGGTACCGAAGGCCGGGAAGAAGCCTGGGATGTGGACGAGTACGGACTAGACTTCGGTCTGTTAATATGTGGCTTTGCTGAAGAGGCAGGGGACACCGGGTATACCGATCCAATGCTGATGACCATTGTACGCAGAACAGGAGGTCTTGTTTCCGCTTCAACGCAGGGCAAACCTTACAGCGATGGATTGTTCCATGAAGTTGAAATTGGAAATGCTGCAACTATGTATGCCTGTGGTCTGGATTGTCCTGACGGCACCTCAGAATTGATCCTTACGTCTGTTTGGCGTGGGCAGAATCAACACGTGCCTGCTCCGACATTCTACTACAATTACGCCGGCATTACGGATGGGCACCACGGCGGTTTTCACATTACCTGGGGCCATGTACCCGATCATCTGGTCGTCACCGGTTTTGCACAGACCAGCGCTGCCGGCGAGCAGGATTTGTTAATGATGGAATTTGATCGGTTTACAATGATGCCGACCTGGGTGACGACATCGCCGGGATTACAGCCGGGGACGATCGACCACGGGCACGCGGTTGAGCGATTTATCTCGGCCACCAATGAGCGCGGTTACTGGGTTTGTGGCACAAGTGAACATCCCACCGGTTTCGGTTCGCGCGACTGGTATATGCTGCGTACGTCCGGAACGGGGCAGACAGGATGCACGTCAACGCAAACCTATAACATGTACAGTATCGATGGCTACGAAATACTGGATTTTGATGTTGACAATTACACTCCTGTAACATCGATTGAGATGGCTCACGGAGCACTTCTGATGTCGACAACCATTTGTCCAATATTCACGACTTCCAAAGACGGCGGTCCGGCTCTACCGAGAGAACAAGCTGACAACCTGCAGGCCGGTCCCGTGCCGGTGGAACAAGGGCAGGATCTCGACCTGCAACTTGTAAACGAGTCGGGCGACGTGGACGCGCTACTGCGCGTCAGCGACCTGAGTGGCCGCATACGCTTCGAACAGAATATTCGCCTCAATGCCGGTGAACAGGGCTTAAACATTTCAACTGCCGATCTGGAACCGGGCGTCTACCTTATTCAGGTCCGCACGGACGCAGCTGTACGCACACTGAAATTCATGGTGCGTTAACAGCAAACAAACACGTTCCAGACGCTGTTTGGACTGCATCCGCTTTGCAGTCGGGACGGCCGTCATGCGCAAGCGCGGCGGCCGTTTTTTTATTGTCGGTAGGGGAGTTTAGTCCGGCACGCTGATCATGCTGTACTTGCTTCGGTACTCGGTCGGGGAGAGGCCGGCTTCTTTGCGAAATAGATCGCGGAAGGCGCGCGGATCGCTGTAGCCGACGTCCTGCATGACTTCGTGTACGGACTTGTGCCCGGATTCAAGCTGTTGTTTGGCCGCCTCGATGCGCACCCTTTGGATGTACTCCACCACAGTGTTAGAAGTGTGTTTTTTGAATCGGCGTTCAAAGGTGCGGCGTCCAATGCCGAATCGCGATGCCAGCTCACCGACGTGAATCCGACCGCGAAAATGCGACTCAATAAATTCCTGCGCCTGCAGTACTTCCTGATCGCCGTGCTCTTTTTGACCTTTAAACATGACAAAGGGCGACTGGCTGTAGCGCGCGGTATCCAGCTCAAAGAACTTGGAGGCTATCAGCGCCATTTCCCGGCTGGTGAATTTCTCGACCAGGTAGAGCAGCAAATTCCAGTAGGACTGCGCGCCGCCGCTGGTATAAACGCCGTCCTGGTCCGTCACGACTTTGTCGTGCGCCAGGTGCACCTGCGGGAACATCTCTCTGAACTGCGTTGCAAATAGCCAATGTGTTGAACTTGTTTTGCCGTCGAGCAGTCCCGCCGCGCCGAGCAGGAACGCGCCGATGCACAAGCCGGCAACCTCGGCGCCGCGGCTGTGCAGCTCGCGCATCCACGGCAAAAAGTCTTTGTTTAACTCCAGTGCGCGGCGGACGTCGCCGCTGATGGCCGGCACGACGATCAGATCGGTTTGTTTAACTTCATCTATCAACAGATCCGGATGCACGCTGATCAGACCCTGTTCGAGTTCAACCGTCGGACGCAATCCCACCAGTTTAATGTCGAAAAAAGGATCGTGGCCCGCTTCGCGAAAAAACTGGTTTACAGCGCTGAACATATAACGCGGGTCGACAATCGCCGCCGGCACCGCCGTTTCCGGCACGAGAATGCATATCTGTTTCATGTCGCAAATCTAACAAAAAATCCTGTCGCAATTGCCACCCGACAATGTCGTATTTGCATGTTGCCGCCGGCGCATCCGGGCCGTATATTTGTCGCATTGCAACAAACAATTCCTGTTCAACAAATCAACGAGATTATCATGTCCAAACCCCGAATTACTGTCAGCGCAAAAATTGCCGCACCGCGCGATCTGGTCTGGCGTCTGTGGACCGACCCGGCACACGTCGTTCAGTGGAACAATGCATCGGACGACTGGCACACGCCCAAAGCCGAAAACGACCTGCGCGAAGGCGGTCGTTTTAGCTATACCATGGCGGCGCGCGACGGCAGCGCTTCTTTTGACTTCGGCGGCGAGTTCACAAAAATTGTACCGCATGACGAATTGCACTTCAGGCTGGACGACGAACGCCTGGTGGAAGTGCTGTTTAACGACAGCGGCGACGGCACGGAAGTTGTTGAAACCTTTGAAGCGGAAAACATGAACTCGCTGGAGCTGCAACAGCAGGGCTGGCAGGCCATTCTCGACAATTTCCGCAAACACGTTGAATCGCAATCCTGACTCCGGACGCCGATGTGTTTTTTCCCTTCATGATACAGGCGATTTTTACGGCCGGCAATCTACGCACCTGCGCCGCCGGGCACTACTACTACAAAAGCAGCGACTTCCCGGTTTGTCCCGAATGTGAACGTCGTCGCAAAGTCCCAAATGGCTTAACATCTACACTGGCCGCTCCCGCGCGACGGGCGCTGGAGCGATTGGGCGTCGACAGTCCGGCCGCACTGTCGCAATACACCCGCGGTGAAATCGCGGGGCTGCACGGCATGGGCCCCGCCGGCCTCAAACGACTGGAAGCGGCGCTCACTGACGCCGGTCTGACCTTTAAACAATGAATGTCAACTTAACGGAACTTTGTTTAAACATGGCTGAAATTTCGCAGACTAATATTACGCCCTGCCTGTGGTTCGACAAACAGGCGGAAGAAGCGGTGGCTTTTTATACCTCCGTTTTCAAGGACTCAACAATTCATGCGACCACGCGCTTCGGCAAAGCCGGATTTGAACAACACGGCCAGCCCGAAGGCCTTGTAATGACCATCGATTTTGAAGTGAACGGCATGCGTTTAACTGCGCTCAACGGCGGCCCGCATTTCACGTTTAGCGAGGCCGTGTCGTTCATTGTCCTCTGCGACGACCAGGCGGAAATTGATTACTACTGGGACGCTCTTGGTGCGGATGGCGGCAGCCATGGCCCCTGCGGCTGGCTTAAAGACAAATACGGCCTTTCCTGGCAGGTCTGTCCGCGCGGCATGGATAAAATGTTAAACAGTTCAGGCAGCGAAGGCGCCATGACCAGAATGATGCAGATGACAAAAATCATCATCGCCGACCTGACGTCGGATTAATCTGTTGGCAGTTTGAAACTCTACATCTATCGGATCGCTTTGAGCGCCTTCACTCTGTTCGGCACTCAGGCTCTCTTGACTGTTTTGTTTGTCGACGGGTTTGAAGTCTGTGCGCTCAGAGTTTGTGAAACGTCTGCGTGTTTAAGAACGCAAAGACTTCTCAATTGTAATTCGATGATGAACAAGAGGAAAAAGCAAGCCGCAGAACAAACGTGAAGCGGCGAAGCGCTCAGGACCGTGGTGAAAAAACAACCCCGATCTCCCGATATTGCATGGGTACGAAATTGCAAACGGGAGATCGGGGATTCGCTTGTCCAAGGTCGTTTGACGCAAGCGTTTAAGTGCCGAGTATTTTAGTGTCGGGAGAGCGATTATACCGGTGAAACGGACAACTCGAATGTCGCCTGCGACGCTCCGCGTTCAAGTCCGAAAAATTTGCCGTCGGCGGCCTGGTAGTTGGAATACAGCGTCCCGTCCACGCGCCAGGTGCGCTGCATGCCGCGCTCGCGGCCGTTAACAAAACGCATCTCCTGAAATTTCACACCATTGACGTACCAGCGCACGTGTACACCGTGAGGAAGGCCGTCGAGGTATTCCGTTTGCGAGCGGAGCGCACCGTTGCTCCACCAGGTGCTGACGAGCCCCGAGAGGCGGTTTTTTTCGAAGGTTGCGAGGTAGCGCGGCTTGCCGTTTGGGTACCACTCTTGATGTGTTCCGTGTTTTTTGCCATTGCGATATTCCCCGCTTTCCGATTTAACATTGTTGTCAAAGTACGTCACCGCCGTTCCGTAGAACGGCTGCCCGCGGAACAGCGTCAACCCGTCGTCAGGATTCTGAGTAAGCTCGCTTTTGTTAACCACACCGTGATACGCGGCGTCGCCGGCATGAGTTTTCGGCGTCATTGCTTTGTCCTGTCCGGACAGCGATACACTCGGGGCTACAAACAGAATGATGTTGTGGCCGGAGCGCATGGCCGTTGTCCGTCGTCGGGTTGAACAATCCGCCGCCGTGGGCGACGGAAGCTGTTTACCCTTTGGACAGGTCTTTGTCAGAAATCCTTCGGTCGTCGCGGCATTTTTTTTCGCGGGAGCAATAAAACGTCGATGGCGCGGCGGGTGAATTCGCCGTAATGCGTTGCCTGGTCTTCAGTTAGCAAATTCCGGACATCCTCAAAGTGGCTCTGTGTCACCCTGATTTTATCTGCGCCGCTGCGTCCGATAAGCTCCAGCAGGGAGTCAGCGAGAGCCATATCCCGCTCGGAATTCAAAGCGTCGAAATAGCTGCGAACAAGCGATTTCTGCGTCTGATCGATAGTCGTCATGGCGCTGTTGTGCGCATGTGCGAGTTGTGCAAAGTCCAGCTGCTGAGCGGAGTCGAGATCAAAAATGTCGATTACTTCAAAGCGAAATGCGCCGCGAGGACCGTGCCCGGGCGGTGGGAGCTTTCCTCGCTGGGCGTCGTCGGCTGGGCGTCCATGCGGCGGTCTTTCCGGACGTTCATAGGCCGAAATGTTTTCGGATGGTTTTGGCTGGTTCGGCGGCGCTGCGTCGGAACCGACAAGCACATAAACTATCAGGCCGATGTTGACGAGCATCAGCAGCAGGACCGCGCCTCTATACAGATGGAGTTGTTGCATTATTCGTAGAGCGTAAAATCTGAAGTGAGTTGAATCTGTTCGTATGGCGTCGTGGAGGCGTGGTCGTGCCGACGTGGCGGAGCATCCCCGTCAGCAAAGTTCATCTGCGCCTGCGGCGATCGATTGAACAGATATACATTGACAATCAGCAGGCAGGCTGCGGCCACGAGGTCCCAGCGCAGGCGGAAGGACGGGGCGGGCGCGGCTTTCTGCTCGTCGAGCCGTTGTTCGATCGTCGCAAAAAGATCGGACGCGGGCGCGGCGCGGCGCATGCCCTGCAGCGGGCGCAGGAAGTCGTCGTCCTGCGCATTGTGACTGTCGGTATTGCGATTCTGCATCGTCATATTCACTTAGACATGTGTAACATTGCAAATCCTTCGCTCATTCCTCAAGCTTGCCTCATTTTTTCGAGTTTTTTCCTGAGGGTCGTTTTGGCGCGCATGAGCAGCGACTCAACGGCTTTGAGCGACATTTCCATGACGTCGGCTACCTCCCGACGCGGCAGATTTTCGACGTAACTGAGCACAAAGGCCATTTTTTGTTTGTCGGGCAGCGACTCGACGGCACGGAACAGGATTGCAGCCTGTTCGCTGTTTTCAAGGCTGACGCCGGGGTGCCTGAAGTCTGTGAGGCTTGCCTGAGCCTCTTTGTCTTCGATGCTGAAGACTGAGAACTTGCTGCGTTTTTTGCGGTGGTTGATGGCGGCATTGGCGGTGATGCGATAGATCCAGGTGCTGAGCGCGGAATCGCCGCGGAAGGAGTCCGCCTTATTGAAGATGGTCACGAAGACGTCCTGCGTGACTTCTTCGGCGTCGTTAGTATCCTGCAGATACGAGAGCGCGGTATTGTAGACTCTGCCGGCAAACTGCTCGTACAGAATCCTGAAGGCATCGCGGTCGCCGGCCGCGATGGACGCTATGAGTTGGGCCTGGGTAATGGGGGAACAGCGCCGAAGTTTTGTGCAATCGATCAACTATGTTCAAAAATAGCAGCCCGACAGTTGGCCGACAACAGGCTTCAACGCGGTGTCTGTGTCGAAGCAGATGGGCCGGCAATTGTAGTAAGCAGGGAAGACTTGTCGAAGATTTTTACACTGAGTCCGAAGGTGATTTATTGCGAATTCAGTTTAAGAGATCATTCGTCACCATATGTTATCCCGATTGGTCGCTTGGGAATAGAGCGGATATTTGAAACTCTTGCGGCAAGATCCAGGCAGAACAATTCAACTGTCCGGTTGCTGGTGAAAATCAGCCAAGATGGGTGCCTGAAACTACCAGAAACACGTATTCATTACGTATTGCACCACTCGTTTACCTGCCATATTTTAAAGAAAAATTTGCCAAGGGACGATAGTATGAAAATACTTATAATCATTGCTACTGCTGTCACAATGTTGGTGGCAACAAAGCCACTCAATGCAGCGAACGTGTTGCAAGACAATCAAAAGACGCATAATGACTGTTGTGAAAAGTCATGGGTAGACGCTCAGACAGGGATGCAGTATGTCGAAAGATGGTTGTGTTTTCTGACCAAAGTTCAATGCATAAGCGAGTGTACGGTTGCGTGCCCTTGCGGGCTGTCGTACAAGTGCGGTGAAACAACCGATGACATTGTACTTTGTCTAAAAATTCCAGGACAAGGGCCGCAGTGTTTTCCAGATGCAATGTATCAAGACAGAGCCGACATTGCTTCGTTTATGCGATTTGACCGTTCGACTGTTGCGCGAGCACATGGCTGTGACTGTGTCGATGCCTGTGACTTGTTTGACTGCAATGAGTTCTCGGTCATTGATGATTGTTACTTCATTTGCAACGGCAATCTGGATCCTGATTAACCCCCATCTATTTACACTATCAACGACAATTGCCATGAATAGAGCACTCAAAACCACTTTTTTGATCGGTGTACTGATCATTTGCTGCAGTTTAAATTTTTTAATGCCGCTTCCGGTAACTGCTCAACCGCCGGAGACAATCTTCAATATCACCCGCGACGACTGGAACTACCTGCAATACCTCGACTATCGCAACACTTTTTCGTACTCGGGCGTTGAAATGCGGTTTGGCGAGATTCGGGTCGTCAGCTCGACGGAGTCCAAGCGCATTAATATTGTCGATTGGAACATACCGGATCTGACTATACAAGACAACAGCGGTCAAGTTGAGCAGATGGATCTGGAGCCGAACAGCAGATCCGAGGATTTTCAACTTCCGCAGGACGCGGCCGATATCCACTTTTATCGCCGAACCGGAATGTGGGCTCCTTCGAGCGCCTTTCCGCCGGATGCCGACGATCCGCCGGGCGGCGGCAGCGGCAACACGCCCTGGGACGTGATGGACAAAACCGAGTGGGAAATTCAATTGCGCGATGCAACAACGCACGAGATTCTGCAAGTGTTAAACACGGCTGGAATCGACGCGCATGACGATCCGTATTCTAATCCTTTTTATGGCGACAATCCAAGGCTGGCCAATCATTCGGTTGCGGTATCGCAGCAGCACGCCGGTAAAACAGTTTACATTCAGGTCGTCACTCGTCGCTGGGGATCGACGCCTTACGGCGTTACTATGATGAAAGAACCCGGCTACTATTTCAATGAATCAGCGATCATGGATGAAAAGGGCAATCGGCGCGACGACGCGTTTATTGCAGCGTTAAACAATCAGTGGTTTCAGGCTGTGCTGGATTATTGTGATGAGGTCCGTTCAACGACCGGCTGGCTGCCCAAGGACACTAAGCTCTGGTTCTTCACCGCAGAACAGAACGACATCTTTCTGGCGCGATACTACGAGCAGGAAGTTGTTAACGGAACTACCGTATGGAAGGCGATTAAATATCCGGTTTCGGGTAAACCCTCCACCGGCGCGACAAGAGACAAAGCTGACATCTATGTTCCCGTATTCAGCATTCGTTCAATCACACCAAACCCAATCAGTCCGGTTGAGCCGCTGAACATCTCACTCGTTGGATTCGAAGAAATGCGACTTCAACTTGCTGTGTACACTTCGAGCGGCGCGAAAGCGGGTGTTGTTTGGAGTGGAACATTGGCGGCGGGTAAACACCGGCTTGCGATTGATCTGGGTGCGGCGCGGATTGCCGCTGGAGCGTATTCTTTGGTGCTGGAAGAATCTTCAGGCGAGGCGTTGAGCCGCAAAGCGCTGACCGTCATCCAATAATATCACAATTGGCAACACCTGCCGAATTCCTGCAAAGGCCCTTTTGCTAATCTTGCAGATACCAACGACAAGACTCCGAACTGCGTCTCGGAGTCTTTGTGTTTGATTTGTTTAACCGGCTCCAAGTTTTCTGACGTCCAACTCGAAGATTAACAATAAAGTCATAAAACAAGCCGGAGCAAAGCGAGGGCGAAGTTCAAGCGGGTTTCAAGCGCCGGAGTGTATTTGATCACACAGGTAATATTTGTGACTTCTTCGGATTTGCATATTTTCTGCGGACAGGGAGCATGCTGTTGCAGATTCCATCGGCGAATTACCCGGACGAAGTCTTGCGGGGAGTTGGTCGTCGGTCGCGACTGATGCATTGTTGCAGGCGTGGAAAATGCGCAAGTTGCCTTGCCGGCGGCCTGCAAACACAAGTCTGGAATATTGACCAGGGACATCTGATCAGTTTGAATGCACCGATCCGGCCGGCATGCCCGCCAGGTTTTTGAATCTCGCTGTTGAAGAATCACCACAACTGCATTCCTGGGAATGAATGCTCGGCGCATTCGAATTATCCAAGCAATAGTCCGGAATACGTATATACTACGTATTTGTAAAAATCAGAGCAATCTCTACTTTTGTCGTTCCGTTCCGTCCGCACCTGACCAGTGGACGTGGAGTGGAGTGCCTGAGACAAATTGCCTGCGGCGTTCACCGCCCATGTAGTCGGTCGAGGGATAAAAAAGGCAGATTAAAGAATTTTCAAGATTCGTGGTTTAACAATTATTTAATAAAAAGACTATGGAACAAAACACCCTGAACCATCGCATTCGAAAGAACCACGAATTCAGACCTCTCATTCAGAGAATTTTGGGCATCCTGTTGATTGCTACCGCGGCGATAATGTCCGGCGCGTGTGCAAACATGAGCACTATTGAGTTGACGGCGGACCCGATGGTCATCAGGCGTCATGATTCGACCACCATCTCCTGGACCGCCGGCGAGTATGCAACCTACGAACAATTTGCCGTCAGGCTGGGTGAACAGACAGAACTGTTGAACGGCAAACGCAAGTTTGCGCCTATGTCGGACACCACATTCGTTGCCAAGCTGATCGACGCAATCGATCCCGATCTGGCGGATTGGCTGGATCAAATTTCGGTGGATGTGAAGGTCATCGAACCGATCTACTACAGCGCCGAGGAAGAACGGCGTCTGCTGGATACGCTTGGCAGGTTAAACGATGTATTCGCCATTCTCGATTTCATCCACGGCCACCAATCCAGCAAGGCGGCGGACGTGGCGCGCTGCAAGATGTGGAAGATACAGTTTCTGACCGCCTGGAGTGCGGGCACGGAGGCGTTCAGGCAATTTGCCGAAAAAAATCCCGACAATCCCTTTGCCGAAGATGCAATGCAAATGCTGGCCGAGGGGAGATACGACATGGAAAGCGGTGGGGGGAGCTACAGCGGAACGGGCGGTTATGGCGACTCCCGCGGTTATGACGACTATGGCAGCACTGGTGACTATCCGGACCGCGGCGGTTATGACGGCACGGGTGGTTATGACAGATATGGCGGCTATGACGGCTCGCTCGATCATCCGGGATACGGCGGCTATCGCGGTTCCCCCGGCTATCGCGGCGGCGGAATGTACGAAGGAGGCCACCCGCACGACAGGTGGACCGGCGATGTCCGCAAAGGCGATGTTCTATTGAATCTGCGCGGTGCGGACTGTGCTGAAGGCCGGGTCGGAGAGCTGTTTTTTGACATGCGTGATTCGCGAACGGGTCGATCTTTGCGGCCGACATACATGCATCAGTTGGAAGTCCTGGAAAACGGGCGGCCGGTTGAAATAATTTCCGTGGATAGAATTTGCGGCGAAGTACGTGCTGCCGTCGATTTTGTGTTTATGATCGACGGTACCAGCAGCATGCAGCCCTATATCAGCGCCCTGAAAAATGATATTCATTTTTTTGCCCGGCATTTGTCGTATTCGGGAGTTGACTACCGCCTGGGGCTGGTGGTGTACGGCGACGAAGTGCGCAAATGCCAGGGAATGACATCAGATGTTTTCCTCTTTTCGGAGTGGCTTTCAGCCGTCTACGCGCACGGCGGCGGGGATCCGGACGAAAATGCACTTGAGGCCATGGCCGCGGGCTTTGATTTGCCTTTGAGGCCGAATGCTTCCAGACACTTTGTGGTATTGACGGATGCCGGATTCCACGACGCTCGGAATGCCCGCTCTTCGATGGGATGGACGCGGTTCACGGCGGAGAGCATGGTCGATTTGTTAAATCTGGAAAATGTGACTCTCAGCGTTGTCGGCCCCACCAATCAAATGAGCCACAGCAGCAGCAGCAGTTCAATGGAGTTTGACTACAAGTCGATTATGCTGTCCTGTATGGAAGGGCGTGGACTCGACGTGCGCGCGATGATGCATTCAAGATATTCGACGTGGCGTTCCACGACGACGCTTTCAACAACCACATATTCAGCGACGGCGTATTCAACGCTGACGAATGGAACGGGCGGGTACTTCTTTCTGATTCCATCCAGCGGCGAGCGCGTGGACTTGCGCGAGATATTCAGTCAGTTTCACGGCAAGTTGACGCAAAATCTTTACCGGCTGTGTTATCGACGACGTCAGGACTGCCACTCATATTCCCCGACCGATCTTTTGTTAAGAGTGTGCAGCCCCTATTCGGGGATACTGGCGCAGGATACCTGGTATTGCAATCGCAGTGCGCCTTGTTCAAATTCGTACCCGAAGCCATGCTGGAAGCGATATTCGCATCCTTGCCAGCATCCCTGCCCGCGATCGAGGTCGTACGATCCCTGCCCGGAGCCGCGCACCGGCCCGCGACCGAGGTCGTACTACGATCCCTGCCCGGAGCCACACACCGGCCCGCGACTGAAGTATTACCACGATCCCTGCCCGCAGCCGCATTCCGACCCTTGTTTGAAGCCGTATTCGAAGCCATTTCTGAATTCGTACCCGAAGCCGGGGCCTGATCCCTGTTCGAAGCCGTATTCCGAGCCTCATTCAAAACGGTATCTGCATCCCTGCTCGGAGTCGAACACCAGGCGCAATTCGGAGCCGTGTCCGAAAACATGTTCAAAGTCGTTCTCGAATATCTACTTTCCCGTTGGAAAATCCGGTCTGGACGACGTACTCAATCCCGGGGAGCTGCGGGACTTTGCTGATATGCTGCGCGAACGTCCGGACCTTTGCATCAGCCTGGAGGGTTACACGAGCGACGTACACTCACCCGAGCACAATTTTAATTTATCCTGGGATCGTTTAACCACTGTTGAGCAATACCTCAAGGCATTTTGTCATCCCTCGCAGTTACACATTGCCACCGGCTTTGGCGATCACAAGTACGTGCAGGAGTTAAACCCCTATGCCGGCGAAAGCAGACACGACCGCGCAAATGACTGGTCCCGACGCATGAATTGCTGCGTGCGCATCGGAGTGATTGAGAACCGTTACGACCCGGACGCCTATCCGCAAATCGACCGTCCAAAAGGGAAGTTCAGGTATACGATTAAACTGCTTAATCCGTGGTACGAGTACGATGAACGCGGCATGCGACTTCGTTTTGATGCGTTCAAAAATCTCGAATCAAGCTATGCCGGCCGACAATTTTACGACGACGGGGTACCCTGCTACGGCGGCTTCTACCGCGCTTCCGACGCATACGGATTTATCGAGAACGTCCTGCAGGACCTCAATCGCGAGGAGTTTTGCCACAGCCACCTGATCGTAAGCAGGATTCAGCCCTGACGCGTGGTGTTAAACCTGACTGGAAGTTAACTTTTGTTAACCCGTTAATAAACATTTTGACATCCGCCAACACCCTCCGAATTCCGGCAAAGCCCATTTTGTTTGTCATGCAGTCAGATACAACAAGACTCCGAACAGTGTTCGGAGTCTTTGCGTTTAAAGGCGTTTGGCCGGTTTGAAACCCTGGAACTTCAAACTCGAAGATGAACAAAAAAGTCATAAAACAAGCCGGAGAGAAGCGAGGGCGAAGTTCATGAGTCGGAGAGCGGGTGATAAATCGGCCTTAATACGTTGTGAAACCGAGGCCGATTGAAAGCTGTTGGCTGGATACTGACAGCCGCTCGTTAAATTTATAGCTGCCAAGTGATTTCGCATAACGCAGCGAGACAAACCAGGCCTCCTGTTCGTCGCGCAGAGGCGACCAGTTGAGTTCAAAATATGCAGTCGGGAATTCAATCCACTCTTCAAACTGCGAAGGATATGTGAATGTTTTACCAAGTCCCAGCGTCAAACCAAATGGGTGCTCGAACTCGCCATTTGTCGTGGCTCCATAGTTGAACGTCACAAACAGCGGCACGGCGAACGCACCGACTTCGTCGGGATTCTGCGGGCCGACCGGCTCCGGCCTGACACTGCCTCCCGGGTCCGTTGCATATTCCAGTGCCGTCGGAATTCTGTCGCCGCCGCCCACGATGTTAAACCCAAACCTGAGTCCAAGCGTGAAGTAGTCCAGGGCCCGGATTACAGGCAGGTTCAGGTCTGCCGAGCTGTTAAATGTTTTGGCCAAATGGCGGTATTCGATTCCCGGCGTCGTCTGTCCGTTGAAAGTATTTAATTCAAGGATTCGATACTCTTCATAGCCCATGTGAGAGTTGGCGACGCCCCAGCCGGGGAAGAGCTCGAAAGCGCCGGCCGTCTGCAGGGAGGCGGCCAATCCGAGGAAGGCCAGGAAGCAAAGTCTGGAATACTTCATGTTTAAGTCCCGATGGATCTGATGGCCGGTGAGAATTATTTGTTGGGAGAAATGTTAAACACCATAATATTGTTATCGGCATTGGCGATTGCCAATTTGTCGGCCTTGTTGTCGAAACTCATTTCCGTTACCGGAACACGCGGCAGCCTGAGTTCCGCAATGACCTCGCCGTTAAACACCCGGTGCACGCGGACGGTGATGTAGTCGTTGTCGCCGTTGTTTTCACTGCCATCGCCGGCGACGGCAAACAGACTGCCGTCCGACGCCACGGCGATAGTTTTAACAAGGTCGTCGCTCGGACTGACAAAAGTACCGTTGTCCGCAAACGACCGTTGGTCTATCAGATGTAGAATGCCGACGGCGTCCGCAAAGAGCAGATGCTCATCGCCAATGAACGCGGAACTGCTGATCTCCTGCGGCAGATTGCGTGCAAAAGGATTCGGCTGGAAAATGGTCACGACAAAACGCCCTTCGGCCATTATCTTCGTCGAGTTCGGCGACCAGTTGATATCGGAGCCGATTGGGTTGTCATTGAAGTCCGGTTCGAATTCGGAATGCAGCCTGAAGTCGGAAGCGCTGTAAATCTTGATGTCCCTGTTCGGCGCTGCAATTGCAATGTACAGGCCGTCGGGGCTGACGGCCAGACTGACAAGGCGGCCGGTCCGCTCGAGAAAAGCCCGTCGCAGTTGTGCGCCGTCCTGCGCATCCCACCTGGTCAGAATGTGTACCGCGTCGTCGGATCCCTGCTGATACCATCCGCGCGCGATGACGCTGCCGTCCCGATGAAAACGCGCGCGAAGGTGGTGTTGATTGGCATTGGGATCCAGATCCTTGAGACGCAGATCGCGCAGGTGCGCGCCGTTCGACGCGCTCCACAGTCGTGGCAAGCTGGCACCAGATGATTTGAGTTTCTGGTCGTTGTCGCCGGTCGTGAGCAGCATGAAACCGTCCGGACTGAACTGCACGCGGTTGCCTGCACCGTCGATGGTAAACAGCAATTCAGCGGACCCAGGGACATCGTAGTGCACGCCGGATTCGACGCAGCCCGCAAGCAATCCAGGCAGCAGTACTGCAAGCACTACCGGAAATAATCTTGGCATAAAAAGTGAGCTCCAAATACGATACTGTGAGATAAAATTACATCAGAGGATTGGAAAACTACGAAATTATTCTGTCTCAGACAGATGAAAATTGATAGATTGCTGTCTTGTAAGATTTGACTCCGGTAGCGCTGGCTCACAAGGCGGTGCATATTATCAGGTATCGGGATGATCTCCGGTTGCGGTCAAACTCATGCGTGTACAAGAATCTTTAATCAAACTCCGACACATCTTTTTCCCCTGGTTGCTACTGAGTCTTGCATTGATACTGGGCTACAGTGCCTTTCGTTGGCTGTTTGAACAACAGTTGGGACTGCTGCCGCTCCAGGACACAGCCCTCAACGTCTTGCTGCCTATTGTGCTGGTGGTGGCCGGCGTGTATTTGTTTGTGGTTCCGCGACTGTCCCTGCTGGAACTCAATGTGCGCGAGCCGTGGGTGATACGAAACAACTGGCGGGGTTTCTATTTTTTCGCCATATGCTTCGCCACGGGTGTTCCTTTTGTGCTCTGTCAAATGTGGTTCAGCGAAGCGGTATACGGTCTTGTTCACGTCGGCGATGCCGCAGACGTTCGGCTGTATCCCGGCGAAAAATACTTTGCAATCGATGAATATCAGTTTGAAAAACATGCCAATCGCAAGTTATTGACCACGTACGTCAGTGGCGGCCGGTATCGCGAATGGTTCGTGGAATACTGCATTGTGTCACCGTTTTCACGCGCCGATTCGATCTGGTTCGGTCTGCATTACAAACAATCAACCAGGTACGGCGCAGACGCAGATTTCAAGGCCAACATCCGCAATCAGCTGGTGGAGAATGCCCAACGGGAATTTGACACCATACAGGCTGCGGACATCCGTTATTTTGAGCGCTTGTTTAACTCCGAAATCAGGGAGGAAATGTTTAATACCGTCCGCAGTGGACAGCCATCAATCAAATTGGAGAATCAGATATTTCTTCTACCGCATCGAAGCGAATTTGAGGCGCGGCTGGGCAACTCGAATCTGTATATGTGGTTTTCCTGGATAGTCGGCATAATCGGCGTGTGGATGTTATGTGCATTTCCTAAGCTGCGCGACTCTGAAACGATTGCGCAGTCGTTCCTGCGGAAGGACATACTGGAACAACTGGAACTAGCGCTGAGCTTTGTCTTTCTCCACAAGAAGCTGCGTGCCACGGCAGTTCTCGCCTTGTTACATATTGTTGTTTTCGTCGGGTTGTCGATAGCCGGGATAAGTCAGGCAATGCCGACGCAGTCCGATTTGCTGGCGTTTGGAGGAAACTTCACACCGGCCATTCATTACGGTCAATTCTGGCGACTTGCGACTTCGGTTTTTGTGCACGGTGGATTGCTGCATTTCTGTTTAAATCTGAGCACTCTGATAGTAATCGGAGGTTTTCTCGAGCGTATACTGGGCGCCGGCCGTCTGCTAATTATTTATTTTTCAGGCGGTCTGGCTGCAGTAGTGGCGGCTTTTTATACGGTGGAAAATACGGCAACTGTCGGTGCGCCCGGCGCGATGTTCGCCCTGATTGGAGCGGCGTCGGTACTTGCGGCCTGGCGGATTCTGAGGGAGCAGGTTGCAGAATTTGCGTTGTTGGCAAGTGCGATATTCGGGCTTACTGGTTTCGCGTTCTGCCTGGGCATTGACGCGATTAATTTCTTCACGCTCGTTTGTGGATTGCTGGTCGGAGCGCTCGTCGCATCTGTGTTCGCCATTGTGGACAGGCGAGTCCTGAAACGTCGATCGGCACGTATTTTGTAACGAGTAAACATCAGCTACAAGCAAAAGTGAAAGGCAGACTTCATGAAAATCCTTTGGTGCTGGCAATGTAAAAAAAGATGTGCCGATGTTTGATGAGAAGGAATCGGCAGTAGCGTACGAACTGTATTTCGAAGCTTTGAATTCGTACAAGAGTGGCGCAATGCCAAAAGACGAAATCTATGGCCCATTGATCGAGTACCATCAAAAAGTAACTGGAATCGTGGAGACGGACCCGCTGAAAATTATTCATCACAGAAGCACGATCTACGGCCCGCCCTGCGATTCCTGCGGCAAACCATATCGCACGCCCAAAGCGCGATTGTGCGCGTATTGCGGCGGAAAACGGTAATCGACGTAGTTAAACACTACTTCAGAGTAGCATATGAGAGTGTTAGCCATGAAATTGTTGTGTAGTTTTGGACGCATTCAAAATACGCGGCAATCTTGTACAGGCCGTTTTGAACTTTTGGTCGTTGTTGCAGGTAGTTAACAGCATTGTCCCATCCGGACTGAATTACCCGAGCTTGCCGGCGTACGCAGATCGCGTATAACATTTGCGGGGAACCGGGTTGCAAGTGAAGAATATTGATGTGACCGAGACAATGAAAATTCAAGCTCTATGCGAAAAAATCCGATTGATAGTCCTGCCGTTTCTTCTGCTTTCGGCGGGGATGACAATCGGCTACAGCGCCTTTCGTTGGCTGTTTGAACAACAGTTGGGACTGCTGGTGCTGAAGGACGATGTGATGGAATTATGGATTCCTTTTGCACTGGTTGTGCTTGCACTTGCTGTTTTTGTGCGTAGATGGATCCGCTTGCTGAACCTGGAGGGGAAAAGAGGCGACTATGCCGCATTTTATTTTGCCGTTATCGGACTGGTGCTCGGTTTTCCGCTGGTCATTAGTCAGAAGTACGTAAGCCAGGCATTTTTCAGTCTGATTCAGGTGAAAAGTCCGGCCGAAATTGAGGCGATACCCGGCGAGAAGTACTTTACGATTGATCGCTTTCAGGTAGATAAACAAGCTGCTGCGACCTACTTAACATCGCGTGTCTCCGGGCGCACTAACGAAAGGTTGCTCTTCCATCTATTCGTTGCAGCGCCCTTTGAGAATACGCGATCCGTCTGGTGCGGCGTCGAGTATTCAAGCAACATTAGCAATCGAAGCAGTACAGAATCCAAGATGCAGGAACGGGACCGCCTGGTAGAGAAGGCTCAGTCGAACTACGAGTCGCTCACGTTCGGAGATGTTGTCTACTTTGAAAAGCTGCCGGATTCGGAGGAGCGGGACGGTTGTCTGAACGCTGTTCGGAGGGTTGTCCCGGATGACGAACTGGATGAACAGGTGATCCTTACGCCGCGTCGAGAGCAGTTTGACGAGCGCCTCGGTGACACTTTCGGCTGGATATTCGGCGCGTACGCCATCGGCGGAGTCGGCATGATCATTCTGGTCGCAATACCCGGTCTTAAACCCGAGGAAGTGGAAAGGTTTACTTCGAAAGAGTCGAGCCTGATCGGGGACTTTCGAGAGGCACTGCAATGGTTTGCGACATTCAGGCAGAACAAAGCGATAATAACGCTGCTGGCGATTAACATTCTGGTGTTTCTGACCATGGTCGTGATTGGGATCAGCGTCGTTTCACCGACGCCGCAGGAGTTGCTGGAACTCGGCGGCAATCGCAGGGCGGAAGTCCTGAACGGCGAGGTGTGGCGATTGTTAACATCCATGTTCCTGCACGGTGGCGTGATGCATCTGGTGTACAACATCTGTGCATTGGGAGTTCTCGGATTTTTCGTGGAGAGTATCTTCGGCATCAAACGACTGCTGCTGGTTTATATTCCCGGCGGGCTGGCGGCAAGTTTGTCAAGCATTTACTGGAATGAAAACGTCGTGAGCGTCGGCGCCAGCGGTGCAATCATGGCGCTCAGCGGCCTGCTTCTGGTTTTGGTTGTTGCAAAGGTCCTGCATGAGGCGCTCAGGGGAATGGCGCTGACGCTGGCAGGCCTCTTCGGCGGGATCAGTCTGCTCATGGGTTTGGGGCTCGGCGGAATCGACAATGCCGCACATATTGGCGGATTGTGCGCCGGAATTGTGATCGCGATTATGCTGACGTTGTTTGACAAAGATCAGATGATGCAATGTCAGTTCACGAATGCGCTCGAAAAACTAGAGCCGGGAGACAATCCATGAAAATCCTCTGGTGCTGGCGCTGTAAGATGGATATGCCGATGCTCGACAGGGACGAAGCGGCGCGGGCGCTGCAACTGTACGGAGAAGCCTAGAAATACCGCCGGGAACGCGGTGAATCCATCGAGAATGCATTCCGTCCGGTGGTGGAATATTACAGGGAAATCACGGGGTATAAAGGCGAAATGATTGCCAATGCGGTCATGCACCACTTTGTTCACCTCTACGGCCCGCCCTGCGAATCCTGCGGTAAACCATATCGCACGCCCAAAGCGCGGTTGTGCGCGTATTGCGTCGGAAAACGACAGGTCGAAACAAAGGATGCAAAAGACTGAACCACATCCAAACTCCTCACGCACGCACGTTGATTTCCGCAACTGTACACTCCTGTTTTGCCGCCTTGTGCGGAGTTCGTAGATTTCCGGATTGGTGTTGTGTGCCGGACAAACCACCGAATGACTGTACTTCTCAACTTTTCCAGAGATTTTTCATGCGTGTACTTACGACTCTCCTGATTGTCTGTGTGTCTTTGGGGTTCTGGGCCTGTGATGACGATCCCGACGAATCCGATTCCAAGCGCGAGATCACCGTGGGCGCGATCCTCTCTCTCTCCGGCTCTTTGTCCGACTTTGGCACGAGCGGCGAGGCCGCAATCGAGTTGGCCCTTGCCGATGTGAACCAGCGCAACGACCTGGATGTGCGCTTCAAGGCCATTCAGATCGAGGACTCGCGGACCAATCCGGATTCCGCGCTTGCCATCATTAAACGCATGCACGACCAGGGTATTCGCGTTGTTATCGGTCCGCAGAGCAGCGCCGAGGTCGAGGCCGTTCGCACATATGCCGACGCCAACGACATGATCGTGATCAGCCCTTCCAGCGTTTCGCGTACTCTGACCATTGCCGACGACAACGTATTCCGCTTTGCGCCGGACGACAGTTACCAGGCCGAAGCCATGGCCAAATTGATGACCGAGGATGGCAGGACTCAGATAATAACTATCTCGCGCAACGACGTCTGGGGCAACGACCTGCTCAATCTTTTTGAAACTGAAATCGAGCCTCTGGGCGGCGAGCTTTTCGCGAGCCTCAAATACGATCCCGCTGCGACGGATTTTTCTACGACGCTCGGTCAGGTGGCTACGGCTGTGGCGCAAATTGTTAACACCTCCGGAAGCGACAAGGTCGGCGTTTATCTGCTGACCTTCGGCGAGGGCGCATCGATTCTGGAGCAGGCCGCGGCCAATTCAGATCTTGCCGATGTTAACTGGTACGGCGCTTCAGCTGTGGCGCAGAGTTTCAGCCTGCTGGACAACAGCACTGCCGCCGGATTTGCCGAAAGCACCGGTTATCCCTGTCCCGTGTATGGTCTCGACGCCGACGCCAAAAACAACTGGGAGCCCTTCCGCGCCCGCCTGAAAGCTCAGACGCAGCGCGACCCCGATATCTACGCACTGAATGCATACGACATCGTGCAGGTGATTGCCGAGACTTATGATGAAACCGGCAACAACGACGCGGCCGAGTTTAAGTCCGCACTTGTTAACGTCGCGGCCGACTACGACGGCGTGACCGGACCGGTGGTGTTAAACGCTGCCGGCGATCGCCAACCCAAGAGCCTCGACTTCTGGGCTATCCAGGATGTTAACGGCCAGGCTACGTGGGTGCGCGTGGCGGAATACAATGCCGTCAACGGCGAACTCAGCCGCTGACCTGATCCTGACCTGCTTTTAAATCCCGGAAAAGACCTTCTTGTTAGTCGTGTAGAGTCATATGATCAGATTCCTGTCTGTTGGTGTGTTGTTGATTGCCGGTGTTTTACAACCGGTCTCTGCGCTGGAAACAGGCAGTGAAGAGTCATGGGCGATGCTTGAAGAAGGCGACATCCAGACTTCCAGAAAACCGATTGAGATTCCCGCGGTTGATCCGCTGTTTTTTATCGATGGGCAACTCTGTCAGCATTTGCGCAGAATGTTGCAGGATCGCAGCGGGAATCTCTGGTTCGGGACGAACAACTACGACATCATGCACTACAACGGCGACAGCCTGCAGTATTTCCACGCCGCCGACGGCGTGGGCAAGGGGCGCGTCACCGGTATTCTGGAAGACGAGGACGGCAACGTCTGGTTCGGCACCTACAGCGGTTTGACAAAGTACGACGGCGAGAAGTTCACCAATTTTGCGGTTGACGACAGAATCAACAACAACGAGATCTGGAGTTTAACACGCGGCCGCGACGGAACATTCTGGATCGGCACGATGCAGGGCGTCAGCCGATTCGACGGTAAAACATTTACGTCATTTCCGGTTCCCAAAGCAGCGGTTGAAGACCCGACTATTATTCTGGCGCCGGAGCGTGTACCCGCTATTCTGGAGGACAGCAGGGGGAACGTGTGGTTCGCCTTTGATGGTTTTGGAATCACAAAGTGGGACGGCGAGATATTCACGTTTTTAACAACGGAAAACGGTCTGCCGGACAACAACGTTTACGATCTGTTCGAAGACACGCGCGGCGACATCTGGATCGGCACGATGTTCGGCGGTTTAAGTCGCTACGACGGTGAAAAGTTCACCAACTTCACGGAAAAAGGGCTGATCGACGGGATAGAAGTCGGCGGCCTGTACGAAGACAGCAGAGGCCACGTCTGGTTTGCGGTGGAAAACCACGGCGTCTACTGTTATGACGGCGATAACTTCAAACACTACTACAAAGATCACGGCCTTCCGACAAACGGCATACTTTGCATTCTGGAAGACCGCGACGGACAGTTCTGGTTCGGCGGATGGGGCGGATTGTTCAGACTTATCGACGACAGATTTGTGAGCGTGACGCGTGAAGGGCCGTGGGGCGATTGACGCGAACCGCTCTGCAACAGCCACAAGACACAGAGCAACTGTTTTAACTGATTACTCCTGCAGCACAAACGCACCATCGACGCAGAAGTAGGTTCGATCTTCAGAGCTGTCGGACTGTTCCATTCGGAAAACCTGGATGAGCCCATCGGCATGGCCAATGCATCTTGTGCCCGCAATAGCTATTGTGCCGGGACTACAGGTAACGGTGCTGAAACAACTATTCGGGCCTTGTTCGCCGGCTGAAAAATCAAATTCGGCAGTGTGCTCCAGGCGGCTCAGTATGAGTTTTTTGTTAAATGTATCCCAGATTTGAACATAATCTTCCACTACGCCCTGCAGGTTGGAATAACCGTGAATATTGAGTCTGAACCGCAGGATAAACTCCGGTCTGCCGTCCTGGTTGAGGTCCAGCCTTTTGGCGGATAAAAACTCTGCATCGCAGCTTGTATTGACGTTAAAATCGGAGGGCTGAATGAAGACTGTCCATTGACGGACTGGATTCTGCAGAGCAAACAGGTTTCCCGCGAATGCAAAATCTTCAAACGTGTTGACTTCCTGCAAACAGCTTAGATCTTCGGCCCTGATCATGTCGGCCAGGCTGTTGTACGTGCGGACGTCGTCGTCGTCAATCCGGAGATTCAGTAAACCATTGTCAACCGACTGCGCCGGCAGGTTCAGACAGAAGGTTAACAACAAACAGCAAACAAGCAATGATTTCATATCAAGCAACAATATGTGAAATGCCGGGCGATCCTGTAGTCAGATCCGGCACGTAAAACACGGCCGGGAAGCGATCAATATACCACTGAAAATCTGTCGGACCAGCTTCCAGTGCACGTGTTTCAGACTCAAAGACAAACAAGATCATCAAGAAGCGAGCCCGACAAGGGCGCTGCAATCAGGCGAGAGCGGTCCGAATCACCTGTGCGGGAACAATACATCACTACGGGTTCGCGGTCGTGGCAGCGCGGTAGATGGTGATTTTTCGTCGAGCCGACGAATTTTCGTCACCGGTGCTTAAAGAGCGCACCAGCAGAGTCTGAAGTCGAAATGCCCGGTTTGAACCGTTGGTAAACCTGATACAGCGTTGATGGGACGGAAGCAGGAGCGAAGTAGCAGCAAAAGGACGCTTTGGCCCTGGAAAAAATCCCGCCGAAAATTCGTCGCACAAGGTGGTCTATATGAGTATCAATGGCAGAGTGCGGGTGTGGCGTCAAGAGTGCTTTGTTGCGCCAACAGCATGTATTGCTGGGAGTTAATGACGATTCACCACAGCGTTTGCCAAAAGATCGAGATGTGCGCCTGTTTAACTAAAAATCTGGCACGAAGTTTGAAGCATGAGGCCGGCAGCCGAACGCACTGTATTTGCAGCAGGCGAGAAACGACAGGTGATCCGAGTCACGTCACAATTGTCCTTGCCTGAATCAACCTGTCCCGACCCCACAGTCCGGATAGCTGCCGGAATCTGCTTTAACATTTTTAACATCTGAAAATGGGCATGAGATCTATGCGCTACATACGCACTACCCTGACCACTTTTGTACTTTTTCAATTTGTCGTTGTTGCAAACCTGTTCGGCCAGGCCAATGAGTGGGGCACAACGGGAATTAACACATGGACCTGGGATAAGGTATCGATAGGCGGCAACACGGATTTTGCGATTCGCGATATTCACATTTACCGGGATCCGGCCAACGTGGGCGACGGTGCACCGACGACTGATGCCACGCCGGGAATTCGGTTTGAAGTGGAAGGACTGCTTTCGGCCAACAACATCTGGGATGTTTATGCGGAACAGAGTCACGGTTTTGTGATTTCCGACGAAGGCGAGAATGGGTTAACGGGGCTGCGTTTGTGGAACGGCAACAGCCACGAGCAGGGCGCAGCGCAGCGCGCCGGTCTGTGGACTTCACAGTCGCGAACAAATTTCCAGATAGGCGAGTATCGGCCGATCACCTTCAGCTCGACGGGCGGCAACAACGACGGGATTTTTGGCGCGTACATGGGATTTAACGCCTATCTCGGTCAGCCGGATGAAGCTGCGGCGACGGTCACAAAAATGGAAGGCAACCTGGGCGGTTCAGTGCTGGTGACGGACTACACCGGCAATGTTGAAATCCAGACGTTTAACGAGGGCGTCTCGACCGAGGTGCAGGATATTGTGTACGATCCGCAGTTTAACTTTACGAATCAGGGCGTGCTGGAGTTCAAGAGCTGGTCCGAAGCCTGGACCGACTCGCACTGGAATATCAGGTTCAAATCGCCTGCGGCTTCCGCCTGGGTGAGCGCCACACCAAACGACAACGGCGACTACATGGGCATCGGCATGACCAATTCGGGCTGGTATTTTATTCGCAGTAAAAATGCACCGGGAGAGACGGCGGACATAGACGGAACATGCGGCAAGTATCCGTTTTACGTGACGGACGACGGCAAGACGGTGACGCGCGAAGTGGAAGTGACGCGCACCGGCTGGTGCGACTACGTCTTTGACGACAACTATGAACTGGCTGAGCTGGAAGAAGTTGAAACGTTCATTAAAACAAATAAACACCTGCCGGGCGTACCCAACGAAGAGGAGATCGTCAACAATGGATTGCGACTTGGCGAGATGAGCGCGATTCACATGAAAAAGATCGAAGAGTTAACACTGTACGTGATTGAGTTGCAAAAGAGCGTTGAAACGCTCCAGCGCGAAAACGCCGCTGTAAACGCCAGACTGGAAGCCCTGCAGAAGTGATCTTCACCTGCGTTTAATTCAACACAAAGTACAGATGTTACATAATGAACCAGAGATAGATCAATGAGAAAACTGACTTTTCTATTAATTGCCTGGTTGGCGGCTGTGCCGGCCATGCTACAGGCCCAAAGCAACATCGGCGGTGCACCGTTGTGCATCCTGGAGGGCGATGTAGCGGCACAGCTGGAGGTCGGGATTGAAACCTACGAACTACCGGCGCTCGACAATGAAGTGGAATTGGAGCGTGCTCTGTCCTACGAATGCGTCGACTGCGATTTTTCCTATTACGGCAGCGGAATAGATGTCGACATCGACCTTAAACAAAGTGCAACGCACATGCAGTTTGAGGACGGCAGCAATCTGTGGCTGCTCAAACTGGCGTCGCAGACGGCGTACGGCATGCAATTTTACTTCGATGAATTTCTGCTGCCCGAAGGCGCGAGTATGTTTGTGTACAGTCCTGAGACGGAGACCTATCTGGGCGCATTCACATCGGCGAACAACAATGCCGATCAGAGCCTGGAGATCCAGTTCGGGGTCAGCTACATCGAAGGTAAGGAGATTATTCTCGAATACTACGAACCGGCCGAAGTGAGTTTTGCAGGGCAGATAAATCTGACGAATGTTGTGCACATCTTTCGGAATGTCTTTTTATCCGGTCCGTACGGAACCGCATCGGCCTGCCAAACGGATGCATTCTGCTCTTTCGGTTGGGAGGAGGAGATTTCGTCGGTAGCGCTCATTCTGGCTTATGATGAAACGACCGAAATGACCAACAGCTGTTCCGGCGCATTGATAAACAACACCGATGAGGACGGGCGGCCGCTGTTTCTGGCGGCGAATCACTGCATCGACGGAACGGGCTCGGCATACGACCACACGACCTGGCAATTTGTGTTTCACCACGAACTCGATGACTGCATCGGCACGTACAATCCACTGCGTGATAAAAGTGTGTACGGGGCGCAAAAGCTGGTAGCCGACTATGACGACGGTGCGGCGATTTCGGACTATTTGTTGCTGGAGTTATCAATTACTCCACAAGAGCTGGCGAAGCTGGACGTTTGTTTTTCGGGCTGGACGCTGGATGAAGATCCCGATCCGTCGTTTGTCACATTCCATCATCCGCGCGGCGACCTCAAAAAATACGCCGAGGCCGACAATATTATCACCAACTTTTTTGAGGCTACTCTTCACACGAACCTTGCCACGCGTGTGTTTCCGGCGGCATCGATGTGGCGCGTCGACTGGGACACCAACAACATGTTCACTGAGCCTGGATCTTCGGGGTCTCCATTGTTCGACAACAATCAAAGAATCATCGGCCAGTTAACGTTCGCTGGGTACAACTTCAATTGTGATCCTGGCCAGGTCACCAGTTATGGCAAGTTTTACAATTCCTGGACGGACGGTGGGCTGGGCTGGTGGCTGGATCCATACTTCACCGGCCAAACGGCTATCGACACGTATTGTCCGCCGGATCCGGTCGACAACAATCCACCGCCGCCGGGCGGTGGGCCGGCGCCGTGCAAAGTCTGGCAAGGTAACGGCATGAAAATCAACGGTGATACGGATTTTGATTCCTTTCCCTGCGTCGGCGACGACATTGTGTTAAGTCCCTACAAAGATGACGACTGCCCGGCGTACTGGGCCCCCGGAGCAACGGAGAGCGTCTACGGCTGCAATAATATTCCCGGGAATCTCAATTCCGGGTTGTGTAAAAAACGGACTGTGGCCAGGTGGCAGTGCAAGTGCTACTATTTTAAGTACTTCCTGGAGGTCGCGGAGGTAGATCAGAGTAAAAATGTCATCGGCACGGTGCACAACGCGTGGTTAAACTTGCAGGTGGAAGCTTTTACCCAGGACTGGGGGCCGAATCGCGACTACTATTTTTATGCAAATGGCGGATTCCCCTATATCTATCTGTACCGCATGCGAATTACTCCGGGTATTTTGTCGCAGATCGGCGTGACTTTGCAGCCCGGCCGTTTTTACAAGATCAAATTTGCGACGGACTACGGCGGCTGGAGGGAGGACACGCGATTCTTCCGCTACGCACCGCAGAATGTTAATCGCAGCGGCGTTATCACTTCGAACATCTACGCGGAAGACTTCATCACCTTGTCCAATGCCACGGTGACCCAACCGATCGACGTGGTGGCGGGCGAGAGAATCAGCATCCTTGAGACGAGCTCGCTGCTGGCGGGGCACTACTGGATTGAAGACGGTACGCTCTGCGGCCTGCACAAATTCGGTGTTCGCGACAGAGAGGAAAGTCCGGGGCCGGGCTGGAATCCCGGTGTGAGCATTTATCCGAATCCAACCAGTGGACGTGTTGAAGTCGATGTCTCCGAGTTTGAAGGCGAGGTCGTTGTTGAACTCGTGGACAGACTGGGGCGGACAATCATGCAGATGCGCACGAAGAATCGTCGTGTGGAGTTGGATTTGTCGAGTCAGTCGAGCGGCATGTACTACCTGCGCATCAGCGACGGCACGGCAATTGTGACGACGAAGGTTGTGAAGCTGTAGAGCAGAGTTCAGACTCTGGTTTATTAAAGCAAAGGCCGTATCTCACTGGGGGGATATGGCCTTTGTGGGGATGGGGGGGTAAAACAGAATTTGGATCTACAGTGTTTGAGTCCCGCTCTTCATAGCTTACTCAACTGTGAGAATACAGATTGATAGTTAGGCAAGCGGTTGTGATCAGCATTCATGAGTTTGTCTGATGCTCAATGATGTCTTCCGATCAATAAATATCAGGAAGGTGTCAGTTGGGCCAGTAGCAACAGAGGATTGCGGCAAAGTTTATGTTATTGAGCCTGTAATAGACTACACCTAATCAGTAACCTGGCTATCGAACAACTCTGCCCATTTTCTTCATGATGTTTGAGGTACCAGATTTGTTGATTCTAAATCGCACTAGGTCAATACTCGCGTGGTAGTACTCAGCAATTTCGGATATGGTCATGTTTCTAGATATCACTGCCCACTTAATTGCATCGTCAGGAATCTGAAGGCATCCACCGAGATGAATCGCTTCCTGCTCAATTTCATCGTTGTATTCACGAAAAGATACGCCTCCGAAGTCGCGAATCACTGATGGCTTATGATCGCATATGATGTGAGCTAATTCGTGCATGATAGTACTTTCTTGTCTGGAAGGGGAATGTGTCCCATTATGAATTATCCATCGCTTTTGGAATCCGTTTGGGGATTCCACGTAAATAGTTAATCCAGACCACCGATCCTTGCCTGTAACAGTGAGTTGACTTGTCACGGCTTCACTCATTTCAGGAATATCTTGGGGTGTGTACACGCTGATCCGTAGATGTCGAGTCAACGCTCTGGCTCTTAGCGGAGAAGTTTCACCTAGGTTCAATTGCTTGCGAATATTAATCGAAATCCTGTTGGCTTTTGCCTTAAAGCCATGTTTCATAGCCGCACTTTTATCTATTCAATCCAGTGTTCCGTTCTTTGCTGCTCTCTTAGCAAGTTGTACCATCGTTTTAATTGCTTTTATAGTGTCTATGTCAATTTCTTTATCGGCACGCAACTGAATCTCTATCCTCTCCGCTATCTGAATCCCCTCGTCTTCTGACTTTGGTACTTCATTTGTGTCTGTTTTTATCATGAAAATCTCAGTTGAGACTTGGAGCCAATTGCACAAATTTAAGAATGTGTCAAAGTCTGGTAGCTTGCCTTGTTCGACTCTCGTGAGAGTCGGAGCACTGATATTACCAATTTCTTTGGCAACGGCTCTTAGGCTTTTTTCGCCTCGTTTTGACCGTACCATTGTAGCAAATTTTGCTGCATCAAATTCGCTTTTCATGCTGCCCTCCCCGCTTTTATTGTTCCTAAAATACAACGGGATAAACATCAATGCAATTCAGGTGTAAAATATATTTTACATGTTTCGTTTGGATTTCAATTTCGGAAAGTGCAAATTACGCCTATCAGTTTCATTCATTTTACACGGAGGGCGAATGTCCACAGTTTACTTGGTTTCATATGATCTACATAGCAAGGGGCAGAACTATGCCGACCTTATCGCAGAGTTGAAAAACTCTTATGAATGGGCGAAAGCTCTCGAATCGACGTGGCTGATCCACACTGATGAGTCTGCAACAACTCTCTACGATCGATTGCGGAAACACATCGATGACAATGATCGGATTCTTGTCATTGAGGTGACAGCAAACTATACAGGTTGGCTGCCAAAAGACATCTGGGAATGGATGAGAGTACGAGTCAAATCCAGATCCCTTTCTTATTGAGATTACTATTCATTCCGGGCAATTTTGCACAATTAACTTAATACCGAAAGGTGAATTTTATGGCTAAATCTGGATGCGGTAAGAGAAGTGGCGGCAAAAAGCCGGGACCAAAAACGGTTCCGGTGAAGCCACACAAACGAAGCAAGCCAAGACCGAGTAAGAAATGATCGAGTTGTTTCGATTGGGCGAAGGCCTCTCTTTTGAGAGGCCTATTTTGTTTTACATCGATTCTACCGTTCGGTACTGATGGAGATGAATTTCTGGTCAACCAAGCATGGGTAGTTGAACCACTACAACTATTTAAGCTTACTTCCTTCCCATACAATCAACCACGTACCTTGGGCTTTCCCCCGAAAGTGGGATAGTCAAATAAGCTTGATGAGAATTACCTAACTTCAAGTAAGGAGGACTACTCATGTCAAGCAAACCCCGCCGCAAGTTTGAAGCCGAGTATAAGATCAACGCAGTGCGAATGGTCGAAGTAGACGCGCGCAGCATGGCCGAAATCGCCCGAGAATTGGGCATCCACGAGAATACCTTGTACAAATGGAAGCGCGACTACGGTCGACGTGGCGACAAGGCATTTCCGGGCAATGGCAAGCGCGCCGAACCGGTGAACGATGCCGAGCGCGCACAGGCCGAGATTGATGAGTTGAAGCGGAGGTTGGCCCGAACGGAAATGGAGCGTGATATCTTAAAAAAAGCCATGAGCATTTTTACGCGCCAATGACACTCAAAGTCGCCGTCATCGATCAGTTGCGGTCGGAGTATCCTGTGGCACTCCTGTGCCGCCTGTTATCGCTGGGCACCAGCACGTATTATCGTCATCAGACTTCTGCCGCAATGACCGACGACGATGCGAGGCTCACCGCGGTCATTCGTCAGATCTATCACGAACATCGCGGACGCTATGGGTCTCCACGTATCACGGCCGACCTCTGTGCACAGGGTATTCAGGTCAATCATAAGCGCATCGAGCGACTGATGCGGGAGGCTGGTCTGCGGGCCCGCACCCGGCGTCGCACGAAGACGGTGACAACCGATTCGCGTCATGATCATCCCATCGCTCCGAATCTGGTGTCCCGACAGTTTCAGGTCAAAGAACTGAACCGGGTGTGGTTTACCGATACAACCTGTGTGGCAACGCGGCAGGGATGGCTGTACGTGACCGTTGTGATGGATGGATGCAGTAAACGCATCGTCGGCTGGGCCATGAGTGCACAGAACGACCGGCACATGGTCCACAAAGCTTTGTCGATGGCCTTGCGTTGGCGCAGACCTGCTCCGGGCCTGGTCCTTCATTCTGACCGTGGCAGCACATTCGCTTCGCTCAAAGTGCGCAACCTGTTGGAGACCTGGGAGGTCAAACGCAGTATGAGCCGTACTGGCGACTGCCTGGACAACGCCGTCATAGAGTCCTTTTTTGCGTCCCTCAAACGTGAAACAGACGCTGGCAGAGGTGTCTACAATTCTCTCGACACAGCGCAGGCAGCGATATTTCACCACATTGAAGCATATTACAATCCGAAGAGAAGACATTCTTGTTTGGGATATTGCAGTCCCAATGAGTATGAAATGTTAATACAACAAGCTTAACTGATCATTCCTACTTTGGGGGCGAGTCCAAATCTAATTACAAGGAGGCAAGGGATACTAAGGACTTGTCTGTGGACTTGCTATGTACTTAATGGACGGTCATATAAGATTGTGGAAGTCTTAAATTAGAAATGCTTGGGCAATTTGTTTAACTCAAAAATGAGATCTTCGATTGTCAAGCTACCATTGAGTAATCCATTAAATGTATCTCGCATGTGATTGTTCTTAAAATTTATTGGATGAAATTGGGCTGCAATAATGAAATTGTATGGTGTAAGATATCGTATCCTATGCTCCCCTTCGCCGTTCAATTTGATAATCTCTCCATCAACAATTATTGAACCGTCCTCAAATTGCTCGATGGGGTAATATTTTCCACGGAACAGTCCGACTACTTCCGAAGAATAACCTCTTGATTGAAATTTTTCTTTTAGGACAACTTCATCTGTTAGTCCCGATGGTTGAGAAGGAGAACATTCAACATATACGAATAGTCGGTAATATGAAATACTGTGAACGGCTGCGATGCGATTAACCTTCAACTCAATATCATTGATCAGAATTGTATTGTCACCAATGCATAAAAATGACTCGATGTGATAGTTACCCTCTCTCCACCACCAGAGTGGATAACTGCCTTCCATATCGAGTGGATCAGACAGTAAAATTTTCAATCGTTGTATCGCTTCTTTTGGATCCTCAAACCACTGAGTACTCCTCAAACCAGGGAAAGCGTCACCGAATTTCCTAGCAAAAAAAGCACGTGTATCCCCGATATAGGTATAGTGTTGACTCTCTAACGACTCAACTTCAAAGGGAGTGAATCCAAGTTCGGGTTTCGGACGAAGAGGTATGTCAAATAGGGCGTGTACAAGAACACTAATGTTATCGTTATATTTAGAATCATTAGAAAAGTCTATGTAATTCTGTGCAAGTAAACATTTTGGTGTTTTAGTGTTGCCAGTAACATTTCGAACGCACGGAATAAATTTTGTCGAATCTTGATCGGACATTAATTCTGCCGTTAAAATGTTCTTTTCATAGCCAACGCCTCCAGCCCCTTCGTTCGATTTTGCGTTGTACGTATCGGTGCAAATGACTAGCACGCGATGTGACTCTGTAAGACCCTTTTCCATAAACCGGTGAAGATTTGAGCCCAATTTCAAAGCCCACTGATCTAGGATAGCATCGACCCCGTTTTCGACAAGGTCGCATGCAAACTGATAAACCCATTCGCTGTGTTCATCGCTTTCATGTGAGTAGGAAATGAATACTTTTGGTGAGTTATTCATTTGACAATCAGGAATAAAGTGTAAGCTCTAGAAATGCACATCTGGTAGCATTCTGATTTAGTTGATAATCTGAAAACGAGATAGTCCGGTAATTATTCCATTATTGCGGGGCAGCATTTGAATAAACATGTAGCAACACGACGAGAGTTTATACACTGTTTATGCACAGAACACAAAAACCCTCACGGAACTGAATCCATGAGGGTTTTCAACACTCAAGCTGTGGAGATGGCGGGAATCGAACCCGCGTCCAAAATGACTGCCCCGCGGCGTCTACATACATAGTCGCTTTTTGAGGTTTCGCATCGGCCTGGTCCAAACGACAGGAGGATCCGACGCTATCAACGAAAGGTTCTCGCGCTGCATCACGTTGACAAATGCAGGTCGCCAGCCCGTAAAGTCGTCACCCCGCACACACCTACGGGCGCATGTGTACGGGATGGGCTATAGCCTAATTATCTGAAAAGATAATTACGCAGCCATTGCATAGTTGTTATTGCCAACTATAGTTTCGCCGGTAAAATTTACGTGGTCACCAACGAAGGCCACGGCATGCAACCAACGGCACATTGCCACTCTGTCGAAACCATGTCATCCCCAGTTTTCAAAGTGCGTCTACCGTAGAACCACTGCTTTTGCGCCGCCGAATCGCTCCGGCCGGCAAAACGCCAATGGGTACGGCTAGTAAGGCGTGGACGTTTATTGGTCTGCTTGCGTGTAGCGCCGTTTCGTGTTCGGCGCACTTTTTGTATTTTCCGCGAACTTTTTGGGCGGGACTATATCTATGCAAGTGGACAATTTATCGATGGACTTTATTCGCAAACTCGAAAACATCCAGGAGCTGGCGACGCTGCCGACTGTGGCCTTCCGCATCCTGGAACTGGTTGAAGACCCCAAAGCCACAATGGACGACATCAGCCAGGCCGTGGAAACCGATCCTTCACTGACCGTCAAAATCCTGCGCGTCGCCAATTCGCCGCTCTACGGCTTTCGCACCGAGATTTCTTCCGTGCGCCAGGCCATCATCAGCCTGGGCCTCAATCGCATCTCGAATATCGTAGTCGGCGTGGCGCTTTTCACGAAATTTTTTAATACCTCCGCGCGGCAAAACGTGCACATGCGCGAGTTCTGGCGACATTCAACATCGACCGGCATCGTGGCCAAGTCGCTGGCGCGACGCCTGAAAATCAGCTTCAACGAGCGCGAGTTCGTCGGCGGTCTGATCCACGACATCGGCAAAATGGTCATGATCCAGTACTTTCCCGAACAATACGATCAGGTACTGGCCACTATCAAGGAACGTCAGGTGCGCGACGTCGTCGCTGAGCGCGAGGTCTTCGGCGTCGACCACAACGTCGCGGGGCGCGCCCTGGCCAAAATGTGGCAGTTGCCGGCCGACCTGACGGACGTCATCGCCTCACACTCGACTCTTCCCGAACTCAGCAATGCGCGCGACATCACCGCCGTGGTCCGCATCGCCGATCTGCTCTGCGAAATGTGGGGCGCCAGCTCGGAAGAAGGCATCCTGGAACTCGAACTGGAGCGCGAACGCGCATGGAACGTCCTGGCCAATATCCGCCCCGAACTGCGCGACCTGGACGTGGAAGTCTTCACCTTTGAACTCGAACAGGAATTCAAAAAAGCCGAACTCTTCATCAACCTCATGCTCGGCGATTGATTCTCATCCACATTTAACGCTTCATTCTCCAGAGCTTCGCCGATCGTTCCTCCGGCTTGCTTCATGAGCATTTTGCTCGTCGGCGAGGGAGAAGTGCGGCGTCCATGGATTTTCAGCTTTTTTGTTTTCGGCGTCTGCCCATGCGCGCTTCCCGTTTGTCGCTGAATATGGCACGTTCAACCACGTTCTGCGCGTCGTTCAGTTTTTTCCAGGCGGATATCTATGGTGGAATGTTTAATCTGTTTTCGGCGCGCGCGGACCGGTCGTGTGCGCCCCGGAGGTCACTGGTCTGTGGCATGCTGAACGAGCCCGCGCGGAGCGGGTAAGGGAAGCTATATTGGTGGGTATCGTCCTTGGTAAGGTGGTGGTGTCGGGGTGGGTCCTTTGATCACACTAAAAAGTATTTAAACCAAATCTTTAAACCAGAAACTCATCAACTTAAACAAGAGAAATCTCTCCGTCTCAGTACTTCAGTCTCGGATTTCCACACCGAATGTCCGCCGCGGCAGAATTGTTTTTCCAACCACAGCGCCGTAAACGCCGCGCCTGATGTCAACGAAGCGCTCAGCGAGCGCCATAGTGCAGCGACAAGGCGCCAGAGTGCAGCGACAAGACGCCAGATTACAGCGACAAGGCGCCACAGTGCAGCGACAAGGCGCTATAGTGCAGCGACAAGGCGCCAGAGTGCAGCGACAAGGCGCCTCAATGCAGCGGTAAGGCGCTACAAATGAGCGCCGGAAGTGCCAGACTCCAGCATATGTCTCGGAACTCAATCGCCCTTGCTGGCGTAGCAATGCAAACTGCCGCAGCTATCCGGGAAAACACATTCAGATTGTTTAACCCGAGCCGTACCAATTACAGCGGTAAGAAAACGTCTGAAGCTTAACTGAACAGATCTCGGCCCGCCGAAAACTCAAATCTCCGCTTTTCGTTCCTCGGGATCACTCTCCCAAATACGGCTCGCCCGTCTGCCACCAGCTCGGCGCCGGCGCGTCATCGAGAAAATGATCAAAAAACTGTTTAACCCGAATCATGTAGTCGATCTGATTGCCGAACTCCTTCAGATGATGCGGCTCGTTGTGGTACTGCAGCATCACACAGGGCTTGTTGAAGCGCCGCAGCGCCAGGTAGAGCTCAATACCCTGCGGCCATGGCACCGCGTCGTCCTTGTCGCCGAACATGATCATCAGCGGCGTGTTGATGCGGTCTGCGTAAAACACCGGCGAGTTTTCAATGTAGCGCATCGGCACGTCCCACAGGCTGCCGCCGATGCGACTCTGGTAGTGTTCGTATTGAAACTGACGTGCCAGACCCGAGCCCAATCGGATGCCGCTGTATGCGCTCGTCATATTGCCCACCGGCGCACCGGCCAGCGCCGCCGCAAACATGTCCGATTGTGTGATCACATAGGCCGTTTGATAACCGCTCCATGAATGCCCGTGTATGCCGACGCGCGCCGGATCCGCCACCCCCATGTCGATTAACTTTTGAACTCCGGGAACTATGCAGCGCACGGCCGAAGGACCCGGATAACCAACTTCAAACTTCACGTCCGGCACAAACACACAGTAGCCGTTGGAAGCGTAGTACGAAGCCGAAAGCCCGTCGCTGATGCGCGGCATCCAGAAGTCGTGCAGACGCCAGCTCCACAAGCGATAGAAGTACACAATGACAGGATATGTTTTGTTCGGATCGTAGTTGGCGGGTTTAATCAGCACGCCTTCCAGCGGCAGCCCGTCCAGACTGGTCCACTCGACCAGCTCACTTGTGCCCCACAGCAAACTGTCAAGCTGCTGTTGACCGTTGGAAATTTTGACGGGGTTCCTGAATTGCAAATTCGTAACCCACAGATCCGGATACACATCAAAACTTTCCTTCTTGAATACAATCAGGCCTGAATCCTCAGCTTTCATCACGGAAGTGAATCGTCTGTTCTCCGCGAGCAGAGTTCGCAGTTTGCCGCTGTCGATGTTTAACTCGTGGAAACTGCTGCTCTTTGTTTTTTCACTGAAAGCCTGCAGCAACAGATTCTCCTTTGTGTCGATCCACATGCGCAAACTGTCGGTATTAACAATGCCGAAGCGTTGCTGCGTTTCGCGTCCGTTTTTGGTTATGCGTTTACCCGCGCCGCCCTTCGATGGAAACATCCAGATGTCGAAGCGATCCCTGATCAGAACGGCTTCGTCATTCTGCGTCCAGCCTGCGACGTCGTAGCCCGGCGCAGGGCGCGGATAGTCATGCGTTTCGTTGTAGAATGGCGTAGCAATCCCGGAAGTGAGATTGCGCGTCGTTCCAGTTTTGTTGTCCCTCAAACTCCAGGCTGAATCCAGGTAATACGCTGTGTATTTTCCGCCCGGTGAAAGACTGATATGATCCGATTCATCTTCAAAGTTGTTTAACAACAAGGTCCGTTTGCCGGTCTGCAGGTCCACTTCATACACGTCGTTAAACCAGCCGGCCCAGGTCGATTCGCGAAGATAGGGGAGTGAGCTGAAACCCAAAGCGCGCGTCGCATTCTGCGAACGCCGAATTGCTGGCATGTTAAGATCGGCCAATTGTACCACCCGATCGCTTGTAAGGTGGTACACGGCGTCGTATAAATTTTCATCAACGCGTTTCCACATCTTGCGCTGCTGCGGCGCAATCAGTGAGTCGGCCCAGTGCCACACGCTCAGCCCTGCTTCCTCGCGGACTTTATCCTTGTTAAACAAAGCACTGCTGTCCTGCTCCTTGTCTTTGTCCTCTTCGATTGCCGCCAACCGGTCAATTTCACTGCGCGAAACGTGCACAAGCCCAAAGTAAAGGCGTTCGCCGTCCCGCGTCCACTGCAGCGTATTGTTAAACGGCAGTCTGAATTCCGCGCCGACATTGGTGGAAATGTCTATTTCCCGCGTGGAACTGCCTGGACGCCACAGCATGAGTTTGCCGACGTTAATATGTTCGTTGCTGTCTTCGGGACAGGCCAGGTAAGCCAGATCGCCGCTGCGACTATTCCATGTCAGGTTGTTGAAGTGCAGATATGGCGCGCTGTGAATCGGCAGGACTGCGTCGTCCCCGGGCCTGTCCAGCGGCTTGACCATCAGGGCGTTTTGTTCGCCGCTTTTGTCCGCAATCGAAAAAGCCAGATAGCGCCCGGTACTGTCAAAGGCAAAACGCGTCACATTGTCGATAAACTCGCGCCGATTACTGTTAAGGTCGATTAACAACAGTCTTGAACCGGCATGTTCTTCGCGCAGTTTGACCTCGGTGGAATCCGCCGTCGTGCTGTCCGGTACGGCAGCGCCGACACCGCTTGTATCCTGGTCTTTGTCTTTTTGTTTGTCCTTGCGTTTGGATTTTTCGGCCTTGTAAAAATGCAGCGCCAGCCAGCGCGAATCGCGTGAAAACGTCCGCTGTTGTACGCTGTCAAATGGCATCAGAGTATCCGCGACGAGATTGACGATCATTGCGCCGGGTTTGTCCTTGTCCTTTGAATCCTTGACCTTCTCGCTGTACGGAATATCGACCTTGACGGCCGCCCAGGCTCCATCGCGGCTGAACTCAATGTCGCTGCCGCGTTCCACCTTCATCACCTTGTTCGACTCCAGAGACTTGAGTACCGCTGTCCGGTCGCCTCTGTCCGGCGTTTCCGACCAACCGATCCAACGTCCGTCGGCCGACGTCGCCGTGTGGCGAATGTCGGTGAAGTGCATCATGTCTTCAATGCGCAGCGTGTCCTTTGCGGGCGCGGAAGAGCTGATCAACACAAGCGTCAGGAAAATACACAGCAGGCGCGGCCGGAGGATGCGGCGCAAACTAATTCGGCGGGTCATGGAAGTTCCAGCATCTGAATGTTACAATTGCACGAGGCTGAAACTACGCAAAAAAGCACATTCATCGGGTTTGAAACGCATCCGGCCGTCGCACGACACGCCGGGCCAAACATAAAACGTGCTTTCTGGTAAAAGCGTACTATCTTGCGGGTGGAAAAGATAGTGTGAGAGACATAATCGCATGTGTGCTGAAGGCAGTGCGAGACTTTTCCCCCAATGAAAGAATTGATGTGGTTTCCTGAAGGTGTATTGTAAGCTGTTGTACCGGTGAAATTCATTGGTTCCAATGAAAAAGTAGATCGAGTATTACACATTAAATTTCCCAGGTTGGATGGGTTTCTAAGGTTGAAATATGAAGAAATTGGCACGACTCCTTTCCTTTTTATTCCTGTTCATGGGGATCGGCGCTGCCGGCAATCAGGTGTTTGCCGCCAACTGGACTATTGAAGAAAATGAAGACATCGTGCGTTCGGTCGTCTCGCCGCGCGGCAAGTTTATGGTCTATATCGTCGAAGATGATGACTATCTCATGAAATGCACAAATCTGGATGACGGTACGAATACCTGGAGCAGAAAATTTGACAACGGAGCTATTGATGAAGCCGTCTTTTTCATTTCAGCTCATGACGAAGTTATTTTTTCCACGAAGGATTCACTCTACTTTCTCGATTCCAAAAATGGCGAGGTGCTGCAACGGCTGGACATGTTTCCCGAAGATCAGCGGAGGTATATTCGCAAGATAACATTTCAGGAAGATGCCGACTTTCGATGGCTGGGAAAACAGTATCATGAAGATTTTCACGATGCATCTGATATCAACAGGATGGTGGATTACTATGTCGACGAGTATCTGTTGATCGTCTATCTGGATTGTCGTATTCACATGTTTGACCTGGTTGATCGGCGCAGTATCCACTATGGAAAAGGCGAACACATTCATCCTGTGGTTGTCGAACTGGATCCGTTCCTGATGATTATGGGGAATGAAAACAGCAAGCACATGTACATCCTTAACAGGCAAAAGCGCGAGCTGGTTTACATCCATGACAATTCCGATCGACCTGTTCCGCGTTTCTATCGTGAACCCTTTACTGTCCGCGACAGCCTGCTTGTATTTTTAACCTCTGAAGGCGCTGAGATACTTAACCTGAACAGTGGCAAAATTATAAAGCAGCTTGAGTTCGATCTTGAAGATTCGGAGATGGTGCGCCTCTTTCAATCCGATGATGATCTGCTGATAGTACAGAGTCACGACGAAGAACAGTCTGTATACAGCGTGATTAAACAACGCAAACTCTGGCAGCGCGGCGATGATGTTCTGGCAGGAATCGTCGACACGGTGGTTTTTGTGGATAAAAACGATGCGATCTGCTGCCTTCATTCACGAGACCAGGCCCCAAAGGTCAGTCTTGCAAGAGTTAACATGCTGTCCGGCGACGTGAGATGGAAGACCGCGCTGGCAGCAGCCAGATTACCGTTTTTTTCCGACTATTCAGCCTATGCTCCTCAATGGGCTTGCGACGTTGAATACAGAACATATAATGGTACGCCGAGCTGGAAAATGAACTACTGTCTTGATTCGGCACGCAATATTCGGGATCACGGCGCGACGTTCATGCGATTGATGGATGTAAATAACGGATTTATCCACGGTTCACTGATTGGCTATCTGTCCCAATCCGGGGATTTTTCAGTTGAAGAAATTGACACTGACGGTGAGCTGTTTTTTTCCGTTGATCTTGCGACGGGGGAGCTAATTGAACGGTACAGACCGCAAATAATGTCTAAGATAGACCCGCTCGTGGACGTGATGCGCAGTACGGTTGTTGGTCCGCACAATTACTTCATTCCGAATGCAGGGAACAAGTTCAGCCTGTTTGAAATTGATGGCACGAATCTGGGCGTAGGATTTGAGCATGTTTTTCTGTTTCATCCGGATGGAACGATCGACTCACTCAAACTAGCCGACACACAGGATCAGGACGGTCTTAATGTGGTGACAAGCCGTCGGGAGAATGGCGGCATTGTTGTGCGTTCACGTTATACCAGTTGGTACGACTATTGGGATGTCAATGTGGCGAATGGTGCAATTCAGACAACACTGCTTGTACGTTCCATGCAACCCAACGTTCGAGTTTCAGATTCAGCCGATCTCAGTCACACGTACTACATCGCTCACGGCAATGTGCAAGCATTTCCCAAAATGCAAAACCCGGACAATTGGGTGGATCTGGGGCAGGAACTCTGGTCAGTTCCGATCGATGAGTATGACGGACTGTTGAAAGGTTGGAATGCCGTCTCCAGATATCGGTACAACTTTAACATGGGCGTGCGGATTACCACCGATGGCGACCTCATCATGAATGGTAAGAAGGGTTTGCTTGTCATTACCTCTGATGGTAAACTGACGACATCAACTACACTGAATTTTGAGGAAGCTCTGAAAACGCGATTAAGCCCGACACAGGCAGGTCGTTCGGTTGCGTTCCAGTGTTATGACCGAATTTATGTGGTTAATCTCGACGGAGGTGAATCTCCGATTGTTGAATACACCGTACCGGAATTTGACAAGGCACTGCCCATTGTCACCAGCGAGCGCGGCAAACTCGTAATCGTGGACAAAGAGGACAATCGCATCCTGTGCCACGACATGCTGGAGTAGTGCGGATCCTGTTTGCTGCCAAAACAAGTGACTTCACAATTCCGCTTTATACAACTTCTGAATTCTACGATCGGTCGGGCCAATGGTCCGACCGTTTCTTTGAGCCACTCTCGATTCGGAACAAACAGTACTAAACAGTGTTCCTGCTATTCCGACAATGTTACATTTGGCAGTGAATAGGTATTTCGAGTTCGCAAACCCACAAAATCCGCTACGTTCAATCGAGAATATTGCCCGTTCACACTTTTACAGTTTGTTAAATGTCGCATCATCGACATGTTGCACATGTCGAATCATCCGGAAGATTCGGCCGTGCCGCACCGGAGGAATCCCGAAATAGGGAAGGCGTATACCTCTCACGACAAGCTCGAAATTCGAGGTCGCGGGAGCATGTCCGAAGATTGGGAGATCGCAAAAAAATGTTGGTCTGGTGGCGGCGGGGGTGGGCCCTGGTGGGGCCGGAGGATCAGCCTTTTAAGTCTCAGAGACTTTAAACCACATCTTCAGGATTCAACACCTGTTAACAAAGACTTCAGACTCGCAGGCTCGTCGTTACTGAACTGTTTTCCTGCATACCTGTACATCCGGCCGGCCGCCGGACGGCAGATTTCATGTATTAACGCACTCGTTAACGTCGCGGTACCAGCAACTGAATCGACGTTCCCGATAGAATTTTCGGACTTTGTCGGTTTTAATCTCCACTTCAGTCTTGTTTGTTTTGCGCTTTGCTGCTTCGGCCTCGCTCCGGCAATTTCTCGCTTTGAGTCGCTGACGCGCCTCAGGCTCGCATGACTGTTTTGTTTGTCGCGCAGTGTGGAATTTCATGCCACTGAGTGACAGTCCTCATGCTCTTCTGCTGCAGGAACTTCAGCTGACTCCGGGACTTGGCGTTTCCGGCGCGATGCCGAACAATACCTCAAAAGAGCCTGAGGGCAAGCGCAGCGCAGACCTCAAAGCGATCATAGTGAGATGTTCGCCGTCTGGTGCTTCAAACGAGAAGTGCAACTGGCAGTTTGTCAGTAAATGGTGTAAATTTGATCGAATCCGGTGAATGGCACGATAAACAACGATACACACTTCCCATCAATCGCAGTGTATAAACCGGTATCCCGGTGAATTAAGCACATGCGTTGCCGGGAAGTATTTCAAATCCTTCTGAACAATATGCCCGATGAATGATAAACCGCCCGCCAGTTGGATGGGTCTGTCAGCATGAGGTATACAACGCGTACAGGAAAATTGGTAATGAGGGTGAGCGTGTTAACTCGGTTGAGTTTCATCTGTGTTGTTCTGTGTTTTACGGCGATGGAACTTTCCGCCGAAAACTGGATCCTGGAGGAAGAAGAAGACATCGTACGTTCGATTGTCTCGCCGCGCGGAACATTCATGGTGCACATTGTCGACGAAAGCGACTATATCATGAAATGCACAAATCTGGATGACGGTAAACTCATTTGGAGCAAACAGTTTGAGGACATAGATGAGTCCAACGCCGTCTTTTTTATTTCATCTCGTGACGAGGTGATTTTTTCCACCGAAGATTCACTGTACTTCCTGGCATCGGCCGATGGCGACGTATTAAGCCAGCTGGAACTTTGTCCGGACGAGAGCGGTCGTGCCGTGCGCCGTGCGACTTTGCTGGAAGACGGGGATATGCGTTGGCTGGCAGATCGCTACTTCCCCTACGGGATCTGGACCGAGTTTGTAGATATAGAAAGTCTGATTGAATACCATGTCGACGACAGTCTGCTTGTTATATACCTCGACGGAGCCATCCAGATAATAGATCTCGTTGATCGGCGCAGCATACACTTTGGCGAAGACGACATGCGCGATCCGCAACTTCTCAGGCTCGGCAATTACGCTCTGTTGGCGGGTAGTGAAGACAGCGACTTCCTCTACGTGCTGGATTACAGTAAAAGAGAACTTTTGCACATACATGATAATTCAGAGGCTCCAATATTGCGGTACTACCGCGAGCCTGCGGCAGTTCAGGACAGCTTATTGGTTTTTCTTACCCAAAAGGGCGCATATACAATCAATACCATCGGAAAAGCCGCTTTTCAACCGTTGGAGTTTAATAGCGAGGATGCTGACGCGTTGCGTTTTTTTAAGTCGGACGAAGATATTTTCATTGTGCAGAGTCATAAGAATCAGCAGGCCGTGTTCAGTGTAGCAGGGCAACGCAAGCTCTGGGATTACCAGTCCGACGGCGTTCTCTCAGGCATCGTCGACACCGTGGTTTTTCTGGATAACAACGATGCACTATGGTGTTTGCATTCACCTGGTATGGAATCTCTGGTCAGCCTTGCGAGGATTAACATGCAGACCGGTAAGGTGCTGTGGCGTTGCAGCCTGTCCACTGGAGCCTGGCAGTTCTTTTCAGATTACGGCAACATACGCCAGGGAAAATTTCGTTTTCTGTCATATATCTTTGGGCGTTCCAATGAACAGTCATTGCGTCCCAACGGGGCGAGCTATCTGCAAATAACAGGACTGTCCGACAGTATGGCGCATGGTTTTCTGGCGGGATTTTTATCCCGATCCAGCATGGTCCCGGAACACTCGGATGACCTCGACGGAGAGTTGTTCTTTTCCATAGATCTGGAAAGCGGCGAATTGGTCAAGCGTCAGTCAGCTCATATCGTTCCTCTGAGATATCGAATGCCTTCCAGATTAAACCCCCGGATGATGAAGCTATGGGGTTATCAGTCCGAGATTCCCGTGATAAAGAATTGTTTCGAGGTACGTGAAATGGACGATCAGTTTCTTGGAATCGGATCTGAACATCTGTATCTGTTTCACCGTGATGGTGAAATCGATTCGCTTAAACTGGCCGACACACAGATACAATATGGACTCATCCTAGTTAACAGTCATAGAAACAATGGTTCAATCGTTGTGAGGGCAAAGTATACCTCGTGGTATGATTACTGGGATGTCAAAGTGGAGAATGGGAAAATTGAGACGACGCTACTCGTTCGATCCCGGAATATGGATATTAGTATTTCTGACTCGGCCGATCTGCAATACACCTACGAATTTGGCCATGGTGAGATTAAGGCATTCCCTATTGTACGCAATCCCGAAAAGTGGGTTAATCTGGGAAAGGAAGCGTGGACAGTTTCGCTGTACGACTATGATGAAATAGTACAGTCCGACATTGATTTAAATTGGACAATAAACACTCGGAATGATGGAATTGCAGTAACAACCGACAGCGAAATTGTTATGACCAGCCCCAAAGGAATACTCGTCATTTCGGCGGACGGCGAGGTCAGTGTCGAGGAACAAATGGACCTTTCTTCTTTGCAGCCAAGACGGCTTTTTACCACAGTGGCCGGCCGGTCAATTGTGCTGGAGAGCGGAAGTCAGATAATTGCCGTTCGTTTGGACGGAGGTGAATCTCCCGTGTGGAAATGCCAACTGAAAGAGTACGGCGACTGGTTGCCCTTTGTCACCAACGAGGGCGGAAAACTGGTGATTGTGAACAAGGATGACAACCGCATTATTTGCCGTGACCTGCGCTGATAGAATAAATACTGCGGCCGGCCGAGCAAATTGATGGATTCCACATATAGGTGGGCAGGGAGCGCGGCTGCTAGTATTTGTGATGTGTTGTTTGTCGGTCGCGGCTGGGCGGAGGCGGTGTTTTCATCAAGCGCAAACCCACAAAATCCGCTACGTTCAATGGCGAATATTGCCCGTTCACACTTTTGCAGTTTGTTAAATGTCGCATCATCGACATGTTACACATGTCGAATCATCCGGAAGATTCGGCCGTGCCGCACCGGAGGAATCCCGCGATAGGGAAGGCGTATACCTCTCACGACAAGCTCGAAATTCGAGGTCGCGGGAGCATGTCCGAAGATTGGGAGATCGCAAAAAAATGTTGGTCTGGTGGCGGCGGGGGTGGGCCCTGGTGGGGCCGGAGGATCAGCCTTTTAAGTCTCAGAGACTTTAAACCACATCTTCAGGATTCAACACCTGTTAACAAAGACTTCAGACTCGCAGGCTCGTCGCGTCGTAACGATTGTTGCAAACATGCGATTGCTTCCGGCTGTCCGCCGCGCCGCTCACACTTGTGTTAACTCTTCGAAGTGCGCCGCCTGATCGACGCTCCCGATCGCATGTTTGGATTTTGTCGCTGTTAACTTCTGCTTCAGACGCGTCATTTTTGCGCTTCGCCCTTTCGACTTCGCTCCGGCAAACTCTCGCTTTGAGTCGCTGCCGCGCCTCAGGCTCGCTTGATTTTCTTGATAGTCGCACAGTGTGAATCGCAATGGCATTTAACAAGGTCTCGGAGCATCGGGGCTGCGCGGCGCTTCGCAGCCTCAAATATTTGAGGCTTCCGGCCCAATGCCGAACAAAAGCTCAAAAGAGCCTGAGGGCAAGCGCAGCGCAGACCTCAAAGCGATCAGAATTCCCGTGAAAAATTGCCGCCGGCAAGTTGCAAAAGCGTGCAGA
>CAYULF010000001.1:0-336649 GCA_964445695.1 uncultured Hyphomicrobiales bacterium | reverse complement strand
GTGAGAAAAAGCGTGCAGAGTGAGAAAAAGCGTGCAGAGTGAGAAAAAGCGTGCAGAGTGAGAAAAAGCGTGCAAAGCAAGTAAAAAGCCCAGGCGTGCAAGATCAACCTGAAGCCGCAAAAGCCTCAACCGCATTTTCCACAAAACGGCGAAGCATCTCCGGGTCCTTGCGTCCGTCCGCGCCCTCCACGCCCGTGTGAACGTCCACGCCCGCCGGTCGAACCGCTCGAATTGCCTGTGCGACGTTGTCGGCGTTCAATCCGCCCGCCAGAATGACCGGTCGCGGGCTGTGCCCCACAAGTGAAGCGCTGATGCTCCAGTCGTGCGTCTTGCCGGTTGCGCCCGAAGCGCCGGTCGCCGGGTCAAAGGTGTCCGTGATGAAACAGTCCACATAGTCGCCGGCAGCCGAAATCATTTGCTCCAACTCTGCGTCGGAGCGATGCATGCCGATGACGAGGCTTTTGATCAGGTAGGCGTCGGGACGCAGCTCGCGCAAGCGGGCGATTTCATCCAGTGCGATGTCTCCGTGCAGCTGCACCGCATTTGTGTTGGTAATGCGCATCAATTCGTCCGTTTCGCGCGCCGTGGAGCAGTAGCAGATTACGACCGGAACGACCTGTGCGGGCAGGCCGGAGACGATCTCCGCTACCGCGCTTTCACTGCAATCCGGACGGTGAAAATCGAGGCGCTGCGGAAAGCCGATCATGTTGGCTCCCGCCCGGCAAATCAGTGCGGCTTCGTCGCCGTCGTGCGCGCCGGCAACCTGAATAATGGGTGTTTTGATATTCATTGAAGCGCAAGATACGGTTCGGACGGTAATTTCTACGAGTCAGCCGTTTGATCGTGGAGTTGAGCGAAATGGGCTTTCGGGCCTTGTGTGCGTGCTGCATATTTGCATCGTGATGAAAACGCAAGGCCAAACATACCGACTTTCAAGCGAACGGACGACGAGTCCGGTGAGGCCGCAGCAGCGTTTGCAATCGAAAATTTCCGTCGAAGTGTGCGTGCGACCGAATTTGGATCAGGCCCGATTCGAATTCGGAACCGGCGGTAGCGCATTAGCCGGCGCCATCAGCCCTGGTACGGGTTTGGCGGTGCCGCCGGCCGCGACGCACCAGACGAATCTGGAGTCAGCTTTTATTCCCGGCGGCTATGTTTGCGCTTGAGCGACGCAAACAATCGACCGCGGGCGCAAGTTCTTTGATTGTTCCTCGATTGTCGAAGAAGCCGCGACTGGAGAGCGAGCGAGTGGACGCAACCATGATCGACTGCCTGAGAGCAGCGACGTCATGCCCTTCGCGCAGTCTCCAGTCGCAAGGCGGCTCCAATCACAAGAAAATTCCTGTAGAGCTTATGTGTTATTGAGGTTAAGACGGCGGGGCGGTAGTTGTGGAATGCCGACCCCGCAGGGAGCAAGCGTAATAGTGGGCGCGGACCTCCCGATCAGATTCCTGTAAAATGAGAGAATAGTGGATTCAAGACGTAAAAACCGAACTTTCCGGCGAACTATAGTCGCCGCCAGAAAGTTCGGTTTTTTTATTTGACTGCCGCAGGCGTAATTTACGCCTCACGCCGCCCGTCAGGCTGCAACCACTGCCAGAGTTCGCAGAGTATGTACCGATACTGTACTGACGATGAGTCGAGAGCGACCCAAGCCACGCGACGTAGCCGCTCTGCCGGAAGAGGTCAACCGCAATTGGCGGATCAAGATTCCGGGGGTGCTGACCGTAGCCCTGTTCATTTTGTTGATCGTTGATCTGGAACAAATCGACGGCGTGCACTACGTTCTGTCCGAAACATTCCTGCTGCGCATCACCTTTATCATACTGATAACGGTGCTGGTGTGGGAGGGCAACTTTGCCATTTACCGAAGCTTTGACCGGCGCATGCCGTGGGAGCGCAATTCGCGCCGCCGCGTGCTGTTGCAGGCCTCGGTCAGTTCCGCCTACACGGTGGTGGCCATCGCCCTGCCGACGGTACTTGCGGCCTCGCTGTTTCCGGACGGCCTGCAGTTCACCACCCGCGCGCTGATCCTGGGCATTTTTATGTCTGTCTGCATCAACGCCATCTATATTGGTTTTCAATTTTTCGGCAACTGGCGCGCCAGCCAGACGGAGACCGAACAGCTGAAACGTCAGAGTGCGGAATCGCGTTACGAAGCGCTGCGCAACCAGGTGAACCCGCACTTCCTGTTTAACAGTCTGAACACACTCCTGACGCTGATCGAGGAAAACCCTCGCACGGCGATGCAGTTCACCGAAAAACTCGCTTCCGTCTACCGCAGTATCCTGCAGCTCAAAGACCGCGATTTCATCAGCGTGCGCGACGAGCTCGAAGCCGTCGCGGGTTATATCTACCTTCTGGAGCATCGCTTCGGCGACAAACTGCACGTCGAAATCGACGTGCCGGTTGAGTACGAGGACTGTGAGATTGCGCCGCTGACTCTGCAGATGCTGGTCGAAAATGCGGTCAAACACAACGTTGTGTCGCGCGAACACCACCTCCACATTACCATCCGCGTGGTCGACGGCGAACGATTGCTCGTCAGCAACAACCGCCTGCCGCGGCGCAGTACACGCGAGTCCGCCCGCAATTCCACGCGCGTCGGCCTGCAGAACATCCGCGATCGCTACGAATTCCTCAATGGTTCCGGCGTCGAGGTCACTGCCGAGGAGCGCGAATTCACCGTTTCCATTCCACTGCTGCGCAAACGGATCGTGAGCGTATGAAAGTCCTGATTATTGAAGACGAGAGCCCGGCGGCACGCCGCCTGCAAAAACGCATCGAAGAGCTCGAAACATCGGCTGAAATCATCGCCGTGCTCGACTCCGTCGGCGGCAGTGTAGAGTGGCTTAAAAACAACAGCGCACCGGACATCATCTTTTGCGACGTGGAGCTCTCCGACGGCCTGAGTTTTGAGATTTTTTCAAAAGTTGAGGTCGCCGCCCCGGTCATTTTCACCACGGCCTACGACGAGTACGCGCTGCGCGCTTTCCGCGTCAACAGCGTCGACTATCTGCTCAAACCGGTCGACGCTTCGGCGCTGGAGCAGGCTTTTGACAAGTGGCGCAAACACCACCAGGCAGCCGGCACTCTTGTCAACGGATCGGCGCCGGATGATGCGGAGGTCGCGACTCACGACGGCCCGGCAAATCTGGCCGACAGGCTGGACCAGCTGATGAAGTCGATCCAGGCGCCTCACCGCGAATACAAGCAGCGCTTCCTGATAAAAACCGGCCTGAACTGGATTTCCCTGCACGTGGACCAGATTGCCTGGTTCACCACCGAGGACAAGGTCGTACTGTTGTCGGACTTTGACGGCAATCGTTATCCGCTTTCGCATTCGCTCGACGATCTGGACGGCATGCTGGACCCGGCGGCGTTTTTTCGCGTCAACCGCCAGTACATCGTCTCCTGGTCTGCGGTGCGCAGTGCGCAGTCCTATTTTAATGGTAAATTGAAGCTCCGCATTCAGCCGCCGGTCGAAGACGGCGTCATCGTCAGTCGTGACCGCGCCGGCGCATTCAAGGAGTGGCTGGACCGCTGACCGGGCTTGTACACAGGCCTGGTTTGTTTAAGTTTAAACACGCTCCGCACGCGGTTAAACAGGGAACGCGCAATGGAGTGTTTGTACCACGCCGATCTGAACGACACACAAAACGACTACAGCCTGCAAGGCGACGAAGTTAAACACGCGCGCGCCCTGCGTCTGCGCGAGGGCGACGAAGTTCTGTTGAGCAATGGTCGCGGTTTGGCCGCAAGGGCCGAGGTCCGGTCGTTTCACCGCGATCACCTGACATGTACCGCACGTGAATTCCTGCCGGCCTTCGGCGAACAACGGCAAGCCCACACTTTGGCCATCGGTATCCTGCAGTCGCGCGAACGCTTCGAATTTGCGCTCGAAAAAGCCGTCGAACTCGGCGTTGCGGCTGTCGTTCCACTGTTAACGGAATTCAGTCAGCGTGCGCGCCTGCGTCCCGACCGGCTGGAGCACAAGATGCTGGCCGCCATGAAGCAGTGTAAACGATCCGTTTTGCCGACGCTGTTTCCGGCCGTGCCATTGGCGGATTATCTGGCCGATTGTCAACACAATACTCTGGTTCTCTGTGACGCGGAAGGGGAGAGCAGGCTGCAGAATATGTCGAATCCGGCAGTTCTGCTGGTTGGTCCCGAGGGCGGTTTTTCGGCAATGGAACTCGAGTTGATCAGGGCCGATCGGCGCACGGTATTGCTGGGACTGGGGCCGCGTCGTCTGCGCGCGGAGACGGCGGCACTGACGGCGCTGGGGATTTTAAACGCGGCCGGTGGTTGAGCGCTGGTTTTTGGCCGACTGTAAAGATGGTTTCCGACTGCGACTGTGCGTTCACCCACGTTAGACTGACCGTTTGGAGGCGAAACCGGCCCGTTGACGTTTTTGCGCTTGCAGGCCTGAGCGCTGAGAGGCATGTTGCACTTGTCGAACCATCCGGAGGTTTGGCGCACGCCACACCGACATAGTCCTGGGCGAGGGACGGTTCACCCTGGCAGCACGCCGCGCAGCACGCGGACGCGGAGGCTGTGGATTGAGTGGGAAATTTTGGGCAAAACGGACAGGTGGTGGCGGGGGTGGGGGCCCCTTTGAGGGGCCGAAAACCGCCGAATTTTCATCAAAATCACCGATTATGCCGGATTCTTTACTTGTTAAGGCACTCGCCGGCAGATGCGCATTGACAGATTGTCATTGCCAACGTCGCAGGGTGTTTGGGCGCTGCCGCCCCAACTCATGGTTTCGCAAATCATTCTGGTTCCTCCCGGCTTTGCATTCTCTGTTTCCTGAATGCCGTTCAGCTGCTTTGTTCCCTGGATGTACACCGACTGAATTCTGATCGCTTTGACCCGCTGCCGCGGTTCAGGCTCGCTTGATTTTTTACTTGTCACCGAGAGCACAACCCGAATGCATCGAGTCTGTCTCGAGTCTCTCAGTACCAAGTTTTTACGTCTGTCTTCAGTCTCACTGACAGCGTGAATCCTCACAGACTCGAGTGTTGAAGTCTCCGGACCCGCTGACAAACAAAAGCAACAAGCAAGCCGGCCGCTCAGCGGAAGGCGAAGCGCTCAGAATTCATGCAGGCAAGTGTTAAGCGCGTCAACGCACAACTGAGCAGTTAACTCAGCGGCGGCAACAGTGCGTGGAGTCGTCGGCGTTTTGTTTAACTCTCGTCGCGCAGCGAGCGGATTTTCTCGCGCATTTCCTGCAGCAGCGTCGAGTCGGGATAGTTGACCAGAATGTGCGTGTAAGCTTCAATGGCTTTGTCCGTCGCGTTTTCCGCCAGCCAGGTGTCACCGATCAGGGCGTAGGCCTTGTCGCCGTAAATCGTTTCGGGATATTGTGTTAACAGCGATTCCAGCGAAGTGCGCGCCGCGCTGTACAAGCCGTCGCGTGCGTCCAGCTCGCCGATGCGCAGCAGTGCCAGTTCGCCCAGTGCGCTCTGTGCGGCATCCTGCGCCGTCTGTTGAAACAGCTTGCGCGCCTCATCGTCGCGGGACTGGCGCTCGCGAAGGATTGCTTTGGCAAAGATTTTAATGTGCTCCTTTGCGCCTTCGTCCGGATTCTCACCAAAGAGCAGCAGTCGGTTGAGCGCGTCGTTGGCGATATCCTTGTCCGAATCGTTGGCCAGGCCGCTGTAGGCCAGCGTGGCGGAGTCGAGCGAACCGCGGTAAAACAACAGCTCGGCCATTTCAAAACGCGCCTGCTTAACCTGATCGTCAAACTTGCGGAATTGCTTTTGCAGCTGTTGAAAAGTCTGCTCGGCTTCGTCCAGCCTGTCTTCCTCCAGGTAGAGGCGTCCCAGCGCCAGCGCCCCGTCGGCCGCGACCGACTTGTTGCCGTAGTTGGCCATGAGCGTCTGGTATTCCTCGGCGGCGCGTTCCAGGTTGTTTAAGTAGTGGTGGTTGAGATTGGCAAGTCCGTACTGCGCCTCGGCGGCGAATTTGGACTTGGGAAATTCCTTGAGAATGCGTTCGTAGCGGCTGATGATTTCGCGGACTTCTTCCTCGCTGAATTTGCCGCCTTCGGCCATGCGCTGTTCCATCGCCTGAGCGTAGCCGTAGAGCGCCGAATGAACGTGCGGGTTGTTGCCTTCGCCCGTTTCAATAATGCGACCGAAGGCCTTGATCGCGATGTCGTAGCGACCATCGCGCGCCACCTGATTGCCGAAACGCAGCATCTGGCGGCCGTCGCCGCCGTTGAGCTCGTCGATGCGCACAAACACGTCAAAAGCCTTGTCGTAATCTTCGATCTGGCGCAGATACCATTCATACACTTCCAGCACGACCTGGTCGCGGCTGCCCTGTGCGGCGGCTGAAAGGACTTCACCGGCTTCGGCAACACCGCGTTCGTTGACCAGATAGGCCGAGATGCGCCCCTGTGCCAGCGGCAGATTGCCGGTCTGTTCGAGCAGTGTCATGACCTCGCGCGCACCCTCGCGGTAATTGCCGACCGCGCCGTAAAGCTGGCTCAGGTCGTTGGAAAAAGTTTGCGGGCGTCCGCTGCGTTTACGGCCAAGCAGCAGCGTCTGAATAGCCTGGTCAAACAGGCGGTTATCGATCTGGGCTTGCGCAATTGCCGAATAGGAATCGACATTGTCGCTGTTCAGCGCCAGCCCGTCTTCCCATGCCTGAAACGCCTGGTCGGTCTGACCCAGTTTCCACAACAGATTGCCGTTGAGCGCGTAGAGCTCCGGCTGCTGTTGTTTTGCGGCCTGCTCGCCGACGATCGGCTGAAGTTCGCCGTAGCGCTGCAGTTCCATCAGCGTGCGTTCCACTGCGCTGTAAACCTGATCGTACTGCGGGTCGTCGTTGTACAGCTCCAGATAAAGCCGCGCCGCGTCGTCCAGATTGCCGGCCTGTTCGTAGGACTGCGCCAGGCGATATTTACGTTCAGCGGTGCTCTGCATCGCCGCGGCCTGCACGGCGAACAGGCAGGTCAGTACGATCACTGTCGACAGAACGCTGAAACGCGAAGATGGTGCAATTGTCGCCGTTGAAATTTGCCGTGTATTTTTCATGGTCGTTGTCGGGATAAAAGAAAATCGTGCACGGGGCGGCCGTCCGGCGACCGCACAAAGAGTGCCGACGTACGAATCACCATCCGCATTTGATGCATTCAATTTGACCTCAGTTTGCCGGCGCCGTGATGTCGAAAGGCGCTCCCATCAGCGGGACGATCGATTTCTGGGCGGGGCCGCCCGTGACCACGACCTGCCGGTCGGGCATGATCACAATATCGACCTCGGTGCGCAGGCCGATGTCGTTCCGGAGGTAGATGCCGGGTTCGATTGAAAAGGTCGTGCCGGGCAGTATTTCGCGAGTGTCGTGGGTTTCGAAGTTGTCGAGGTTGGCGCCCGAGCCATGTGTTTCGCGCGTGATGCTGTGGCCGGTGCGGTGCACAAAAGCCGCGCCGTATCCCGCTTCGTTGACGATGCGACGCGCGATGTCGTCCAGCTCAAAGCCGCGTACCGTCTTGCCGGCCGGAATGTTGTCGTTCAGATGTTCTATCACTGCGTCGCGCGCCTGCGCAATGACGCCGAACAATTGCTGCGGGCGTTTGGGCACGTCTTCGCCCGCAAAAGCCATCCAGGTGATGTCGCTGTAGTAGCCGTTTTCGCCGGCCGGGCGCGCCCACATGTCGAGCAGCACCACGTCGCCCGGCAGAATGTTGGCGCTGTCGTTTTTCTGGGGCGCGTAATGCGGATTGGCGGCGTGCGGTCCGATTGCCACTATCGGCGGGTGATCCGTTTCCAGGTTCAGCTCGCGCATTTTTTCCATGATGTGTTGCTGCACGGTAAACTCGGTCGTCGAGCGTTTGCCCGCCAGCTCGCGCCGCAGGAAGTCGAGGCCGCTCTGCATGCAGCTTCGCAGGGCGTCGGCGCCGCGCAGGGTGGAATCCAGTTCCGACGCTTTCATTACGGCTGTACAGAGCTGCGTGATGTCTGCCGAGCTGCTTATCTCAGCCCCCAGTTCGCGCAGGAACTCAAGCGTGCCGCCGTCGACTTTGGATGCGACGGGAATGTCGTTGTTTGGTGAATATTCCATCGCCAGGCGCGGAAACTGCCGCACGACTCCAGCCACCGCCTCGTGCCATTCCTCGTGCGTGCTGTATGGAATTTCGTCGGCGTCGACGTGCGCAAGCGTATGAGCTTCGATGCGGGAAACCAGCTTGAGTGCGCGTCCATTTTTAGGAATGACCACCAGGAAGCGACGGGTGCAGTGCGCGTCCGGTTTGAGCCCGAGCACGTGCCACGCGATGGAATTGATGCCGCGGAAATCGTACATCGCCCATGCGTCGATGTCGTAATTCTGAAGTATAGTCTGAATGCTGCTGATGGAGTGATACATATCCGATCTGCCTGACACAAAGAATTAAAAAGGTAGAATACGCTAAAAATACGGTGTTTTTGTGGAAAGTCCAGTTCGCGTTTCGGCGGCCATCTCAGGTGAGATTCCCGTTCAACTTTTGGCGCAGCTCGTCAACGAGTTCTTCCACCGCGGCATGCGGACTCATGACTCCTTCGCGCACGGCTTTTTCTCTTGTTTGCCACCGGGATTGAAGTCCCGCGTCTTCGAGCAAAACCTCGAGTATCTCCGTTTTCAGCAGGTCGTTGAACCACTGTACGGCCTGCACGCGCCGCCGCGCGTCGATCAGGCCGCGGCGCGCCTGCGCAAAAAAGCTGTCGAGCTGCTCGTGTACGGCATCGAAGCCCTGCCTGCGCAGGGCGCTGCACAACAGCACGGGAACCGTCCACTCGTCCGAATTGGCCTGCAGCATGTGCAGCGCCGTCAGCAGCTGCTGCCGCGCGCGCCGCGCCGCCGGGTCCCTGGGCTCGTCGACCTTGTTGATGATCACGACGTCGATCTCTTCCATGATGCCGCGCTTGATGCCTTGCAATTCGTCGCCGGCATTGGCCAGGCAAAGCAGCAGGAAACAGTCGACCATGCGCGCCGCGGCGACTTCGGACTGGCCTACTCCGACGGTTTCGATGATGATCGTGTCGTAGCCCGCGGCTTCACACAGCAGCACGCTTTCGCGCGTGGTGCGCGCCACGCCGCCCAGCGTGCCGCCGCTCGGGGTGGGGCGGATGAAGGCGTTCTCGTGGCGCGCCAGCACCGGCATGCGCGTTTTGTCGCCCAGGATACTGCCGCCCGTGCGCTCCGAACTCGGATCGATCGACAGCACCGCGACTTTGCCGCCCTTTTCTATTACCGACATGCCGAAGACGTCGATGAACGTACTTTTACCTACGCCGGGCACGCCGCTGATGCCGATGCGCCGCGCCTTGCCGTCCTCGCCGCGCAGCATGTCCAGCAGGCGATGTGCGTCCGCGCGATCCTGTGCGCGGCTGCTTTCCACCAATGAGATGCCTTTGGCGAGTGCGCGCCGTTCGCCGCGACGAATTGCGGGCGCCAGTTCTTCAGGAGTTAAGTTGCGTTTCATACCCGGCAGTTTGATCCGTGTTTTATGGCCGCAATCTTGGCGACAGATGGCAGAATGTCAATGCGTCGCCCGGCGGCTGTTCACGGACTGTTGTGTTTAATACTTGTATCCCGGCGATTAACAAAAAAATCAGCCCAACAGGGAAGTGGTTAATCCGCGCCCTGCGTCACCTGGCGAATGCGATTCAGGATGCGCTGCGCGGCTTCCTGAATATTTGTCGCCGTGCCGAAGATTTCGTGCGCTCCGGCCCGATACAGGAAATCGTAATCCTGCCGTGGAATCACGCCGCCGACCACGACCACGATGTCGTCGGCCTGCAGTTTGTTTAACTCTTCCACCAGTTGCGGCACCAGCGTTTTATGTCCTGCGGCCAGAGTAGAAATTCCAACGACGTGCACATCGTTTTCAACCGCCTGGCGAGCGGCTTCGGCCGGTGTCTGGAAGAGCGGTCCCATATCGACGTCAAAGCCGAGGTCGGCAAATGCCGTGGCGATAATACGTGCGCCGCGGTCGTGGCCGTCCTGTCCAAGCTTGGCGACAAGTATGCGCGGCCGGCGACCGAACTCGGACTTAAACTGTTCAATTTCGTCGTGCAGTGCGTTGAACTCTTTATTGTTCGAATAGGAGCTGGCGTAGACGCCGCTGATCAGTTCGGAACGCGCTTCAAAACGGCCGAAGACTTTTTCCATCGCATCTGAAATCTCACCGAGCGTGGCGCGCGCTTTGGCTGCTTCCACGGCCAGTTCGAGCAGATTGCCCTGAGTTTCCGCGCCCTGCGTGATCGCCTGCAGCGCGGCATCGACGGCGCTCTGGTCGCGCGTGGCGCGTAGTTGTTTAAGTCTGTTGACCTGGTCTTCGCGCACGGCCTGGTTGTCGATTTCGCGCACCTCGTAGTTGGCGTCGTCTTCCACCTGGTATTTGTTAACACCGACGATTGTTTCGGCGCCCTGTTCAATTCTGGCCTGGCGGCGTGCGGCGGATTCCTCGATGCGCGCTTTTGGCATGCCGGCTTCAATAGCGCTTGTCATGCCGCCGAGTTCATCGACTTCGCGCATCAGATTCTGCGCGTGTTTAACAAGCGAGTCGGTCAGCGATTCAATGTAGTACGAGCCGCCGAGCGGGTCGATGACCGATGTAATGTTGCTTTCCTCGGCCAGAATCAGCTGTGTGTTGCGCGCTATCCGCGCCGAAAAATCGGTCGGCAGCGCGATTGCTTCGTCGAAAGAATTGGTGTGCAGCGACTGCGTGCCGCCCAACACGGCGGCCATGGCTTCGATGGTCGTGCGCACGACGTTGTTGTAGGGATCCTGCTCGGTCAGGCTCCAGCCCGAGGTCTGGCAGTGTGTTCGCAGCATCAGCGAACGCGGATTCTTCGGACTAAACTGCTTCATATTCTGCGCCCACAGCGTCCGCGCGGCGCGCAGCTTGGCGATTTCCATGAAGAAATTCATGCCGATGCCGAAGAAAAAGGAGAGGCGCGGCGCAAAGGCGTCCACGTCCAGACCGCGACTGATGGCCTGCTTAACATATTCAAGTCCGTCCGCCAGCGTAAATGCCAGCTCCTGCACGGCGTCGGCGCCCGCCTCGTGCATGTGGTAGCCGCTGATGCTGATGCTGTTGAAGCGCGGCATGAACTTGCTGGTGTATTCTATGATGTCGCCGACTATCCGCATCGAAGGTGCAGGCGGATAGATAAAGGTGTTGCGCACCATGAATTCTTTCAGGATGTCGTTCTGGATCGTCCCGCTCAGCTGCTCCGTTTGGACGCCCTGCTCCTGTCCCGCGGCGATAAACATTGCCATGATAGGAATCACCGCGCCGTTCATCGTCATTGAGACGGACATTTTGTCGAGTGGAATCTGGTCAAACAGCACCTTCATGTCCTCGATGCTGTCGATCGCCACGCCGGCTTTGCCCACGTCGCCGACGACGCGTTCATGGTCGCTGTCGTAGCCGCGGTGCGTCGCCAGGTCAAATGCCACGGAGAGGCCTTTTTGTCCGGCGGCCAGGTTGCGTCGGTAGAAGGCATTCGATTCCTGCGCGGTGGAGAAGCCGGCGTACTGACGGATCGTCCACGGGCGGTTGGCATACATCGTGGCATAGGGCCCGCGCGTGTAGGGAAAAAATCCGGGCAGGCTGGGCTGCAGCTCCAATTCGGCCAGGTCGGCGGCGGTGTAGAGCGCTTTTTGCGCAAATCCCTCCGGCAGTTGCCTTTCCAGATCGTCGACCGAGCGATTTTTCAGCTCGGCATCGGCGTGTTTCTGCCATTCTTCCATGGAATTCTGTTGCGTGCTGTTATCCGCTGACTGCGCCATTTGTTGCTCCTGCCTGTATTCTGCGCCTGGAGTACGCCGTGTTTGTACCGAGTTGACGTGCAAAAATACAAAATTCGGGGCAGTCGTCCGGTGCGCCCACATCCGGATGCCTTTGTCGCCGTTTTGCCGAGGGTTTTTATGTCTTTTGTGTAGTCCGTCCGAACGATACTTTTGACCGTTCGGGGCCGCTGGGTGGACGTTCAACCGCGTTTTGGGCCTCGTTCAAATTTTTACGGATGGAATTTGTGCAGGCGTTTTGTAGCCTTGGGGAATAGCGAGAAGGCGTGCACGCTGCGCAGTCGTCGACGGGACGTCGATGATGGAAAAATTACCGGGCTCCGGGCCGGGATCCACCGTGATCTGACGATTTCAGGCGGACGGGGAGTCCGTGTGTTGTGACGTGAAAAATTTGGAGGCGGCGGCGGGGGAGGGCCCATGGTGGATCAAGCGCGAGATCCGTCAAAAATGTTGAACGCCCGTTCATCACGCGACCTGGCCCGATTAACGCGATTTCCACGCCGCTTAAACTTTTTGCATTGTTTTCTAATGACTTCCGCTGATCGTCGCGGCTATTTCACTTTGTTTCACCAGTCCGCCATTCCTCGATCTGGTGCAATGGTCAATACATTCAATGCAATTCCAGTTGGTCAGTTCTTCGGCTTCAATTTTCGCAATTTGGCAGCTTTATCAATCATGAATACGCACAAAGTTTGACGGCTGTTTTATCGCCGGCACGTTCACAACCCGGCTGTTTTATCGCCCTGAGTTCCGGCATTCGACTTGGGGGCATTTCACCGGTTGTACTGTGATTAATGGCATTTCACCAACTGAACTCTGAGCGCTTCGCCGTCTCATAAACTCGTCGGCTTGCTCTTTTCTCCTGTTAACATGCGAACCCCAAACCGGAAGTCTCACAGTCGGCACAGTGACGTACTCGAATCTCAAAGCCTGAAGTCTGCAAGACAAACAAAAGAGTCAGAAAGCAAGCCGCAAGTGAAGCGTCGCGACGCTGCAATGCTTGTTGATGTCGAACAGTTTCGACTGATCAAACAACAGTAGTGTACAACGATGTCTCCGACGCGGTAAAAGTGAAACGTGCGCCTTCCCTTGCCAATAAGTTCTTGCACGTGTTTCGGTGATTTGTTACCTTGGCCGTCCCCGCTCTACCAACTGCACGCGTCGCTCCGTCCCACGAGTGATTTTACACGTCACGCGTCGCATTCCCAGAGCAAGCTCATGTTTATCGTCATATCTGTGCCGGACCCGAAATGTACCGGCCGAATTTACACCCTGTTAGTTGCTGCAGCGATTTTATTTATGCCTTCTTTGCTCACCGGGCAGGAACTGATTCATACATTCAGCGATGAAATTCCCAAGCGACACAGCTCCTTAACAGTTGTGGCCGCCGATGAAGACCACTTTTATATTGCCGGGCGATCCTCCGCGCAATGTGGTCCGCGCCATTTTGTTGCGTGTTTAAACAAAGACGGAGCTGAAATCTGGAGCACGCTCGACCAGGAAGTCAAGATGGGAAGAATCGACCGGTTGCATGTCGTAGAAGGAAGTTTATTTGTGGGTGCGACATTTGACGTTGAATCGTACTCTCAAACGCCAGGTCGGGCTGTGTTATATAAAGTCGATCCCGCCACGGGCGCGATCCTCTGGAGCCGGGTTGTCGGTAACGACGGGGACCTCGGTCACGCCGCACAGATTCTTACCTACACAGATGAACAGTTAATTTACTACACGCGCAGCAGCGATCTGCTGACAAACCGAATACAATTCTATGATGTGCAAAGCGGTGAGCTGCGCAGTTCCGCGGATCTGAACAATGCGTCGTACAACACCGGCGTGAACATCGCCGCCGACAGTCGTGGAGATTTCTATTTTAACTTCACCGATGGAATAGTCAAGCTGGACGGGGCGTCCGCCAATTTGAGTGAGGCGCTGTGGGAGTTCCGCATCGCGGATGTTGAACTCGACGGAGATCTGGCCGACATGTTCGTGACTGCAAATGATCGCCTGTATTGTTTAACCAATCTCGGTGAGGTTCTGGAGCTCGACACGGAAACCAGTGCCTTGCTCCACCAGTTCAACTTTACCAATCTCAATGAAATAGTGTACATAACAGACAAAATTGCTGAAGGTGACAAGCTGTACCTCGCCTGGCAGACCGCCGCGAATGATGGTGATTCGCTCAATGCAAGCAAGCTGGATCTCGGCAAGGGACGCCTGGAGTGGCGCAGCCGTACAGGATTTGCAGCGCAAGCCGTCATGACGCATTCGCTTGTGATAAGCGGTGAAAACTCACTCTTGCTGTGCGGTGATCTGTATGACTTTGATCCGGAGCGCAAATTTATTGGAATAGCAAAACTGGACGCCGAGAGTGGTATGATTGATACTCAATTTACAATTGAATCGGACAACAGACTGCTTACGTCGACTTTGGCAAAGAGCGGCAGTGATGTCCGCCTGTTTAACAATCACATTGAAGAAGTTTCATTCAGTATTTTTTCGCATGGCGAATCGCGTCGACTTAATGCCGACGGTGCACCAGAAAGCGACACTAAAACATATACCGGTCGTGCCGTGTTTCCCTCAGCCGTGCTGCAGATGATTAACACCGAAGAACAGATCATTCAGCTTCGACAGGTAGGTGCGTCTCTGGCTGTAGTATGGTTGGACAAAGAGTTAAACATGCTACACAGCACACTTCTACCGCAGTCCAACAACTTTGCTTCCGGCGTGCGTATGGAGGTTAACTCCTTGGGACAAGTGGCGGTGTTTGCCGGACTGAAATGGTGGGGCGTTCCCGGTGAAGAGCGTTCTGCGCCCGGCTACAAACTGGGTCCGGTGAGCAGCAGTTTCGATATTCACCTCTTGAATTCTTCCGGTGAAGTTCTGCAGTCCTTTTTCGAACAGGGAGATTCAGGCGGCTATTGGCTGCGGGATATCGCCTGCGATGGAATCAACTTTTACATGATGTGGAACGGTATAGATCGCGTGCAGATGATAAAACTGAGTGCTGAGGGGCTGTCTTCCCGAGCGCTCTCTGTTAACAGAGCAGGCGGTCAGGTGTACACCCGGGGTTTCATCGTTTATGGGAACAGAGTCTTTTTTGCCGGTGCAGTGAAAGATCAGCGCGGCCGACTGTGGGAAATTAACACGGCGGAATTTAACCTCGAACTGCTGCTCGAATGGCCCGAATGCGAGGGAGTCGCCACGACAGCCGTCAACGACAATCGCGCGACGTTGGCATGCAGATATCAGGGCCGGGCGGTAATAGTGCACATCGACCTGGAGTCGGCTGAGATTCTGTGGCGACAAAACATGGAGCAAGACGATCAGACGCGATATTTGCTTGCGCACGAACAGAAATTATATACGCTGGGGGACAAACTGGATGTGGATTCGGATTGTCTGGCTTTTAGCATCGGTCGCATAGATATTAACAGCGGTGAGTTCGATTGGATTAAACTGCGCCCCTGCGAAGGCGGTCCATATCCGCATGTGTTTTTCGCAGATATGAAGGACGATGAAATTGCCGTAGGCGGCAAACTTCACCACAATCCACACGACGGCCGTGCGCATTTTGTTGTTATACGCCTTGATCTGGAGGGCCGTGAGCGCGACTTTCACGTTATTGACTATCCCGATTCCGTCCCCGCACCCATCAGTGAATTCGATCCCGGTCCGGTGACGTATTCGCTCGACGGTTCTTTGCTCTATGCCGTTCAACAGCGTTTTGATGGTAACTGCTATTTGAGTGCTGCAGTCTACCGGCTGGATCCCGTTATCAGCGCTGTTGGCGATCTACAGACAAGATCTGAACAATTAACACTTGTTCCGAATCCGGTGGAAGCCGCGTCCCGACTTGTGTTTAACGGAATCGCCGGAAGTGAATACACGGTCGAAGTTCGGGACTTGCTGGGGCGTAAGGTTTTAAGCAGGCGTATTGCGCTCGAACATCCTTTGTCAGGAGTGCCTCTCTCACTGACTCATTTGCCGTGCGGAACCTACACCGTGAGCGTCGTTGGAGCGGGACGACAGTGGCAGGGCGTATTTGTTAAACAATGACAATAGACTGATTGGCTGAGGACTGAGCGCTTCGCCGCCTCATAAACTCGTCGGCTTGCTCTTTTCTCTTGTTAACATTTGAACGCCAAGCCGGAAGTCTTGCAGTCGGTACAGTGACGTACTCGAGTCTCAAAGACTGAAGTCTGCATGACAAACAAAAGAGTCGGAAAGCAAGCCGCAAGTGAAGCGCAGCGGCGCTGCAATGCAAGCGCCAAGCCACAAAGTGAATTTGTTTATTCACCATCCAGTGCGGATTAACGCTCGTCCCGCGCCGGAACGAGGTGCAGCGTTTCGTCGAAGCCGGGGTGGTGGCGTCGCGACATGGGAATCGTGGCAAAACCGCCGGTGCGCCACAGCTGCATCTGGTTGGCGTAGTGCGGGCTCAACGCCTGGCCCGAGTTGCCGCCAGGCAGAATCGTCCGTACGACCGAATCGCGCATGTCCGCCACAAAACGCATGGACGTGGCCGTGCGCACCGTGTAGGGATCGTAAAAACGCCACTCGCTGTTGTTGATCGTCGTGACATTTCCGTCGGCGGGGAAGGGGCCGAGGTTAACAAGCGTGCGCATCGCGGCCTGCTCGCCGAAGAGGTGCGGCACCTCCACCTGGTGAATTGCGCCCCAGTTCCAGGAAGGCGCGTCGTCGCTGTCCATGTCCTGCCGCAGTTGTTTAATCGCCGCGTGGAAAGCGCGTCGTATGATGGCGTCGCGTTCTTCTTTCTCCAGCGTGCGCCGGTCGTCGAACCAGGGATTGTCCGCCTCGTGGGCGAACTGCAGAATCAACCGCATCGGCACGTTGCTGACAAACGTCAGCTTGTAGTAAAGTTGGTCGCCGAGTTCATCGTGAAATGTCTCGTAAACCAGGCGCTCCAGCAAAACGTTAAATATCGCGGCCGCAGCACTGCCGCTGTGCATCGAATAATCCCACTGATTTAACAGTGTAATTGCCGCGCGCTCGGTCTCGTCGTAGTTCCGGGTGTCGGCGACCAAACTGTCGCTCAGAGCTTGTGTCAGTATCGGCGTTAACTCGCGGGCGTGCGGAGATATGAGGTCCATCTGCATAAAACTCACGTCCGCCGCGGTGTAAATGTCGAGCTGCGAAAGCAGCTCGTCGATGCGGCGGGCGCGCGAACTCGGCTCCCACAGCGCGCTGACGTGAAAAGGCAGGTTGCGCGCAGTGAGATTGTTGGCGCTGAAGACGTAGGGGCGCTCGGGATTGTAGAGATGCGGCAGATCCGTCGGCGGATGCATACCCTGCCAGTCTTCCTCCGCCACCCAGCCGCGCGCAGGCAGGTTCGGGTTGTTGCTGCCGCGTTTGGGCACATTGGCCGTGGGTACCACGCCGACATTTCCAGCCGTATCCGCATAGGAAAAGTTAAGTGCGGGCGTGGTGAAAATGCTGAGTGCGCGCAGAAAACGATCCCAGTTGTGCGCTTTTTGCAGGCGGTACATCGCAAGAATTTCATCGCTCATTTCATAACCGGTCCAGCGGAAACTGAGCGCTTTGCGACGGTAAAAAGCTGCGGCGCCCGTGTCCGCCCGCGCCTCCGTCATCACCAGTTCGGGATGGCGGAAGAGGTGAGCATCGGAAATAAGCGCCGAGCGCTCCGTGGAGCGAATGCGAATGACCGCGGGAATTGAGTCCTTGACGTGGATCGTGTCTGTCCGAAATTTAAACTCGGCCGTTTCGAATTCACTGATGTGATAACGTCGGCGATTGCTCGTGTCCAGCTTTTCCACGAACAAATCGCAGTCGTCCAGCATGATGTTTGTGACACCCCAGGCGATGGCGTCATTGCGTCCCACCACGACAAAAGGGAGTCCCGGAATTGTCAGGCCGGCGGCGTTGATGCCGGGGGACGTCAGGTGCGCCTGGTACCATCGCGGCGGCATCATCAGCGTCAGGTGCGGGTCGTTGGCCAGAATTGCCCGCTTGTCGGTTCCGGCCGCACGCACCGCCCAGGAATTGCTGCCGGCCGCCGTGCCTTTGATGCCGTAAAACTCGCGCACGTACTGCCATGTCTCGGCAAAAGCCCCGTCAAATTCGGGGGGATTGTATTGCCGCGTTTTTTCAAAGCCAATTTTGTTTGTCAACAAGGGGGAAACCGGCGGGTTGTCCACGTCCGTCACGGTGGGCGCATCGGCGGGCCAGCGCGGTATAAGTTCTTCGGCGATGCCGCTGCCGTAGCGTGCGGCCACCTCGCCGAGGGCGGCGTCGGTCCAGAAGGAGAGGCACATTTCCCAGGACATCAGGCGGCCCAGAATCAGCGAATGCTCGCCTTTCCATTCTTCCGGCTCGTAGCCAAGCGCGTCAAATTCAAAGGGCAGGCGCTCGTGATGTTCGTGCAGCCAGGCATTGACGCCGCGCGCATAGGCGTCCAGCGCCATCCTTGAGTCATCGCTGATGTACCGGTACAGTTTGGCCGCCGTGCCCGCAAAATCGACGTGCCGCGTGAACACGTCGACGTCCAGCGCATCGCGTCCCAGTATTTCCGCCAGCCGTCCCTGACCGTAGCGCCGCCCCAGATCCAGTTGCCACATGCGGTCCTGGGCGTGAGCGTAACCGACGCCAAAAAAGAGGTCTTCATCGCTGGACGCGATAATGTGCGGAATGCCGTAGCGATTGCGGTGGATGTGAACTGAATCGCGGATGCCCTCCACCGTCGTCTCGCCGTCGCGCAGCGGCAGGGAGCGCGTGGCGAGATTGACCACGAACCACGAACCCGCGCCGATCAGGATGAGCGCGGCAAATATGATGCCCGCGGTGGTTTTGAACACTCTACGCATGCCGGTTCCGCCCGTCGATTAAAGCCAGTCCGCATCGCGGTAAAACTTAGCTGTTGCTGCGATGCCGTCTTCCAGACTCCACTGCTGATTGTAGCCGAAGTCCTGGCGCGCCTTCTCTGTCGAGCAGATCCAGTATGTCTGGACGATGTCGCGGCCTTTCTCGAAGTCGAGCACCGGCGGCTTTTTGGCGAAGCGGCCAAAAAAGCCGGAAATACCGGCAATTGTCTTCACCAGGGGATGCGGCAGCCGCAGCGTCCGGAAGGAGTCGCGTCCCAGCGCTGCCGCGGTGACGTTGCCGATCTGCGGCCAGGTATAGAATTCGTCGGAACTGACGTAATAAGTCTGTCCGCGTGTGTTGTCGGACTCGGCCGCATCGATAATGCCTCGCGCCAGATCGTCGACGTAGACAAGGCTGACGTACTTCTCATCGAATCCGATCAGCGGAACCAGGCCTTTGTTGACCGTCTGGAAAAAACTCAGGATTGCCGTGTCGCGCGGGCCGTAGACGGCGGGAGGGCGGACGATGGTCCAGGGTATGTCGTCGGCGGCCGTCACCACTTCTTCCGCGGCTTTTTTACTGCGGCCATATGTTGTAATGGGGTCGTTGGGCATGTTCTCGCGCCGCGGGCTGTCGAGCGAAGTCGCCGGGCCGGCGACGGCCATACTACTTACGTGCAGGAAGCGCTTGAGCGGCGGGTTTTCGCGGCGCACCGCGTCCAGCAGGTTACGTGTACCGTCGCGATTGCCGCGCATGAACTCGGCTTCGTCGCGCGCGGCCGTCAGGCCTGCGCAGTGAACGATCAGATCGGCGTCGCGTACCGCCGGCCGCAGCGACTCGGCATCGGAGAGCGAACCTTCCACGCGGCGCACATCCAGTGTTTCCAGCCAGCGCAGGCTGCTGGTTGCGCGCGTCAGGCAGCGGACGGCATAGCCGCGGCGCAATAAATGTTCGGCTACATGGCTGCCGACAAAGCCGGTTGCACCTGTTACCAGAGCTTGCATGGGGCGGAATTCCTCGAGCTGTTTCCCGGACTGTGAAGCATTGTGAGAGCACAACGTCAACGGTCGCAAAAATAGTGCGTTGCCGTCACAAGAAAAAGCCGACGGCCAGTGCGGTGCTGCCCTCGTCTTGGCAAAAAATCATATATTCGCCGGTCCACGTTTCACTTGGAACGCCCGATTCTGCGGGCATTTCCTCCAGTGTATGCAAACCGACGGAACACCTCTCCGACCGTTCCGGCGCCCGCAGGGCTCCGCGGCCGGACCTGTGCGGTGAAGCGTCGACTGCTCCTTTCAAAAGTCGTTTTGTTTAATCCCTCAAAAGCGATGTGAGCACATGAAAAAAGCGGTAATAATGGCCGGCGGTTTTGGAACGCGCCTGCGTCCGATCACGAGCAACCTGCCCAAGCCGATGGTTCCGATGTTGAATGTTCCGATGATGGAGCACATCGTCAACCTGCTCAAACGGCACAACATCACCGACGTTCTGTCATTGCTGTACTACCAGCCCGAAAAGATTACCGGTTATTTCGGTAACGGCGCCGCTTTTGATGTTAACATGGAATACAAGCTGGCGCAGGCCGACTACGGTACCGCCGGCGCCGTGCGCTACGCCGCCGACAAACTCGACGAGCGATTTATCATTATCAGCGGCGACGTGCTGACGGATTTTAACCTTGAGGAAGCGCTCGCATTTCACCAGAGTAAAAAAGCGCAGGCGACCATTGTTTTAACAAAAGCCCAGGTGCCGCTGCAGTTCGGCATCGTGATGACGGACGACGAAGGCCGCATAACACGCTTTCTGGAAAAACCGTCCTGGGGCGAGGTGTTCACCGACACGATAAATACGGGCATCTACATTCTCGAGCCCGAAGTGCTCGACCTGATTCCCTACCAGAAAGAATTTGACTTCTCGAAAGATCTCTTTCCGATGATGCTCGAGAAGAATCTGGCGCTCTACGGTTACGTCGCCGAAGGCTATTGGGCCGACGTCGGCAACCTCAATCAGTATCAGGAGGCGCACGACGACGCTCTGGCCGGTCGCGTACAGGTTCAGCACAAAGGTCGCAAACAGGGCGGCGCGTACATCGCCGAATCGGCCGACGTAGACGACTCGGCTCAACTGAACGGCAATATTCTGATCGGCGAGAACAGCAAGATCGGCGCGGGCGCGCAGATTACGGATTCGGTCATTGGCGACGGCGTGACTATCGGCGCGGGCGCGCGCATCGTCAATTCGATCATCTGGAACCGCGTGCACATCGGCGTTCAGGCGGAATTGACCGCCGACGTTGTCTGCGACGACACCCGCATCGGCGATCACGTGACCATCGCGGAAAACGTTTTCATCGCCGACGCCTGTGAAATCGGCGACTATGCCGCGCTGCATTCGAACATTAAACTCTGGCCGAACAAACAGGTCGAGCCATATGCCATTGTAACGCGCAGTATGGTTCAGGAAGAGAAGTGGCTGCGCGAGCTGTTCTCAAACGCGCGCGTCACCGGTCTGTCCAATATTGAAATGATTCCCGAGTTCGGCGCCAAATTCGGCGCGGCTCTGGGTAACTCGCTCGGCGCGGGCGCTACGGTTGTCGCCGGTCGCGACGCCAATCCGGCTTCGCGAATGGTCAAACGCGCCATTACAACCGGTCTGATGTCGGTCGGCGTCAATGTCACGGACGTGCAGGATCTGCCCCTGCCGCTGACGCGTCAGCGCATGATGGACGGGAGCGCCGTCGGCGGAATTCACGTTCGCCGTTCGCCGCACCTGCCGAAGCACATCGACATCATCCTGATGAATTCCGAAGGTCGAGACTTCAAGACCGCGCAGACCAAAAAAATCGAACGCCTCTTTTTTGGCGAAGACATCAAGCGCGTTGCGTCGGACAAGATCGGTATCATCCATTACCCGGAGCGCACTTATGTAAGTTATCTGGAGCGCTTCCGCAGCAATCTGAATGTTGCCGCAATCAAACAGCGCAATTTCAGCATTGCCGTCGACTACTCTTACGGCATGTCGGCCGCAATATTCCCGCGCATTCTGGGCGAGCTCAACTGCTCGGCAATTGGCCTCAATGCCTATGTCGATCCCGAGCGCTCCACGCGCACGCAGGAGGACACCGAGCGCGCCCAGGCAGAACTCAGCACATTGATGGAGTCGTTGCACCTCGAGCTGGGCGTCATCATCGAGCCGGCGGTTGAAAAAATCGCACTTGTCGATTCCAGCGGACGCTGGTATTCCTCACAGCGCCTGGTATCGATCGTCACCAAGCTGTTCCTGCTGACGCACGCCGACCGCGAGCCCTACAAAATTGCCGTCCCCGTCTCGGCGACAGGTGAAATCGACATGATGGCGGCGGAACACGACGTCGAGGTGCTGCGCGTTAAAAATTCGCATTCGGCCATGATGGAAGCGACGCTTACCGACGGCGTTCTGTACGTCGGCGGCACGCGCGCCGGATTTATCTTTGCCGACTTTTTCTTTGCGGCGGACGCGATGTTCACAGCCGGAAAGATTCTCGAGATGCTGGCGCTCAGCGGCAAAACCCTGGCCGAAGTAGACGACATGATTCCCGTCAGGGCGCAGTCGCGTCGGGAAATTCCATGTCCGTGGGAGAGCAAAGGCACGGTCATGCGCGAGGCGATGGAATACAGTGAGGGCAAGGATCGCCAACTCATCGACGGCGTCAAGGTATTTGACGGAGAGCGCTCCGTCCTGCTGCTGCCCGACCGCGAGAAGGCGATATTCCACGTCATTGCGGAGGCGGACAGCCAGACGCTGGCCGACGAGTTTGCCGATCACTACGCCGGACGGGTAGCGGGCTGGCGCGACCAATAATCCGTCGGCGTGACCGTCGACGCGGCATGCAATTTTTCGAACCGAATCTCTGGCCGAATACCTTATGCGGATTGCCGACGCACTGAATATCGAGTCGATCGACGCCAACGTCGATCTCGACAGCAAAAACGACGTCTTGCTGCATCTGGTCGACCTAATCGGCAAAGCCGGAGTGGTCACGGACATCGAGAAGGTTCGCGACGTTATTTTCAAGCGCGAAGAGATTATGTCGACAGGTGTGGGGCAGGGTTTTGCCGTGCCTCACGCCAAGACCAATGCGGTCAACAAAACTTCGGCGGCGCTTCTTACGCTGTCGCAACCGGTTGATTACCAGTCGCTCGACAACCAGCCGGTGCGAATTGTGATTATGCTGGTTGGCCCCGAGGATGCATTCAGCGCGCATCTCCGTTTGCTTTCGCGCATTTCCCGACTGATGACCGACCCCGAATTCAGGACCAGGCTGGCTTCCGCCGGCAGCGCGCAGGAGCTCTACGACTGCATCGACGACGAGGAATCCCGCAAACTTGACCTTTAGATTTTGCGCGTTCCAGGCTGATTTCTCACCACCTTTTTGGCTTTTTCGGCCGCAGGGCCGCCGGCTTTTTCCCTCCCTTTTTTGACGGTTATCTGAACTGACCGATCTTCGGACTTCACTGCAGGATAATTGAACATCTGACTGCTCGACGCTTGCAATGCTTCGCCGCGGCTGTTCCACGCCGACGGCTTGCTTTTTCCTTTTGTTCGTTTTTGGGGCTGAAGTCTGGCGGCTTCATGTCTGTCATTCTGCTCCTGTTGTTGCTTGCATTTGTTGTTCACGTGAGGTTGTGTGGCCGCAAATCGACCGGGAATTGTGTGTTTCCGCCGCAGACGTCGGCCTGTTTTGAGAACAGGGTGCAACACCGCATGCGGAAGTCAATGGCTAAAAAACTGAGCGTTGAGAATTTGCGGACAAGCGGGCCGTATTTCCGAACTATCGCATTTGAAGTTGGGTGAAAGCGTCCGTTTCCCACAGTGGCTGAAGGCAGAATCTGCGCCTCCTTCGACGCACCTGTGCCTCAGTTTTGAGTGCTCAGCCGCAGGTCTTTGAGCCGGCCGCAATCAGCTGAGCCCCGCACTCGGTGGCAAACAAAAAATCAAGCGAGCCTGAGGCGCGCAAGCGGCTCAAAGCGACAAGGGAACCATGAGAAGCGGGTAAGCGCGAAGCAAACAAAGCACAGTCGAACAGCCAACAATCGCGAGGCAAACAATCAAAGCGCTTTCCAGTGCCCAAAATCCAGTCTGAAGAAATCGCGTTCCGAAGAAAGAGACCGAAGACTCAGAGACCTGAAGAGCGAATTTCCGGCTGATCGCAAAAAAAATGCAGGGTCCGCCGCATCCAGTATTGAAGCGCCGCGCCGCCGCCGTCCCATCCCGAACCAGCCCCAAAAAAAACACGACCGCCAACGATCCGCCAACTTTTGCGCCGGAGATTTTGTAGTGCACAACAGAAACGAGATAGAATTTGAGTCGCGCCCGCCAGGCCGACACCGACGGCGGGCGATGCCAGGCAAGAGAAGATGTGTGGGTGTGATACGGAAAAGCTGCGATCCGCTACGGTGGAACGTGGCTTTTCCGCGTTTTTGTTGAATCGGTCCGCTCAATCAGGCGTCATTTGACAGCATTTAGTAATTTGCGGCATCGTATTCGACTGATCTGAAAGGGTGGAGAGATGAAGCGTATGTGGATTCTGTGTTGTGTTCTGGGACTGATTTTGACCGTTTCCTGTGCCGATGAATCCGACCCAGTTGGAACGCCGGCGCTGTTTGTCCGGGCCCACAACCTGTCAACAACGGCATTTTCATCGCTGGTGCTGGAATTTCGCGATGGTCGTCAGGAAGTCTATGGCGCACTTGCGGCCAATGAGGAAACGCGCTTTCGCGAGGTGGATGAGGCCTATCCGGTGGTTGGAGTGACTATTGAAGCGGAAGGCGAAGTGTATCAGTTTACGCCGGCCGACTACTCGATTTACGATCCGCTCGACGTCGGCAACTACACCTATGAGCTGGAGCTGGACGTCGATCAGAATTCCGTGATTGTGACGCTTGTCACGGAAGAATAAGGCGACTTAAACAAGTTAACATCACGAGAAAAACTTGGAACCCTCTTTCTGCAGCTGATCTACCAGGTAGCGCAGATTGGCGTCGTTGGAATTGCGCGCCAGCGGCGTGTAGCGCTCAATTGTATCGTTAACGTACTTAATCGGATTGCGTTTAAGGTTAAACTCCAGACAGCGGAAGTTGTCCAGGCGCGCCGCCAGACGAATCAGCACGCAGTCCTGGCTGGCGTGGCGCAGTTGTTCCACGTGTTCGCGATCCACCACGTCGGGCAGTTCGCGCTGTCGGCTCAGGTCCTTCGTCAGCGTTTCAACGATGTAAGCCACATATGAGCCGAAATTGTATTCCAGGACGTTCTTCGACACGGTCTCCGAATCCTCCAGCACGTCGTGCAGCAGCGAGGCGCAGAGGGAGTCGGTGTCGTAAATGTTAAGTTCGTTCAGGACGATGCCGCAGACGCGGGTGATGTGGTAAAACCAGGGGCTGCCGTCTTTGCGGTCCAGCGGTGCGTGGACGTTCTCCGCCAGTTCGTAGGCGCTTTCCACCTTTGTTAACTCGACCGGATTGATGCGGTGTTTAAGTGCGGCCACCAATTCCGTGCGCGAGAGAAAAGTCATGTTGTAGGGGACAGTACTCATACGGTTCCGCCGGAAATTGTTAACAGCCTTGCAGGCCAAAAAACATTTAACGTTTTATCTGCGCGCCCGGATTTGGATTCGTGCGTGCGGCAAAACGCTGCCTTGTTTTACTCAACCAACATCAGCTCGCGGGCGCTGGCCAACGAGGCATCCGAAATTTTTTCTCCGCTCAGCAAGCGGGCGACTTCACGCGTACGATCGTCGCTTTCGAGGGACTGGACATGCACTTTGACCAGGCCTTTTTTGTTTTCCTTACGGACTAAAATATGACGGTCGGCGAGCGCCGCTATTTGCGGCAGATGTGTAATTGACAGAATCTGACGGCTACCGGCCAGCGATTTCATTGCGCGACCGACCTTCTGCGCGATACCGCCGCTGATGCCCGTGTCGATTTCATCAAAGACCAGCGTGGCGACGTGATCGCCGGCGGCGACCATGGACTTGAGCGCCAGCATAATGCGCGAGATTTCGCCGCCCGACGCCGTTTTGGCCAGCGGGCGAACATCCATGCCGGGGTTGGTGGCCACGTAGAACTCCACCGTGTCCAGGCCGTGATTCCATGCCTGAACCTTTTTCCCGCCGTTTTTGACCCACACGCCGTCGTCGCCCGCGGCTTCATTGTGGCCGATGCGCACTTCAAACTGCGCGTGTTTGATTCCCAGCTCGCGCATGCTGCGCGCTACGGACTGCGCCAGCTTCTGACCCGTCGCACGGCGCATTTTGCTCAATTCAGCGCCGCGCCGGGCGACGTCTTCGCGTGCTGCGTCGATCCTCCCGCGGCAGGCGGCGATTTCTTCTTCAAAATGCTCGGTGAGGCGCAATTCCTCGCGCAGGCGCGCGCGTTCGCTGAAGACTTCCTTCATGGTGCCGAAGCGCTTGCGCAGCGCCTGCAACTGCAGCGAGCGCTCGCGCATTTCCTCCAGCCGCTCGCGGTCAAAGTCGATCGCGTCGTTGTAGGCGCGGGCAAAACGGGCAATTTCCTCGACGGCGACAAGTGCGCTGTTGCATTCGTCGCGCTGGGCGGCGAATTCCGGATCGAGCTCGCTGAGGTCTTCGAGTTTGTCGCGCAGGCCGGAGAGGACATCGTGAACCGCGCCGTCGTTTTCGTACAGCTGATCGGCGATGACCTGTGTCTGCTCAAAAATCAACTCGGCATTTTCGCGCAGCTTGATGTCTTGCTCAAGTTCTTCCAGTTCGTTTTCACCGGGATCGACGTCTTCGATCTCGCGCAGGCGGAAGCGACTGAATTCTTCCTGAGAGCGCAACTCACGTTCGCGCTCGGTAAGGGTTTTAAGTTCGCGGGCGGAGGCGGTCAGTGTGCGGTAGGCGGTGCGGTAGCGCTCCTGGGCTGCTTCGGTCTCTGCCAGGCGGTCCAGCAGGCCGCGATGCAGTTCCGGGCGCAACAGCGATTGGTGGTCGTGCTGGCCGTGAAAGTCGATGAGCATCGCGCCCAGTTCGCGCACGAGTGACTGCGTCGCCGGCCGGTCGTTGATAAACGAGCGCGACCCGCCGCGACGCGTGATTTCGCGCCGAACAAACAGCTCGCCGCTGTCGACTTCCGGTTCCAGGTCGTTGTTGCGCAGAAATGCTGCGATGTCGGCGTTGTTTTCAACCAGGAACGTACCGTCGATGACTGCTTTGGCCGCTCCGTCGCGCACCACTTCGGCACGGCGACGCGCGCCCAGCAGGGCGAGCATGCCGTCGACAATAATCGATTTGCCTGCGCCGGTTTCACCGGTGATGATCGTCAGACCGGAGGACAGATCGATTTCGACCAGGTCGATCAGGGCAAAGTTTTCGATACGGAGAAATTGAAGCATACAAGCTCGGTAATCAGCTTTGATTCACCTGGCGGTCCCGCCCGCCGTTCACGCCACCTGCAAATATACACAGTCGGGGCGCATCAACAGCGTCATTCCACCCGCAGGCTCAAATGAATTGTCGGGCCATGTACAGGAGCGGTCCCGGACGCTCAGTGCAGGATGTTCAGCAAACAGCTTTCGGTGCGCCCGTCGGGCCGGCGCAGCAGCAGGAGGTACTGCCCGGAAGCGATGTCGGCCGTGCGCAGCTGCTCGCGGTGACTGCCGGCGGATCGGTATTCGCGCAGGAATTCGCGCGTCAGACTGCCGGTGAGAGAGCGCAGCTGCAGTCGGACAACTCCGTCGATTTCCGTGTCGAACGCCACTTCGGTCTCGCTAGCGGCGGGGTTTGCGCCGCTGACGGTCATGAGTGCGCCGGGAGACAGAATCACAATCCTGGTTGTGATGCAGCTGCTGTCGACCTCAAGACGTCCACTGCTGAACGTGGTATTGGACGCACCGCAGCCAATCCATTCAAGATCGAGCAATTCGACGTCGGTTCCGTGAATTGCGTCGGCCAGCAAAATAAAATCGAGATTGAGCGGCAGGTCGGTACGTAATCCGCGGATGCGCGCGGTTTCGTATTCGCCGGAGCGCTGCACGTCGACCAGATCCAGTCCGGCGGAAGTCTGCATCAGTGCCGCGGGGTATTGCAGATAACGCAGACTGAGTTCAAACTCGTCCGGGGTGCAGTCCGGGTCGTCGGTGCCGCTAACCGCCGCATCCAGCGTCAGTTGCACGGTTTCGCCCGCGGCGCCGGCGGCGGACGACAGACTGAATTCGACCTCTGATTCGAGGAATTCCACTGTCACCGACTCCGAATTGAGCACACAGCCGGCTTCCGTCGTCACTGAAACACTGTAATCTCCCGGTTCGCTGACAAGCAAAAATTGGCTGTTGCTGTTGCCGGGTGTCCAGGAGTAGTCCGCAAATCCGTCGGGAGCGCTCAGCGTGGTTTGCGGGCGGCAGGTGCAAAGGCTCAGGTCGCCGTCTATCGCCAGTGGCGTGTCGCGGATTGTCAATTGGGCGTCGACAAAATCAAATTCAAAATCACAGCTGTTGACGGCGCCCGATTCTATTTGGAGAGTGCCTGTCCGTGCGTCGCTCGTGGGGCAGACCGCAAAGTTGAGGCTGCCCAAGACATCGTTCTCCAGCGTAGCCGTAAAGCGGATTTCCAGGCGGCCACCGTTGACCTGAGTGTTCATCACGGCCAGATCGTCCGCTCCGAGAAAATCCACAAGATCGTTGTCGACGCTTACCGTGATATCGGCGATCGGGGCGGTGCAGCCCGCGAGAGGAAAAGGACCGTCATATTCAACGGGAACGCTGAAAGTCGTTCCCACGTCGACCGTCTGATCGGGCATCCGGAGTTCAATCGTCGGCTTGTTCAATTCAATTTCAACCGGCTCCGAATCGTAGCTGCAGCCGGCTTCGTCCACCGCCGTCACGTAGTAGCTACCCGATTCCGCTACCTCAATACTTCTTTCTGTTTCGCCACCGGGATTCCAGCGATAGGACACAAAGCCGTCCGAAGCCGTGAGTCGCGCCGTTCCGAGGCATGGGCACTCCTCCTGGACCACCTGAATTGTCAGCTCGGGCGATTCGCCGCCGTAGGGGACCGTGTGGTACTGCACCGGATCCGTCATGCCGAAACCGCCGTCGAGCAGGCCGCCGAGATTTAACTGGCGCATCGGCGCGGCGGGCAGGTTGGGGTCGTCAAAGACGATGATGTTTTCCTGACCGGCGACGTAAACTTTGCCGTCCGGCCCCAGTTCGATGCTGCCCGGCAGGCGGTCGTAGTCGTATTTGTGCTGCGTCAGGCCGTTGTCCAGCTCGACCTGATAAATGGTATTGGCTGCGAAGTAAAAATGCGTCAGGTAGAGTTTGCTGCCGTCGGGCGAGAATTCCAGGCCGCCGGGCGCACGGAAGAGATCGAGGATTCCGTCGCGCGGGATTGTGATTTCGACCTGATTTGAGCGTTCCTGCGTCGTGGGTTCGTAGTCAAACACCAGGGCTCGGCCCGAGCCGTTAAATGCCATGCCGACCTTGCCTTCGTGGAATTCCAGCTCGCCGCGGCCGCTGAAGCTGGAGGGCTCGGCGTAGTTGAACAGGATTTCGCGTTCGCGGAAGCCGTCGGCGTCGAATATGCGGGTTGTAAAAGCATCGATGGCCATGTCGTACTGCAGCAGGAGGTATCGATCGTAAACATCCGTGCAGGGATTGCGCAGGGCGATGACCTCCATGCCTTCAGCGGGGCGGTCGCCGTCTTCGCCGATCAGCACGTTGATGGCGCGCATGCCGCCTGTGCCGCCGTTCATATTCAGGTCGACGATTGAGTAGTAGCTGCGCGACTGGTCGATTCGGAATGTTTCATCGACGAAGTTTGTATGCAGGACGTAAAACACGCCGTCTTCGCCCGGCATTGGGCAAATGACACTTTCGACGGCCGACTGATGCGCCAGAATCTGGTCGGAGCCGGGGATCATGGTGCCGTCCGGCAGGAAAATCCCTTTGGTCTCTGAGGTAATCGGAAGCGGGAGGGACAGCCAGAAAATCATGTTGCCGTCGGCGTCTTCGGCGTGGGCCACGCATTCAAATCCCGAGCGGCCCAATCCGGTGAACTGCGGCGTGCCGCTGCGATAATCGACGATGATGGACTGGACCGCGCTGACGGCGAGTTGTTTCATGCGACTCTGCGCAAAGGCGTTGTGATTTGCCGCGGAGAGGATGAAAAGCACACAAAGCAGTGTGTATACAAAAGACAGCTTGGCTCTCAATTTTACAATTCCGAAATGTTTGTAAATTGCCGGGGACAGACGCGGTTCTCAAGACCCGTTCAATGTGATTTCCATGCTAAAGTAGTAAAGCCGCGAGACTTCACCAGATACACTTCGCTCACGGTCGACAATTGCATTGACAATCGATCCTGTTGCTCGCTGTCCGCACGCAAGTGCGGCAACGATCCGAGAAGGCGAAAGGACTTAAATTGACGCCGGCGGCTGTTCGTCAGACACAGACCGCCGGGCAGGGGCCCGGGGGGCAATTTGAGCGATTACAACAATGTTGAAATAGGGCACAGACTTCTGCGCGATCAGGTGAGGCGCCACCTGGCATCCAGTGATATTACCGACCCCGGCATCGCCGCACTGCTGCACGAAGTCGAGGCGACCTATCGCTATCTGGAACGCCGCAGGAAATCGCACATCTTTCAGGCGGAAGAGACGGCAAACGCCACGGAGTCGCAGGGTATCACCTACCGCGCGCTTATTCAGGACAAACGCATCTTCATTTCCTATTCCTCCGCGCTCGATATACTGCTGGCCGGCACCAAATCATCCAGCGAATTTGACGACGATTTTTCCATTGACGACTTTATACATCCCGAGGACGCACTCGACGTGCGCGTTGCCATTCGCGACGCCATTGCCGGACGGGGTGAGTTTGCCCTGGAATACCGTTTGATCGGTCGCGGCGGCCTGAATATCTACGTGCGCGATGAGGCGACCGTCAGTACCAGCGACGGCGATCTGGTGGTAACCGGCGTAATTACTGATCTGACGGAACAGTCGCTGGCGGCCGAAATGAGAGCCGCGTCCGACAGTCTGCTGGCGCGCCTGAAAGCGCAGGACGTCCGACTGACTTTTCTGGCGGATGTAGACCAGTACGGTCAGGCGGTGCTTGCCAGAGGCGACCGCGGATTCGACCGCAGTTTCAACGTCAACAGCGCGAACCAGCGGGGACAATCGTTGGAACGACTGGGCCGCAACTCGCGCCGTCGGCCGCTGGACAAAGTGGCGGAAGAGTGCGAAACATGCATTGAAACGCGCGCCACGGTGGAAACGATGCTCGAGATAAGCGGGCCTTCGGGCAACGATGAAATCCACCTGATCCTCGAGCCGCAGCTGGGCTCGCTCGGCTCAGTCGTCCGCATCTCCGGGCTGGCGGTGAACGCCGGTCAAGCCGCCCGCCGCGCGGCCACATCATACGACGAGCTGCGCATCCTGCGAATGGCGCTTGAGGGCAGCGGCGACGGCGTGTGGGACTGGAATGTCGATACCGGACAGCTGAGTCTTTCGCAGACATGGCTGAACAATCTTGGATATGTGCCGGGCAATGCGCCCGACTCAGTGAATCAATGGCTGCGCATGGTGCACCGCGAAGACGTCGGCGCCGTGATGCAGTCGGTGCGTCTTGCCAGCGCGGGCATCAGCGACCGTATTACGATGGAGTATCGCCTGCGGCGCGCCGACAACAACTACGCCTGGCTGCTGACGCGCGGTCGGGTGGTTGAGCGCCATGCCGACGGCCTGCCGCGTCGGATCATCGGCATTCACGCAATCATCACGCGGCAGCGCGAGGCGGAAGAGCGTGTACGCAAAGCGGAAGCAAAAGGCCGCGCCATTATAGCAGCACTGCCCGACCTGATTTTTCATCTTGACGGCGAGGGCGTGGTCATCGACTTCCACGCGTCACTTGAACCGCCGGCATTGTTGCAACCGACAAGTTATTTCGGAACAAAACTCAGCAGCATCATGCCGCCTGAGAGCGCGGCCGAATTTGAACAAAAGCTGGCTCTGGCGGGCGAAACCAACGAACTCCAGGTGATGGAGTTCTGTCTGGACGGCAAGGGTGACGGCAAACTGATTTTCGAGGCGCGCGTGCGCATGACCACGCTGCACGAGTTTCTTGTCATCGTGCGCGATATCACGGAATCGCGGCGGGCACAGGAGAATCTGGAGCGCAGCCAGTCGCAGCTGCTTGAGGCGCATCGTCTGGCGCAGATCGGCTCCTGGACATTTGATGCGGGTACCGCCGGGATTGTTTGGTCGGAAACACTTTTTGAAATTTTCGGCGTTGCTTCCGACTCCGGGCCAATGACGTCGGAGCGCTACAACCAGCTCATTCACCCGGAAGACCGCGACTGGCTGCGGGAGACGCTCTCCATGGCGGCGGCGACGGGCTCGGCATATGAGGTGGAGCACCGCGTCATTCGTCCCGATGGATCGATTCGCACCATTGAAGCGCGTGGCAAAGCGGTGCTAAATGCGGACAATCAGATCGTGCGCATGCAGGGCACGGCGCAGGACATCACCGAGCAGAAAATGGCGGAGCAGGAGTTGCGCCAGGCCAAAGAAGAAGCCGAGCGCGCCAGCCGCGTCAAATCGGAGTTTTTTGCCACGATGAGCCACGAAATTCGCACGCCCATGAACGGCGTCATAGGCTCGGCGGAATTGCTGGCGCAAACGCGGCTGAGTCCCGAACAGCGCGAGTACGTCTCCACAGTTCAGGCCAGCAGTCGGTCTTTGCAGGCTCTGATTGAAGATATTCTGGACTTCTCCAAGATAGAATCGGGCAAACTCGTGCTGGAACAGGCCGAGGTGGATCTGGTTCTGCTGATCGACGACGCCCTGAACGTTCTGGCGCCCGCCGCCTTCGAAAAACAGCTGGAACTGGTGTTTACCCATGGCGAGAAGTTCCCCGACGTGGTCATCGGCGATCCGACGCGTCTGCGTCAACTGATGATGAACCTGCTTTCGAACGCCGTCAAGTTCACGCTGGAAGGACATGTTCACATTCATCTGAACTGTGAGCCCTGCGGCGAGGGCAACCTGCGTTTAACATGTGAAGTCTACGACACGGGCATCGGCATTCCCGAAGCCGACCGCCACGATTTGTTTAAGGCCTTTCAGCAGGTGGATTCCTCGATGACGCGACGTTTCGGCGGTGCGGGGCTGGGGCTGGCGATCTGCAATCGCCTGGTGCAACTGATGAAAGGCGAAATCGGCATGCGGCCCAATGACGACGGCGGCTCCGTTTTCTGGTTTGTCGTCGAGCTGAAAGCGGCTGTGGGCGCAGCCGAGCAGCAAGCGTTGCCGCCGCTGGAAAAGGCGAATGCCGTTCTGATGGACTGTCATCAGTTCAGCCGCAAAACGACCAGTGAAATGTTAAAGCGAATGGGGATTAACGTGCGCGCCTTTGATTCGGCTGCGCAGTTAAACACCATCCTCAAAAGCGGCGATCCGCTGGACCTGATGATCTTCAGTTGCGCCTTTGAGCGCAGCAATCTCCTGATGGTCCTGCGCAAACTGCGCAGCGACAAACGGCGGTTTAAAATTCTGCTTCTGATTTACGGGCATACGCTCAAGACCTTCGGCAGCAAGGATCAGGATCTCTACGACGCAATCATCATCAAGCCGCTGCGCCTGCGTCGGCTGCAGGAAGAAGTTCATCGTCTGCTGATCGACGAAAAAAGTGTGGAGACACCGTCGGTTCCGCCGCAGGAGTCGCTGGACCGGAATCTGAAAGTTCTGGTGGTCGACGACAGCGCCGTCAACCGCAAGATTATCGTGGCGATGCTGCAAAAACTCGGTCTTCAACCCGCGGCAGTGTGCAGTGGGTTTGAGGCGCTGGAACATCTGGGCGAACACTCCGTCGACGTCGTCTTCATGGATGTTCAGATGCCGGGGATGGACGGCATGGAGACGACCAGGAAAATTCTGGAGCAAATCGAAGATCAGTCCGAAGCGCCGCGCATCATTGCAATGACGGCCAATACGTCCGAAGAAGATCGACAGCACTGTTTTGAGGCCGGAATGGTCGATTTCATTTCAAAACCGGTTCGCCCGCCGGCCGTACGCAACGCACTGCAGAGCTGGGGGCAGAGCTCCTGAGACTCGAACGGCTGCTCACCCGTCGACAAACAAAAACGGATTTAAAGGGGCGCGAAAAGTGCGATGTGACAAATCCGGGAGCTGAAGGTCTCTGTCACAAGTCGCAGGCGTGTATGGCGTCCGGCGGCAATCAAAACACGGGGTGAGCGGCGACGGCGAATGAAGAAAGACTTCAAAATACTGACGGACAACGAGCTCTTTGTCGAACTTGGCGGCGAACGCGCCACGGCCCTGGCGGCCTTTGAAGAGCTGTATTCGCGCCACTCCCGTCGAATTTTCACCTATATCCTGCGCATCCTCGGCGATGAATTTCAGGCCGAAGACGTCTACCAGGAAACCTTTGCCCGTCTGTATTCCAGCGCCCGCGAACAGCGCACCGTCCACAATGTCACGTCCTACCTGTTCCGCATTGCACGCAATCTGTGCCTCAACGAGAAGCGAAAAAAAGATAATCAGAACGTTACGTTCGAAGAGTTTCGCTTTGCCGTTCGCGACGAAAACTACGAGTCGACGGAGCTGCTGCGCCTGGTGAACATGGCCCTGGAGATGTTGCAGGAGGAATACCGCGAGGCTTTTGTGCTGCGCGAACACGTCGGCCTTTCGTACAATGAAATTGCCGAAGTCGTCGGCACGACGATGCCGGTTATCCGCACGCGCATTTACCGCGCCAAACAGAAAATCAGAGCGATCCTTGCGCCATATGTCGAGGATCTCCAAAAATGAGTTCAAAAGAACAATGACATACATTGAATATCATGGATAACTTCAATTCATACTCCAGTTCCGAGCAATTGACGGCGCTCCTCGACGGTGAACTGAACGGGGCCGACGCCGGCACGCTGTTTCTGGAGATGGCCAATAACCCGGAGCTGCAGACCGAACTGATTCATCAGGTGAGTCTGCGCAATTCGATCCAGAACGGATTGGTGGAACCGCCGGCGCATTTGAAAGCCGGTATCATCGAGTCGATCGGTCTGGCCGAGACGGCGGCCGCAGCAAGCGCTTCGGTCGGTCTGATGGCGGGAATCAAACAACTGGCGGCTTCCAAAGCCGCAGCCATGCTGGGTTCGGCACTGCTGGCAACACTGCTGACATCCGCGCTGTTCATGGTCAATTCCGATCTGGACAATGGCGGCCTGGCTATGGGCACGACGGTTGAAGATCAAACCATCAGTCAGGAATTTGCTCTAGCAGCGCATTCCGCCGGCGAATCGCTCAATCTGGCTTCCGCTCTGGCACTGGACGAAATTCTGAGAATCAGCAATGCCTATTCGGGCGACCGCAGCGGTGATGCATCGACCGGTCAAAATTACGGTCGGGGCAACTTTGCCGCCAATGCAGGCGGTGGTGCGGGGACGTTCGCAGGTCAGGAGTCCTCACATAGCCACACGCATCCGCTCGACAGCGACCCGCTGCACGGCACGGCTTCGATCAGCGACCTGATTGTTCGCGCGCTGGCAAAACAGCCCAAGGAACCGGCGGCTTTCCGCTCGATCGTGGTCGGCGACGTCAGCTACAGCAGCAATGTCACGGGCATGGGGCAGGGCGCCAAGAACATTCTGAGTTTCTTTGAGCCGACGGACATGGGCCTCGAAGTGCAGCTGCGCGGATTCTCCGGTCACTACTTCACTGAAATCGACGTACCGGCCAAGAGCGACCCCGTGCTGAACAACCTGAGCATGGCCGTGCTGGCGCCGATCGATGAAAACTGGTCTGTCGGCGTGGAAGCGGGTCAGGAGACCTTCAATCAGAGCTACACGGAAAACAGCGAACTTGAGATTCTGCTGCACGAGCAGAAATACATCGGCGGATGGATCGCGGCGGCTCTGCAATACCGCACGGCGCCGGTGGAATCGCTTAACGACCTGCGTTTCTTTGTGCGCGCAGCCGGTGGCGGAACCGAGCAGGGACCGATCGGACGCATGCTTCTGGGTACGGAATACGCACTCGGCGATCGCGTCTCGATGATCGGCGGGGTAGAGGGTTCGACGATGATGTACCGCTTCCAAAACGATAGTCACTTCTCCAGCAAACTGGCTTTGACCTATGGTCTGGCGTTCAAACTCTGACAACAGTGACGCCGGCGTTAACACAAATGTTAAACGGCCGGCGTCTTTGGTTTGGTTCTTTCTGCCGCTGCTTTTGCTCTTTGCGGCGGCAACTTCCTGCGAATCACCGATGGATGTTGATGCGGACCGCACGACGCGTTCGCTTGACGACCTGAACGACAACACCGACCAGATAGAATTTGACCGTTCCGTTTTATCGTTCGACTTCACGGAGCGCCATTCCAAGCGGCGTTCATCCCTGACGATGCGCAACACGGGACTCGAACCGGTGATGATTCACACACTGGAAATCGACTCCAACGTGTTTAAGATCGACCTCACGACCCTGCCAGAACTTCCTTTTGAACTTGCGCCCAAGGGGCACCCGGCTTCAATCAAGACGTTTGACGTGTTGTTCAGCCCGATTGAATTCGGCGATTATCTCGGCAATCTGCGCGTGAACAAAAAAGAGGCCGTCAAGGTTGTGGTTAACGGTATTTCGCCGCAGGTATCTATCAAAGACCTGAATTTCGGCACGGTTGACGGAATTGAAGTTCAAAGCTCTTTTATCCAGAATCACGGCGAAACCGACATTGTGATTTCGGACGCAATCGTGGCCTTTCCGATCGGCATTTTCACACCTTCCGGTTTACCTGAATTTCCATTACGTCTCAAGGGCGGACTTTCGGCTTCTTTCCAGGTCAGATTTGAACCACAATCCGCCAACCTGGTCAAGGGCCGCATTGAATTTCTGATTGACGGCGCCGACTACGTCGACAACGTCTGCGAGCTCAACGGCCGCGGCCGCTGAGCTCGATTTGGATCGTCGATAGGAGCCAATCGGTTGACTTTAAAGCTGCCACATGTCACTTTCTTGTTAACGCGACATTTCCTTTTGTTGCTGACCGGGTTGCGGGGCAATACCAAATCCTTTTTTGTTTGTTATTGAGTTTGAAGTCTCAGGTCATTCAGCAGTCTCAAATCTCTTGGGTGAAGGCCGGAAGCCAGGTGTTAAGTTCGGTGTCGGGCAGACTCATGCGTGATCAAGGGGCCACCGAGCCCCGGGCCACCCCGCCATCCGCCGCCAAGAAAAATCCACCATGGACACAACTCTCCCTGCCCGTTTTTGCGGGATATTTGCACGAAGTGCACAAGGGAGATTCGGACCCGGTCGCCACGTTGCATGCTGCGCAGCGACTCTGCAAGTCTAGGCAACTGCCCGCAAAATTCAGGCACCAAAAGTGTCAACGTATTACCTGACACATGTAAGCGGGCTGAAAATCGCGTTAAACGGGCATGAAAGGTTTGGCCGATGCGTCCGACGCCGGTCTGTTCGTCGAAAATCAATCTGCGCCTCTCGACCGGCGAAAAGATCCAGGCCCGCAATTGGGATTAAAATCGTCGACGCGTCAAGAAAACGATGAAAGCCAGCGCCGAAATCAATTTGCGTATCGATGAACTCGAAGACCGCGTCCGCCGCATCTATCGTGAGATGCGTTTACGACATCTGACACCAACAACGCAACTCATCCGCGAAGAAATGCAGCGTAATCAATCCCGCAACGCTTCATTCTTCGAACAATTCGAATAGTTCACTCAAAGCGCCAAAAACAAACGCAGTCCAAACACGATCGAGAACTACCGCACCACGGTGAACTACCTGAAGAAGTTCCAGGAAACAACCAAACACACGCTTTCCCTGAAATCAATGGACAGTGTATTCTGTGACAAGTTTGTAGCCTGTGCGTTCGGTTTCGGAGCCAAAACCAATACCAATACGATCTGCAACAAGATCAAAACCATCACATCCTTCCTGAACTGGTGCGTAGGTCGTGGAATAGAGGTCAATCCGGAGTTCAAGAAATTCAAACGGTTTTCGGAGGACTCCGTCCAGGTTGCTTTGTCGCTTGAAGAGTTGGAAGCCATTCACCAGATGGAGATTCCGCCGGATGACCGGCTCTCCGGCATTCGCGATATCTTCCTGCTGCTTTGTTATACTGGTTTGCGCTACAGCGACGTCGTCAAACTGCGTCCCGTCAATCTCAAGGACTACATGCTGATTGTCAACACTGGCAAAACCAGCGACAATCTCAAATTACCGCTCATGCCACAAGCGCGCGAGATTTTGGAACATTGTCCGGAAAATGGATTTCCCGATCCCGGCAACAAACAAGCTAACAAACTCATCCGGCAGTTGTGCGAACTGGCTGGCATCGACGAACCGACGCTGATGGTTGAGCATCGCGGGCCGACTCGCATTGAGAGAGTTGTCCCCAAGCACGAATTGATCACAACACATACGGGGCGTCGGACCTTTGTGACCTTGTCGCTAGAAAAAGGCGTACGACCGGAAGTGCTGATGCGGATTGCGGGTCACAAGGACATGCGGACCATGAAGAAGTATATCAAGCTGACAGAGAAGGTGACGAAGAGTGAGTTTTTGAGGGCGTGGGAAACGAGAAAGTAAATGATAAGCGAAAATGTTAGTCCTTCAAAGTCTCATTTCGTCGGTTCGGGTGCATAGTATCTGATCCGGGTAAACCGAGTTGAACCAGCCCCCCCCAGATGTCCAATTTGCGCTATTGGTCAGTTTTCGCCTAATATTGGGAATATTTGAGATCCCATTTTGTGTTGATACCAAGTTCCAGCAAGTTTGTGGCCCAATTATTCTAGAAAACCCAAACTAGTATGCCAAACACCATTGTTCGACTCAAATACAAATTCATTCCTCAATTTTCGAATAAATGACTCCTGCCCCTATAACAATCCTTGGATTTATAGATCATTTTTCGGAAATTACTGAAATGCGTCTTGCGCAAACTGCCACTAGCCGTTACCGAGTCTTGCAAACCGCGGATAAATTGAAATGAAGGTTCAACTATGTTGTAGGGGTTACTGGGATTCAGGATGAATAATACCACGGAAACAAATACTGACATGAGTTGGTAATTTAGTAATTGAGGACTAAGTCCACTGGACGCTCTCGACCGGTTATGCAGAAAAGGGCGGACTGCGAACAATAGCTAACACTAAACTCTATCTAAAATGCCCAAATATCACGCATTTATATCATATAGTAGAAAAGATACTAAAACCGGCAAAGATTGGTCAAGCTGGATTTTTGGCGTCATTGAACAATATGTCATTCCAGAGAAATATATTGGACAGAAAACGAAAAGATATAATTCAACACCATTTAAATTATCTCCAATATTCAAGGATACGGAAGACCTGAATCCAGGAGGAAAATTAACCGATGAACTTCAACAAAATTTAAGGAACAGCAACTCGTTAATTGTTTTGTGCTCACCAAGCGCAGCAGCAGCTAACTCATGGGTTGACAAAGAGATTGTCTATTTCAAAGAAAATGCTTCAAACAAACTTATTATTCCAGTGATTATTGATGGAGAACCCTACTTAAACAGTTCTGATGAAGGATGTTATCCAGAATCATTGCGCCCTAGTGAAGGTCCTCACCCGGATGGTTCATTAGATGATGTATTAGGAATCGATTTGCGTGTTGAGATAAACGGAAAAAAAGAGGCAGGATGGACGTCCATGACTCTTTTTAGGGATTACTTGACAAAAGATAAGGGGTTGAGCTATGAAGAAGCCTACAGCATAGCTGATCGATATGAAGTAGAGCTCGAAAAGGGAAAAGTAAAGCTTGTATCTTCATTGCTTGGAGTCTCGTATCGTGAGTTATCCACAAGCAACTTGAAATTACAAGCAGAGATGACCTCCCAGAAATTTAGAGACTTAATTGTTGGTAGAAGTCAATTAAACATTGATACAAAAGTCACTGCTCCGCCCTCCTCAAGTGAAAAATGGGATGTCTTTTCTTTAATAACCACGTATAAAAAATCCAAGGAATTTCCTAGAGGATTTGCTGGACTGATTAAGAAAGCATTTTCAGATTCAAGATACTATCCCCCTGCTGAAATAAAAGATGTGTATTGGTGTTACGATAGTTTGTATGCGTTAAATCACTACAACTATGGTGGCATTAAAGAACCCGAGGCAGTAGAAGTAAAAAAGGGAAATCTGTTTTTTGGCTGGCCCGTTATACAGGAAGCATCTCATAAAAATGTTTATCTGATAAAGCCTGATGATAATGTTGATATTGGGTAGATGATAAATTTTAAGCCATTTAAACAATTTGACACTGAAAATACAACAGATTTCCTCGTCTCTACAACTAGAAGCTTCACGTATTGGAATAATTTCTCGCTATATGTTTTTGAGTTAAGTGTAGATGGAGAACTGAAAGCACACACCTCTTATCATACGAGACCATACGATATGTGGAGTCAATTTGCAAAAAATAGTCCAGAGGCATGGGAAGGAGACAACGTACATAGTGAGGGGCAGAAAATTGAAGTTTCCCCAGATCAGCGGAAAGTTGCTTTACGATACGGAGCATTGGTGCAGGGAGAAGGGACGAATGATAACCATCGAATCGACGTTTGGACGTTTGACGTACATGGAAAGATTGAAAGGATCTTCTTCTTAGAAGATCCTTTTCACCTCTTCAGCCATGTTTATTTTTTATGGTCTCCCTCAAGTAGTTTTATTGCCTACAAACGTCATCATAGATCGGAAGTATTTATAATTAATGTGATGAATAAGAAAATCTATGAAACGATAAGCACAGAATATGGTAGCATATTTGGACAAATTGTTTGGCACCCAACGAAAGATATTTTGTTACTTGGTATTAGAGAATCTCGTCTCCAAAAAGATGATCCTATTAGTCTTGCTTTCTATGATGCCTTGCAAAATGAAATAGTCTGCCAGCAACCCACAAATCATAGGAAATCAATTTCATTTTTGGGAGTTTCACCCAATGGGCGATATATAGCTAGCTCGGGCCATGACATGTCTCTTATCCTTTGGGATGTCAAAAGTAACTCGTCGTACTACTTGATAGCTCTGGGGGAGAGTTTAGTCAATTACATTGAGTTCAGCCCAGATGGTCACAGGTTGGTCACACAAGGGGGAAAAACAAGTAAAACAATAACTATTTGGGATGTCGCACACCGAACAAGACTAGCTGAGTTCGAAGGGGATTTTTCACCAATTTCAGGATCTGTTTGGAAAGAAGATGGTAGAATGATTGTTTACTCAAGAGATAAAACCAACTTAGAGGTCAGAAAGATTAGCCAATGATCTATTGTCATATTCACTAAGAATCATATCAATTTATAGAGCAGATGCAATTAAATGAATAACTAACCTTGATGTCTAACACTTTCAATAACCGTAGTAGGATGTATTCTTCTCTTGAGTACCGCAATCCAGTTGTTTTGACAGCAATTCAAGCGTTATTAACTGCATGTACGGCGGGCGAGGGACACTTCAATCAACCTCCTCACTGCAAGAAGAAGAGATTGAATGGTTCCTCAACAATATCCTGGGCAAACGAAGTATTTTCCTGCTGAGCGATCGGCAGCACGTCCCAAAAGGGCTTAGTCATGGTACGGAGGAATACAGTCTTGTTAATGACGAGTCAACCCACATTTCAAAAAACAATAGACGTTTGTGATAGATGGCAGGAGGCTGCTACTATTGAAGTCATAATGAGCATTACAGAGCAAACAAACTCGGAAAACAAAACTGCTGCGCGCTTTCTGCGGCCGGTTATTTGCAACTTTATACCTGAGGAGGAAACTGAGTTGAGTTATAGAAACAAAACGTACGTGATCTTTGATGGCGATGAAGATATGTGGGCGTATGGCTTTATGCGCGGTTGGAAAGCCAATGAGAACATCGATTTTAACTTCTTTGACGCTCATGACCTCAAGCCACTTACGAAACGGGCCGGGGTGAGTACAGTGAAACGACGACTACGTGAGCGACTTGCGAATACTAAACAGGCGCTCATATTGGTTGGTGAGAAGACCAAAAACCTCTATCGGTTTGTTCGCTGGGAAATCGAGACATGTCAGACCCTCGATATTCCGATCATTGCAGTGAACCTGAACGGGAAGCGAACGCAAGACAATGATCTGTGCCCTCCAATAATCCGAGACACGTATGTCGTCCATGTCCCGTTCAAACTAAAGATCATTCAGTATGCACTGGACCACTTCCCGGATCGGTACCACCGAAGAAAGCCGCAGGATAGCGGTCCCCGTATCTATAACAATTCTGTTTACAAAAAGCTGGGACTCTGATGGAAGACACGGATTATTCAGCGCTCTACCGAGCGGCTAACAAGGCATCGATGGACGCGCAAAAACGCTATCACACGTTTGTTCAAGCGTATTCAGCGTCCCTCATTCTCGCAGCAGGTCTTGGCGTTTACGGCATTCAGCATACAGCAGCGGCCATCGTTGCCGCCCTGTTCATAATTTCATCGATAGTTTTCTCCGTCCTTATGTTGCTGCGACGCGATGAAGATGTCTGGTATCGCGCACGCGCTGTGGCAGAATCCGTCAAAACCAGCTGTTGGAGATTTATGATGCGAGCAGATCCGTATCCAGATGCCACAGATGTTCGGGAGGTGAAATCTCGATTCAGAGTAAGGTTAATAAATATACTACAGGAGCACAGGGATCTATCTGCCCATCTTGGTGGCCCAGTCTCCAACGAAGAACAAATCACAGAGTGCATGTGTAATGTTAGATGTATGCCATGGAAAGAGAGAGCCGAATTTTATCGAACCCATCGCATCGATGAGCAACGCTCCTGGTATGCAAAGAAATCGGCCTGGAATCAATGGCAGGGGAAAATCTGGTTTGGTGTTCTTATTGCCTGCCAATCTCTCGCTGTTGCTTTTGTCATAATGCGTGTTGCCGATCCAGCTTGGAAATATTGGCCAACAGAAGTATTCGTCGTAGCGGCGGGATCTGCTCTTACTTGGATTCAGGCTAAGCGTTTTCGTGAATTGGCGGCAGCCTATGGGCTGACTGCTCACGAAGTGGGTGTTGTTCGGGGTGAACTGGAACGCGTTGGCTCGGAAAACGAACTAGCGGATTTCGTAGTCGACAGCGAAAACGCCTTTTCCCGCGAGCACACTCAATGGCTGGCTCGCAAGGATGCAGTTTAGTCTGTCCGACCAAACCTTCATCCGACGTAAGTACCTTGTACTTCTGATGGCAGTTTTTAGCCTCGCAAGTAATACCAGCATGTATTGATCGAAGATGAAGTCATTGAAAAAGCTCAAGAACTACGCGAAGTCATCGAAAAAGCACGACCATATTTACGTAAAAAGATCATATGAGTTTGAGTAGGTCAGGGTTGTCCTTCGTCCCAAGAATGTTCGTGGAGACATAATCATGGCTCTCGACGAGTCATACGACGTGTTTATCAGTCACGAACATTCGGAAGCGGATGTTGCGGAAAAACTCGGATCCCGGCTCGAAGACGAAGCCGGACTTAGGGTTTGGCTTGATCGTTGGATCTTGATTCCTGGAGAGAACTGGCAGCAAGAAATGGCAAAGGGCCTTGACAAAGCCCAGAGTTGCGTCGTGTGTATTGGACAGCATACACCTGACGGCTGGTTTCGGGAGGAAATCGAGAGGGCACTTAACAGACAGACCCGCGAGAAAAACTTCCGAGTTATTCCTGTGATCTTACCGAACGGTGACCGAAGCATCCTAAATAACTTCTTAGAGCTTAGAACGTGGGTGGATTTCGCAAATGATATTGATGACAAATACGCTTTTCACATTCTCGTTTCGGGCGTAAGAGGAATTCAGCCTGGGAGATACGTAAGGGACCTCGAGAGGAAAGACATTACGCTCATATCCATTCGCGAGCAACTTTCCAGAATACGACGTCTGCGTAGAGAACAGCTTGTGGACGACGACATTGCCCTTGAGTACCAACGCCGCTTACTTGATCGGCTCATAAAGCCGTAGGGGACACTTATGGAATCGCAATGCGAATACGATGTATTTCTAAGTTACTCAAGGCCAGATGCTGAGGCTGCCGAGGACCTCGCGCGGACGCTAACTGAAACTGGCCTAACCGTGTGGTTCGACAAGTGGTTTTTGGTGCCAGGACAGTCTTGGCGTGCAGCTCTTGAGCAAGCGGTTCAGTCGGCAGCTTCAACAATCGTATGTGTCGGGGCATCTGGTGTAGGTCCAGGGCAGCAGAATGAGTACCAGGCTGCACTTCAAATGCAGGTGACTGATTCAAGACCTATGATTCTTGTGTTATTCCCGGGAGCCGAGCCGAGATCCCTTCCTTCATTCTTGCGAGATCTGGTATGGGTTGATCTTCGTGATGGTATCAATAATGCCCGCCAACTTTCACGACTCGTCTCTGCAATTGAAAGCGGGGGGGCAGGTGGCGAAATTGCACAGCAGCAGCGAATGGGTGAGAACCTCAGGGCCGCTGGAAATTTGGGTGAGGCAATCGTACACTACGAGCAAGCGCTTCGTACTGCTCGAGCGGCATATGGCGACGACCATCCCAAGACTTCAGATCTGCTTGTAAGGCTGGCGAGTGTGAAGCAAGAATCGGGGCACCTGTCAGGGGCTCTGGCAGATCTAGAGCAGAGTAGAAGAGTTGCATCTGCAGCGTTTGGTGATGATTCGCAGCAAGTGGCGACCGTCTTCAACAGCCTTGGTAGTGTTCGTCGTGACCTTGGAGACATCCAAGTAGCTCGGACTTACTTCGAGCGGGCGCTGGTGATTAGTTGGGCAAAACTTGGCCCGAACCATCCAGTCGTGGCTACACGTCTTAGTAATCTTGGAAGTGTTCTACGAGACCTTGGGGACATTGAATCGGCTCGCGCTTGTTTCGTGCAAGCACTGGAGATCGATCGGCGATCACTTGGCCTTGACCACCCGGTCGTGGCTACACGTCTGTCTAATCTCGGTAGTGTCCTCCATGATCTTGGGGACGTCCAGGCTGCCCGTGGGTATTTCGAGAAGGCACTGGAAATTAGTCGACGATTGCTCGGCCCTAACCATCCGACCGTGGCTACAAACTTAAGCAATCTTGGAAGTGTTCTACGAGATCTCGGAGACATAAAATTAGCGCGAATTCACTTCGAGCAGGCACTAGAAGTTGATCGGCGATCACTTGGCCCTGACCACCCGATTGAGGCTACACGCCTGAGCAATCTCGGCAGTGTCCTCCGTGATCTTGGAGACATTCTTGAAGCTCGAACGTACTTCGAGCAGGCACTGGAGATTGGTCGGCGATTGCTCGGCCCTGACCATCCGACCGTGGCTACAAACCTAAGCAATCTTGGAAGTGTTCTTCGAGATCTTGGGGATATTCAGTTGGCTGGTACATATTTCGAGCAGGCACTTGATATAGATAGGCGAGCTCTTGGGTCTAACCATCCCACGGTCGCAATTACCATTAATAATCTTGCCGGCACCTTTTTAGCAAGAGGAGAAAGGCAAATGGCATTGGCTTCTTATCAGAAGGCACATAAAATTCTCTCAAGTTCGATGGGGGCCGATCATAGTCTTACGCGTGCGGTGTTTGAAAACCTTCAAAGAGCATCACACGAAGGCAGAGGTGTCCAGGACCTCAATGCAGTGCCGCGCCAGTTGAAGGAAGCGCTGCAGGTGTTTCCTTACGAGCATCAACCAAAGTCGGATCTGCCAGGTGGTGTCTCCGTTCAAACGACGAGCAAGTCATTGGACATTGAGAAAAAGTTTGTTGGCGAGACCGGGCTCGAACTCCTGTTCAGGCTCAATAACCACGCGGTGCTGGCGATTCTCGTCAATGATCAAGCTCATTGGCTTTTTCTTCGAAAGGAACTAAAGAAGCTGCTCAACATGGCCACAATCCCATTAGCAGAACGGCTGCGCGTCGCGCTCTTGAATCGGTTTACTGAAGGGGATCTTGAGGCCGAAGAAGCGGGCGAACTGCTTGGAGTCAGCGTGGATGTTGATGATATGCAGACCGCCAGCGCTCTCGTAGAACTAGGCGCTCCTCTTATGCTTCGCGTAGATCAGAGGGGGGAATCAGTTTTACATAGAGCGGCGATAGTGGGTGACGTCGATAGATTCAAGTCTGTGCTAGCCGTTGCTCCATTCGCTCTACCGCGTGACAACTGGGGACGCAGGCCCTCAGATCTTGCGCCCGAGTCGCTAGCCGAAACTTTTCGTGTGTTGGAAGCAGACATGGACGATCCGGTTGACATGAAGGCATCAACTTTGGATTCATCATCTATCGAGGATTCTCCACCTTTATTTAGCCTTGAACGAAACGGAACGGCGCGCACTGGCACTGGAACGGAAATGGCTGTCCTGCATCAAGAATGGAACGATGACTGGGGGGCCATTGAAACGCTCGATATCCGGTTCTTCGATCTACCTTTCCAGCCAGACTCTCCTCTCATCGAGTTGCGACCGTTTTTTTCCTCGGCGACGACTGGCCGACTCTGTTTTCTTCTTCAGGGTGACAAACTCCACAAACTTGATGGCACTTCGCCACCTATTCATGAGGTGAATTCAAAGATAAAGCCACTCATTAATCAAGAAACGGTCCTGCATTACCTCAGTTTCTTTTGCTTCTTTGTCCGGGGACAAGACGGACCGTTCCTCATCGTGGATAGCCGCAACAATGAATTCCTGCCTGAGCTCGGCGAGCGCAAAAGCGATTTCGATAGCATTTCTCGACCGCCAAGAGTCTGGGGTAGAAACGAGCGGGGCTTTTGGCGCGTGTCCGGCCTCGTTTATTACTCCTATACTGCCTTCCTCGCCGACTTCATCATACTGCCTAGCGGATTGGTCGAGATGGTCAATGACACTCCGGTTCTCACAGATCTACCCGCCATCGTTAATGCGCCACTCGAGATCAGGTAGCTGCACTGACGCGTTCACCCCACAGTAGGTCTATATATGCCCCATCTCACGAAAATGACCGCGTAATCCCAGGAAAATGACCGATAGCATGTGTGGGTGAGCCTTCGAAGAGCGCCGCCGACTCCGGCGGTTCTTCTCATCGAATTGGTGCTTCTTCTGTGTATTCTGTCAAGACAACAGCGGAGGAAGGATGCCGAACAGGAGGCTTGCCATGCGCCGTGTACGCGATCTGTTACGGCTTCATTTTGATAGTTCACTCAGTAATGTGCCCAATCCCACGAAAATGACCGCCTAATCCCACGAACGTGACCGATTGCATTTTGTCAGTGAGCATTGGTTTGACAAAAATAGAAAAAACGATTTAACGGATTACTGCCGGTCATTTTCGTGAGACGGCTGGTGTGGTTTGCGCATCGATTCACCGCGTAGTTGCAGTTTGACCGCCCGATGTATCACACGATCACAAATCGCGTCTGCGATGGTTGGGTCGGGCATGCGTTTGTGCCAGGTGCCCGGCGGATATTGAGTCGTGACGATCAACGAACCACAGCCGCTGCGCTCTTCGATGACGTCGGCGAGGTAACCGAGCTCGCTTTGCGTGACCGGCGTCATCAGAAAGTCGTCGAGTATCAGGACTTTGACCTTGGCCAACTTCTCCATATAGTTGAGCAGCGTGCCTGTTCCCTTTGCCGCCGTGAGTTCTTCGAAGAGCCTGCGGAAGCGTAGTTTGCGCGCGGGATATTCCATCTTGCATGCCGCCAGTCCGATGGCCTCGGCCAGGTAGGTTTTGCCGCTGCCGGTTGGTCCGGTCAGGATGATGTTGACATGCGCGTCGATCCACGAGGAACCGTTAAACTGCATGATATCCTGTTGTTTAAATCCCCGTCGTTGTTCATAACGAACATTCTCGATACATGCCTGTTCGGGCTTGAAGTTCGCGCGGCCGATCATGCGCGCGAGCTTGCGTTGTTTACGAGCGTTAAACTCATCTTCGACCAGCAGGGCGATGAACTCCTCGTGGCTTAAACTGCGTGTATTGCCGTCTTTCAGTCGTTCAGTCATGGAATCGGCCATAACCGAGAGGCGCATGGCGCGCAGTTGACGTTGGACCTGTTCGATGTGCATCGTGTGTTTCCTGGTATATGTTAAACAGTATAGTAGTCCGATCCGCGCAGGTTGTCATGGAACGTCGGTTCGGTTATTGTGATTTCTTCGGCGGCGGACTCTCTGTCGAGATTATGTGTAAGGATCGACTTGATGTCGCGACAGCTAATCCGGGTGATGTGACGGGCACGGGCGCAGGCTTGTTCGAGGCGCTGATCACCGTAGGGTTTGGCCAGGCGCAGGAGGCCTTTGGCGGCCCTGAAGCCCTGTTCGGGATGGCGCTTGTCCTCGAGGATTACCGCGATGGCCGCCCTGCAATTTGGACCGATGCGTGCGGCCTGATCCAGAAAGTAGTCCGGCGACCATCTGTGATAGTACCGGTGATGCGCGGGCATGTGTTCCTCGCGCGTCGTATAGCCGTAGTTCGCCGCGCCGCGCGGATACCGGCACAAATGCTTGCCGTCATGATAGATTTCCAGCACTTCACCGCAGCGATGCACCTCGACCCTTTGACCGGCGAGTTCACAGGGCAAACTGTAATGATGCTTCTCGAATTGAATGTGATAGTTCGGACCAACGCGCACATTCGTCTTGATCTTCGTGACGGTAAACGGCACGTTGGGCAGCGGTATGGCGGCGGGGCGATCCAGATCGTTAAACCGCTGGATCCGGCTCTTGCCTCCGTGGTCCTTCATCGGCCGATTGTTAAACAGCTCCAGCTCGGCGGCGATTGCGGCGTTCAGTTCGGCCAGGGAATAACATGTGCGATCGCGCAGACGACCGAACAGATGGCGCTGAAGATGCAGAACGTTACTTTCAACAACGGCTTTGTCACGCGGTTTACGTGCGCGCGCCGGAAGCACCGCGATATCGTAGTGCGCGGCCATCGCCGCATACAGGGTGTTAATCGTCGGTTCGTAGGTACTGGCTTTGATCACGGCGCTCTTCAGGTTGTCCGGCACGAGCGCACGCGGCACGCAGCCGAAGAAGTGCAGCGCTCGCACATGCGAAGCCACAAAGTCTTCCTGACTCTGTGAGGCACTGGCTTCGGCATAACAGTAACTGCTGGCGGGCCAGGAACACACAAAGAGTTCAGCCGTCCGTCGTTCGCCTGTCTGGCCGTCGATGTAGTGCAGTTTCTTACCGCTGTAATCAACCTGGAGTTTATCGCCGGCACTCTGCGGTTGGCGCATCGTCACTGCTGCGCCGCAATGCTCCTTGTAGCCGCGGTAGAAACTCGAGCGGCTCAGTCCCTCGGGGTGTGCTGCCTGATATTCTTCCCACAACAGTTGCAAGGTCATATGCGGACGAGACAACTCCGCTTGTATCCAGGCATAGTCCGGAAGCTGATCGGCGTGTCGGTGCGCGGTCGGCGGAAACAGCGCCGCTTCCAGTGCCTGGTCGCCAAGGTCAGGCGGAACAGGCCAGTTCAATCCGCTGGCGGCAAAACGTTGAAGCGTGTTATGAACACTGCCCTTCGATATCCTCAGGGCAGAAGCAATCCTCTCATTACTGAGCGAACAATCAAAGTGGAGCCGTAATAACTCGCGTACACGGCGCATGGCAAGCCTCCTGTTCGGCATCCTTCCTCCGCTGTTTTCTTGTCAGAATACACAGAAGAAGAGCCAATTTGGGTAAGAAGAACCGCCTGAACAGGCGCCGTTCTTCGAAGGCTCACTCACAGAATCAATCGGTCATTTTCCTGGGATTACGCGGTCATTTTCGTGAGATTGACCGGTCATTTTCCTGGGATTACGCGGTCATTTTCGTGGGATTGAACGGTCATTTTCAGTGGGATCGGGCAGTAGTAGTCACGACTTAATCTGACGTTGTGTGTGTATTGCATCTATCCACTATTAAGAACGACGTCAGATAAATCAGCAATAAAAGATAATTAAGAACAAGCTTGGCTTACTGAATTTGGCCAAGACACGTGGAAGTGTAAAGTCAATCGCCCTGAGCGCTTGTCCGTGTGCGGGCAGATGTGACGTAATAAACCGCGCAGAGTGCCGCCACCAGCGCCATGACATTTAAACCCCAACTGAAGCTGAACCATTGCATCAGATAGCCGCCGATGAGAGGGCCGATCCAGGTGCCGGCGGCATATGCCACGTTAAACGCGGCAAATGCACCGGCGTAGCCTATGTTGTGAACGTCGGCGATGTCTGTCAAAGCGGGGAGCGTAGGAGCGAAGAACATGGCAAAGGCGATCCCGAACAGAGCCATAACGACACCCGAAACCACGAGTGAGGATTCGAGAGCGATCAAAGGATAAATGACGATGGAACCGATTGCGCCGATTAGAATAATGCGTTTGCGATCCAGGCGATCCGAGAGTTTGCCTGCAAGCGGATTGACAATCGTGGTGCAGATGCTTAACACGGCGAACAGCCAGGCGATCTCGCCAGGCGTTGCGTTAAACACTTCGGTAACAAAGAGGGGCAGAGTCGGTTCAACCATTGCGATCATCGCCGTGCCGCCGCAGACCATCACGAGCAGGCTGAAGCCACGGCGGTCGCGCATCAAAGGACGGAGCGAGGGCGAATGTTGAATTTCGCGTCGCGGTTCGCGGATGATGAAAAGCCAGGCAAAAAGGTTAAGCAGTAACGCGGCGATCAAGGCGTAGAAGGGAAAGGAATAGCCGCCGAGTTCATATAACCACGCGCCAAGCAGCGGGCCGATCAAAAAACCGAACGAAGCGACCGAAAACAATGCGCCCAGAACACCACCGCGTTCATTCGGCGGATGTACGTCGGCAGCCAGCGCAAGACCGGCCGACCAGGTTGCCGCCGCCGCCATGCCCTGCAGCGCCCGCGCCGCAAAGAGCAACCAGTAATTCTCGGCAACTGCGTACATCAGTGTTCCGAGAATTAACAAAACAAGCCCCGCAATCGTCGGAATGCGGCGTCCGATCGTGTCGGCCAGTCTGCCGCAAAAAGGCGCGGCAATGGACAACGTCAATGCGTACATCGCGAACAAGAGCCCGACCATGCCTTCTTCCGCGCCGTAGAGTTTGGCCTGCGCCGGGAGTATCGGAATGACGATGCTGTACATCACCATGTCCAGAAACAGCGTCAGAGCCACGACGATATCGATGCGGCGATGGCGGTTAAACGGATGCGATGCTGCCATGAATTACAGCCGGTTTACTGGTCGACGGAGATGCGGCCGAGCAGTTGTTCCAGACGCGCGCGACTGATCAAAGCCTGAAAACGCGCCGTAATGAGTGTGTTCTGAACGTTGACAATGTTAATCTGCGCATCGCGGAATTCCAGCGAGGTGCTTAAACCCAGGCGGTTGCGCTCCTCCTGAATGTCGAGGTAACGCCGTGCCGCACTCAGATTGCCTTCCTCAAGCTCAACCAACTCTAGTCGTTTAACATAAGTCAGATAGAGCTCGCGCACCAGGCCTTCGATGCGAATCTGCGTCTTCTCCAGCTCCAGCATCGCATTGTTGCGTTCGATCTCCGCGTTCTGCTGCGTGATCTGGTCGCGGAATCCGTTAAACAGATTGTAGCTGAGATTGAGCGAAACGCGCGAGTCCAGGCTTGTCAGTTCCTCGGTATTCGACGCGCCGGGGAAGGGCAGCGGGTTGTCGGTTGTCGTGCTGCGGTCCGACCATGCGTAGGAAGCATTCAACGCCAGACGCGGGTAAAACGCGGCCTGCGCCAGCTCTATGTCGCGCTCGGCGAGCATTATCGTCTGGCGCGCCAACGCCAGTTGACTGTTGCGTTCGCGCGCGGCGTTTAAAACCTGGTCGAGACTTTCGTTCAGCGGTTGCGGGCTGGCCGGATCTGCTACGTAGAACTCCGTTTCCGGCGCGCGTCCCAGCAGGATGTTTAACTCCTTCTTGGCTACGGCCAAAGACAGCTCGCGCTCAAGCACCAGCGAGCGATCGTTGTTATACGACACTTCCGCATTGTACAACTGGCTCGACGTTATGCCGCCGAGGTCGTTGCGCACTTTTTCGCGCTCCAGCCGCGCTGCCGAGATCTCACGCGACTCACGGGCCACGTCCAGCAGAGCGCGCTGGCTGACGGCCTGGTAGTACTGTTGCAGAATGGCGACGGCCTGATTCTCGAGCAGGTCTCTCGTGCGCTGACGACTGATCGTTTCGAGTTGCTCGTAGCGGCGATTGTTAATAAACATTCTGAAGCCGTCGAACAAGGTCCAGTTCAGCGCCAACTGCGCGCTGAAAGCCGTCACGTCGCTGACGCCGCCGCGGAAGGACACGTTGGCTTCCTGATCGGAGTTGGAGAGTTCGGCTGCCGCGCTTGCATCCAGAGTTGGCAGGAAACCGGCTCGACCAAAACCGCGATTGTTGACGGCGGTTGTGTCGGCATTGCGCTGGATGCGAACGTCGAAGTTGTTTAACAGGCCGATGCGAATCGCCTCGGCTGGAAGCAAGGTGTCCTGTGCAACAAGCGAGGGAGCGCCTGATATTCCCACTGTGATTATTGTCAGCAACATGACGGGCAAATAGGTGCGCATGTATTCGCTTAATCCTCGATTCATTGTTGGCCCTCCTCGTCCAGATCGTCGCTCCAGTGGCCGCCTGAGCCTGAGCCGCCTTTGTTGTCTGATTTGTTCCTGCCTGGCGCGCCTTCGCTGTGAGCCGGGGCCAGTTCCTTGCCGTTGATCTCGCGTTCCATCGATTCGTAGCTGGCGAGTTCCCGCGCGGCGGGTTCGACCGACTCGTGCGTCGGCGTGCGGCCGTTGTAGACCCAGTTCCAAAAACGCGAAACGCCGAAGCGGAACTCGTTCAAAATGACAAAACCTGCGGGCAGCATGACGAGCAGAATCAGCGTGCCGAAAATCAGACCATAAGCAACAGAAACCGCCATCGGAATCAGGAACTGCGCCTGCCGGCTCTTCTCCATGATAATCGGAGCCAGACCGAGAGCCGTCGTCAGCGTGGTTAACAAAATCGGCCGCAGACGCGCAAGGCCGGCGTCGCGCACGGCTTCGCGTACCCGCATGCCTTGGCGCAGATTGCGATTGATTTTGTCGATTAACACAATACTGTCGTTGACAATAATCCCGGAAAGCGCGATGACGCCGTAGATCGAAAGAATGTTTAACTGGATGCCTGCCACGTGGTGGCCCCAGATAGCGCCAAGAATGCCGAAGGGAATCAGCGACATCACCAACAGCGCCTGCCAGGCCGATCTGAACACAACGACAATAATGAGGAAGATGCCCACAAAGGCCAGCGGAAATGCGCGCTGCATCGAGGCAAACTGTTTGTTGCGGTCGCGGCTCTGGCCTTCGAACGAGGCGCGCACGCCGGGTGTGCTCTTCAGAATTTCAGGAACGATCTGTCCGCTTACCTTGGCCAGAATCGGCGGCAGGTCATCGTTGATGTCCGCCAGCGCGGCCTCAACTTTAACCTCGCGCATGCGGTTGAGGCGGTTGATCTGGCTGAGTCCGCGTTCCAGCGAGTAGGTCGCCAGTTCGGAGAAGGGATACTCCGCGCCGTCGGCCGTGCGGATGCGCATGCGATCGATAAATCCGAGCGAGGCGCGGTCCGTGTTGTTGTAGCGAACCCACACGCGGATCTCGTCGCGGCCGCGCTGGATGCGCTGCACTTCCTCGCCGAAGAAACCCTGACGCACCTGTCCGGCGACGTCTTGCAGTGTTAAACCGAGCGCGTGCGCCCGCGGTTTAAGCGTGATGTCGATTTCGCGTCGGCCGTCGCGTCCCGTCTCCGTGACGTCTTTTAACTCCGGCATTTTCTCGAGCGCGGTTTTCAACTTGTTGCGCGCCAGGTTTAGCTCTGCCGGATCCGTACCGAGCAGGCTGACGGAAATCGGTTTGCCGAAGAAACTCGTGCGGCCGAAGGAGATATTCTGCACGCCCGGCAGCGGTCCCACGGCGGCGCGTAGACGGCCTGCTATAGCCATCGACTCCATGTCGCGCTGTTCGCCGTCGAGCAGGAGCAGGTCCAGTTTGCCCGTGTGGCTGCCTGTCTCGCCGAAGTCGTTGGAGCCGACGTCCAGGCGTGCGCCGATGACGACGTCTTTGCCGTCGGCGCGCTCGGCTTTTAACTCCTTGTTCAACTTCCAGGCGGCGTTTTCGATCAGCGTTAAAATCGAGTCGGTATCGCGTTCCTGCCGCCCTTCAACAAGTGAAATGTTAACCGGCAGGTTGTCGCCGTCGATGAAGGGGAAAAAGGTTGCGCGGATGACGCCCGTGCCGAGCAGGGCGATCGTGACGATAAACAAACCGATCGGCGCGACGACCATACTGTAGCGCCAGGTCATCGCAAAGTCGAGTATCGGGCCGTAAATCCGGTTCGTTACAAAGTCGATGAATTTTTCAATTGCCTTGCGAACCTTGCCGTCCTGATTGTGCGGCCGCAGACCTTTGGAGTGCGCCAGGTGACCGGGCAGGATGAAAAAGGCTTCAACCAACGAGAACATCAGCGAGGCGATGACGACCAGCGCCATGTGCCAGATGAATTTGCCGAGAAAACCATCGAGAAAGAAAAAGGGCATGAACGCCAGCACCGTCGTCAGAATCGACGTCGTCACCGGGCCGATGACTTCCATCGTGCCTTCCACAGCGGCGCGGAACGGCGGTAAACCCTTTTCAAATTTGGCGTAGATATTTTCGCCGACGACAATTGCGTCATCGACCAGAATACCAATCACGATGATCATCCCGAAAGTCGAGATGACGTTAATTGTTATTCCGCTCAGAAAAGCGACGATAAACATGCCCGCAAAGGAGAAGGGAATCCCGACGGACACCCAACCGGCGATGCGCAGGTTCATGAAGAAACTCAGCGCCAGAATCACAAAAACGAGGCCGTAGAGGCCATTGCTCATCAGCAGGTCAATGCGCTGACGCAGGCCGATCGTCTGGTCGTCGATTACTTCGGCGACGACGACGGGGTTGGTTGCGTTAAAATCGGCGACGAGGTTTTCCACTTCGTCGACGATGTCGATGATGTCTTCGCTGCGCGTTTTCTGAACGTTTAATACAACCGCCGTGCGCTGGTTGTAGCGCGTGCGGTCGGGCACATCTTCCCAGCGTTCTTTCAACTCGGCCACGTCGCCCAGGCGCACGACGGTGCCGTCGGGATTGGCGCGTACGACCAACTGAGCCAGTTCGGAGGCATAGTAGTTGCGTCCGCGCGCGCGGATCAGGATTTCCTCGTCGGCGGTTTCAAACTTGCCGCCGGAAATGTTGACGTTGGACGCGGCGATGGCGCGCGAGATCTCGCTGAACGTCAGGTTGTAGCGCTGCAGGTCGGACTCGGAGACTTCAACGGAAAACTCGAGTTTGGGCAGCCCGGAGACTTCCACCTGCGAGATCTGGTCGGAGGCCAGCATGCGGTCGCGCAGATCCTCGACGATGTATTTCATGTTAACAAGGTCGGCGTCGCCGTAGATGGCTACGGAGGCGGCATTGCGGCGGAAGGTCTGTTCAAATACGACCGGTTTTTCCGCGCCGACGGGGAAGGAGTTGATGCGGTCCACCGCGTTTTTCACGTCGGTTAACACCTTGTCCAATTCCGCGTCGGTCAGGATTTCGATCGTTACCTGGCCGAAGTTTTCACGCGAGACGGAGGTGACGCGTTCGACGCCTTCGAGACCGTCGACATTCTCTTCGATTTTTAACACGACTCCTTCTTCCACTTCTTCGGGCGAAGCGCCGGGATACGCCACCTGGATGAAGATCTGATTCGGCGGTATCTCTGGGAAGAAGGCGAACTTCATGCTGAACATCGCGATCAGACCGAACACAAAAATGCTGAACATCAGCAGGTTCGACAGGACCGGATAGCGAACAAACAGGGTGATGATTGACTTCATTGGCGCACCTCCGCTTCGGCCTCGGGCTGTTCAGCCGTTGCTGCTTCGGCGGGCGCGGTACCGGCGTTGTTTGCGGCGGAAACGGTCGAACGCACGGGCATGCCGTCATAGGCGCCCTGTAATACGTCCGTTACCACGGTGTCGCCGTCCTGCAGTCCGCCGCGCACGATGAGTTTGTCGTTCAGGCTGCGTCCAATCTGGATTTCGCGCGTCAGCAGCGCACCATTTTCAACTACGTAGACATAGCGGTTTTCGTAGACGGCTTTACGCGGGACCATCACCGAAGCGGGAATGGCTTTGCCGCCAAAGCTGGCCTGAAGGAAAACGCCGTCGTAGAGTTTATTGCGATCCATGCTGCTTATCGACAGATAGACGGGCACCGATTGCGTGCGATCGTCGATGACGTCGCCGACGCGCAGGATGCGGCCTTCCCACCGGCCTTCAATTTCGCTGGAGCTTAACATCACGCTTGCTTCGCGATCGATGGCTGCGACATTTTCGGCCGGCACGGAGACTTCAACCTCAAGCTGATCCAGGCTGATGATGCGTCCGAGGCGTGTTCCGGCGCGTACGGTGGAGCCGACGCGCAGGTCGGTGCTGACGATCGAGCCGTTAAACGGCGCGCGGATCGTGTGTTTTTCCAGATCAATTTCGAGGCGTTTGATCGAGAAGTACAGTTTGTACACGTCAAAGCGCGAGAGAAACAGTTTAATCTTCTGGTTGGACGCCGGCGGCAATTCCGCCAGCTCCGACTCGAAATTGCAGGAATTAAAGTAGCGCTCCCAGACGGGGAACTCATTGGGGAAGTCAATCTTGATTTCCGGCAGCACTGTCGCGAGCGCGTTCAGGTAGTCGCTCTTGGTACTGTTGAGGTTCAGTTGTGCTTGCCGGCTGTCGATGCGCAGCAGCACGTCGTTTTTGCGGAAGTTTTGTCCGGGGATAAACCGGACGTCGCCCGCCTGGAGGCTGCCTTCCACTTCGCTGATCAGGTCGACCGGGCTGGCGGAAACCAGTTTGCCGAAGGCTTCGATCGGATAGGCGTTGTCGGTGGGGTGCACGGTTTGCGTGTGCACGAGTTTAACTGTTTGCGGCGGCGCGGGCCGTTCTTCATCCTGGAACATCTCGAAGATCGCACTGCCGATCATAACACAAGCTGCTACAATCACCAGCGGAATCAGGATCTGGAAAAAGAGTTTCATGGTTTGTTTAATGTCTCGTTCAGAGTGACGTGCCGAAATGATTAAACATTCCGGTAGAAAATTTGGGGAATGTTGCGAAAATGTCGACCGTTGTGCTCCGGAGCGGGCGGATGTACAACCATCGCGCTGTTGTGCTGAAAAGACTGGTCGTATGCGTGTTTAACAAAGGGTGTTTTGTCGGGGAATCAGGTCGAATCCTGCTTGTCGTTCAGATACACCTGTCGCAGAACCTTGCGCGCCGTTGCCAGGTCTTTACCGGAGATGCCTTCCGTCACATCGGCCTGCGCCGCGTGCACGATGGGGAAGAGTTGTTCGAGCAGCGCCGTGCCGCTCGCGGTCAGGAAAACTTTCTTCTGGCGACGGTCGTGTTCGTCGGTGGAGCGCCGGACGAGGTCGCGCCGCTCAAGACCTTCCAGCAGGCGCGTCACGCTCGTTTTGTCTTTGCAGGCGCAGTCGACCAGGTGCGCCTGCGGCAGTCCGTCGTTGAGACTGATATCTTTCATCAGGCCCCACTGTTCAATCGTCAGCTCGTGTCCCGCCTGCGCAAAAGCGCGGTTGATGCGGTTTACAAGCGTGCGATTGGCGCGCGCCAGTTGGTAGCCAAGAGACTGCTCGCGCTCGTACAGCGCGCCTTCTTCGCGCGGGTCCCAAATGCTGGTTTTTTCCTGTTCCACCGCTTCCGCCGGAATTGTTGCATATTCAACTATTGCAAAAATAGGCAAAGCGGCACTTGCCTGCAAACTCAATGACAAACAAGAGCGGATTTAAAGGGATTTTTCAGCGGGTTTACCAGGCTCCGGCGTAGCCGATTCCATAGGGTTCCGATGCGGCTTCAACGAGGCCGTGCTGCAGTTTGAGCAGTTGACGCAGGTGCAACAGATCGTGGGCAACCCAGGAGTGGAGCAGGTCGCCGCAGGAAAGGCGGCCGAATTCGGGGTGCTCGTGGTAGCGTTCCAGCACCTCGTTTTCAAGAGTGCGCAGCCACCGCAGGGAGGTGTCGCGTTCCTGTAGGAACAGACGAATGACCAGGTCCAGTTTTTGCGTTTGCAGGCGCGCGGCTTTGACGGCGGCATCGACGTCCAGCGGCGGAAGATCGACGCCGGGGCGGTAAATAATGAGCTCCATGCGCGGGCGGAAGTCCTGCTGTTCTTCCAGCAGCAGGTGGCCGAGCACCTCGATGATGGACCATTTGTCGGGCGCGGGCTTTTTAACGGCATCGGCGGGATCGACGCCTTCGGCAAACACGCGGATCATTTCGGCGCTGCGTTCCAGCTGGGCGGCGGCTTGTTCAATCTTCATTGCAAAGTCTCCGGTTTGATGCTCCGATTCAGCTCCGAATTTACGCATTATTTTGTTTTTGGGGTGATTGGAAGAGCGAGTCTTACGGACGTGGGGCGGCCTTCATGAGCGCTTCGCCCCGCGTGGCGTGGCTTGCTTTTTTTGACTTTTGCTCGTCGGCGGGAGGGAAGAGTGGAGTGGTGCGAGCTTCTCAAAAAATGAAACACCCCTGACGCATCGCATCAGGGGTATCTCAAAAGTCATTGTTTAATTTATCATGCCAGGCGCCGAATGAGAGATCTGTTTTTTTACGCGAATTGCCAGTAGAACGATGCAAAGCGCCATGGCAAACAAGTGAGCGGTGCGGTAAGCTTCATCGCTGATTGAATTGGCAAGAAAGTAGCCGGCCGCCGCCGAAAGGTAAATAATGGCAATCAGTTGAAATGGAGGTTTATTCCATTTGTCGCGCATGAATAAAACGAGCGCGCCAATCAGCACAACTATTGCAACTATAATAAATGTGGACACGATGTATTTCTCCGAAATTTGTGGGTTAGTTCATGTAGTGTTAATGTAAAATAGAAGGTCGGTAAAAAATTGAAAGCGAATTGGCAATCAGTCGCCGATGCAGGAGCCTCCTCCTCCTATCTCAATATCGCGACCACAAGCATCTTCAACCCATCCTCCATTGCAAAAGCCGCAAATTGCCGCATAGGCGCACAACCAGTATATGAACGGTCCTGTGCCTGCGCATGCCACGAGAGTCGCAAAAAATGGTCCCCACTGACAGTTGACTTCGCTTGCAGTCGCCAGAATTGTATCGGAAGGTTTCTTTTCATTTCCCTGTTCCGTAGCAATTTCCTCAACAGGCAGCATGTAGTAGTCAAAATTGTCAAAAAACTGATTTGTGGACACTTCATAATCAGGCATCACGATTTCCTCGGCGCACAATTCAAGCTCCGGAAAAGCGTTGATCAATCCTTGCCTGTGGTATGTCAGAATAGAGTCGAGCGAATCAACTTGAGTCTGAGTAAGTTGCAACACCGAGCGTATCAACGCTTCGTCGTTGGCAAGAAAGGCGTTTCTTAGCTCTTCAATATCCGGATCTACTTCGAGTACGTGATCCGACATCTCGTTTCGCAATGACAGCAGTTGTTTGGCATGAGTATTGATAAGAATTTCATCACCAATTGCCAGCGGCTTACCAGGTTCTGACGCATTGTCTTTATTCGGTGCTACGGGCTCATCGGTAGAACTGCAGGAAGACAGCCCGCTGCAAGTGACAATCAGAATGGTAAAAATATTAACTACAGATGCTGTTTTAAGCAAAATCGGTTTCATGTTTACTCCAGAATTTTATAAGTAGACTACTTGCTTACCGCGCTAAAGACTTTTTGTTGATGCGCGATAAAGAGAATGAGGTGAGGGTATTCAGTGGGACTGTCTGTTACTCACCTGAGAGATTGTAGAGAGTTCCTCCTGTAGTATGGTTTATTGTTAAAGAAATTTTAAGATTTGGTTTTAAGCTCATTTTTTTTGGACTGAATTGCAGGATGCTGGTGCATCCAAACCATGACAACACCTGATATCAAAGATTCTGGTATGTAACGAAGTCTGGTAATTTATTGACGTTCTTAGGTCAAAATAGCAAAATCATCGACTAAGTTACATCGATTATGTGATAAAACTGATAAAATTTGATGCCGGAATTCCATTTAAGAACTTCTGTTCTACTATTTGTGCTCTCTGCACTGTCACGGACATCTGGCACTAAAAGTACGGCTTTTCGAACTATGATCAGACTGATTCCTGAGAATTTTGCCAGAATTCAGCAATCACATAGCAAATTGATGCTCTGATGAGATGAACAGCAGCAGTTGACGAATAATTCTTGAAGTTCCCTTCAAACAAAACAGGCTGTAATTACTCAATCCTGCCTGACCTGCAATTCCAATAGTGCTGATTTCAGTCAATCGCCGACATAATCAACATTCCCCGAAAACCTCATGTAAAATCATGTTGCACCAACCTGTATCGTATTCTGCTGCGGCTGCCAGGTAAACACATCGGGCCACGGCGATTTCGCGCTGAGTTTGGGTATGCCGGAACGCGGAGAAGTCCCGCAGTTGAGTTGTCGTCAGTCGTCACCGTTGACTGTGGTCCAAACGACAGCGTTTTGGTGGCCGCGACTTAGCTATGAATCGACGGCATGCCGATGGTGTGTTAAGCCTGATCGTAATTTTCGAGATATTCTTGTTAACATCACCCCTTTAAAAGCATAACGGCGAAACGCACAAACGCTTCGCCGTTAGGGAGGTGGATTTTTGACGGGCGGGGCGGGCCCGACGGTGTTTGGTCCGAGATAGTCTTTTAGCGAATAATATTTATCGTGCGGCCGGCCGATCCGGTCGCAGTCCGTATTTCACAGCGATAGAAGCCGCTGCCGTATTCCGCCGTCGAAAAGTTAAACGTGTATGCGCCGGCCTCCTGCGTTGTACGCAGCAGTTGTTTCACCAGCTCGCCGCGGATGTTAAACAAGTCGATCTCGACCTCGCCGCCGCGCGCCAGCATGTAGTGCAGCGTCGTCTCCGAAGTGCTCGGGTTCGGATAATGACTCATGATCACCACGCCGGAGTTGTTAACAGTCGGCTGATCTTCCAAGCCCGTCGAAACCGGCGGGTCGGAGGGAGCGGGAATCGGTGCGTTGGCGCGGTCCGGGCGCGGAGTCGACTGCGATTGCAGTTGCGATGCACCGGCGTTAACCGACCAGGCCGCAGCGAAGTGTTCGTCATCGCTCGGCTCCAGCAGCTCGTCGATGTACCACCAGTCAGCCTGCGCCGCTTCCGACGTCAGGTCCAGCAGGAAATAACCGTGCGAGTCCAGTTCACAAAGGCGCATGTGCGGGTTGCCGCCCAGCAGCGCGTTCTCCGTGCCGATCGAAACCGGGTTGCGCGGCGGTGCGTCGTTGATTTCGTTCAGGTTGGCCGAGGAAATGCTCGGCGTCACAAATTCCACGCCGACAACGCCCATGGCGGTCTCGGCATTGTATACATTCGGGTCCCAGGGATTGCTCGTCAGCTCGCCCGCCCAGGTCGAGTGGATATCGCCTGTTACCACGACAAGGTTGTTAACATTGTTCTGCGCCAGCGCGCCGAAGATAATCTCGCGCTCGGCCGGATAACCGTCCCAGGCGTCCAGGTTCAGGAAACCGCCCACCTGCATCATCATCGTCTGGTTGCCGACAACTTTCCACTGCGCTTGAGACTGCGTCACCTGCTGCAGGAACCAGTTGCGCTGCTCAACGCCCATCATCGTGCGGTTGGGATTAAACCACTCCGCCGTGTCGATCTCGCCCGTGCCGCCCTTGGGCAGCAACTGTTTTTCACGTCCTTCCAGTCGTGTGTCGATCATAATCAGATCCGCCAGGCCGCCGTAGGAAATTGTGCGGTAGGTGCGGCGCGATCCGGCGGATTGCTCGCGGATGGGAAGCCATTCAAAGTAGGCCTGCAAGGCGTTGTTTTTGCGTGTGTTCCAGTCGCCTTCTTCGCCCGGCGTGTGGTTCTCCGCGCCGTCCTTGTAACTGTCGTTGGTCGTTTCGTGGTCGTCATACACCACGATAAAAGGGTGCTGCTGGTGCACGCGGCGCAGATCCTCGTCCAGGCGGTAGAAGGAGTAGCGCACGCGGTAGTCTTCCAGCGTCACAATTTCCGATTTCGGTTCGTGGCCGCGTTTGGCCGTCTCGTTGTAGCCGTAACCGCCCTCTTCGTACTCATAGATGTAATCGCCCAGGTGCACGATCACGTCCAGGTCGTTGCGGTCCGCCAGGCGCGCGTAGGCGTTAAAAAAGCCCTGTTGAAAATTGCTGCAGGAGACAATGCCGAAGCGCAGGCGGTCGACCTTGGCGGTCGGTGCGGTTTTGGTGCGCCCCGTCAGCGAATTGGCGCCCAGCGCGCTGAAGCCGTAGTAGTAGGTCGTGTTAGCCTGCAGGCCCGTGGCGTCGACTTTCACCGTGTAGTCGCGGTCCATGCTGGTTTCGACTTCGCCGCTGTTAACTACATTTTCCAGGTCAACATCCGTGGCTATGCGCCACTGCACTTTTACGGGGCCGTCCTGCTCGGGCGTCACGCGCGTCCACAGGATGACGCGGTCGCTCAGCGGATCGCCGGAGGCGACGCCGTGGTAAAAAGGCTTGTATCTGGCGTCGAAGAATTCGCTTACTTTGGCCAGGTCGTCGCCGGAGCGTTTAAACGCGGTGACGCCGTCGTCGGCGATCAGGCCGGTGCTGAGAAGACCGAAACTCAATAAAGCCGCGAACCAGTTTTTCATTGCCCCTTCCTTCCATGCTGCGTATTTGAACTTGCTGCAACTTAGGGTCGGGGTATTGTACCGGCGTCACGCATTTATTAGACTTTCATTAAAAGCTTGTGAAGCTGTTTTAACGATTAAACAGCTCCCGCACACCTCTTTCATTTTGTGGCACTTTTAAACCCGCTTTTGTTCGTCTCGCAGAGAGAAACTTCAGGCCGCCGGGCGAACAACTTTTTTGTGTCGCGACTTTCAGCTCAAAAAAAAACGCCGCGCCTCCCGGTAGGGAAGCGCGGCGTTCAAGCCGGCATTCGAACCCGAAGACACAGAATTTCAGGTTCGTTGGCAAACAAGAAAGTCAAAAAGCAAGCCGGAAGGACGCAGGCCGACGGCGCTGCAATGGAATCCGGCTGTTTAATTCGCGGGTTGTTTAAGCGCAGTTGTTAATATTCCTGCAATTAAACAATGTTGCCTGGGCGGTTAAACATCCAGGTTCTGCGCCACCTGCTCCCAGTTGATGACTTTGGAGAAAGCGGAGATGTAGTCCGTGCGTTTGTTCTGGTATTTGAGGTAGTAGGCGTGTTCCCAGACGTCGATGCCCATCAGCGGGCGCATGCCGTCCGTCATCGGGTTGTCCTGATTGGACGTTTTAACAACCTGCAGTTTGTTGTCGCCGTTGACCACCAACCAGGCCCAGCCGCTGCCGAAGACCTTGCCGGCGTTTTGGTCGAATTCCGACATCATAGCGGCAAAGGAGCCGAAGTCGCGGTTAATCATTTCCGCCAGAGCGCCTTCGGGCTCTTTACCGCCCTCGGGCGACATAATGGTCCAGAACATTTTGTGGTTGTAATACCCGCCGCCGCTGTTCCGCACGGCGCTGCGAACTTCCTCGGGAATCATTTCGAGGCTGCACAGGAGTTCACCAATGGTACGGCGCTGCAGCTCGGGATGATTTTCGAGCGCGGCGTTGAGTTTGTTCGTGTATCCGGCGTGGTGCCGGTCGTGGTGAATTTCCATCGTCATAGCATCGATATGCGGCTCGAGCGCGTTGAGCGCGTAGGGCAGGGAAGGCAGCACGTAGGGATACATGTCGTCGGACATGGGCGCGTTGGCGGTTTGCCAGTCCGGCGCTTTGTGCTCCGCTTCCTGATCGTGCATGGCCACGGAATTTTCGTGTTCGGGCGTTTCGGCCATATCACCTTCACCTTTGGAGGCTTCGGGCGTTTCAGCGCGGCGGCAGGATGAGGCGATGGGCAGGATGGCTGCCGCGGCGGCTCCCGCACCGAGCGTTTGTAAAAAATTGCGGCGTTTGCCGTCGGTCGTATGTTGATCCATGAAAGTACTCCGGAGTATGACAGACAATGGATGTGAAAATTCAGATTGGGCGCGGAGCTCTTCCGGCCTGTGCATCAAAAGGCGCACCGGGCGCTGAAGCGGTCGGCGTTTAACGATAGCTGTCCAACGCCGCACGGCTGGCGGGAAAGAGGCCGAGCAGTTCGGCGACGCGTTCTTCCAGACCCTCCAGGCTGCCTGTTCGCGCCTGGTTTTCAATGGCTTTGGCTATTGATGACATTTTGGCTGCGCCGATATTGGCTGAGGAGCCTTTGATATTGTGGGCGTATTCGCGCACCATATTGGCGTCCCCGGCCTTGACGGCCGCATCCAGTTTGGCGAGCGTTTCTTCAGCGCTCTCTGCAAATGTATCGACGAGTTCTGAGAAAAAACCGGGATCGTCGTCGTCGTCCATGTCCTTGAGCATTTCGATCGTGTCGAGGTCGAGCAGTTCATCCATGAAATTGTTCACTCCGCTGTAGATGCGCGTTTGAGTAATGTAATCGGCGTTTCCGGCAGGACGCCGTTTGAGTCCCTTTGCGGCCTGTATTTCGGCCCGTTGGCGTCGCGCTGTTCTGATGCCGCGACGCAGGCTGTGCAGATTTCCTTGCCGGAATATACGCAGTCCGCGATTGAGCAACAACGTCGGCGCGCGGCGCGCGACACTTTGTGCGGCGCGTATTTGTACAAGCACCGGGCGGTCCGTATCTTTTGGGTTTTTTAACACGACTCTTCCGGTGCGCCGCATGCAGTTTAACACAACATCTCTTTTGCTTTTGTCCGGCACAAATGCGCGGCGATTTGCGACGCGGATTGTCCTGCCTCTGTGCCTGTTTTTCAGTTCCTTTGCACTCATGTCCGCCGCGGATACGCTGGACATGGAGCTGCTGAAAGGCCTGGCGCCGCGACCAGTCGGTCCGGCCGGGATGAGCGGCCGTGTGACGTCCATCGACGTGCCGCGCGGCGATCTGCAGACCATTTATGTCGGCACGGCCTCCGGCGGCTTGTGGAAGTCCACGAGCGGCGGCATCGATTGGGAAGTCATGACGGACGAGTCGAATATCGCTTCGGTCGGCGCGGTGGCGGTCTGCGATCAGATTCCGGACATTATCTGGGTCGGTACGGGCGAAGGCAACCCGCGCAACTCCCACACAGGCGGCACGGGGCTGTATAAATCGATTGACGGCGGCAAAAACTGGCGACTCATGGGTTTGCCCGACAGCCGCAATATTCACCGGATCATCATTCACCGCGACAATCCCGACATCGTGACCGTCGGCGTGACGGGTTCGGCCTGGGGCGACTCCAAAGAGCGCGGCGTCTACCAGACGCGCGACGGCGGCGAGACCTGGAAACAGCTGCTCTACGTCAACGAACGCACGGGCTGCGCCGACCTGGTGGTGGACCCGTCCAACCCCAATAAAATGTTTGCGGCGATGTGGGAACACCGCCGCGAGCCCTGGTTCTTCAAGTCCGGCGGTCCCGGCTCCGGCCTCTACGTCACATTCGATGGCGGCGCAAACTGGAAACAACTGACGCACGATGACGGTCTGCCGGAGGGCGAGCTGGGACGCATCGGCCTGGCAATTCCGGAATGCTGTCCGGAGCGCGTCTACGCCCTGGTGGAATCGAAAAAAAACGCGCTGTATCGCTCGGACGACGGCGGTTTTACCTTCAAAAAAGTCAATGACAAATCGATTGGCAACCGGCCGTTTTACTACTGCGAGATCCACGCCGATCCGCAGAATGAAAACCGCCTGTACAACCTCTTTTCGCAGGTATCGGTGAGCGAGGACGGCGGGAAGGATTTTTCGATTCTGTTGAGTTGGAACTCGGTGCATCCGGACCACCACGCCTGGTGGATCAACCCGGACAACCCCAAACACATGATCAACGGCAACGACGGCGGCCTGAATGTGACCTACGACCGCGGCAAGAGCTGGCGTTTTATTACCAACCTGCCGCTGGCGCAGTTTTATCACATCAACGTCGATCGCGACACGCCTTACCACATCTACGGCGGCATGCAGGATAACGGCTCCTGGCGCGGCCCGGCTTATGTGTGGCGTTGGGGCGGCGTTCGCAATGCCTACTGGGAGGAGGTGTCCTTCGGCGACGGTTTTGACGTCGTACCGGACCCGCGCAACTCGCTGGCCGGTTATGCGATGTGGCAGGGCGGCAATCTGGTGCGCTACGACATCGGGTCCGGCGCGAGCCGCTACATCCGCCCGGTGCACCCGCAGAACGAGGAACTGCGCTTCAACTGGAATGCGGCAATTGCGGCAGACCCGCACACGCCGGACGCGATCTACTACGGCAGCCAGCACCTGCACTATACCGACAATCAGGGCGAGTCCTGGCAGCTGCTTTCGCCCGACCTGACGACCAACGACAGCACCAAACAGAAGCAGGACGAGAGCGGCGGTCTGACGATCGACGCGACCAATGCCGAAAATTACACGACGATCGTTTCAATCGCGCCGAGCCCGCTGGAAAAAGAAATCATCTGGGTCGGCACGGACGACGGCAACATTCAGCTGACGCGCGACGGCGGCCAGAGCTGGACGAATTTTTCCGGCAAACTTCCGGGCGCGCCGCGCGACGGGTGGGTCACGCAGATCAAAGCGAGCAAGTATGCGGCGGGCGAAGCATTTGTGGTGATCGACAATCACAGGCTGGACGACTGGACGCCTTATGTCTATCAGACCAAAGACTTCGGCGTCACCTGGAAGCGCCTTGTTAGCGACAAAGACGTCAACGGTTATGCGCTGTCCTTTGCGCAGGACCACGTCGAGCGAAATCTGATGTTCGTCGGCACGGAACTTGGGCTGTACTTCTCACTGGACGGCGGTGCAAACTGGCAGCACTGGACGCAGGGTTATCCGCATGCGGTTTCGACGATGGACATGATCATTCACCCGGACGAACCGGATCTGATCATCGGCACGTTTGGCCGCGCGGCCTGGGTCTTTGACGACATTACGGCTCTGCGCCGTCTGGCGCGCGACGGTCGCGGCGTCCTGCAGCGTCCGTTGACCTTGTTCAAGGTTCCCGACGCTTATGCGGCCAACTATCGCTCGCCTTCGGGCACGCGTTTTGCCGCCGATGCCGAGTTCCGCGGCGAGAACCGCGACTACGGCGCGATGCTGACCTTTAACATTTACAAGGACACGACGGCTGCGCAGGACACGAGCAAAACGATGCCGGCGGACAGCGTGCGCATTGAGATTCTCGACGGCGCCGACACCATTCGCACGCTCAAACACGAGATCGAGCCGGGCATCAACCGCGTAATGTGGGACCTGACGCGCCGCGGCGTGCGCGGTCCGACGACACCCAAACCCGAAGGCGACGCACCCGAGCCGGACGGCGGACCGGTTGCGCCGGGCGACTACAAGGTGCGCATTCACTACGGTGAAAACGTTGACTCGTCGGATGTGCGCGTGCATCCGGATCCGCGCGAGGAATTCAACGCCGCGATCCAGGCTGATATCGATCGTTTTGCCGAGCAGTACCGCAAGATCATTTCCGCTACGACGGCGGCGGCGGACCGACTGCGCGAAGCCAAAGCGCAGAGCAACAGCCTGACGGCGCTGCTCAAAGACCGCAAGGACAGCCTGGCTACGGCGGTGCGGGACACGGCCGCGGCGTTGAACAAACACATCGACTCGCTGATGGACAAGGTGCGCCGGCCGGACGGTCAGGGATTGTTCCGCGACGACGAGACGATTTCGGCGCGACTGGACATCACCAGCTGGTTCATGTTCTGGTCACGGCGCATGCCGAGCGACAACGCGCTTGTGCTGCGCGCCGACACGGAGCGCCGCGTGCGCGAGTTCCTGGATATGGTCAACGTGTTTTTCCGCGATCGCTGGCCGGACCTGCAGCGCACGTTCGAGGCGGCCAATATCGAGTTGTTTGAAGACTATGAGGCGATTGAGATAGAACCGTAGATAGAAGCCGACTTAAACAAATGGGAGGAGGCGCGGAGCGGCGAGATTGTCGGACTCCGCGCCTCCCGCTTTGGTTCTGCTTGAAATAAATTAACAGACCTGGATTTGTTGTTGTACTTGTTTTAAAGTTTAAAGGATGGATTCAGGAACCACCTGATAAATCACTATCCAGGCAGCTTTACGGAAGATTGACCAGGGCAGGGTTTAATAGTAAGGGCGTGTAAAGGCGAGTAATGGTCAATTACTGCAATGAAAATCTCGACAAAACCGCACACATGCCTTTCATATGTGAAAGCGTTGTACAGAATTTATTGCCTCAGGTTTTAAGATGATGTGCACTTGCCAAATCAGTCAAACACCGCAGTAACATTGGTTGCGCCGGCAACAGGTCGTGCTTGAATGGTTGAGGTATAGATGAATGGATAGTTGAACAGATTTGAGATACAGTGGTCGAGTCGCCGTCGCAACGATTTCCAATGGAAACTACACGATTCAAAAAACCCCGATAAATTACCGCGAAAAGAATTGGAAAGATTCACCTGTGGGATTATATTGCATCCCAATGCAATCATCGGTTGCACTGATTCATGCAAAAGCCCATACTGTACAGCCAATTGTCACTTCAGCGGCCAGGGCATGTTATCAGTACATCCGAGATTGATGGAACTGCAACGCTTCCATACGATCACGAGGTTTTAAACCTTTACCTGGGTCACAAACATATCCGTCATGGACGGGTAATTGCACTCATCTTTCGCAGTCGAAGTTAACACTCCGACCGCGGTGGAATACACAACTCAATCACAGCAGACTGCGCCCGGCACAGACCGATTACCGGACTATACCCCCCGGCCCGGCATATCGTCTGCTGTTTAATCAATATCGTTATTCAACGACGCGCTGCATAACCGGCGTGCAGGAATCCCTCTGATTAAAAGTTAATTCAGAGGTTAAAATTACGGCTTTTTCACTGATTCGGCTTGTACCAGTACAAACCGAACAGCCAGACCTTTGTTTGTTCGAAATTGCGGATGGATCACAGTACCAATTTACCGGGCGAACCATTAAACATCCCGGTGAACGATGTATCCCGAAACGGACGAAAAGAAGGATCATTACACTTGTTACACTTCATCAAAATGGAGAAAACATGCGAAAATCAATTGTTTCGCTTAACGGATCGCTGTTGAAGCGTTTCATCGGAATTGCCGCGGCGCTGCTCGTGGCATTGAGTTTTGCGCCGGATCTGAGCGCGCAGGGCTGTACGAATCTTTGTCCTAATGACAATTGGAGTGCCGTGCGCAAAGAGATGGTGGAATATTCACCCGGTTGCTGGGTTGAAGTAGAGTTTTATACGCGCAGTTGTAATCAGGTCCCTGATTTTTTTATTGAAGTATACTTCAACAAGATTACGTTGGTAACTACATGTACCGAGTGTGAAACTGAGTTTAATGCTGCCGGTATAACCGGATTGATCAATGATGCAATTCAATACGCATTGGGGGCGGGCAACAGACTGAGTCTGCCTGCGGGCGGCGATCTCACGATTTCGTGGCCCAAGTGCTGGGTTCTGTTTGGGAATGAATGGCGTACCTGCGGCGATCCACCCTGCTGCGAACGTGAGATACTTGGCTGGACGCCGGGTACAACGGCCGGTACGAGCACTTCGGATCCGGCAACCTGTGCCCCCACTTGTACAACAGTTTGCCAGTAAGGATCCCAACAACTCTGAAAATGAAGGAGAAAAAACATGCAAAGAGCATTGTTCAGGGTGTTCGTCTCTTGCCTGGCATTGAGTACCTGCGTTGTTTGTGCCGCTTCCGCGGCTAATAATGTACTTACTCAGGTGGACTCAGATGGAACACTGCATTTTTCTGTAGATGGAGGTTATGAATGGACATCTCTGAGCGAACACCTTGGAGGAATCGATCCACATAACCTGCGTTTTTATTTAGATCACGAAGCTCGGCTGTTCTATTCGACCGATGGGGGCTACGCCTGGAGTCAGCTCCAACCCGCGGACATGAATGGGCTTGAAATTGCCGCATCTGAAGTATCAACGGCGACGGGCGCGGTGTCACCTGTGAACAACAGACCGCCGTTGATTTTGTCGGTCGACCGCGACGGCAACGCCTGGCTGTCTTTTGACGGTGGGTACGAGTGGATCAGCGAGGCTGAATTTGAACGCCAGAGCATTGACAATAACCCCGCAAGCGATGTAGTCGGCCATGTCGGCGCCAACGACAATATCCTGCATTTCAGGCCGCACCCGCTGGAAGGCAATGCTGCTGCGATCCTGAATCTGCATGAACGTTCCCAGGTTCGGTTGGCGCTCTATGACCTTCAGGGGCGCGAGGTGGCGGTTCTGGCCGATGGTATGATGACTGCAGGCGAACACAACATTCCAGTTGACGCGGAAATGCTCAACCAGGGCGTGTATAGTTATAGCCTGCAGATCAACCAGACTGTGGAACGAGGATCTGTCAGTGTTGCCCGCTAGGCCTGCAATGCTCGATAAGACACCGACAGATCAATTCCTTTCTAACACACATTGAGAACTCAATAATGGAGAATAGAATGAATTTCCTGATTAATTCATGCCGAGGTGCATGGCGATATGCCGTCATGGCATTTGCCGTTGTAGGCATGTCGATGTTTGCGCAGCCGACGGCGGCAATTGCGCAGTGTGATCTTGAAATCGATGAAGAAGGTTGCAATTTTTACTCAGAAGAATCACGGATCCGCGACTTAGCTGCCAATGGTTGCCATGTCAGAGTTTACTACCGGATAATTAAATGCGATGAAGATTGCTTCTTACAGATTGATAGTTTGGTGTATCCAACATTTCTAGGAGATTGCTCGAATTGCGTGCATGATCTGACCAAGGCGAACATTGATGCAATTGTACGACACCTTATACTGCACGGCATGTATTTCTCGGACTGCGGCCCTCTGCCTGACGGCTCGGTAACTGTTTTGATGCCGGCTTGTTGGAAGCAATATTCGGGTGGCGCCGGCGGAGGAGGATTTACAAACATGGGAGCTTGCGGCCCCTTGCCTTGTTGTGTTGTCGTTTGGACAATTACCCAAACGAACGGCTATATTACAGGGCTATCGGCCGGAACTCCCAGTCCATCTTCTGGTACTTATGATTGCTCTATTTATGGAGGCGGTTGCAGTGACATTTGCAACTAGCAGGTGTCCGAATAAAGTATAGCAATTTGTGGCACCGGTCGGTTTTATTGGAATCGATCGGTGCTTATATTATAAGTATGATTTCCCAAAACAATCGTGAATTTAGGTGAAGGTATAGAAGTGAAAATTCTACCTTGCATAACTCTTCCCCAATGTTTGACTGTCGTCCTTCTTTCGCTACTGATTTACTCGGATGCCCCAGCACAACTCCAGACCAAACACTGGTACTTTGGCAATTATGCGGGGCTCGTCTTTGAAAAAGATGGCCTCAAGCCTGATACAAATGGAGCCATGCGTGCGGGTGAAAACTGCACCGCATATTCTGATCCTTGCACAGGTGAATTGTTGTTCTATTCTAATGGCGAGTCAATCTGGGGAGCAGACCATGAATTCATCGAGAATGGGCAAGGACTATTGGGGTCAACAACAACGTCGCAAGGAGTACTGATTTTTCCTGCACCGGGGCAAAATGATCGCTATTATTGCTTTGCCAGCGGGGGATCATCATTCGAACCGTCAACAGTGTATCCGAATTTGTCAGTTTCCATTATGGACCGAAAGGGGCAAGATGGAGATTGGCGTGTTTGGATAAAAAACAAACACCTCATTGATTCTACGGGCGAAATAGTTGCAGCGACCCAGACTTGCGATGGCGAAGGATATTGGGTAGCAACACATCATATCCGGTTAAACACGTTCTATATCTTAAAGATTGATTACAGCAACAATTATACGCGATTCGATACTATTCGAAACATGGGTTATCAACCTCCTCATAATGGCTCGATTCAACCTTCTGCACATTGGTTTTTCTCAGTTGGAGGCATGAAGTTCTCACCTGATGGCCGATTTTTGTGTTTGGTGTCAGAAAGACGTGGATTTGCTGAACTGTTTCAATTCGATAACTCTACTGGTCAATTAAACAATCCAATAAAATTGGATTTACCACCACCTGTTCATGGACTTTATGGATGCGAGTTTTCCTCTGACAGCAGATTTCTTTACTTAACTCGTGTGGACAACATTGAAAATGTGATTCAATTCGACTTAGCTTCTTATGACGAGGAAGCGATTCAATCCAGTTATACCGCCGTAAATGGTGCGAGTTCAAGTTGGGATGGTGCCGTTGGGCTGGTTCAAAGCATTCAATTGGCAATGGATGGTAAGATTTACATTGGCGACAATTACTCATACCTGGATGTAATAAATAATCCGAATGCCAAAGGAGCTGCCTGCAATTTTCAAGACAGCGCTGTTTTTTTAATGGACAAGCGCTCTATTGGCTCCCTCCCGGCCTTCGTCAGCTCCTGGCTCTCTCAACCGCCCGACGCCGGGCTTGAATGTGCCAAACCACACGTCAAATTTGAAGCCGACACCGTCCTCTGTGCCGGCGAGTACCTTAAACTCAATGATTTGACACGCCGCAATCCGGCCGACTGGTCCTGGACCTTTGAAGGCGGAGAACCCGCAAGCTTCGACGGACCAGAGCCGCCCGAAATTCTCTATCGCAATCCCGGCGTGTTTACTATTAAACTCGTAGCGCTAAACGACAACGGCGCGGACAGCGGTGAAGTCGTCGTACGGGTCAATCCGAAGCCAAACCTCGACGCCGGACCCGATCTGACCGTCTGCCGCGGCGAGAGCGTGCAGCTTCTCGCCACGGGCGCGCAGCGCTACGAATGGCATGACGACGTCGGTATCGGCGATATTAACAACCCGCAGCAAAACTTCACTCCCGACGCAAGCGGCGAGTACGTCGTCTGCGGCTGGAATGAGTTTGACTGCATGGACTGCGACACCGTGCTTGTCACCGTGGCGGACAAGTTAACAGCCGAAGCGGGCGAGGACGTGCAGATCTGCCGCGGAGAGTCCATTGTGTTAAACGGCAGCGGCGGCGCGGAATTCCTCTGGACGCCCGCCGCCGGACTCGACGACAACCGCAAAGCCAATCCGACGGCCAGCCCGCGTCAGACGACAAGATACCGTCTTCAGGTCGGCAGCGGGGCATGCCAGGCTGTCGACTCCGTACTGGTTGAAGTGCTGGACGTACCCGAGGTTGAAGCGGGACCGGACCAGACCATTTGCCCCGGCGAGTCGGTTCAGTTGACGGCATCCGGCGCGGAGCGCTACGAATGGTCGCCCGACGCAGGACTTGATGATGTCAACTCGGCGACGCCGAAGGCCGCGCCGACTGAAACGACAAACTATCGCGTACTTGGATTTAACAACTCCGACTGCGTCGACAGCGCCTTTGTGACCGTCAATGTTGTGAACGAGCTTGACGTTCAGATCGAAGTCCCCGAGCCCGCCTGCCGCGGGTCGGTCGTTCAGCTTTCAGCCACCGGGGCACAGAGTTACAGCTGGGAGCCCGAAGGTTTGTTTGACGATGCAAACTCGGCGACGCCGCGTTTAACGCTGGAAGAAAATATTACCGTCCGTGTGACGGGCCGCAGCGGCGGCTGCGAAGCGACCGTTGACGTCGAACTCGAAGTCCTGCCCGATCCGGTGGTTACCATCGAACCCGCCGCCGAGATCTGCGCGGGCGAGAGCGTCGAGCTACGAGCCTCCGGCGCGACGACCTATCGCTGGGAACCGGCCGACGGCCTCGACGATGTCAACTCGGCGACGCCGACCGCCGCACCACGACAAACGACGGTCTACACAGTGACCGGAACCGACAACAACGGCTGTGAGGCGCAAGCCTCGGTAACTGTTAACGTGCGTCCCGCCGCCGAGCTGGAATTTGAAGTTGTGCGTCTCAACGACCGTCCCGCCACGCCGGGCGAAGAACGCATCGTGCAGGTCCGCTTAAATGGCGACGCGTCCGATATCAAAAACTTAAACATTACTGACCTGTCGTTGACACTCGAATACCCGCTCAACGGCCTCGGTCTGCGCCGCGGTCACGAAGACATGCTGCCCGGCTGGACCTGGACGGTAACTGAAGACCTCGCGGCAAATTCCGTCGAATTTAACGGCATGGGCGAGAGTGTGTTAACCAGCGGTGTGCTGTTCCAACTGCCGCTGACAGTCTTTCAATTTCCCTACGACTCCCTGTTTGCACACATCGACATAACGGCAAGTTCATTGAGCGGCGCGTGCATCGACCTGCGATTTATCCCGGGCGGCATCCCGCTCAGTCCCGTCTGTTTAAGTCAGTCGCGCAACATCGGATTGACAGGCATCGGCTTTGGTCTGCGGACGCCCAGTCCCAATCCGGCTTCAGGAAGTTTTGACATTGAGTTTTCAACCGGCTTTGAGGTCAACACAACAGTAGAGATTTACAACACACTCGGCACGCGCGTCGAGGTCGTGGCGAATGAAACGTTGGCCGCGGGTGAATATGTACGCCGCGTGTCGAACCTGGCCGCGGGCGTGTATCAGATCGTGATGCGTGCCGGGCCGTACAGCGCGAGTCGAAGTGTGGTGGTAGGAGAGTAACAAAGTGTGAAAAGTAACAGCGTCATTTGTGGACAGCTTTACAAGCGAAACAACTGTATTGTTTTTGCGCTGTTGCTGCTCGGACTATGGACCTGTTGTGTTCATGCTGCGAATGCCCAACTCCAAACCAAACATTGGTACTTTGGCTTTAATGCCGGTCTAGTCTTCGAAAATGACGTACCGAGAGCCGACACCAATGGTGCACTTGTTTCCGGAGAGAATTGTACTGCATATTCGGACCCGTGCACCGGCGAACTGATGCTCTATACCAATGGGGAGTCAATTTGGGGATCGGACCATCAATTTATTGAAAATGGTCAAGGCCTGCTGGGGTCTGTTACAACCACACAGGGCGTTCTATTATTGCCAGTGCCAGGTTTACCCAACCGTATCTACTTCTTTGCTGCTGGCGGTTCCTCCTCATCACCTCAATACCATAACCCTATTTTGAGTGTTTCTGTGTTGGACAACAATGGCTCAAATGATTCCTGGAGAGTTTGGATCAAGAACATACCCGTATTGGATTCAGTTAGCGAAAAAGTTGCAGCAACGCAAACTTGTGACGGAGAAGGTTATTGGGTGCTGACTCATCACCTACGACTTAACACTTTTTATTTGTTGAGGCTTGACCAACGTGGCGATTACCGCTAATTTGACACCATAAGCAACATTGGATTTCAGCCTCCAGTGGTTGATACTCCTCAGCCTCCCGCCAATTGGCATTTCTCAATTGGAGGCATGAAGTTTTCACCGGACGGTAGCTACCTGTGCCTTGTTAACTGGCGGAATAGATACCCAGAGCTTTATCGATTTGACAATATGTCAGGGAGATTGAGTGATCCTATCAAACTTGACATTCCACTACCATCGCGCTCACTTTATGGTTGCGAATTCTCCCCAGACAGTAAGAAACTCTATGTAACTCGTAATGACAGAGATGAGAGTCTTATTCAGTTTGATATTTCACTATACGACAAATCCGCAATTGAAGCCAGCCTCGAAGTCATTAACACTCCGCGTTCACCACTGACAGCGATTGGTGAATCCCAAAGTATTCAGTTAGGTCTTGATGGAAAGATATACATAGCTGACCTGAATTCACATCTCGATGTTATTCAAAATCCCAACCTCAAAGGTAGTTTATGTGGCTACCAGGATAGTGTCGTTTTTTTGCAGGGTCGGCAAGCAGGATTTCCCGGCTCCCTCCCGGCCTTCGTCAGCTCCTGGCTCTCTCAACCACCCGACGCCGGGCTCGAATGCGCCAAACCGCACGTTAAATTTGAAGCCGACACCGTCCTCTGTGCCGGCGAGTACCTTAAACTCAAAGACTTAACTCGCCGCAACCCGGCCGACTGGTCCTGGACCTTTGAAGGCGGTGAACCCGCAAGCTTCGACGGACCGGAGCCGCCCGAAATTCTCTATCGCAATCCCGGACTGTTTACTGTTAAACTTGTGGCACAAAACGACAACGGCGCGGACAGCGGCGAAGTCGTCGTGCGCGTCAATCCGAAACCAAACCTCGACGCCGGACCCGATCTGACCGTGTGCCGCGGCGAAGCCGTGCAATTGAACGCGACAGGCGCGCAACGCTACGAATGGCGTGACGACGTCGGTATCGGCGATATTAACAACCCGCAGCAAAACTTCACGCCAGATGTCAGCGGCGAGTACGTCGTCTGCGGCTGGAATGAGTTTGAATGCATGGAGTGCGACACCGTGCTCGTCACGGTGGCGGACAAGTTAACAGCCGAAGCGGGCGAGGACGTGCAGATCTGCCGCGGAGAGTCCATTGTGTTAAACGGCAGCGGCGGCGCGGAATTCCTCTGGACGCCCGCCGCCGGACTCGACGACAACCGCAAAGCCAATCCGACGGCCAGCCCGCGTCAGACGACAAGATACCGTCTTCAGGTCGGCAGCGGGGCATGCCAGGCTGTCGACTCCGTACTGGTTGAAGTGCTGGACGTACCCGAGGTTGAAGCGGGACCGGACCAGACCATTTGCCCCGGCGAGTCGGTTCAGTTGACGGCATCCGGCGCGGAGCGCTACGAATGGTCGCCCGACGCAGGACTTGATGATGTCAACTCGGCGACGCCGAAGGCCGCGCCGACTGAAACGACAAACTATCGCGTACTTGGATTTAACAACTCCGACTGCGTCGACAGCGCCTTTGTGACCGTCAATGTTGTGAACGAGCTTGACGTTCAGATCGAAGTCCCCGAGCCCGCCTGCCGCGGGTCGGTCGTTCAGCTTTCAGCCACCGGGGCGCAGACGTACAGCTGGGAGCCCGAAGAATTGTTTGACGATGCAAACTCGGCGACGCCGCGTTTAACAGTGACAGATAACATCACCGTCAGCGTAACGGGCGGCAGCGGCGGCTGTGAGGCGACCGTTGACGTTGAACTCGAAGTCCTGCCCGACCCGATTGTTAACATCGAACCCGTCGCTGACATCTGCGCGGGCGAAAGCGTTCAACTGCAAGCCTCCGGCGCAGCGACCTATCGCTGGGAACCGGCCGACGGCCTCGACGATGTCAACTCGGCGACGCCGACCGCCGCACCACGACAAACGACGGTCTACACAGTGACCGGAACCGACAACAACGGCTGTGAGGCGCAAGCCTCGGTAACTGTTAACGTGCGTCCCGCCGCCGAGCTGGAATTTGAAGTTGTGCGTCTCAACGACCGTCCCGCCACGCCGGGCGAAGAACGCATCGTGCAGGTCCGCTTAAATGGCGACGCGTCCGATATCAAAAACTTAAACATTACTGACCTGTCGTTGACACTCGAATACCCGCTCAACGGCCTCGGTCTGCGCCGCGGTCACGAAGACATGCTGCCCGGCTGGACCTGGACGGTAACTGAAGACCTCGCGGCAAATTCCGTCGAATTTAACGGCATGGGCGAGAGTGTGTTAACCAGCGGTGTGCTGTTCCAACTGCCGCTGACAGTCTTTCAATTTCCCTACGACTCCCTGTTTGCACACATCGACATAACGGCAAGTTCATTGAGCGGCGCGTGCATCGACCTGCGATTTATCCCGGGCGGCATCCCGCTCAGTCCCGTCTGTTTAAGTCAGTCGCGCAACATCGGATTGACAGGCATCGGCTTTGGTCTGCGGACGCCCAGTCCCAATCCGGCTTCAGGAAGTTTTGACATTGAGTTTTCAACCGGCTTTGAGGTCAACACAACAGTAGAGATTTACAACACACTCGGCACGCGCGTCGAGGTCGTGGCGAATGAAACGTTGGCCGCGGGTGAATATGTACGCCGCGTGTCGAACCTGGCCGCGGGCGTCTATCAGATCGTGATGCGTGCCGGGCCGTACAGCGCGAGTCGAAGTGTGGTGATAGGGGACTAATTCAGTGCGCGGATGCAGCGAGCTGGTGGACACTTCCATCGGTCGCAATTGATTCTTCAAATCGCGTGCGAAAACACAGCCTTGCTGAAACTAAGAATATGCTTTAACATATTGCCGCTCGTCCCGCGGAGTGGATGCAGGTGGGGGAACGGCTTTGTGTTTGATTGCCTGAGGCACTGACTTTCAAGCGAAATGAGACAACCTTTTTTCCACCACCTGAGTTTTCGGGGTGCAGGAAGAATTCGCCAACTCTTCCAGAAACATGGAAGAGTTACCAGCTTCTTTTTGCCGGTAAACCAGATAGAAATCGGGCCGATAATAGTTTGAAGGCGCCGCTGACGTCAGCTAAGCGACCATGCATTCTGTTTCCTTCAACATGTTCGAAGCCTTGACGTTTCAGGCTCGGCGACAAACAAAGCGGTCATGAAAGCAAGCCCGCCGCCAGGCAGGGGCGCTGCAATCTGGTCCAAACCACCGCTAAAAATCCGTGAAATTTCAGGTCGGGTCTTTGCGGTGAAAACATATCGTCGTATGTTTGACTGATCGGTCAGTCAAAAACGGAGTGTGATCCGCGGAAAGGACGGAACGTCGATGGCGCCAAGGACAGCAGAACAGATAGAAACACTGCGGCAGGAGCGACGCCTGCACATTATTCGCACGGCGTTGCGGCTGTTTGCGCGCAAGGGATTTGACGCGACGTCGATCAGCTTGCTGGCGCGTGAAGCGGGGATGGCCAAGGGCCTGGTTTACACCTATTTTGACAGCAAGGACGAGCTGCTGCAGGCCGTGATTCAGGACGGCTGGGAGCAGATGGAGACGATGTTCGCGACTGCGCTGACAGAGGATGAACCAATCCGGCAGCTGGAACAACTACTGCGTATGAGTTTCCGCATGCTGCGCGAAAACGGCGAGTTCTGGAGCCTGTATTTCAGTATGCTGATTCGAGTGGACCACGCGGCGCAGATGCAGCCGGTGATGCAGCGACTGTACGACGATACGCGGCAGATGGTCGAGGCAATTTTTGAGCAACTTGGACGGCATCCGGTTCGGTATGAAGCCGCCAAACTACTTGCGCTGCTGGATGGAATCGGACTGCACGCCTGGTCGCTCTGGCCGCGCGGGTTTCCCCTGGACGACTTCGAAGAAAATCTCGTGAAGGAATACTGCTCCAACCACTCAAACACAAGGTCAGTATCATGAAAAATCGCTGGAATTTCCTGCCCGCTCTGCTGCTGGTCCTGCTGATGTGCGGGCCGACGGCGGCGCAGAACACGCCCACGGCCGACGAAATTCTCGACCGCAGCGAAGAGCAGCTCAAAGGCAAGAGCAGCAAAGGCGAGTACACGATGAAAGTCGTCACGCCGGACTACACGCGCAGCTTTACGATGCAGAGCTGGTGGGTGGAGGAGAACGACAAGGCGCTGATCAAGATCATTGCGCCGAAACGCGAAGCGGGCAACAAAACGCTCAAGATCGGCAATGAAATCTGGATGTATCTGCGCAATACCGAGACGACCGTGAAAATTCCGCCTTCGATGATGCTGCAGTCCTGGAACGGCTCCGACTACACTTTTGACGACCTGGTGCGCGAATCCAGCCTGCGCGACGACTACGACGTGGCCCTGCTCGGCAGCGAAGCGGCCGAAGGCGCGGAGTGCTGGAAACTGAGCCTCAAGCCGCACGACGACGCGCCGGTGGTCTGGGGCGTGATTGAATACTGGGTGCGCAGTGCCGATTTTCTGCCGGCCAAAATTCTGTACTACGACGAAAAAAACGTGCTGGTGCGCAGTCAGGTCTTCCGCGACTACGCCGAAGCGGGCGGACGCAAGATTCCGCGTACCTGGATCATGCGCGACGAACTCAAACCCGGCCACAGCACGGAGATGAGTTTCAACGAGGTCGAGTTCGACATTGACATTCCCGACAACATTTTTTCCTTTCAGGCACTGGAACGCTGAACGTGAGTCTGATACTTACACTGGCCTGGCGCAACCTCTGGCGCAACAAACGGCGCTCCATGATCAGCCTGGCGGCCATCGCCTTTGCGCTCCTGATGCAGGCGGCGCAGGTGGGTCTGCAACAGGGGACCTATACCGAGAACATCGAGGTCGCGATCCGGCTGTCCTCGTCGCACATGCAGCTTCAGGCGCCGGACTACGCCGACAAACCGACGCTCCGCAACAGCTTCAGCTACAACGCCGCCGTGCGCGGCCCACTCGACAGCGCCGAGATCATAACTGCGTATGCACCAAGGATTTACAGCGACGGCCTCATAAGCGTCGGCGACAAGTCGATGGGCGTAATGATCATCGCGTTGGACCCCGCGGCGGAGAAGGGAATTTCCGATTTCCACAAGAAGGTGAACGCCGGCAGTTTCCTGCGCTACAACGACGCCTTCGACATCGTGGTGGGCTACAAACTGCTGGAGAACCTGGGCGCCTCGATCGGCGACTCGGTGGTGGTGCTGTCGCAGGGTTTCGACGGTTACCTTGGCAACTTTTTCTTTCGCATAGTGGGAACGATCAAAACCGGCTCGCCGGAATCGGACCGGCTGGGAATTTTCATGCCGTTGGGCACGTCGCAGGAGTTGCTTGGCATGTGGGGTCGCGCGTCCGTAGTGGCAATTGCGCTGCCCTCGCTTGACGACATCCCGGCGGCGCAGGAAGCGCTGCAGCCGCGCTACACGGAGCAGGATCTGGTGGTGCGGCCCTGGAACGAGGTGCTCAGCAGCCTGAAACAGATGATTGAATTCGACCGCATCAGCGGCGACATTCAGATACTGCTCCTGACGATGGTGATCGCGATCGGCATTCTGAACACGCTGATCATGTCGGTTACGGAGCGTTTCCGCGAATTCGGGATCATGCTCTCGCTCGGCATGAACAACGGAACTCTTGCGCGCATGGTCGTGTGGGAGGTGCTGCTGCTGGCGCTGTTGGGCGTGCTGGTTGGCAACGCGATGGCGCTCGGCGTCAACGCCTGGCTGACCTTCTCGCCGATCGAGCTGGGCGGCGACCTGGTGGAGATTTACGAGGAGTGGGGATTCCTGCCGATCATGCGCTCCTCGCTGGCGCCGATGATCTTCATCCGCTCCAGCCTTTACATTTTCGGCTTCACTCTGCTGGCGGCTGTTTATCCCGTCTGGAAAACATTTCGACTTGAACCGCTCAGGGGCATACGCTACACCTGAGCATTGTTGAACCTGTCACTGATACGCGATCAGTTCGGGCGGTAATCACATGCTGTTAACTCTGGCCTGGCGCAACCTTTGGCGCAATCCGCGCCGCACGCTGATAATCCTCGTCTCCGTGGCCGTGGGCGTTCTGGCCCTGGTGCTCAGCGATGCATTTTCGATCGGCATGATGCACCAGATGCTCGACAACCGCATCGGCGCGCACGTCGGTCACCTGCAGATTCACGCGGACGGCTTCCGCGACAACCCGTCGCTGGACAGCCTCATCGACGAGCCGGACGAGCTGCAGCGGCGACTGGACGCGCTGCCCTTTGTAGCGGCCAGCAGTCAGCGGCTGTTGTTCTTTGGCCTGCTTTCTTCATCGCGCGCATCATCCGGCGTCAATCTGGTCGGCATCGAACCGGAATCCGAGCAGCGGATAACAACAATAGCGCGTTCGGTGACGGAGGGGAGTTATCTGGGGACGAACGAGGGCGAGATTCTGATCAGCGCGGAACTGGCCGAAAAACTGGAAGTCGGCGTCGGCGACAAAGTCGTGGCGATGGCCTCCAGGAGCAGCGGGGAGATGGGGTCGAGCGCCTTCCGCATCGGCGGACTGTTCCGCACCTTTGACTCGCAGTTTGACAAAACACACGTGTACCTGAACATCGGCGACTTCCGCACGATGCTGGAAACGGGGCCGCGCAGCGCGCAGATCGTGGCGCTGGTGGACAATCCCGACAGCGTGGCGGCCTACATGCCGCGCATTCGGGAGATCATGCCGGCCGGCGTGGAAGCCGCGTCATACCGCGACCTGCTGCCTTTGCTGATTCTGCAGATGGAATCCTATGCCGAGCTGATCTGGATTTTTTATCTGATCGTCGGACTGGCGATGTTCTTCGGCATCGTCAACACGATGCTGATGGCCGTATTTGAGCGCGTGCACGAAATCGGCGTCTTCATGGCCGTCGGCATGAAACGCGGGCAGATATTTCGGATGATTCTGGCTGAAGCCTTCACGATGGGACTAATCGGCACGGCTGTCGGCGCGGGTATTGCCTGGCTGGCGCACCTGCCATTTGATCAGCAGGGCCTCGACCTGGCAATTTTCTCGGATGCTCTGCATTCCATGGGCGTCGGCAGTCGCATTTACCCGCGATTTTCCGCCTCGACATTCCTGAACTCTTTTGTCATGGTTCCACTTTTTGCGGCGCTGGGAGCCGTCTATCCGGCTGTTAAGGCCGTGCGGCTGCAGCCGGTGGAAGCCATGCGTTATGTTTAACATTTCGGCGCTGTGATCATGGACATTATTCGGGCAGTGGACGTTTACAAGATTTACGACGACAACGGCGTTCCCGTTCACGCGCTGAACGGCGTGACGATGTCGATTTCACAGCACGAATTCACCGTGCTGGCCGGCGCGTCAGGTTCGGGCAAGACCACGCTGCTCAACACGATCGGCGCGCTGGATGCGCCTACACGCGGCGAGGTCTTTCTGGACGGCAAGTCGCTGGCCAATATGTCTGCTGCAAAACTGGCCGAGATGCGCCTGCAAAAAATCGGCTTTGTGTTTCAGGCCTACAACCTGATTCCGGTGTTAAACGCGCTGGAGAACGTGAGTTTTCCGCTCGTGCTGCAGGGCATGCCGGACAAGGAGCGCCGCGAGCGCTCGCTGGCAATGCTGGAGGAACTGGGCATCGCCGATCTGGCGCATAAACGCCCGGGCGAAATGTCGGGCGGGCAGCAGCAACGCGTCGCCGTGGCGCGCGCCATCGCCGGAAATCCCTCCGTTGTCCTGGCTGACGAGCCGACGGCCAACCTCGACAGCGTCACGGGAAAACGCCTGCTGGACCTGATGCAGGAGTTAAACGAAAAGCGCGGCATCACCTTTGTCTTTGCCTCGCACGATCAGCAGGTGATTGAGCGCGCCCGTCGGCTGCTGACCATGCGCGACGGCAATATTATCGAAGACGTCAGCCGATAAACGGACCTGGATATGTTAACTCACCGCCGTTACCATCTTGTTCTTGTGCTGCCGTTGTTGTTAATGTTTCGGCCGCCCACTGCCTCTGCGCAGTTGGACCTGCGTTTCAACGGATACGTACTGGACATGCCGATTTACCAGCACTTTGATTCCGATCTGGCAGCTTTGTTTAACACCTCGGCTGAACAGTTTGTGAACCTGACGCGCCTGCGTCTGCGCCCGGTGTTGTACCTGGACAATAACAACAGTCTGCATCTGGAGTACGAAGTTCTGGCGCTGGTCGGCAGTGAACAGGCGACCTTTAACGGCGAACTGACAACGCCGCGCCGTCAGGCTGTTGACCTGATGTGGCAGCCGGTGGAAGAAGAACACCTCACTCTGCGGCATTATATCGATCGTTTGTATTACAAGGTCAATGCTTCATTTGGTCAACTCGTGCTGGGGCGTCAGCGCGTCAGTCTCGGCAGTGGGCGCATCTGGAATCCCACGGACGTGTTTAATCCGGTCAATCCCGCGGCATTTACCAAAATCGAGAAGGACGGCGCGGACGCACTGACGTTTAAAACCTATTTCGGCAATTTCACCGATCTGCTGCTGGTGGTTAACGCGGAAAACGAGTTCAACAACTACAACGCCGCGGCGCGTTTCCGCACGAACGTGGCGACCTACGACCTGGCGCTGATGGCGGGCCGGGCGGATAAAAGGTTGATTGTGGGCGGCGATCTGGCGGGCAATCTGTTAACTGCGGGCCTGCGCGCCGAAGCGCTTTACTCGCTATACGACGAGGGCCGCGGCGAGGATTTTCTTTCGTTTATCGTCGGCGCGGACTACCAGTTTAACGAAGATTTTTACGGTCTGATTGAATATCACTTCAACGGTGCTGGTGCGGCGGACCCGGCGGACTACAATCTGTTGGCACTGCTGAACGGCGATCTGTTGAATCTTGGCCGTCACTACCTGGCGCTGCAGGGCAGCTGGCAGGCGCACCCACTTTTTGCCGTATCCGCGGCTTTTCTCGGCAATCTGACGGACGGCAGCGGGTTTGTTACGCTTGTCGGTCAGTATTCACTGAGTAACGAAGCCAGTCTGGGCGTGGGTTTGCTGCTTGCGGCGGGCGGTCGCGACGGCCTTGCGGTGGACGAATACCGCCTTATTCCGTCGTCGGCTTATCTGGATTTTCAGGTGTATTTTTAGAGAATCGTGGCCTGCCGATTTTCTGTTAACCCGAGAACATGTGATTGCTAACGCCGCTTGAGTTGCAGCGCCGTACCGGCTCGCTTTTTGAGGATGTTGTTTGTCGGCGGGAGCAGAGTTTTCGGCCTGCGAGACTGTGGCGGAGACAATGATTAGCAGTGCGTAGTTTGAGGTGCACTTGACGTTTGAAAGCTGCGCGTGCGTCTTCAGACCGTAAGAGTTCAGCCTCGGGAATTGACGGCGTCGGATATTGTATAACTTGAAGTTGATCGGTAAGAATACGTAAAACTACGTAGGAGCTGTGAGCCCTAAGGGCTCACAGCTCAAAAACGTTATCGTGCCAAAAATCGCTAAATTCGAGATTGAGCTTTAAAATACGTAAGACTACCCGGGAGCCGGGCCTGAAGACTTCATTTGGCAAGGCGAACGGTATCTATTCACCCAAAATCGAGATACAACCATGTCACAACAGCCCTTGGAATTTGATCCTGCCGAACTCCGGTCTCTGCCGACCCGTCCCACCATTGCAATGATGTTGACCGACTTCGCGCCGGACCTCGACGTTCAAAGCTACCTGAAGCAAAAATTCGATGCGACCTTCGGCCCGCAGCAGGGAGGAGCCGATACGCCGGCCGTTCTTCCTCCGGGAATGGACATCGATGCCGCCTCCGAACAAGGCAGTCTGACGCCGGTGGAGCGTGAGGAGTTAATCGATTGGCTGTCCAATTTGTCCGTAATGCAAATGGCGGCTGTGGTAGAATGGCTGGAGCAACACTGGGGCGTTGAATCTGGAGCGCTGAGCGCATCCGTGGAAGGCGAGACATTCGATCCCGCTGCGGATCAGTGGTCCGTACTGAACGCGGATTTCAAAGCCGGTAAAAAGGGGAATCTGGTTTTACACCGGCGCAGCAACAAAGCGGAGATTTACATGATTCTGTGTGATCTTGTGTTGAAGAACGGCAATCGGCTTGGAGTGCGGTCCGCAGAGTGATCCGGCGGCGGAGCTCAATCGCCGCCAATATGGTCCCACAATTCCTCCAGTACTCGCTGATTGATTCCCAATCCGATGTACAAGGGCTTGTCCACGTTGCGAATGTTGTAGCCCACCGACAGCGAAGAGTAGTTGTTTACGTCGTAGGTCAATGCCAGTGCCAGGAACTCCGCGTTGGCGTCGAAGCTGTTCATCGTCATTGCAAACCCGACGCCCAGACGGTTAAAATCAAACGCGTCGGGGAAAAAGCTGTCGTCCCTGACGACGTTGTAACCCATGCTTAACACAAACTCGAAAATCAATTTGTCGGTATGACCTTCAAGGTCGCCGGCTGCAGTGTCTGCGGGGGCAAAAATTGAAACAGGTACAAATCTGACGCGAAACTGCCCCACCTTTTCTTTAGGGTCTTCCGCCTGCAGATATCGCAGTGAACGTTTGTCGTTGCGATACACCAGTTCAATCGTTTGTTCGCCGGCATCGGTATAGCGGATGTCGAGCAGGCTGCCGCGTCTGTTGTCCAGATAGGCCATCTGATTTTTGTCGGCCGTAGCCATCTGAATTGCAGCATTGCGTATTAACATGTCGCGCTCAATCTCGACCTTGTTTACACCGCCGTCTGCCCCGGAATTGAGCTGCGTAGATTTTAACGACTGTGGATTTTCGACCAGAACAGATACCTTGGGCTTGCTGGACTGCGCTGCCGCGTCGCAACGGCAGGGGCGGCTGCAGTTGTTTGAGCATGTATTTGTTGCGTTGCCGTCGGTGGAATCGTAACTGATGTCAACAAACACGCGTGCGGTGTTGGGCGCAGAGCCCGCGGTTTTTCGATCGGAGTTGGCGGTCGGCGGAGCGCCTGTGCTGTCTGATTCCTGAAGATGCGAGTCCTCGCAGGGTGTGGCCTGCAGCAGAGCAAGTAAGGCCTGATCGCTTTTGCACAAGGCAAAGTAGGTGCGCAGGTCTGCGCAATTGGAGTCGATACTGTACTGCGCCAGACGCTCGTTCAGGTCCGTGCGTTTATAGCTTACCACGACCTCTACGCGTTGTATCGAATGTCCGATCAGAAATTTGTTTAACAAGCCTTCCCAATACAGGCCGTTCTGGCGTTTGGTCAGTGCAATTGGATTAACCGAATTGCGCACAAAGTAGCGGACCACGGCCGTCTCCACATGCTCGGCCATGGCTTCGTCGGGGTAAAAGCGGAAATAGTTGTCATCATCCACCACAGGCGAACCCACCAGGCGGTTGTTGTTGGCGAAGAAGTTTATCACGTTGTCGCTGCCGGCCAGAAGAGTGCCATGAGTTGTCAGTACCAACAGAACGGCGGGGCAGAGGAATCGGTTGAAGAACAAGTCTAAACGTGGCATCAGTCGTCTCCTCCGAACAGCGGTGTGCTGAATCCGGCCGTGTAGGTCCAGTCGCCCGTACCGGAGCCTTCCGGGATGTAAGCCTTGACATAGGCCGAGTTTATCAGTGGGTTAGAGTCAAATTTGAAAATTATTCCGGCGCTGCCGTTTCGCAGGCGCCACACATCTTCACCATAGAATTTGCCGGCCTGCAATTCGGCAAAAAGTCGCGGCACAAATCTCAGTTTCCACAGTCGCATCTTGCCCAGGGTTAAATGTCCGCCGGCGCTGCTTATCAGATCCAGGTCAAATGAATTCGCCGCATAAATGCCAAGACCGCCGGTTAAACCGAAGCGGTATCCAACGGCCAGACCGGCAAAGAGATTGGCCGTTCCATAGCTTTCCTGCCCTCCGATATTGTTGACAAAAAGGTTGGTGAACACTTCGACCCGCCAGCTGCCGTGTGAGTTGGCCAGGGTGTAGTTCAGTGTCGTTCCAAATTCGGCTCTCTCGCTGAAACTCAGATTGGTCATAAACTTCAGGTTTGAAGTTTGTTTAAGCCAGGCGAAGACGTAAAGTGGCAGGCGGTTAACAATAAAGGCCCGGATCTGCTTAACAATGAATTCATTCCGCAATTCCGTTGAGTTGTCGGAGTGGCTGTCGATAAGCTCCGGCGGAATTCGTATGACATACTGTTGCTGTTCCTGGACGTGGTTTTTCATCAGCCGGCTCAGCTTGGCAAAATTGGACTGTAATACCTGTACCAGGTTGCTCAAAACCGCCTTGCTGTAAACCGCAACCGGATGTGATGGTCCCAACTGTTGTTGGACAGTTTGAATCACCGTATCCTGCAGCGCCTGGATGACGCCCAGGGTTATTTGCATGATCTCCGCTTCATCGAACGTGTCGAATTTTCGACTGAAAAGTGGCGCTCCCGTCGGGTCACCAATCTTTCTAATGCTCAATTCAAACGTCGACTTCTTTCGCTTTGAAGTTTTGTAGATACTGCTGCTGAACGTGGTGTCGCGCATTACCTGTTTTTCATATTCTGCCAGATCCTTCTCATCCATTTTTTCACGGGTGCTGTCGGGTAGTTCCGTTGGTGCATCGAGCTCTGTATCTTGTTTGCTGTCTTTGGCCGGATCATTGTAGATGAGGACAAACTTCAACCGGTCCAACTTTTCCTGCAAAACGTTTACGATGGCCGGTATGGCTTCAACTGCCTGCGCCGCGAGCAAAACCTGCCCCAACTGCGAAAGTATGGAAGACTTCAACACCACTTCAATCGCTTTGATCAGAGTTGTCTTTGCATCAACGACGTTGTCATCGTAGCCGCGTTCCAGAATGAATTGTATCCAGGCTTTTTGATTTTCCGGAATGTTGTTTCGCAATTGCCTCAGATAATCGGGAAGCTTCTTCAGGATTGTTGTGATGTCCGGGTCAATCCGGTCCAGATATTCTTCATTGAGGTTTTCCGCAATGATCTCCAATATCACAATTGTCAGGTAGTGAATATCGGAACGGTCTTCCGGCAGGTAAATGTCCGTGGTTCCATCTATCGTGGATTTTTGCAGCTCGGAAATGTCATCGCGGAATTTTTTCTGGAGCAGTGCGGCTACCCAGGGGCTTTTAATGGTGATTTTTCCATTCCGCGTCACCTCGATGATTTCATCGCCTGCAAATTCGATTATGCGGAAAATGATGTCGTCCCACAGTGCGTATGAGTCCGCACCAATGTTTACTTTTTCCTCGAAGATCGACTGGAAGAGATTCTTTGTCTGCTCATAATTCAAACTGTCGGCATTCGGAATTGGCAGAGACATGGCAAGCGGCGACAAACGCAGTTCGCCGGAGGCGGGAGTATTGTCCTGCTGGGCCCTGGTTTGTGAACTTGCACCAATGGCGATGAACAGACAGGCCGCTAAAAACATCGCAGTATTTGTCCGGACGACATGCGCTCGGATTGACGTAAACAATCTTCTTCCGCAGGTGGCGGAACAGGTGTGTGGTTCAATTTCAGTTTTCAAATGATCCGCCTTTTGCCTCGGTCGGCTCAATCGTTAACTCCTGGCTGAATGATTGGAATCAGCAGCCTGCTTTTTGTTCTCTGTGCAAAAGTTGGTCATTAGAAATTGCTCTGTCAATACGTAGTGTCTACGTATTCGCTGCGGTGACTCATTCTGTCGGACGTGCTGAAAAGCTTCATTCAAGGCCGAGCCGCTCACACGCCTTTTTCAATCCCTGCCGGATTCTCTTGTTAGTCGCGCAGCGAGAGGTGATTTGACTTTCCACCCGCTCAACGTATCTTTGCACACAAGCTTTGCTGCACCGTGCCTTCCATTTTTCCGGAGTCGGATGTATGTCCGTCAATCGTTACCTGATGACTCTCACCGGATTGGCGGAGATTCTGCGCCGCAGGCCGCGCATGCTCGCGCGCGACTACGAGCAGCTCGATGGTTTGCCGCTGGTGGGGAAGTCGCTCGATCCGGCAACGGTTCGTCAGGTGCTGAAGAATGTCGGCGTCGACTACGGCTTCCGCAGTATTGCGCACGTCAATCTGCGCGGCGGAATCGGCAAAACGACGGCGGCCATAACGCTGGCCTGGCGCGCCGCCAGCTACGGATTCAAAACCTGTCTGCTCGATCTGGATCCGCAGGGTTCCGCCACGCTCGCGCTGGGCGTGACGCCGGACGACGATGCCGCGACCTTCATCGACATCTGGAACGATCCGGACGAGTTGCTGGAAGAAGCGCTTGTTCCGGTAAAGGATCACCTGACGCTGCTGCCTTCGGCACTGGAAAACTCGCTGCTGGACTCGGCGATGGCGCGGCCGGCGGCACAAAAACAGGCTGTGGCCGCGACACTCAAACGCCTGCGTGAACTTGGCTACGACCTGGTGGTGATCGACTGTCCGCCTTCGTTGGGCGCGGCCGTCATCTCCAGCGTGTGTGCCGTCGACACGGTGGTTGTGCCGGTCTGGAGCGATCCTTTTTCGATCAAAGGTCTCGAACTGGCGCGCCAGGAAATCAGTCAGATTTGCGAGACCTTCGGGCTGCAGAGCCCCGAGGTAAAAGTTCTGTATTCGCGTTACGATCGGCGCGAAGCAATCAGCGACAAAACACTTGAGCAGCTGCGCGGCAGGTTCCGCGAGGCGCTGCTTCCGCTCAGAATACGCGTCAGTTCGGAGTTCTCCAAAGCGCTGGCCGAAGGACGCACCGTCTTTGAAGCGCGCCGCAAAAACGGCGCGGCCGACGACTACGACGCCTACGTCAGGCACATTCTCCACATCGATTCCGCACTCTAATTTCAGGCTCAAATCATGACACAGTTTCCCGACGAAGATTCCGAGGACAAGTCACCGCGACCCAAACGCCGCACGCGCCGCCGCCTGTATGAATCACCTGATGAATCCGGCGCACAATCCGCCGCTTCCGACGAAACTTCGAACGATACGCGCTCCGACGCATCCACGGACACCGAACCGACCAAAGCAAAAACCCCACGCAAAAAAGCTGCCGGTTCGAAGCGTCGCAGCTCCACACGCGGAGACAAACAAGAGGGTCGGAAAGAGGCGAGCGCAGCTGCCGAGGCTGTTGCTGAAAAAGAGGCGAGCGCCGCCGCCGAGGCTGTTGCAGGCGAATCCACAAAAACCGAAAAAGAGCGAGAAATCACCGCAGAAGAAGTGGTTGAAGCCGTTGAGATGAAAGAAGATAAGGCGTCGGCTTCAAGCGAAGGTCAGGAGCAAAAGAGCGAAGAATCGGACGCCTCGACGAAAGCGGAAAACGCGGCCAAAGACGAAGCAGGCAGCGCGCCCAAAACGGAGGAGATTCCCGTGGTGGAAGCGACCATGATGCCGCTGACGCCCTCCGAGGAACGCCGCCGTTTGCGCAATGCCCGCGCGCTCGTCAAACAATATTGCGGCTGGTCGGCAGGAGCCGGACTGGTGCCGATCCCCGTGCTTGATGTGGCCGCGCTGACCGTGGTGCAGGTCAAAATGCTGCGTCGCCTGACCAAACTCTACGGGCTGAAATTTTCGGAAAACGACGGCAAAACCTACGTCTCTTCGCTGCTGTCGTCGCTGACGGCGACATCCCTGGGCGTGTCGGCTGCGGGGCGCGGACTGATGTTTTTCTCGGGCATCGGACGGCTGGTGGGATTCCTGGCGATGCCGGTGTTTGCGGCGGCATTTACCTGGGCCGTGGGCCGAATCTTTATCTACCACTACGAATCGGGCGGGAGCTTTTTCTCCTTTGACCCCGAAAAAATGACGCTGCACTTCCGCGAATTGTACAAGGACGCCTCGACGATTTCGGAGCGCTGGAAACGCGAGGTCGAAGAAGAGGCGGAGGCACAGTGAGGGCTCCCTGCCGCTCGTCCGCTAAGGCGAATTTTGAGTATATTGCGCGATCATTAATGCACGATCCAGTACGCACCGCTTGGGGTGCACACGCTCCGGTCACCATTCCGCGACAGGCATGAAACAGGCAATGCCGCAGGCTCTCAGCACACTGAGCCCCGCGCAAAAACGCTCGCTGCTGAAACGATTGATCCGACGCAGGTCGCAAAATCGATCCGGGCGCGTGGACGCGACTACGGGGCAGGCCGCCATGTATCTGCTGCAGAACGAAGAATCGCAGTCCGACATGTTTGCCCTGTACGCCCTCGTCGCCATACGCGGTCCGCTGGACCTTGCGCGTCTGCAGGAAGCCGTCGCAATGCTTGGGCGTCGCCACCCCCTGATTAACTCGCGCTGTGACTCGGACACCGGCACCGTGCAACTGGTCGTGAACAACGCCGATCTTTTACTGCAACTCCGATCTACGGACAGTGCCGCCGAACTGGAGAGAGCCGCCGTCGCCGCCGGTAAAGAATCATTTGACGCATCGCGAGCGCTGAGCCGTTTTGTCCTGCTGAGCGCGCCACATTCGGCGGGCGGTGAGGAACACATTCTCGTTTGCGCGGCGCATCACATCATTGTTGACTACCGGGCGATTACTTTGTTTGTCGACGAACTGTGGCGTTTGTATGCAGCGAATTCGTCCTCGGGCGCCGCGCTGCAAACCGCCGCTGCGTTGGACGCCGCGCTGCAGGCCGAGCGGACGTTCCTGGACTCGCCGGCGGCCGACGAGGAACGCGTTTTCTGGCGCGAGTATCTGGACGGCGCGCCGCCGCTGCTCCAGCTGCCGGTGCGTTTGCCGCGCCGACCTGTGCGCCGATCCATCGGTGATTCGATGCCTTTTACCGTCGACGCCGGACTGACGCAGCAACTCCGGACGCTGGCGCGTGAAGCCGACTGCAGCCTTTACACTGTTTTGCTCGGCGGCTGGAGCCTGATGCTGCACCTGTACAGCGGCAGCGACGACGTCGTGGTCGGCACGCCTGTCGACCTGCGCGAAATGCCGCGCATGCGCGACAGCGTCGGCTACCACATCAATATGTTGCCGCTGCGCGCGCGTCCGCAGCCGGATGTGAGCCTGTTGGAATTTCTCTCCGCACTTAAACATTCTGTCGCCGCTGCACTGCGCCGCCGTCGCCTGCCGTTCAGCGAGATTGTGGCGACCACCGACACTCCACGCAGCGCGGCCTGCACACCCGTATTCCAGTCGATTTTCACGTTGCAGACCCTGCCGACGGACGGACTGATGCGACGTTTGATTCTGGCGCAGCACGGCGCAAAGACGGTCGATTACGCGGGTTTGGAGTTGCGGCTGATCGACGAAGCGCTTCAGGCGGGACAATTTGACCTTGCGCTGGAGGCGACTTTGATGGAAGGCGAGCTGCGCGGCTACGTCAAGTACAACAGCGATGCGCTGGGCGTGTCGCTGGTGCGTCGGATGCGGGAGACGTTCAGCGCGGTGCTACGACTTCTGGTTGAAGTGCCGGAGCTGCCTATTCGCGATCTGGCTGCGCGTCTGATCGGGGCGGCGCCCGAAAATTTGCAGCGACCATCGACATCCACCAATGATCTACCTGCGGCCGCTGATGAATGTGAATTCAACAGTCGCGATTATTTACTGCATCTGTTAAACGCGGGGCATGCCGGATTGTCGACTCCCACATGCGTTTGTTTAACTGGCGAGTTTCCCTCCGTTTATCTTTTGCGTCGCCACTTTTACTTCTATCCGAACACGGCTCTGCGTTACGAATGCCGCAGCGGCGGCCGGACCGTTTTGCGGCGTGACTTTACCTCGGCAGACGCCGACGAGTACCGTTTGCCGCATTGTCGCATCGCCCCGGGCATCGACCTGACCTGGAGCGATGATGAAGGCCGCCCCATAGCTCCGGGCGCTGCGGGGCATTTTAAGCTTGCCGCAGACAACGCTGCCGAACCGGACGACGCACATTGTCTGCGCGCGCGTTTGAGCGATGACAAAGAAATTGAATTACTGGGCACTCGCAAGTTTCTGACGCGCAGCGGCTTTGCTTTTGAAGAGCACGAACTGCGCACCGCCGTGGAGCAGCATCCCGACGTGGCATGGGCCGAACTGGTAACGCCTGCCGCGGAAACGGGCGTCGCGGCGCAGGTCTTGAACGAGTTAACCGTGCGCATTACGCCCGCCGCCAATGCGCCGCTGCCGGAACTCAGGACAATGCAGCGTTTTCTGCGTCGCCGTCTGGCGGCCTACATGCTGCCCGATGCGCTGGAATGCGATCTGCCGACGGTCTACGGCAATCTGCCGGGCGACGACTTTGAAGAGGGGGAGATATGAGCATTGATTCTCCCGCTGTACAGGCTGTTAACAATCGCACCGAACTGCAGGCGCTGGTCGATGAACTGGTTGCGCGCGGCGTTAAGCTCCAGCTCGTGGAAAACGACGTGCTTCGTTTTTCCGCACCCAAAGGCGCGCTCACGCCCGAGCTTAAAGAGCGCCTGCGCGACAACAAGGAAGCGCTGAAAGTTTTTCTGCGCGGCACCGGCAGCGCGCCCGGCGGCGAGACGCCGGAAATACGCCCGGCCGACCGTTCAAGACCCCTGCCGTTGAGTCACACGCAGCTGCGCCTCTGGTTTCTGGACCAGATGGCCGCCGGTCAGCAGAACGCCTACAACATGTTCGACGTCAAGGACCTGCGCGGCGAGCTGGACGTAGCCGCACTGCGCGCCGCCTTTGACTACATGCTGGTTCGTCACGAAAGTCTGCGCACGAGTTTCCGCGAAACCGACGGACGTCCCTTTCAGGTCGTCGAGCCGCCGACCACGGGCATACTGGGTGAGTTAACAGATTTGAGCGGCCTGTCCACGGTCGCCGCGCGCGAAAAGTTAAACACGATCATCTCGACCGAACGCGAGCACCGTTTTGATTTGCGGCATGCGCCGCTGTTGCGCGTGCGGCTGATCAGGTTGACGGCGCAGCACCACGTTTTGATTGTGACGCAGCACCACATCATCTCCGACGGCTGGTCGATGGATGTGTTTAACAGCGACATTATCAAAGCCTACCAGGCATTTTTGGCCGGCCGCACGCCCGAGCTGCCGCCGCTGCCGCTGCAGTTTGCCGACGTGGCCGCCTGGCAGAATTCCGAGCGTCGCCGCGCTGAACTTGAGACTCAACTGGCCTGGTGGAAAGCGCAGCTGCGCGAAGCTCCGCAGGGCGTCGACTGGCCGCTGGACAATCCGCGTCCGCCGATTCAGGAGGCGAGCGGCACGCAGCTGATTCTGGACCTGAGCCCAGAGGACTCGCAGCTCTGGCGCGGCCTTGCGCGCCGATTCGGCACAACGACCTTTATGGTGGGTGCAGCGCTGTACACGGCGCTGCTGTCGCGTCTTTGCGGCCAGAAAGACCTCGTGATCGGTTCGCCTGCTGCCAACCGCGACCGCGCCGAATTTGAGTCGATCATCGGCTTTTTTGCGAACACACTGCCGCTGCGTTTCCGGCTCGACGACGATCCGGATTTGCCGGCTTTGTTAAACCACGTGCGCAGCGTCATTCTGGCGGCCGACGAACGCAAGGAAGTCGCCTTTGAACGCATAGTCGAAGTGCTGCAGCCGGAGCGTCGCAGCGATCAGGATCCCATCATCCAGACAGTGTATACTTTGCACGTGCTCGCCGCGCGGCGCGTGGATCTGGACGCCATCAGCTTTGAGTCGTTCAAGCCCGACGACCAGAACGCCAAGTTCGACTGCTCGCTGTTTACCGTTGAAAGCGGCGCAAACCTGGTTAACATGTGGGAGTTTCGCAGCAGCCTGTTCCGGCGCGAGACCATCCTGGAGTGGCAGGAACGCATGATGCAGCTGCTGCGCGCCTGGAGCGCTGCGCCACAGGCGCGTTTAAGCGACATCGACATCATGTTGCCGGGCGAACGCCGGGAGCTGCTCGGCGCCGCGGTTAAACGCAATGTTGACGGCGAAACAATTGTCAGTCGTTTTGAGTCCATCGCCGCGCAGTTTGCAGACAAGGTTGCACTGCGCGACGCCGACGGCACGACCAGCTACGCCGAACTGCGCGACATGGCGCATCGGTGGGCCTGGTGGTTAAACTACGAAGGCATCGGACCGGATATGCGCGTCGGCGTGGTGCTGCGCCGCAGGCGCGAAGATATTGCATTGATTCTGGGCGTGTTGACGGCGGGCGCGGCTTATGTTCCGCTCGACGAAGACTATCCGACGGCGCGACTCCAGGCCATGTGCCAACTGGCCGATGTTAAACTGGTGCTTGGACCGAAAAGCCTTTCCCTCGGCCCGGGTTTTCGCAAGTATGACATTGAAGCGATGCAAGCCGGAATAGCCGAGTTGCATCCTGTTGATCCTAAAAACAAGCCGACAGCCGACAGCGCCGCTTACGTTATGTTCACATCGGGTTCCACCGGTACACCCAAGGGCGTGCTCGTGCCGCATCGCGCCGTGACGCGCCTCTGTATCGACCCGGACTGGATCGACGTCGGCCCCGACGATCGTTTCGGCGGATTGGCCCCGCTTGGTTTCGACGCTTCGACGCTGGAAGTATTCATGCCGCTGCTCAACGGCGCGGAACTGGTTTTACAGACCGATAAACGCGCCGGTGTGCACGAACTGGGCGAGTTTATCGCTTCCCACCGATTGACTGCCTTGTGGCTGACTTCAGGGCTGTTTTCGCTCATGGTCGACCTTGCCGTTGAACAGTTGACAAGTTTGCGCTACCTGCTGGCGGGCGGCGATGTGCTTGCACCGCAGCACGTTAAACAAGCGCTGGCGGCACTGCCGCACACACAAGTGTTAAACGGCTACGGGCCGACGGAAAACACAACTTTCACGACGACATTTCGCATTCCGCGCGACTACGACGGCTTGCGCGCTCTGCCGATCGGCCGACCGATAAGCGGCACCTGTGTGCGCATTCTCGACGAAAATATGCGGTTGCAGCCGCGCGGCGTAGCAGGTGAACTCTATGCCGGAGGCGAGGGCCTGGCACGCGCCTATGCCGGCGATCCGCGGCGCACGGCGCTGAGTTTTGTTCCCGATCCCTTTGCCGCCGAACCCGGTGGGCGCCTCTACCGCACGGGCGATCGCGTGCGCCTGAACCGCAAGGGTGAGATTGAATTCCTCGGTCGCATGGATCGTCAGGTGAAAATCTCCGGGCATCGCATCGATCCTCGCGAGGTCGAAGCCGTCCTGACGCGTCACTCGCAGGTGCGCCGCGCCGCCGTCGTAATCCGCGGCGATCAGGCTGAAAACCGCCGCATGATCGCCTTTGTTGAATGCAGCGGTGAGCGTCCTGGCCAAAACGAACTGGCCGCCTTTGCACAGTCGCTGTTACCCAACTATATGGCTCCGGCCGCTTTTGTCTTTGTCGATCGGATGCCGCTCAATGTCAACGGAAAGATTGACCGCCGCGCGCTCGATCGACACGACATCGAGCAGCATGCGGGCGGAACAGAAGCGCCTTCCAACAAAGCGGAAGCCGACATCTGCGCCATTTTTGCGCGCGTGCTGCAGCGCGAATCGGTCGGTCCCAACGATAACTTTTTTCATCTGGGCGGACACTCGCTGCTGGCCACGCAGCTGGTGTCGCGTCTGCGCGCCGAATTGAATCTCGATGCGCCGATTTCATTGGTGTTTAACTCGCCTACGCCACGTGAAATGATGCGCTCCCTGGGCGGGATGCAGGCGGAATCCGGACTGCCGCAGTTGCCTGCTCACAGCGCCCGTCTCACATCAGCGCCGCTCACGGCCGCGCAAAATCGCCTGTGGTTTTTGGCTCACATGCCGGGCGCGGGTGCGGCCTATAATATGCCGGCTGCGCTCTACATGCGGGGTGCGCTGGACATTGCCCGTCTGCGCCGCGCGCTCGACCTGCTGGTGGAACAACATTCCGTACTGCGCACGCGCATCGTGATGCAGAGCGACGCCGAAGATCGGCGCGAGGCGCGTCAGGTTATCGATTCCGGCGTCAAAGCAAGTTTTAACATTGTTGATCTGCGCAGCGATAAATTCTCGACTGGAGCCGCGCAAAGTAAAAGCATCATTGAACGCGAATTCAGTCACGAGTTTAAACTCGCGGACGAACATCCGCTGCGTTGCAGCCTGCTGATCCTTCAGCACGATGGAAACGATGATGTCGCCGACCCGCGCGGCGCGTACATCTTTGTTGTCAACGTACATCACATTGCCGGCGACGCCTGGTCGTTTAACATTTTTGTACAGGACCTGCTGCGTTTTTATGGCGGCGATGAACACATCGACCAGAAAGCGCTGCAATACGCCGACTTTGCAGTCTGGCAGCAGCAGTGGCGCGCCGCCGGCGGACTGGACCGTCAGCGCGAATTTTGGCGAGAGACGCTGCAGGGCGCGCCGACGCAGCTCGATCTGCCGACCGATCGCGATCACGGCGCGGTGCAGAGTTTCCGCGGTGGACACATTCATATAGAATTCGACGTCGACCTGCAGGCGCGTTGGACCTCGCTCGGCGCTGAACTTGGCGCAACGCCGTTCATGACTTATCTGGCGGTCTGGGGCCTGTTGCTCGGTCGTCACGCCGCGACGGACGACGTCCTGATCGCCGCGCCGATCGCCAATCGCAACCGGCCCGAAGTCGAGAAAATCATGGGCTTTTTTGTTAACACGCTGGTGCTGCGTGTTAAACAGACACCTGGACAGAGTGCGCCCGAGTTCCTGGCGAGCGTGATGCAGCACTGCCTGCAGGCCTATTCCAACCAGGACCTTCCATTTGAAGAACTGCTGGAGCTGCTTCACGTGGAGCGCATCCCCGGCCGCAGTCCGCTGGTGCAGGTCATGTTCGACGTGCAAAATGCCGCGATGGCCCCGCTCGAACTGCCCGGCCTGTCAATTAACATGATGGACGCGGACTTCGACGCCGCCAAGTTTGAACTCTCGCTCACTCTGGCCGAAACCAACGGAAACTGGCAGGCGATGCTGGAGTACAACCGCGATCTGTTTGACCGCGAGAGCGCCGAGAAGATCGGTCGCCGCTATGTGCAGTTGCTGGATACGATCAGCCGCCGACCGGATGTGAAACTCGAAGATCTGGACGGGCTCACCGACACCGAACGCGATGTCTGCCTCGACCGTGACCATCAGGCAACTTCGACGGACTTAACATTTCCAGAGTTGTTCAACAGAAACGCGCAGCAGTTCTCCGAGCGACCGGCCGTTGTGTTCGGCGACGAGCAGCTGACTTACGCGCAGTTGTACAATCACAGTCTGCGTTTGGCGGGAGCGCTGCAGGCTCGCGGCGTAGAGCCGGGCGATTACGTCGGCGTTTCGCTGCAACGCGGGCCCTTACTTCCGGTTGCGCTGTTGGCGGTGCTGCAATGTGGCGCGGCCTTCGTGCCGCTGGATGTGTCGTATCCGGTGTCGCGTTTAACATACATGCTGGAGGATACACAGCCTCGTCTGATTCTGGTTGACGCGGTCACGGCGGACGCGGAAGTGTTTAATGGCAAGCAAATTCTACGCGCCGACGAGGTGGATCTGGAGCGTGAATTTAAACAAACCAATATTGAGCCGGCGTCGATTGCCTATGTCATTTATACCTCCGGCTCGACGGGGCGTCCCAAGGGCGTGGCGATTACACACGCGGCGCTGCGCCACTATCTGCAGCACTTTTTAACATTTGGCGCGGTCGGACCCGACGATCGATACTCACAGTTTGCGTCGATCAATTTTGACGCGGCGGTGGAGGAATTTTTCACACCGCTCTGCACCGGCGCCTGTATTGTTTTACCGCGCGAATCCGACTTGGGCGACTTCAACTCCTTTGAAGAATTTCTTGTTCGTCACGCAGTGACGGTCGCCTCGATGACCACGGCTTTCTGGCAGGAGTGGATGGCGGCCGGTGACGGCTCCCTGAACCTGCCGCATCTGCGCCGTGTCGTGATGGGCGGCGAAGCCGGACGTCGCGAAGCCGTCGCGCGCTTTGAAGCGCGCCTGCCTCAACGCGAACTGTTAAACTGCTACGGTCCGACGGAAACGACGATCAGCGCGGCTATCGAACAGGTTAAACAGAGTGGTGATCCCGGTCGCGGCAGCGTGCCTGTCGGCCGGCCGGTGGGAGAAACGCGCATCTACCTTTTGGACGCGGCAATGCGCCTCGTGCCGCCCGGCGTCGTCGGCGATGTCTGGATCGGCGGGCCGCAGCTGGCGCGTGAATACGTGAAACGCCCCGCGGCGACGGCCTGGGCCTTTGTGCCGGATCCCTTTGCGTTCCGCGCCGGCGCACGCCTCTACCGCAGTGGCGACCGCGCCCGGCAACTGCCCGACGGGCGGCTGCATTTTGTGGGCCGCGCCGACGATCAGGTGAAAATTCGCGGATTTCGGATTGAGCTGGGTGAAATTGAACAGTGTTTAATGCAACATCCGGCTGTGGAACGCGCGGCGCTGCAACTTCGCCAAACGCAATCGACTCAACATCTCGCCGCATGGGTGGAATTGCTCGAAGAGTTTAAACGGCCGGGCGCGGCGGAAGAACTGGGCAAATATCTGCGCTTGCATCTGCCGGCGCACATGCAGCCCAACAGCCTGACCGTACTTGACGCAATTCCGCGTCTACCCAACGGCAAGACCGACTATCAGGCGCTGTCGCAGCTGGAGGACCGCGTGTCCCCGCCTCGCACCGGCGCTGCCACGCCGCCGGCCACGGAGCTGGAGCGTCGCCTGGCGGACATCTGGCGGCGCACGCTGGAAGTCGATATTGAAGATATTCACGCCAATTTCTTTGACCTGGGCGGCAACTCGCTCAAAAGCATTGCATTGTTAACCAGACTGCAGGAAAGTTTCCCCGGCGTCTTTGACGCAGCCGATATGTTTGACAAAAACACGATCAGGTTGCAGGCCGAGGCGATCGGGGCTTCCAAACTATCTTCCGACGCCGCTGCCGCGGACACGGAGGTAAACAAAAAGCGGATTGGGAAAATCCGTTTATAAAACAAACCCCGTCGCAGTTTCACGCAACGTGAAACACGACGCCGTTTGTCGCTGAAAATGAATACAGCAAGCAGGAGCCAGATATGAGTCAGTCTATGCCGATTGCCATCATCGGTCTGGCCGGGAGATTCCCCGGCGCCAATTCACTGCGCGAATTCCACCAGGTGCTGCGCGAAGGGCGCGACTGCATCGCCCCGGTCAGCAAAGAGCGTTTCCAGCGTTCAACACTGCCGTTCCTCGAAGAAGAAGCGATGGACATGGGGCGGCTGCGCGAAGTAGACAGCTTTGATCACCGCTTTTTTAACATTTCGCTGCGCGAAGCGCAGGGCATGGATCCGCATCAGCGTTTAATGATGGAGCTGGCCTGGGAAGCGATTGAAAGTGCGGCCTGTCCCGCCGAGCAGTTCCACGAGAGCCGCACCGCTGTTATCGTCACCAATGCGACCTACGAATATCAGAATCATCTGACAAGCGCCGAAACGCATATGATCAGCGGCAACACGCAGTTTGCCGTGGCCGGGCGCATTGCGCGCTTTTTTAACATGCAGGGGCCGACGATGCTGGTGGACACGGGCTGTTCGTCCGGTCTGATGGGTGTTAACATGGCCGTCGATCAGTTGCAGCTTGGCCGCGTCGACACTGCACTGGTGTTGGGCGCGCGGATCGTGCTGCACATTCACCCCAAACGCAACTTTATGGACGTCGGCGTAACCTCGCACGACGGACGAACGCGCAGTTTCAACGCGGACTCGACCGGTTCCGGCAGCGCCGAAGCCATCGTGTCGGTTCTGCTTAAACCACTGGAACAGGCGCTCAAAGACGGCGATCCTGTGCAGGCCGTCATTCTGGCCGCGGGCAACAATTCCTCCGGTCAGACTTCCGCCAGTTTAACCGCTACGAGCAGCACGGCGCAGTCGAAGCTGCTGGTCGAAACCTGGCGGCGCGCCGGAATCGATCCGCGCGGCATCGAGTACTTCGAGGCGCACGGCAGCGGCACGCAGCTGGGCGATCCAATTGAAATCAAGGGACTTAACCTGGCGCTGCGCCAGTTCAGCGGCGATAAACATTTCTGCGGCGTTTCCAGCGTCAAAACAAATATCGGCCACACGGATCAGGTTGCCGGTTTGAGCGGTTTGAGCAAAGTGGTGCTTTCGCTGCGCCACCGCGAGCTTTTCCCCTCGCTGCACTTCACGAAGCCGAATCCTTTCATCAACTTTGACGACTCCGCCGCTTTTATCAACACCGAGCTGCGCGCCTGGGAGAATCCGCATTCCGGCCGACGCCGCGCGGGCGTGTCGTCCTATGGATTTGCCGGCAATAATGTTCACGTTTTGCTGGAAGAAGCGCCGGAACGCACAGACGTGTTCCGCGCCGCGGGGCCGACGCTTGTGACCGTCAGTTCGCGTCGGGCGGAGGGAGTGCGCGAAAATATGCGGTCGCTGGCGGCCGCGCTGGCCGAACAACCCCACCTGCACATTCAGGATGTGGCGCGCACGCAGAACGCCGGCCGCAGCCACTTCAACCATCGCCGTGCCTTTGTGGCCGATAATATTAAACAACTTCAGGCGCAGCTGACAAACGCGGCGGCGGAAGAGCGGCAGTCGCGGGCGCCCGAGGCGCTTAACAGCCTGATTTTCCTGTTTTCCGGCGCGCCGCACGCTGCAAGTACGTCCGAAACCACAGCGTTGTTTAACGACTGGCTGGCGGAAATGCGTAAGCGTTTCAGCCTGTTTAACGACAAATACGAGAAACTGAACGGCGAGATCGCAGCTGACGACCGCCAGCTGCCCGTCGTGCAACAACTGCTGGCGTCCATCGCCAATTACGAGCTGATGTGCGCCTGCGGCGTGCGCCCGCATAACCTGCTCGGCGTCGGCATCGGTGAAACAGCGGTCAACGTTATTCTGGAAGACATCAGTCTGGCGGCCGCCGTCGAACAAGTGAAAAACGCCGTCCCGGCCGTGCCTGCCGATCTGTCGCAGCGCCTGCGTCGTTTTGTTGAAAACGAAAGCGCCGGCGAGAGGCTGGGCTGCATTGAACTGACGCGCGGCGGAATTCTGGGTGAAGTGCTGGATGCGCTCGACATGCCGGATGCCGAATTGTACTACAGTCTGATTAAACAAGCTGACGGCGAGGATTATCTGGAGCTGCTGCGCCGGCTGTACGAAGCCGGTTATACGCCCGACTGGAGCGAATTCCACCGCATGCAGGGCGGACTGCGCATCGACCTGCCGGCCTACAGTTTTGAGAAGATTTCCTGCTGGTACCGCGAGCCCTACAGCGACGAAGAGTGGGAACACTATCTGGCGCTGCAGGAAGCCGCAAAATCCGGTAAAAGCAGCGCGCCGCTTAAACAAAACGGCGCGCAGGAAAAAAACAAAATCGCGACAAACGGCGCGGTCCAGAACGGTCCACAGAATGGAGCGCCTGAAACTGAAACGAGTGTCGACCGGTCCGACTGGAGCGAGACGGAGCGCCGTGTGGGCGAAATCTGGAGCGAGCTGCTGCAGCGGCAGAATATCGGTCTGGACGACGACTTCTTCAGCCTGGGCGGTCACTCGCTCTTCGGCACGATGGTTGCCAATCGGATTGAACAACTGTGGAATATCAAACTCTACGTCAAGGACATTTTCACTTTCAGCACGATCCGCGCTCTGGCGCGCGGCGTCGACAATATTGTACGCGAGGGGCGGACGGAGCGCTACGAACCGATTGAACCGGCGGCCAGGGCGGAGTGGTATCCGCTGGCCAGCAGCCAGCGCGGCATTCAGGTTTTCCAGGACATGATGGACGACGATGACCTGACCTTCAATCTTCCCTCTGCGATTAAAGTATATGGGCCGCTGGACGCCGATCGCGTTGAGACCTGCTTTCAGCGATTGATAGAACGACACGAGAGTTTCCGCACGAGCATCGACCGCGTCGACGGCGTGCCGGTGCAGCGCATCGCCGATGCGGTGGATTTTGCCCTTGAGCGGCGGACGGCGCGTGAATCCGAGCTGGCGCAGATAGCCGAAGAATTTATTCAGCCTTTTGACTTAAGCAGTGCGCCGCTGATGCGCGCGCTGCTTGTGCAGGTGCGTCCGGATTTCCACTTTCTGCTGTACGACTTCCATCACATCATCTTCGACGGCTCGTCGTCGGCGGCATTCCTGCACGATTTCAACGCGCTCTATCACGACCGTGAGCTGCCGGGACTGGCGATTCACTTCAAGGACTACACGATGTGGCAGCAGGCTTTCCTCCACGGCGAGCAGGGACGAAAACAGGCCGCCTACTGGCTCGAGTTGTTTAAGGATCGTCCGCAGAGCGCCGTCCTGAAGAGTGATTTTGAGCGCCGTGCGCCGCGCAGTTTTGTCGGCGGCAACCGCAGCTATGAGTTCGGCGCGGAGCGCGCCGCGGCACTGCTGCAGCTGGGGCGCAGCAACAGCAGCACCTTGTTCATGACGCTGATGAGCGCATGGCAAACGATGCTGCGCGTCGTGGACGGAACGCCGGACGTCGTCGTCGGCACGCCGATAGCCGGACGGCAGCGCGTTGAACTGGAACGCATTCCGGGCATGTTCGCCAACATGCTGGCGATTCGCGGTCGGATTGAAGAAAACACGACGTTCAAAGACGTGATGGCGGAAGTGCGGCGCAGCGCGCTGGAAGCGTTCGACAATCAGGATTATCCCTTTGAGTCGCTCGTGGATGAACTCGGAATGTCGCGCACGGATGAGCGCCACCCGCTTTTCGACACGGTGCTGCACATGTTTAACGTGGCGGGCATTCCGGCCGGAAGTGCGGGCGAGGGCGTGCGCGGCCGCAACGAATTGGAACTGCGCGAATATCCGATCGCTCCGCCGACGTCGCGCTACGACATGACGTTGATTTTTCACGAGACGGACGGCGGCCTGAAACTCGACGTGGAATATGCCGAGAGTTTGTTTAAGGCTGCGAGCATTGACTCGCTGGTTGACGACCTGCGTCGCCTGATCGACATTGTGACGGCGGATCCGGATATTAAAGTTAGTGACATAGATCTTCAAACAGACAACAGTTCCGTCGCCGGCGGCGCAGCAGATGAAGACATCGAGATTCTGGAGCTCTAAACTGCGGGACAAACAAAAAAATCATGGAGCCTGAGGCCGAAGCAAAGTGGAGGCCTCAAAGCGATCAGATAGGTCCGTGTTCCGCCACGGTGTTTAAACACACGGGGCGGATCGTAAACAGACGCAAATTATTTTGCGGCGGGAATACCTACAGGGTTGACGTAATCCCGAAATTCTTATATTTCGGGCCATAAAGAAGAATGCACCCGAAGGCAGCCGCAGCCGGTTGTCGGGATAATGCCGTCGGAATCGTCGATCACATGCCTAAAAAGGCGATCCGAGGGCAGTGGTGTAGTCAGGTTTTCGGCATTGCACGGACGGCGGAACTTGTTCACATGCCACAACACCCGTTCCGTTATGTGCCCGGTTTATCCATGGCGAATTTGCACGGATGACGCGGCCGCAGCCCTCTTGCGTCGCGGCAGTTTAACACCTGTGCCGATCGCTTACCACGTACCAAAGGCGCGGGGCAAACAGACCGCGTATTCCACACTTCAGTTTTCAGGAGTAGACATGTCTGCCAAAACAGATGTTAAATCGTTGGTTAACGAAGCGGAAGGCCGCGGCGGCGCTAAAAAGCTCAGTCCCGCCGAGTTCAACAACCTTGTTAAACGCCGGGCCATGAGCCTGCTCGGTGAAGAAATCGACATTGACCGCATTGCAACGGACGAGGAGGCGCGCCGCGAGGCCGAAGTAAAAATTGCACAGCACTACGAAAAAATCAGCCAGGGCAATGATCTGCTGCCGGTGAGTTTTCTGTACAAAGGCGCCGACCGCTCGCGCGCCGTGTGCCGCATTTCAACGGCAACCTCCTGGGGCACGGGCATTCTGATCGGCAACGGATACCTGATGACAAACAACCACGTGCTGGAGGACTATGACGATGCCGACGGCAGCGTGGCCGAGTTTTTCTACGAAGAGGACCGTGAAACCGTGACGGTTAAACTGCGGCCGGACCTGTTGTTTATAACCGACCAGGAACTCGATTTCAGCATTGTCGGCTGTGACATGGTCGGAATAGACGACGTTGTGCCGGTGCGTCTGCTGCGTAATCCCGCCACGGTAACGCGCAAAGAGGCGGTTAACATTATTCAACATCCGCGCGGCCGCATGAAAGAAGTCGCGCTGCAGAACAACGAAGTGACCTATGTCTACGACAAGGTGCTGCACTACGAGACGGACACGGAGCCGGGGTCGTCCGGTTCGGGTGTGTTTAACAACGCCTGGGAGCTGGTGGCGCTGCACCACGCCGGTTGGTATTCAGATGAAAAAAACAAAACGGCGACGAATGAAGGCATTCGCATTTCCGCCATCGTGGCCCATCTGATTTCGATGAGCAATTCGCGCAATGAGTCGACCGCAGCGGCGCGCAAGGTGTTGCGCACGGTGACGGACACCTCGCCCTATCTGGGTTTCTTTGATGTCTCCGGTCTGGTGGGCGATTCCGCCGGTGCTGAAATTGAACAGCCGCAGTGGGCCGGCAACCGACGTTTTGCCGATATCGGCTTCTGGAATATTGAACACTTCAACGACGGAGTGTCCGCCGCCCGCGTGGACAAGGTGGCCGACGTCGTCGCCGGACTTTCGATGGATGTGCTGGGTTTGACCGAAGTGGAAAGCGGAGGACTCGACAGACTTAAACAGGCACTCAAGTTGCGTGGTCAGAACATGGACTACGTCTATCTGGACGCTATCGGCGCGCAGGACCTTGCCGTGCTCTACGACCTGGAAACGACGACCGTGACCCTGCGCAGCGACATCAACCAACAGTACAGCAGCGTGCTTAAACAGACCGTAACTGTCGACGGGACAATTAAACAGGCCTTTGCCGGCGGGCGTGAGCCGCTGTTTGTTCACTGCAAGGTGCGGGAGGAAGAGGGTGATACGGAGTTTCTGATGATTGTCGTGCACCTCAAGGCTTTCGGCGATGAACTCAGCCGCGAGCGCCGCAGGCTCTCGGCCAACATACTGGCCGCCATTATCGAGGATCTGCGCAGCAAGGAGGGGATCCCGGTGATTCTGGGCGGCGACTTCAATCAGGAGCTCGACGGCTCGGTGTTGAGCGACTTAACGGATTCGCCCGACCTGTTTACTTTGACGGCCGACGATGCGAAGGGCGATGTGATTTCATACGTGGGCGACAGGTACAGATCGCTCATCGATCATATCATCGTCAGCACCGACGCGGCGCTCGGGCAGATCAGCAACGACGATGCCGCGATTATCCGCCTCGACAAGTCCGTGTCCGGTTTTGTACGCGACGTTTCGGATCACGTGCCGCTCGTCATGCGTCTGACCTACAACAAACAGGCGGTCGTCACGGACGGCGCAACGTCGAGCCCGGACAAAAAATGCAGCTGCTCGGCCGACTTGCCGCAGTTGGTCGACGCGCTGCACAAAGCGCTTGTTAAACTCGGGATTAAAACCGGTGGTACGGTAACTGTTGGCGGCGATAACGTAGTCACAGCCAACGGCGGTGACAGCGGCCAGGGTTCCGGCGGCATGGGCGGTTCCGGTGCGGCCGGCACGGACGTCGGCGCACCCGGCATCATCATCGACGGCAAGGAATACTACGACGAGGACGGGGACAGGGAAAGCGTGGCGCGTTATTATACCGACGTCGACCTGACTGCCGCCGACCTGTTTGAGCGTCTGAGCAGCCTGCTCACACGCACTCACGTTAACCAGCTGTCCTACGCCACGGCGCGCCACAACCACCTGTATCCCTGGGTGGACCTGCAGCCCAACGGCAAACTGAAGAGCATTTACGACGGATCGGAAATGGATCCGGCCGAAGTGATCCGCCGCGATTTTGAAGCGGAGCGTCGTCGCAACGAAGCGATCAATCGTTTCATCCACGCAGAATCGCTGTACACCGAAGCCGAGCGTCAGGGGATTCTCGAGACCATTGAGTCCGACAATCCGTTTAACTGCGAACACGTTGTGCCGCAGTCCTGGTTCGGCAAGGCCAACCCGATGAAGAGCGATCTGCATCACCTGTTTACCTGTGAAATGCGTTGTAATTCCTCACGCTCAAACTCGCCCTACATCGACTTTGCGGACTACGATCCGGACAGGAGAGAGGGCGTGCGCGTCGAATGCGGCAAAAGCGACGGCGGTCGTTTTGAACCGGAGTCCGGCAAGGGTGCCGTGGCGCGCGCTACGCTGTACTTTCTGCTGCGTTATCCCCGTAAAATCAACGACTACACAAGCAGCGATCTGGCCAATCTGTTGCAGTGGCATGAAAAGTACCCGGTGGACGGCTACGAAAAACACCGCAATAAGGCGATCTACGAAGTGCAGGGCAACCGCAATCCGTTGATAGACCTGCCGGAACTGGCCGCGAGTATCAGATTTGAGCGCGGGCTGTCCTGAGGCGGCCAACTCGGCTCCACACGGACTTGTTAAACAAGGTAGGAACAAATAGTGCACCAGCAGGGTCGGGACGACAGAGTCCCGGTCCGGCTGGTATGCAAAAAATTATCCCTTTTACGCCCTGACGCGAAAAATACGCACGAAATAAAAATATAACTTGCATGAGAAAAGTAATTTTACTTGATTGACGGCGTTCAACATCGGCACACGCCCATCACCGATTCTGAACAATTCCAATAATGATGTTAATTGCCTCGCGAGCATTGACTTTGATGCTGCGCATCAGCCGGTAACACGATCATGTCCGGCCGGATGCCTGCATCCCGGTTTGAATGTGAAGGAGCCGCCCACCGGCGGAAGCCTCAATAACTACCATTGATCGTGGTCGCATTGTTAACAATGATTTGACCGCTGCAACATTCAAACTCTTTCATACAGTTCTAACCACGTTAAGCGGCCGGCCGGCCCCACAGCGGTTTGCTTAACCAATTTTTCCACTCTTTCTCTTAATTAAGGGCGTTGATTATGTCACGCATTAAACTTGCCTTGATGGCATTGGCTTGTACAGTAGTTACTATTGGAACCCTTTTTGCCGCGCACGGCGTAGGCAACTCCACCGCTCAGGTTTTTGATGAACTGGGCAACCAGCGCACGGACGGACTTCCGCAGTGCCTCGTAGATTGTGAACAGAATGGACCGCTTGTCTGGAGAATTACCTCGCAAAATCTGCAGTGGAACAACGCTCAGCTTGGCCTGACCGGCGGTAACGACGGTCGCGTTCAGCTTACACAAAATGGCGGCGGCACATACGATGTTGAAATTACTCTGCCGTCCAATCTGCAGGTTGACGGTATCAACTACCAGCGCCAGGGCGATGTCATTCTGGACGGCGAAGTCGATTCCTGGCCCGTCGGCACCAATGAATACACGCTGCGCAACACTGTTGAATACACAAATGGTATCGAAGTTCTGCACATCGACGCAGGCGCCAAACTGAGCCTTTCGGTTCAGTAAACCATTTACACATGCCGTGACACGGCACATTAAAATGTGAAGTTAAAAGCCGGTCGCACTGCGGAGCGTACGTTCGTTTGCGGCCGGCTTTTATCAAACCGCTGTTTAAGGTCTGTTATGCGCGCGGCGATACAGACATGCCATTGCCACACACTGTTGCCCTGCCGCGATAATCCATCTTGTCTGTTTCTTCATTGTTTTACAGGAGTTATCCTATGTCTCGCATTAAACTGTTTTCTTCAATTGCTGCTACCTTTGCAGTAGTGTTTGTTGCTGTTGCAGCCTTTGCCGCCCAAGGCAATGGCATCTCCAGTTCGCCCTTGTTTAAACAAAACGGCGATCCTTTTACGCCCGGTGGTTACGTCTGTGATGTGGAGTGCCAGGAGCGCGGTCTGGGCGATTTTGAAATCACCAGCCAGCTTGCCACGTTTACACCAACCGTCTCCCTTGGCCTTGCCGGCAGCCTGACGGGCAGCGTTACGATTACGCCGAATACCGGCGGTTCGCTCGACGTCGAAATTTCGCTGCCGTCGAACGTGACCGTTGACGGCGAAACGTATGAGCGCGACAGGGACCTGACGCTGGACGGCGTTGTGGATGCATGGCCGGTCGGCACCAATGAATACACGCTGCGCGAACGCGTTAACTTTTCCAACGGTACGAAACTCCTTTATCTTAAAGCCGGCTCGACTCTGACTCTGACCGTGCAATGATATTGCAATTTATCTGCGTTTGACTTGAACGCGCCGAATGTTAATAGCAACGCGGCGTGAAAATTCTGTTCATCCGCAGTGCGGGCCTGTGCAAAATTTGTATTTGCACGGGCCTGTTGCGTTTAAAAAGCCTCGTATCAGCACTTAAACAAACCCGATTGAATTGCAGCTGTTATTCACCGCCATTGTCTTGAGCGCTTCGCTGTTTAACAGCTTACTTTTTACTGAGCGCTTCGCTGCTTTTGCAGCTTGCTTTTTACTCTTGTTGGTCGGCGATTCACGGGAGCGATGTTTCCGGGGCTGTTGGCAGTCTCGCAGGCGCCGGCGCACAATCTTTGACGCCGCGCTTTGAAGGCAAAACCAATTTCAAATGCGCAACCAATCAGTTGCATATTCTTTGCACGGCATCTGTCTTTGGTCCTGGCGCCTGCACGACGACGCGGGCCTGATCACTCGGTGCAAATCCAAATGGGTTTTGCTCGTCAAGGGAGGTCCATTTTACAGTCCGGAGAAAGCATGCTCAGGAAACTGCTGCGAAAAATCCGTCCGCCGCACAAACCGTTGCCGGGTCAGGTCCCGCAGGGCGACATCATGTCAGTGCGCGATCGCTTCCGCGCCCTGGCCAACCTGCCGCGATTTCTCGCAATGGTCTGGCAGATCAGTCCCGGCATGATGCTCGCTTCGATGTTACTGCGCCTGGCCGCCGGTGCGATTCCGCTGGCGATGCTCTACGTCGGCAAATTGATCATCGATGAAGTCATCCTGCAGGCCGGGTTGTGGCCGGACGTGGCGCTCAACCAGATCTGGACTTACCTGGGAATTGAGTTGGGGCTGGCTGTTGCATCCGACGGTATCAACAGGCTGACGGCGCTGCTGGACGGGCTGCTGGGAGATCAGTTTGCCAACGCCACTTCGGTGCGCATGATGCAGCACGCCGGGACCTTGGACCTGACGCAGTTTGAAGATTCGGACTTTTACGACAAAATGGCGCGCGCCCGGCGGCAGACGCTGGGCCGCACGGTTTTGCTCTCGCAGTTGCTCAGTCAGGTGCAGGACCTTATCTCGATGCTCTTTCTGGCCGGCGGTCTGGTGGCCTACAATCCCTGGCTGATCCTGCTGTTGGCCGTGGCCGTCATTCCGGCTTTTCTGGGTGAGTCGCATTTCAACGAACGCAGTTACTCACTGGTGCACGGCCTGACGCCGGAACGGCGCGAACTGGACTATTTGCGCTACACCGGGGCGAGCGACGAAACGGCCAAGGAAATCAAGATGTTCGGCCTGGCGCACTTTCTGAGCGAGCGATTCAAAGCGCTGTCGGACCGCTACTTCGAGGCCAATCGCGCCGTGGCGGTGCGCCGCGCCGCCTGGGGCGCCGTGTTTGCCGGTATCGGATCGGTCGGCTACTACGGCGCATACGTCATGATTGTACTGGAAACGGTGGCGGGCGCGCTGACCATCGGCGATCTGACCTTTCTGGCGGGTTCATTCAACCGCATGCGCACGCTGCTCGACAGTTTTCTGAATCGCTTCTCACGCGTGGCCGAGCAGGCGCTTTATCTCAAAGACTTTTTTGACTTTTTTGACATCGAACCGCAGATCAAACGGCCGGACGCACCACTGCCGTTTCCGGACAAAATAGTCGACGGTTTCCGGTTTGAGAACGTCGGCTTTCGTTATCACAACAGCCAGGTCTGGGCCGTGCGCAACGTCAGCTTCCACCTGCGCGCGGGCGAGAAACTGGCGCTGGTGGGGGAGAACGGCGCCGGCAAAACGACGTTGGTCAAACTGCTGGCGCGTCTGTACGATCCCGACGAAGGGCGCATTCTGCTTGAGGGGCACGATCTGCGCGACTACGATCCGGGCGAACTGCGCCGCGAAATCGGGGTGATTTTCCAGGATTTTGTGCGCTTCCAGATGACCGCCGGGCTGAACATCGCCGTCGGGCGAATCGACGAACGCGAAGACGACCCGCGCATTCAGCGCGCCGCCGCCATGAGCCTGGCCGATGAAGTTGTGGAAAACCTGCCGGACAAATACGAGCAGATGATCGGCCGGCGTTTTGCGAATGGCGTCGACCTCTCGGGCGGACAGTGGCAGAAAATTGCGCTGGGACGCGCCTACATGCGCGACGCTTCCGTCCTGATTCTGGATGAGCCGACGGCGGCACTGGACGCGCGCGCCGAACACGACGTCTTTGTGCGCTTCAGTCAGTTGACGCGCGACAAAACCGCGGTGCTGATCTCGCATCGTTTTTCCACGGTGCGCATGGCCGATCGCATTCTGGTGCTGGACCGCGGCAGGGTGCTGGAGGTGGGCTCGCACGAGGAATTGCTGAAGCTTGGCGGACGTTATTCCGAGTTGTTTGAACTGCAGGCGCGCGGATACCGCTAGCGCGGATTGTCGGCGCGAGTCCGCAGGCGGAACGCACAGCGGCGGAGGCCACATTTTTTTGTGCGCGCATCAGTCATTTAACGCGATTTTCACTATCTTCGCACCGTGAAGTCGGTCCCGTGCACCCCGATTTGCACTTAACGCTCTAAATTTCAAACATCAAAAATCAGCGCAACCAGGTACGTGCAAGCTGCCGGCCAATCCGATGACCGAACACTGCCCTGCGACTTCCGGCCAGTTTCAGAAGCCTGCACAGGGTCTCGCGTCTTTCGATGAACGGCTTAATTTCGTCTCGGCGTGCCTCTGGCGCTGCCAGCGTTCGCCCGGCGATCAAACGTACAGTCCAACCAGGCCCTTCAACAGAATAGCATGATGCACGGTTAACACAACACCAGCTCGCAAACGACTCGCACAAAATTCGGGCAAACGCATTCGACGACGCCCGTATTGAACTGAAAACTCCAATGTCGATCTTACGAGCTTCCGCGTTACACCATTGAAAACCGTTCGTCAGGCGCCGGGCAGGAAAGAGCGCGGGAAGTTCCCGCGGTGCAATCCTTCCGCAATGTTGCAGGCGACGATGTACAGGTGATGAATGATCTCCGCAACTCCACAGCTACGTCAACCGGACCTCTCTTCCGATTCCTCGTCTGATGCGCCGCGTTTTGCGACGATCTGTGAGGCTCTGTTGTTCCGCGCCCAGGAAACGCCGGACGCGATAGCTTATCGTTTTCTGCGCGACGGTGAGGAAGAGTATCTGCATCTGACCTATGCGCAGTTGAGCCGCCGCGTTGCGGCAATGGCCGCGCTCCTGAACTCGCTGGAGCGTCGCGGCGCGCGCGTTCTCATCCTGCATCCCGCCGGCCCCGACTTCGTGACGGCCTTTTTTGCCTGTGCCTTTGCGGGAATGGTCGCCGTGCCGGCGTATCCGCCGCGCCGCAATCGCAAAGCCGCGCGTCTGGAATTGATGATTGCCGATGCCGAGGCCGCCTTTGTTATGGCGCCCGCGCAGTACGAAGATCAGGTGCGCGAAGCCGCGCCGGAGAGTCTGCGATTCATTTACGCCGAAGATGCGCAGCGCTTTGACGGCGCCGACCTCGAATATCTGGTGCCGCCGCAGAAAGACGACCTGGCATACCTGCAGTATACTTCGGGCAGCACCTCCGACCCGCGCGGCGTTATCATCAGTCACGACAATCTTGTGTGGACCATCGAAGACATGCATCGCGGCTGGCGGCACACGGCCGACTCCGTGATTGTCAGTTGGCTGCCCGTTTTCCACGACATGGGACTGATTTACGGCGTCCTGGCCGCACCATTTGTCGGTGTGCCCTGTGTCCTGATGCACCATGCCGACTTCCTGCAGCGTCCTGTGCGTTGGCTGCGCGCCATGCACACCTACCGCGGCACGCACTGCTGCGCGCCCAACTTTGCCTACGCGCTCTGCGCCGCCCGCGTCGACGAGGCGGAAATCGCCGGTCTCGACCTGAGCAGTTGGCGCGTTGCGGTCAACGGCTCCGAGCCTGTCGACCTGCAGACCCTGACAGATTTCAGCCGCACATTTGCGCCGGCTGGTTTCCGCCCCGAGGTTTTCTGTCCCGGCTACGGCCTGGCCGAAGCGACGCTCAAAGTCAGCGCGACCGGGCGCGACGACGTGCCGCGCGTTTTGCACCTGCGGGCCGCGGCGCTCGAACAGAACAGACTGGAACTCGTTGCACCCTTTGATCCTGCCGCCCGCGCCGTCATCGGCTGCGGCCGATCGCACGTCGGCTCCGAGATTGCCGTCGTCGATCCGCGCCTGCAGCGCCGCCTGGGCGAAGACGCCATCGGCGAAATCTGGGTGCGCGGCGCGATTGTCGCCGCAGGTTATTGGCAGAATCCGGCGGCCACCGCCTTACAGTTTGACGTCGCGACGGCCGACAACAATTCCACGGACCGGGGCGGCTGGATGCGCACCGGCGATCTGGGATTCCTCAACGAAGGCGAGTTGTTCGTGACCGGGCGTATCAAAGATTTGCTGATCGTGCGCGGCCGCAACCTCTATCCACAGGACCTGGAACGCTGCGCGGTACGAGCGCACGCCGCACTGAAGGCGGACGCCTGCGCCGCCTTTTCCGTTCGCACGGATGCCGGAGAGGCAGTCTGCATGGCGCTTGAAGTGCGGCGCAGCGCTCTTCGATCCGTGACGCCCGCCGAGCTGCGCGAGGCCGTGGCGGCCGCCGTCGCCGCCGAGTTTGAAATTCGTCTGCACGACATCGTGCTGCTGCGTCCCAATGCGCTGCCGAAAACCTCCAGCGGCAAGTTGCAGCGCAGCGCCACGCGCGCCGCCTGGCAGCAAGGCAAACTGACCGCCGTCGACGACCTGATGTCGTCGCCGGCCACAAACGGACACGCCAAAAGCAATGGCAGCGCGGCTGGAAACGGCGCTTCCGGCGCGCAGCGGAACTGCCGCGACAAACCTGAAGTTTCGCCCGCAGTGACAAACAAGAAAGCAAGCCAAAACGAATCGGGTGAAGTCGACGACGCGATGATTCTGGCCTGGATGCGCGAGTGGATTGAACGCGAATTGCAGGTGGAGCCCGGCGCTGATTTTGCCGCTGCAAGCTGGCAGCGCATCGGTCTGGACTCGCTCACGACGCAACGCCTGCTCGGCGATGCATCCGAACATTTCGGCGTCCGACTCTCCTCCGACGCCGCATGGGAGTTTGAAACGCCGCTGGCGCTGACGCAACATTTGGTTGCCCCGAAGAAAGATTCCGCCGCGGCGCTGTCCGGTATTGATCTTGCGACGCTGCGGCCCGATGATATTGACAGGCTCAGCGACGAGCAGGTGGATGCCCTCCTGAATGAATTTGTTGCGCGGGGAGCGCAGCAATGAATCAAAGGTATGCCGCGCTGCATCCGCACGTGACGCCCAAGGTCCAAACTCAATACGCCGCCTGCTCTCCGGCGGCTTTTGCAGCTCCCGACAGCTCTGTTCTTACGGACACCTTATGACCGACATACACCAACAGTCAGCCGGCGTTGCCGAGGAACTCCGTTCCATCTGGTGCGACCTGCTTCACCGCCGAACCATTCAGGACAGCGATTCCTTTTTCAGTCTTGGCGGACATTCCATGATGGCCATGCGCCTTGCGGCCCGCGCGGAGCGCGCTTTCGGCTGCCGGCTCGAACTTGGCCAGATATTCGATGCGCCTGTCTTTGCCGACCAGGTCGCGATGATCGAATCGCATATCAACCGCTCGACGCCCGCCGCAGCGGCCCGTATCGAAAAACAGCCGAGGCCGGAACAGATTCCGCAGTCATATGCGCAGCAACGCATGTGGTTCCTGGACCGGCTGGGCGGAGACCCCGCCAGCTATATCATGTCGGGTGTGTTGGAGTTGAAAGGCCCGCTGGATCGCGACGCTTTGGCGGCGGCTATACGCATCATCGGACGACGGCACGAATCGCTGCGCACCACCTTTTACAGCGCCGCCGGGCAGCCCTGCCAGAAAATCCATTCCGAGCCCTTGTGTGAGCTTGAAATCCTTGAATTCGACGGCGATGCGGCTGCGCGCCGCAGTCAGGCCTGGGAGCACATGCAGCGCGGGGCGGTGGAGCCCTTCGACCTTGAGCGCGGCCCGCTTCTGCGCGTTCGCCTCAGTCATTGCGACACCGACGAGGCGATGCTGCTCATCAGCATGCATCACATCATTTCCGACGGCTGGTCGCTCGGCGTTCTCTTCGGCGAGCTGTTGAAAATTTACGAGGCCTTCGCCGGCGAGAGCGGGGAACTGGACCTGGACGAGCTGCCGCTGCAGTACGCCGATTTTACGTTGTGGCAACGCGATTACCTGAGCGGCGCGGTACTGGAAGAACAGTTGAATTACTGGCGCAGGCAACTGGACGGCATCGCGGATCAGCCGCTGCTGCCGACCGACAAGGCGCGGCCCGAGGTGCTCACTTTTCGGGGCGAGCAGATAGTTGTCAATCTGGACAAGGAAACGAGCGCGGCCATCCGCGACGACCGCCGCTTCGGCGTCAGCCCTTTCATGCTGATCCTCGCCGCCTACAGCCTGGTGTTGCAGCGTTTCTGCCATGTGCGCGAAACCGTCATCGGCACTGTGATTGCCAACCGCACGCGCTCGGAACTCGAATCGATTATCGGCTTTTTTGTTAACACGCTCTCCATGCGCCTGCAGAGTCGTCCCGGCCAGACCGTGCGCGAATTTCTGGAGGACGTGCGCGATGTCTGCTACGGCGCCTATGCGCATCAGGAATTGCCCTTTGAGCGCCTGGTGGAGGACCTCAAACCCGGACGCAATCCGGCTTTTACGCCTATCTTCCAGACTTTGTTTACGCTGAACAATACGCCCGCTCTGGACATGAACCTTGACGGGCTGGATGTTAAACAGATTCCGCTTGATCTGGGCGTTTCCAAATTTGAGTTGACGGTCAACTGCGTCGACCGCGGCGAGTACTGGGAACTGCTGGCCGAGTTTAACACCGCACTTTTTGAGCGCGATACGATTGAAGCGCTCATGCAGCGTCTGCTGCTCACGTTGCGCGCGTTTACAAGTGATCAGGACCAGTCCATCGACGCGATTGACATGCGTTCGGACGACGAGGTCCGTCTGGTCGACGAGTTAAACACCACGGTGAAGCGCAGCCGCGAACTGGGCCATGAGCTGTATTTTCATCGCATGGTTGCCGCTCACGCGCAGCAGCGCCCGGACGCTATCGCCGTTCACGATGCGCGGCGCGAGTGGAGTTATGCCGACATTCACAGCGCGGCGAATCGTTTGGCGCATGCATTGTTGGAACGCGGCGCTCGGACCGAAGACCGTGTGGCCGTGCTGCTGCCGCGCTCGGGCGAGGCGATTATTGCCATCCTGGGCATTATGACGGCCGGCTGCATTTATCTGCCCGTCGATCCCGAACATCCCGCCGAGCGCATCGACTACGTCCTGCGCGATTCCAGGGCGCGTTTTATCATAGGCGCCGAGGCGGACGCGCGTTTACATGCACATTCCGACAAACTGTTGTTGTTTAACGAACTGGTTAAACACGCGCGGGCCGACATGCCGGCGGTTGAATTGCACGATCTGAATATTGCTTACAGCATTTACACTTCCGGTTCCACCGGGCGGCCCAAGGGTGTGTTGTTAACACATGCCGGCCTCGGCAACCTGCTCATTTCAGGACGCGAAATCATGCCGGTCGTGCCTGAGGACCGCGTGCATTTCCGTTTTTCCTTTGTGTTCGACGCGTCGCTCTGGATGCTCTCGATGACGCTGGCGCACGGCGCGACGCTTTATTTGAGCGACCGGAACGACGACCTGCCCGGTTTAACATTAAACAACTACCTGCGCGAACACGACATCACCATAATGACGCTGACTACGTCGATGGCGGCCATAACGCCTTCGGACGGACTCGACTCTCTTCGACTGATGGGCATGGGCGCGGAAGAGGTGACGGAGGAGGTCGCAAGGCGCTGGATGACGTCCGGGCGCGGCGTGTTTAACGTTTACGGCCCCACGGAAATTACCATCTGCAGCACGGCGCATCTCATCACGTTGGCGCAGGGGCGTTTACCTATCGGTACGCCCTTTAAACATGCCCAGAATTTTGTTCTCGACGGCGCGCTGCGCGAGACGCCTGTCGGCGTCGACGGCGAGCTGTATATCGGCGGTGTTGGATTGGCGCGCGCCTACAACGACAGGCCGGGATTAACCGCGTCTGTTTTCATTCCCAATCCCTTCAGCGCATCGGGCCGCGGCGGCGAACGGCTCTACCGCACCGGCGACCGCGTGCGTCGTCTGCCGGACGGCTCGTTGGTATTCCGTGGCCGCGTCGACGGTTCGCAGGTCAAGATCCGCGGTTTCCGCATCGAACTGAATGAAATTGAAGCGCAACTGCGCGAACATCCGCAGGTGGAACAGGCCGTGGCCATTCTGCGCCGCGACGGCGACGAACAATCTATCGTCGCCTGGTTGCGTGGCTCGTCTACGCAGCTTCCTGCCGAAAAAGAGCTGCGCGAGTGGTTGCTACAGCGCGTACCCGACTACATGGTTCCGTCGCGCCTGATTTTCATCGACGAGATTCCGCTTACGGCCGGCGGCAAGGTGGACCGCCTGGCGCTCGCCGCCCGCAGTCTGCCCGCACCCGTCGGAACCGCCGCCGCGCAACCTGCCGCGCCCGGTTTTGACGACGGCAAACTCGAGACGCGCGTCGCCGCCATCTGGCGCGAGGTACTGCCGGCGGTCGAAGCTGGACCGGACGACAATTTCTTTGAGATCGGCGGCCATTCGCTGCTGGTGGTACGCGCGCACGCCTTGCTGACCGAGCGCCTGGACGTGCAGATTCCCGTTGTGGACCTCTTCCGCTTTCCCACGATTCGCACGCTGGCGCGCCACCTGCGCAGTGCCGGTGCGGCGGACGAAATGCCGACGACGGTGGAGGGGCGCGCAGCGCGCCCGGACGAGGACATCGCGATTATCGCTATGAGCGCCCGTTTTCCGCGGGCCGCCGATGTTGAACAGTTCTGGGAAAATATCCGCTCCGGTCGCGACTGCATCGGCCGGTTTGCAGCCGAAGAATTGATGGCCGAAGGTTTCCCGGCCGAACTGCTTGCCGATTCATCGTTTGTGCGCGCCAAGGGTGTCATCCCCGCAGCGGATATGTTCGACGCCGACTTCTTCGGCATGACGCCGCTGGAAGCTCGTCTGATGGCGCCGCACCACCGGTTGTTTCTGGAGGTCGTCTGGGAGTGCCTCGAAAGTGCGGCCTGTGTGCCGGATTCCACCCGCGAACGCGTGGCTGTGTTCGCCGGCGGCGGCTACAATACCTACCAGAAATTTATCCTGGATTCCGATCCCGAACTGCGCGCCGCCGTGGGCGACATCCAGTACGGCATGGGCAATGAGAAGGATTTCCTGGCGACCTTTGCCTCCTACAAATTCAATCTGCGCGGACCGAGCGTCAACGTGCAGAACGCCTGTTCAACTTCGCTTGTGGCGCTTCATCTGGCCTGCCGCGCGCTGCAGAACGGCGACGCCGAGCTGGCGATTGCGGGCGGTTCCACCGTACACGCGCCGCTCAAAAGCGGCTACCGCCACGAAGAGGGCATGATTTATTCGGCCGACGGCCATTGTCGGCCGTTCTCCGATGCTTCCGACGGAACGGTCGGCAGCGACGGCAGCGCCGCGGTGCTGCTCAAACCTCTCAGCCGCGCTCTGGCCGACGGCGACACCATTCACGCGGTCATCAAGGGATCCGCCATTAACAACGACGGTCGCGACAAGGTTGGTTTTACCGCGCCGGGTGTGGACGGGCAGGCCTCCGTCATTGCGGCGGCCCTGGCCGACGCCGGATTGAGTCCGGCAGATATCGACTTCATTGAGACGCACGGCACGGCTACCGTGCTCGGCGATCCCATCGAAATTGCGGCGCTCAACAAAGTCTACAAGCCGAATGTAGGGTCCGACGCGCGCGTTGCGCTCGCTTCGGTCAAGTCGAACATCGGTCACACCGATACGGCGGCCGGTCTGGCGGGCGTTATTAAAACGGTCATGGCACTGAAGGCGGGCGTGATTCCGCCCAGCCTGCACTTTGAAGCGGCCAATCCTGAAATCGACTTCAGCCGCACGCCGTTCTACGTCAACACCGAGCTGAAAGAATGGCCCAAACGCGATTCCGCGCCGCGGCGGGCGGGTGTATCCAGTTTCGGCATCGGCGGCACAAATGCGCACGCCATCATCGAAGAATTCCGAGCGCCGGCACGTGCAGGCTCTGAAGATCCCACAGACCTGAGTTTTGTGGTCTCGGCGCGCAGCCGCGAGGCCCTGGACAAAGTGCGCCTGGCCCTGGCCGACCGCCTCGAACAGAATCCGGACATCTCGCTTTACGACGTTGCAGCCGTCCTCGGCGGCGGCCGTCGCCGTTTCAACGAACGTTGGACGGCCGGTGCTCAAAACCGCGCGCAACTGATCGAGCTCTTGCGCCGCTCCGACAACGACGGCGCGCTCTGCGCAACCGAGCCTCGCAACGCGCGGCCGGTTATGTTCATGTTTTCGGGTCAGGGATCGCAGCACGTCGGGATGGCGCGCGCGATCTACGAACGCGATGACGCTTTCCGCGAACTCGTGGACAGACAGGCCGGCATTGTTGAGTCGCTCAGCGGTCGTGATCTGTGCACTCTGCTGTTTCCACCTGCAGACCAGATTGAAGCCGCGCGCGAAGAGCTGACGCAGACCTCGATGGCGCAGCCCGCGCTTTTTGTGATTGAATATGCCCTGGCGCAGCGCCTGATCGACTGGGGAATTGAACCTGCGGCGCTGGTGGGGCACAGTATCGGCGCCTTTTGCGCTGCGGCGCTCGCAGGCGTGATGAGCCTGGAAGATGCGCTCAAGCTCGTAGTTGAACGCGGCCGCCTGATGCAAGCCATGCCGGCGGGTGAGATGCTCTCCGTCATGCTGCCCGCTGCGGAAATCGAAAAACGACGCGAATTTGCAGCCGATGAAAATCTGGCGATCGGCGCCGTCAACACTCCCGACACATGCGTGATTTCCGGCCCTTCACAGGCGATTGCCGGACTGGAAGCCGCTCTGCTTGACGACGGACTTGAGAGTCGCCGTCTGCACACGTCGCACGCATTTCACTCGCCGATGATGCGCGCCGCCGCCGAACAATTTTTGCAGGTGCTTCGCACCGTCGAACTGCACGCGCCGCACCGGCCGATGCTGCTGGATTCGCAGGCTGAATGGCTCGACGCCGCGCGTGCAACCGACCCGCAAACATGGTCCGACCACGTGTTGAGCACCGTGCGTTTTGGCGCATGCCTGGAGCGTTTGTTCGAAAACAACGATGCTATCCTGCTCGAAGTAGGTCCGTCCAATGCGTTGAAATCATTGGCGATACGACATTCGTCCAAACCTGTTTCGATCGACGTTTTGCACTGTCTGCCGCATCCGCGCCTGGACGTGGATGCAATGGCGCATCTGCGCAGGATGCTCTCGCACCTCTGGCTCGCAGGCGCCGACATGGACTGGTTTGCGGTTCTGCCGCGGGCGCGCCGCATCCAACTACCGACATATCCCTTTGAACGTAAGCGGCACTGGGTGGACGCAAAGCCGGGCGCCGGGCAAAACAAAAAGGCTGTTCGGGAAATACCGCTTGCGGGAGAAACTCTGTCGATCGAACGCGAAAACGACACGCGCCGCTGGCTGTGGAAAATGGAATGGGAGCGCGTTCCCGAAAGTAAGCCGCCGGTGCCGACACATGGGCCGAAACTGCTGCTCTGCGATGCGCGCGCCGATGCTGAGCTCGACAGAATGCGCACGCGTTTTACGGCCGATCCCTCGGCGCAGATTATTGAGTTCGACGTCGCCGCCGCTGCCGGAGAAATTCTGCGCCTTGGCGATGAAGAAGCGCTGTTCGTACGCCTGCGCGCTTTGCCGGCCGTGCCGGAGACTATCGTCTACGGCTTGATGCTCGGCGGGTATGAAGGCAGGCCGGAGGGGAACGCTGATAAAGATGAATCCGAACTGCGTGCATTCCATGTTTTGCACAGCCTGGCGCGTGTGATCGGCCGCCTGGGCTGGACGAAACGAATTGATCTTTGCATCCTGACGCGTGATCGTTTCAGCGTGCGCGGCGATGAAAAGATCGACCCGTCGATGGCGCTCAGCGGCGGACCGTTTAAAGTCATCGGGCAGGAAATGCCGCACGTCCATTGCCGCACCATTGATCTTGAAGTCGGGCCGCAGAGTCTTGAGCGCGCCCTTAACGAAATATTTGCACCGTCGGGCGAGCCGGTCATTGCGCTGCGCGGTCGACTGCGCCTGCGTCCGGCCTGGCATCGCGTCGAGGCTCCGACCCAGGAATCCGTCAATGCTGCGATTGGCAGCGAACCGGTAATCCTGATAACCGGTGGTTTCGGCGGCATCGGGATGGCCCTGGCGGGCATGCTGGCCTCAAAGTACAGCGCCAAAATCGCCCTGCTTGGACGTCGCTCCTTTCCGGCGCGGAGCGAGTGGGACGATTTTGACGGCAGCAACGGTCACCGCGAAACAGCTGAACAAATTGCTCTGATGCGCCGCTGGGAAGATCAGGGCGCGCAGGTATTGACGGTGCGCGCCGATGTGTCGAATTACGATGATCTGCAGGCGGCGCTGGCGCGCGTGCGTGCCGAATTCGGCGAACTGACCGGTATTGTGCACGCGGCGGGCCTGCCCGGCGGCGGGGCACTGGCACTGCGCGATCGCGCCGCGGTGGAAACGGTCTTTGCGCCAAAAATCACCGGACTTCGCAACATCCTGCGCGCCGTGGAGTCGCAGGAGGCGCCGCCGGCCTTTGTGGCGTTGTGCTCGTCAATGGCCTCGGTGTTGGGCGGATTTGGTCAGATTGACTACGTCGCCGCCAACGACTGGTTAAATGCCATGGCGCATTCGCGGGCCAACCGGAATGACTCGCCGACAAAATTCATAGCGCTCGACTGGGGCCAGTGGGCCGCCGCGGGAATGGCCACGCAGGCCGACCTGCCCGGCGAATATCGCCGGCAGCTGGAAGTCAGTCTGGCCAACGGCATCGGGAACGAAGAGGGAGCCGAGGCGTTTGGACTGGCGCTGGCCTCCGGCTACGAGCAGCTGGTGATCAATCCCTACGACTGGCGTCCGCTCCTGAACTTTGACTTTGCCGCTGCCGAGGCCGTCGAAGCAGCCGCCGTTGCCGCGGACAAGCAGTCGGGTCCGGCCGAACGCCCGGCCCTTAGTACGGCCTGGGAAGCGCCGCAAAACGAGATTGAAACAGCGATAGCTGCGACCTGGACCGAGCTTCTGGGCTTGCCCGAGCTGGGCCGCAACGACGACTTTTTTGAACTGGGCGGTCACTCGCTGTTGGCGACGCGCGTGGTGACGCGTCTGCGCGAACAGTATTCGATCGACATAACGCTCGGGCAGTTTTTTGACGCGCCCACCATCGGCGGGCTGGCGGCGACAATTCATGCAGCGCGCCAGGCGCAGCTGCTGCAAGCGCCCATAGCCGACGATCCGGATGAGGAATACGAAGAGGGCGAACTGTGAGAACGTCCGGCGATATTGCCCGTGAGGTAGTCCGCGACGCCCAGGCGGTCGGTATTGAGCTCTGGGCCGAAGACGGCAAACTGCGCTTCCGCGGACCCAAAGGCGCGCTGACGCCGGATCTGCGCGATCGGCTCAAGAACCACAAGACGGAGCTGATCGAGCTTTTGTCGCGTGAAGGTGCGCCCTCCGGAGCCGCTGCCATGCCGCGCACGACAATTCCACGCGCAGATCGTTCCGCGCGCATTCCGCTCAGCCGCTCCCAGCTGCGCCTTTGGTTCATCGACAGGCTCAACCCGGGACGACCGCACTACAACGAAGTGCTGGCGGGGCGCATTTTCGGCGCTTTGGACATTGCCGCCGTGCGCCGTGTTACTGACCTGCTTTCGCAGCGCCACGAAATTCTGCGCACGACCTTTGTAGCCGTCGACGGCGAACCCGCCCAGCATATCCACGAATCCCTGCCGCCGACGGTTGAAGAACACGATTTGCGCGACTGGCCGGAACGTCTGCGCGAAAAGGAACTGCACCGCCTGATTACGCGCCTGAGCATGCAGCCCTTTGAGCTCGATCGCGGCCCGCTGCATCGCGTCCACATCATCCGCATTGGAACGGAAGAATTCATCCTGGTGCACGTGCTGCACCACATCATCTGCGACGCCTGGTCGACGCTGCTGTATTTACAGGAATTTGCCGAAGCCTATTCCGCTGTCAGTCATGGCGCTGCGCCGCAGTTTGAAGAACTGCCGATCCAGTTTGCCGACTATGCCGTGTGGCTGGAGCGCCGCATGCAGCGCGGCGACTTTGACGCGCAGCTCAGTTTCTGGCGGCGCGAACTTGATGGTCTGCCGCCGCTGATGCCCATGCCGCTCGATTTTGCGCGCTCGCAGGCGGTGAGTGAAGCCACCGGCGAAAGCGTTGATTTTATTCTGGATAGGGAAGTTCGCTCAAGCGTTCAGGAACTGGCCCGCTCGCGTCAGGCAACGCCCTTTATGGTACTGCTTTCCATGTGGGGCGCATATCTGCGACTGTGGAGCGGGGCGGAGGACTTTGCGCTGGGTACGCCTGTGGCCAACCGCGGTTTGCCGGAACTGCAGAAACAGGTGGGATTTTACGTCAACACTCTGGCCCTGCGCATGCGTGTGCAGGACGATCCTGACATCTCCGCACTGATTGATCGCGTGCGTGTCAACACGCTCATGGCCATGCGCAATCAGGATGTACCATTTGATCGCCTGGTGGCCGAAATGGCGTCGAACCGCGACGCCGCACACACGCCGATTTTCCAGGTCATGTTTATTTACGAGGAAGAGGCTCCGAAGCGGCAAATAGTTGATGACCTGCGACTTGAGCTCTATCCCTTCAAACTGCCCGCCGCCAAATTTGACCTCAGTCTGGTGATTGTTCCACTCGACGGAGCTTTCCGCTGTTTTGTGGAATACGATCGCAGCCTGATTGCACCAGATCACGCCGAGCAGATTGCCGCCGACTTCAGCGCTTTTGTCCGGTCTGCTCTGGCCGCACCGACAAAACCGATCTCTCGCATCGACTTTGGCGACGCCGACCGCAAGGCCGCATTGCGCGCGGTGCTCAACGGCGGAACAAAGGAACTGCCGGCCGACGCGAGCATCGTTTCGCTCTTCCTGCAACAGGTCGAAAACACTCCTGATGCCACGGCTTTACGCGTTGAAAATCAACTGCTTAGCTATGCTGAACTAAATGCGCGGGCGAACGGGATTGCGCATGTTTTGCAGACCGCCGGCGTGGGCGAAGACCAGGTCGTTGCACTGGCGCTTGAAGGTGGACAGGACGTGGTCATTGCTGCGCTCGGAGCGCTCAAAGCGGGTGCGGCCTACATGCCGCTCGACCCCGGTTATCCAAAAGCACGGCGCGACATCATGCTCTCGCGCGCCGCGGTGCGTGCGGTTGTTTGCCTGCGCAGCACAGCATTTGAAACCGACCTGCCGCTGATTTTGCTGGACGATCTGCCGGACAATCTTCCCGATGGCGAGCCGGGCGTTGTGGTTCATCCGCAGTCCTGCGCCAACGTCATTTTCACGTCCGGTTCCACCGGCGAACCCAAGGGCGTCGCCGTCACGCATGCCAATGTCGTGCGTTTTGTGCTGGACAGTCGCATGGCCGACGTGCGCCCGGACGACGTCTTTCTGCAGTTTGCCGCGCCTGCATTCGACCTTTCCACTTTTGAAATGTGGACACCACTGTGCCATGGCGCATCGCTGGCATGCCTGCCGCGGCAGGATCACAGCCTCGAAAATCTGGGACGCCTGATCCGACTGCACGGCGTCAGCATTCTGTGGCTTACGGCCGGACTTTACCACGCGGCCATCGACGAATCGCTGCCGGAACTGCTCTCGCTGCGTCGTCTGCTGGCGGGCGGCGAAGCGCTGGCGCCGGACAAAACGGCGCACCTGCGCGCCCGTTTTGAGGGTGATCTGGTCGACGGCTACGGCCCGACTGAAAACTGCGTATTCACGAGCATGTACAGCATTCCGCGCGGTTTTGACGGCTCGCACTCGGTGCCCATCGGTACGCCGCTGGACAACTCGCCGCTGCACGTTCTCGACGAAGAACTGCGACCGGTTTCGCCGGGCGTTACGGGCGAACTGTACGCCGCCGGAGCCGGTGTGGCGCGCGGCTATGTCGGTCGTCCCGCTCTGACGGCGGAGCGCTTTGTGCCGGATCCCTTCAGTAATCAGCCCGGTGCGCGCATGTATCGCACCGGGGACCGCGTGCGTCAGCAGCGCGACGGTAAACTTGAATTTCAGGGCCGCGCCGACCGCCAGGTCAAGCTGCGCGGTTTTCGCATCGAACCGGCAGACATCGAGCTGCAGCTGCGCCGTCATCCCGATATTGTGCAGGTTCATGTGGCCGTGCCCGACGACGCCCGCCAGCTGGCAGCCTGGTTTGTGACGCGCGATGATTTTAAGGGCGATGAGGCGCAGTTGCTGCAGAGTCTGCGCGACTTTAGCGCGGAAAAACTTCCCAGTTACATGCAGCCCGCCGCATGGCTCCGGCTGGCGCGCATGCCGCTTACGGCCAACGGCAAACTGGATCATCGCGCTTTGCCCAGGGCATTTACGGCGACGGAGAGCGACGGCACTCGTCCCGCCAACAAACTGGAGGAATTGCTCCACGAGATCTGGCGCGATCTGCTCGGCCGCGAAGACTTCGGCGTCGAAACGTCCTTTTTTGCGCTGGGCGGTCATTCGCTCAAGGCCATGCAAATGGCAACGCGCATTCAGCGGCAGGGCATCGGCGGCTTCAGCGTGCGCATGCTTTTTGATTTTCCCTCCATCAGACTGCTTGCCGACCGTTTGCGCGAAGAGGACGCCAACAAACGCATGTTCAGCGCTGCGGACAAGTCTTCCGGGCCGCGAAGCACGATGCCGCTCTCCCCGGCGCAGCTGGACCTGCTGCAGCATTTGCGGGATTTTGCCGCGTCCACCGTGCCGCCCTACATCCTGCTTCGCCTCGAACAACCGGCAGATCCGGGCCGCGTTTTGACTGCTTTAAAAACCCTTTTTGCTCGTCGATCCGGATTGAATTACACGATCGCCGAGTCCGTCGAAAACGGGACGGTACTTCAGCCGCTTGCAGAGTATGTTCCGCGTCTGACGGTGATCAGATCACAGGCTGCTCTTGATTTTCGGGCATTCCTCGCCGCGCGCGTTCAAGCGGAACAGGCTGATCCGATTGCCGCGCCGCCGGCGGCGGCCGATCTGCTCGACCACGGCGACGAAGCGCCGCTCCTGCTGCTTCGATTTAACCCGCTGCTCGTAACGCGCGAGGAATTGCCGGAATTATTCCATGATTTCAGTCAGGCGTTTGGAGAGGCCGTTGCCGACAAAGCGGATCTCACCGGCGCCGACATTGTACGTCGCGACTGGTCCGAAGCGGCCACCCCGACGCAGCCGGACGTTGCGTTAACACTCGATCCGGACTACCGCAGTCTGGAGGCCGTTCTTGGACCGGACGAAATCGCCGCGTTGGAAACGACCGCCAGGGCCGCCGGCTGTACACCAGCGGTGGTGTTCATGGCCGGTGTTGCCGCCGTACGTGCGCGCCGCGCCGGTCGCGGCAGCGTCGAACTGCACGTTCCCGCCGCGTCCGAACTCTCGCTGTTCAGCGCTCCGGCGCGCTTTGCCGCGCTGACGCTGGATTCAGCCTTCGAACACAGCCTGCGCGAAAGCCTCGAAACCGCGCGCGCCGAAGCACTGCGCCTGCTGGGCGAAGCCGGCGATGCCCAACTGGCTGCCGCCGCACCCGCGGCCGACTCAGAACGTCAATCTGCGGGACAAACAAGAGATCAAGCCAAAAATCACGACAAAGTTTCCAGACCGACCGCGATGGAATTGCTGGTCGAGATGTCGCCGGCGCCGGACGTTTCGTCAAACGGCGGCGCTCCCGAACTGCTGGAATTCGATGCACGTTCCGGCCTGCACCAGCAACGCATCTCCGTCACGGCCTATCAAAGCGGCTGGCGGCTGCGCTACGAATACAGCGGGCAAATTTTTGACGCCGCCGATGTAGAGTTGTTCCTGGAGGAGTTGCGCGATTGCATCGACGCTTTTGCAAAACTGGACCCGGCGCAAAAACTGCCTTCACCGCCGCTTGGCGCTACGGAAAACGCGCTCCTGAATCGTTGGAACTGCGCCGCAATCGATGGGCGGTCCGGCGGCGATTCCCTGCTGCATAATCGCGTGTTGCGGCAGTGCCGTTTGCACCCGGAAGCGACCGCCGTTCGCGATGGAAAAAACACACTCAGCTATGCCGAGCTGGAAGCTCAGTCACATCAATTGGCGGCGGCCCTGCAGGCAGCGGGTGTCGGGGTGGGAATGCACGTCGGCGTTCAGGTGCGGCGCTCCACCGATCTGGTGACGGCTCTGTTGGCGGTGTTGCGCTGCGGTGCGGCTTATGTTCCGGTGGATCCTGACTACCCGGCCGAACGACGCGAGTTCCTGCTGCGCGATGCGGCGGTGCAACTGCTGGTGCTGGACGATGGCGCGGATGAGAGCATTCCGGCGGGCATCACAAGTGTTCATGTTTCGGCGCGCCTGGATGCAGCGCTGCAAGCGGTCACGGTCGATCCCGCAGGCACGGCCTACATCATTTACACTTCGGGCTCGACGGGACGCCCGAAAGGCGCGATCATCAGTCATCACAACGTGACGCGACTGTTCGACTTCTGCGCCGGCCCGCTTGGACTGGCGAGCACGGACGTGTGGTCCCAGTTCCATTCGGCGTCCTTTGATTTTTCCGTCTGGGAAATCTGGGGCGCGCTCTGCCACGGCGCTGTATTGACTATCGTGCCGCCGTCGCTCGCGCGCGATCCGCAGGCATTTTATCGGTTCCTGCTGGACGAAGGTGTGACGGTGTTGAGCCAGACGCCGCCGGCTTTTGTCGAGCTGCTGAACCACGAACCGACGGGCGTGTCGGCGAATATGATCGAGCCGCGCATCGTGGTTTTCGGCGGGGAAGCGCTGCCGCCGGCGACGCTGTGGCGCTGGTATGCCGCAAGACCGCAGCGCCGCACGGAGATGGTAAACATGTACGGCATCACGGAAACCACCGTGCACGTGACGCTCAACATGCTGCGGCCTTTCGACGCGCTGCGCTCGCATGTTTCGATCGGCTTGCCGCTGGCGGATCTGGGTTTGGCGCTTCTCGATGAAAATCTGGAGCCGGTAGCGTTTGGAGCAAGCGGTGAAATCTACGTCTACGGTGCGGGGCTGGCGCAAGGCTACCTCGGGCGTCCGGGGCTGACCGCCGAGCGCTTTCTGCCGCTGCCCGAGAGTCTGGCGGCCGGACTGCGCCGCCATGGAGAGGACGATCCCGGCTTCCGCATGTATCGCAGCGGCGACCTGGGACGCCGCACGGCGCTGGGCAAAATCGACCACCTGGGACGTTCGGACAAACAGATCAAAGTGCGCGGTTACCGCATTGAACCGGCCGAAATTGAACAGCGCATCGACGCGCATCCGGCCGTTCAGCAGTCCCTGGTGCTTAACATCGGCGAGGGCGCGGAGGCTGTGCTGGCCGCATGGATACGCCCGGCAGGCGCTCCGCCGGACGCCGCCGCACTGCGCGAATTTCTGTCGGCCTCGCTGCCGCCGCACATGCTGCCGAACGTGGTGATTCCGATTGCGGAATTTCCACTGACTGTCAACGGCAAGGTGGACCTTGCGCGCCTGCCGAGACATGCGGGCTCCGCTGCGGGCGGGGCGTCGTCGGATGACGCAGGCGACTCGGTACTCGAATTTGTGCGCGGATTGTGGGCTCAGGTTCTCAATCGCGAAGAACAGATTGATTCGGATGCGGACTTTTTCAGCATCGGCGGCCAGTCGCTCTCGGCTACGCGTGTAGCTTCGGCCGTTGCCGAGCGATACGGGATCCAGCTTGGCGTGAACGACATGTTCCAGACGCCGCAGTTGGGCGAACTTGTCGAGTACGTCGAAGAGCTGATCGCGGAGACTGGACCGCAGGCAGGGAAAGCGCAGTTCACGGATCAGACGGAGGCGGAGATCGCCGCCCTGATGGCCGAGTTGCTGGATACAAACGGCATCGGTCCCGACGACGACTTCCTGAGCCTGGGCGGACACTCGCTGCTGATGACCCGACTGGCATCGCGCCTGGCCGATCGATTCGGCGTGCGTCCGTCTGCGGAGGCGATGTTTACGCACACCACGCCGCGCGCCCTTGCCACTCTTCTGACATCCACCGGATCGACCGAAGTTGCAAAGGGCGACGCTCCGACCGCGATCGCGCCGGACGGCGTGCTCCAGCCGGCTGCATCGCCTGGTCAGCAGCGTCTCTGGGTGCTGCAGCGTCTGCTGCCGAGGGCGGCGCGCGCCTACGTTGTGCCGGTCTGGCTGGACATTGAAGGACAGTTTGAAATTGAGGTGTTTAATGCCGCCTGGCGCAGCATGTTTGTGCGCCACGACGTGTTGCGTGCCACATTTCCGGAAATCGATGGAATTCCGGGGTTGGCCATTGCGCCGGCGCCGAGCGACCTCGAAATTGAGCTGATTGATCTGAGTGCGCTCGCCGCGGCGGAGAGGGAAACCGCGCTGCACGACATCACCGCTGCGCAGTTAAACATCGAATTTGATCTGGCGACGGGGCCGCTCAGCGTTGTGCGCGTGCTGCGTCTCGACGACGAGCGGCATCGGGTCTTAATGACATTTCACCACATCATCATCGATGCCTGGTCGCGCGAAATCCTGGTGAACGATCTGATGCGCGTCTACGAGTCGCTCGTCGCCGGGACCGACGTCGCGCCGCCGCCGCAATTCCGCTACTCCGATCTTGTGCGGCGCCAGCACGCCGCCTCCGAGCGCGGTGCGTACGATGCTGCGGTGAAGTACTGGCTCGACAAACTGGCCGACATGCCGGCGCTGATGGACGTTCCGGGCGACAGACCGCGACCGGCCGCGCCGAGTTTCAGCGGTTCGGCGGTGTACTTCAATCTGGACCTTGAAACAAGCGCTGCGCTGCGCGGACTGGCCCGAGCAGAAAACTGTACAATGTATGTTCTGCTGCTGACGGTGTTTAAAAGCCTGTTGGCGCGATACGCCATGCGCGAGGACATCGTGGTCGGTTCGCCGGTAGCCAAGCGCAACATGACCGGCAGCCAGGACGTGGTCGGTTATCTGCTTAACACTTTGGTTCTGCGGAGTCGTATCGAACAGGGTAAGTCGTTCCGCGCGCTGCTGCAGGCCGAGCGCGCCAACACGCTGGAAGCTTTTGCGCATCAGGATGCGCCTTTTGAACAACTCGTTAAACATCTGGAATCGGGCCGCGACCGCAGTCATGCGCCGCTGGTGCAGGTAATGTTTTTCCTGCACTATCCGCAGGCCGTTTACATGCCGCCGGGGCTGCAGGTTAAACTGGGCGAAACCGAACTTAACACGGCGAAATTCGACCTGACACTGGGCATCGACGATCCGGGCGCCGGCACGGAGCTGAGCGGCGGTCTGGAGTTCAACAGCGATATATTCGACGCCGCAAGCATCGAATTGAAGGTTGCGCGTTTCATCACGCTCTGCCGCGCCGTCCTGCACGCGCCCGACAGCGCTGTCGGCGATCTGCAGCTGGAAGCGCCGCCGCCGGTGGCTCCGCGCGAACACTTTGCGTTTGATGATTTTCTGTTCCGCCAATTTGAGCGCCGCGTTAACGACCATCCGAGCGCCACGGCGCTGCGTCACCGCGGCTTGGGCATGAGCTACGCCGACCTGGCCGCCGATGCGCGTTCCATCGGCGCGGCACTGATTGCGCGCGGCGCGGGGCCGGACAAACTCGTTGGTCTGTACATGCGGCGCGGATTTGCGCTGCCGGCGGCCATACTCGGCATTCACATGAGCGGCGCGGCCTACGTGCCGCTCGATCCGGACTATCCGGCCGAGAGGCTGCAGTTCATGGCGGCGGACTCAGGGCTTTTCCTGGTGCTGCACTCCGACGATGAAGCTGCGCCGCAGTTCGACGCACCGACGCTCGCGGTTGAAGAACTGCTCACGGCGGGACGCAAATTGCCGGCCCCGGATGTTAAACACCTCGATCCGGACAACCTGGCCTATATCATTTATACTTCCGGCTCTACCGGTCGACCCAAAGGCGTGGGCGTCACACATGCCAACGCCACGCGTCTGTTTCAGGCAGCCCGGTCGCTGTTTAACTTCGGCAGCGGCGACGTCTGGACGATGTTTCACTCGTATGCTTTCGACTTTTCCGTGTGGGAAATGTGGGGCGCGCTGATTCACGGCGGCAGCCTGGTAATTGTTCCGCGCGCCACGGCCCGCGATCCGCAGGAGTTTTATCACCTGCTGCGCGACGAAAAGGTGACGGTCCTGAACCAGACGCCCTCGGCATTTCTGCAGTTGCTGCGAACGGCGGCGGAGGCGGCGCAAAGCGGCACAGAGGAACTGTTAAACAAATTGCGGCTGGTCATTTTCGGCGGGGAGGCGCTGCAGACGGCGGCCTTGACACCCTGGTTTGATATGTATCCCGAGGACAGCCCGCAGCTGTTTAACATGTTCGGCATCACGGAGACGACGGTGCATGTGACGGCGCGGCGCATCACACGCGCCGACTGCGAGCGCGGCGGCTCGCCGATTGGTCGTCCGCTGGCGGACCTGGAACTGGTTGTGCTTGACGAGCGCGGACATCCCGCTCCGAGCGGCATCCCGGGCGAACTTTACGTGCGCGGCGCGGGACTGTCGCGCGGTTACCTGGGGCGTCCGTCACTGACGGCGCAGCGTTTTGTGCCGGCGCCGGACGGCGAGCGCATGTACCGCACAGGCGACATAGCACTGCGTCGCCGCGACGGCGACATCGAGTATCTTCGGCGGCGCGATTTCCAGGTGCAGCTGCGCGGATATCGCATTGAACTCGGTGAAATTGAACATGCCATGACCGGACATGCGGACATCTCCGAATGCCGCGTGCTGCTCGTGACGGATGAAGATCGTCCGCGACTCGTAGCGTATTATGTTGCACGACGAGAGTTAAACATTGAAGAACTGCGCGAGTACCTGCGAAATCGACTACCGGCCTATATGCTGCCTTCCGCCTTTGTGCCTTTGCGGCAGATGCCGCTGACGCCGACCGGCAAATTGGATCAACGCGCTCTGCCCGCCGCGCCGCGCGGCAGGGAAGTTAAACATCGTGTTTCACAGGAAGCTGAAATCATTGCCGGTTTGATGGCGAATATTCTCGGCACCGAGACGGTCGGTGTTCACGATGACTTTTTTGCTCTCGGGGGGCATTCTTTGCTCGTCACGCAGTTGTCGGCGTCAATCCGCGACGGCCTGGGCCGCGCGCCGCACCTGGCCGATATGTTTGAGCAGCCGACCGCCGCGGCGATAGCCGGGCTGTTAAACAAAACGGAAACTCAGTCGCAAATACCGCCGCTGGAAACACCTTCGCGAAACCGGGAAGAACACTTTCCGCAAACGGTTGCGTCGGCCTTCGGCCAGGAGCGCATCTGGGTGCTGCTGCGTCTGGCGCCGCATATTGCGCCGGCCTACACTGTGCCGCTGTTTCTGGATATTGAAGGTCAACTTAACCCGCAAACTATGTTCGCCGCGTGGCGCGAGGTCGTTGCACGTCACGAAGTCTTGCGCACCGTTTACCCGACGCACGACAGCGGACAAGTTCAGACCCCGGGTGAGGAGTCGCCCGCAGGCGAGATCATAGCCGACGTCATCGAGATAGAAGCGGGACTTAACGACGAACAGATCGAAGCCGAGCTGTCGCGCCTGACGCAGGCTGCAGCCAAAGTCGTGCTCGACGAGCGCAATGGCCCGCTTTGGCAGTTCAGTATCGTGCGTGTGCACGCGCGCCGCCACCGCGTATTGCTGACTTTGCACCACATCGCCGTGGACGCCTGGTCGAACCACCTTTTGTTTAACGACCTGTTGGACAGCTACGAACGTCTGCAATCCGGCAAGACTCCGGCGCTCGCTCCGGACGGGCCGACTTTTGGCGACTTTGCCGCCTGGCAGCGTCAACTGTTAAACGAAGGATTTCTCGCACCTTCGCTGGAGTACTGGAAACAGACTCTAAACGGCGCGCCGCCTTTGCTGGAATTGCCGTCGGATCGCCCGCGCCCGCCGCAGCAGAGCTACCGGGGCGGCATCAGCCCATTTGCCTTTGACGCGGCTGAGAGTGACGCGATCCGCCGCCTTGCGCAGCGCGAAGGCGTGACGGTTTTTATTTTGCTGTTGACGGCATTCAAGTGTCTGCTGGCGCGTTACGCCATGCGCGAAGACATCATCGTAGGCGCGCCGATAGCCAACCGCAGCCGGCCGGAAAGCCATGGCATTGTCGGTTTCCTGTTAAACATGCTGGCCTTGCGCACTCACGTATCCCCCGGACAGACCTTCCGCGAGTTGCTGCGACGGGTGCGCCGCACGGTGCTGGACGCGCATCGCCATCAGGATGTGCCATTTGAATTGCTCGTTGAAGAACTGGTGAGCGAGCGGGCGATGAGCCATGCACCGCTTGTACAGGTGGTGTTTGTTCTGCAGCACGAAGACGAACTTCAGTCTCCGGCGGAACTGAAGTTGGAACGGGGCGAGACACATCTGCCGATGGCCAAGTTCGACCTGACGCTGGGACTGACTGACCGTGGCGCAGGCACGGCGTTGGAAGGCGGCTTTGAGTTCAACAGCGACATATTCGACGCTGAGAATATCGGGCAGTTTGGAGGTCGCCTGCAGCGGTTTGTACGCGCCGTGCTGGAAGACGTGGAACTTCTGCCGCGGGAAGTGCAGCTTCTGGATGAACCCGAATTGCAGTCGACGCTCGCCGCCGGCCGCAATGCGGTCAACCCGATGAGTGCGGGCAACTTTATGGCCGCCATTTTGCAATCGGCGCGCTCCTGGCCGGATGCGCCCGCTGTGGAGTACTACGGGCAAGCGCTGAGCTACGGCGAACTTTTTACGCGCGTGGAATGCGCCGCCGCTACGCTGCGCAGACTGGGTTTTGGTCCTGAAAAAACGGCGGCCGTCGCCTTGCCTCGATCGGCCGATTTGTTGACGACCATGCTGGCGATATTCCACTGCGGCGGCGTTTACATGCCGCTGGACGTCGACTATCCGGCGTCGCGGCGCGACAAAATGTTAAACAGCGCGGGAGCGACGCTGTTGATCTGCGGCGCAGAACAAACCGAGGTGCTCAAAGATGAACACCGCGCACAACGCGTGCTGGGAATCGACGAGCTGTTAAACAACGCTGCTCCGTTGAAAGTTGAGCCGGCGGCGGACGTTATTGCCGGTCAGGCCGCCTATCTGATTTTCACCTCCGGTTCCACCGGCGAGCCCAAAGGCGTGATTAACAGCTACGCGGCGCTGACAAATACCATTGAAAATATTTCGGCTCAGTCCGGCATTGGCGCGGGTGATCGCTACTTCACGTTTGCATCGACAAATTTCGACGTCTCGCTCTACGATTTTCTCGCGCCGCTCTGCTGCGGCGCCTGCCTCTGTTTAACCGACGCGGCAAACGTGACGCCCGGCCCGCCGCTGGCGCGAAGCCTGGCCGCAAGTCGCGCCACACACGCATTCCTGACGCCGTCGGCCGCGGCGGCGCTGCCGCGCGCCGCCCAGTTCCCGGATCTGCGCTGCCTGCTGATGGGCGCCGAAGCGGTGTCCGCCGACCTGGTGCGGCGGTTCGCCGGTGTCGACGTTATCAACCTGTACGGACCGACGGAAGCGGCGATCTGTTCGACGCTCTACCACTGTACGGCCGACGACGAACGTCCGCCGATCGGCAGGGGACTGACCGGCGTCGAGACATTGATCCTGGATGAACAAATGCGGCCGGTTGCGCCCGGCATGATCGGTGAACTGTACATCGGCGGCGCGGGACTGGCGCGGGCCTATGCCGCCGCTCCCGCCGCGACGGCGCTGCGTTTTGTGCCGCATCCTCTGGCACGGAATGCGGGTGAGCGACTCTACCGCAGCGGCGACCTGGTGCGTCTGCGGCGCGACGGCGCGCTGGAGTTTCACGGTCGCCGCGACCACCAGATCAAACTGCGCGGGTTCCGCATTGAACTGGGAGAGATTGAACACGAACTGCGCAGCATGCCGGACGTGGGTGACGCCTGCGCGGTAATTCGCGGAACGGAAAGCGACCGCATCCTGGCGGCCTATGCCTCGCCCGCCGCGCCCGGTGCGGAACTGGACGCCGGTTTGCTGCGGCGCGGTCTGAGCGAAAAACTTCCGCGTTTCATGCTGCCGGACGCAATCGTCGTGCTTGATCAGTTGCCCTTGACGGTCAACGGCAAGCTGGACCGCGCCGCGCTGCCCGAACCGCGCAGGGAGCAAAAGATGCAAAACGACTGGACGGACCTGGAGCGGCGCATCGCCGCGCTGTGGGCTGAAATTCTGCCGCAGGGCGCACCGCCGGACGCGGACGCCAATTTCTTTGAACACGGCGGCAACTCGCTGCGCGCCGTCAAATTGCTGGAGCGCCTGCAGGCCGACTTTGCGCCGGAGGTGCAGATAAACGAGCTGTTCGACAACACAACACTTCGGACGCAGGCGGCGATGCTGCGCGCCCACGGCGTGCGGGATTCAGCCGCACAATCGGATTCGGCGGCGCATGGCGCCAACGGTGCGGCATCGAACGGAACCGATGCACACAATAATCCGGACTCGACGAATGCGGCCCTGCGCCGCGTCGAGTTCTGAGGGAGCCGTCAGGCGGAGCCCCGCCGGCGTGCAACCGAACTCACAATGACAAACAAGAAATTCATGTCAGAAGCTCAGGAGGAAGTCGTGGCAGGTGCAGCAGATCAGGCGTCGGCGGGTGCGGAAACAAACACGCCGGACCTAAGCGGAATCAGGATCGGGGTCGTCGGTGCAGGACTGATGGGGCGCGGTGTGTCCTTTCGATTCGCTAAATTTGGAGCGACCGTGACGCTGATCGATCGCGACGAGGCGGCGTTGCAGGAGGCGCACAAAGCGCTGCGGAACATCGCTCGGCACGACGTGCTGTTTAACCAGGCGCGTGAATCGCTGCAGGCGCCCGACCGCATTCACCTGACGACCGAGCTGGAATCACTGGCCGAATGCGCGTTTGTCGTCGAAAATATCACGGAAAATATCGAAGCCAAGCTGGCGCTGTACCGGCGGATGAAACCCATTCTGAACGAGGAGTGCGTGCTGGCGGTGAACACATCGGCCATCTCGATCACTCGTCTGGCGGCGCTGCTGGCGGATCCGGCGCGCGTGCTGGGGATTCACTTTATGAATCCGGTGCATATGAAACACACGGCGGAGATGATCCGCGGCTTCCACACGACCGAGGCCAGCCTGGCATATGCGCAGTCGATCCTGGCGCGGGCGGGGATGGAGGCGGTGGTGGTCAACGATCTGCCTGGATTTGTGTCCAACCGCGTACTGATGCTGACGGTGAACGAGGCGATTTTTACGGTGCAGGACGGCGTGGCGACGCCGGAAGACGTCGACCGCATTTTCCGCGAGTGTTTCGGCCATCCGATGGGACCGCTGGCCACGGGCGACCTGATCGGCCTGGACACGATCCTGTACACGCTGGACGTGCTGCTGGAAGCGTACAACGACCCGAAGTTCCGACCCGCGCCGCTGCTGCGCAAGATGGTCGACGCCGGGCGCCTGGGACGCAAGAGCGGCGAGGGATTTTTCAAGTATTGAGTGCCGGGAAGTCGCAAATATTTGGGACTTCAGGCAAAAATGACATGTTACGAAAAAGTAGCTGTGAGCCCTAAGGGCTCACAGCTCAAACTATCAACCGTTCGGCTCTGTGAGCGCCTTCAGACGCACGCCTTCGCGCACGCCTCTGAATTTTACAGCTCTCGGACCGAAATGTTGGATGCTTGTCGCAGACGGTCGCAACGGCTCGCTGCGAACGCGCCAACCTCTTCGTCTCAACGCTTTCAAGGAATCGACGGACACATGACTGCCAACGACAAAGACCAGCTGAAATCCGACATCCGCGACTACTTCAAGGCCAACATGGGCAAGGACGCCCGCTTTGCCGACGGCGACGACATCTTTGCCGACGGCCTCGTAAACTCCCTGTTCGCCCTGCAGCTCGTCACCTTCCTGGAGGACAGCTTCAAAATTACCGTCGAAAACGACGACCTCGACCTCCAGAACTTCCGCAGCGTGGACGCCATCGCGGACTTTGTTGGACGCAAACGCAACAAGAGCGCGGCCTGAGCCGCATCGGACGGATGAATTATGCCCGATTACGACGCATTACGCGCAGAATTTGAAGCTTTTGCAGCCGAACAGATCGCACCTTTCGCGGACGAGTGGGATCGCAACGGCGCGGTGCCGGAAGCGGCCATTCGCGCCATGGCGGAGGCCGGTTATCTGGGTCTGAGCATCCCTGAGGAATTCGGCGGTCGCGGTCTGGACCAACGCAGCGTCATGCTGCTCAACATGGCCGTCGGCGAGGCTTGTTCGTCGATGCGCAGCCTGCTGACGGTGCACCTGGCGCTGGTTTCCGAAACGATTGCGCGCTGGGGCACGCCCGATCAAAAATCGCGTCTGTTGCCCGAACTGGCTGGCGGCCGCAAAATCGCCGCATTCGCCCTCTCCGAACCGTTGACCGGCAGCGACGCCAAAAACGTGCACACGCGCTACGTCCGCGACGGCGACATCTACCGCCTGACCGGCCGCAAAAAATGGACCACTTTCGGGCAGCGCGCCGACCTTTTCCTGGTTGTGGCCGACGGCGAGGAGGGCGTCTGTGCCTTCCTTCTGGACCGCTCAAAGGCAAAGGAAACCCTCTTGCTTGGCCCGCTCGACGGCATGCTGGGCACGCGCGCCTCGCTTGTAGCTGAAATGGAACTGTCCGGTTGTGCGGTCGACGAACGCGACGTCCTGGGGCGGCGCGGGCTGGGATTCCTGCAGATCGTCAACACCGCGCTCGACAACGGGCGTTTCAGTGTGGCGGCGGGCTGCGTGGGCATAGCCCGCGCAGCGTTGCGTGCTGCGGCGCAGCACGCCAACACGCGCGAACAATTCGGTTCCAAACTGCGCGATTTCCAGCTGATCCGCCGGCGCGCCGCCGCCATCGCCCTCGACGCCAGAACGTCCGCGCTGCTGTGTGAGGACGCCGCCGCCCTGCGCGACGCCGGCAGCCCCAAGTCAATCATGCGGACGGCCATGGCCAAGTACCACGCCTCCGCCGCCGCCAACCGCGCGGCCGACCACGCCGTGCAGATCCACGGAGCGCTCGGATGCCACGAATCCAGCGCCGTGCAGCGCTACTTCCGCGATGCGCGCGTGATGGAAATCATCGAAGGCTCAACCGAGATGCAGGAACTGCTCATCGGCGAGCAGGCCATTAAAAATCCCGATTTGATCATCGATTGAGAATCGGATCGGCGTCAGGCCCGCAGCCCGGGCACTCAAGTACAAGCAGGGGTGACACCCCGCGAACGACAATGCGGAGCAAGCAGTGATCAATATCCACGCCATACGCGAATACATCGCCGGCACGCGCTATCCGGCGGGCGACCTGCCCGAATACGGCGCGCTGAGCGATGCCGAACGCGAATACTTTGACCAGATGGGCATCGACGCGTTCTACGACGCCGAGGGGCTGAGCGCCTACGACCTGGCGCATCGCGCCGCGGAGGAAGTCATGGCACAGGCGGGCGTCGCCGGCGATGAGATCGACTGCATCATTTACATACGGCCGCGCATTCCGGAAACATTCATCAGCTCCGAGGCGACGCGTCTGCAGTATGCGCTCGGCGCCGAGCGTGCGCTGACTTTCGCCCTCGGCGACCTGGGTTGCGTCGACAGCACGGCGGCCCTGCGCCTGGCGCAGGACATATTAAAGGCCAACCGACGCGCCAGGTATGTTCTGATAGCCTACGGACATCGCCAATATTCGCCGCGCCGCTTCCGCATGCCGGTCACAATTCAGGGTGACGGCGGTATAGCCGCGCTGGTGGGCCGCGGCGAGAACAACGCACTGGTCGACATTGAAATCGAGTCCAATGGTCGTTATTGGGACCTTTTTGCCATGGAATATCGCGACCGCACGTTTGCCGAGTACGTGGAGCAGGTTTCCGATCCGCGAAAATACGGTTTTGAACTGGCGGTGGAGAGCAAAAACCGATTTGTCGACTTAAACACGCGTCTGCTGCAGCGCAACGGTCTTTCAGTCGGCGAAGTGCCGCACATTATGATGCAGAACATTGCGCGCCGCGCATTTGATTACTACGAAATGGCGCTGAACTGCAGCATTTCGCCCGTCTGCAAACTTAACCTTTCGCAGTACGGCCATCTGGGCTGTGCCGACATATTGTTAAACTACAAAACCGGGCTCGACACCGGCATGATCAACCCGGGCGAGTCGGTGCTGCTGATGAACAACAGCCCGGTTGCAGCCTGGAGCGGTGTGCTGCTGCGCGCCTGAATCCACAAAACCGATCTCTCACTGCACTCTATCGATTGACAGGAAGGACCAACACAATGTCTGCTGATACAGTCAAAATCAAAGTCGTCGTCTGGGACCTGGACAACACCGTCTGGCACGGCACCCTGACCGAGGGCGACGAGCTTGTACTGCGCGACAATATTCGCGCCATCATGGAGGAACTGGATCGACGCGGCGTTTTACAATCGATCGCAAGCAAAAATACCCATGCCGATGCCTGGAAAATGGTGGAGGAGTTCGGGCTCGATCATTTCTTCCTCTATCCGCAGATCAACTGGGGCGCCAAGTCCGAATCGATTGCAAAAATTAAGGAGCTGATCAACATCGGCTTCGACGCCATTGCATTTTTTGACGACACCGCCTACGAGCGCGACGAAGTGAAGTTTGTCCACGAAGAGGTGCAGATCTACGACGTGGATCAGATTGCAGGCATGCTGGACCAGCCGCAGTTTATGCCGCGTTTTGTGACGGCCGAATCGGCGCAGCGCCGCCTGCTGTATCAGGCCGATGCGCAGCGCAACGAGGAGAGTGAGCGCTTTGAAAACAACCAGGAATTTTTGCGCTCGCTCGACATGAAATTTCGCGTGTCCGCGGCCGTGCCGGAAGATCTTAAACGCGTGGAAGAACTGACGGTGCGCACCAACCAGTTAAACGCAACCGGCTACACCTATTCCTATGAAGAACTGCTGGAACTGCTCGATTCGGACGAGCACCAGCTCTACGTGGCGGAACTGGTGGATCGCTACGGCACCTACGGCAAGATCGGCGTGGCGCTGCTGGAGCGTCGTGAGTCCACCTGGCACATTAAACTGTTGCTGATGTCCTGCCGCGTGATGGCGCGCGGCGTCGGGACGGTGTTGTTAAACTTCCTGATCAACAACGCCCGTGCGCTTAACGCCGGGCTGGCAGCGGAGTTTAAACACACGGATCGCAATCGCATGATGTTCATGACCTACAAATTTGCCGGATTCAGCGAAGCGGGTGAATTGCCCGGCGGCGGCGTCATGCTGGAACACGCGCTCGAAGCCGACGGCGCATACCCGGACTACATCGAGCTGGATCTGCCGGCTGAGCCGCCCTTTGCCGGGCGTCGCACGTCCGAGCTGGCCGGCTGAGTTTTATCGCTGAAGTACAACCGTAAACACCAACTGTTAAACACTCATACATTCAATCTGCCGGAAACCATCATGAAACACGACATAGCTGTTATCGGAATGTCGGGCCGTTTTCCGCTTGCGCCGGATATTCAGGCCATTCACGCGCAACTGCGCTCCGGCGGCGATGCGGTGACGCCCATTTCCAAAAAGCGTATCTGCAACTCGACTTTGCCGCTGCTTTCTACCGGATTCCGGCCGATGGGCTGGCTCGACAATGTCGACCACTTTGACTACAAGTATTTTAACATTTCGCGTCGTGAGGCCGAACAGATCGACCCGCACCAGCGCATCATGATGGAGAGCGCGGTAGAGTGCATTGAAAGCGCCGGGTATTCCGCCGATTCGGTCAACGGAAGCCGCATGCTGGTGCTGGGCGCGAACGCCGACTACCACTACTATAAACTCTTTGACCACTTTGAGCCGGCCATGTTCTCCGGTAACACGCCCTTTTCAATTGCCGGTCGCATTTCGCGTTACTTAAACACCAAAGCGCCGGCCTGGGTGTCTGATACCGGCTGTTCCACGGCGCTGTTTCTGGTGGTTCAGGCTTGTGATTACCTGCGCGCCGGACTGGGTGAGACGGCGCTGGTTGTTGCGTCGCGCATCATGCTCGATCCCATCCGCGAAGGGTTGACCTACGACGTCGGCGTGACTTCAGACGACAGCAAAACGCGCACGTTCAACGCCGATTCCGTCGGCTCGGGTTCGTCCGAAGCCGTGACGGCCGTGCTGCTGAAACCACTGGAAAAGGCCATAGCGGACGACGACAATATCTGGGCGGTTATCCGCGCCGGAGCGAGCAATTCTTCCGGCAACAGCGCGGCCAGCCTGACGGCCACAAGCAGCGTTGCGCAGACGGAGGTCATGCTGGATGCCTGGCGCAATGCCGGCGTCGACCCGCGGACGATCAGTTATATCGAACCACACGGCAGCGCAACCCGTCTGGGCGATCCGATTGAGGTGGCCGCCATTGACAAAGCCATGCGTCGACATACGGACGATAAACATTTCTGCGCTTTGACCTGTGTTAAAACAAATATCGGTCATACCGACAAAGTCGCCGGCATGGCCGGCATGCTCAAAGCCGTTCTGAGTCTGCGCCATGGCGAGCTGTATCCCTCGCTGCATTTTGAAAGACCCAATCCCTTTATCGACTTTGCCAATTCCGCCACCTATGTCAACACCGAGTTTAAAGCCTGGGAACGCGTCAAAGACGCACCGTTGCGCGCAGGCGTTTCGTCATGGGGATTTGCCGGCAACAACGTACACGTTCTGTTGGAAGAAGCGCCGGAGCGTGCCGCCGACGAACGTCCGCGCGAAGCCGCGTACCCCGTCTGTATTTCTTCCAAACGCGCCGACGGCGTGGGACAGAACATCGCCAAACTGCGCGAGCACCTGGCGGAGTATCCCGAGGCCGACGTGGCGGATATCGCCTTTACCTTAAACACCGGCCGTGGACATTTCCGCTATCGCTGCGTGCTGGTGGCGCGCTCTACCGATGAACTGAATGACATGTTGCAGCACGTGCCGACCGACGACGTTTCGTTTGACGCCGGTGCGGACGACTGCGCCGGCATGTTGTTTGTTTGTTCGTCCAACAGCAATTGGACACGCGCGGACATCGAACTGCAGGCGAACATCGATTCCGACTTTAAACAGGCGCTGGAAGAATTTTCGACAGAACACTTAAACAAATCGCTGGATCTGCCGGCCTGTGCCACGCTGGTCGGGCAATACTGCGCATGGCACAGTCTTAAACAACGCGGCGTGGTCAGCAATCGCATTCTGGGGCTCGGCGCGGGCGATATAAGCGTGCGCCTGATTCTGGGCGAACTCACTCCCGCCGCTGCGGTCGAACAGGCGTGCAACTACAATGCCGTGGAGACGCCCGCCGACATGCAGGCGCGCGTAGAGCGGCTGGTCGATCGCGAAAGCGCCGACGGCAAAGTCCTTTTTGTTGAACTCGGTCCCGCCGGTGAACTCAGCGAGGCGCTGGACGCCTGGCAACCTGCAGATCGCGAAGTAATGTTCGACGTGCTGCGCTTTGATCCGCGCCAGTATTCCGCCGCTGCGGTACTGACCGGCGAGCTGTATTCCTGCCGATACACCGTGGACTGGCAGGCCTGGCATCAGGGCCGCGCCGGCCGCCGCATCCATCTTCCGTCATACCAGTTTGAAGGGCTGCGCGTGTGGGCGCGTCCGGCCTGGACCGATGAAGAATTCGAGCAGTGGCAGGCTTCGCTGCAGAGCGGCGCGGCGGCTTTGCCGCAAAATGGCGTGCATCGCAACGGATCGGCCGAGCAGGACTACTTTAAAGCGCCGGACCTGGGGCCCGCTATTGAAGCAGCGGAAGTCGATGAGAACTGGTCGCCGACGGAGCAGCGAATCGCTCGCATCTGGCAGGCGGTCCTCAAGGTCGACGCCGTGCAACTCGACGACGATTTCTTTTCGCTCGGCGGTCATTCGCTCTTCGGCACGATGGTGACCAGCCGGATTGAGCAGGAGTTTAACATCCGCCTGCAATTCAAAGACATTCTGACCTTCAGCACCGTACGTCGCATGGCCGCCGGCGTCGACGAACGGCTGGCCGAACGCGCCGACGGCGTAGTGGACTTACACGCGGCGCCGATTGAGCCCGCGCCCCGGCAGGATGCCTACGAGCTTTCTTACAGCCAGCGTCCGATGTGGATAATCAATCAGGTTGAAGGCGGCGAGAACCTGGCCTACAACCTCGTTTCGGCCTTCAGGGTTGAAGGGGAGATGGATGTTGAGCGACTTAAACAGGCGCTTCGTCTGATGGTTGAGCGCCACGAAGTGTTCCGCACCTCATTTGTCATGGCCGACGATGGCCCGCTGCAGCGCATAGACCCGACTATTGAGTTCGAGGTTGAAACGCTTACGGCCGCAGATGATGAAATAGAAGCAGCGGTTCACAGGTTTACGCGTCCGTTTAACCTCGAGCGTGCGCCGATGTTGCGGATCGGTTTGGTGCATCTGGATTCGGGCGCGCTCATGCTGGTCTTTGATGTGCACCACATCATTTTCGACGGAACCTCGGCCGCGATTTTTGTCGATGAACTGGCGGCGCTTTACCGCGGCGATGAACTGCCGCAGCCTGAACTGCACTACAAAGATTTTGCGCACTGGCAGGCGCAATATCTGGCTTCGCCGGCGGGACAGGCGCAGGGCGCGTGGTGGCGTGCTCAGTTTGCCGACGCGCCGCGTCTGCTTGAACTGCCGACCGATTTCCCGCGTCCCTCCCGGCGTGGTTACGCCGGCAGTCGCAGCAGCTTTGTCCTGAACAGCGAACAGGTAGCCGCGGTAGGCGAGGCGGCTCGACGTCACGAAGCGACATTATTCATGTTCCTGTTAAGTGCGTTTTACGCCATGCTGCATCGTTATTCCGGTCAGAACGACATCGTGGTCGGCACGCCGGTGGCGGGCCGCAATCACGTGCAACTGGAGCGCATGCCCGGCATGTTTGTCAACACTCTGGCGCTGCGTGCGCGTCCCCAGGCAACGCAGACTTTTGCCGAGTTGCTGGCGGCGGTTAAACAAATGTGCCTGGAATCTTACGCCCACCAGGAATATCCGATTGAACTTCTGGTGGAGGACCTGGAACACGAGCGCGACGCATCGCGCAGTCCGCTCTTTGACGTCATGCTGTTGTTGCAGAACGTCGCATCGGTCAATCCACGTCTGGACGAAAATCTGTCGCTGCGGCATCACGATTTTGCGCCGCGCACGGCCAAGTTTGATTTGAGCTTTGAGTTTGTTCAGGATAATGACGTGCTTTTTCTGGGCATTGAATATTCGACGGATCTGTTCCGGGCGGAAAGTATAACTACGATGGCCGAAGACTACATCGAATTGTTAAATGCCGTGACGAACAATTCCGACCTGACGCTGACCGATGTGCCCGTCGGCGACAGATACAACAGCATCGACAGCGATTCCGACGCAGAGTTCGGCGAGTTTTAACATTCGCCGGAAACGGGAAACTATGGATACGATTCAACTGGCGAAGATCAGGAATGACGTTAAGCTGCGGCGCGAGCGCGACTTCTGGCGCGACTGCGATCTGACCGCGCCCATGCTGCGTTTGGACGACGTGTGTAGTGGCGGGCGGGGGAGCGTCACTGCCGAAGGCGCACGCCTGTCCGTGGACTTTTCCGTTGACGCCGCTGCATTACTGCGTCTGGCGGCCGATTCCGATCACGCGCTGTTTACCATCCTCGTCGCCGCTCTGCGTCATGTCGGTTTTCGTTGCGGCGACAGAGGAGCCGCTCTGCTTTATACCGCGCCGTTCAGCACCGAGTTTATGGCCGGAGGTCTGGCCGACATTCTGCCGCTGCTGCTTGATTACGATCCTTCCGGCGATGTGCGCAGCCTGCTGCGTTCCGTGCGCACGGTCATAAGCGCCGCGCGCTCGCACCAGAATTTCCCGCTGGCGGCGATGCTGGCGGATCAGGGTGTTGAACAAACGACGCCCGCAGTTGGAATCCTGCTGCAGAATATACAGAATCCGCGTTACTTCGACGCGGCGATGCCCGACATACTGTTTAACTGGAAGCGTGCAGACAAACAACTGCATTGTCGCCTGGATACTTCAGGCTCCGTGGTTAACAAAAGCGGCATTGAAAAAATAGCGGGTATGATGCGTGTCGTGCTTGCGTCCATGTCGGCAAGTATCGATCAGCCGTTGCGGCAAGTCGATATCATGGTTGAAGAACAGCGCGACGAAATTTTGAAAGAATGGTCACACGGTGCGCTTGTCGCGGATCCGGATGAGTTTAACATCGGGGTGAATTTTGCGGCAAATGTGTTGATCGATGCAATGAGCAGCCCGGAACCAGGGAGCATTGTTATCGTCGACGCCGAACGTGAACTCACTCGCCGTGAAGTGTTTGAACAGGCATGCGGACTGGCGGTAGCGCTACTGCAAAGAGATGTTAAAAACGGTCAGGCCGTGGCGCTTTGTATGCGTCGAACCGTCGACCTGCCGGTTGCCATGCTCGGAGTTATGCTCTCCGGCGCCATGCTGGTGGCGCTCGATCCAGACTATCCGGCCGAGCGTTTGCACTATTTGTTAAGCGACAGCGGTGCACAGCTCATCGTCAGTGATATTCCTGAACTGCTGCGGGAGCGCGGCATCACGAACGACATTGTCTCGCCGCGGCAAAGCGATGCCGAATACAACTCGGATCAACTTCCGCTTCCGCCAGCGGATTCGGCGGCCTACTGTATCTACACTTCCGGCTCGACCGGACGCCCCAAAGGCGTTGTAATTTCGCAACGGTCCGCACTGCAGTTTGTCAAGTGGGGACGTGACGTGTTTAACCGTGAGGATCTGAACGGCGTGGCTGCGACTACGTCCGTCTGTTTTGACCTCTCGATTTTTGAGCTCTTTGTTCCGCTCATGGCCGGCGGCAAAGTCATCGTGCTGCCGAACGCGCTGTCCCTGGCCGATCATCCGCGCGCGGCGGATATTACTCTGTTGAACACTGTTCCCAGCGCCGCCGCGGCACTGCTCGAAAAACAGGCTCTGCCCGCCGGACTCCGCGTTGTTAACCTGGCCGGTGAAGCGCTGCGCGCCGAGCTTGTGCGCGAAATGTTCAAACAGCGTCCCGCGCTGCGCGTGTTTAACCTCTACGGACCCAGCGAAGCGACTACTTATGCCACTTTTGCGGAGGTGCGGGCGACCGATGAACATCCGCTGATAGGCCGTCCCGTGGCGGATTCGCGCATCTACGTGCTTGATGCGGATATGAACCCCGTGCCGCCCGGCCTGCGTGGCGAGCTTTATTTGGGCGGCGAGTCGCTGGCTGTTAACTACCTGAATCGCCCGTCTCTCAGCGCTGCGCAATTTGTGCCGAATCCTTTCGGCGATGTTAACACGTCGGGTGCGCGCCTCTATCGTACCGGCGATATTGTCAGTTTTACGGACGACGGCAACCTGGCATTTCACGGTCGGCGCGACGATCAGGTTAAGGTGCGCGGCTACCGCATCGAACCGGGCGAAATTGAAGCGCGTTTGAATGATCTTGCCGAGGTGGCACATTGCGCCGTGCTTGTCCTGCATCCCTCCGACGGCGATGAGCTGCAGCATTTGCGTCTGGCCGCATTTGTTGTCTCCGCATCTGGCGAGACGTTTAACAGCGTCGGTTTGCGCGAGCAGCTGGCAGAGGTTCTGCCCGTCTGGATGCTGCCGACATTGTGGTTCAACATTGATGAACTCCCGTTGACGCCCAACGGCAAGACCGATAAACGCGCACTGGAACTACTTGTTAAACAGCGTGAATCGGCGCAGGATGCGGACACAACGGCTGGAGACAGTGAAATTGAATCCGAATTGCTGGCGATCTGGCGCGCCGTGCTGGGACGAACGCGCATCGGACGGCTGGATAACTTCTTTGCCGTCGGCGGTGACTCGATCCTGGCCCTGCGCATCGTCGCACGCGCCGCGCAGCAGAATCTGCAAATCCGTCCCGCCACGATGTTCACGCATCAGACGATCGCCGCGCTTGCACCGCATGTTAAACGCGGCGTAGTTGCGACGGCGGAGCAGGGAACGGTTACCGGTACGGCGCCGCCGACGCCCGTGCAGCGCTGGTTTGCCGCTCAGGAGTTTTCAGCGCCCTCACACTGGAATCAGGCGGTTGTTCTCGAAGCGCCGTCCGATATTAATATCCAGCGGATTGAGGCGATTGCGACAATCCTGCAGGAACATCACGATGCATTGCGCCTGCGGTTGACGCGTTACGGCGAGCTGGAGTTTGCACCCGCGGCACAATTGGCGATCCTGTCGATGGATTGCCCGGATCTGGAAATTAAAGCGGCGCTTGAACTCCATGCGGAATCGGCGCATACCGCGCTCAATCTTGACACCGGACCCGTCTGGAGCATGTTGTTGCTGCACTGCCGCGGCGGTCGCAACCATTTGCTGATCAGCATTCACCACATGGTCGTCGACGTGGTTTCCTGGAACATCATCGTTGAAGATCTGCGCGCCATAGACGCGGCGCTCAGCTCGGGCACTGCAGTCCAAATGCCGCCTAAAACGACGTCGTACCGGGACTGGGCGCGCGCCTTGGCGGAACTTCCGGGGCGCATCGATCTGAATTTGGAATGCGGAGAAGTTAACAATCCGATCCCGGCGGCGGCATTGCCGCGTGACTACGACGCGGAAGAGGAAAGTGTCAATACGGAAGCGAACCAGCGTCTGGCACAGGCGACTCTCGACGCCGGATTAACAAACAAACTTGTGGATGTGGCCGCCGGAACGTATCGAACCCGCGTCGACGAATTCCTGCTTGCGGCGCTGGCACTGGCTTTGCGCGCCTGGACGGGCGAGAACAGGCTGCTGCTGGCACGTGAAACGCATGGCCGCGAAACGCCGGAATCCTACGACATGCCCGATGTGTCGCGAACCGTCGGTTGGTTTACCGCCATTGCGCCGCTGCTTATCGAATTGCCGTATTCCGATGACCCCGCCGACATCATCACTTCGGTCAAGGAACAACTGCGCCGCAATTCGCGGCGGTCCTGCGCGCTGAACGTCGCCTGTACCGCCGTTGCCGGGCTTGATCCCGCCGACAGGCCGGAGCTCGTGTTTAACTATCTGGGTCGTTATGGAGAAGCCGCCGGCGACGAACATTCAGATGGCAACCCGGCTGACTGGCGTTTGAGTTTAATCGAGCCGGGGCGCGTGCGCGCAGCTGAGAATCGCCGTCCATGGCTGCTTGAAATCAATGCCGGCATCGACCGCTCCGCCGGTGATGTGCTGCAATTGTACCTGGCCTACTGTCCGTTGCTTCACGACGAACATTCCATGCAGGCGTTGCTGGAGCGGACGCTGGACGAACTGCGCCGTTTAATCGCACACTGTGCAAACGCTGCGCACGGTCGTTATACGCCGTCGGATTTTACCGCGCTGCCCCTGCAGCAGGACGAGCTGGACAGTATTGTGGCCGAAGTGGAGTCGCACAGCGGTCATTTTCCGTCGATCGCCGATATTCTGCCGTCAGCGCCGTTGCAGGCCGGCATGCTCATGTACGCTATGCTCGACGGCAGGGACAACCGGCTCTACACGCAGGTCTTTGAATTCTGTTTAAGCGGCGACTGTGATGCGGCGGCGCTTGAACGCGCCTGGAATGCCGTGTTTAATCGTCACGACGGCCTCCGCGCCGCCTTTGTTCTGTCCGCCGATCAAGGTTTGTTACAGGTGGTTCACACGAAAGTTAGCCTGCCGTTTGAACAGCGCGACGTATCCGATCTGAATGAACGTCAACAGGAAATGCTGTTTAAGTCGCTGCGCAGCAGCGAAACGCGGCGTGGATTCGACATGCATTGTGCGCCGCTCAGCCGACTGTTCCTCTACCGCACCGGGCCGACGGAATGGCGTCTTTTCTGGGTTCATCACCACGTTATCGTCGACGGTTGGTCCTTGCCGCTGATCGTGGGCGAAGTGTTGGAGCTGTATGCGGCCGAACGCGCGCAAAGACAGGCGCGTCTGCAGCCGGCGCCCGTACTGCGCGACTATGCCGTCTGGTTAAACAACAACGACCCCGTGCCGTCAGAGGAATTCTGGCGCGAGGAGCTGCGTGCTTTCACACAGTCCGTTGATCTAGGCTGCGACCGCGTTCGATTAAACAACTCCGGGCGCGACGACCGCGAACTAGACTTTACGCTGGGCGTCGAACTCAGTACTGCTTTACTTTCGGCTGCGCGTGTGCGTCGTGTAACGCTCAACACCTTGGTGCAGGTGGCCTGGGCGCGAGTTTTGGGCATGGTTGCCGGCGTCGACGACGTTGTATTCGGCGTCACAGTTTCCGGACGTCCGCCGCAGGTTCCCGGCATGGCGGAAATGGTCGGCATGTTTATCAACACCGTGCCGGCGCGGTTTGACCTCGCGAAATTTAACAATTCAGACGCTGATCTGCAGCGGGCGCGCGACCGCATGGCGCAGCGCGAGCAGCACGCCTGGATGCTTCTGCCCGATATTATTCGCCTCGCTGAAGTGAACGTGCGCGACGGCTTGTTTAACTCAATTTTGGTTTTTGAGAATTATCCGCTCGACGATCAGCTGCAGTCCGACTTCGGCGGCATGTTTATTCGCGACGCGCGCGCGCGTGAACGCACTAATTTTCCGTTGACTCTCGTGGTGCGCCAGGGCGGCGAACTGCACTGTTCCTGGCTTTACGACGCGTCGCTGTTAAGCGCGGAGCGCGTGACTGAATTTCAGGAGTTATTGAGGGCGACTCTGACTGATCTGCTTGCGCCCGGACGGGCTGAGCAGGTTTTTCCTTTGTTAACCAACGAAGCCCAAACAGCCGAGTCGTCGAGCCGGTCCGAAAGCTCGCCGCCGCCGGTGGTCGAGTCAGTCTACGAGTTGTTCAGTCGCCGCTGCAGCGAACAACCGAATGCGACGGCTCTGCGCGGCAACAATGTCAATTGGACGTACGAAGATCTGCGCCGTCAGGCGGAGGACATCTCGGCCTGGATGTGGCGCTGGGGCGTGCGTCCCGCCGACGTTGTAGCACTTGAACTGCCGCGTTCGCCGCTGAATATAGCCGTCATGCTGGCCTGTATTCGCATCGGCGCTGTCGCGCTACCGCTGGATCCGCAAGCGCCGCCATCGCGCCGGGAGACAATGCTCTCATCGGCCGCTTCGCTTTTCCTCGTCTGCCGTGCGCGTCCGGCCTGGTTGCCGCCCGAGTGCCATGCCCTGGAAATTGAAACGCTGCTCGACGATTTGAGTCCGGAGTCCGTACCGGTGTTTAAAAGCTCGCCCGCGGCCGCTGCCTACATAATGTTTACTTCCGGTTCCACCGGCCGCCCCAAGGGCGTGGAAGTACCGCAACGGGCTATCGTTCGGCTTACCGCGCACAGCGACTTTGACTCGCTGCGACGCCCCGGCGCTGCGACGCTCGCGCTCTCATCTCCAGCCTTTGATGCTTCCACCTTTGAAGTCTGGGCGGCGCTGCTGAATGGTGCGGCGGTTCAGGTGTTTGAGGATGATCTTATCGACCCCGAAGTGCTGGCCGAAAGTCTGCAGAAGGGCGGCATCACGCATCTGTGGCTGACCAGTAGTTTGTTTAATGCGTTGGCGGAAGAACATCCTGAAATGTTCGCCGGTCTCGATTCACTTCTTGTCGGCGGCGAAGCGCTTTCGACCTCGCATGTTTTACGTGTGAAGCAGGCCTGTCCCAACGTGCGCCTGTTTAATGGTTATGGGCCAACCGAAAACACGACCTTTTCGACACTGTATGAGATTCCAGCAGACTTTCCAATCAACGCGGCCGGCGTGCCGATCGGACGTGCCGTCGACAGAAGCACGGCCCTGGCGCTGGACGGTGAAATGCGCCCGGTTCCACCCGGCGCGCTGGGCGAGTTGTACGTGGGCGGGGAAGGCCTGGCGCACGGATACGTGCGCAGCGGCGGTCTGACGGCAGCCCGTTTTGTGCCAAATCCGGACGGGCGTCCGGGCGAGCGGCTCTACCGCACCGGCGACCTGGTGCGCCGCCGCCGCGACGGCCTGTTTGAATTTGTCGGCCGCGCCGATACACAGGTTAAACTGCGCGGTTTCCGGATTGAATTGAGCGAGATTGAAGCCCGCCTGTATCAGGATGCCGAAGTGCGTCGCGCTGCTGTTTTTGTTCATGGCGATCGCCTCTGCGCGCTGTACGAAGGTGCGGAAGGCAGGGAAAAACAGATCCGTCAGAACCTGGCCGGAGTGCTGCCGAGTTACATGCTGCCGGATCTGCTGCAACACGTTGAGGCTCTGCCGCTGAATCTCAACGGCAAGATCGATCGCGCGCGACTGGCGGACCTGATGCCGACTTCGGGCTCGGATCGCGGTGACGCGGAGCGGACGGACGACCCGGAGAATTCCGGCTCGAAGGTTAACAAGACGGCTGTTGTGGAAAGGCTGTTGTCGATAATGCGCAAGCTGCTGGACGCGCCGCAGATGCAGGCCGGCGACGGGTTTTTTGAAATGGGCGGCAATTCCATCTCCGCGATCCAATTGGTTTCGCGCGCCGCCAATCAGGGCATGCATTTAAAACTACGCGACGTGTTTAACATGCCGCAGGCCGAAAAGCTGGCCGAGTTGGTCCGGCAAAACGCCGTTGCGGATGAACAGGTCGCGATGAATGTGCCGCTGCTGCTGCTGCCGCTGCCCGCCCAGGCCTGGTTTGCTGCGCGCAACATTGAGCAGCCACAGCATTTTAACCTTTCGATCTTGCTGAAACTTAAACAAGTGCTGGAGCCGCAAGAACTGCGCGAGGCGGTTAAACACGTTGCGGCGGCGCACCCGGTTCTGCAGACCGTATACGACATTGACGGTCCGGACGTGGAAGTCAGTGAGATTGCGGGCCCAGTCGACTTTTTCAGTGCGGTGGAGCTTGATTCCGCGCGCGATGTGACGGCCTATTGCTCCACCTTGCAGCGTGCGTTTGTGCCAGGCAAAGGACCGCTGTTCGGCGTGCATTTGTTAAGCCTGCGTGACGGATCCCAGCGCCTCTATCTTATTGGTCACCATCTGCTGCTGGACGTGGTGTCGATCCGCATTCTGCTCGACGAACTGGATGCCGCGTTAAACCCGGCGGTGGAAACATCAATACCTGTCGAGTTTGGTGCGCGATTGCAGGCGCACCGGCTGATCCAATGGACGGAAGAGTCCGAGTTTGGCGCCCAATTGCAGTACTGGCGCAGTCTGGGTGGGAAGGATTCGGCGCGACTGCCGCGACGTGCAGGCGGGGTTAAACACGACAAAGGTGAAACACGTATCCGCAGCGAAGTCAAGTCCGCTACGGTGGAAACAACAGACCTGTTGCTGCGCGGTTCAGAATCACCAGAAAACTATCTCCTGACCGCCTTGTCCGTTGCGCTGAATCGCCGGGTGGAGAGAGACCCATTTGTGATTGAACTGGAACATCACGGCCGCGGTGCGGTGTCCGCAGCTTTTGACGAGGCGACCGATCTGGCGCGCGCTGTCGGCTGGTTTACCTCGGTTTATCCCTTGAAGTTGCCTGCCGGCTCAGACGTGAATGTCACGCTAAAACAGCTGGTCGAGGAACGCGGCCGCGTTCCCCATGACGGATTGCCCTTTGCGGCTGCGCGCTATCTTGCACCGCAGCGTTTTCCGGAACTGACGGCTGTTAATCGGCCGGAAGTTGCGTTTAACTACCTGGGGGAACTCGACGCGGCTTTGCGCAATGACAGGTGGGAGACAGCCGGAGAGTCCGGTGGCGACGACCGGCCGGCTGATGTCCAACCGACGCACAGTTTAACCTGCAATGCGTGGGTGGAAAACGGCATGTTAAAGATCGCTTTTGCCTGGGACGACGTATTGCTGGATTCAGCGATAACCGCGGGTCTGCTGGATGAGATGTTCCTTGCGCTGGATGAACTGGCGAAGTCGATTGTCACGCCTCCGAAGAAGCAGGCCTACGGCGTCGGATCCGATGCGCCCAACAACGGGACGCCGCAAGTCGCCGATTCAGGTCTCGACGCCAAAAACTTGTCTGCTCTGATGGATCAGATAAGCCAGGCTGTGAAGGGAGATTAAACAGCGTGAGCAACAAGCCGCAAATATCCGACATCTATCCACCCGCGCCGATGCAGGAAGGCATGCTGTTTCACAGTGTGTATGCCACGGGGATTGAAGTCTATTTTGAGCAGATGCGCGGCGATATGCTGGGCGCGCTGGACGTCGGCGCACTTAAAGAGGCCTGGGCGGATACATTGGCGCGGCACGCCGTCCTCCGCACCGCTTTCTACTGGGAAAATCTCGATGCGCCGATGCAGGTGGTTTTTCAACAGGCCGAGCTGCCCTGGCGTGAACTGGATTGGCGTGACCTGACGCACGATCAGGTTGAGCGCGACTTTGCCGAATTTCTGACGAACGATCGCGCCGCGGGATTTAACCTTGGCCGCGCACCGCTCATGCGTTTTGCGCTGCTGCGTCTTGGCGACCAGCACTATCGTTTTGTCTGGAGTTTTCATCATATCATCCTGGACGGCTGGTCGATGGCTGCCGTTTTGGCCGATCTGATGGCGGCCTACGATGCCCGTGTTAACAATTCAGTGTTTGACGCTGCCGCACCGCCGCCTTTTAAACGATTCGTTGAATATGTAAAACAGCGCGATCCCGTCGCTGCGGAACACTTCTGGCGAGAATACTTACAGGGTTTTGACGAACCCACGACGCTCCGTACTGATAACAAACGCAGCGGCGCGACATTGCGCGAAACCTCGCGGGAAGTGCGTACCGGTCTCGGAGAGGACCTGACGCAGACCGCGCAGAATCTTGCCCGAGAGCTCAACGTCACGGTCAATACCATTGCGCAAGCCGCATGGGCGCTGGTGTTGGCGGCCGAGTCCGGATCAACCGACGTCGTGTTTGGTGCGACGGTCTCCGGCCGTCCCGCCGGGCTGGACGGCGTGGAGCAAATGGTCGGACTGCTGATCAACACGCTGCCCGTGCGCTGCCGTACGGACCAGTTCGAAGATGCTGCGGCTCTGATGCGACGGCTGGCGTCCGATCACGCCGCCAAGGATGAGTTCAGCCAGACGCCGCTCAGCGATATTTCGGCGGCGGCCGGCCTTGGGCGCGGTGCGGACCTGTTTGACCATGTGTTGGTGTTCGAGAACTATCCGAATTTAAACTCGACAAATTCGGACCGCCGTCTGCGCGTCGAAAATGTCGACGGATTTGAACGGACCAATTTTGCGCTGACAATCATTGTCATTCCCGGCGCTGAATTAAACATCCGCTGGGTATACGACAGCGCACGACTTAACGGCGCGACGGTGCAACGACTGGCACATCTGTTTGAACAGATTCTGCGACAGCTTGTGCAAAACCCGCGTCGACCTCTCACGCGAATGCCGCTGCTCGATGCCGCCGCGCTGCGCTCCATGCGCACAATGACGCGCGGTCCGCTTAAACAGGGCGAAGGGACACTGGTAGAGCTGTTGGACAGAGCCCGTCGCGATTTCGCCGGTCAAACGGCAATATTCGACCGCGATTCCGGCGAAGCTTTTACTTACCGCGAGTTGTGGGAATGCGGCGCTCAACTGGCTCTGGCGCTACAGCGGCGCGGCGTGGGGCGCGGGGACGTTGTAGGCCTGCATGTTAAACGTTCGGCCTGGTCCGCAATGGCGCTGACGGCCATTCTGCGTGCGGGGGCCGCTTATCTGGCGCTGGATCCCGTTTATCCTTCTGATCGTCGTGAGTTCATGGCGCGCGACGCCGACCTGGTTCTGTTAATCTGCGACGACCCGCAGGATACAGCCTATGCAGGACTCGACTGCGTAACACCCGAAGAATTGCAGCGCGATGCCGCGGAATTTGAAGCCGACAATTTGATTGCGCCGTTACTCGATGCCGCGGATGCAGCCTATCTGATGTATACCTCCGGTTCGACCGGGCGGCCCAAAGGCGTGATCCTGGCGCATCGTCCGCTGTTTAACCTCATCCGCTGGCAGGTGGACGATGCCGCATTCGCCGCAGGTTTACGCACCACACAGATGTCGTCGTACAGTTTTGACGTGTCGTTTCACGAGCTGTTCGGCACATGGGCGAGCGGCGGCGAAATTCACGTTGTCAACGAAGAAGTTAAACGCGACCCGCAACTGCTGCTGCAGTTGCTTGCGGACGCCGGCATACAACGTCTCTTTATGCCTTACGTGGGGCTGCGGAGTCTGGCGGTCTTTGCCGCCGACAACGGCCCGACGCCGACGGAACTGCGCGAAGTTCACACGGCGGGCGAGCAGCTTGTGGCCGACGCAGACTTGCGCAACTGGATAGACGCCGTGGGCGCGCGCCTGCGCAACCAGTATGGGCCGACCGAAAGCCACGTCTGTACCGATTTTTGTTTGCCTTCGGATGTGAAACAATGGAGTGATCTGCCGCCGATAGGTCGCCCGATTGACAACAGCGAGTGTTACGTACTCGACGCGCAGCTGCGTCCACTGCCGGTCGGCTTTGTGGGTGAGTTGTACATAGCGGGCATCTGCCTGGCGCGCGGATATCACCGGCGGTCAGGACAGACGGCGGAACGTTTTGTACCGAATCCCTTCGGCCGCGCCGGCGAGCGGATGTATCGTTCCGGCGACCTGGCGCGATGGACGGCGGACGGGAATCTGGAATACGTGGGCCGCGCCGATTCGCAGGTTAAACTGCGCGGTTACCGCGTTGAACCGGCGGAAATTGAACAGGCGCTCTCCGGTCACGAGTCTGTACTGCAGGCGGCCGTGCTTGTGCGCGGCAGCGGCATTCACGCGGCCCTTACCGCCTTTGTGGCTGTCGAAGGCGCCGTAAGTGATGGTGACTTGCGCGCCTTTCTGGCGCAGCGTCTGCCGGAGTACATGCTGCCGACGCGTTACGTGCGCATCGAATCACTACCGCTTACGCCGAGCGGCAAAATCAATCGGCGAGAGTTAAACAGATTGGCACTCGAATCTGTCGACGACGCCTCCAGCGGCGCACCGCCGCGCACGCCGACCGAAGAGCTGATTCTGGCTGTCTGGCGCATGCTGCTCGACAAGCCGGAGCTGGGCGTTCACGACGACTTTTTTATTGCCGGCGGCCACTCGCTGCTGGCCACGCGTTTAACTGCGCGTTTGCGACCCATCTTTCAGCGCGACATTCCCGTGCGACTGGTATTTGAACATCCGACCGTTGCCCGGTTCAGCGTTGCGATCGGCGATCTGGACAGGGGAGAGACAGATGCGGCGATTCCACGGCGAGACATATCTGCAGCGCTGCAGCTTTCGCCCGCACAGGTGCGTTTGTGGTTTATCGAGATGTTACAGGGCCCGAGTGCGCAATACAATCTTCCGGCCGCGATTACACTGAGCGGTCCTCTTGATATTGCCGCATTGCGGGGAGCCCTTGAACACATTGTGGCGCGTCATTCCGTGCTGCGCACGCGAATAAAAAATGTCGACGGCGAACCACTGCCGGAGTCCGCTCCGCCGAGCGAGTTTACACTGGAACATCGTCCCCTCGATGTTGAGCTGTTTAACAATCCGGGTGAATTGCGTCGCGTCGCAGCCGACTTTGCCTGGCGGCCGTTTGACCTTGCGGCCGACCTGCCGATTCGCGCGCTGCTGCTCAGCGCCGGCGACGATCAACACCTTCTGGTTCTCAGCATTCACCACATCGCGTTTGACGGTTGGTCGCAGTCGATTATGGTGCGTGAGTTAAACGATTTTTATACTCTCCTCTCGGCCGGCGATTCGCTGCCTTCCGACAAGTTGCCGCTCGACTATGCCGATGTTTCAGCCTGGCTTGACAGTTCCGCCGGGCGCGCCAATGTTCAACGCGATCTTGAGTTCTGGCAAAATGTCTTCAGGGACGTGCCTCCGCCGCTACAGCTTCCCTCGGACGTCGTGCGTCCCGAGCGGCGCAGTTATCGCGGCGCAAGTCAACGTCTGAAATTTGGAGCACAGTTGACTTCAGCGCTGCACTCATGTGTGCGCGAACAACACTCCAGCATATTCATGATGTTGGCGGCCGCCTGGGCCTGGTTGCTGGCGCGCCACAGCGGACGCGAAGATATTGTTCTCGCCACACCCGTCGCCAATCGCCGGCGCGCCGAATTCGAAGATCTCATTGGATTTTTTGTCAACACACTGCCGTTGCGTTTTCGGGTTAAACAAAGCGACAGTCTGCCGACCTTCCTGCAACATGTGCGCGATGTTGTGCTGGAGGCTTTCAACCATCAGGATGCGCCTTTTGACATGCTGGTTGAAGCGGTGCAGCCACGCCGCGAACTGGGCGCGATGCCGCTGGCACAGTCGTCCTTTATCCTGCAAAACACACCCGCACCGAAGCTGCATCTGACTGGAATGCAAACCGACTTTGTGGAGCTGTCCTCACCGACGGTTAAACACGAACTGGAGTTGAGTTTTGTCGAGCTGGACGGTGAATCCGGTCCCGAACTGCACGGCGCACTCGATTACGACCGCGATATCTTTGCAGCTGAAGAGATAGAAGCACTGCGCTTTCGCTATCAAATCATTGTGGAACTGATAGCGGCAAATTTTGGAGGTGCGCTGTCTGAAGCCGATATCCGCAGCGCGGCAGACAGAGAGGAATTGAGTGCTCCTGCGTCGGTCACGGTCCCGGAAGTAGCGGTGCTGCCGCACAGGATGCTCGAGGAATTCGCGCGGACCAATCCGAATGCGACGGCGGTGATGAGTCGCTCACACAACTTCAGTTACCGCGAATTTAACACCCTGGCCAACCGTTGGGCGAATCTGTTGACGGAGCGGGGCGTTAAACGCGGCGACGGCGTGATGCTGCTGCTCGACAAACACGCCGACTACCTGGCGCTCCTGTTTGCCACGCTCAAGATTGGCGCCGTTTTTATCCCCGTTGATTCGCGTAGCCCGGCGTCCCGGCTCAGTCTTATGCAGCGCGAATGCCGCCCCGTAATGCTTGTCGCTGATCGCGATGCCGACAATGACTATGCAGACAGCAACATTTCGTGGTTAAACATTGCGGATGTCCGTGCTGAGCTGGACGCAATGCCGGATCACAATCCAGGGATTAAACACCTGCCGGGAGCGGCGGCATATTGCCTGTTTACTTCCGGTTCCAGCGGCGTTCCAAAGGGCGTGTTGGTGTCGTACGATTCGCTGGCGCGAACGCTGAACGCATTTGTGGACATCATGAAGGTCAAACCGGGCGATCGCCTGCTCAGTTATGTCGCACCGGCATTTGACGCCTCGCTGCAGGTGTCGCTGGGAGCATGCCTGAAATGCGCAGTCGTTTGTTTAAGCGATGCGGCGCATATCGACGGGACGTCCGTGCAGGACGACCTCGCATTTTTCCAGCCGAATCAACTCAACGCGGCGTTAGCGCCCTATGCCGCTTTGCTCGAAAGCGGTCTGCACTGCGGCGCTGCGGCGGAGACCCTGAGCGATGTGATTGTCGGCGGCGATCAGTTGACGTCGGACCTTGTTAAACAACACCGCCGTCTGTTTCCGGGCGTGCGATTGCACAACGGTTACGGGCCGACGGAAACGACCATTTTTGTCTCTCAGGATCTCGTCGACGACGGAGCGATCACAATTGGTGCGCCGCTTGACTACGTGCGGGCTTACGTGCTCGACGGACAGGGCAGGCGACAGCTTCCGGGCGTGCCGGGCGAGCTCTGCCTGGCGGGGCCGATGACGGCCATTGCCTATGTTAACGATCCCTCCGGCACAGCGGCCGCGTTTGTACCCGATCCGTGGAGTTCTGAACCCGGTGGGCGCATGTACCGCACGGGGGATCTGGTGCGCCGTCGTCGCGATGGTCGTCTCGAATTCATCGGCCGCGTCGACAATCAGGTGAAAATTCGCGGCGTGCGTGTTGAACCGGCCGAAACCGCAGCGGCGCTCATGCGTCATCCGCGGGTCGCTCGCGCTCAGGTCACGGTTGCGTCGGCGGCGGACGGCATGCAGTTAAACGCCTTTTGCATCGTGGACGATAGACCGGAGCGACCCGACTACGCCCAGCTTCAGGCGTTTGCGCAGGCCCATTTGCCGCAGTATCTGCAACCGGCAACGTTGACAATTCTGGATGAATTCCCGCTGACGCCCAACGGCAAGATCGACGCAGCCCGCTTAAACAGCCTTATTGTGTCAACCGCCGAGTTGGAATTCATCGCGCCGCAAACCGGTCGCGAAGTCCTCGTGGCGCGTGTCTGGAGTCAGTTGTTGAACGACCAGCCCGTCGGTCGTCACGACGATTTCTTCAGCCGCGGCGGGCACTCGCTCCTGGCGCTGCGCGCCGGCGCCCGCCTGCGTGAGGAACTCGGCTTTGAGCCGCCGGTCGAACTCGTCTTTAAACATCCCGTCTTGGCGGACTACGCAGCCGCACTCGACACTCTCGGGCAGGAAGGAAAAGCCGCGTCGGCCGGCCGCAACTTAAACACGCGCCGACACCCCGCACAGCGCAGCCTGTCCTTTGCGCAGGAACGACTATGGTTTCTGGATCAGCTTGAGGGCGGCGGTCGCGTTTATCTGATGCCGATGATGCTGCGTCTGCGCGGCGAACTGGAAACGACCGCGCTGGAGCGCGCGCTCAACGCTCTGGTACAAAACCATGAACAATTGCGCAGCATCTTTCCTTCGATCGACGGCAGCGCCGTGCAGATTCCGCTGGAAGGCGCCGAGCTGCAGGTAGAGCGTATCAAACGCGACGGAAGCTTGACGCTGGAAGAGCAGTTGCACGCCGAAGCGCAGAGCGAGGTGGAGCGCAATTTCAAACTGGCGCAGGAAATTCCGATCCGCGCACGCCTGCTGGAGCTTGCCGCGGACGATAAAATTCTGTTTCTGACGCTGCATCACATCGTGGCGGACGGCTGGACGATGTCGATTCTGGCTGAGGAGCTGCGCGCCCTGCTGCGCGGTGCGGCGCCTGAAGCTGTTAACATTTCATACGCCGACTATGCCGCCTGGCAACGCGAGGAAGCGGAGCGCGGGCGCGACGACGCCCAGCTGGACTATTGGCGCGCGGCTCTTGCCGACGCGCCGGAGGCGCTGGATCTGCCGACGGATCGCTCGCGGCCGGCGCAGGCTTCACACCGCGGCGCGGTGCACAACAGTCGTATCGATGCGCACAGCACGGCTGCAATTAAACAACTGTGCGCTGATCGCGGCATGACGAGCAATATGCTGCTCAGCGCGGTCTGGGCAATTCTGCTGGCGCGGTTGAGCGGCGCGGACGATGTCACAATCGGCATGCCCGTGGCCAATCGCCGTCCCGCGGTCACCGAAAAAATTGTCGGGCTTTTCCTCAACACAATTGTCCTGCGCCTGCGCATGCGTCCGATGGAATCGCTGGGCGACATACTCGATCAGGTGCGCCGCGTCACGATCGAGGCGCTGGAAAATCAGGACGTGCCCTTTGAACGCGTCGTCGAAGCCGTCAGTCCCAGTCGTTCACTCAGCCGTACGCCGCTGTTTCAGGTCATGTTTGTGATGCACAACATGCCCGGCGGCGATTTACAACATGAGGGACTGGCGGTGGAAACGCTGCCGATGCCTCCCGGTGGCGCGCGTTTTGATCTTACGCTGGCCTGCCGCGAGGATGCCGAAGGTGTAAACTGCTCCATTGAGTACGCGCTGGATCTCTTCGGCGCGGAGTCGATAGAGCGCATGGCGACGATGTTTAACAACATTGTGCGCGATCTGCCGCTGAATCTGGCCGTGCCGCTCTCGGCGCTGCCTCTCGATGCCGGCGAACATGCGGCCGTTGATCAACCTTCCATGTCGGCCGCGCGTTTCCGCGCCGGTGTGCACGCCGCCTTTGAAGCGCGAGTGCAGCGCGACGGCGACAAAGCCGCAATCCGATTTGAGGGCAAGACTTACCGGTATGCGCAGGTCAACGCCTATGCGAATGCCGTGGCGCGCGCCCTGCAGGAGTTGGGAGCGGGACCGGAGCAGGTGGTCGGCGTCAGCGCCGAGCGCTCGCCGGAACTGATCGGCGCGATCTTCGGCATTCTCAAAACCGGCGCGGCCTTCCTGCCGCTCGAACCGACGCTGCCGGCCGACCGACTGTCGGGCATGCTGGCGGATGCAGGCGCGCGCCTTGTACTGTGTGACGCCGCGGGCCTGAAGACGCTGGAGTCGCTGGACTGCCTTCGCATTCCGCTCGATGTTATCGGTCCGGACGCCTTTGATTCGACGCCCTTCGGCACGCCGCCGCTCAGCCGCGACAGCGCCGCCTATGTGATCTTTACCTCCGGGTCTACCGGGCGTCCCAAAGGCGCGGTAAACACGCACGGCGCGCTGTGGAACCGTCTTGCCTGGATGGAGAACTATCTGGATATCGGTCCGCTGGATCGCATCCTGCACAAAACGCCTATCTCGTTTGACGTGTCGGTCTGGGAGCTGCTGCTGCCGCTCTGCACGGGATCGCTGCAGGTGATCGCCCGGCCCGAGGGACAGCGCGACGCGCTCTACCTGGCCGAGCTGATGCGCGCCGAAGCCGTCAGCGTGGTGCACTTTGTGCCGCCGATGCTGCGCGCCTTCCTTGATGCGGTCGACGCGGCGCAGCTGACGCGTCTGCGGCACATCGTGTGCAGCGGGGAAGCGCTGCCTACGGATCTGGTGGAGCTCTGCCGCGCCAAATGTGATGCGGAGCTGTACAATTTGTACGGTCCCACGGAGGCGGCCATCGACGTCAGCGCCTGGCGCGCCGCCGCCGGAGGCCAGGATCGCAGCGTGCCGATCGGTCATGCCATCGACGGCGTGGAGCTCCTGGTGCTGGATGCTTTCATGCAGCCGCTGCCGCCGGGCGCACCGGGCGAACTCTATATCGGCGGCGCGGCGCTGGCGCGTTGTTACGCCGGAAAAGCGCAGCAGACGGCCGCTGCATTTGTACCGCATCCGCGGGCGCACGGTCGGCGATTGTACCGCAGCGGCGACATCGTGCGACTGCGCGCCGACGGCGCGATCGAGTTCATCGGTCGGCGCGATCACCAGATCAAACTGCGCGGTTTCCGGATTGAACTGGGCGAGATTGAGCAGCAGAGCCGCAAACTGCACTGGGTGCGCAATTGCGTCGCCGTGGTACGCCGTCGCGCCGTGCATCTCTTTGTGGAAACGGATGACGGTCGCCGTTCCGCCGAGGCCGCCGAGCTGCTGCGCGATCACCTGCGCGGCGTCCTGCCCGAATACATGCTGCCGGCCGAAATTGCCATGCTGGCCACACTGCCGCTGACGTCCAACGGCAAGATTGACCGACGCGCCCTGCCGCAGATTAAACAACGCGATGAAGAGACGCCCTATGTTGCACCGCGCACCAAACACGAAGCTGTACTGGCCGAGATTCAGGCTGCCGTTCTTGGCCGCGAACGCGTCGGCATTCACGACAATTACTTTGCGCTGGGCGGCGACTCCATTTTGAGCATTCAGATTCTGGCGCGCGCGCGAGAGGCCGGCATCCACCTGTCCGTCCGCGACATGTTTGAACGTCAGACCGTGGCCGAGCTGGCGCTGCTGGCGGGCCGCGGCGGCATTGTACAGGCGGAACAGGGGCGCGTGACCGGCACGGCTCCGCTGACGCCGATCCAGCACTGGCTACTGCAGCGCGATCTGGAATTCCCGTCGCATTTTAACCAGAGCCTGATGTTCAGCGTGCCCGTCGATTTTGACGCGTCGCGCGCGCGGCAGATTGTTAACATTTTACTCGATCACCACGATGCCCTGCGCACGCGTTTTGTTCACCGCGACGGTGTCTGGAGCCAGGTCTGGACCGAAAGCGACGCAAACAAACTCGTTTGGGCCGAAAAGCAGATTCTCAGTGCTGATCCGCGCCTGCAGACCGAACGCCTGGAGGAATTCTGTGCCGAGCTGCAGGCCGCGTTTAACATCGACGAAGGTCCGGTGTTTGCCGCCGCTTATGTTAAACTCGCCGGCTCTTCGCCCGGTCGACTCTTCCTGGCGGCGCATCACCTCGTGATCGATGGTGTTTCCTGGCGCATTCTGCTGGAAGACTTCACACGCCTGTACCGCATGAGCGGCAGTCCCGGCGCAACAGCGCTGCCGTCCAAGTCCACGGCGTATCGCGACTGGGCGCAGGCGCAGCAGCGCTGGGCGCAGAGTGCGGAGCTTGACGCGGCGTTCGAGTACTGGCGCGCATCCGTATCCCTGCCGGCGGCGCGTCTGCCGCTGCGTGCTGGTGTCGATCCAGGCAACGATTACAATCGCGATTCCGCCGAATTGAATCTCGTCGTGGTGGACGAACTTTCCGCCGCCATTCTGGACGCAGCCGCCGGATTGCGCGGCTGTACGACCGATGAAATCCTGTTAACAGCAGTAAGCCGCGTTCTGGCGCGCCTGGCCGGCGGCGAGCGCGTGCGCATCGACGTGGAAGGTCACGGCCGCGATGTTAACATTAGCGGTATTGACCTTTCGCGAACGGTCGGCTGGTTCACCAGCATTCAGCCGATTCTGATTGCGCCGGATCCGGCCGGACGCGTGCCCGCCGATCTTAAAACTGTTAAACAGGCTCTGCGCGGCGCGCCCGCCGGAGCAAATTCCTACGGTGCCTTGCGTTTTTCGCATTCCGATGCTGCCGTCCGCGACTCGCTTCTGCCTGTAACGGAAGCCGATTTGCTGTACAACAATCACGGTGTTGTACAGGGCGCACAGGACAGTCTGGCGGGGCCGGCGCCTGAAAAAGGCGGACCGATGTATGCGCCGGGCAACCGCCGCACGCATCGACTGGAAATGAACGTGGCTACGCGCAACGAACGCATGGAGATCGTGCTGCGCTACGCCCGCAGCCTGTACACTCCCGAGTTGATCGACGCACTCTGCAGCGGGATCCGCGACGAATTGGCCGCCGTTGCGGCCGGGATGCGTTCTATTCGTCGCGCGCTGTTAACACCGTCGGACGTGCCGCTCGTAGCCATGTCGCAGGCGGAACTGGATGCACTGTGCAGCGACGGCGAGGTTCGGGATGTTTTGCCGATCAGCCCGACGCAGCGCGGCATGCTGGTGGAATCGCTCTCGCGCCCGGACGATCGCCTGCACATAGAACAGCACGTTTACCGCTTTAACAATATCAGCGATCCGGGGCACCTGGCCGGACATTGGCGTCAGGTGCTGCAGCGTCATGAAAGTCTGCGCGCCGCATTTATCTGGCACTCACGCCTCGGCCCGATCCAGGTCATCCGCGGCGAAGTCGAATTGCCATGGCGCGAAGTTAAACTCAGCGGACTTAAACAGAATGGCGCGACTTCTGAGAAACAATCTCTCATAGAACGGGAACTGGAAACGCCGTTTAAACTCGACAGCGCGCCGCTCATGCGCCTGTTGTTTATCGACGAAGGCGGCGGTGCCGCCACGCTAGTCTGGACGCACCATCACATACTTGTCGACGGCTGGTCGGTCAGCGTCATATTGCGCGAACTGGCGGCAGCCTTTGAAAATTCCCTCTTGTTCGGCCCGCGGCCGGGGCCGCTGCGCGCGTACATGCAATGGTTGGCGCGTCGCGACGAAGAGGCCGCGCGTGATTGGTGGCGCACCGGTTTTGAAGGCGCTCAGTTGCCGACGCCGCTGGGAGAAGTTGCGGCATCCGAATCCACAGTTGCAGCCGCAAGTGCTTTCGGCAGCCTGGACGAAAGCTGGGGCGAGCAGGAAAGCGCCGCACTGCGCGCCGCCGCCCGCACGGCACGCACGACAACGGCAACTTTGTTGCACGCCGCCTGGTCGCTTGTGCTGGCGTTGAACTCCGGCAGAGACGATGTCGTTTTCGGTGCGACGGTCGGCGGACGCCCGGCCGAATTGCCCGGTGCGGAGGACATGACCGGCATGTTCATTAACACTCTGCCGGTGCGCGTGCGCCATACCGCCGACCAGAGCGTCGCGATGTTAATCTCGCAGTTGCACGCGGACGCGTTGGAGCGTCGCGACTACGAATGGACGTCGGCCGGCCGCATTCACGAGTGGATCGGTGCAGCCGGCGCCGACAGTTTGTTTAACACCTTGCTTGTCGTTGAGAACTTTCCGTCGGCCGCCGTGGAAAATTCAGTCGCCGCGCCGTCCGCCGCCGCAGGGGAAGTCGTTGACTTTCAGGCGCGCGGCGCACATACGGCCTATCCGGCGACGCTCATGATAAGCGATACGGACAGGTTGCACCTGCGCCTCGTGTACCGGCGCGACCATCTGGACGACGCCAATGCGGCGCGTCTGTTGCGCCAGATGTTGGCGGCGCTCGACTTGCTGCTGCGGGATGCCGACGCAACCGTGAGCTCGCTTGTTCAGCAGCTGAGCACAACGGGAAGACTGCAAGTATTAAACACGGCGACAAACAAAAAAAGGATTGCGGGGCGGCAGCCCCAGTCGGCGCTGGAGAGGGAAGTTCACGCTATTTGGTCGGATCTGCTTAAACGGAATGAGTTCGGCGTGGACGACAACTTTTTTGCCCTGGGCGGCAGTTCGCTGCTGGCCGTGCGCATGATAGATCGCGTCAACCGTGAGTTCAGGCGTGAGATTGCCCCGGCTGATCTGCTGCGCTGCGGAACGATTGCCAAAATGGCCGGTCTGATCGAACAGGGAAGTGCGCAGGATTGGTCGCCGCTGGTGCAATTAACTTCAGGCGGACGTGGTGCAACGCTGCTTGCGGTACATCCGGCCGGCGGCAATGTGATGTGTTATCGCGATCTGGCGGACGTGCTGGCGGGCGAGTTAAATGTGTTTGGACTGCAGGCGCGCGGTTTGCAGGCGGGGCAGGAGGTCGTGGCAACAATTGCGGAAATGGCCTCGCTCTATCTGGATACCATTGCCGAGCGTTTTGCGCCTGCGGAACGACTCTATCTGGCGGGCTGGTCTTTCGGCGGAATGCTGGCGCAGGAAATGGCGGTGCAGGCGCTGGAACGCGGTCTGAGGTTTGACGGCGTGTTTGTGATCGATTCCTATCCGGCTGCTGAAACGGATGCGGTCGGGGAACAGGACGAAGCGGCGCTGCTGGCGGCCATCGTGAAAGATTACATCAAGGTCGACGCGGATGAACTCCGTGCACACAGTCACGTCATGTTGCAGCGCCTGATCGAAAAACTGCAGGCCGCGGACGTGCTGGACCGGGCCATGAGCGCCGAAGAAGCCGGGCGCATTATCCGCGTATTCCGCAGTAATGTGCGCATGCGGCACACAACGCGTTACTACGACGGTCGGCTGACAATCCTGCGGGCGGGCGAGCACGAAGCGCCCTGGGACAGCGAAGAATTGATGCGGCGTTGGGACGGTCTGGCGGCCGATCTGAGCGACGTGACAATCGGCGGAACTCACGACAATATCGTGTATCCGCCGCACGTAATGCGCCTGGCCGACGCGATTCTGGCCGAGAGCCGTCAGCGATCTTCCGCCGCACACAGTCACGACATGCTGCGCAAATGATCCGGTGCGTGCCCCGGAACTGCGTATTTTTTCGCAAATTGAACGTCGGGATTTGCCGATTGTTCTCCTAAGCGACCAAATGACCAAACTACATTCACTTCAAGTGCAAGGTGGCAAACATGTGGGATGATGAAGACGCCCGATTTGTCGTGGTGATAAATCACGAAGAGCAATATTCGATCTGGCCCGAAGGCCGCGAAATCCCGCTGGGATGGAAAGAGGTCGGAAAAAGCGGCAGCAAAAAGGAATGCCTGGATTATATCGAGGAAGTCTGGACCGATATGCGCCCGCTCAGCCTGCGCAAGAAAATGGAAGAAGAAGAACAGCGCCGGGCGCAGCAGGGCAACGAGGCCTGAGTCAAAGCATGCAGATAGTTTTACTTCCCTATGCCGGCGGCAGCAGTTTTTCCTATAACGTTCTGCGGGAGCATCTGGACGGTCACGACCTGCTGATGCTGGAACCGCCGGGGCGCGGACGTCGCCTGCGCTCTCCGCTGCTGCGGCGTTTTGACCACATCCTGAACGACATCGTCGATCAGATGGACGGTCGGCTGGAGGAAGGTTTTACGCTCTTTGGCCACAGCATGGGCGCTTTGCTGGCGCGGGAGACGGCACACGAACTGAAGCGCCGTTCGCTGCCCATGCCCGCACACATCGTCTGCACGGGCAGTGAAGCACCCAGTTTTTCGCCCAAAGGGCGCGACTATCACAAACGCTCGCGGTCGGAGCTGATCGAGGTACTGCGGGATTTTGGCGGCAGCCAGAGCGAAGTGCTCGATCACCCGGAATTGATGGAACTGCTGGAGCCGGTTTTCCGCGCCGACTTTGAAGCGGTAGAAACCTACAGGTACGTGGAGCGCCCGCCGCTCGACATTCCACTGACAGTCATGATCGGCAGCGAGGAAGACATCGCGCCGGAAGAAGCCGCCGCCTGGGAGCGCGAGTCGACGTTGATGCGTCCCGTGATAACCCTGCCGGGCGGGCATTTCTTTTTGTTCGAACAGGCTTCCGAATTTGCGAAGCATCTGACTATTTCCGCACAGACGCAACGGCCCTGAATGATGTCAACGACGCTGATCGACCTGTTAAAAAAAGAGTCGCAGTCTTCCAACAAAACCATCCTGATGATGGCGGCGCTTTCCGGCGTGGCCAACGCCGGGATTTTGGCGATTATCAACTCGGCGGCGGCGGAAGCCAACCACGAGGAATCGAACTTCAAGCTGCTGTTGTTCTTCCTGATCGCGCTGATCACGTTTATCTACACGCAGCGCTTCATCTTCCGCGAGACCTCGGCGATCATCGAAGGCATCATCGATCGCATCCGCCTGCGCATAGCCGACAAGATCCGCGAGTCCAATCTGCTGACGATTGAGGCGCTTGGACGCTCGGAGATATACAGTCGCCTGACGCAGGGCACGACGACAATCTCTCAGTCCGGCATGGCGATCATCGCCTCGGTGCAGTCGCTGATGATGGTGGTCTTTGCGGTGTTTTACATCGCGACGCTTTCGATGCCGGCCTTTTTCCTGACGATCGGCATGATCGTCGGCGGCGTGTACATCTACCTGATTTACGACAAAAAAATTGTCTCCAACATCCTGCGTTCGACGCGCAAGGAAGTGGAGTTTTTCACGGTGGTGACGCACACGCTGGACGGCTTCAAGGAAAGCAAGATGAATGCCCGGCGCGCAACCGACCTGGCCGATCATACAAATGCGACGTCCAAGGAACTGCGCGGGCTGAAGGTTATCACCTCGACGCTGTTCACGAACAACTACATTTTTGCGCAGAGCTTTTTCTACGTGCTGCTGGCTGCGATTGTCTTTGTCCTGCCGCGCCTGATCGAAACCTACTCGGAGTCGATCACGGAAATCAGCTCGGCGATCCTGTTCATTATTGGACCGCTTTCGACCGTGGTGGCCGGCATTCCGGCATATACCAATGCCAACACGGCCGCGATGGACATTTCCATGCTGGAAGACGTGCTCGACAAACACGAGTCCGACGTCCCTGTGACGCCTAATCAGAGCGTCTTCGCGGATCGTTTCAGCGAGCTGCGCCTGCACGGCATCGAGTTCAGTTATCGCGATCCATACGGCAAACCCATGTTCGGCGTCGGGCCGATCGATCTTACGCTGAAAGGCGGTGAGATTACATTCGTCGTGGGCGGCAACGGCAGCGGCAAGTCGACTTTCCTTAAGCTCCTGACCAGTCTGTACCGGCCCGATCGCGGTTCGGTATCTATCGACGGGCGGGCCGTCAACGAGGACAGTATTCAGGCTTACCGCGAAATGTTTTCGGTCATTTTTGCCGAGTTCCACCTGTTCGATCGGCTCTACGGCATGCGCGACGTCAATGAGCAGCGCGTCAAGGAACTGTTGAACCAGTTCCGCATCACCGACAAAACGCAGTTTGTGGATGGCCGCTTCACGAACATCGATCTTTCGACCGGCCAGCGCAAACGCCTGGCGATGGTCGTCGCGCTGCTGGAAGACCGCCCGATCTATGTCTTTGACGAGTGGGCGGCCGAGCAGGACCCCGAGTTCCGGCGCTTTTTCTACGAAGAGCTGCTGCAGGAGCTCAAACAGCGCGGTAAAACCGTTGTGGCGGTTACGCACGACGATCGCTATTTTGAAAACGCCGACAAAGTTGTGAAGATGGACTATGGCAGAATTGTTGAATACACGGGCTAATTCGCCGCTGCGGGTTCCCGGGCAAGATTCACTCCGCAAGGACATGCGTCTATGAGCGCCGATACAAAAGACGGCAATAAAAAACAGGCCGAAACGAGCGCGAAACCCCGCGGTCTTATGTACCGGCTGCGCCGCCTGAACGGTCGTTTCCTGCGCTGGTACCGGGAACACAAAACCTACGTCGTGGTCGGCCTGCTGATCGTGGCCTTTTTTGTCGCCTATTTCTGGGACCACATTTTCTACTCGCTCGAACCGGGGCAGAAGGGCGTGCGTTGGGATCGATTTGTCGGTACCGAATTGCGCTACGTCTACCTGGAGGGACTGCACGCCATTGCTCCCTGGGACAAGATGTACATCTACGACACGCGCGTGCAGGAAGAAAAGGACACCGTACAGCTGCTGTCGCGCGATGGTTTGCCGATCGACATAGCATTTTCCATGCGCTACAAACCGCAGGACACGTTGTTGCCGCAGCTGCACCAGCGCGTCGGTCCCGACTACTGCGAAAAACTCGTGCGTCCGACAGTGATAGAATCCATGCGTATGGTGATCGGCAACTATACCGTGCAGGAAGTATTTTCGTCCGACGAGCGCGGGCTGCTGGCTGAGATCGATCATGTACTGGCTACGGAGATGGCCGACTATCCGGAGATCATCATCGACGAGGTATTGCTTACGGAGCTGAAGCTGCCGCGCGTGATCGAGATGGCGATCCAGGACAAACTGGAGCAGGAACAGCGCCAGCAGGCGTATCGCTTCCGCATTATGCGCGAACGCGAAGAAAAAGAACGCAAAATCATCGAGGCGCGCGGAATCGCCGAGTTTGAAGACCTCGCGGGAATCTCGATCCTGAAGTGGCGCGCGCTGGAAGTAACGGAAGAACTCGCCAAATCGCCGAACGCCAAACTCATCGTCGTCGGCACCAAGGAAAACGATCTGCCCGTCCTGCTCAACGCCGGACAGCCCTGACATCATGCCGGGCCGGGCGCTCTACATAGTCGCGTTTGACATCCACAGTTGCGCCCAGGTGCTGGATGCCGTGGGCGAGCCGCCCGGCGTCGACGCCGCACGCGTAGCGGCAATCAATCGTTTTGTGCGGCGCGAGGACCAACTGCGCGCCTGGGCCGGCGAACTGGCGGCGCGCTGGATGATGTCTTATTCGCTGAATGTACGCCCGGACAAGCTGGTCTTTCAACGCGATAAAAACGGCCGGCCTCATCTGCCGGGCTCGAAGCTCGACTACAATGTCTCGCATTCGGGTGATTGGGCGGTGTGTGCGCGGGCCGGCGGCGCGGTCGGCGTTGATATCGAACAGCACCAGCCGGTGGACTGGAAGGTCTGCCGCATCTGTTTTACGCCGGGGGAGCGCGCCCTGCTGGATGCCGCGGCCGACGATGACGCACGGTCCAGGCTGTTTTTCCGCCTCTGGACGCTGAAGGAAAGTTATATCAAGGCCCGCGGACTGGGCATGCAGATCGATCTGCAGTCTTTCGGCATGCAGCCGCAGGGACAGACCTGGGGGCCGGCGTACTCCGCTCACGGCGACGAACAAAAATGGATTTGGCAAACGCCTGAGTTTGAAAAGGGATATTCGCTGGCCGTCTGTCGTTCCTCGGAAGCCGGGGCGGCGGAAGAAGCGGCGCCGGGAGTGCAGCGCCTGCGCGTCGAGCAAATCCTGCAGTTTGTTTATTATGTGGACTAAATGAAATTGTGTTTGAATTTGCGTGGCATTCACGTATTTTAGGCCGTGTTCGGCGTGGTGCGTGCACCTTAACCGTGGAGTCCGTGAAAAGCTCAAACGCTGCTCCACACAAACGCAAATCGTTTGTTAATTACCACGCGATCACTCGCACATACTTTCCAGGATCGGGAATTTCTCCATGCCGATGGTCGTAGCCTATATTATTCTCTGTGCTATTGCGGGCGTGCTTGGACGCCACAAGACCGTGGGCTTCTGGGGATTTTTCATTTTGTCGGTGATTCTGACGCCAATAGCCGGGATTGCCGTATTGATCCTCGGAATGGATCGCGAGGTGCGGGAAGTACGCGTCAAAGGTTAAATGCGCCGCCGCGTACAGCGCAACCTGAATGGGAAAACTTTCGGCGGGCCGTTCCTGCGGCAACCGAACCGACATAAACAATTGAATTCGACAGAACCTTATTTTTTGATTATCTACAGGAAGGCATGTATGTCAACTGCAGCTAGCGTTGAAGGAAACGCACACCAACTTGAAGAGAAAGCCCACAAATCTCTCCGCCGCTGGATGTGGTGGTCGGCCGGTGCCGGCTTGATCCCCGTACCAATTGTCGACGCCGGCGCCATCCTGGGCATGCAGCTCAAAATGGTTTCGGAAATTGCCGCTGTCTACGACGTGGAATTCCGCAAATCGCTCGGCAAATCGATCATTACGACTCTGATTTCGAGCCTTGGCGCTACCGGTCTGGCCTACGGCGCCGTCGGCACCTGGCTCAAGTCGATCCCCGGACCCGGTTCGCTGGTCGGTATGCTGTCGATGCCCGGTTTTGCCGCGGCATCCACCTGGGCTGTCGGCCGTGTATTCATCATGCACTTCGCCAGCGGCGGAACCATGTTGAACTTCGATCCGGAAGCGATGTCCGATCACTTCAAACGCGAGTTTGAATCGGCTAAAAACAACGAGAACGGCGAAGGCGCTGAAGCTTCTGCTGAAGAAGCCGCCACGGCCTGATATTCCCGTTGTGTCCGAATATGATTAAACAAAGCCGTCCCTCGGGGCGGCTTTGGCATTTTAAAGCACCGGCGGGGGCGGATAGCACTCGACGCAAAACTTACCGGACCGTTAAAACAGTTTTGCGGCACGTTTGCGGACGGTAAAGCGACGCTCAGTCTTTTCCGTTTGTGTAGTAGGCGGCGCTGTTGCAGATTGCGGCATCGATCGAATCAAAGCGGCGCAGCGGGTATGGGCGGAAAAAATTGGAGGCAAATGCGTCCCGGGAGGGATGTGTCCGGATGATGTGTGGTTGGGATTCGGCAGGTTGGCAGGTGGGGGTGGGGCCCGTTTTCGGGCCTGAAATCCGTCCATTTTTTTAAGGCATTGCCACGAATTATTGTTAACACTCTTGCGCCGGGCGTGTAAAATGTTAAATCCTCGTTCGCGGGGCATTAAACAATGCTTTTCATCTCACCGTGTAGAGACCATTGCCGTACTGGCGGGTCAAAGTAGCTCCAGCTCAAAGTACTCCCCGCAGTCCCGGCGCATTCCGGCCGCGAACTCACTGACAAACAAAGGGAAAAAACGAGCCGCAAGCTTCAGCGCAGCCGGCGCTGTAATCATAACCTCAACCTGCACACCTTAACAAATTTCACAACGCCTTTGCCCTTTGGGCAGGCGATAATTCCGCTTTTGTTCGTCGGCACGTAACAGGCGCAATGTCCCCGCGTCCGCCATTGGCGCAAGAGCGAACAGTCTCTCACCTGCATTTAACCAGAATATTGACAGTGTTGTCGTTTTGCCACACTTCGGCGGGAATGCGACGGGATAATGTCCCAGATAATCCGGCCCGAAAACTTGGCACGATTGTTTAATATTCGTAACCGCGCCCTGATTGTCGTGTTGACAAGGCGCACCAAAACTCCCTCGAATGCCACGCCTGCCCCGTTCGCATCCGGCGATTACTCCGTGTAGTCGCGCATCCTCACATTGAAGAGTCGGAGGAAGGACCATGTTAAAAGCGAGTACCGTGTTTGTGCCGATCATTGTAATTATGTCATGCAGTCAGCTGTTTGCGGGCGGCTGGAATCAGTACAGGGAAAAGGGATTCTTCAAAATAGGCTCCAGTGATTTTCATGCCGAAGAATATATTTTGCCGAACGGGCGGGCGGTGGACATTAACACCTATCATGCCGTGACGCTCAGCATTTCGGGTGAATACGGTCTGGACAACGATTTTACGGCGCATTTTTATTTTCCCTTCTTTAAAGAGGTGAGCCTGAGTACGCTGCGCAATACCGGACCGTCGGATGCGATCATGGGCCTGCGTTACGGCATAGTCCAGACGGCGGACATAGGATGGAATGCAGGCGTGACGATGCGCGTGCCCTTCGGCGATTCGGACGACCAGAACAATGTGGCTCTGGGCGTGCAGGATTTTCCCGTGTACCTCTCCACGCAGTTTGGGCACACACTTCCGTGGGAGCGCTGGTATGCGATTGCCGAAGTCGGCATCAACATTCGCATGAACTGGTTCCCTTACGAATTGCACACGGCGCTGGAACTGGGGGCGCCGATCAGCAAGCAGTTTTTGTTTATCGGTCGGCTGGAATCGATGTGGGCGCTGGGCAACGGTGATTTTGATATTGTGCCCGTTTCGGCCGGTTACAACGGCAATGCCGTGAACCAGACACAATTGATGTTCAAACTGATGATGGACGCCACAAGCGAATGGGGTTATATCGCGGAGTATTCGCGGCCGGTGCACGGGCGCAGCGTGTTGTTCGGGCCGACCCTGGCATTCGGCGTGTACCGGCGCATTCTATAAAGGCCCAAAAAGTTTGCCCGTTCAACGATGGTTAATGCCCGTTCAACCAGTTTTTCCGCTACGGTTAGTTTTCTAGTGCTTGTCTGACGCGGCTTTTGGCGTAACTTTTGCCCGTAAAAGCGGAAGTTGAATTGCGCGGAAATAGACAAATGAGTGCGGAGCAGGCAAGCGGAGAGACGGTTCGGCGGTCGGGATGGCGGCGTGCGGCGCTTCGCACAGCTATCGTTGCAGCGGTGCTGATCATTTTAACACCGATCGGACTGTGGTTCGGGCGCGACTATATAGAACAGCGCGTGCGTTCGGAGATTAAAACGACGCTTGAGTCGCTGCAAAGCATCGACGCCGCCGGGCGACGTTTGACGCTTGGAACCGACTCGGTGGCTTTTGATCTGTTCGACGGTTGGTTGAATATCGACCGGCTTGTCGTGCAATGGCTGCCGCCTGAAGCAGTCGCGGATTCCGCAGCGCCGCTCGCTTCACCGGGCGACGCGTCGGCCGAACATGCGCGTCTGCACGACGAATTTACACTGACGGTTGAATCACTGCGCGTCAACGGCATTCCGTGGTGGGACGTGATTGTTAACAATTCCGCGGCACTGGAATCTGTGGAACTGTTTAACATCAAGTTGAACGGTATTGTTCACAGCAGGGACCCACTGGCCGCCATTCCAGGGAGCAGCGCCGCGTTGATAGAATCCGATGCGCGCATCCGCCCGCCCGCCGAAGCAGACAATTCCATTGAATTCATGTTAAAACCGCATCCGGACTCGCTCGACGCGCAGATCGCGGCCGAGGAGTTGTTGTTCGGCGCGGTGGAAATTCTGGGCATACAGCGATTGGCAATGGACAGCATCGGGGTCAGGATTGACCACGTTTCGGCAGGCGATACAGCGCGAGCGGCGCAAGTGAACTACGGCAGGATTGAGGCGATAGATCTGGAGTTTTATCGCCGCCCACGTGGTCGCTTTCTGGCTGCGGCGAGCAGTCTGAATTGCCTTGTGGTGGGCGCGGGCTATTTGCAGCCCGAACAGGACTACATGTTAACTGTGGGGAGCTGCGATTTTGATTCGGATGCCGGCAGAATTGCGCTTGATGGATTCAGTTACGATCTCACTATCGACGCGGTGGAGTATCTCGACAAGTTCGCTTTTCGCGAAGACGCTTTTTCGGCGACGGACGCCGGCATGCTTTGCACCGGAGTGGATGTCGACCGCCTGCTGCGCGGCGGCGGACTCGACGTGGACAAGGTGTTGATCGAAGGCTTGCGATTTGAGGTTTTGAGCGACAAACGCCATCCGGTCAATCCGAACGGCGCGCCGCCGCAGATGCCGCACGAAGTCATCCGCAACCTGCCTTTTTATGTTAATATCGACAGCTTTCAGGTACGGGAGGCGCGTCTGGTCTATGCGGAGCGCCAGAAAGACTGGAGCGTGCCGGGACAGTTGTTCTGGGAGCGCATGCGCGTGGACGTGACGGGGTTGAACAACGATTCGAGCGGCGGCAAACGACCGGTTGCGCACTTGACGGCTGAGGGCGACTTCATGTCCGAAGGTCGAATGTTTCTCGACCTGAAGCTGCCGCTGTTTGCCGACGGCCTGGACTTCACGTGTGAGGGCGGGCTGGAAGGCATGGCGCTCAACAACCTCAACCAATTTGTCAGCATCGGCGAGTTGATCCGCATCGACGAAGGCCGCAATGAATCGGCGCGTTTCAGCATGGCCGTTCGCGACGGGCGCGCAGCGGGAACGGTCGATGCGCGCTACCGCAACCTGAGGATCACTCTGCTGAACAAAGAGCACCGGCAGAAGGGCGGTCTTTTCTCGCGATTCCAGGGATTTCTGGCCAACGCTTTTGTTATCCGAACCGACAACCAGCCCGAAGACGACGGGAGCATAGAAACGGGAACTATTGATTACCAGCTGAAAAACGACGACACTTTTCTGGCATTTCTTTGGAAGAGCGTCCGCACCGGACTGGGCGATCTGCTCGGCTTCGGTTGATTTACGCCGTTATTGCAAATGACCGCAGTTCTTTTGCTGTGACGGGGCACAAAGACTCAAACATCAACACATACCCAGTTGACAGGCGGCGGCATGCCCTGGATGTGCGCTGCAAGGCTTCGCCATTTTTTGAACGTACTACCCGGAGCTGAACCATGGATGTGATTGCGGGAAAAACTTTAGAGTATGTGGCAAATGACAGTCGTGCAAGCGAAGTGCGACAGGGCGTGGGACCGCCGGGCGCAGGCCGATTCCGTGCAGTGCCGCCGGTAGAACAATTATGCGGCGCCGTGCTTGCGGCGGGCGAGGACGAGATGTCGCTGCTCGGTTTTGCGGCGCATGAACTCAAAAACCCGCTGACCTCCATTAAACTTGCGGTGCGCTTTCTGCAAAACGGCGACAATCACTCCTTCGACACTGATGTGCAGGAAATCTGCGGCGACATTGAATCAAGTGTCGAGCAAATGCACAAGCTGATAAGTCGACTGCTGGAGCATCACAGGGTGCAGCACGCTGTCAATACATCTGCCTGTGAAATGGTGCATGTAGACGATTGTGTGAAAGGTGCTGTGCGGCGATTTAAACATCAGCTACGTGCCAAAGAACTGCTAGTCGAAATTCACAGACTGGCGACTGATGTAAAATTCTTTGGACAGGCGAGCGGGCTGGCGCACGTGTTAAACAATCTGCTGGCCAATGCCGTCAGGTTTTCACCGGTCGCCGGACGGATAGACGTCACGATCGGTATGTGCCGGGAGGCGGAGACGGAGCGCCCGCGCGGCGTGATCACGATTCGTGACGAGGGGCCCGGCGTCAAGCAGGCGGACCGCCAACGCATTTTCGGCATGTTTGAACGGAGTGTCTCACAAGCTGAAAACGAAGGTAGTTCGGATGGCCTGGGCCTGGCGTTGTGTCGCTGTATTATGCGCCGCATGAGCGGAGACGTGCGACTGGAGCGGAGTGCGGGCCGCGGCGCTGCATTCAGCATTGTGTTGCCCGGCGGCGGTCGCGATTCGCCGACCGTGAAAATTAAACAAATGCGCCGCGGTGGTACAAACATCGTCCCGGCGCCGGAACCCGATTCTGCAGCATCGAAGCCCGGATGACGCCGGAACGACTGTTCGCGTCCTTGCGTGAATCAGCAACGACCTTCAACAGGCACAAGACTGCCGTTCGCTGAAGCAGTGACGCGCACAAGCCGAGTGTTTTACTCCCTGATCCTTTGTTGCTGAACTGATGAAGAGTTGACCTCGTTAAACGTGCTCCTTCTCGTTGTCCGATTGGATTTCGATCAATCGAGTGCAGGCAACGTATCCGCCGACGTTGTCACTCACATGGCCGAATCTTTCAATCCCGTTGACAAACAGCAAAGTCTGGAATGGGCGGTAAACGCGTCGACCGTCCGCAGCGGCGGTACTGTTTGACAACTGATGTGTGTTTAATTGTTAAACGCCTGTTAAAGATGATGCGAAATTGAACATGTGGAGTGAAGCTGACGGGAATGCCGCATCCGCGGCATTGAAAACGCGAGTCTTCAGTACCGGTCGGGGGCTGGAAGTTGTAGCAAGTCTGGATTCGCCGGGCATTGTATCGCCAGCTTTGCGCGATCGAAACGACGAGGCTGTAAAATTACAGATTTGAACCGCTCTAATCAATCGGAAAAAATCGGATTAGTCGCTAGGTGAAAGCCTGAATTTCATTTCAGAAGTTTTCCGAGTGGAGCATCGGAAATTCTCTTAGCTGCTGCGACTTCAATACAAGTCCCGACCGGCGGCATGTTGAACCTGCCCTGCAAGAGAATAAACTGTACAGAGCGCTCGTGCGTCTGCCTCGCTTTGAGCCGCACCGGCGCAGGGAGCCTTGCCGCCTTGTTCCAACCGCTCAGCCGGACAAGCGCAAAAATCGATTGTAAATAACAGTAACTTCAACAGATGTTTGCCGTAGTGCCGCCAGATGTGGCGGAAACACCGCGCATTCAGCGAGCACCAGGGAGCAATCGGGTAGCCGAATGGTCGAATTGCATCAAATCAACAAAGCCTACAAGGTCGGCAGCAACACGCTGCAGGTTCTGCGGGACGTGGACCTGACGATAGAAGACGGCGAGTTTGTCTCGATCATGGGCTCGTCCGGTTCCGGCAAGTCCACGCTGCTGAATATCATCGGCATTCTGGACAACTACGACACTGGCAACTACACGCTGGCTGGGCTGCCGATCGGCTCGATGTCCGAACGTCAGGCGGCGCGTCTGCGCAACGAACACATTGGTTTTGTTTTTCAGGCCTTTAACCTGCTTCCGTTCAAAAATGCCCTTGAGAACGCCGCTTTGCCGCTCTATTACCAGGGCGTGCCACGCCGCAAGCGCAATCGAACCGCGATGGAATTTCTTGAGCGGGTCGGCCTGGCCGATCGCGCCGAGCACTACCCGAACGAACTCTCGGGCGGACAGCAGCAACGCGTGGCGATCGCGCGGGCGCTGATTTCGCGTCCCAAACTGGTGCTGGCCGACGAACCGACGGGCGCGCTTGATTCGTCGACCTCCGACCAGATCATGCAGGTGTTTGAGGACGTCAACCGCGAGGGCATCACAGTGGCGATTGTGACGCACGAACAGGACATCGCCGAACGCACGCGCCGCATGATTCACATCAAGGACGGGCAAATCGTGGAAGAATCCGCCGCCCACGTTTGATGCCTCCGGGCATTCGGGCGGAAATCTTTTCAATTCAGCTTGTAATACTCGACTACAACTATGTTCGACCTCGACAAGTGGGGAGAAATCATCGGAACGATGCGCAAAAACCTGATGCGCACGATCCTGACCGCCATGACGGTGGCCTGGGGGATTTTTCTGCTTGTCATCCTGGTTGCAGCCGGAAACGGTTTGCAGAACGGCATTCAATACAACTTCCGCGACGATGCGATCAACAGCTTGTGGGTTTATCCGGGCAAGGCTTCGCTGCCGCATCGCGGTATGCCGGTCGGTCGCCGGATTCAGTTTACCAACGACGATTACGAAGATATCCGGCGCACGATCGAGCAGGTGGAGCACATCACGTCGCGCTTTTACCTCAGCGGTAACTTCACGATCAGCTACAAAAACGAAGCTTCTTCGTTTGAGGTGCGGGCCTGCCATCCGGATCACGTCTACCTTGAAAATACCATCATGGTTCGCGGGCGTTTTGTCAACGACATCGACATCGACGAAAATCGCAAGGTGACGGCGATCGGGACCCAGGTTGTCCAGATGCTGTTCAAGGACAGCGATCCCATCGGCGAATGGATCAATGTCAACGGCATCATGTACAAGGTGGTTGGCATTTTCCGCGACGAAGGCGGGCCCGGCGAAGAGCGCAAGATCTATATTCCCATCTCCACGGCGCAGCAAGCTTACGGTGGCGGCAACCGGGTCAACCAGATCATGTTGACGATCGGCGATACAGGTCTGGAGGAGAGTGAGGAGATAGCGCAGAGCATTCGCGAGCTCTTGGCAGAGCGCCACAATTTTGCGCCCAACGATCAGCGCGCCGTCTTTGTCCGCAACAACCTTGTGCAGATGCAGAACTTTGCCGCGATAGTGGATACCGTGAAAATTTTCCTTTCCGTCATGGCGATCATGACCATTATCGCCGGCGTGATAGGCGTATCAAACATCATGCTGATTACGGTGAAGGAGCGCACGCGCGAATTTGGGGTACGCAAGGCGCTCGGCGCCACACCCGGTTCCATCGTCTCCATGATCCTGCAGGAATCCGTGGTGCTGACGGCGCTTTCCGGTTATATCGGATTGGTGCTTGGCGTATTTGTCATCGAACTGGCGAACACATATCTGCCGCCGCATGACTACTTCCGCACGCCGACGGTGGACGTCAGCCTGGGGCTCATAGCCACGGTAATTGTCATCGTGGCGGGCGCGCTCGCGGGACTCTGGCCGGCTATTCGCGCGGCTCGAATCAAACCGGTACTCGCTCTGCGCGATGAATAATTGAACAGTAATTTTTGCGAATCCGGCGCGCCGAGCTGCGGCGCAGGAGTTTTCCGGCTTCGCCGATATGGCAATCGACCTGTTGCGACAATACGGTTAACTTTAATCGATATGTCCGGTGCAGGCACTTACTGACGCAAGGCATGCTCGATCTCGAAGTCTGGCAGGAAATCGGCAACGTCATCCGCAAAAACAAATTGCGGACGCTGCTTACGGCCCTGGGTGTTTTCTGGGGCATTTTCATGCTGGTCATCATGATGGGCTTCGGCAACGGCCTGCAGTACGGCGTCAGCATGACGATGGGGCCCTCAACGGTGAACGCCTGTTATATCTGGGCTCAGCGCTCCAGCATGCCGTTTAAAGGGCTGCCGGCGGGCCGCAGCGCCAAACTCAATAACGGCGACGGCGACGCAATTGAAGCCGCGGTTTCCGGCATTGAACATTTTTCGCCGCGCTGTCAGCTCGGCGGTTGGCGCGACAACAACAACGTCGTGCGCAAAAACCGCACCGGCAGCTTCTCCGTTTACGGCGACTTTCCCGTTTACGCCAACATTGAAAAACTGGAGTTCCCTGCGGGCCGCTTCATCAACCAGCTGGACATCGATCACCGCCGAAAAGTGGCCGTCATTGGTCAGCGTGTGCGCGACATTCTGTTCGATGCGGACGAAGATCCAATCGGCGACTTCATTACCGTTCGCGGTGCTTATTTCATGGTTGTCGGCGTGTTTAAATCGATGTCGCCCGGCGAGCGTGCGGCGCGCGAGGAACAGTCCGTTTACATTCCGTTTACCACGTTCCAACAGGCCTTTAACTTCGGCGATCGCCTCGGCTGGTTTGTACTGACGGCGCAGCCCGGCGTCAAAGTCAGCAAACTGGAGAGCGAAGCCAAGGCCGTGTTGGCGGAACGCCACTCGATGCATCCGAATGACGAGTTGGCGTTCGGCTCGTTTAATTCTGAAGAGCGTTTCGGCAAGATAATGAGTTTGTTTGACGGCATTCGCGGATTCGTGTGGATCGTCGGCGTTCTGACGCTTCTGGCGGGCGCGTTCGGCGTCTCGAACATCATGCTGATAGCCGTCAAGGAGCGCATGAAGGAACTGGGTATACGCAAGGCGATGGGCGCCACGCCCGGTTCAATCATCAGTCTGATCCTAATGGAATCCATGGTGCTGACGGCCTGCGCCGGCATTTTTGGCCTGGCTCTTGGAGTTGGATTACTGGAACTGGTGACGACGTTCGCGCCGCAGAATGACGGCGCTTTTCAAATTTTTGACTCATTGACGATCAGCGCCGATGCGGCCATGGCGGCGCTGGGACTGCTTATGTTTGCCGGACTGCTGGCCGGAGTGATTCCCGCGCGGCATGCGGCCATGGTCAAGCCGATTGAAGCCCTGCGTTCGTAAACCCCTGGAAGAGTTGCGCGACAATGAAAACTGCCCTGATTGTGATCTTCGTAGTGCTGCCCCTGCTCGGACTTGCCGGCGGCACGGTCTACTATCTCTATTCCAAAGCGGAAGAAGTACCGTTGATTTACCGCACCGTCGGTCTTCAGCCGGCTTCGATCGTTAAAAAAACCGTAGCAACCGGGTCGATCGTCCCGCGTGAGGAAGTCGCGATCAAATCGCAGGTCTCCGGTGTCGTTGAGTCGCTGCACGTTCAGCCGGGCCAGAAAGTGCGCAAGAACGATCTGATTGCGCGCGTGCGCATTATTCCCAATCTGGTTGAGTTAAACAACGCCGAAGCGCGCGTCCGCACCGCGCGCATCAACCTGGAAAATTTCCGTCGCGAAGCCGACAGACTCAAGAAACTCTACGACCGCGAGGTGATCTCGGAGGAAGAGTATTTGCAGTCGAAGGACCGCACAACACTGGCCGCCGAAGAACTCGAAACCGCCGAGACAAACCTGCAGCTGGTGCGCGAAGGAGCCTCGCAAAAGAGCGGCACGCAGTCCAACCTGATTTATTCGACCGTCGCCGGCACGGTGCTGGAAGTACCGGTCAAAGAGGGTGAGACGGTCATCGAGGCCAACTCCTTCAACGAAGGCACCAGCGTCGCGACCGTAGCCGATATGTCCGATCTGATTTTCAAGGGACTGGTCGACGAGTCTGAAGTCGGCAAGATTCGCGAGGGAATGACGCTGCAGATCAAAGTAGGCGCGATTGACCGCGTCAGTTTTGAAGGCACGCTGGAGTACATAGCCCCCAAGGGTTTTGAACAGGAAGGCGCCGTGCAGTTCGAGGTGGAAGCCAGTGTTAAACAAAAAGACTCCGTCGTCATTCGCGCCAATTACAGCGCCAACGCGGACATAGTGCTGGACCGCCGCGACAACGTGCCGGCCCTGCGAGAAGCGGCATTGCAGTTTGAACAGCGCACGCCCTTTGTTGAAGTCCTCGTAAAAGAATCGCCGCAGGAATTTGAACGCCGCGACGTGGAGCTGGGGCTCAGCGACGGCATCAACGTCGAAGTCATCGGTGGACTGGAGGAAGGCGAGCAGGTCAAAATCGGTCGCGGCATTCCCGCGGGCAGTATGCCGGAACCGGGCGCCTGAGTTAAATCAGCCGGCCAGCAAGGAGGCTTTTTCTGCAGGAATTTACTCTTTTTGCGGCGCGGACTCGGTCCGCGCCGCTGTAGTTTTACAGCGAAACTTTCCGTCCGACAATTAACTCCGCACCGCATCACGATCAAATTCAGCAAGATTGTTGCTTAGGCAACCATCTTGTAGTTATCAAAGTACGTGAACCAAGCTGCTTTGCGCGGGATTTCGGCGTTTGCCGCAGCGCAAATTGAGCCAATAGTGATGCCGACAAATATTGCCAAGACAGAAGCTGACTCGCGTGCATTTTTTTGGCTTGAAATTGTTCGCCGGAATGGGGACTGAAGCCTTCGAGTTGGAAACGGGCTTAAAACACGAAGGCGTGGAGTTCGGAGACCAAAAGACTGCGCGACGCTTGTGTTTGACATTTTTAACTCGTTGACAAACAAGAAAAAAAGCAAGCCGCTCGCCGCAGGTGAAGGCGAAGCGCTCAGAATGGCAGGACGGGATTGTCCTTGTGCCGGCGGCGTTGTATTATTGTCCATCGAATGCAACGGGCACGGCGTCGCCGGAAAATGAGGGAGACGGGCGGTGGAAGGCGCGTGCCGCGTTGCGTGGGAAATCTCCGAACAACAAAGCGATAGTGGAATGACTGGTGAATTGTCCGATTGGCTGCGCGCGCGACCGGCCTGGGTGGCGCAGGCGGCGTTTTTTCTGTTGGAAACCGGTTCGATAGAACCGCAGCAGTTTGACGAGCTGGCCGATTTGTGTGAAGCCGAATTGCACCCCGATTTTAAACACAATGCGCCGCAGTTTGAAGGTCATGCCTTGCTGCACGAACGGCGGACGAACCTGCGCCTGCAATCGATTGGCGAAATAGTCGGAATTAACGCGCTGGGCCCGCGCCGACCGCTGGAGTTTGAGCGCGCCGGTAAAAATGTTAACATGACGGTTGTATACGGCCACAACGGAGCGGGCAAGTCGGGTTATGTGCGTCTGCTTAAACATATCTGCGGCGCCAAACACCAAGGACGCCTGCTGCCGAATGTGTTTAACCCGGACGGATCGCCGGGCTCCTGCATTGTTGAGTATTCCTGCGACAACACCAGGCGCAAACAACAATGGACGGTTGATTCGGGTGTGGTGGAGGAACTGAGCAGCATTGACATTTTTGACACGAGCTGCGGGCGCGCCTACCTGGAAACATCGGATGAAGTAAGTTACGAACCGCGCATCCTGCAGGTCTTTTCGGCTTTGACCACGGCCGGAGATCGTTTAAGTGAAATGTTCGAGCGTCGCAGCCAGACGCTCTACTGGAAAAAAGACCGCCTTCCCGCCGATCTGCGCGGTACGCACGCAGGAGAATGGTACGAATCCGTCAACCACCTGACCGATCCGCGTGAACTCGACGAGTTGACGGATTTTAACATCGAGCGAAGACGACAGGAGATTAAACAACTGCGGGCAATGCCGGGTGCGGAATCCGCTGAGGCGCACGTGCGTGAACTTGAATTGCGTGTGAAGCCGCTTGAAGCTCTCGTGCATGAGTTTCAGGAAATTGCTCGCGTGTTTAACGCCATGCAGGTGCAAAAGCTGCGCTCTCTGCACGAGGCGCGCCTCAAAACCGGGGAAGCCGTCCAGGCCGCCGCGCGTTTGAGTGAAGATGCCGACGACCCGGCCGACATTGCCTCGGACGCCTGGGCGGAGCTATGGCGCGCCGCGCGTCGTTATGCCGCCTCGCAGTCGCCCGCCGACAGTGTTTTCCCGTCCGTCGACGCCGTCTCGCGCTGCCCGCTGTGTCGCCGCGAATACGACGCCGTCTCGCGCGATCGTGTGCGCGCTTTCGACGAATTCATGCGCTCGGCCGCACAACAACAATCGGCTGAACTTCAGGCGCGGTACGACGCCGCGCTTGCCGATCTGCAGCGGCTTGCACTGGATGAAGGCATCGCACACAGGGCGCGCGCCGCGCTGGACCCGATTTCCGCAGAGGGCGCACGCGTGGCAGGACAGATACTGTGTGTGTACGCCGAACTGCGCAGTCTGCGCGCGTACATTGCTGAGCGCCGCTTTGATCTGATCGACGGCAGATATGCGGCAAAAACATTCAAGGAGTTCAGCGCATGTACCGGATTTGTGCTGAGCGAAATGGCCGCGGCGGTGAATCGCGTGCAGGACTACAAGCGCAGGGTGGCCGGCGACGAGGATGGAGAAGCGCGGAAGCGACGCCTGAACGAACTCATGGCGACCTGGTTTCTGCACGAGCGTCGCGACGATATTCGCGCGGGCATTGAGCTGCTGAAACAGAAAGAGCGGCTGGAGCGGGCCCGCAAGCTCTGCCGTACCGCTGAGATTTCCCGCAAAAAAGCCGAACTGATCCGCGAGATCGTCGAGCGCGAATTCATCGGGCGATTTAATGAAGAGTTGGAACAACTGCGTGCCGGTCACTTCGGCGCGGAGATCGTGCGCGAAAATGTTAAAAAGGGCAGAGTGGCGTGGCGCTTGCAATTGCGCGATGCGCGCGGCAATGCGCCGACGCGTGAAGTGTTAAGCGAAGGCGAGCAGCGCATGGTCGAGCTGGCGGCGTTTCTGGCCGATGTGCGCGGGCGTCCCGATAAATCGACCTTTGTCTTTGACGATCCAATTTCATCGCTCGACGGGCGCTTTGAAGCGGCCGTAGTCGACAGGCTGCTGCGACTGTCCACCGAGCGTCAGGTGATCGTTTTTACGCACCGCCTATCGCTGCTCTCGCTCTTTACGGAGTTTGCCGGCCGTTATGCCGGACTCAGGGTCAATGTGCTTAACATCCGGCGTGAAGCCTGGGGAGCGGGCGAGCCGGGCAGTGTGCCGCTTTCGGCGCGCAGCACCAAAAATCTGATGAGTCCGCTGCGCGATCTTGTCAACAAAGCCGGCGGTATCCACAGGAAGGAAGGATTTGAAGCGTATCTGCCGCATGCGCGCTACCTGTGCGCGGAGATCCGGATTTTAATCGAGCGCATGGTTGAAAACGATTTGCTGGGTACGATTGTTGAGCGCCATCGTCGCGCGATTAACACAAAAGACAAATTGCTGGATTTAACGGTGATAAACGAAGAGGACTGCCTCCTGATCGAGCGCATGATGTCGCGCTACTCGACCTTTGTGCACGCACAAAGCTTTGAATTGCCGGGAGAACTGCCGCTGCCGGAAGAGTTTGCCGCCGATCTGGCTACGCTGTCCGAATGGTCGGAAAATCTGAAAAAACGCCGCAATACGCTAAAGAAACAAACCAACTGAACCGGAAGGCGCCTCAGGAGGTCAGCAACATGATGATGCCGGGGATGACAAAAAACACCGACAGAATATAGGCAAATGCCAACGACTTGCGATGGGCGGCCACTTCGGACAGATACTCGGCGCAGATCAGTGGAATCGAGCGCAGGAAGGGCAGGCCAAAGATCACGGCTACCGCACAAACGTTGAACATCAGGTGCACCATGGCAATTTCCAGTGCAAAGACTGCATTGCCTTCGGATATCGCCGTCGCCGCTATCAGCGCCGTAATGGTCGTGCCGATATTGGCGCCGAGCGTGAAGGGATAGATCTGCCGCAGATTAAAAACACCCGAGCCGACGAGCGGCACAATAAGGCTTGTCGTTGTTGAGGAAGACTGTACCAAAACGGTCACCAGCGTTCCGGAGGTCAATCCCATGACCGGTCCACGACCAATCGCGGAATGCAGAATTTCTTTTGCGCGTCCCACCAGAAGGCGTTTGAGCAGCTTGCCGAGGAAGGTGATCGAGGCGAAGATCAAGGCTACGCCGAAGAGGATCATCACAATGCCGCCGAAAGGCTCGGGGATGACGGCGAAGGTGTCCTGAATCACACCGATAACCGGTTTGGTGATCGGCTTGATAAAGTTCAGGCTGCCGATTTCAACGCCCGTTCCGCCCGAAAACCAGTTGGCCATCGACAGACTGAGCTTTTCCAGGAAACCGGTTGCAATTTCAAGCGGCAGGAAAATCGCCACGGCCAGCAGGTTAAAAAAGTCGTGCACCGTCGCGGCAGCAAACGCGCGCTTGAACTCTTCTTTGAATCGCACGTGACCAAGGCTGACCAGGGTGTTGGTCACCGTGGTGCCGATGTTCGCGCCCATCACCATTGGTATGGCGATTGCGACCGGCAGGCCGCCCGCCACGAGGCCGACGATAATGGATGTTACCGTACTCGAGGACTGTACCAGCGCGGTTGCCAGCGTCCCGATTATCAATCCGGTAAACGGATTGGTGGCAAACTCAAAGAGTTCGGCTGCGCCCGAGCTTCCACCGGAAGCCCATTTGAAGCCGGACCCTATGACGCCAACGGCAAGGACCAGGAGGTAGATGAATAATGCAACTTGCAGCCAGGAGAGGACCGAATTTTCACGGGCCGTTATTGCCGGCTCTTTGGCAGCGGCGGAGAGCTGAGAACTTTGCAAACCCGGAGCTCCGAGGATTGTTGGCGTTCGCCTGATTCGGAAAACACAAAGTTAATAAATCTCATAGTCTCATCATTTCATTTAATACATTCTTAACATGTTGCACAAATCCTTAACATTGGGAACGTTTTCTTAACATCTTTTTCACTGCAACATTTCCACAAATTGTGTCTCTTCCGCATCATATCCCCGGCAATCGAATCCAGCTCTGCGACGAAACGCCGTCCCGTTTTATCGATCTTCGTCACAGGCGTTTTTCTCTGATCTTTGGCAGCATTGATTCTTGTTTGTCAGCGGGATTGAAGTCACATATCATTGTGCAACTTCAATCCGCCGCGTTGTCACACCGGCCGCCGCGTCCACAGGTTTCCGGCTGAAACAAGGTCCAATGCGTCATCATGTCTTCCCGTCCCCGGTATCTGCCGCGACAACGTTGCTGTTGTTGTCGTGGCGCACATGCGTCGTATGCGGCACTCAGGTGTCTGTTTCCCCTGACGCACAATCACAACCCGGTCGCCGACCCGCCGTCCCATGTCATTTTCTGGTGAGTCGGTGCTTTCGTAACTTGCATATCTCCCGTTTGTACGGCAGAATTTGACGTCGTACTCAATTTCATCCGTAAAAAATTCGGAAGCCATTTCATCATGATATTACAGCAACACCTTTTGCAAACCGGCCGTGTTTCTCGTGTGCACAATGGCGCGGCACGTCAGGTTCTGTCGCTTTTCATCCCGCTTGTTCTTCTGTTGTTTGTCGCTGCGTTCGGGAGCGCCGCGGCCCAGGACATTCCCGACAGCAAAGGGCGTGAATTCTGGATTACTTTTCCGCCGAACTTCCACAATAATCTGACGGGGCGGGAGGACAGCCTTTACATTTACATCGCGGCGGATGAGCCGACGCGTGGACAGATCGAATACTTCAATCGCGGCGGCGATCGATTTCTCCAGGACTTTGTCATCGACGATCCGGACGAGGTGTACCAGTTTCAAATCGTGTATGAAGAATTTGAGCTGGAGGGATTCAATCGCTCGGGTTTTCTCAACAATGCAAACTCGCAGAATGAAATTGTCGCGGCGCAGCACTTTCACATTACCAGTGAAGACGAGGTGACCGTTTACGGCCTCAACATGGCGCGCACAACGTCGGATGCATTCCTCGCTCTTCCGCAGGATGTCCTGGGGCTCAGCTATCGCGTCATGGCGTACAACAGCGACTTCGACATCATCAATGATCAGCTCGACTTCAGCAGCACACCTTCGCAGTTTGCAGTCATCGCGACGGCGGACGGCACGGAAGTGACGATCAGGCCGAGCACCGAGACGCAAGACAACGGCCTCGATGTTCAGCGCGTCAGGCTGGATCGCGGCGACGTCTATCTGGTCCAGGCGCGCTTCGACGTCGACGATCTGCGCCGCGACCTGACCGGCACATTGGTGACCGCCACCGATCCGATTGCGGTCTTTGCCGGTCACCAGCGTTCGACCATTCCGGTTGAAAACAGCGACATACTCATTTCGCGCGACTACCTCATTCAGCAGATGCTGCCGACGAACACCTGGGGGCGCAACGCCTTTGTGGTTCCGATGCCGCAGACTCCGGAGTCCGCTCCGGAGGGCGACGACACTTTCCGCGTGTTGGCCTCCTCCGACGATACACAAGTGATGGTGAACGGCGCAGAAGTTGCCACGCTCGATGCCGGGGAGATATACGAGGCGACCATTACGGGGCCGCTGGAAGTACAGGGCAGCAAAGCTGTTCAGGTGGCGCAGTACAAAAAAACGTCCAACAATCAGTTCAGCGATCCGAACGAAGTGCGCAGCGATCCCTTTATGCTGCTGCTGCCTCCGAAGGAACAATTTCTCAAATCCTACCGCTGCATCAACGCGCAGGCCTTGCAGCAGCTCGGCAATCCGCCGCGGGAAGACGAGGTATTTACGCTGCACTACGCGACTGTGATCGCTGAAACGGTTGACCGCGCCAACGTCAGGGTCGACGGTAACGCCGTCAATGTCGGCGACTTTACGCGCATAGGTTCGTCGGACTTCTGGTTTGCTCATCTTGAGGTCGATGCCGGCGTTCACACCGTGGCATCCGAGCAACCGATCGGCCTGTACGTGATGGGCTACGGCCTGGCCAATTCCTACGCATATATCGGTGGCCTCGGTCAGGAGACAATTGAATGCACGGCCGCCGTTTCACCTTCGACGTCGACGATTTGCCGCGGCGATGAAATTCAGCTCATGCTGGACATTACCGGTTTTGATCCTTCGACGACCGTGTTTGAATGGACGCCGTCCGAAGGTCTCAGCGATGCTTCCGCTCGCAATCCAATTGCGAGTCCGTCCGAAACAAGCACATATGAAGTAGTGGTGCGCGACGAGCGTGGCTGCATTGCCGAAGCACAGGCGCAGATTCGCGTTCGCCCGCGTCCGCGCATCGAACTGGAAGACGAAGTCACAATTTGCAGCGACGACGTCGCCGTATTACAACCGGAAGTCAGCGAGGCTGAAGGCCCGCTTACCTATGCCTGGACGCCGGAAGACGGACTTGACGACCCCGCCGTCATGCAGCCGCGGGCCACGCCGTCCGCCACCCGAATGTACTATCTGCACGTCAGCGACGAGGCCGGCTGCGATGCGCGCGATTCCATCCTGGTTGTCGTCATTCCGGAAATCGACGTTGACGCCGGTCCCGATCAGCAAATCTGTCGCGGCGAGTCGGTGGTGCTCGACGCCGCCACCGATGCAGGGAATGATGTGGAAATTCGCTGGACGCCGGCCAACGGTCTGAACAATCCGCGCATCCTGCGCCCGGTTGCCGCTCCGCAACAGTCGACTCTGTACCGCGTGGAAATCACGGCGGGGGACTGTGTTGCCCGCGATTCGGTTTTGGTGGAGGTGACTCCCGCACCGCGATTCCAGCTGCGCCGCGAAGCCGTTATCTGCACCGGCGATGAAGTGCAACTGGAACCCTTCAACATTCAGGGCGACAATCTGACCTATCAATGGAATCCGATTGACGGACTGGACGATCCGACGATCGCCGCTCCGCTGGCTACGCCGACGGAGTCGATCACCTATCGACTCACGGTTGAAACGCCGGCAGGATGCCGCTACACGGACTCGATCGAAGTAATTGTTGAAGCTTGTGAAGGCTGCGATGAAATCAGCGGCATTGTGAATACCTATCACGCTGTGGAATCAATTGCGCCGGCTTCCGGACGCGTCCGCTTGACCGACACGACGGGGTTGCGTCCCGGCCTTCAGGTGCTGATTATCCAGATGCAGGGCGCCGAGATTTATCCCGACAACGACGAAAACTACGGCAATATCACCGATCTGAACGGTGCCGGACTTTACGAGTTTGCCGTCGTCGAATCCGTCAGTGGTTTTGATGTCAGACTGGAAGAAAAACTGCAGAATGACGAATACGATATCAGCGGTAAAATCCAGCTGATTACCGTTCCCGCCTACAACCACATCGTTGTCAGCGGCGAGCTGACCTGCCGGCCCTGGGACGGCGAAACCGGCGGCGTCCTGGCTCTGAGCGCGGAATGTCTGATGCTCGAAGCCGATCTGAATGTTGACGGCCGCGGCTTCCGCGGTGCTGAATTCGAGAACTATCCGCCTTGCAACGTATCGCCGCACCGCGTCGACTACGTGACCGACGAAGACTGTTATTACTCCCCGAAAGGCGAGGGAGTGGCTGAAGACGGCATCGGAGCATTCCGCTACGGTCGCGGCAGTCCGGCCAATGCCGGCGGCGGCGGCAACAACCACAATGCCGGCGGTGGCGGCGGAGCAGGCCTCGGAGCCGGCGGAGCGGGTGGATTCGGCTTCCGCGGCGTCGTGGAAAACCGCCGTTTTGCCGGCGGTATCGGCGGCAAGTCAGCCTACCTGAATGATTTCATTCGTGGACGCCATGTATTTGCCGGCGGCGGCGGTGGATGCGGACATTCCAACCACCGGCACGGTTCCGGCGGCGCGGATGGCGGCGGCATCGTCATTGTTCGCGGCGGCACGCTTAAAAGCGCCGGCGATTTCGGGATCTTTGCGCGCGGCACAAAAGCCGCCGACGATTTTTCGACCCTCAATCCCGACGGCCTGGGCGGCGGCGGGGCAGGCGGCAGCGTTCTGCTCGACGTGCAGCAGGTCGTGTCCGGTATAACGGTGGACGTCAGCGGCGGCAAAGGCGGCAGTCGACTCGGCAATGAACACGTCACGGCCGGGCCCGGCGGCGGCGGCGGCGGTGGATACGTCGGCCTGCTGGCCGCGGATGCCGTATCGCGCGACAATCTCACCATCGTGGTGGAAGGCGGTTCCGCGGGCGACGCTCTGGAAGGCGGCACCTACGGCGCTGAAAACGGCGAACCCGGTGCAATTCTGTCTCTGCTGGAACTGCGCGGCGATCTGGCGTCGACGGACTTTGGTGCGTGCCGCGGATGTTACCCGGTTCTCAGCGACAGCAGCGGTGGTTGCGGCGATGCGCTGATTCGCGTTCTTGACGCAGGCGCTCGCATCCAGTCGGTCGAGCTTGTCGATGCAGAATCCATGAACACGGCAATCAATGTTGAAGGACTCGGCAGTATCGCGGCATCCATCGAAATCAGCTTGCTTGATGAGGCTGTCGACGGCGTGGCTCACTTGCTCGTCTCGAATTCCACGGGCCGCAGTGAGACCTTCACCGTTGAGCTGTTGGCGCTTCCGCCGCGCCCGACAATTACACTGGCCGACAAGTTCCAGTTGCTTTCTTCGGAAGCGCCGCACTACCAGTGGCGCTACCAGGGACGCAATATTAACAACAACGGCAACTCGCGCGGCTACAGGCCCGAGAGTGAAGGTCTGTTTACCGTTCTCATTACCGACGAGCGCGGCTGCAGCAGCGAGTCCGAAGCATACGAGTACCGCATTACGACGTCCGTCGGCGACGAATTTGCGGGAGCGCAGCCGCAGGTGTTTCCGAACCCATTTGACAATCGCATTCGCATCGACGGCTTGCCGACGGGCGAGGTAACGGTTGAACTACTTAACATTCTTGGAGAGCGCGTTCTGCACCGAACCGTCGGCAACGGCAGCGAGAACGTCAACCTGGAGGCTGAAGGACTGCCCGCGGGAGTTTACATGCTTAACATCAGGCGCGGAGCAGAGCAGTGGTCGATTAAACTGATTCGTCGTTAAGTCGACAACGACAACAGATCGGCATGAAACAATAACAGGCGGGTTTGCAGCAGCAAATCCGCCTGTTGTTTAATTGTTCCTGATGTTGCCCTGCGGGCGGCGTCCGCGCATGGGACGCATGGGTCTGTTTGAGTGATAGTGATGCCACATGATCTGTCCGGTTTGTACAATCGACACCCACATGATTGCGACAGCGCCGATCAGAATCAACGTGTTTTTGTCTCGCAACCTCTCGCCGAGCAGAGCTCCGTCGCCGATCGCAAGAAGCCCGAGATCAATCGCAGAGACGATGCCGGAGCTGGTCAATATCAAAGCAATTACTTCCAGTAATTCCGGGCGCAAATTTGACCAAAATGTCACTAAAATAAAGTATAGAGCTATCAACAGTGCAGCCAACAACTCAATCGGATGCGACAGCGCTTCATTCATAACGCACGCGGTGTACGATCGCGGCAGCCAGGCCAAAAACAGCGCCTGCCAGAGCCCCGACCGGACTGGGCAGGACAATGTTGCCAAACGATGCACCCCCGATCATCAATGCTGATATGCTAAGCCCGGCGCGCAATTCCGCATTCGGGCCCGCCGGCACAGGCTCCGTTGCCGGTCGACTCTGCCGTTTTAAGCTGTTCTTGTTTAACAAGTCAATTCCTCGCATTTTCCCTCCTGATATTGATGTTTGCACATCGCGCCTTGCGCCTTCGGGACAGCCTGGTCAAACCAGACAGGCTCTGCAGGTTGTTAACACCCGCAGACATCGTGTTAACATTCGCTCTCAGGAATTCGTTGGCATCGTGATTGATTTGCCGATACAAGCATTCTGCACGCCAACGTTGTTTAACCATCGGCTCCATTCCAGGGGCTGACAAGGTACGCTTATCAACGGAAAATGTGGCCTTTCCAGCGTTGCAAAAAGCACTTTTTTATTACGGTACCATATTTGCTCCCCAACGGGCTGATTTTCTGCTTTATCGGCATCTAAAACCTGTCCAATTACCTCGGCCAGCCCCAAATCAATTCACAAATACTCTTTCACTTAACACGACTCCCAGGCTCCAAACATAAAACGCCCCGTCTTTCAGTCAAGACGAGGCGTCCAAAGTCAGTTTCAAGTCTGCAAGTCAGTCAGGCGTCAGCGCACAACCACAAAGCTGCGTTGCGCCAGTCCGCCGTCCGCAAATTCTATCCTCAGCATGTGAATGCCGTTCGCCGTGTTCAGAGTCGTCAGGTCCAGCTCAACAGCGCCCGTATTTTCAATATCGCGTCCGCCGGTGAAACGCGCGATTTCAACTCCGCGGCCATCGACGATTGTCAACACTTTTATCTGCTGGTCCGCCGGCAGACTCAGCGTCATCACGTCTTTGACTGGCTGCGGCGCTATCCGCACTTCGGCCGAGCGGTCCAGTTGCTCGCTCACCGACGTCGGCATGAACATCGCGTCGTTCAGTTTTTGGCGCAACACGTTGTCGTTGAAGCCGCGGTAGATAAACGATACCTTGTGGTCGGGGCTGATCAGCACATAGGTCGGCGTGCCGTAGCCAATTTTAAACTCGTCGTTGAAATACTTCAGCTCCGCTGTCGCGTTCGGAAAAGCCCGCACTTTGGAGTCGTACCAACGATTGAAATCTTCCACCCAACTCGGTGGTTCGCGGTCCGGACCATAGACACCCATTTTCCAGACGCTCAGGAACTCGCTGTAATTCTCCTGGATCCGGTTCACCTTGGCCGTGTTTTCCTTGCAGATGTGGCACTGGACGCTGAAAAAATCCAGCAGCACAAAACGGCCGGTTTCCAGCTCAGCGTAGAGCGAGGTCTCAACGCCGTCCACGTCCGTCAGGGTAAAATCTTCGACTGTTTTGTTGCTCTGCGCCAGAATGGTCAACGGCAGAACCGCAATGCCCAGGCACAGCAACGCTACTTGCCGCACGAACTTCGATGTGATAACATTTTTCATAGCTGTGTTTGTCCAGTGTATTCGGTTAAGTTGAAATCATTCTGTCGAGGGCAGCAGGCCCGCTTCTATCAGCACGCCGTCCGCGGTTATTCGATAGGGATGCGGCTGACGCGAAAACGTGAAACCGGTTTCCATCTGTCCCGGCACGACATTGGGCGCGCTCAGCAGTTTGTTGCCCAGGGCGTCAAAGACGGTCAGTTCCAGTTGTTTTCCCAGCAGATTCGACGCGTGTTCACCGACGCGGATACTGTTTGCGCCGCTGATCCAGACCATCGGACTTTCGCCGTACAATCTGCCGCCTTCCCACACCGAACTCACGAGGTCGTGACGAACAAAAAGGCGTTTGCTGATTCCGGGGGTATTGTCCGTGCTGAATTCCAGGTCCACATACCCTTCGCCGGAAACACCGTCCGAATAATACGTTACCGCAACTGTCTGTCGCGCCTGGGCGGGAATTTCCACGTGGATCGTGTCGACGTTCGGCGGAAAACAAATGTCCGTGCATATCGAAGAACCCCAGTCTTCGGGCAGTTCCTCTACCGTGCGCACGATCCTCAGCGTGATGGCTTCGTCGGTCAGGTTGTTGATCGAACCCTCAAGATACAGATGTGGAAACTCCTCATCGCTCTCAATGCGGTCCGAGATGAAAAAGACGTTGAAATCCTGCGCCACGGCGCGATTGGCGGTTAACAGCAGGACAATTGGCAGCAATGCAAACAGGTATTTTTTTGTCATAGTTTCTCCTCGATAAGCGGTAAAACGCCGCGCGCCAAAACGTTTCCATTTGACCTGATAAAATACAAAGCCGTTCCCAAATCCGCTTTTGTTTGCCACCGAAACAGGAACGGCAGGTCGTCGAATTCCAGCCGCTGAATCGTACGGCCAAGCAGGTCGCACAGCGTCAGTTCAAACTTGTTGAGAGCTCCGTCATTGCGTCCGTCCACGAGCACGAAGTCGCCGTGCCGCCGCACCCGCACGTCGGCTGAGCGCTGTTCCAGTGCATCGGCGAGATCCGTCGTTGTTGGATTGAGCAGCTCTTCGATATCGCGTTCCATGTTTTGCGGGATGTGATTGAACCACCAGTGTTTGGCGACCACGCGTCCGTCCGTGTCCAGCAAATAAGCGTTGTTCGCCGCGGGGCCGTAGGCCCACCACCACTCGTTGCAGGGGCCGTCGATCACCACGCGCTGCCGCACGTCCAGCGCCGCCAGCATGTCGCGCGCCACGTCGCGCCGCGCGCCGTAGGTTGCCGGCTGGCGATACAGGATGTCGTCCTGCTGATTGCGTCCCACGCTGACGTAGCCGAAATAGGGGCTTATGTCCTGGATCGGATGAGCTTCAAGTGTGTAAACCAGCAGAAAGCGCACGCGGCCGTCGAACATCTCCTGCAGAGCATTGATCTGCGGAATGCGATCGCGGAAGACAGTACATGTATAACTGCAGGCAATCAGCAGCAGCGGCAGGCCATAACTCAACTCGTCCTTCAGCGTGACCTGCTCGCCGTCGGGAGTAAACAGGCTGAAGTCGTCGACCACATTGCCGACGTGGAAACCGTGCGTCTCGACGCTGGGCGTTACCAGTTCCGGAATCTCGCAGATGACCGCGGCGTCTTCCGGTTCAACATCCGGACCGAATCTCGGGCCAAGATCAATCTGGGCCAGGCCCGAAGCCGGCAACACGATGGCAAACAAGAGAAAACAGGGTAGGAGATGGCGCATTGTGAAGTCGGCGAGGTTTACGATTTTATCGTTGAACTGCTTCGGCTGAGTAACCGGAAAATAAGGTATTCGGTTCCAAGTTCAATTGGTTGTATCTTTCACGCGGGCTATTCCGGAAGACTCGTTCAACATGCTGCTCCGAATTTCCAGGCGCTTGTCCCGTTCCCGTTGGGCTGATTTGCGCCTCCGCCTGTACGAGTACTTATACTAACGCCGGCCTGCCGGCGGCTGTAGTTTCGGTGCACTAAGTCTATGCAACTTTCTACCTTGATTTATGTCAGTCGCTCCGTCCGGCAAATGACCAAGCCGGAGCTGGAAGAACTGCTCACTCAGGCAAGAAGATTTAATCAGGAACACGATATTTCCGGTCTGCTGATTTATCGCGCCGGCAACTTCCTGCAGATTCTGGAAGGGCCGATTGAGGTGCTCACCAGGCTGTATTCGCGTATTCTGCACGACAAACGCCACACGGACATCCGCCTGCTGCTGCACGCCACCATCGAGAATCGCATGTTTCAGCGCTGGCATATGGGTCTGCTCAACCTGGAGGAGCGCCTTACCATCGACCAGGCCCGCCTGCAGGCGATTACCAACATGGATATCAGCGCGGAATCCTCGGAGATCAACGTCGCACAAAAAAAGGCGCTGGCGATAGCGCGCAAATTCAGAACCTGAAATCCGGACGGCGCATGTTCAAGGGCGGCGAACTGCTGGAGCAGCACTTTACCTGTCCCTATTGTTGGGAGGAAATCAGCGTGCTGCTGGACGGCAGCGTGCCGCGCCAGGACTACGTTGAAGACTGCGAAGTGTGCTGCAATCCGATGCTGATCCGTTGCTTTTTCGTCGACTCGGAATTGGTTGAATTCTCGGCTGAAGTACTGGGACAGTAACACGCCTGCGGTTGCAGTTTCCACCGAAAGCGATCAACAGGACCAATAATCCCAAAAAATCTTTATCATTGTGCCCAATTCCGAAGATGTTTGCGAATGAGCGTGTAAGAGTTGCGTTTTGTATGCCAATTAATGTCCTGATAGTTGCGGGGGAACGATTCCATCGCAAAATTCTGGTTAATCTGCTGGGGCAGTTGGACTACTCCGAGTTCGAAATTCTCGAAGCAGAAAACGGCAAGGACGCCGTCGCCCAGCTGAGTTCCAAGCCGCAACTCGAGTTGATTCTCCTGGACGCGCGCCTGGAAGATACAGGCGCCGCGCAATTCCTGACCGCAGTCCGCAGGTTGGAAGCATACGCCGTCACGTCCGTCGTCATCCTGTGTGATGAGGGCGATCCGATTCTGAAAGAACTCAGTACGCACAACATTCAGGCCGTCCTCACCAAACCATTTGATCCGGCCCAGACCCGCAAAAATCTTTCGCGCGTAATCTATACAGTCGCACTGCGCTGCGGCATCAGGCGCACGGATCGCAAATCCCTTTTACTCATTGACAACGATGCCTCTTTTGTCGGCAAAGTTGAGCCGCTGCTGGACGCGGTGTATTCACTGGAAAGCGCCACCAATCTGGAGCAGGGCGTTTCACATGCGTTTCTGAATCGTCAGCTGGATGTGGTGTTGCTGTCGTCGCGACTGGAAGAAGGCTGGGAGGCCGGAGTGCGCCGCCTGCGTGAGCAACTTCGTCTGCCGCCTCCGGTCATTCTGCTTCTGGGCAATCCCGGCGGCAACAACGGCATGAAGCAACTGGCGGACGGCGTGACGGAACGCGGCACGTCGATGGAAGACTTCATCTGGTCGCTGGTAAACAACATGTACGCGAATGAGGCGGAGCGGCAGCAGGTGTTGCTGGAAATCGTGAAACGCGATCTCGTCAACCGCTTTCGCGCCTACATCATGGAGCGGGTGCAGACTTATTTGCCGGACAACATGCCGTTCAGCTACCGGCGCAATCTGCGTTTTGCCACGGACTGGCAGGCGATTATCCGCTTTGAAAATCGCGACAGTACGATGCGTCTGGTCCTGAGTCTGTCCGGCATCGACGACGAGCTGATATCAATGGTGCACAATATCCAGCGCACCAACAACCTGCAGGAAAAACGACCCGACACGCGCGGCTACCTGCTCAAGCTGCTTGAGCCTATCGGCGACTTTGTGGAGTCGCAGGTTGATCGTTGGAAACTAGGACTTTATCGCTCTTCGGTTGAAAGTTCAAGTGCTTTGAGCAATCGCATCAGCTATGAATGGGCCGCGCAATTCGGCTTTGAGAGCGACACCACCAATCACCGCTTTCAGCTTTCGCTCGGACTCGTCGGCGACAAACACCACAGCGAATGGGTCTGAGTCCGTTTCCGCGACCTCAGGCAAAGTATTTCACGCCGGCTTCAAACAACTTCTGATCTTTCTCTCCGAAGATATTCACCGCCACGTAGGGGCCGACGCGCTCCGAGTGCGCCATTTTGCCGAGAATACGTCCGTCCGGACTGATCAGCGCTTCCACGGCATTCATGGATCCATTTGGATTGTACTCCGGATCCATGCTGGCGTTGCCATTGTGATCGACGTACTGAGCGGCAATCTGTCCGTTGCGAACCAATTCCTGCATGGCTTCCGGCGAGCAGACAAAACGTCCTTCGCCGTGAGAAACGGGCACGCAGTGCACGGCGCCGGGTTCGGCACAGGCGAACCAGGGCGTCGCCGAGCTCGTGATTCGCGTGTGCACCATCGTAGCCACGTGGCGTCCGATCGCGTTGAATGTCAGCGTCGGGGCGTCAGACGTCAGTTCGCGGATCTCGCCGTACGGCAGCAGCCCCAGTTTGATCAGCGCCTGGAAGCCGTTGCAGATTCCCAGCGCCAGTCCGTCGCGTTCCTGCAGCAGGCGCATGGTGGCGTCCGCCACGCGATTATTGTGGAAGACCGCCGCAATGAATTTGCCCGAGCCGTCCGGTTCGTCGCCGGCGCTGAAACCGCCGGGCAGCATCAGGATGTTGCTTCGGTCCAGGCTGTGCGCCAGTTCTTGCAGCGAGTCCTCGACGGCTTGCGGCGTCAGATTGCGGAACACAAATGTTTCGACCTCGGCGCCGGCTTTGCGGAATGCGCGGGCGGAATCGATTTCGCAGTTGCTGCCGGGGAACACGGGAATCAGCACGCGCGGCCGCGGCGTTGTTGTTGCGGCGTGGAAGGACTTGACGCCTGCCGCCGCTTCGATCGTCTGCGCCGTGCCTTCAACCTTGCTGCCGGTCGGATAGACTTTTTCGAGTCCGCCCGTCCAGGCAGCGCGCAGCTTGCGCAGGTCGACGAGTTCGCCGTTGATGTCGACTTCATCCTCTTCAATTGTCTTGCCGAGTACGCGGTGTTCGACGTCTGCAAACACTTCGGCCGGATCGGCGCCCGGGGCCATCTCACAGATGATCGAGCCAAACAGCGAGCGGTACAGTTCGCGCGGAGCGTGCACGCGTTTGAACCTCATGCCGATGTTGTTGCCGAGCATCATTCCGGTCAGAGCCGCCGCAATGCCGCCGTGTCCCACTGAACGCGCCGAGATTATTTTGCCTTCCGACACGGCCTTCAGATAACTGTCGTAGAGAGATTTCAGGCGCGACCAGACGGGCAGGTCGTGCACGTCGTATTCTGCGTCGAGAATCACCACGCTCGTGCCCATGTATTTGAACTCGCTGGAGACCACCTTGCGCGCGTCGGCGGGACAAACGGCAAAAGCAACCAGCGTCGGCGGCACGTTGATGTCCTTGAATGTGCCGGACATGCTGTCCTTGCCGCCGATGGCCGGCGTGCCCAGTTCGCATTGCGCGCGCAGGGCTCCGAGCAACGCCGCCAGGGGTTTGCCCCAGCGCTGCGGATCGCGTCCAAGCTTTTCAAAGTATTCCTGCAGCGAAAGGCGGGTGCGGTCGTATTGTCCGCCCGCCGCGACAATCTTTGCTACAGCTTCGACCACGGCGTACAGGCCGCCGTGGAATGGGCTCCAGGTCGCAAGGTCTGGCGTGAAACCGTTGCTCATGATCGTTGCTGTCGGCGTCTGCTCGCCGTCGACGGGGAGCGTGGCGACCATGACGTCGGCCGGACTGAGCTGTCGTTTGCCGCCGTAGGGTACAAAGGTGGAAGCCGCGCCGATGCTGGAGTCGAACATGTCGCCCAGGCCTTTGCGCGAACAGAACTCAATCGAGCCCATCATCGCCTCCCAGGACTTGCGGATGGGTCCCGGCGGCGTGTGGTCGCGAATCAGAAAGTACCCGTAGTTTTCATTCGGCGTCTGGATCACCGCGCGGCTGGTCTGGCGCACGCCGTTTGTGTCCAGAAAGGCGCGGCTGATATCGACGATGTTCCGGCCGCGCCAGCTCATCGTCAGTCGATTGTCGCCGCTGACGGTCGCAATCGCGGTGGCTTCGAGGTTTTCAGCCGCCGCCATGCGCGAGAATTGTTCGACGTCGCCGGGATCGAGCACCACGGCCATGCGTTCCTGCGATTCCGAAATGGCCAGCTCCGTACCGTCCAGTCCCTCGTATTTAAGCGGCACTTTGTCCAGATCGATCAGCAGGCCCGGCGCCAGCTCACCGACGGCGACGGAGACTCCGCCTGCGCCGAAATCGTTGCAGCGCTTGATGAGCCGCGTCGCTTCGCCGTTGCGGAACAGCCGTTGGATTTTGCGCTCGGTCGGCGGGTTGCCTTTCTGCACTTCGGCGCCGGCGGTTTCCAGCGATTCCTGCGTGTGTTCTTTGGACGATCCCGTCGCGCCGCCGCAGCCGTCGCGACCGGTACGACCGCCGAGCAACACGATGATATCGCCGGGTTCGGGCACGCCGCGCACCACATTTTCGCGCGGGGCGGCTGCGATAACCGCACCGACTTCCATGCGTTTGGCGACGTAATCCGGGTGGTAAAACTCATTGACGATGCCCGTGGCAAGGCCGATCTGGTTGCCGTAGGACGAGAAACCGCGTGCGGCTTCCGTCGCGATTTTGCGCTGCGGCAGTTTGCCCGCCGGCGTCTCGCTCAGCGGCGTAAGCGGGTCCGCACCGCCGGAGACGCGCATGGCCTGGTAGACATAAGCACGGCCGGACAGGGGATCGCGAATGGCGCCGCCGACGCAGGTGGCCGCGCCGCCGAATGGTTCTATCTCCGTGGGGTGATTGTGCGTTTCGTTCTTGAACATCACCAGCCACTCTTCGGTTTTGCCGTCGACCTCGGTCGGCACGATGATGCTGGCCGCGTTGATTTCCTCAGAGACCTCAAGGTCGGGCAGCGTGCCCGCCCGTTTGCGGTTGCGCGCGTAAATCGTGGCAATGTCCATGAGACACTCCGGCGGCGGCGTCTCACCGAAGGTCTCGCGTCGCAGTGCGCGGTACAGTTCCAATGCGTCGCCGATCGGTTTGCCCAGCATGCCGTTGGTGATTTCAATGTGCGTCAGTTCACTCAGGAAGGTCGTGTGGCGGCAGTGGTCCGACCAATACGTGTCGAGCACGCGCAGTTCCGTCAGCGTCGGGTCGCGCTTTTCCTCACCGCTGAAATACGCGCGGCAGTGCTCAAGGTCGGCGCCGCTCATAGCCAGTCCGAGATCTTCACGCAGGCGCTCGAGACCCGCCGCGTTCAGGTCGCAAAAACCCTCGATGATTGCAACATCGGGCGGCTGCGGAGCTTCCTGACGCAGGCTGGTCGGCAGCTGCAATGCCGCCTCGCGCGAGTCTACGCTGTTGATCACATACCCTTTGATGCTGTTGATGTCGGCTTCGCTGAGACCACCGCGCAGCAGGAGAACTGTAGCGCAGCGCACAAGCGGCGCTTCGCGCCGGGTCAGAATCTGAATGCACTGTGCGGCGCTGTCGGCGCGCTGATCGTACTGACCGGGCAGATACTCGTAGGCCAGCAGCGTCTCGTCCTGACCGGTTGCAAGCTCGCCGACTATGGCCTCGTCGACAGGCGCTTCGACCAGCACCCGCCGACAAGCAAGAAGGAATTCCTCTTCGGAAAGCCCTTCTATGTCGTAGCGCACGAGCATCTGGATATGTTCGAGAGCGGGGATGTTCAGGTAGTTGCGGAGATCGTCGCCCAGCTGGCGGGCGTGGCTGTCAAAGCCGGCGCGTTTGCGAACGTAAATGCGGCGTATAGTGCTCATGATGACCTGGATTGTGCTTCAATCAATTGCCTCAGGTCCAAAAATACCACCTGAACGATAATAAGAAAAGTTCATTATTTTAATGCCGCCGATAAGGAGGGCTTATGGATATTCACCGACTGAGCAGTTTCCGGGCCGTAGTGGAGGAGGGCGGCTTTGGCCGTGCCGCGCGCCGCATGTTTGTATCGCAGCCGGCCATCAGCATGCAGGTGCAGGCGTTGGAACGCGAGCTTGGCGAGCAGTTGCTTATTCGCTCCTCGCGCGGGGTGGAAGTGACCCCGGCCGGAGCCGTGCTCTTTGAACATGTGCGCCGCATATTCGATGAGTGGGACATGGCGCGCCGCCAGATGAGCGAGCTGCGCGATCTGCGTCGCGGCCGTGTTTCAATCGGGTGTTCGGACACGATTGCCATGCACAAACTGCCGGAGTGGCTCAAGGGTTTTCTCAGCCGGTTTCCCGACATCGAGTTCGCAATGCACAGCCGTCATTCGCGCCAGATAGGCCGGATGCTGCAGGCGCGCGAGATAGACCTGGGCATGGTGACGCTGCCGCTGTCCACGCCGGAAGTCCGCACGACGACCCTTTTCACGTATCGCGACGTGGCCGTGTTTCTGCCGGGCGACCCGCTCGACGGCCTGCCGCGCCTGGAACTGGCCGACCTCGTGGACCGGCGTCTGTTGTTGCCGGAGGAAGGCACGCATTCCCGCACGCATTTTGATGCCGATCTGCTTGGCGCAGGGCTGTTCCTGGGCGACATGATGCAGTTTGGCGGCGTCGAAATCCAGAAGTCGTTTGCGCAGGCGGGGCTGGGTGTGGCGATCGTTCCGGATTTTGCCGTCGCCACCGAAGTGCGCGAGGGAACGCTCAGGTCCGCCGAGGTAGCGGAGCTGCAGATGCGTTCCATTGGGCTGGCCTATGTCGCCAACCGGCGCTTCTCACGTGCGTCGGGCGCATTTGCGCGCCATATCCTTGAACGCGAGGGCCGTTCGGTGGACTTTGAACCACCCGATTGAACGAATGAAAAATTTTTACACAAAATCGATTGATCTGATAGGTCGGCCGGTGTATCTTTCGGCCGCACAGTCTATTCTGCGATTCTGAAAGAGCGATCTTGCACAAAAGAGATACTATGTCTGTCGAATGGCCCGCAGCAGGGGATGAGCAGCGGCAAATCGAAGAGTTGATTCAACGAAGCCGAGAACAGCACCAGGTGAATCCGGCTTTGGCGCGCAGCTATGCGCTGGAAGCAGTGCACCGCTGCAATCAGGCCGTTAAACCCGATGACGAAGCTAAAAAGTTATGTGAGTATTACCGCGGTCGCGCCCTACTGGCCGAAGCGCTCAGCGCTCTGGCCGGCAGCAACTTCAGCTCCGCCGGCGAAAGTATTAAACGCGCCATAGAAATCCTGCTGCGCCACGAGGATTACGCCGAACTTTTTACCGCGTATGAGTGCGCACTGCGCGTCAGCATGGCCGTCAGCGACAAGGAAGACTTTGCGGAGTATTTGAGCAAAGCCGAGGGATTGCGCGATCGTCTTCCATCTGAGTTGATCGACCGTAAGTTGGCTGCTCTCAATGCTTTATGGGCGATGAATTTCGGCCGTTATCAAGAGGCGTACGAGCATTTGCAGCGCCAGGAAAACCTGCAGCGCGACCATCCCGACGACTACGAAAACGCGCTCCTCATGAGCAATCTGGGCGTGGCACACACGCGCCTGGGGGAAACCGGCAAGGGGCTGGAATATCACCAGCGCGCCGTCAGCTTGCTGGGGCCTCGCCGCGATCTCGGCTCCGCGCGCATCTTCGGCAACATGGCCAACACCTACTTTGTGCTCGGCGACGCACGCGCGCTGGAGTGGTACTTCAAGTCGCGCGACATCATGCTGGAATGCGGCAATAAGGAAGGGGCCGCCAAAGCGCTGATGGGAATCAGCAACGCGTATGAAGAATTTGGTCAGTATGAAGAGTGCCTGGACGCGCTCGAAAAATCGCGAAGTCTCTTTGAGGAAATCGGCGATACCGCCGGCCTTACGCTGGTGCTGGTAAACGAGTCGAATCTGCACAAAAACATGGGCGCGCAGGACAAACAGCTCGCCGTCTCCCAGCGTGCCTATGAGTTGATGCGCGGTTCCGCCAACATGCGCCTGGAAGCCTACTCGCGACTCTCGCTGGCGATTGCCGTGGCGGACAACCAGCGACATGAGGACGCGCTCGAATCCGTCAGCCACGCGCTGGAAATTCTGCAACAGTGCCGCGATCACGTCAACATCGTGCGCGCCTTGATTTTACGCGGGGAAGTGCTCTCCCGCCTCGACCGAGACGAAGAAGCGCTCACAACGCTACAGGAAGCCTGCAACGTGGCCAACGGTGATGAAACGCGCCGCCTTTACATCGATTCGCTCAAGACCATCGCCGATATCTACACAAAACTCGAGCGCTGGCAGGAAGCCACGCAGACTCTGCACGAATACACCAAAGAACTGCGCGCGTTTCACTTGCGTGAGACGTCGCGCCGCGTAGAGAATATTCGCATTCTGCAGCGAGCCGAGACCGCCCGTCAGGAAGCGGAGATTCAGCGCGTGCGCTCCGTGGAGTTGTCCAACGCCCTGGAACGCGTCAGCGAGCTCAACCAGCGAATCCGCGAGAAAAACATTGATCTGGAACGCCTTGACGCCGAAAAGAACGAGTTTCTCGGCATCGCCGCGCACGACCTCCGCAGTCCGCTCAACAACATCCGTATGTTGGCCCACTTGATTTCAACCGACAAACAGGTTGAATTGAGTTCGCTGCAGCAGGAATACGCCCAGGATATTCTGACCGTGACAGATCAGATGCTCGCGCTGATCACCAAGCTGCTGGACGTCAACAAGATCGAAAGCGGCCAGGTTGACCCGCAGTGCCGACCATTGGACTGGAACGGAATCGTCGAGAGCGTCGGCCGGCGTTATCAGGAAGCCGCGCAAAAGAAAAACATTGAAATTGTCTTTGACCCCGCTCCGACGCCCGTCAGCGTCAACCTCGATCCGGCCTGCATCGATCAGGTGCTCGACAACCTCATTTCCAATGCAGTGAAATACTCCAATCTGGGCGGGCAGATCGTGTTGCGCCTGGAAGCCGCCGACGGGAAAGCTCTCTTTTCCGTCACGGACAGCGGGCCGGGCATCATGCCGGAGGAATTGCCGCGCCTGTTTGAGCGTTTCCAGCGACTCTCCACTCAACCCACCGCCGGTGAAAACTCCGTGGGCCTGGGGCTTTCCATCGTGCACAAACTGGTCAAACTCATGGACGGCCGCGTCTGGTGCGAATCGGTGGAAGGGCAGGGCGCGACGTTTTTTGTAGAGTTTGCACTCGTCTGATGTGATTGTCAAAGGAGCTGTGAGCCCTGAGGGCTCACAGCTCCTACGTAGTTTTACGTAGTTGCGTTCAAAATCTCATCTCTTCGCAGCCGTCCCCTTGCCATTCTTGCCCTGTGTCCACTCTCCGGAGCTTCAGCTCATGACGACCCTTTACTTCTACAAAAACTGCGACACCTGCCGCAAAGCCATCAAGTTTCTCGACGCCAACAAGGTGGCATACAACAAACAGGATATGGTCCTGGAGGCGCCGCCCACACGTGCCGTGCTGGCGCAAGTGCTGCGGGACGTCGCCGGCGGTAAAATCCGCAGCCTGTTCAACACCTCCGGCATGATGTATCGCGAAATGCAGCTGCGGGACAAACTGCCCGGCATGAGCGAAGACGAAGCGCTCGATCTGCTGGCCGCCAACGGCAAACTCATCAAACGGCCGCTGCTGGTGAGCGAGCGCGGCGGTCTGATTGGATTTAAACAGGCCGAATGGGAAACATGGGCGGCTTCCGCCTGAGCCGACCGGCTTGCGGTGCAAGATTTTCAGCGACGAAGCCGCGGCTGAGGTTTCACTCGTCGCCTGGGCGCTTGACTCCGCGGGACGAGCAAGAGGGAAAAACAAGCCACGCATAGCGGGGCGAAGTGCTCTTCCAGGCTGTTCAGGAAACGTGTGCCCGCGCCGCCAGTGGTGACGCCTGATGCGCGGAAAACGCGAGAATGCGTAGATTTGTCCAGCTTTTTTCTACTCCGAATTGTGACTGCCGGGATCGATATGAAGAATCTTGCCGCTTTGCTGACCTGTTTTTGTGCGCTGCTCGTGATCTCCGCCTGCGGCGACGAAAAACATCCCAAACCCGACGCCGCCGTTGCGCCGGGCAGTACGGACACCATTTACAGCGACGCCCGCGGCAACGTGCTGACGATGGCCGACGTCAATTCCTTCCCGGTCAATATTCCGCCGCCGCGCAGCCTGACCATGAACGTTCCGCCCGAAGCGCGCCGGCTGCTGCAAATGGCCCGTCAACACGGAGCAGCCGGTGAACAGGCCGAGTTTCTCAATGCCGCCCGCCGTGCCGCCGAAGCTGCACCCGAATGGCCGCGTCCCTGGTACAACATTGCCTATTCGCATTTGCAGCGCGAGGAGTACGAGTCCGCCCACGAGTATTTTCAGCGCGTCGACGAACTGGCGCCGGAAGGTTTTTTCTACACCAAAGCGGCCCTTCACACGCTGGACCGCGAAGTTGCAGGCACGCTGCCCGCCGGATTTTTCAAGGATTTTATCGCCAATATTCAGCTGGAAGATCTGACCGAGCGCGAGGAAAAGCTGCTGACGCTGACCGAGCTTGCTCCCAACTACTGCCCGGCATGGAACGCCCTGGCCGAGATTTCCGAAGACCCCAATCAGAAACTTGCATACATCGAGCGCGGGCTGACGGCGCAATGCGATGCCGAGACCTACGGCATGCTGCTGCTCAACAAAGCGCGCATTTTGAGCGGATTTAATGAAAAAGACGAGGCGGTCCGCCTGCTGGGCGAGCTGATTTTCAACAAGGGCACCACCGATTTTGTGCGCAATATGGCGCGTTCCGCCATCCGCCAGCAGTACTGATTCACCCGGCGCAGTTTTTTCGTCATGTCCTTCCGTGGCGGCGTTTGCGTAAGCCGTCGCCGCGGCGTACCTTGCAGCTGCTACCTTCGTCAGCGCCGCAATTGAATCAGGCCGAATTCCAGAGACATCAACGCAGCTCGAGCGGCGCGTATCCGGACCGATCAACACTACCGGCACAGTGGAATGTTTGCACTTGGCGGTCTCCCTACGTCGTTGGTTTTTACGCTGCTGCGCGCCCTGCTGCGCATGGCTTTCTCCATGACCTTTTTGTTCGTCGGCGCGTGTGCAGTGCTGTGTCCCCGGGCCGCGTCGGCAGCCGTGCAGGACAGCAGCGCCCGACCGGCGGCAAACACACAGGCTCCCGCGGCTGGTGAAGCGCAGAGCGACGAGCCCTGGTTTCGCATCGACGGCGCGGCGCGTCTTTCAGCCGATTATTACAGCATGGAGCCCGACCCTTCCGGCACTGTTTCCGCCCGCCGTCCGGCCAATCTCTATCGCTTGCTCTTTGCTCCGACCATGCAACTGGGCGACCTGCGCATCCCGGTGACTTTTCTGCTTTCGACCGACCAGACCAACGTCACGACACCGCGTGTGGCCGAGCAGAACCTGTCGCAATTCCTCGAAAACCCGATGAACCGCATCTCAATTGCGCCCAGCTACAAATGGGCCACGGTGTTTCTGGGGCATCACGTGCCGCAGTACAGCGAACTCTCGACGGGCGACATACAGCTCTTCGGCGCGGGATTTGATCTTAGTCCGGGCGACTTCCAGCTGGCGGCGTTTCACGGCATTGCGCAGCGCGCCGCCGAATCGACAACGCCGGCTTTTGCCGCTTCGACCTACGAACGTAAGATGACGACGGTGCGCCTGGCCTACGGCAGTCCCGATGCTGCGCGCGTGGGCCTCAACCTGGTGCGCATGCGCGACGATTCAAACTCGGTTGCAAATGCCGACGGCCTGCTGCGCGCCGAGTCGGGCCTGCTGCTTTCGCTGACCGGCGACTTCCGCTTTGCCGACGTGATTGCGGTGAGGAGCGAGGTAGCCGCATCGGCCTTCACGCGCGACCAAAGTGCGCCGCTGAGCGGCGACGAAACACTGGACGCATTGGAGGATGTCTTCGATATTCGCGAATCGACCTACGGCGACTTTGCCGCCGCTCTCTCAGTCGGCCTCGACTTCGACGACTGGGGCGTGGAGACGCGCGCGCGTTTTCTCGGCCCCGGCTACGAGCCGCTCGGTTTTCCCTACGTGCAGTCGGACAACCTGGAGGTGACGCTGGCGCCGCGGCTTCGACTTCTCGACGGCGCGCTCGACTTCAGCTCCAGCGTGGGTGTGCGGTTTAACAATGTCACCGACACCTCCTCGGCGCAGACGCGGCAACTGCTGGCGTCGGCCAATTTACTCGTACAGATTTCGCCCGACCTGATGGTCAGCGCCAACTACACCAACTTCGGTTTCCGCAGCGACGTCGACGATTTCAACGTGCGCCGCGTCGACATGATCTCACACTCGTTGGCGATCTCGCCCTTGTTCAACATTCCGACAGAAAGCCTGATTCATCAGCTGAGCGCGACCTTTGCCTACGACGACTTCAACGACAGCGATGTGCTGCTGGGCGCACTTAACAGTTCAACGACGCGTTCGGTGTTTGCAAACTACACGGCGCAGTTTTTAAGTATCCCGCTGAGCGCGGGCATTGGATTCAACAACATGGTCAGCGAGCCGGATTCGCTGGCGGCGGGGGGGCTGGGCAGTTCCAGTCTGGACGTCAACTCCGTGCACGGTTCGCTCAGCTACCGCCTGTTCGAGGGCATGCTGACACCGACCTTTAAACTGACGTACTCCAGCAGCAGCATCGGCGCGTTTACCGCCGACAAAAACCTGCTGCTGCGCCTGGGGCTGAGGTATCGACCCGCGCGCAGTCTGACTCTGAGCCTGACCGGCTCGCTTAAACTCTACGAATACGGCAGCGCTCGCCCGGATGTGAGTTACATTGAGAACTTCATCCAGACGGCGCTCTCGACGACTTTTTAACAATCTCCGGACGTCAACGCAACGATGTTTAAATACTCAATCACAGTCCTGATCCTGATGTGCGCCGGCATGTGTAAACTTGCCGCGCAGAACGAACTGAGCATTCAGTTGATCATGACGCCCAACCCGACGCCATATATCAGCGACTGGCGCAACGAGACCAACACGGCACGTCTGATCGTCACCAACAACAATCCGGAAAATGTGCGCGCCCGCGTACGCACGATTATTTCGCGTCTGGGCGAGCGCGTCGCGGCTACGCGCGATGCGCAGATGGACGTTATCACCTTTGAGCCGGGCACGACGACGCTGGATCCGGTCGAAATCTTTCCGGTCGAGAACGTGCAGTTTTTCGGCGACGTCGACAACCAGGTGCTGCGCAGCGGCCAGATTCCGGGCGGCGCGTATGAAATCTGCGTCGACCTGCTGGAGGAGAATTTGTCGCGGACCCTGACGCAGAATGAAGTCTGCCGTCCATTCCGGATTATCAAATTTCAGGCGCCGCTGTTGGTTCTGCCGGCCAACGGCGCGCAGATAAATCCGGTGCGCGAGCGCCGTCCGATCTTCCGCTGGACGCCGGTCGTGCCCGCGCCGCCCGACGGCCCGGCGTCTGTCCGTTATGTGTTACAAGTCTTTGAGATTCTGCCGGGGCAGCGCGCGGTACAGGCTTTCCGCGCCAACCAGCCGGTGTTAAACACCGAGACGCAGGGAATAACAAGCACGCCCTGGCCGCCGGACGTCGAACTGCCCGCGCCCGGGCAATCCTACGTCTGGAACGTGCGCGCACTGGATTTGGAAGACAATCCGCTCGGCGAGCCGGACGGCTACGCCGAGCCCTTTACATTTGTCATGCTCGAAGTCGTTGCGCCCGACGGGATGAGCGATTCGCAGGAATTCGGCGGAGACGTCGCCGACGGCGGGTTTACAGGTCAGCTGGCCGACGGCGGCAACAAGGGCGACAGTCCCTTGACCATTTCCGGCGCACAGTCCCTGGCCGACAGCAAACGCGATCGCACGACGATGGTGTTTACGCCGATGTTTGCATTCTTTGGACCCTCTGCCGATAGTCCCTCAAGGGACGCAAATATCATTGCTTTTGACCGCAATACCGACTTCACCGAAGACGTGCAGTTTTGGCGTTTGCCACTTGAAGACGAACGTGACGGACATGCAAAAAGCTTGGCAAGGGATGGTGAATTGATCTCGCAAAGAATGGACTCTATCCAAACTCTGATACCGGACTTTTACGATGCTGTTCGCGTCGACAGCAGTCGAACACATGCAAAAATTCCCTTCCCGAGCGTAACTGCTTTGAAAGAATTATTAAACGTCGAATATATGGTCGAATCGATCAGAATTCAGCAGACGGCCGCATTGTCACTGACAGCTTTGGACGATCCAACCGGGCGTCTGGGCGGGATGCAGTTTCAATTTGAAGTTAATACGCCGGACAGACTCACACACGACGATCCCTGGCGATTGCTTGCCGCAAATTTGGGAAGCACTATTCGCAATGGATATTTCAAACCGAGAGCCGGAAATCTGTTGTTGTTTAAACAGGCGAAAGATGCCAAGGGGATTGATCCCAACAGTGTCCTGGCGCAGGCCGATGTAGGCGCGCCAATCGTGCTGCAGTCGTGGCAGGGTTGGACGCGCGACGCCGACTTGTTCGACCTGGCGCGAGAGGCGGGCCGCAATTTCCTGGCCTCAATTTGTCTCCGATTGCCGGATCTGGACACCATGCAATCGTCCAGACTTGCAACCATTGTACGCCGCCTGGAAACGACGAGAATGGATTCTTCCAACCGTGAACTAGTGATGGATCGATTCTATCTCGATGCTGCTGCAGTCCTTGAGTCAGAAGTGTTAAATGATTCTCAAGCGGACCTGATCAAAGCCGATATTGATTGGTATGCAGACTACATGGGATTGCTGTTGCCTGCAATTTCCGACCCATCAATTGTAATTACGCATGCTGCCAACGTACCGGTATTGCTGAGTTTTCCTCCGCTCAAAGACCGCTGCATCAATCCCTGGCGACGCCCCGATATTGAAACATTTGACGACTACGACATTCTGGAATCCGGTTTTACCGTCGGTCGTACTTCACTCGAAGCGCCGATCCTGCGCCGTCGCGAGAACCAGTCCCGCGTCGGCATGCTGTGGTTCGACGAAGGGGAAACGACGGCAAGACTTGTTAAACAACTCGACTCCTTAAACACAGCGCGCGGCGAGTCGCTCGCGCTCTACGATCCGGAAAACAAGGACGGCATGGTCCTCGGCTCGTTACTGCAGGCGCGCGCTTTTGGACCCGACGGGCCGGTGCTGCTCGTCACGTCGCACTGTGCATTGGACCCGCTGCCCGACGTCGATCCCGCGCTCATGACCTGTAAACTGGAAACTGTTGATGTAGAACTGAACCGCAAAAACAACAGCATGACGGTCACGCAATTGCTGCGTATGCCCAACGGCGAGACCTGGGAAATGCTGCTTTCCGGTGCGGCGTCGGGCACTTTTGTGGCACGTCTGCCCGCCTGTTCCGGCGCGGATTGCATCATAACGTTTACAAATGCGGCAGGGGAGTAAACCATGCTCTGCCGTCTGCCCGCATACCTGTGTTTGCTCTTGTTCGCGCTTCTGGCGCGTCCCTTGGCGGCGCAGCCGGTGCAGGTCACGCTGCAGATGAACCCCAATCCGTCGCCATATCTTTCCGACTGGCAGAACCGCAGTGAAACTGCGACAATTATCGTCACCAACCTCGGCACGGATGAGCGCTTTGTACGCATCACAACGCGGGTGACGGACTTAAACAGCGGCGAGGTGCTTGCCGAAACTGATCCCAACCTGCTGCCGCCGCTCGAACTTGTTCCGGGTATCAATCGTTTTGACGCCGCCGATATATTGCCTTACTCGGCCGTGAGACTCGCTCCACGCCTGCAGGAAAACGCCGTGCGCACCGGTCGCATTCCGGCGGGACGCCACCAGATCTGTATTCAGGTGCTCGACGCCGAGACGATGCAGGAAGTCTCGCAGTTAAACTGCCGTCCCTTCGACATCACAAATTACCAGGCGCCGGTGCTGATCAATCCGGCCGACGGTGACGTACTGCAACAGGAAGAACTGATTGTTTTCCGCTGGTCGCCATTGACGCCGCCTTCAACCGAGGGCGTGATTTATCGACTGGCGATCTTTGAAGTGCCGCCGGGGCAGAATGCACTTAACATTTTCCGCAGCGGCGTACCGCTTTACACGCAGGACCTGAACGGTCAGACACAGATACCGCTGCCGCTGGGACTCGAAATTCCCGTCGACGCGGCAAGCTCCTTCATCTGGTCCGTCCAGGCGCTTGACCTGGAAGAACGCCCCCTGAGCGACCCCGACGGCTGGGCAAAGCCATTTTTGTTTACCTTCGCGTCCGAAACGCAAAACGAGTGTGCATGCCAAGAGTGTTTTATTAACGGCGTTCGCGCCGAAATAAACGGCGTGATAATCACGCCGGGCAATCGTTTCCGCGTCGGCGACAAGTTTATTTTACATCCCAATGTCATCACTGATTGTCCGCCGGACTGCCCGCTGGAAGTACATGTGCGCTGGTTTGTGACCATGACGGAAGACGACGGCACGACCTACTCGCTGGAATTTGAAGGTCCAACTCTGCCGGTGGAAGTCGATCGGGCCGGCGATGCGCAAATCGACTACGAGGTCAGCGTCAGTTGCGGCGGCCGTGAGTGCAAATGCGGTCAGTCTTCCGGGTCAATCAGAATCCGTTTTGACGGCGAGTCAACCGTCGACGGGCCGATCACCGAGGGACCATCCGTGCGCGACAGCACCGACAAATTGCGCGGCGATTCCACCATTGTTCGCGATCCGGTGCGGCGCGACAGCATCCCGGTGGAAGGAGACACGCGCGACAGTATCCCGGTCGTCGAGCGCCCACCCTGGGAGCGCATCCCGCCCGACAGCTTGCGCGACGAGTGCGTGATGTTGCCGTACATGAAGATTCCGGCGCGCGGCATCGACGTCGGCATGATTGTCGACGAACCAAAGACATTTCCATACCCGCGCGCGGTGCCGATCCGCGCCGACGCCATTGACTGGGACTACGCCATCTTCGGCTGTGACGGCTGCGGCGACGGCCCGGACGAGTACTGGAAAGCCGTGCGCGACAACGTGCGCAAATTCAAGTGGAAGCTGGACGGCAAAGGATCGTTAAACCTGCCTTTCAGCGCTGATTCGGCCACGTCGATCGAAGATCAAATCGTCGATCTGGTCAACCGCAAGGCCGCGCTGGAAGCCGAGCGCGACGAGCGCCGGACCGAACGCGATTCGCTGCCGGCGGAGCTGCAGCGTCGCAAAGACATCGCCCAGGGGAAAATCGACAATATCGACAGTGAGTTAAACAGGCTGGACAGCGCCGCGCGCATTATGATCGACAGCCTCGGTGCACTCGGCGACAGTATCAGCGCCCGCGAGCGCTGGGGCGACGAGCTGGCGCAGCGTCGCACGAAGCTGCAGGATTCGGTTTCGCAGGCTCAGACTCTTGTCGACTCGCTGGATGCCATTCTGCGCGGCGACGCCACGCAGGCGGAGCGGGACAGTCTGGCCGCCGTGCAGACGGCGCGCGAAGCCGCCGAACGCGCCGACAGCAATCTGCGCCGGAAGGCGGCGGAACTGCTGAACGAATCCGAGCGGCTGGCCCAGGAGATATTAAACGCCGAGCGCCAGGTACAGACGGCCAATGCCGACTACGAACAACTTAAACAACAGTCGAATGATCTGTCCACGCAGATCACGACCATTGAAACGCAACTGTTTGCCGATCCGCGCATGCGGCGTTACCTGGAACATCTGCGCACCTGGACCAGACAGAGCGCTGAAGTCGTGGCGCGCAATTTCAGCGGCACAAATCTGCACGAAGACCTGGTTCGGCGGCAGTCCGGTGTGGCGCGTTCTGCCGATCAGATTCTCGAGTTGACGGCCCTGCCGCGTCGTCGCCGGGCCTTCCGCGAATTTCAGTCCAAATTGGCGAGCTTTCAGAACAAACTGCAGGTTTCCTGTGCTCAGCATCCCGACACATCCAGGCGCGGATCCTGTGCGTCGGACGCCGCGCAGCTGGCGCTGCAATCGGCCGGCTTTGAATATGTCGTGGACACGACGGCCTCGGGCAAACTGCGCATCGATCCGGTAAAACGCGCCCGGTTAAACCAGCTGCGCAATCAGCTGGATCAGGTGAAGGGGCAGGTTGTTGGAGCTGCGGCTACGGTACAGGCCGCCGCACAGGCGGTGATAGCCGCGCGCAACAACTTTGCCGCACAGGTGCAGTCTCTCAGCGCCGAGCGCGACAACCTTGCGCAATTGCATGAACAAGCTGCAGCGCGTCTGGCGGAAGCCGAAGCGAACTATACCGCCATTGTGGAGGTGCGCCGGCGCGATCTGGAGTTGAACCGCGAAAACTACCTGAGCCGCCGTGCCGCGGCGCAAAATCTGCGCGATCAGGGCATGCACGGCATCGGACTCGCCAACGACTCGCTTGGAATGGTGTTTAACGACACCACGCAATTTCGCGTCAACTTTGTCGCTGTTCAGGCCGACACGGCGACGAACATGCAGATGCAGCGTCGTTTGCGTGCTGTGCGCGCGGGATTGGTGGATGTGCTGAACATCAATCTTCAGGATCAGTTGGATGCGCTTGACAAGGTTATAGCCGCGCTGGAAAAAGACATTGCCGATCTGCAGGCGCAGATTGACGCTTTGCGGGCGCGCCTGGCTGCACTCACGGCCGGCAACAAAACCGCCGACGGAGTAATCGCTTACTATATTCCGCCGCCGCTGGAAGAAATAATGCAGGACAAAAGCCGCTTTGAGGAACTCAAAGACTCGGTGCGGCAAAAACGCGTGGAACTGGCGGGGGCGCGTGCAGCCAAAATACAGGCGCAACAAACGCTGGCCAAATGGCTCGAGAATCTGGCGCGCCAACTTGTGCGACTTAAACAGGCTAAAGATCTTGACGCCGCTTTGACCACCGAACGCGATTCCGTCGACCGGGCGCTGGCGCGTCTGCGCACAACGCGCACCCGCGCTTTTCAGGACGAGCAGCGCGACCTGCAGGATCAGCTCGACCAACGCACGCAGGAGCGCGACGCGGCGCAGCAACGCGAAAATCAAGCTGTCCAGGACACCGTGCTGGCACATGCCGCCGTGGCGCAGGCCCGTACAGAGCTGCAGAATCGCAAACAGGAGCGCGATCTTAAACAACAGGACTACGACGCCGCGCAGGCTCAGCGCGACTTTGAAGCGCGTCAGCTCGACGCCATGCGTTTAACTCTTGAGCAGCACGCCAACGAATTGAATGAAGCGCGCAGCGAACTGGATCGCCTGCGCGATCTGGCCGAAGAGACCCAGAACGCGCTGTCGCGTGAGACAGCGCGCAACGATCTGCGCGGTGCGGGAAGACAACGCGTGCAGTTAAACAGCCGCAATCAGGAGGTTAAAAACCAGCAGGACGAAGTAACACGACTGGAAACACAGCTGGCGCAGAGCAGCGACCGGCACGAGACCCGCGCCCGCGCTTTCACCGCGGCCGACTCAATAGTGCAGCTTAAACGCGCTGCTCTGGTGCAGGCCAGGTTGGACTACGCCGCTGCGCGCGATACACTGGAAGCCAAAAACAATGAGCTGCGCGAAGCGCTCTCCCGCCGGCTACACTGGCGCGATGAACGCCGCGACGCCGAGGGTGCGATCGTCAACACCAACCGCGAGCGCCGCTTGTTGCAGGACTCCGTCGCCGCGCGCGTCAATGACGACAACGATGTGCGCAGCAAACAGGAAGCGCTGGCGGCATATGACGCCGATATTCAGGCTGCCAGGGACGCACAGACGGCAGCCGCGACAACTGTAAACGACATCCTGCAACGCAAGGACGAATTGCTGCGAAAAGTCGATGACGATATTAAACAGGCGGAAGAAGCGCTGCAGCGCGCGGAAGATCAACTGCGCACTTTTCTGGTCAATGAGTTTAACACGGTCACGCACTCCGTGACGATCACGCTTGAAGCCGACGATGAACCCGCCGACGCCTACCGCAGTGACGACCCAAAAAAGCAGCTTGTAAGGCAGTTGAGTTATCGCGGCAACCGCGTGCCGGTGTTTAAGAACAAAGTCGCCGGTTACACGCTTGGCGACTTCGACAAAGACCTGGCATGTCCGGTTAATCTCAGTTTCATCAAGCCGGCCGATCCGACCTTGCCGCCACCGACGGTGAGCGCTTCCGAGCCGCGCACGATAGCGCTGATGTACGAAAACGGGCGCAAACTCTGGCCCGAATGGCCGGTCATTTCCGTGGCCGAAACGAATCTGCTGGCCAAAGATGTCGTGCCCGTCGCTACACTCGGCCGGGACAGCGACCGCCTTATCCAGGTCTGTGAGCCGCAACCGCCGGATTGTGAAGCGCCGCCCGACCAAAGCGACGGTATCCGCGATCTGGGCAAGTACAAGTGGAGCGGCGACGGCAGGTTGTTCAACCAGCAACCCTTCTACGAAACCATTTTGTGGGAGCCGCCCGATCCGGCTAAAAGTCTCTGTGAGGAGCCGAAAGAAGTTAAAACCGAATACACCGCGGCCGAGATTCAGGCCGATGATCCGCTTGAGAAGTCGTCCAAACCGATGGTAAAAGCCGGTGTGTTAATTGAAGTTCCCGATTCGCTGGTCGGCGTACCGACAACAAGCAAAGAAGTCACGGCGCGTGTAGTTCGCGGCGACCACAGCGGCTTGAGCGGAGAAGATGTTGAATTCTCCGTGACGCTGACTGCCGGCGAAGCCGTGAACTACGGTTTTGAAGGAGGCGACAGTCTTGTGACGCGGCCAACCGACGGCGGCGGTGTGGCCCGCACCACGTTTAACTTCGGCGAGGGTTTTGCCAGGTTTACCATTACCGTTAAGTGGCTGCGCGCCGGGACGGTCTGCCGCAGCGAGCAGTTCGACGCCGTTTCGCCATTGCACCTGCAGCCCCTGCGCTTCAGCAACGGCCCGCCTGACTTTGCCTTCCAGGCCGCCAAACAACTCTGGAGCGGCGGCGGCAATCCTGAGACAATAGTCAGCAGTTTTCCCGACAGCCGCGACGAGGACGCCGAGGCGAACTACGGTGCTCAGGCGCACGCCATGGGCGGCTATTGGGATGAAGATATTAACTACGTCAACGACATCGACCTGAATTTCAGAGTGGAAACGCCGCGACTTAACGTCGATCCTGAGCGCGACACAACGGAACTGTTCGGCATGGGCCGCACGCTTGTACTCGACCCGCCCGAAGAAGAGTTGATCACCATGTTGGAATCCTGCGACGAACGCTACGAAGACGTCTGCCGCCCGCCGCAGGTGCGCGACACGCTCAGCACCAAAAGTTTTGACCGCTTTAAAATCGGCGTCGAAGAGCAGTTGTTTACTATCGTTCTTGACGAAGCCGCCACACCGGGCGATCTGTTAAACAGCAGCGGCAAGCTGGACAACAAGAACGGTCAGTTTGTCGCGCTGCTGAGCGATCTGGAGTTAAATGTTGTCGATGTGGAATTGGAAGAAAACGATGCCGGCGATCAGATTGCGCGCGGCGGATATGTCGTCTGGCGCACACCGTCCGGTTTTGAAACCACGATGTGGGGTTTTACCGTCACGCTCGACTCGCTGGTGGTGCGGGCGCAGATGGGCGCGGGAATCGGCGGCAGTTTAAAACACCGCGACATCGAAGACCCGATGTCTTTCTACGCCGAGGTCGACACCGTCGGCAATTTCCTCGGCACGGTTTCGAATGTGCCCGGCATCGAAGTGGGGGGATTCAAGCTGCGCGACGGCACGCGCTTCAGCATCGACATGCATGAGGAGCGCAGCATGCCCGGTTTTGCCTATGACTTCAAGGGCATCGTGATTCACAACGCTTCGCTCGAATTGCCGCCGATATTCAAGGACGCCGAGCGCGCGCGACCGCCGACTTTAAGCGTGCAGGACTTCGCGATTGCGCCTTCAGGATTGAGCGGCGAGATCTCGCTTGGCGGCACATTGTTTCAGGCCGGTTTTGCCGGTTATCTGTTTGAAATCGACAGCCTTTCTATTGGTTTCAAAGACAATGAGTTAAACGGCAACGGGCATTTCGGCGGTGCGATCGGCCTGCCGTCGCCCTTTGAGGGCACGCTGCGCGTCGGTGTGGGGCGCTCGGGCGAGACCTGGGCTGCGACGGTTTCGACCGACGATCCGATTTCGATTCCGCGACTTAACACGGCCTTCATGCTGCGCGACGGCACGGGTATCAGTTACAACGAGGAAAGCGGCGTGGGTACGCTGAGCATTAACGCTGTGATTTCGTCCGAGAACTACGGTGAGATGGACATCAGCGGTTTTGAGATTAACTCACTGGGCGAGATCAAAGCCGACGAAATCCGCATCGACAGGTCAATCAGTTTCGGCCGCGGCTTTGATCTGCATGTTAACACCATTGCTTTTGCACTGACCAATGAAGAATATTCACTGGATATGCAGGGCGGTTTTGCCATGCCTCTGATCGGCATCGAAGATGTGACGGGCACTGTCAGCATTGCGCCGGGACCGACGGTGTCGGTGGCCTTTAACAAAGCGCGCATCAGTTTTGAAGCCGGGCCGATCGAGTTTGAGGGCGCGTTTGAATACTCCGGCACGGAATTCAAAGGCGAGTTCGACATCGGCATCAAAAAACTCATTGCCAACGGGCTGAGCGGCATGCTTGTGATCGGCAGCGCGCCGATCGACAGCTTAAACAGCTACACGTACTGGTATGCCGAGATGACGCTCGGCACGCGCATTCCGCTGGGCCAGACGGGCCTTTCGCTGCTGGAACTGGGCGGCGGCGTGGGATACAACTACAACCCGCCGATCGGCTCGCAGGAGGGCTCGCCCGCGCACTACGACGACTATTCGTTTAAAGCGGTCATCGGCATCGGCAATACGCCGGGCGGGGAAGTCTTTGCCGGGCGTTTGAGCATGGTGCTCACGCCGGGAGTATTCAGTCTGAACGGCAAGATGTGGCTGCTGCAAATGGAGGAAAACCTCTTCGGCGAAGGTCAGTTGAATCTGCGCTGGGCGCCGACGGAGCAACTGGACGGTTTTGTGCGCATGTTTATCGCACTGCCGGACGCCGACGGCGGCATAGCGCAGTTTAACGGCAAGATTAACTATCTCTATTCGCCGACGGACTTCTACATCAAAAGCGAAGAACTTACGGGATCGCTTTTTCAGGCGCTCAATCTGGAGGGCGATGTCGACATCAGCAGCAACCGGGCGAGGCTGCACGGCAAACTCTTCTACGAGTTCAACAATACCTTCCCGTTCGGCGTTGTGGACGTGATAGTCGCGCTCGGCGTTAATTTCACGGGCGACTTCGACTACGTTCGTTCGACGAGTACGCTGAACGCAAGCGCGTCATTTGAGGGCTATTGGGACGTCGATCTTGATACGCCGCTTGGCACGGCAAATCTGATCAGCGGGCGACTGTTTCTCGGCGCGCAGCTTCAGGCTTCGCCTTCGCGTTTAAAACTCGCAGGCACGGCTCAGGTGAGCTGGGACGTATGGATCTATGCCGATTCGGCTCAACTCGACGTTGGATTTGAGACTTCTCTTTAAGTGACTGTCCACAGGATCGACGATGGCGGCATTAAACACAATGGCAAACAAAAAGAGGCTGTTTGCGCTACCCGAACCGCAGGGAGGGTTAAAGCATCTGAAAAAGCTGCTCGCTTATGGCTTGATTTTTTTGTTAACCATCGGGGTGGAAGTTCTGGCGCAGGAAAAGCCGCAGGTAATTTCCTTTACGACCGGCGAGGCCGTGTATCTGCGTTGGGAAGGCCTGCGCGACGCAAATGTGGACGGTTTTCGGGTCTATCGTCGAGGTTCAGTCGACGCCGGGTGGACACAGGTCGGGACGGATATTCAGCGCATGCGCGAACCGGAACAGATTAACGAACTTCTCGGCGAATTGCGCGGCAATGTTGTGCTCTCGCTCTACGGTGCGGTCAATCCGGTACGCGCCATCGATCAGACAGTGTTTGAAAATCTGTTTAACAATCGCGATGCAGTCGCACTGTTGAAAGTCGTCAGTCTGGTCAACTGGGACTTCGGATTTGTGCACGGTGAGATTTGTATCGATTCCTCCATCGGTGGACTTGCGAACGCCCAGTACCGAATTGCCATGCTGCGCAGCGGGGCCGAAACGGATATTGGTCAGACGCGGATGTTAAGCACCACCAGCGCCCAGGTGATTGCTCCGGTTGCTTACGTCGATATCGAAACGCAGGATGGCGGAATTCGCCTGAGCTGGCCCAGGCCGCAGGAAGACATGCGCAACGGCGATATCGTGACGTTTAACATTTATCGCGCCGATGATATTCTGGGGCCGTTTGAACGGGTGAACGGCGGCGGTTATCTGCCGGTGGTCAACGTCGGTGCGGAGAATTCATCCGCAGCGCAGGAGAGTTTTCAGGATCGGTTTCTCGACGGCGACAAAGAGTATTATTATTTTGTTAAATCCGTCAACGCCTTCGGATTTGAAAGCGCGCCCAGCCCGATTGTGAGTGCGCGTCCCGACGGAAGTGAGAGTCTTCGCCCACCGCGGAATGTCAGCTGGCGCGAGTTTGGATCCGGAATAATGTTTAACTGGCGTGCGCCGCGCGGGGCCGGAGTCAAAGGTTACGAAGTCTGGCGGAAGCAGGGGGACGAACAAGAGTTTAATCGTGTGTACCCGCTCTCGGATGCTCTGTGGGACACGGCGACGAGCTGGATTGATCCGCTCGTTCAGCAGGGAATTAACTATCAGTATTTCCTGCGCAGTGCGGCGGGCGATGGGACATTCAGCGAACATTCCGATACGGTCGACATTGCTCTGGCCGATACACGTGCGCCTAGTACGCCGGACGGTTTTACGGCAATTGCCGACACCGGTTTGATTCGTTTAAGCTGGAATGCCGTTGATGATGCCGACCTGCTGGGCTACGTGCTGGAGCGCGCGTCCGACCGCGGTTTGGGCACGCGATTTAAATTGCACGAGGGATATTTAACGGACACGAGTTATGTCGACTCGCTGCCGCGTGAGTCGCAGACTTCTTATGGTTACGTCGTACATGCCGTCGACCGCAGTTACAACAGCTCGCCGCCCACGGATTTGATTGCGCTGCGGCTGCCGGACGTGACGCCGCCTCCTGCGCCATTTATCCGGCGATTTGAACAAATCGGCAGCACGCGTGAACTGATCGTGGAGTGGACATGCGTCGCGGCCGAAGATCTGGAGTACTACCGCTTAAAAATACTGCACAATGACAGGGAAGATTTGGTGGAGTTCCCGGCGACAACGGTTCCGGAATTTCGAATGACGATCATCGACAGCGGGCGAGTCGCGGTGGCTATTGCCGCTGTTGACAATGCCGGGAATGCGTCGGATTATTCAACAGTGCAGTCACTGACGATGCCGTTAAACACCCTGCCGGCGCAGCCGGAAATGGGCAGCGCCGCGAATGTGGACGGCAAGATTACCTTGAACTGGCGTGCGGGAGCCGGGCCTTCGCCGGCGGGGTATGTGATCATGCGCGTTAATAAAACAAGCGGCAAAAAGATCAATGCGGCGCAGCTTGATGCTACGGCATCGAGTTTTGTGGACCGTTCGGCACGGGTCGATCAGGCTTACAGCTATGAAATTGCGGCGCGCGATGAGCGTTGGCGCAGCAGCCCCGCGCTGGTGATTGAGTACGATCCCGGCAAATAGGGGGCGGAATCCAATAAAAGCGCTGCGAATCCGACGTAGCTGCAAACCGGCCCGCAGGTTGTGCGGCGGCCGAACAAACTCGATCCGAAAGTCCCGGAATCCGCATGGAAACACGCTCCAACCAGCATACGACCATAGTGCCGACCGATCCCTACTGCAACAGCCTGACGGCGTATTCGCGCTTCAAAACGCGTGAAGTGAAGATTGGGGACGTGGCGCTCGGCGGCGACAACCCGATCCGCGTGCAGTCGATGACCACGACCGATACGATGGATACGGCCGCGACGGTGGCGCAGAGCATTCGCATGATCGAGGCCGGCTGTGAGTACGTGCGCATCACCGCGCCGAGTTTAAAGGAAGCGCGCAACCTGGAGAAAATTAAACAGGAACTGCGCGCACAGGGTTACACCACACCGTTGATTGCCGATATTCATTTTACGCCCAATGCCGCCGAACTGGCCGCCCGCATTGTTGAAAAAGTGCGTGTTAATCCCGGCAACTACGCCGACAAGAAAAAATTCCAGTTGATCGAATATTCGGATGCGCAGTACGAGGCGGAGATTGAGCGCATCGCGGAGCGCTTCACGCCGCTGGTTAACATCTGCAAGGAATACGGCACGGCGATGCGCATCGGCACGAACCACGGTTCGCTGTCGGATCGCATCATGAGCCGCTACGGCGATACGCCGCTGGGCATGGTCGAGTCCGCCATGGAATTCCTGCGAATTTGTCGCGCGGAAAATTATCACGACATCGTGCTGTCGATGAAAGCCAGCAACACACAGGTTATGGTACAGGCCTATCGTCTGCTGGTGGCCACGATGTTAAAGGAGGGCATGAATTATCCGCTGCACCTTGGTGTGACGGAGGCGGGCGACGGCGAAGACGGGCGCACGAAATCGGCGGTCGGCATCGGCACGCTGCTGGAGGATGGTCTGGGCGATACGGTGCGCGTGAGTTTAACCGAGGAACCCGAGGCGGAGATCCCGGTGGCGCGCGCGCTTGTTGAGCGATACAATGATCGAAACGATCACGACGTGATTCCCGCGCTTAAACAATTGCCCTACGACCCGTATGTGTACTCGCGGCGCGAATCAATGACTGTCGGTTCGTTCGGCGGCGCACATGTTCCGCGTGTGATTGCCGACCTTTCGCACATGGAATCGATCACTCCGGCCGTACTCAGTGCCGTGGGCTACAATTATTCGGTGCCGCTCGATAAATGGAATATCGGCGATCTGGCTTGTGACGCCGTTTATGTCGGCGCTGCAGAGCTGGATTTTGAGATTCCGGGCACCTTGCGTTTAATCGAAGACTTTTCCGTCTGGCGCGACCGTCCGAGTCGCGACCATGTATTGCCTTTGTTTAACAGGGACGAGTTTCTGCAGGAAGGGGCGTCATTCAGCTCAATCTGTCTGGTTGATACAAGGGCGGAATATCTGGACGAGTCGTTTGTTCAACAGCTGAAAAATACGCCATCCGCCGTCCTTGTCCTTTCGAGCGAGAATAAACACACAATGCCGGCCATGCGGCGCGCATTGTGCACTTTGATCGAGCACGGTGTTAACAATCCTGTTGTCATCCGCCGAGAATTCAACGATCTTGATTCCGACCGCCTTTTGCTACGAGCTGCAACCGACGCGGGCGCACTTCTGCTCGACGGCATGGGCGACGGCTTGTGGTTGAGCGGGGGAGCGCAGGTAAGTCATCGCAGTCTGAATTCTTTCAGCTTCGGCATTTTGCAGGCTACGCGCACCCGCATTTCGCGCACCGAGTATATTTCATGTCCTTCCTGCGGCCGCACCTTGTTTGACCTGCAGGAAACCACGGCGATGATCCGTTCGCGTACGGATCATTTGAAGGGCGTTAAAATTGGAATTATGGGCTGCATTGTTAACGGTCCCGGCGAGATGGCCGACGCCGACTACGGTTATGTCGGTTCGGGGCCGGGGCGCATCACGCTTTATCGCGGCCAGAACGTCGTACGCAAGAACGTTGTCACTGAAGAGGCCGTCGACGCATTAATTGACCTTATCAGGGAAGACGGAGTTTGGGTGGAGCCTGTGATGGACGGGGTCGGCTGATGACCGCTTTGAGCCCTTCGTTGCACTCCGGTCTCAGGCTTTCTTGACTTTTTGTTTGTTGTGCAGCGTCGAGATTCATGTCTTTGCACTGGTTTGAATACCTGCCGTTTTGTGTCACAAGTTGCTTCTCAAATCTGAAGGTTATTGGCCGTTTGATCGGCTGAAATGCACGCTTACCTACGTGCAGAGTCCGTTCAGTTTTTTCCTGCTTGAAAGTTCGTATCTGCAACGTAGCATTGTATCGCAGGCCGCGATACCGGTTGGCGGCTGCTCCGCGAAGGACTGAACCAAAAAGAACTGCTGAAAGATGCAGGGTGGGAGGTTTGTGTTCCGTAACGGAGGTGGTCTGTCGTGGCGGCGGCGGGGCGGTCCCCTTGATCACGGTGGAGTACGGCTTGAATTAAACAAGTTGACAACTCAACAATTAACACACCCGCCGGTCCGTTCAACGTTCAAGCCTTCAAGCTCACTTGCCAATCATCTCCCACACCCACTCAACAACACCAAACATATACAGAGCTGAAAGCCCGACAACTCCAAACAACACCCAGCGCACAAACTTCGGACCCCACGACACCGCCATACGCGCCGCGATCATCGCACCGGCAATGCCGCCGAGCGACAAATACAACGCCGCCTCCCAGTTGATCATGTCGTTGTACACAAACACTCCCAGAGCAAAGGGCGTGTACACAAGCACGATCAGCAGTTTGAGCGCATTTGCGCGCACAAGATCATAACCCACGCTCATCACCAGGCCGGCGAGCAGAAAAATGCCGATACCCGCCTGAATGAAACCGCCGTACAGCCCGATGCAAAAGAGTGCGATGCCCTGCGTCCAGTTTAACTGCTGCTGAACTTTCAGATTGTCCGACGGCAGCCAGCGCTTCGGCTTGATCAACATCACCGCCAGCATCAAAGCCATGATTGTGCCGATGATAACCCGCAGCAATTCTTCGTTCAGTTTGACCGCCGCCGCCGCGCCGATCAGCGCACCCGCAATTGCCGGGATCGAAAGCTTGAGTCCGTGTTTAAGCGGCAATTTGTTGTGGCGCTTGAAGCTCCAGACGCCTGTGACGCATTGCAGCAGAATCGCAACGCGGTTGGTTCCATTGGCAATTGTCGGCGGCAGGCCGGCAAAAATCAGCGCCGGCAGCGTCACAAGCGAGCCGCTGCCCGCCAGTGTATTGACGATGCCGGAAAGCAGCCCCGATGCGAGCAGAATCACAATCTGAAGAGTGTCCATGCCATGTCCGGCATTTGAGTATCAAGTCATTGAGAGCAGTCGTCCAGTCCCGCCGTACCAGGCTAAAAACCTATGCCGCCGCGTGTGCCGCAGCAGCGTTGTGAGTTGTTGTCTCCAGCCTCCGCGGCCCGGCGCGCTCAGTAGCGGCTGTGAACTCCGGCGCCGGCGTCTGCGCCAGGAACGTTTCCTCCAGCATCGTCGCAAAAGTGCGCATGTATCGAATCACGTCCTCGCGTTTGCGATGATCCAGTTCGCGCTGTCCAGGCGGCAGGCGACGCAAAATGTTGCGATCCGACAAACGTTCAAGATGCGCCAGATCCTCCGGCGTCAGTCCAATTTCCAACATGGCGGAAATAATGTGATCGATGGGGTAGCCGCTGGTGGGGCAGTAGTCGACGGTGTGGCGGTTCCAGTCGCCGGCTTTCTGCAGCGCGCGTTTGTGAATTTCTGCACGCGATAAATTTGTTACTGTCTGCGCCAGATGGCCGCAGTTGCACGCGCCCTGGTGTGACCACCGGTAGTGCGCGCCGCCCGCCAGTCTGTCCGCCGTTGTACGCAATGCCGTGATCAGTTCTGCCGTAGCCCGTGCCATAATTAACTCGCTGTCTTGTGCGAACCGTTGATCCATTTCCGTCCGGCCATGCAAACGATACAGACCGGAATTGAGTGCTGCAGGTCTCCAAATTCGACGGCCGCGACATTCTGTGAAGTCCGGCTGATACGCGGCCGAACGCGCTTCAATTTTCGCTGAATCGGCTTTTTACGCATTTTTGCGGGCTGAACAATTCCTGAATGCCAAATTCAACATGTGGAAGAGCTGACAATGGCCATCTGGCATCTCGACCTGGACATAGACGCAATCAACGCGCTGCGCGAAAAATCCATGCTCGCACATTGCGGCGTCGAGTTCACTGCAAAAGGGGAAGACTGGCTGGAAGCGCGTATGCCCGTCGATGAGCGCACCGTGCAACCCTTCGGAATTCTGCACGGCGGCGCTTCGGTCATGCTGGCCGAGACAATCGGCAGCGCCGCCGCTTCGCTTTGCGTTGATCCGGCCGAATTTCGCTGCGTTGGTCTTGAAATCAATGCCAATCATCTGCGCTCGGTACGTGAAGGTTGGGTTGTCGGCCGCGGTGAACCGGTGCATATCGGCCGCCGCACGCAAGTCTGGTCTATCGTCATTCGCAATGAGGAAGATGAGAAAGTCTGTGTTTCGCGCCTCACTGTAGCCAATATTCCGGTGCGTTAGGCTTCGTCCGTATGCTGTTGCGACAGTGCCGCAAATGCGGCAGGGAATGGGGAAACAATTGGCGAACTTGTTCGTCACAGTGGTCGATGCACGCTCAGTGCATCCCAGCTCAACGGGAGGACCGCCGCGATTTTCATCGATTCGCGACGGCGTTGCGCGAATCAGGCCCCTTTTGTCATGTTCCTTAGTCGTATATTTGCCGTCAGGACTCTCGATGTTTCGTCCGGGTGGCGCATCAATCAACAATTGGGGGCAAAGACCGAACAATGGTCATTATCCTGAATTCACATGCAGATGAAAACGACATTCAGTCTCTGAGTGCCGCCCTGGCCTCCCGGGGGCATCGTGTTTTTTGCTCGCTCTTCCACGATCGTTACGTCCTTTCACTGCAGGCCGACGCTGCCATTGATGAGCAACAAATCAAAGCTTTCGACTGCGTTGATCGCGTCGTAGCCGTCGACACCGAATACCGTCTTGCCAACCGCGCCGTCAAACCCGAAGGAACCCGCATCACGGTCGGACAGGCCGAATTTGGCGGCTCGCGACCCGTGGTTATCGCCGGCCCCTGTTCCGTAGAAAATCGCGAACAAATGCTCCGTGCAGCTGACATTGTAGCTCGCCATGGCGCCCAGGTCCTGCGCGCCGGTGCATTCAAACCGCGCACCAGTCCCTATTCATTCCAGGGACTCGAAGAACGCGGCCTGGAACTCCTCGCCGAAGCACGCGAACGCACAGGACTGCCGATTATCACGGAAGTTCTCGACGCGGGCGACGTTGAGATGGTCGCCGGATATGCCGACATTTTGCAGATCGGCAGCCGCAACATGAAAAACTACAAACTGCTCAAAGCGGTCGGCGCGCTCGACAAACCCGTCATGCTCAAACGCGGCATGGCCTCCGAGTTGAACGAACTGCTGCTCAGCGCCGAGTACATCCTCAGCGGCGGCAACGGCAACATCATACTTTGTGAGCGCGGTATCCGCACCTTCAGCGATTTCAGCCGCAATACGCTTGACCTCAACATCGTGCCCGCCGTCAAACAGGCTTCGCACCTGCCCATCATTGTTGATCCCAGCCATGGTACCGGTCGTCGCGACCTCGTGGCGCCCATGAGTCTGGCCGCCCTGGCCTGCGGCGCCGATGGATTGATTGTCGAAGTGCATCCCGAGCCGGAAAGGTCGCTTTCCGATGCTGATCAGGCCATCGGGGAAGAGACCTTTGCCCGTCTCATGTCCCAATCACGTGATGTACTCTCCTGGCGCACTCAACATGACCCGACTCCTGTCAATTCATTTAACTGAGTCTGTACGCTCCATTCCTGTTTATATCGGCGGCGGCGCATTGGAAGCCCTGCCGCAGTTTGTGCGCGATCGTTTTGCGCGGCATCGCATATCTGTTGTTGTTGACTCCGCCGTTTTTGCCCTGCACGGACCGTTTTTGCAGGCGCTTTTTTCTTCGCTTCCCAACTTTGACAAATTTTTGCTTGTCCCGCAGGGAGAAGCATCCAAGTCCCGTCGCGAGCTGGCCGCACTTCAGGACCAGGCCCTGGTTGACGGCCTCGGGCGCGACGCGCTCATCGTAGCCGTCGGCGGCGGCGTCGTCGGCGATCTGGCGGGTTTTCTGGCGGCGACACTATTTCGCGGTCTGCCGTTCATTCAGGTTCCAACCACACTGCTGGCCCAGGTCGATGCGTCAATCGGCGGCAAGGTCGGAATCAATCATCCGCTCGGTAAAAACCTTTTGGGCGCTTTTCATCAGCCCGCCGCTGTTTTCAGCGACGTCGCGCTGCTGCAAACTCTGCCGCAGTCGGAGCTTGTAAATGGCCTCGCCGAAGTCGTGAAAATAGCCGCCGTGGCCGACCCCGCTTTGCTGACTGTGCTGGAGTTACGCCGCGAAGCGCTCCTTCAACGCGATGCCGATGCCTTGACCGAAGTGATCGGTCGCGCAGCCGAGCTCAAAATTCAGATCGTCGCAGACGACGAGCGCGAAAACGGCCGTCGCGCCATTCTGAACTTTGGTCATACCGCCGGTCATGCAATTGAACAATTGAGTGCCTTCGGGGTCAAACACGGTTTTGCCGTTGCCGCCGGCATGCGCATTGCCATGTCTCTGTCCCGGCGTTTGCTCTCAATGGATCCTGCCTGTTCACTGCGGCTCAACAAATTGCTGGACGGGATGGGATTGACCGCCGTCCGTTTACCTGATCTCGACTGCGAAGCCGTTTGGCAAAGCATCGGTTTTGACAAAAAAAAGCGTAGTGGACAGCCTCGTTTTATCCTGCTCAAAGACTTCGGTAATCCCGTCGTCACAGCTGATGTCCACTTTGACGACTTTGCCTCCGCCTGGAACAATCGGTGATTTTTCCGCGGCATTCCGTGTAAAGCATCGCTTTTGACGTCGGCTCTTATTTCATTGTTAATCAATAAGTTAGGTCTGATAGATGCCCTTGCCCCCGCTTAAATTGAACTACCAGCCAGAATCGCGTTACCACAGTACATTGATATGCCTCAGCATCATGCTGGAGCCGGGGTGGACCGTCGACCAGCTTCTGCGCGACGCTGAGGGAGCCGAACTGCTGGAAGTGAGGATGGACAAGGTGCCAGACGCCGATCTGAGCGAGCTGCGCCACCGCATGCCCATGCCGTTTATCGTGGCCATCCGGCGCGAGAGCGAAGGGGGATTTTTCACCGGATCGGAGCCCGAACGTCTCGTCTGCCTGCAGCGCGCCGCCGAGCATGCCCCTTTTCTCGATGTGGAGTTCGACGCATTTGAACTGCTGCAAGCCATGGGGCCACTGCCGGAAGATATTCGCCTCATCTGCTCATGGCATGTTCTCAATGAGGATATGCAATTTTTTGTCGAAGACCTGGACCGTTTTACCGAGTGTAAGGCAACGATACACAAACTCGTAATGCCTGCCGGCATGCCGCTCTGGAAAACCTACGTGCTGGTTCTACGCCTGCGGGACATGGGCAAAGTTGACCTGACCGTAGTGCACGGAGCCGGAGCGGATGCAACCTGCACGCGCATTCTGGGTGCAGCCTCCGGCAACCTGCTGACCTATGTTGCGCCGGACAATGCCGCGGCGACGGCCGCCGGCCAGATCACCCTCTCCGAGGCTGATTCGCTCTATCGACTCAAACAAATCGATTCCGATGCGCGTCGCCTCGGCGTTATGGGCCATCCGCTCCGCCACAGCAAAAGCGTGCAACTGCACAATCGCCTTGCTGCCGAACTGGGCCTCAATATGGTGTACGTCAGTTGCGACGTGGCCGATCCCGGAGATGCGGACGAGCTGATGACCATGCTCGACGGCTGGAGTATCACGCTACCGCACAAACAACTCGCCGCCGCAGCTGCCGACGAAATCAGCCGTGAGGTGGAGCTCTCCGGCGTATGCAATACGCTGGTGGTCGATGAAGAAGGCAAGTGGCTCGGCCTCAATACGGATTTCAGCGCCATGGTTGAGCTGCTGCGCCCCTGTGGTCCGCTGGAATCCGCCCTGGTCTACGGCAGCGGTGCCACCGCTCGCACGGCAATTGCCGCTTTGCGCGACCTCGGCATTGGCAGCATCGCTCTCGCCGCACGCAACACGATCGTCCGCGATGAACTGATAAGCGAGTTTGACCTCGAATCCGCGCATCCCGAAAACCGCTACGATATTGTCATGCAGTGCAGCGCTGCCGGGATGTACCCCAATGACGCCGAACTTTCGCCCGCGGCGGACTTCCTGGCGAGTGCCCGCGTCGCCTTCGACGTTGTCTACAATCCGCGCAGCACGGCCTTTATGCGCCGCGCCGAGGAACTCGGCGTCGAGCACCTGATCTACGGCGATCGCATGTTCCTCCTGCAGGCGCGCGCGCAATTCCATCTGTTCACCGGTCATGAACCGGACATGCAGCTCATCGACCGCATCTGGTGGGAAATCAACCAATGAAACGCCGTCTCGTCACAGGCCGACTTGAAGGTGAAATCGATGCGCCCGTGTCCAAGAGTTACTCGCACCGCTGGGCCATCATCTGTGCTCTGGCAGGCGGCGGACGGGTGTGTAAAGCGCTTCAGGCAGACGACTTATTGGTGACGGTAAATGGTTTGAAATCATTGGGTTATAATCTTCAATGTGAAGCGGATTCGATTGCAGTTTTGCCGTCGCAACGGCCTGCAGGTGAAGTGTGGATCGACGCCGGCGAGAGCGGCACGAGCGCGCGCTTTTTGACGGCTCTGGCGGCTTTGAACGACGGACCCGTGCACCTGACCGGACGTGGTCGCATGAACAGCCGACCCTTCAGGCCGCTGCTTGACGTGCTGGCTCAACTGGGCGTCGACTGCCGTCACAGCGATGGTTTTCCGCCGCTGGAAATTCGCGGTCCCTTGCGGCACGGAGGAGTTGTTGCCGTCGAGGCGGCGCAGTCGTCCCAGTTTGTTTCCGCCCTTATGTTGATTGCGCCGTTGCTCGAATCCGGTTTGCACATTCACCTTCGCGGACCTGTCAGTTCGCGTCCCTACATCGAGGTGACGGCCGATTGCATGCGCCGTGCGGGCATTGAAGTGCAGCTCGACGAAACCGAGATCAGGATTCCTGCCGGAACGTACCGCCCAGGCGACTACGAGGTTGAAGGCGACTGGTCCAACGCTTCTTACTGGATGCTTGGCGCGGCGCTCTGCGGCGGCCGTCTGCTGATCGGCAACCTCGCGCACGACTCCGTCCAGGGCGATCGACGGCTGTTGGATATCCTTCAATCCTGTGGCGTTCACATTGAATACCGGACCAACTCCAGGCATGATTTTTTTGTTTTGCACCGGGCCGGAAACCTGCAGCCCTTCAAAGTCGACCTGACGCCCACGCCCGATCTCGCTCCGGGTTTGGCCGTTCTCGCACTGTTTTGCGACGGTGTTTCCACGTTGGACAATGTCGGCATATTGCGCCACAAAGAGTCGGACAGGTTGGAGGCTTTACTTCTTAATTTACAGGCACTTGGCGCTGTTGCCGAAAGCGATGGTCGAAGTCTGAAAGTCGCTCCGCCGCGCGCGCCGCGCGGTGCGCTCATCCGCACATTCGGCGATCATAGAATTGCCATGAGTTTTGCTTTGGCGGGCCTTTGTATTCCGGGAGTTGAACTCGACGACGCGTCGGTGGTCAACAAGTCCTATCCGCAATTCTGGCGCGACTACGACAGCCTGTTGGTGGAGACCGGCGAATGAACGGTCAAACCGAAAACCCGGAAAAGGGCGACATACGCAGCTTTGAAAACATCGCACTTATCGGTTATCGCGCTGCGGGAAAGACAACGCTCGCACGGGCGCTTGCCGAGCTTTCCGACATGCCGTTGTTTTCCTCGGACGAATTGATCGTCGAAGGTGCCGGCATGCCCATCGCCGATCTGCTTGCTCTGCACGGCTGGCCGCATTTCCGCCGCAGGGAAGAGCGCGTGCTGCAAACGCTGGCGCGCCGCTCCGGCATCGTGATCGACTGTGGCGGCGGCGCGGCCACGTTGCCTGAATCCATGCAGGCGCTGGCGCGGTCGTCGCTGATCGTGCACGTCGATGCCCAAATCGAAATCATACGCTCGCGTCTGCACGCCGCGCCGCGCCCCTTGCTTGCGGCCGCCAATGTAGACGATGATATTGCGTCGACCTACGAGGTCCGTCAGGCGCTCTACCGCCGCTGGGCGGATGTGCGCGTCGATTCATCGAATTCCACGGCGGAGGCTCTGGCCGAATCCGTTTGGCGCAGTTTTTCACAGTTTCAGGCAGTTTATGAGCGCAAATCTACTCGGTGAGATTTTCAGGATTACCACCTTTGGCGAGAGCCACGGACCGGCGATCGGCGTTCTGATCGACGGCGTCCAGCCCAACCTGCCCTTTGACCTTGAATTCGTCCAGCGCGAACTGGACAGGCGTCGCCCCGGGCAGAGCGACATTACTACTCAGCGCAACGAGGAAGACAAAGTGGAACTTCTTTCCGGTGTGTTTGAGGGCAAAACCACCGGAACGCCGATCTGTCTGTTGATTCGCAATCGCGATCAACGCTCGCGCGATTACGGCGATCTCGCAACGGTCCTGCGTCCGGGCCACGCCGCCTTCTCATGGCTGGCAAAATTCGGCATCTTTGACTATCGCGGCGGCGGTCGCGCCAGCGGCCGTGAGACAGCTACGCGCGTCGCAGCCGGAGCGGTCGCCCGCCAGTTTTTGCAGGCGCGCGGCATTGAGATTTCAGCCTGGACGCATTCGATCGGCGACATTGCAGTCAGTGAAATCGACGAGTCTCAAATCGAACAGAATGCCGTCCGCGCGCCGGATGCCGCCGCCGCGCAGCACATGATTGCCGCGGTGGAAGCCGCCCGCGATGCAGGCGATTCGCTCGGCGGCGTCATCGCAATCCGCGTCCGCGGATTGCCTGCCGGACTGGGCGAGCCCGTTTTCAGCAAACTCGAAGCCGAAATGGCGCGCGCCTTTATGTCCATCGGCGCCGTCAAGGCGTTTGAAATCGGCAGCGGCGCGCGTGCCGCCGCGATGCGCGGTTCGGAGCACAACGACGCCTGGTACTTTGACGAGCAGTTGCAGCGTCCCGCAACGCGCAGCAACAATGCGGGCGGAGTCCTGGGTGGAATCTCCAACGGCGCGGACCTGGAGATGCGCATCGCCGTCAAGCCGCCTTCGTCCATCCGCCGCGAACAGGAAACCATCGATCACGACGGCAATTCCGTGCAGCTCAGCACAGGTGGACGCCACGATCCATGTATCTGCCCGCGCGTCGTGCCCGTGGCCGAAGCCATGGCTGCGCTGGTGCTCATCGATCTTGTGCTGCTGCAGGAACGCCGCGACGGCGAACATTCAGCGGCGGCCCTGCAACGCAAAATTGCCGGTATCGATCTGCAGATCGCGATGTTGACTGCCCAACGCCGGGCCATCATCGCCGGCGTTGCGGAACATTCGCTGCCGGTTGGACTATCAGACAGTACCGCCGAAGAACTACTGCAGCTTACACCGCGTGAACGCGAAGCTCTCGCAGCTCTGCGTTCCGCATCGTTTCCGGTTTCCGACAACCACAAACCCGCCGAAGAGGCCGGACTATGATCAATACTATCGTGGATGCACTACAGCTCGCCCGCCAGACCTTTAATCCCCAGGCGATCGCACCGGGAGAAGAACGCGTCATTCGCGTTGAAGTCCCGGTCGATCCGCACGACTGCCTCGAATGGCTGCGCGTTCAGAATCCGTCCGGAGAACTCCAGCGCCGGTTTTTCTGGCAGGCGCGAGGTGCAAAATTTGCGGCCGCCGGAATCGGCGTGGCCGACGAAGTGACCTGCGACGAACACGGCAAAGTCTCGGAGTTGTTCAAACAAATGCAGTCGCGGCTCGGCAACAAGTCCGGGAGGGCGCGCTACTACGGCGGCATGCGTTTTGACCGCCAACGCCGCGCCGATGGAAATTGGCTGCCCTTCGGGCAGGCCGCCTTTGTGCTGCCTCGTTTTGAACTCAGCCGCCGCCGCGACAAAACTGTGTTCGCCTGGCACGCGCTTGTCAATCGCGAAACGGATCCCGGTCTATTGTTTGAAGAAGCGACGCGTCTGTGCCGGCTGCTGACCGAACCGCCCGCCTGGAATGCGGATGTACCTGCAGCTGGACAAAACGGGGCGGGCATTGAAATTGTCGGCCGTCGCGACGTTCCCGATCTGGCGGGGTGGACGCGCATGATTCAGCGCGTTGTCGACGCAGTCTCGATCGAGGATGTGTCGAAAGTTGTTCTGGCGCGCTGCAGTTCGCTCTTTTGCGCCGCGCCGCCCGATCCGCTCGACATTGTGCACAGCCTGAGTCAGGTCGACCCACAGACCTATCTCTTTGTTTTCAGCCTGCAGGATCGCGCCTTTCTTGGAGCGCCGCCGGAACGGCTCTACAAACGCGCCGGTACAAGTATCGAAACCGAGGCTCTGGCCGGTACGCGGCCGCGCGGCCGCGACGATACCGAGGACCGGATGTTCGGCGACGAGTTGCTGCACTCGGAGAAAGATCGTCACGAACACGCTCTCGTCTGGGAGCGCATCAGCCGCCAGTTGAAAATGCTTGGCGTCGACGTCGACGAACAGCGCGAAGTGCGCCTGATGCGCCTGGCGCGCGTGCAGCACCTTTACAGTTTTGTGGACGGCCGCGTCAGCGGCAGCGTAGGCGAGACGCACCTGCTTGAAGCGCTGCATCCCACGCCCGCGGTGGGCGGCGAACCGCGCGGCATGGCGCGCGACATGATTGAAGAACTGGAAGATTTTGACCGCGGCTGGTACGCCGGACCAATCGGCTGGGTGGCCAATGACGCCAGCGAGTTCGCCGTGGCTATCCGCTCGGCCCTGGCGCACGGACCCGTGCTGCATTATTTTTCCGGCGCCGGCATTGTCGGTGCTTCCGATCCGGCGTCCGAGTGGAGCGAAATTGAAACCAAGATGTCCGCTTTCCTGACTGCGCTCGACGGCGGTTCGCACGGCCGCTGAGACCCTTGACTTCCATCCCCATGACAAACATGAAAAAACATCCCGAGCGAACGGACCAGGTGCAGGCAACAACAAACAATGTCAACAGTTCGGGCGATATTTTACCGGCCGCCGATGAGGCAATCGCGGCTGCGAATTTTCATCGCGGGCAGTTGGTCGTCGATGAGCTGATTCGCTGCGGCGTCGACTACTTTGTGGTCTCACCGGGATCGCGGTCCACGCCCTTGACGGCCGCGGTGGCGCGCAATCCCCGCGCCCGCAGTTTTATGGCGCTGGACGAACGTGCCGCCGCCTTCCACGCCCTTGGTTATGCGCGCGCCTGCAAGCGCGCCGCCGTGCTGCTGTGTACCTCTGGGTCGGCCCTGGCCAACTACTTTCCGGCCGTGGTGGAGGCGTTTAACGATCGGGTTCCGCTGATAATATTGAGCGCCGACCGACCGCCGGAATTGCGCGGAACCGGCGCTAATCAGACCATGGATCAGGTGAAAATTTTTGGCGACTATGCGCGCTGGTGGACGGAATTGCCCTGTCCGGACGGCATGATGCCGGAGAGCGCCGTGCGCGGCGGCGTCGCTCAACTGGAGTATCGCTCGCGCCGACCGATTGCCGGTCCGGTGCAGATGAACTGTATGTTTCGCGAACCGCTGCTGCCGGACTACGACGAATCCGGTGATGTGGAGAAATTGTTTAACATGCCGGAAGGCGCTGATGGCCGTGGATCGGCGTTTCCCGCGACGCAGTACATCGCTCCGCTGATGATGCCGCCGCGCGAGGCGGTTGAACCGCTGGCTTTGCTGCTGCAGGGCGGACAGCGCGGTATTCTGGTAGTTGGTCGTTTGCCGGACGAACATGCTCTGCGGGCCGTTAAACAACTGGCGGATGTGTTAAACTGGCCGGTGTTTGCCGACGTGCGTTCGGCGGCGCGGCGCCATGATCTGTTTGACTACTGCGTCGACTTCTACGATCGACTGCTTGACAGCCCCGTGCCGGCGTCCGAGTTGCGCCCCGACGTGATTCTGCACCTCGGAGATCAGCTGTGTTCCAAGTCCTATCTGCAATGGACGATGAAGTTCCCGCCGCAGCGTTATATCGCCGTTAAAGACCACCCGGAACGGCACGATCCGGCTCACTGTGTTACCCATCGGCTCGAAATGGACATTGAGCAGTTCTGTCGCACCATGGCGCTGGAGCTGCGTCCGCGCGCCGCCGGCGACTGGACCAAACAATGGATGCAGTATTCCGATGCCGTCAACCTTAAACTTCAACAGACATTCATAGACGAAGACACGCTCAGCGAAGCCGCTGTTGCGAATATTGTTAATCAGCACCTGCCGCAGGACCACGTATTGTGCCTGGCGAGCAGCATGCCGATCCGTTACTTCGACATGTATTGCGCCGACACGAGGGTGCGGGACGTCACTGCCAATCGCGGCGTGAGCGGCATAGACGGTACAATCGCTACCGCCGGCGGTTACGGCGCCGGAGCGCGCTGCGGCGTGAGCCTGTTGATCGGTGATCTGGCGCTTATTCACGACCTGAATTCACTGCTGCATCTGGGCGCATTGAAGCAGCCGTTTATCATTGTCTTGTTAAACAACCAGGGCGGCGGGATATTTTCGCTGCTGCCGGTGGCGCGGCACGTGGATATGTTTGAGACCTTTTTTGGTACGCCGCATGCGGCGCAATTTGACGGTGCGGCCGCCTTTGCCGGTGTAGAATACTTTCGCGTGGAAAAGGCTGCCGAGTTTGAAGATTGTTATCGCTCGGCCGTCGAGCGCAATCGCACATGTTTAATCGAAGTACAAACCAACCGCGCCGAAAATGCCGCCCGCATTAAACAAATCAACGCCGGAATTCGCGGCATGTTTGCGCCGGGCGGCAGGGTATGATGTTAACCGCGGACGTACGACCGGCTCCGGCATCTCGCTTGCCGGCACTGCTCCTGCTGCACGGGTTCATGGGTCTGGGCCGCGACTGGGACGCCGTGCGCGATGAACTTGCGTCCGATATTACAACAATTACTTTTGATCTGCCGGGGCACGGCAATTCCGTCGACAAAACAGCGGGAATCGACTCGGTGCGCGCCGCGGCCGAACTGGTGCATCGCAGCCTGCGCACGGTGTACGCCGGCCCGTATGTACTTGCGGGCTACTCGATGGGCGGGCGCATCGCGCTCAATGTGCCCCTGGATGAGGACGACGCCCCATGCGGTCTCGTCGCCATCGGCGCTTCGCCCGGAATTGAAAATGAAAATGAACGCATGCGCCGTCGCGATTGGGACAGCAACCAGGCCGAAAGCATCGAAGATGATTTTGCGCGCTTTCTTGAAGGCTGGTACGAGTTGCCGCTCTTTGAGCCGCTTCGCCGCTGCGATGCTTTTGAGGCCATGTTTTCACGCCGCGCGGCCATGGACCCAGCAGGCCTGGTCTGGGCGATGCGAACGTTGGGAACGGGCAGCATGCCGCCGGTCTGGGAAAAACTTGAGCACGAATCTGGCGCTTTGAGCGTCCCCACGCTTTTTATTGCAGGCGAACAGGACAAAAAATATGCCGAAATGCTGGAACATACAGCAGGGCGTTGTCCCGCCGTTCGCACGCAGACAATTGCTCGCAGCGGACATGCCGTCCATCTGGAGCAGCCGAAATTGCTTGCCGCCGCCCTGCGCGGATTTTGTTTAACACTTGCACAAAGGATCGGGGAAGATGAGTAGTGTCGCGTGGCAATCTGCCGGAATGGAATTCACCGATATTCGATACGAAAAGGCCGAAGGCATCGCCAAAATCACGATTAACCGTCCCGAGGTGCGCAATGCCTTCCGCCCGCTGACGGTGCGCGAGATGATCTGGGCGCTGGACGACGCGCGCGACGATGCAAATATCGGCGTCATTATCCTGACCGGTGAAGGCGAAAAAGCGTTCTGTTCCGGCGGCGACCAGCGCATTCGCGGCGATGCGGGTTACAAGGATGACGGCGGTATTCACCGTCTTAACGTCCTCGATTTTCAGCGTCAGATCCGCACCTGCCCCAAGCCGGTAATCGCCATGGTGGCCGGTTACGCCATCGGCGGCGGACACGTTCTGCACGTCATGTGCGACCTGACGATTGCCGCGGACAACGCTATCTTCGGCCAGACCGGGCCGCGCGTCGGTTCCTTTGACGGCGGCTACGGCTCGTCCTACCTGGCGCGTATGGTCGGCCAGAAAAAAGCGCGCGAAATCTGGTTCCTCTGCCGCCAGTACAACGCGCAGCAGGCGCTCGAAATGGGCATGGTTAATACTGTTGTGCCCTACGAACAACTGGAAGCGGAAACCGTGCAGTGGTGCCGCGAAATCCTGGCGAATTCACCGCTGGCTATCCGTTGTTTAAAAGCCGCGCTCAACGCCGACTGCGACGGTCAGGCCGGTCTGCAGGAGCTTGCCGGCAATGCGACGATGTTGTTTTACATGACCGAGGAAGGCCAGGAGGGTCGCAATGCGTTTAACGAAAAACGCAAGCCGGACTTCAGCAAATTCCCCAAACGACCCTGATTTGTTTAACTGTTTAATCGGCGACTGACATGAGCACCCGCGCCTACGGTCTGCAACTGCGACGTTTTACTCTGCCGCTTGCCGCACCGCTTGCAATCGGGGACCGCATCCTGACTGATCGTACGGGCTTGCTCTTTTGTTTGTCGGCGGGTGAGAAGCGCGAAACCGCTCAGTGGTTCTTCGGTGAGATTTCACCGTTGCCGGGAGTCCAGCCGGAAGACCTGGCGACGGCGGAGCACCAGGCGAGGCAGATCATCGAATCCTTCGACTCCGTTGAAATTCCGCGCGACGCAAGCGAACTGTTAAACTTTTTACAGACGCGTTTTACATCCGAGACCTGCATGTCGGTGCGGAGCGGCGTGGAAGCGGCATGCATTCAGGCCGCGGCGCATGCCGTTCGTTTAATGCCGGCGGAATTTTTGCGGGCGGACGCCGCCTCGGCCGTGCAGGTCAACGCCCTGGTTCCGGCGGACGTCGATATGTCGGCCGCAGTCGAAGATCTGCGAGCCTATTCTTCCATAAAACTCAAAGTCGGACGTGGCTCCATCGCCGCCGATGCGGCGCGCGTCCGTGCGTTAAGCGCCCGCTTGCGACCGGGCGTCTATCTGCGCCTGGATGCCAACCGCTCCTGGTCGCTGGCCGAGGCAATGCGATTCGCGGCTGAGGTAAGCAGTTGTCCGATTGAGTACATCGAAGAGCCGTTGGCCGATTCATCGCAATTGCCGGAGTTTTTTCAGGCCACCGGTCTGCCGGTCGCTTACGACGAGAGTCTGCGCGGCCGCGACGCGACCGAAATTCAGTTGTTCGACGGGCTTGCGGCTTTTGTGCTTAAACCGCAGACTTCGGGCGGCTGGGCCGGCATTGCGCCTTTTCTGAAAAAAGCGCGCAGCCGCGGCGTTCGCATTATTATCAGCAGCGTGTACGAAAGTGGACTTGGACTGCATATGCTGGCCCAGTTTGCGGCTGCCGCCAACGCAGGCGAACAGACCGGCGCGGCTGCTGCGGGGCTGGACACCTGCCGCGTTCTGGCCGCCGACCTGATAGAACCCGCCTTTAAACCCGGCGGCTTTCCGCTGAGTGTCGCCACGCATGAGATCAGTGCCGTTCGTCTGCGCAATGAACTCACCACAACCATCCTTACGCGCGATCTTTGATGGCTGCCCCGCCGCAGAGCGACTGGTCCGGTGCGACCATCTGGAACCCTCGAGCGCATCTGCGTGAAATAGGTCGCGCACCCGCCCTGTTTTTTGACGACAATTCCCTGACGTATTTCGATTTGTTTAAGTACGCCTGTGCACGCCGGCGCGTGCATGACCGCGCCGCGCTGCCCGAATCTGCGGTGCTGGCGCTGGACTGCCGGGATCCATTGTCGGCTATCGTGGAAATGTGGGCGCTGTGGCTGGGCGGCCGCTGCGCCGCCCCGCTCAGTGCGCGGTGGACGGCGGAACAACGCAGCAGTTTTGTTGAAATGATCGGTGCTGATGCCGTCGTGAGTCCGGACAGAGATTTTGTTCCGGGCCGGCGGTTGATGTTACCCTTTGATTTGCGCGGCGCGGCGGTCCCGCCGGAGCTCGAGACTTTTGAGCTGGACACGACACTTCCCGCCACCATAGTGGCTACTTCGGGAAGCAGCGGCCGGCCCAAAGCCGCCCAACACGCAGCGGCGCAACACCTCTGGAGCGCGCTCGGCAGCGCCGCCAACATTCCGCTCGGGGTTGGCGATGTCTGTGCCTTGTCGCTGCCGCTCTTTCACGTCGGCGGCCTGGCGATGCTGTGGCGCTGTTTTCTGGGCGGCGCTGCGCTTTTGATTCGGCGCGGCGACGGCGATGCTTCCGGTCTGGCGCTCGACGGACGCGCAACACACGTCTCGATGGTGCCGACCCAACTGTACCGACTGCTGAAGCGCGGATCGGCAGATGTGAATCCGGCATGGAAAGCCGTTCTGCTGGGCGGCGACGCCGCGCCCGCCGCGTTGATTCAGCAGGCGACGGCCGCGGGAATTCCGCTGCACACCACCTACGGCTGCACGGAAATGAGTTCGCAGGTAACAACGACGCGACCGGCCGCGTCCGCCGCGGAGCTGGGAAGCGCCGGCTCGCTCCTGCCGCATCGCGAACTTGCACTGGCGGACGACGGAGAAATACTGCTGCGTGGCCGCACGCTGTTTACCGGCTATCGACGTGCAAAGGACGTACTCGACGCCGCCCGCGATGCTGAAGGCTGGTATCATTCAGGCGACCTCGGGCGCCGGGACAAACAAGAAAATCTGCAGGTGATTGGAAGAAAAGACAACATGTTTATCTGCGGAGGAGAAAACATCCAGCCGGAAACCATTGAGCGCGAATTGTTAAACATCGCCGGAATTGTGCGGGCCGTCGTGATCGGCAGGGAAGATGCGGAGTACGGCAAACGTCCTTTTGCGTTTGTGGAAAGCGAAGGGGAGATCAACGAGGACGCGCTCCGCGGCAGACTGCGCGAACGTCTGCCCGGACTGTGGATTCCTTCCGGTTTTGCAGCGCTGCCGACGATGGGCAACAGCATGAAAATCAACCGCCGTGCGCTGCAGTGAAGATCGCAGCCGGATTTGTTTCGATGTAGATGTCGCCATTTTTACACAGGGCAGTTTCTGCGGTACAGGTGAGCAACCGGCCGGACTCAGTATTACACAATCGCTACGCCTGTCAAAAAGGGCAAGCCGGATCAGCCGGGTTTTCGCAGTGGAGCGCCGCCGCTGTTTGTATTTAACGGTGGATTGACTTATTATTTTGCGATCGATTTACAAACGACATGTAGACGTCCGGCACTTTTTGTGAGCCGGCGTACAAACAGTCGCGCGGCAGAGAAGTAATTCAGCTCGTCATGTGTCTGTACTCAGTGTGAAGTCCGGGAGGCGGTTGGACAAATACAGGTAAAAAACTTTCACCATTTGCGACCAGAATGTCCGGCCAACAGCTGAACCGGCGAAGATCGGTAAACAGGGAACACGGGGGTAATGTGAGCCAATCAGGGGTTCGAAATCGCGAGCGAGGCAAGGACGATACAATGGGCAAGCGAACGGCACCGCCGGCGCACGATGAATCTCCGCTGGAGCAGGGCGCGAACGTGCGTCGAAGATCTACGACGCTCGAGTCCGAATACGAATACTACCGCGATGTTTTTGAGAACTCGCCCGACATGATTGTCTCCGTTTCCGCGGAAGACAAAACCATTATTAGATGCAATCAGACGGTGGTCGAGGTGCTCGGCTACAGCAAGGACGAAGTGATCGGCAGGCCCGTTGTGGATTTCTACGCGCCGGAGTGCCTACCCGATGTGCAGCTGGCGATGCAGTCGTTTATTACACATGGATTTGTTCGGGACGCGCGCCTGATCCTGCGCCGCAAGGACGGTACGACCATACCCGTTACGCTGAACGTCACCGCCATGCGCGACGACAACGGCAAGATTCTCTACAGCCGGTCGATCTGGCGCGATGCGACGCAGCGTGAACGCATCATTGAAGATTCGCGCCAGCGCAACGCCACGCTCCTTTCGGCCAATATTAACCTGCGCTCGCGTTATCAATCGGCGGAAGTGATGTTCCGCTCGCTGTTCACCCACGCAGGAATGGGAATCGCAATCGTGAGCCCGACCGGAAAAATTCTGGAAGGCAATCCGGCGCTGGAGGAAATACTGGGCTTCAGCTCCGAAGAGTTGCGCGCGATCAGTTTTGAAGATATCACGCATCCCGACGACATCGATCTCGACACGGAACTCTATGCCGAATTGATGAACGGACAGCGGACGTCTTACCGGCTGACAAAGCGCTACTATCACTCGACCGGGCGGCTGATTTACGCTCGTTTGACGGTTTCGCTGATCCGCACGCCGACGGGCGACATCCAACATGTCGTTGGCATGTTTGAAGACGTGACCGACCGGCAGGAGGCACAGGCTCGCCTCCAGGAAAGTCGCCGGCGTTTTGAACTGGCGGCGGAAGGTTCGGCCGACGGCATCTGGGACGTCAACCTGGAAACCGGCGCGCTGGTGGCGTCCAAACGGCTGGCTGAAATGCTGGGTCTGGAACAGGATGACATGCCGGAGTCGATCGAGGAGCTGCTGGACCTGGTGCACGAGCTGGATCGCGATTCGGTGGAAGAAACGATCGGACGCCTGCGAGAACCGGGACGTCGCTTCAGCGTCGATTGCCGTTTTCGCACGGCAGAAGGCGAATACCGTTGGTGCCAGATGCGCGGCGGCATCGTTGAGGTGGCGGCGGATGAGTCGTACAGAATGGTCGGTGTGCTCAGCGATATTGCGCTGCGCAAGCGCGAGGAAAATCAGATGCACGACCTGAATGCACAGCTGGAGCGGCGCGTACGCCAACGCACCAGAGCGCTGGAACAGGTCAATAAGGAGCTCGAATCTTTCAGTTATTCAGTCTCGCACGATCTGCGTGCGCCACTGCGCGCACTGGACGGATTCAGCCAGCTGCTGTTGGAAGACTACACCGACGCGCTGGACGCCACGGGGCAGGACTATCTGAATCGCATCCGCGGTGCGGCGCAGTCGATGGGCATATTGATTGACGACATGTTGCGCCTCTCCCGCGTGACGCGCATGGAAGTGACGACTGTGGACATCGACCTGAGCCGCATGGCGCGTGAACTGGCGCAGAACCTGCACGCGACGGAGCCGGATCGGGAGATAGAGTGGAAGATTCATCCCGGAATCAGGGTGCGCGGCGACGAGCGCCTTATCAAGATCGTGCTGACCAACCTGCTCGAAAATGCGATGAAATACTCGCGGCCGCGCAAGCCGGCGATTATCGAAGTGGGCATGGAGATGTACGAAGACGCGCTGCGCTGTTTTGTGCGCGACAACGGCGTCGGGTTTGACCAGCGCTACGTCAAGAAGTTGTACAAGGCATTCCAGCGCCTGCACAGCAAAGCAGATTTTGAAGGAACAGGCATCGGCCTGGCAACAGTTGCGCGAATAATCAGCCGCCACGGCGGTGAAGTCAGCGCGGTCGGCGAACCCGACAAGGGCGCCGCTTTTTACTTCACTCTGAACACCGAGACAGAGTAGATTACATGCCAAAATCACACCCGATTTTACTCGTTGAAGACAACCCGGATGACCAGATTCTGACCATTCGAGCCCTCAAATCCAACAACATCATCAACCAGGTGGAGGTCGTCAGCGACGGACAGGAAGCCGTGGATTACCTGTACCGGCGCGGCAAATACGCCGGGCGGAGCGACCGCGGACCGCAATTTATTCTGCTGGACATCAACCTGCCGAAGTTGAGCGGAATCGAAGTGCTGCGGGAAATTCGCAGCTCGCCCCAGCTGCGTCATCTGCCCGTGGTCATACTGACTTCATCAAAAGAAGACCGCGACCTGATTGAGAGTTATAACCTCGGCGTGAATTCCTATATTCGCAAACCGGTGGACTTTAATCAGTTTACCGAACTTGTAAAACAATTGGGTTTCTACTGGCTCGTAATCAATGAAGTGCCCGAGCTCTAGGGCGTCCGATCGCGACGTTTTCGGCACAGGAACTGACAATTGCACCGACACACCACGACAAAGACCAGATCTGTCGTGTTCTGTAATTCGGATTCAGGTATAAGCAGCGTCTCGAATGGGCGGTGTTTGAGCGAGAACTAATATCGGACCGCGGGCTCCCATCCTTCAATATTCGGGTGAGAGGACCGATCTACAGAGTATTGCGTTTCGCCACCAGTCGAAAACGCAATGTTTGAGATTAAGCGGGCCGATACATACTACGGGCACGACTTGTTTCAATCTCCGGGGCGGGGCATGCAGGATACTCTTCACGTTCTCATCGTCGATGATTCGGCGGACGACGCGCTCTTGCTCACACGCGAGCTGAAAAAAAACGGCTTCGTCGTGGAGGTGCGCCATGCCGATTCGCGCGAAAGTCTGCGTGCGGCGCTGGAGGAGATGGATCAGCTCGACATTACATTCTGCGACTACACCATACCCGGCCTCAGCTTTGAAGAAGCCAACGAAATGCTGCGCGGCGTAGATGAATACGCACCTCTGATTCTCGTAACCGGGACCATCAGTGAAGATATGGCGACCGACGCCCTGCGGGGCGGCGTGCAGGACTTTCTCATCAAGGGCCGCTTTACGCGCCTGGCGACCATCGTCGAGCGCGAAATGCGCGACGCCCGCGCCCGCCAGCTGCACCACCAGGCCGAAAACAAAATCGCCCGACTGGCAAACATGCTCAACAAGGCGCAGGCCGCCATAGTCGCCATCAATCTGGATCGCACGATCACCTTCTGGAATGCCGGCGCCGAGCGCCTCTACGGCTGGAAAGAAGAGGAAGTACTCTACGGCAACATCGATTCCCTCCTGTTCAGCAATGCGGCTGAAGCGCATGCCCAGGCGATGCGCGAGACTACCATCCACGGCGAGTGGCAGGGCGAACTGGTTCAGTACAACCGCGAAGGTCGGCCAATTACGCTGCGCTGTACCTGGACGACGGTTGACGACGAAATCGGCGAGGTGGAAGGTATTCTGATGACCTGCATCGACGTCTCGGATCAGAAGCAGTGGGAAGAAATGTTCCGGCGCGCGCAACGCGTACAGACGATGGGAATGCTTGCCAGCGGCATGGCGCACGACCTCAACAACCTGCTCTCGCCGATTCTGCTGGCGGGCAGCCTGCTCAAGTCCAAAACCACCGACCCAACCAACGTGCGCGTGCTCAACACCATCGAGCAATGCGTCTACCGCGCCACACACCTGATTAAACAGGCGCTGCATTTTACGCGCGGCGACGGGCAGGACAAACAGATCGTCAAACTGCGCTACCTGCTGAACGAGTTTGAACAACTGATCCGCGGCACGTTTCCCAAGTCGATCGACATCTCTCTCGATGTCGAGAAAAAATTGCCGCCGTTGTTCTGCAATGTCACGCAGATTGAACAGATCATGATGAACCTCTGCATCAATGCGCGCGACGCGATGCTGGACGGCGGCAAGCTGTCGATTAGCGCCCGACAGGTGCAGTACACGGGCGAAGGCATTCCCGTTCTGGCGGAGCACGATCCGGGCGTCTTTGTTGCAATCGAAGTTTCGGACGACGGCGCAGGGATTTCACCTGAGGATCTGGACAAGGTCTTCGATCCATTTTTCAGCACCAAATCGGAGGACCAGGGCTCGGGCCTTGGGCTCTACACCGTCAGCAACATCGTCAAGGAGTATCTGGGCGAGATTGACGTCGTAAGCGCACCCGGAAAGGGCACGACCTTTACGGTCTATTTGCCGGCCTATTCCGACTCCAGCAGCCAGGAAAGCAGCGAGGTGGACAACGACGAGCTGCAGGGCAATCGCGAAGTTCTGCTGATTATCGATGACGACAAAGATTTCCTGGCCGTCTGTAAGCAGGCCGTCGAGGCCTTCGGCTACGTCGTCATGTGCGCATCCGACGGCCCCGAAGCCATCGCCACTTTCGCCGACTACAAGAACTCCATCGACGTGGTGGTTTGCAACCGCGAAATGCCAAACCTGGACGGCGTCAGCATCATTCGCGCCGTGCGCAGTCTCTCGCCGTCCATTCCGGTTATCATGATCAACGCCAGCGAAGACGCCAACGAAGTCAAACTGGCCGGTCTGAACGTCGGCAACATTCTGATGAAACCATTTTCCACCAGCCAACTGCTCAAGATGGTTCGCAAAGTCATCTCAAAGTACGTCGTGTAATTCTTTGCCTGCATCTTTTACAGAAATCCCCTCTGCAAAACCCTCTTGTTTGTCACCGAGATTCAAGCTCCCGGTCAACGGGCTGTGTTGCGCGTCGACAAATTGAGAGCTGTCGGTGCGGTGGCCGGGCGGGAAGTCGACGTGTTATTCGTCGGCTTTCAGCAAAATGCGAATGGGGCCGATGGGTGAGCGTTCGGCGATATTGGTGACGCGGATGCGTTCGACTTCGGAAACTTCGTGGTTGCGGGGAATCAGGACATATCCGCTGGAGTTGCGGATGTCGTCGGCGACAATCATGCCTGCGGCGAGTTTGGAGACGGGAATCTCCACTACGATATGACCTACTTTGGCCTTGAGAATTTCGGCGCGCAGGGCGGCAAGCACTTCTGAGTAGTACTTTTTGGCCGACTCGTGGTGCAGGCGATCGAGGGCTTCCGACTCTGTGATTCCGGACGCCAGAATCAGTTCAAACTCCATGGCCGCCTGCAGGATGCTGGTCAGCACGTCGGTGCGCGTGGCCTTGCGCAGCGGCATGACGCCCGTGGTGGAAAGATTGAACTTGCCGAGGTTGCCGACGGCATTGGCGACGTTTTCCAGTCGCGGAATTTTCATCAGCAGGTTGCGGCCCACATCCGGATGTTGACAGACCGTTTCTTTTTCCGCTTTGTTTAATTCCTCGCCATCAATCCATTTTTTGACGAGATCGCGGGACAGGGTGATGCAGCCGACGTGAGACAGCAGAGCGGCTACGTCTATTTCCCAGGTCTGCTCAATGTTCAGGCGCGTGGCCATGGCGCGCGCCCGCGCTCGAATTTTCCGCGACCGGCCGAAAATCTCCGGATAGGTTATAGACAGCAGTTCAATCATCAGTTTGATCGCGCCGCTGAGGGTGTGTTCCAGCAGTTCGTGCTGCGACTTTTCGAGCATGAAGTGGTTGCGCGCGTCTGCCAGCGCTGCCGCCAGGTCACTGCGATGCGCGGACTTGACGAGATAGCGAAAAACGTTGCCCTTGTTGATCGCTTCGGTCGCGCCTGCAAGGTCTGCATGACCGGTCATCATGATGCGGACCGACTGCGGCGCGCGTTCGCGCACGCGTTCCAGGAATTCGATACCGTTCATGCCCGGCAGATCGTAGTCCGATACGACGATAATGTAGGCAGCGCCGGAGTCAATAGATTCAAGTCCGTCTTCGGCCGAGGAGACGACAGTCAGGTCGTAGTTTTCGGGCAACTGCGCTCTGAAGAGGGCGGCATAGTCCGGATCGTCCTCCACCAGCAGAATCGCTGTTCTGTCTTCGGCCACGTGAAGTCTCCAATGAAAAAACGGTCTGGTGTGATTTCCCGGCTCCCCGGCGATTTGCGAGCCGTCCTCAACACACGTGCAGCGGCAATGCAGGACGGAACGCTCCTGCAGCAACAGACCAGTCGAACATGAATAATAGTGTTATCGGAACTTTACCGCCGTTCCGTAGGCCATCACTTCCGCCGCATTCTGCATGACGTCCGCCGTGGCGAAGCGCACGCAGACGATCCCGTCGGCATTCAGCTCGCGCGCGGCGTCTTCCATGCGATCCAGGGCCTCCTCACGCGACTGATCCATCATCTTGGTATAGTCGCGGATTTCGCCGCCTACGATCGACTTCAATCCGGCCATAATGTCTCTACCTACGTGGCGCGCACGTATTGTACTGCCGCGGACGATACCGAGCGACTCGGCAATTTCATGCTCGGCAAACTCATTTTGGGTTGTGATTTTCACAGACTGTTCCCGGAAAAAGTTTCTTGATAAGATGCCGACGGCTGCTCACACATCGGCTAACAAAAGGGGATTTTTCAGAAGCCGCAAGGAGAAATCGGAAATTTTCGTCGCTGCAAATCAGCTCTGTGCCTGTTGTCGATAGACCGAACCGATAACGCTCCTGTAGGCGCGAACGGCGCCTGTAAGGCCCATGTGGAGCGCGTCTGACGTCAAGGCGTGCCCGATGCTCACTTCGTCCACGGACACGGCCGCAAGCAGAGTTGCGAGATTGTTCAGGTCCAGGTCGTGACCGGCGTTGACGCCCAGTCCGACGTCCCGCGCCGCCTGTGCAGCGTGGATGTATCGCTCGAGGACGGCATCCTGTTCGTCCGTGCCGAACGCCTCGGCGTAGGGGCCGGTATAGAGTTCGATGCGGTCGCAGCCGAGGTCGCGGACGTGGGGCATCATGTGCGTCAGCGGATCCATGAAAAGAGCCGTGCGAATTCCAAGCGATCTCAGATCGGAGATTATCGGGGCAAGTCGCTCGGCGTCGTCGGGGAAAGTCCAGCCGTGGTCGGACGTTGACTGCGTGGGAGAATCGGGGACCAGGGTGCACTGCGCCGGTCGCATCTCGCGTATCAGAGCCATAAATCCGGGGTAGAGGTCGCTTGCCTCGGCAAAGGGATTGCCTTCGATGTTGTATTCAACCCGGTGCCGCATGCAGACCGGGCCCAGGTTGCGTACGTCGGCCGGTGTAATGTGACGCAAATCGGGGCGAGGATGGACCGTAAGTCCGTCGGCTCCGGCGGCCAGCACCATGTCACCGGCGTGTGCGACGTCCGGAATTCCACGCGATCGCGTATTGCGCACGAGGGCGACTTTGTTGAGGTTAACGCTGAGTTTGGTCAAGATCCGGTCCCTTCAATCAGGCCGCAGGCAGCCGCAGATTTGATCTTTTTGGCAGGGGCCCGGCAAGGCGGTTCTGTTCCCATGGCAGCCCCAGTGTTTCTACCTGTTCCGCAAAACTACCGATTGGCGCGTTTTACACAAACTATCGGCGATTTTTCCGCCGCACGCGTCGTGACAAACTGGTCGCCGCGAGGGAAGATTCGCCTGCCCGGCAGCAGTTGTAGCACCGTGTCGGGGTTCGCTTCGCTATGTGGATGAATCAGGTCGCCGGAATGCCGGTTCAGTCGATTGCCTGGTGGAGTTTCTGCGGCAGGTCCGTACTTTCGGAGGTTGTGCGCCGCGTTGGCGGCGGTTGGCGGGGCGGCCCGCCTAAACTAAAAATTGGATGCGATCGGCTATGGGTTCTGGTGCATTGCAACTTCAGGCGAGTTCGACCTCGATGCTGGAATTCCGTTTCCGCTATCCGATCATTCTGATCACGTCGATCTTTTTCTTCGGCGTGTTTGAGTTTGTTCAGGTCACCGATCTTATACGCTTTCAGATCAGTGACGCCGGCCTGTTTGTGCTCACTTTGTTTATTGTGCTGGCCGTGTGGGAAGGCAACCGATTTATCATTCGCATGGTGGATCGTTTTGTCGAGTCGGACTACACGGACGTCAAAACCATGTGGCGGCGCTTTTTTGCAACCTTTCCTCTGGCCACAATTTACTCAGTCGGATTTGTCGTCGTTCTGCCCGGCCTCGGCTGCATGTGGTTCAACCACATGCCGTTTGATCTGCTGGAGCCTTCACTCAAACTGTTCAGCGTCTTTGCTTTTTTACTCATGAACCTCATGCACACGGGTAATGCGGTCTACTACTACATGGCCAAGTGGAAAGACAGCATGGTGGAAGCGGAGCGCTTTAAAAAAATGAGCGTTGAATCGCAGTTTGAAGCGCTGCGCACGCAAGTCAACCCGCACTTTTTGTTTAACAGTCTGAACACACTTGCTACGCTCATGCAATCGAACACCGAAGTGGCGTCGGAATTCGTGCACCGACTCTCCAGCGTGTATCGTTATATGATTTCACATCAGGACGACGAACTCGTGGACCTGCAGGAGGAAATCGAGTTCGCCAACTCCTATCTCTTTTTGTTGAAAACGCGATTCGCCGACAGCATTTCAATTAATATCAATGTGCCGGAACAGTACTCCTGCTGCAGCATGATTCCGCCGGTTACTCTGCAGATGTTGATTGAAAACGCGATTAAACACAACGTTGTCGCCAATAAAAAGCCGCTGAAGATCGAGATATTTATTGAGGACGGTGAATTCCTGGTGGTTCGCAACAACCTGCAGCGCAAGATGTACACACAACCTTCCACGCGCATCGGACTGAACAATATCGAGCGTCGCTATCAGTTCCTCAGCAGCCGCGAGATTCTCGTGAGCGACAGCGGCGACTATTTTACGGTTAAACTGCCTCTGCTGTTTTCGGAGTACAAACTATGAAAGTATTGATAGTTGAAGATGAGACGCCGGCCGCCGAGCAACTGGCGCAATTTGTCCGCCGCTACGACAGCTCCGTCGAGATTGTGGACGTCCTGGACTCGGTTGACGACAGCGTTGAATTTCTGAGCCGCACTCCCGATCTCGACCTGATATTCCTCGATATTCATCTGTCGGATGGATCGAGTTTTGACATTTTCAACGATGTCAAGGTCTGCGCTCCGATCATTTTTACGACGGCCTACGATCAATACGCCATCAAGGCTTTTAAGGTCAACAGTATCGACTACCTGTTAAAACCGATCAAATACGAAGACCTGAGTGCGGCGATCGATAAATTTCACAGTTTGCGCGGCAACAACACTGCCGCCGCTCCGCAGTCCGAGCCGCCGATTGATCTTGCGGCGATGCAGACGATGTTGCAGAGTTTAACGCACAACTACAAAAAACGCTTCCTCATCAAAGCCGGCGAGGTGATCCGTTTTACCACGGTGGAAGAGATCGCCTATATTTACGCCGAAGGGAAGATTACCTATCTGGTCGACAACGAGCGCCGCAAGTTTATCATTGACTACACGCTGGAGGAGCTGGAGTCGCTGCTGGACCCCAAAATATTCTTCCGCGCAAATCGCAAGATTATCACCAAGATTTCCTCTATCCGCAAGATTGTCAACTACCAGAACAGTCGCCTCAAAATCACTGTTCACCCGGAGTTTATGACGGACATTATTATCAGTCGCGAAAAGACGCCGCTGTTCCAGAAGTGGCTCGATCGTTAATCTCCTCGAACGACACGGTTTGTTTTACGCGTCTGCCTGAGCGGCTTGCGCCCGCGGGCGGTCGCGCCTTTTTGAATTTTTTGTTTATCACCGGGTTTGAAGTGGTCAGATGTTGGGTGCGTCGTTTAGTGGCGCGTGTACAGTTGTCAAGTCTGTGACAAGTATACGTGCAGCTATGTGCCGGAGGTGGAATACTGCTGCCGGTGTAGATGGCAGCAGAGAACCCGCCAATTACAACCCAATAATCACAACCCAATAATCACAACTCAACAATCACACCGATCGTCGGCAGCACCTGGCCGCTGGTGTTTTCGATAAATCGCGGCAGATAGGCGTCGGCATTGTTCGGATCGACAATCGGCATGCCGGCGGCGTCGCGCTCGACGTCCAGATAGTCGCGCAGCACCGTCTCAAAGGCGTAGGCGTTTTGAATGTCGAGGTAGACGCCCAGACTCCAGGTCTCAAAGAAAAACTTTCGATCCACCCGGATGTTTAACTGGTGGTAGGCGTCCGTCGTCATGCTGTTGACGCGTGAGAAGTCTTCCAGCCCCGCGCCGCGCGCGTCCCAGTTCTCGCGTTGAACCGAAGCCGGCACATCAAATGGCGTGTACGGCGCGCCGCTGTAGAACGTCCAGCGACCGCCGATCTCCCAGCCGTTGCCGAAACTCTTGCCGCCGGTTAAACTGATGATGTGACGGAAATCCCAGGAAGACGGCTGATATTCACCGCTTGCATCCGTGAATTCGCTGCGCATGAACGTGTAAGTCAAAATGCCGTAAAAGCCGTCGGTGGCGCGCAACTGCCCCAGGAATTCCAGACCGAAACTGCGCCCTTCAGACGTCGGCGTGACCGGCTCGCTGCCGACAACGCCGAAGTCGCCGCCCAGATTGGCCAGCGAAACCTGCTGGTCCAGCGCAAAAGGATAGTTGTCGTACTTCTTGTAAAACCCTTCGAGCGTCAGCGTGCCGTTGCCGTCGTACACCGTCTGTTCAATTCCGGCAACAAGGTGTGTGCTCCTGATCCAGGTGATTCCATTTGTTTTGTTAATCAAAGTGCCCGTTTCTGAGTCGCGATAACCGAGAACCGTGTTCGCCGGAAGCTGGTAGTACACGCCCGTGTTGAAATTGACGCTGAACGACTCGCTGAGAAAATACGCGGCCGAAAAACGAGGCGAAAGTTGATCCAGGAGGTTTGAGGTTTCGTCCGAATAGTCGGAGGCATCCGTGCGCAGCCCGACCGAGAGCAGCAAGCGTTTGTCCATCAGGCGCGTCGACGCCTGTGCCGAAAAACCCCAGCGCAGCGTGTTTAACTCGCTGCTGAAATTCCGCAGCAGCACGCCCTGCTGCGTCGCAAAGCGATTAAAGGTCTCGTTTGTGTACGCATTCTGATCCAGATTGGCGCTGAGCGTCAGGTTGAAGTTGTCGAACTGACGGAAGTCCTCCAGCCGCACTTTATTGTCGATTTCCCTGGAATTGTAGTCGAGCGTCAGGTTTTGCGGGTCGCTGTCGTCGTTGTTGTTGTACTTGACAAAATCGTTGTTGAACTCGTTGCGGGAGACGACAAAAGTATAAAAACCATCGTCGCGAAAATGCTGATAATTCGCACCCAGGGTATAACTCCACTGCGTCTGGATCGGAAGGAAATTCAGCAGGTAGCGTTTTGTCTCGGTGTCGTTTGCGTCGAAGTTTAACTCAAAGTCGTCGATGGCGCCGAGCCCGATGATACTCAGCCTGTTTTTGTCGTCAAAGTTGTGCGTCAGTTTAAGTTGGGCGTCGTTGTAGGTGGGCAGGAAGGGGAGGCCCACGAGGTCGGCGAGAATCTGCAAATAGGAGCGTCGACCCGAGACAATCACACTGCTGTTTTCACCGAGCGGCCCTTCCAGCGTGAGTCCAAGGTCGCTGGCGCCGACAACGGCATTGGCCGTATACCGATCCGTTCGGGCCTGTTTTTGCCGGAATTCAAACACGGACGACAGGGCATTGCCGCGCGAGGCCGGGAAGGCGCCGGCGTAATAATCGACATTGGAAATCAAATCGACGTTTAACAAACCAACCGGGCCGCCCGAACCGCCTTGTGTTGCAAAATGGTTGATCGTCGGCACTTCAATTCCATCGAGGAAAAAGCGGTTTTCATTGGGCGCTCCGCCGCGAATGATAATGTCGTTGCGGAAACTTACGGTCGATGCCGCGCCCGGCAAGGTCTGGATAACACGCGATATATCGCGATTTGCGCCGGGGCTGCGTTTGATTTCGGCATTGCCCAGCGAGCGCAGCGAGAGCGGGCTTTCTTCTATCTTGTTGTTAAATCGCGATCCGCCGACCACGACGCCTTCCAGTTCGACGGCTTTGGGCGTCAATGCTATCTGTACGACGGCCGGCCGTGAGTTTGTGACTTCCACTTCAAATATCTTACGCGACTCATATCCGATTGAGGATGCGCTGATGTTGTACAGACCGGGCTCAAAACCGGCCAGAAGGAACGCGCCTTCGCTGTCCGTGATCGTGCCCAGCTGCGTCCCTTCAACCCGGATGGTCGCTCCGATGACCGGATTGTTGTTTAAGGCGTCCACCACGTTCCCGCGGATAACCCCGGTCTGTGCCGACATAGCAGCGGTGCTTAAACAAAACAGGATTGCCAATTGACAGAATGTTAATGCTGCCTGCAGGAATGTCGATCTTGTCATTTTTTGTCCGTTCAGAATCGCGTCCAGGTTGAACCACAAAACTTGCAACATAACAAATTTCCGCCGCCGCATGGCCGGAAGCAAATCACAGGGCGCGAGCCGCACGTTGCATGTCTTCAAGGGCCATATCTGCGGCCTGAGCCGCGTGCGGCGAACAGAGCAGTGACGTGGGACTTTCAATTCGTTGACAAACAAAAAAATCATGGAGCGTACCGAAGGTAGACGCGGTCCGGCATCGCAGGAGGAGAAGGTGAAATATTATGAGATTATCGACCGGGCGAAAGTGTTGGTACATGAGGTCTGTGCAAAACTGAAATTCAGCGCAGGACTCAGGCAGCCGACATTGGTCACGGCAACCGCGGGGCTGCTGCTGTGTCTTGTTGTCCCTCGATGTGTGTTTTTACCGCAAAAAGGAAAACCAATCATGAAGCACTTTTTACCATTCGCACGCATTTGCATATGCGCCATTCTGATCGCGATATACGTCCTGCCGCTGAGCGCCAATGATATTGAAGGGGAGTGGCAACAAATTGAACCGCTGTACAATCCGGATGTTGCGGTATTTGACGAGCACGATGGAATGCTGTATGCGGGGGTGGATTATTACGGTTTGCTGCGTTCGGCCGATGACGGCAGGACCTGGGAATTCACCGAAACGCCGCTGCGCACGGTTGTGGGAGTGGTCGGTATAGTTTACATGTCCGATCATCTGATCGTCTATGCGGACGGCGAATTGTTTCGTTCCGACGACCAGGGTAAATCCTGGCAAACGGCGGGGAGAAGCGGTCTTTCCGGGATCGTGCGCGGTCTTGAGCGTGAAGGTGATGCGCTTTTTATTGTGACGGACGGCGGTTTGTTCCGCAGCCTGGACCTTGGGGACAACTTTGAACAACTGCATTCGCTGACGCGCGGCGGAGTTGACACAAAAATGGGGATATCGAAGAGCCATTATTTTACGTTGGCCAGCCGCTTTGACCGGATCGACCGCAGCAGCGGAGAGGTCGAGCAACCCACCACGCCGATTGATCAGGTCTACTTCATGAAAGTCGTGGAGGATCGTGTTTACATCTGCGAATACCAGACCGAGACCAGACAGAGACTGTACTACAGCGACGACATGGGGGAGAATTGGCAGGCCGGCGCAGATGGTCTGGAGGACGTGACATTTGTTAACGATCTGATCGATCTTGGCGATCGGCGTTATGTTTCCACGAGCAACGGTGTGTATCAATCGCTCGGTGGCGGCAGCTGGACAAAGTTAAACAACGAGGCGGGCAGTCTCCACGCCGCCCAAATGCTGCCGATCAATGACAATGTGATTTTCTCGCTGCCCGGCCGCGGTCTGGCGAATTACAACACGCAGGACAATCAGCTTGAATTCCTGAACGAAGGCATGAATGTGCAATCTCTTCAGGCAATGTGGGTTGCCGGCGAGAACATGTACATCAAACCGCGCTATCTGGACTGGCGCGCGATGGACCTGGATAAACGGCAAAATTGGGAGGAACCCGCGACCGTGTTCCCGCCGGGAGAAATTGGCATAGTCAGGCGTGTTGATGACGTGATCTACCTTGTCGGCAAGGAGTTGTACAGTTCGCACGACGGCGGCGTCACCTGGGAAACACATATGTTAAGCGACCGCGACTACGAAGCTTTGGCAATGTGGGCTGCCGACGGGAATGTATATCTGCTACTGCGACACAACAAAATTCTGAGAATCGCTCCTGACGGCACGGAAAGGCTCGACGGTACGAGCATTACAGCGTCCGGCACAGGTAACAGCGGCCTGGTCAGGAATCGCACGGTGTTTTTAATCGATCGTAACGGTTCCGGTCTGCTTCGCGGCGAGAATCTGGGGCGTGATTGGTTGTCCCTGTCTTTAGGGCCGGACGCCGGTAAAATATCCTCTATCCGGGCCAACGATGAAGCGCTGCTCGCGGCTACGACGCGGGGCGTGTTCCGTTCCCTCGACGACGGCTCAAGCTGGGTTCAACCGGCGCTGCCGGAAACCGAATATCCCGAATATTACTCCGCCGGTGCTGCCGACGACGAAGCGATCTATCTTGCCGGGTTTCAGCACATTATCTATTCCACCGATTTCGGCACGACGTGGGAGTTGCTTTCTACGGAGGGATTTCCCACGGAAGATTTCCGGATTGCAAATCTCGAACTGGTTGACGGCGCGCTGTATGCCGCAACCTATGAACACGGGATTTTCCGTGCTGAACTTTCCGATTCACCTGTATCCGATGTTGACATTTCGGTTGATTCACGCGATGCCGATCCGGCGTTTGAACTTCACTACGACGGGACGGAGTCGATTTCGGCCGTGCTGCGCGTATCGGCGCCGACTTCACTGCGCGTGGAATTGTACGATATGCGCGGCGTGTTGCATTCCGCGGTAAACCGTCATGCTGTGCAGGCGGGCGAGCACGTGATGGAGTTAAACATCGCAGCCTTGGCGTCGGGAACCTATCTCTGTCGTTTAACTACCGATAACGAGCAGTTGACGCGCATCGTCAACATCATGAGGTGATTAACATTTCCTGAACCATGACCGCGTTTACCTGCGGTACGCTCCATGACTTTTTTGTTTGTCATCGGGAGTTGTGTTTAACACCCTGGTGAGGGAGTTGTCGGGACACACCAAGCCGCGTTTCGGCATCGAGCTGTTTTACATCCGATGCGCAGGACAAGAATGACGAGCGCGGGGCGTGCGCACACATCGCCCCCCGCCCGCATTCCTTCGATCAACGCGCCAATACCAATGGCACTACTCGTTGAATCGTCTCGTTGCCGTCGGCGGCCTGAAGCACTATGTAGTACATGCCGCTTGTCAACATTCGTCCATTGCCGTCGCTGCCGTTCCACTCGATGCGGTATTCGCCGGCGACGTAGTTGTCGTCGAGAAGCTGTGCCACGGACCGCCCGGTCAGATCGCGCACCTCGGCGTGGACGGCGGCGTTGCGGTTCAGTCTGAACTCGATGCGGCTGTCGCCCTGTGTCGGGTTGGGAGCCGCCGTCAGCTGTTCGAGCAGAGCGGGACCGCTTGTTGCAGCCGGTGCATCGACACCATTGCGGTATGGAGCGCCGCCCAGCTGCACGGTGACGGTGGCCGTCGAGCTGCCGTCCCGGCCATCGCTGATGGTATAGCTGAATTCGTCTTCCATGGACGCCGGAATTTCCGCCGGCAGTCCGGACGTGCCCGGAGGCGTGTACCTGACCTTGGTGCTGTCGGCGTTGAGCGCCGCTTCACCGCTGCCCGGATTCGTGACGCTCGTTATCTTGATCTGATCACCGTCGATTTCCACGTCGTTGTCGAGAACACAAAACTCGACGGAGTTGTCGACGGGGATTTCACTCGGCAGCGACTCCACACCGGTCATGACCGTGTAGTCGTCGTCGCGGGCAATCGGCTTGAGGTTGCGATAAAACACCGCCACGGCATCGTCGTTGGAACCGGCCACGTACACGAACTTGCTGTCGCGGCTGACCTCGATGCCTTTTGCACCGCGCAATCCGTCGACGCCGTTTTTGCCGTCTTTTTTGCGTTCTTCGAAGTTCAACTCGCCGCTTACCGGTTTGCGCGAAAAATGCGCGACGGCGTTGTCGCCTTCGCCTGATGCGTAGACCTGGAAACCGTCGAATCCAACCGCTACGTCGGCCGCACCATCGAGACCCGCTACACCGGCATCGCGATCGCTGTAGTCGTTGACATAGGTTAGCGCTCCACTGCTGTCGTTGCGGGCAAACACCGCCACGGCGTCATCACCATTCCCGGCTACGTAAACGTGGCGTCCGTCTGCACTGACTTTAACCGCCACGGCTTTGGCCAGTCCGTTGACGCCGTTTTTGTTGTCCCGATGGCGTTCGATGAACGTCAGTGATCCATCCGAGGCGCTGCGGCTGAACACCGCCACGGCATCGTCGCCGGATCCGGCGGCATACACGTGTTTGCCGTCGGGACTGATCGCCACGTCGCAAACACCCTTCAGGCCATCGACGCCGTCCGAACCATCTTTAAGGCGCTCCAGGAACACAAACATTCCGCCGGACTGTTGCATGACGGCAATACTGTGTTCGCTTTTGCCGGCCACGTAGATATTCTCTCCGTCGGGACTGACTGCAACAGCCGAAGCGCCTTTCAACCCGTCGAAACCACCGGAGTTGTCTTTTTCACATTGAATCTGCGTCAGAGTTCCATCTTCGTCATCGCGTGAAAAAGCTACCAGGGAATTGTCGCCATAACTCACGGCATACAGATGGTCGCCTTCAGGGCTGAAAGCCAGGTCGCTTACGTAGCGGATTTTGTTAACACCGCCGTGGCCGTGGCGATAACGATCCACATATTCAATGGTGCCATCGGTACTGCTCCGATTAAACAGAACAATCGAGTGATCGTTGCAGCCTGCGGCATACAGGTGTTTGCCGTCCGGACTGATTGCCGTGTTGCCGACATTGTTCAGTCCAAGCACGCCGTTTTTGCGATCTTTTTCGCGCTCGACAAATTGCAGATTGCCCGGCAGGCAGGCATTGCCGACGACCATCACAACGGCGCTGGTGACGACGCAGCCATTGCCGTCTTCCACGGAGTAATCAAACACGTCCAGGCCGTTGAAGCCGGCGTCGGCCGTGTAAGTAATTTCACCTTCCGAAATCGAGGCGCTGCCATGGTCGGGAGTAGCCGTTGTTTTCAGAGAAAGGGAGTCGCCGCTGTCGTTGTCCAGTGCATCCACATCGGCGGTTTCGCCAGCCGCAACCTGTTTAACATCCGGGTTGACAATCAGGGTTTTGGGAGCGACGTTCAACACGACGGCAGTGGTACAGCCGGCGGCAAACGTGCGATTGAGCGTAAGTTTATCCGCTCCACCCTGATTCCACTCGACCACGACGGTGCTTGTGCCCTGACCGCTCAGGATCACGCCGCCGGAGATGCTCCAGGAGTCGGCGTCGCCCACGCCGGCGGGCGGCTCGGCCGTGTATGTTAACGGAGTTTCCGGGCAACCGCAGAGTGTGCCGCTGACGGACGGCAGAGCGCTGATAGAAAACGTCGTGCTGCCCATGCCGTCTAGATCGTACAGTTTGAGCGTGTACGTTCCGCTCGACAGCGCGCTTCCGGCCGGAATCTCGGTGGCAAGCATAGTGGCCGTTGAAGAGGCAACCACAAGACCGATCGACGAGTTGTTCGGGAGCGTAAGCGTTGCTGCGGTGACGTCGCCGAGCGAGAGTCCCGTCAGATCGAGTGCCAGACTGCCCGTGGTTGTAAACAAACACCCCGATGAAACCGCGTGAATTTCAGGCGGGATGCCGTTGTTCCAGCTTTCCAGGTCGTTGGTGTATCCGCCGGACAAAATCTCCAGATCGCCGTCGCCGTCCAGATCGCCCAGTGCGATACCGTTGCGCCCGGCGTTGGTCGCGCCCATGGCGTATGAATCGAATGTTGCGTCGCCGTTGTTAAGGTAGACCTGCAACGAGGCGTCTCCCGGATTGCCCATAAAGTACTCGCGCGTCAGAATCATGTCCAGGTCGCCGTCGCCGTCGACGTCGCCCAGTCCAATGTTGCGCTGTATGCCCTCACGGCCGAACTCACTGCTGGCAAAGGTGCCGTCGCCGTTGTTTAACCAGAGTGCATTGGCAATCTCGGTACCCAGATAGGAATACACTCCGGAAAGCACCACGTCCAGGTCGCCGTCGTTGTCGAGGTCGCCAACTTTGGCGTCCCAATAGCCGCCGCTGCCGAAGCTTGTTTTGTTAAACGTACCGTCGCCGTTGTTAAACCAGATCTGGTTGTGTCCAGTAGCCAATTCATCGGGGCGGATGATGTCGAGATCGCAGTCGCCGTCCAGATCGCCGAGGGCGACCGTGTATCCACCCGCGCCGCTGCCCAGGATGTCGTTGGTCCAGTTCCCGTCGCCGTCGTTCCACAGAATGGAAGTGTTGTAATAGTCGTTGTTGTCGCCTGCGACCAGGTCGAGGTCGCCGTCGCCGTCCAGATCGCCCAGGGCAATGCCTTTGTCGCCGGAACTGGCTGCCGCCACGGTCATCAGGGTGAAAGACTGGCCGTCGCCGTCATTGTAAAACAAATGAAAATCGTCGTCCGACTCATTGGCGGCGATGTCGATGTCGCCGTCGCCGTCCAGATCGCCCAGTGCCAGCCCTTCGACGCTGAACGGAGTCGTCATCACTTCAGTCAGCGTGCCCGAACCGTCGTTGTGCAGCACAATCAGATTCTGGAAGTAGTCGCCAAGTACGGCATCGATGTCTCCGTCACCGTCCAGATCGCCGACGCAAATGATATTCGCCTTGCGGTCAATCTGTGGGTCGAACTGTTCGAATCTGCCGTCGCCGGATTTTACTTCCGCCGTGAATGAATATGCGGCCGCCGGCTGCAACTCACCAACGAAGGTCGTTGCGCCGGTGACGGTCACCATGATCTGTTCACCGGGTTTGAAGTTGGACGCCGGATTGATTCTGACGCGCGTACCGTCGTCTTCGTAGCTGATGCTCGCCTTCGTTGTGATGTGTCCGGTCTGCATGCCGTAGACAATCAAATTGGCGTTGTTGGGAACCGTGGCCGACGTCAGCGTGGACGTGTTCATCGGTTCCTTGTAGGTAATCGTGATATCAGCGTCGCAGGCGGCCGCGGGCGTGTTTTTGGCGGGGGAGAACGTCGGGCCATTTGAGCCGTTTAACCACAGTTCCACCCCCTGATTATACAGGTACACGGCGGAGACTGCATCCAGGTCGCCGTCGCCGTCCAGATCGCCCAGCGCTATTCGGCGATTGTTGTGACTGTCGCTTTTAAACGTCGAACTTCCGAAAGTGCCGTCGCCGTTGTTAATCAGAATCTGGTTGTCGGTGCCGCCAAAGTTAACAAGCGCCACGTCCAGATCGCCGTCGCCGTCGAGATCGCCTAAACGCAGGCCGCCGGCCGCGTTGGTCGGAGCGGAGCTCTGGCTTGTAAACGTTCCACTGCCGTCGTTGAGCCAGAAAGCGGACGTCACCATGTCGAGATCGCCGTCGCCGTCAATGTCGCCAAGGTCAATAGCGCGCGCGGAAGCGCCGGTCATTGTGCTCGAGGAAAAGCCGAAGTCGCCGTTGTTAAACAGGAACAGATATTCGCTGCCGCTGTACTGTTTAAAGACAACATCGAGATCGCCGTCGCCGTCGAGATCGCCGTTCTTGACATCGGTAATTGAAAATCCGCCGTGTACGCCGTAGGTCGAGCTGACAAAAGTGGCGTCGCCGTTGTTGCGGAAAAACTGCAGTGCATTGACGTTCAAGCCCATAATGATGTCGAGGTCGCCGTCCTTGTCCATGTCTCCGACGGTGGCATGAAAGGCGTTGTTGCTGCCGATATGCTGCGATGTGAATGTTCCGTCGCCGTTGTTTAACAGGATCACCGGAATCTTGGAACTGTTGACCGAAGGCAGTACCACATCAAGATCGCCGTCGCCGTCAAGGTCGCCTGTCTCGATGTTGTCGCTGCGGATTGCGAGCGACTGCTGCAGCGTAAATGATCCCGAACCGTCGTTGAGCAGCGACTCGATCGCATAGGAACTGCCGTCGTCGTCCCATTGATGCAAAATGTCGAGGTCGCCGTCGCCGTCCAGATCGCCAATTTCAACGCTTTTGGAGTAGGTGGCGGTGCGGATGATGCCGGCGGGCGTAAACTCGCCCTCGCCGCCGTCTACGGCGGCGGTAAAACTGAATACCTGTGGTTTTTCGGGATTGTTGCCGTCATCGTCGAGAATATTTTCCGTGAGCGTGACGGATATCAGTTCACCCGGTTGGAAATCGGCGGCGGGATTGAAGGTTACCGGGCCGGGAACAGTGCCGCTGAAAAGGCCGCTTTCGGAGATCAATCCCGTCTGTGAACCATAAACGCGGATGTTGGCGCCGGTCGCCGTCGGAACATCGACGCCGTTGCTGAAGCTGATGACGATATTGGCGCCATTAGCGACATTGAGCGCATTTGTTGCCGGGCTGAGGTCGGTGAACTTGTACGGGCTGGACGCCTGCGTATCCACATGACCGAGGAAGGCCGCCGCCATTGCCAACAGACCGGTCTGAACGACCGGTCGCCGGAATGGATTGAGGCGCTCGGCCAGATATTGAACGCGTTTGGTCAAAACGGCAAGACGCCGACGCACTTTAAGTGTGCCGACGTCCTGTGCTCGCAAGCGTTTAATCTGCCGCAGCGTTTTGCGGTAGCGCCGCAGCAATTCACCGGAGCGCGATGCTGAACGTTTAGATTGCATAGTTGATCGAATTGATTGTGTTAAGTGAACAGGGAATTGAATTCTGAAAACAGTGCGCGTGTGTGTAGTTCGGGCAAGACGCTGCCGGGAGGCGCGCCAACTGCGTTCGCGCTTCCTGTCAGGACCTGACCCAATTGTTAAACAAGAATGCCGACCACAATCGACGGCGGTTGTCTGCTTCTACTGCGCATGGCCTTGGGAGAAGCCATGTTTATTTGTGCCGATTTCGGGCTATTACGGCAGGGGTTACCCGGCCGGTAGAGTAAGTTCAACCGGAAATGACGCGGCGATTCCGCCGTACAGTTTGAGCAGTAACGAAGACAATTTACAATCAAATAGCGCTGTGGTCCCTACTGCAAACCTACGCAAACAGCGAAAAAACTTGAGGAGTTCAGCTGTCTGATTTGCCCGTGGTAGAAAGCTGTGGTGCCTGTAACATCTTGTATTTCAAGGCTTTGTGGCTTTCGGCCTCCGCCGCCGTTTAGGGTCGATGGTAACTACGCGTTACAAAAACGCCACGCGCCTGAATGTTAATGCGATTTAAACTTTATCCGGCCGGGATCTGCCGCAATTCATGCAGAGATCCCGGCTGCAGGTCTGTTAACCTCGTGCCGGAGCGCAGCGGATTGGTTAAGATGTTGAAGCCTTCGCGTTCGCTGACAAACAAAAAAAATCATGGAGCGGTGCGCAGCACAACGCGATCCGGGAATAAGGATTCAGGCCAGTTCGCGCAGAAAAGGCTGCAAGTCCATTTTGCCGTCCAGGCCGACTTTCTTGCGGATGCGGTAGCGATGTGATTCCACGCTGCGCTGACTTAAACGCATGATGCGGCAGACGTCTTTTGAGGGGATCTCGAGTTTCATCAGTGCACAGATTTTGCGCTCCTGTGAAGAGAGGTCGGGGTGGCGCGATTGCAGGCGTTCCATGAATCCGGGGTGGATGAGGGAAAATTGCTCTTCAAATTCGTTCCACAAATTGTCTTCGTTCAGGTGGATCGATATGTCGCGGCACATGGAACGCAGCTCGCTGCGTATATGCGGATCACGATTGGCCACGGCTGTTTTCATGAGTTTAACAGCTTCCTGCAGCAGCTCGTTTTTTGTTGAGATCTGAATTGTTTTTGCGACGAGCTGATTGCGCATTTGGTCGCGTTCGCGTTCCACCTGCAGAGACTCCTGCTGTTGCAATGCGGACTTGGTCGTGGCAATTGTCAACTCCTGGCGCGACTGTTCGATCTCCACAGTGCGCGTCATGTCGGAGTACATCAACTCCATTTTTTCATCGTTGATTGTTTTAATCAGTGCCGCATGTTGTTCCAGTAATTCGAGCGCCGCTTCAAATTCACCAGTGGCAGTTCGAATGTCTTTCAGAATAAACATCGCCTGTGCTTTTTCGCCGTTAAAATGTTGTTCGCCGGCAATTTCCAGGCTGCGTTCGGCATATTCCCTGGCGCCATTCAGGTTGCCGGCCTGGAGGTCGAGCCGCGCAAGCAGAATACAGGCCGAGCATTCGTTGCGCAGAAGTTTAACTTTTCTGGCTATCTCCAGAGCTCTCAGAGCGTAGCTGCGCGCGTCGGCGTATTCGCCTCGTTCGAACAGGGCCATGGCCCAGACGGCGGCAACACCTTCCCGCTGGATGTTGCTTTGCAGCATGTTTGCGAAACCTTCGGCTTCACGCAGCAGGTCAAACACGTTGTCGTCGACGTCCTTGTTTAACACTTTGGCGCGCGCAATACACAGGAGGGCATTTGCGATGTTAATAGGATAGTTGATACTGCGTGCAATGTTGAGCGAAATGTTGAAATTGCGAATCGCTTCCTCGTAGTTTTCCAGTCCGGCATAGGCTATTCCAAGGTTGTGATGAATGCTCTCCGTGCCGGGACTGCGGCCGTCCCTGTTGGCATATTCCAGCGAACGCTCACATTCGCGAATTGCGCTGTGGTAACGACTCTGGGATATGTATCCCAGGCTGGCTATAAAACACACGTGAGTTAACACCCCGTAATTTTCGGCTGCGACGGCGAGCTCCTCCGTCTGTCTCAGGAATTGCATGCCTTCCGATACCTGCCCGGCGTAGACGTACAGCGTCGCCAGCTCTTTCAGTGTGAACATTAACAGGGTTTTGTCATTGACTTCTTCGGCAAGATCTCTGGCTTTGTTTAAGTCCCGGCGTGCTTCCTCATTTGCGGCCAGCCTGGTAAACGCACAGCCACGTCGCATATACAGTTCGCCCTGCAGGCTTTTGTCATCGATGAGTTCAATTTCCGCCAGAACACCATCGGACAATTCCAGGTAATCGCCTGGACTTTGTTCAACAATCAGGCGTCCTTCCCGACAGAGGTATTTCAGGCGCGCCATAATGTCGGTCTTACTGTTAAACTCACTGCGCATTTTAGCGACGCTCAACTTTGAGCGTTCGACGGCATTGCGATTTGCGGTAGTTTCCATCCTGCAATTTGCCGCCTTCCGTCAATTTTTCAAAACCCGCATCGCAGCGCACTTAGCAGATCGCTTCTACCTTCGGTAAGCTCCATGATGATTTTGTTTGTCAACGAGAGATCAACCACATATCGCGGCACCCGTGGACCATTTTCAGTCTGATTGGAAATGGCGAACTGAGACGTCGGCAGCGCGTCGAGTCCGTCACGTCATTGCAGGTGTGAGGTGTTTCGGCGATCCGTTCAAGTAGCGTGCAGGCGCGTTTACCCTCGAAATTGGATACGCTTGGTACGATAGGGCATGGAATTGTGCGGCGCGGGAGTTAGTCTGCGGGCAGGTGAGCGCCGAATACGCGTAGCGGAGCGAGCCTGTTTGACTGCGAGGTATGCAGAATAAACCGGTGGGCGGGCGGGTAAGGGTTCTTGTACCTGGTGGTGGAAATGCTGTCTGGCGGTGGCGGCGGGGGAGGGCCCATTGATCACTAAGGAATCCGGCTTTTAAGTCAAATACCAGTCTGAAAACTCGTCTACTCGTTACTGCAAATCATGTCATCAGCGAGCTGCAATCCGCCAACCGCTAGCTGCAATACACAAATGCACACGTTTACAGTCACAAGTCCGAATGCTCTCAGATCACAATCAATGGCCCGACAATCGATCAACCAGGTACGAGATGTGCTTCAATGCCTGGAAGGTGCAAAAGTCGCAGCCTCTGTGCTTGCCAACTCAGCGTTGTATCGGAATACCAAAGCCCGGTCTCAGAAGGCAATCCCGGTCGCTGCTACCTGCCGTTTCCAGATCATGTGTCCAATGCCGCGACCATAGAAGTCGCGTAGAAACACATCCGGTTCACCCAGGTGTTTTTTCCAGTAGCCCTGCGACACCTGATAGCCGCAGTCCAGCACAAACTCCGCAAGCTGCTTTTCGTTGAGCTGGTCAATAATTGCACGAAACATGGCCGCGCCGACGCCGCAACCGTGGTACTCCGGGTGTACCAGCACATTGCCGATCTCCGGCGTTGTTGTTGAATCGAACTCAAGATTGGTGCAGATCACGGAATTGGCGGGCACTAGTGCGATGGTGCCGACAATCCTGTCCTCTTTCGTTCTGGCGACCAGATAAAAGACCTCGCTACCCGTGCTGCGGAAATCGGCGTCCAGACAGCCCTGCTGCCGCCGCACCTCTTCCTCTATGAAGTCTGCCTTGGCGTCCACGCCGTCGCGTATCATCGTGTCGCGAATCACTGTGTCGATGAGCGTGTAAATCTCGTTGCGTTCGGAAGAGTGCGGTCGGTTGACGGTGATTTTCATGGCGGCCCGACAGTGGGAATAGTTATTCAGTTGCTTTACCTGACCGAATGATTCGATAGAGGAGCGTCAACTGCGCGGCTTCCAGCGACAGTCAACTTGTCGATTGCAAATATTGCAATTTACTGTCAATTTTTGCTCGGACAGGGACAATGCTCTCCGACAGTACAGCCGTTGACTGACGGTATTATGTATGTAATCTCTACCTGCGTTGTTTGCCCGTCATGAGCCTTAGTACGCGGTATAGCATTGAAATTTGACTTGTTTGCAAATCGGTCTTCGTCGGTTGATCGATGAAGTGTTGTTGTCGCAACAATTAAGCCGGCTTAACAAATATTGTGGTGCCCGCAACATTCCTGAGTGCGTAAAAATGAAACCACCATGACAAACAAAAGAGCCAAAAGCAGTTTGTTTGAGCAGGTGAACAATTAAACAGCTATCTTCGCGTTGAAGCGCTCAGCACTGGTAAGTATCTGCGCAATGACGAATCGAGGTCAACAATTATGTCATGTTCCGAAAGTCGGAAATATTGTATTCTCGTCCTCAACACTAAAGCGCAAAGTGGACCTATTTGAAAGTTATGTGTCCATTTGATTGTTGCCAGGCAGTTGCCCGAGCCGGCATACACGCATTGAGTTAAAAGGCAAGTCAAAAACGATCGGAGGATCACAGCCGAGCGGGATTATGCAACATTCACATAGTCGCATTTTCAATCGAGCATAATACCGATTTTTCAGGTCGTGATTTTGTGCACTGATTTTCTCCGGGCGGGAACGCTGCTACTTCACCTACCGAACGTTGAAGAGCTATGGCCGTTTGTCCGGACGGTGCATATCCGGTTGGTAGTTTAACTGGCGAATGAATGAAAAACAAGGCGGCGGAAAACCATGCAACACAGTCCAATGAAACCACACGACTTAACAAAAATCTCTCCTGCCTCAGTTCTCGAAATGACAGGAGAGGAACTTCATGAGATCACCTTGATCGGCTTGAGCGCATATAACGATGAACCTGAGAAATTGTTGAATCTGGCACATGCGTTTAAGCAACGGGCATTTACGCTGGGATTGAAGAGGCTGCAATTGTACGGCCTGAGTTTTTGCGCCCGGCTGTATGAAGGGATGAATAAACACGAGGAATGCGCGGCTGAAATTCAGCAGATGCGGGAGGTGGGGCAGCAGCTAACCGTCCAAAGTGAGCTCTGCTATTTTCACAGTCAGATTGGAACGCTTGAAGCAAATCGCGGCGATTTTGCCGCTGCAATGAAACACTTGTTGTCCGCCGTTGAGTTGTATACGGAGGACAGCGGGGAAGGCGTGGCCTACGCACAGGCATGCCACGGAATTACTTTTACCTACAATGAAACGGGGCTGTACCAGGAGTCTATTCGCTGGGCCCTGCGTTTGCTCGACTTTCTCGATCGCGGCGGCGCTCGCTCAGATACCGGCGCCCTTCACTGTCTGGTCGCCGATGCGTACAAAATGTCAGGTGACAACACTACGGCTCGCCGTTATCTGGAAAAGGCGCGAAGCATTTTTCGCAGCACAGGGCTGAAGTTGGGGGAAGCCGATGTGTGTTATCTGGATGCACAGTTGCATGTGGCGGATGGCAACTACGCGCCGGCGCTGCAAGCCGCCGAACATGCCCAGCAGCTGTTTGGGGAAGTGAATTCAGTGCTGCAGGAGTACAATTCACGCCTTCTGCGCGCTCGAATTCTCCGAATGTCGCATCGGGAAAACGAAGCGCTGGAGCTGCTTGAAGACTGGAGACCGGATCAGGGAATAGAGCGGACACCGCGACTTGAAACGCAGCGCCTGCACGAAATGGGCCGGATTCTGCGGCAGATGGGCCGTCCGCAGGAAGCGCTTGAATACCTGCTGCGAGTGGAAGCGGAATTCAATTCCGGCGTGCGCAAAATTGATTTCCTTGATTTGTACGACGATCTGGCCGAAGTGTACGCCGAGCTGGGAGACGTCCGGGCAACCCGCGAATGCAGCCGCAAATTCCGCGATATGCGGGAGGAATTGCACTCTCTTGAACGCCTGCGTGCGGTAGCGCGCATTGAAATGCAACGCAAGATCCGCAAGGCGGAACACGACGCCCGCAATCTGAAAGCCGAACTGCAAACGGCCCGTGAGAATCTGCAGTCGCACAAGGCCAAGCTGGGAGAACTGACCATTCGACTTGATCGCAATCAGGCCGAGTTTGATGTTGTAAAACAGCACATCCGCAAGATTGCCGCGACAAGTGTCGGACGGCGACGTCACTTTGCCGAAAATCTTTTAGATCTGATCGAAAGTTCACACGACCAACGCAACGAAGTCGACATCGCCGAAGTTTTTGACGAAGTCGTTGCCGACCTCGCAAATGCATATCCCGCTTTGACGACCACCGAGTTGAAGATATGTGTGTTTTTACGCATGGCGTTGAGCACGAAAGAAATTGCGGATTTAACATTCAAGTCGGTGGCGACGATCAAGACACACAGACGCAACATCCGCAAGAAACTCAATCCAGGCCGACAGAGCCTGAGTGCATATCTTATGCAGTTCGGCAAGCCTGATCACGCGGCCGGCAAACATCAGGAATCAAAGTGGGCCGTACCCAGCCCATGATTCGACTTACCGGCATGTTAAGCGGTTCAATGGCGGCCCGGCATGCAAATCAGCTGTAATAGCTTCTTTGTAACTCCTTTTCAATCAATGGGTTACGCGCTTCGTACCCACTTTTTACCTTCCTGAATCGCTGGCGTTGGTCCATCCGCCGGTATATATTGGAACAGATCGCGGCGCCTACGATCACATTGCCCCTCTCTCAGTTCATTAGTATCGGTCCCGGCGGTAGACGTTGTGCCAGTGTTAATTAACGCGGCCGAGATTGCCGTATACCGCCGACCAAATCACAATTTAACGGATGGACAATCATGCAAACTGATTTTGTAACTACACGCACATTCATGGCGGGGATCATATTCTGTGCCTTGATGATGACGACTCAGGTTTTTGCTCAACCAAGTCTTACCCTGGAACGCGAATACGGTTCCAATGAAGTGTGTGAGGGCACGACCTACAACTATGTAGAGTACGCCAATTCACTTGCTACAACTGCGGATGCCGGTGCGGTCATGTTCGGCCCGATGTATCAGTCCTGTGGTCTGTACAATTCCTCACCGACGGCCGTAAAGGTTAATCGCTTCGGCAACATGCAGTGGAATCGCACATACCTGGTTGAATCTCCCGGTCTTGGTTTTGAGATTGTTGACTGCGTCAACGGCGAACTCGCCTGGACCTGCACGGGTGTTGACGGAGTGTCCGGCATCCAGGGAGCGCTCGTGGTGCGCACGACGGGCGGCGGCGTACCGCTCTGGTCCACCATCGTGTATTGCGACATCGAAATGGTGCACCAGTATCATCCCGAAAGCATCATTGAAGCAGCCAACGGCGATATCGTAATCTGCGGTTACGTCGAACACATGGACTCTCAGACGGATCGCCGCGATGTGTTCATGGCTCGTCTTGATGCGGGCGGTGTCCTGCTGTGGTCACACTACTACAGATGGACTCCCGGGATTGAAGAAGTCGCGCGTTTTCTGGCCGAAGACTCGGCGGGAGATCTGATCGTGGCCGGGCATGCCATTGACCGGAACACAATCGATACGGATGCTTTGCTCATGAAAACCGGTGCGAACGGCATTGTGATCTGGGCGCATCACTACGGTTCGTCGAACATCAGTCAGGAATTCGAATCGCTGGAGATCGACTATCAGGACAATATCTATGCCGTCGGTTTCTGGGACCGCGGAAATGGCGGTGCAGATGCTTATGTCGTCAATGCCGCCGGCCTCAACGGCAATCTGATCGGTGCCGCTCATATGTACGACGTTGCTCCCAATTCGCTCGACGGGGCATACAGCATCAACCCCGCTTTGAACGGAACCAGTTTTGTCGTTGCCGGAGAAGCCGTCATCGCACCGGGTGCGTTGAATCAGTATGGTTCGTTTGCCATGGAAATCCCGCCTGCACTTGGTGCGCCGACGTGGATTCACCGCTACGGTTTTACCAATACACGCGATCAGTTCCGCAGCGTGGAGTTGACGCCCGGTCAGGGTGTCAATCCTGCGCCCGGATACTGGATGGCCGGCGGCAAAGATCCGTCCGGCCTCGGCAGTGCGGACCTCGACTTCTACCTGGTTCGCACGAATCAGATAGGCGAGGACCTCTGCACGACCAACACTCTGCCCGTATTTTCTCTGAACTACGATGACGAGGAAGTCAAGTACAATCACGTAACCTGCGCAACGAGCACATCCATTACGCTGTCGCACAAGTCAATCATGGTGCAAAACAACATCTGTATTGACATTGTCATGAAGGGCTCGACCCAGAACGACAATGCGCCGGTTAACGGTCAGATGCCCTTGCTCGCACCCAATCCTGTCGTGGCAGGTGAATCGATCGCATTGGAGCCGGGCGTGGAAGCTATCAGCCGCGTTGAAGTGCGCGATGTTCTGGGACGCGAAGTGTTCCGCCATGACCTTTCCAATCCTGGTGAAATAGTACAGGTGGAAACACTGGGGTGGAGCGCCGGCACTTATGTCGTGACATTTGTGCAGCCCAACGGAACAACCATCAGCGCCTCGCTGCAGGTTGTTAAGTAATAGTGATGGTAGTTAACATCTCGTTAATTGGAACAGAACGGTAAAACGTCTTTCGAATGACGAATGTACGGAGCATGCCCGACCGGAGTTATCCGCTCGGGCATGTTGTTGTTTAGCCCAATCCATTGCAAATGCAAAACAAGGCTAAACGAACATTGGTCGGTATTGTTATTGATGTTTGTGTCGAAACACGCACCTGGGTTGGGCGCTGATGCTGTGTCGTAGCATGGTTTTGGAGCTGTGCAATGAAGCGGAAATTCTGCCATTGTACCTGTGCAGATTTGTTTAATATAGCCCGTTTGTGTTTGCCCAGGAGTTGGTTGCATCTGTAGTTTGGATATAATGTTTTTTATGCCGGCAGAAAATAGATCAACACATCGGTATCCGGTTCGGTTGCCCGTCCAATGTATTTATTCGACATTCTGATGCGCAAGTACATTTTGATGCGTCTTTTGTGCGCTTAAATGCTCTATACAAGATTGCACGCAATGCTAAGAATTTTCAACTGCGTTGCCCGGTTGAATAGATCGCACTGTAAAAGCTCTAATTCAAACAATGTAGAAATAGGTGACCTGTGAGATTTTCGATCACATCCATTGTTGAATTGCCGTATGTGGATTATGATCTGGCAGTGTCCTGTGCCCGGGACTCAACTGCTCTGAATGAACTGATTAAGAGACAGATCACCGGAATCTGGTGCGACATGACAGCCGCAACCAGAAAGTAACGGGAGGAATCACATGAACAAACAATATGAAAATGAAACACTACTGTTTTATCCCGATCGGTCCAGCGTATTGGCAATGAGTCCGGATGAGTTGTGGAGCCTGCACAAAAAAGGAGTCCGAAAGCACGGCGACCCGACCAGTTTGATGGAGTTTGCGCGAGCCTATGAGCAACGCACTCACAGTCTTGGTATCATGTTTCTCGAAATGGAAGCATTAGCTCTTCAGATGGTCAGCTTGACCTTCCAGGACAAACATGCAGAAGTAAAAAAAGTTCGCAAGCGCTTTGTCGAAATGCGGCCAGGTCTGCAGACACGTCGTGAGAATCTGTTTTACCACTGTTGTCTCGGTACACTGGCAGAGGCAATGGATCAAAGGGCTGAAGCTGTCTCCTGGCTGTTGAAAGCTGTAGAGTACTATGACAGGTGTCAGGAGGACGCAAAGATATACGCGCAGGTCTGCCACAGTCTGACCAGCGTCTATTACAAGTCCGGTATGTTTCCGGAGGCGCTCCACTGGACGCTGATTGTGCTTGACCTTCAGGAATCCGGTACTGTCTGGTCTTCGCCGCACTCGTATTTTTTTGCGGCCCAGATTTATCAGAAAGCCGGCGATAAATCCCGAGCGGCGGAATTCGTCCAGTTAATGCGCCGCATGTGCAGGGAGTTAAAGGACGAACACTTCGAAGCTCGAATTCTCCTGCTGGATGCCTGTGAACTTCTCAAGTGTGCAGATGACGATTCAGCAAGTATGGAGGCCGCCCTGCAGACTGCCGAGCAAGCCGTTTGCATGCTGGAGCAGCAACATCACTTTTCCACAATCTGTGAAGCACAGTTGATCCAGGTGTCGGCCTTGAGACGTTTACATCGCTATGCCGAAGCGCGCGCGATACTGGACGGACCGGAATTGAATTCGACTACGACACCGTGGATCGTTGCGGGGCGCATGAGGGAATATGGTCGGCTACTTCTGGACAGCGGGGAACCGGCTGCAGCTGTCGAAAAATTGCTGCCGCTGGAAGCAGATTGGATGCATGGACTGGACGGTGAAGACAAGTGTGAGTTAATGGAAGCACTTTCCAAAGCTTATCTGCAGTTGGACCAACTGGAACGCGCTCGCACTTACACGCAGAAATACCACGAAACCATGCTTCAATTGCATTCTATTGAATTTCAGCGCCGCATTGCTCAGGCGGAGATCCAAAAAGAAATTCGCCGTGCGGAATGGGAAGTGGGGCAGCTGCGCACCGAACTTCAGAGTGCGAATGACCACATCAGAGACAGTGATGCCCGCCTGACCGACTTGACGATCCGCCTCGATCGCAATCGCGAACAATTGACCACGATTAAACAGCAGATTTACGACATCGCCGCCAAGAGTGTCGGCCGTCGCCGCTACTTTGCTGAAAACCTTATTAACATGATCGATGCCTCGATTGACGATCTGGATGAGTCGGGCCGGGAGCTGGACATCGGTGGCGCATTTACGGACGTGTTAACAAACCTTTCCACTCAATGTCCTGAGTTGACAGCCACCGAGCTGAAAGTCTGTGTGTATTTGCGTATGGCGCTCAGCTCCAAGGAGATAGCCTCAATTCTGTGCAAATCACACGAGACCATCCGCTCTCATCGACGCAATATCAGACGCAAGTTAAAACCCGGAAAACGCAACCTGGCGGCTTACCTGATGGAATTGGGCAACAAAGATGTCACAAACGGCGCACCCTCGCGAGGGTGAAGTGTAATGTGTTGATATATAAAGGGTTAGCCGGTCTCTGCCCCTTTTTTACCGCATCGTAACCCTTTACATGGCGCTTCCGCTTTTGTATGTTTAAGCGAATCCCGGCCGAGATTTGTTTCCTGACAAACCACCGAGACTTGACAAGGAGCGACTTAACTCTTGTTGATTGCCATCCCCCCCCCAAACCAGGTAAGATGCGCAGTTCTGATCAGTTCCTTTTCGAGTGGTTGTAAACTTTTTTCACATAGGAGATTCTCATGCAAGCTGTTAACCAAACCGTCCGCGCAATGCGGGTGGCAATCATTCTCTGTGCCTTAATGGTCGGTAGCGCCACCGCACAACCCAGTCTGACGCTGCAACGCGAATTCGGTTCAGCTGAATTCTGTGGCGGTATGACCCAGAATTACGTGGAAGAGGCAAATTCTGTTGCTACCACCAATGACGCCGGTGCGGTCATGATCGGACCGACGAACTTCACCTGCGGACCAATTAACGTCAGCCCCACGGTTGTTAAAGTAGATCAAATAGGCAACATAGTCTGGAACCGGACATACAACATCGAATCGCCCGGCAACGGCTTCGAGATTTACGAGTGTAACAACGGCGAACTGGTCTGGACGTGCACGATGAATGACTATTCCTCCGGCCAAATCGGAGCTCTCGTTGTTCGCACAAATGCCGGTGGCGGTGTGCTCTGGGCGCGTCTCGTTTATTGTGATTCTGAACCTGGTCTGATTTATAACCCGGAGAGTATTATCGAGGCTGCGTCCAATGGCGACATCGTTGTCTGCGGTTATGTTGACGATCAGACCGACCCATCGAATCGCCGTGACATTTTTCTCACGCGTCTCAGCGCTACCGGTACCCTGCTCTGGGCCAGATACTACGATTGGACGCAAGGCTCCGAGGAAACCGCCAAATTTCTACGCGAGGATAGCAACGGCGATCTGATTCTTGCCGGTTGGGCGGTTCACCGTATTTCCAATGACGTCAGTGCTTTACTGATGAAAACGACCTCCGCCGGCGCTATCACCTGGACGCATCACTACGGCACCAGCACCGTCTCACAGACATTTGAGTCGTTGGCGCTTGATGCCCAGGACAATATCTATGCGGCAGGTTTTTGGGATGTTGGCGGCAACACGGCGGACGTTTACGCCGTGCATGCCTCGGGCGCAAGCGGCAATCTGATCGGTTCCGCCTATCGTTACAACATCATCCCGGGTTCACATGACGGAGCTTACAGCATTAACAACGCCCTGAACGGAACGGGTTTTGTGCTTTGCGGTGAGTCGGTGACAACGCCTTACGGCAGCAATCAGTACAACTCTTTTGCCATGGAAGTGGGCGCGGGCCTTGGCGCGCCCGTCTGGGTACAGCGTTATGGACCGTCGTCCAAATACGATATTCTGCGCAGTATTGAGTTGACTCCCGGCGTCGGTGGCAATCCCGCTCCGGGCTACTGGATGGCCGGTGGCGACGACCCTCTGGCTTCCGTTACACCCACGACCGACAGGGAATTTTTCCTGATTCGCAGCAATCAGATTGGTCAGACGATCTGCACGCAATTGCCTGATACGTACTATTCAACGGATGATACACATCAGGATGTCAAGTATCGCGACACTACGTGTTCTGAAAGCATCGAAATCACGATGACGGACAAGTCGATTATGTATCAGACAGTGATCTGTGTCGATATCGTGATGAAAGGCGGAGCGGATGAGGACCTGTCTCCGGACCCCTCCGAACTGCCGCTTATAGTTCCAAATCCTGTTAACGTTGGTCAGATGCTGTCGCTCGACACTCGCAACCTGGAGCTGCAAAGCATCGAGGTGCGCGACCTGCTCGGACGTCTGTTGTTCAGCCGTGACAATCTGAGCAAAGGAGAAGTTGTTCGACTTGACACGCAGGGTTACAGCGCCGGCACCTACCTCGTGACCTTCATTCAGCTCGACGGAAGCCGTTCTTCGGCAACACTGCAGATTACCGATTAAACTCTGTGATTTGAGGACCGATGGTCGACGTATTGTTGACTGTGACGTCTGGACTGTGCCTTCAGGCTAAAAACCTGATCCGACTTTCGTCGACGGCACGCCCGGTTGCAATTGCGCGGCCGGGCGTGTTGTGTTTAAGAGAGTACAATTGTGGAGCTCAAACCACCATTGCCTGGAACGACTTAAACAAATTTGTCGTTGAAAGCACGCTGACAAACAAGAGAATCAGATAGGGGAAGAAGCAGTCCTCAAACCAAAACCGCCTCCAACTCCATCTCGCTCTCGAACAAGACCTGGCGCGCCTTGGAGCCGTCAAACGAGCCCACAACGCCTGCGTCCTCAAGCTGGTCCACGATCCGCGCTGCGCGCGAGTAACCAACTTTTAAACGTCGTTGCAGCAGCGAAACCGAACCCTGTTGGTGGCGCACCACAATTCGCGCAGCCTCGTTAAACAACTCGTCGCGATCCGCCGAAACATCGATGCCGTCTACCTGCCGTTCTTCTTGCGTCGAAGGCAGTTCGTACGGCTTCGAATAACCAATCTGACGTCCGATGTGTAAACAGACTTCTTCCACTTCTTCCGTCGAGATAAACGAATTCTGCACGCGTACCGGCTTGGGCGCGCCGCCCGGCAGGAACAGCATGTCGCCGTTGCCAAGCAGATGCTCCGCTCCCGTCATGTCCAGAATGGTGCGTGAGTCGATTTTCGAGGATACCATGTAGGCAATGCGCGCGGGGAAGTTGGCTTTAATTAAACCCGTGATAACGTCCACCGACGGCCGCTGCGTCGCCACCACCATGTGAATGCCGATGGCCCGCGCCAATTGCGCCAGACGTGTAATCGATTCCTCGACCTCTTTACCCGCCGTCATCATCAGGTCGGCCAGCTCGTCCACAATGCACACGATGTATGGCATCTCGCGGTGCACCATATCCGTCGTGTCCTTGTACGCGCCCGCCAACACCTTTTTGTTGTAGTCGGCAATGTTGCGTTGTCCCACCTTCGCCAGCACGTCATAACGCTGCTCCATTTCCAGCACGAGCGACTTCAGCGCCAGCACGGCGTTTTGCGGCGTTGTGATAATTGTCTCGTCGATGTCCGGACACACTGCCAGGAAGTGGTTGCCCAGCTCTTTATAAAACGTCATTTCGACCTTTTTGGGGTCGATAATCATCAGTTTAAGTCGCCGTGGATGTATCGTGTACAGCAGCGAGTTAATGATGGTGTTAACACCCACACTTTTACCCGAGCCCGTCGACCCGGCGATTAACAAGTGGGGCATTTTTGCAAGGTCGGCGGTAACAACTTCACCCGAAATTGATTTACCGAGGGCGAGCGTTAACATGCTCTTTTTGTCTTCGGTAAACTTCTTGGACCGCACCAATCCGCCGAAGCGGACCATAGTCGGTTTTGCGTTCGGAATCTCCACCGCCACCGTTCCGCGACCGGGAACAGGCGCAATAATCCTGATTCCACGCGCTTTTAATGCCAGCGAAATGTCATTCGCCAGATTCTCAATCTGACTGACTTTAACGCCGGCCGCCGGTACAAATTCGTACTGGGTTACCACCGGACCCGGAGTGACCGTCAAGTCTTCAATTTCAATTTTAAAGGTCTGCAGTTTCTCCTGCAGGATGCGTGCATTCTGTTTAAGTTCTTCTTCGTCGACGTCCATTTCTTCTTCATCGTCGGCCAGGAAGTCCACCTTGGGCGGTTCGTAGATAATATCTTCGTCCAGCGGATGTTGTTCCACCAGCGTTTTACTGCCGCTTTTCTGTTCAATTTCCTGTTCTTTGACGGTCAGGGTTAACGAGGGCTGCGCGGGCGCTTGCACCTCCGGTGCGCTTTCCAGGCCATTTTTGTTAACCTCGGAGTTGTCGGTCGCCGAAGGAGGAGTTGTTGAACTTTTTTGTTGCGCTTCGATGCGCGACTCAATAGCGGGTTCGTCGTCGCGTTCCAGGTCGAATACGCGCGCCGGATCGGTCGGCGGACGTTGAGTCTGCTGCTCGGCGGCGGAAGTGCGCACAATTTTCGGCGGGGCGGGGGAGTCTGCGCGGCGCGGCGGAGTGCTCTCAACCTGTGTCGTCTGTTCATCGGCTTCCGCCGGGCCTGCGTTGTCCATGCGCTGCAGCACGCCGTTCCAGCCGCTGGGTTCGCCGCGCTGTTCACTGCGGCGTCGCAGCGCGCGTGCGGGTTCTTCGTCGGCCGGGTCGATCTCAACCTCGGCTTCGTCGTCCGCAGCGTCGTCAATTTCATCAGTTTCGGTATCCGCCGCGGGGGCGTTGGATGCAAGTTTTTGTTTCAGCAAGCCGACGTGTTCGCCGAGCTGTTTTAGTCGCACCTTGGCCATTTCCCACAGGTCTTCCAGATCGACATCCAGCCCGACAATCAAAGCAATGGCCGTCAGGGCGGTCAACAGCAGGAAAGCGCCGGCGCTGCCGATCAGTTGAGAGCTTATTGTCGCAATGAACTGCCCGACGCTGCCGCTCCATTCCGGCGCGAGCGTCGGCATCCAGTCGATGAGCTGTACCACGCCGGCAAATGACGCCGCCAGGACGCCGAGCGCCAGGGTCAGACTCGTGGCGCGTACCAGATTCTGAGCCGTCTGACGACGGAAAATCGCCGCCGACCAGATCATGGTAAGCACGGGAAATATCAATGCCGAATAGCCGATAGTGTTAACGTAGAGAAAATGCGCCATCACGGCGCCGAGCAGGCCCAGCCAGTTGTGGGTCGTGTCGGCGCGCGCCTGCACGGCTTCGTCACCCTGCAGCAATCCGATCAGGTCGGAAAACGACAGGCTGGCGTTGGCTTCATCGTAAGGAGTGTAGGAGAGCAGGGCCAGCAGAAGCAAAACGGCGAACAGTCCCAGCAGAACCGCGGCTACTTTGTCGCGATGCCGTTGGAAGACGCCGGGAACGCCGGTTTTGGCCGACGATGATTTTTTTGTGCCGGTTTTGGCGGTCGATGCGGCGCGTGCGCGGGCATTGCCTGCTTGCGGCGCCTGTCGCCTGCGGCCGCCGCCTTTGGGAACGTCGCGTTCCCGGCGGATGACCACATCGCCGTTGGAATTTTGATTCATTTGTTTCCCCTCTATGCTGCTTCTACGCCGAAGGATGTTCCATGGAAGCGCTGAGCGCCGCCTTCAGCGTCGAATTTTCGAATATCGGCACGACCGGCGCGGTGTCGGCGGTCAGGCAGTAAGCCACGTCATCGCCGTACCCCAGGTCGTGCAGCCGCTGCGCATGCGAGGTTGACATCACGAAATCCGTCAGTCGCGATTTGTGCAGCGTATACAGTTCAAGCGCCGCCCGCGTGGCGTCGCAGATCGCGACGTCGCCCAGGCGTTTGCGCAGCTCGCCGGCAATGGCGCCGACGCCGAACGTGTCCTCGAACGAGAAATTGCCGTCCGTTCCGGCGCAGACCAGTTCGATGCGCCGCGGCCCGTCCTCACCATTGCGGTGCGCCACGATATAGTCGATAAGCACCGAAAGATTGGCAAAACCGCCGACAAGCCGATGCGCCGCAAAACGCGTGCGCGCAATCGCCTGTGCACCGTTTGTGGACGTGAACACCAGTGCCTTGCCGTTCAGAATCTCGTTTGTGTATTCAAGGGGCGAATTGCCCAGATCAAAGCCGTCGGGTTTGACGCAGTTGCGTTCGCCGGCCAGCAAACGGACTTCTTTGTCCAGTTTACCGGCGATGCGCATGGCGTCTTCAATTTCAAGTGCGGGAATGACTTCGCGTGCGCCGCGGTGCAGGGCGGTACAGATACTGGTGGATGCCCGCAGGACGTCGACGACGACCGCGATGCTTCCCCTGTGCGACATGTCGTCGGCCACCAGGGCGTGCGTAAGATAGGTCTGGATCTCCATCTTCCTCTTGAATGCTGCTTTCAGTGAATTAAGGATCCAAACGGAAATATACGCAGTCCGGCGTGATGCTACAAACAATTTCAGGCTCGCGGCGACCGCCGGGGTGCTTTGTGGCTCTTCCTCCACAGGCGTCGGCGCATCATGGGCCGGGCACATGCAAAAGCACTGTGGAAAACAGCACAATGCCTTTGTTGTGAAAGCCGTCGGCCTTTTTGTAATTTGAAATCGCGCTCAAAAGCGCAGTTGGGCAATTACTCTCCAATTTCCTGTGCAGATGCAGAACAACACCCCCAGTTCAGAAGAGCCGGACTTTATCCTGATAGCCGGTCCCTGCGTCATTGAATCCCGCGACCTCCTGCGCCGCTGCGCCGAGGCATTGCTCGAAATCACTGCACCGCACAATCTCAACTTTGTCTTTAAAGCTTCTTATCGCAAAGCCAATCGCAGCAGTGTCGACTCCTTCACCGGTGTAGGCGATGAACAGGCACTTGGCTGGCTGAGCGATATTCGCCGCGAGTTCGGACTGCCGGTTCTCAGCGATTTCCACAGCGTCGCCGAAGTGCAAGACCTGTCCGAGGCCGTCGACGTCATCCAGATTCCGGCCTTTTTGGCGCGTCAGACGGATTTGCTACAGGCCGCCGGCGAAACCGGAAAAACCGTCAATGTCAAAAAAGCGCAGTTCATGGCGCCGACCGACATGCGGAAAGCCGCCGCCAAAGTTCGCAGCGCGGGCGAGGGACCCGTCTGGTTGACCGAACGCGGCACGAGCTTCGGCTATCACGATCTGGTCGTTGACTTTCGCGGTCTGATCATCATGCGCGGATTCGGCCATCCGGTCATTTTTGATGCAACGCACTCCGTGCAACGTCCGTCCATCGGTCGCGAATCCGGCGGGTTCCGCGAGTTTATTCCGCATCTGGCGCGCGCGGCTGCCGCCTGCGGTATAGATGGTCTGTTTATGGAAGCGCATCCCGATCCGGCCAATGCCAAAAGCGATGCCGCAACGCAGTTAAACTTTGCCGAAGCGGGCGCCGTGCTGAACTCCGTCATGGCACTCCATAAACTGGCACGTGAGTTTGACGGAAACCAGGCGGCTCAAAAATGACAAAGAGCCGGAGCAGAACACTTTCCTCCTGTTTAACATTTGCCGCGGCGTGCGCCGTCGCGCTCTGCACCATGGCCTGCGCCGAGGACGAAGCTCCTAAAACAATCGACATTGATACGTCGCGTTTGCCGACGCATCAAAGTGTGGATGTGGAAGTTTATTTTATGGATTCCAACCGTGTGCGCGCCGTGCTGCACGCCGGTGAAGCCAACGTCTTTGAAAACGAGCGCAAAACATTTCTGCGCAAAGGCGTTAAAGTTGAATTCATGAACAGCAGCGGTAGTAGTCGCGTCAGCGTATTGACCGCCGACAGCGCTGAAATTGACGACCGCACAAAAGACATGAAGGCGATGGGCAATGTCGTGGTGATATCCGACAGCTCAAGAACAACCCTGACGACATCGCTGTTGCTGTGGGAAGAACAAAAGCGTCGTATTTTTGGAACCGAATACGTGCGGATAGAATCGCCCTCCGAAATCATCACCGGCTACGGTTTTGAATCGGACCAGTATCTTAAGAATTACAAGATATTTAAAGTGAGCGGTAAATCGTTCAAAACGGGGAGCGGAAGCTGATGCGGCGTTTGCTGATTGCCGGCAACTGGAAAATGCATAAAACATTTCAGGAAACTGAGGCGTTTGCCGCTGACCTGCTGTCGCGTTTAAGTGCCGATTTTGCAAACAGACCTGACATTCTGATCTGTCCCGGATATCCTTTGCTTGCCGCCGCGCACAAAGTGTTTAGTGGGTCGGCCGTGTCCTGGGGAGCCCAGAATTGCCATGCGGAAACAAGTGGAGCATTTACAGGCGAAGTTTCGGTCGAAATGTTGAAGTCGCTGGAATGCAGCTACGTCATTATCGGCCACTCCGAGCGCCGCGCAATGTTTGCTGAAACCAATCAGAGCTGCTCGTCAAAAATCAAAGCCGCAATGGGCGGCGGACTTAAACCGATTTACTGCGTTGGTGAAACGCTGGAAGAGCGCCGCAATAATCAAACCAACGATGTGTTACAACGCCAGATTGCCGAAGGACTGGACGGCGTTGTGCCCGGCGTCGATGGGAAATTGACGATAGCTTATGAGCCCGTCTGGGCGATAGGCACCGGGCTGGCTGCTACGAGCGAGATGGCGGAAGAAGCGCATGCGTTCATTCGTTCGCAACTGCGTGACAAACATGGGGAAGAGGCTGCCGAGGCAATCCGAATACTGTACGGCGGCAGCATGAAGCCGGGCAATGCCGCGGATCTGTTGAAGCGTCCCAACGTCGACGGCGGTTTAATCGGGGGCGCTTCACTCGATGCGGAATCTTTTGCAGCCATTATATCACATGCGGAAGCACTCGCGGACAATTGATTGTTTACAGAGCCGCATCGTTTGTGCGCTACGGCGTTCAGGGGCGTCTAACAGGTTCAGACCGGGTCAATTATGATTTTGCGAAATGGTCCTCTCGTCTTGACATTGGCGCGCATGTTTATGGCGCCGCTGTTTGTGATCCTGTTTCTGGCGCAGGATTCGCTGGTCAAAATGGTAGCGATCGTGGTGTTTACATTGGCTGCCATAACGGACTACGTAGACGGATGGTGGGCGCGACGCAATAAACTGGTTACACCGCTCGGAGTGTTTCTCGACCCGCTGGCGGACAAAGTTCTTGTACTGGCGGCAATGTTTGCATTCTCGCTTGAAGAGTTAATACCGCTCTGGATGGTGCTGATTGTCGTAGCACGTGATGTATTGGTCACGGGGCTGCGAATGTACGCGGAGTCGCGTTCACATTCTATTGTAACTTCGCGATCGGCCAAGATCAAGACCTTCCTGCAAATGACGTTTATAATTTATGTTTTAACGCTGAACGCCTGGGAAACGCTGGCGCCGGAAGTCTCGCCCGCGGCGCGCCTGGCGGCAGGCGATCCCGATGTCTTGTTTTACGGCATGGGCACCGTCTGTCTTGTTACCATCTGGACGGGAGCGCAATATCTGGTGGACAATCGCACCATTTTCGGCCAATTGCCGCGAGCGGGTGTTTAATGAATCGTTGGGAACAATTTAAGCAGTTCAATCCGCGCGTGCGAGCGGCTGTGCTTTTGTGCAGCCTTGGCGGCGTCGGGTATTTGCCGATTTCCGGCACGGCGGGGAGCGCCGCCACGCTGCTGTTGTTGTTGCTTCCGATTGACAATATGCATCTGCTGCTAATGAGTTCAACAGTCGTTTTTACTGCCGTCGGCGTTGCGGCGATTGCCGCAATTGAACAAATCTTCGGCGATGATCCATCGATTGTTGTCATTGACGAGGCGGCTGGAATGAGTCTTACCTTGGCTTCTCCGCTTATTCCGCTGGAGCCCCTGTGGATCATTCTGGGATTTGCATTCTTCAGGCTGTTCGATATTGTCAAACCCTGGCCGGTTAACAGGATCGACGCCGGACGCGGTTCCTGGGCGGTGATGGGAGATGACCTTATCGCCGGTGTTTATGCGGCTTTGGCGCTGCATGCCGTCTTTCACCTGACGGCGCTTGGCGCTCTGTTCTGGCCTGCCGCCTGAGGCTGTTTTATGTGGAAAACCCTGTGCGAAGGGCCTGTTTTAGCGGCATTGTGGAAAGAAATCGCCGAAAAACCGCATGAAATCTACGTTCGCCGCTACTTTTTTCTTGCAATCGATTGCAATTCACGTTAAGTTTACGACACCGTTTTTACTCTTTCTTCAAACTTCTCCAAGGGTTATCGTATGGCGGCTAACAATCTTAACAAGAGCGATCTTGTTGAGGCAATTGCTGAGGGTGCAGAACTTAGCAAAGTGCAAGCAGAACGCGCTCTCTCTTCCGTTCTCGAATCAGTAACAAAGACCTTGACCAAGGGCGGAAATGTTACCTTGATCGGCTTTGGTTCTTTTTCGGTACAAAAGCGCAAAGCCCGTAAAGGCAAAAACCCTCGTACGGGTGAGTCGATCAAGATTCCCGCACGCAAGGTTCCCAAATTTACGCCGGGCAAAGGCTTGAAGGACGCCGTCAGCGGCACCGCCAAGAAAGCCGCAGCCAAGAAAAAGTAAGGACCTGCGAGTTACCGAATTAATAAGACCGCTCCTCGGAGCGGTTTTTTTGTATAATGCCGTTTGAGTTTTTTTACGGTTCTGTCGCGGGCGATTGCACAGCCCCGAACCGCAAATTCCGCCACTGCGGCGGAGTCAATTAAACATCCTATGGCGCAGCCCGGCACCGACTTTCCGCATACGCATCTTCTCAGTGCGGATCAGCTTCAACGCAATCACCTCGATTGCATTTTTCAACGCAGCGATACATACCTTGAACAACTGCGCCTGCACGGCCCGGACGGCTTCAGTCGTGTGTTGAACGGCGTTGTTGTTGTGCTTGCATTTATTGAGTCTTCAACGCGAACGCGCGTGTCTTTTGAAGTCGCCGCCAAGCGCCTTGGCGCGCAAACTCTCAATTTCCAGGCCGGCGCCAGCAGCCTGTCCAAAGGCGAATCTCTGGTGGACACGATGTTTACCATTGAATCCAACCATCCCGACCTGATCGTTGTGCGGCATTCGGCGGCCGGTACGCCTGAATTCCTTGCGGGGCGTCTGCAGAGTGGAATTATTAATGCCGGCGATGGCCGACGCCAACACCCGACGCAGGGCCTGCTTGATGCATTTGCGCTGCGCAATCGCATTGGCTCGCTGCGGGGAATTAACATTTGTCTTATCGGTGATATCTACCACAGCCGCGTGGCGCGGTCGAATTTTGATATTTTACGCACACTGGGCGCTAACGTCGCGGCCTGCGGCCCCGGAACGCTGATGCCCAAGGACCTGGAAACTCTGGGCGTGCGCGTTTTCCACAGGCTGGACGAAGCGCTTGAGTGGGCCGATGTCGCCAATGTTCTGCGCATTCAACGCGAGCGCATGGACGCCGGATTACTGCCGTCGCTGCACGAGTTTCAACGGCATTTCGGAATCAATGGCCTTCATATGCAACAGCATCCCGAGCTGCTCGTCATGCACCCGGGACCGGTAAATCGCGGGGTGGAATTGTCCGCCGAGGTCGTCGAGCACAAGCGATCGCTGGTCCTCGAACAGGTCGAAGCCGGCGTGGCGATTCGCATGGCGCTACTTGCGCTGATCTCCGAAGCGCGCGGACTCGTCTGACCCTCGATTCCGTCCTGTCTACATTTTCAACTTGCCTTACGTGTTGGAATCCTATGCCAAAACGCACAGATATCTCCTCGGTCCTGGTTATCGGCTCCGGCCCCATCGTTATTGGTCAGGCATGTGAATTCGACTACAGCGGAACGCAGGCCTGCAAAGCGCTGCGCGAAGAGGGAATTCGCGTCATCCTGGTCAACTCAAATCCGGCAACGATCATGACGGATCCGGATATTGCAGATGCCACGTACATCGAACCGATCGAGTCGGATTACATCGAAGCGATCATCCGCAAGGAAAAGCCGGATGCTATCCTGCCGACCGTCGGTGGTCAGGTGGCGCTTAATGCCGCCGTTGATTTGCACGACAAGGGGATTCTGCAAAAGTACAATGTCGAGTTGATCGGCTCGCAGATTGAGTCAATTCACAAAGCTGAAGACCGCGAATTGTTCCAGGAAGCGATTACGCGATGCGAACTGGAGATGGCGCGCGGCGGTTTTGTCACTTCGATGGAAGAAGGCCGCGAACTCAGCCAGAAACTTGAATTCCCGTTGATCATTCGCCCCTCCTTCACACTCGGTGGCAGCGGAGGGGGAATAGCCTACAATCTGGAAGAGTTTGACGAACGACTTCAGCACGGTCTGAGCTCCAGTCCGGTGGGGCGGGTGTTGCTGGAAGAGTCGATTATCGGCTGGAAAGAATACGAACTCGAAGTGATGCGCGACAAAAAAGACAACGTCGTCATCATATGTTCGATTGAAAACTTCGATCCCATGGGCGTGCACACCGGCGACTCTGTGACCGTTGCGCCCGCACAAACGCTGACGGACCGCGAGTATCAGCGCATGCGCGACGCCGCCTTGAAAATCATTCGCGAAATTGGCGTTGAAACCGGAGGTTCCAACATTCAGTTTGCGCTTAACCCGCGCGACGGCCGGCAGATTATTATAGAGATGAATCCGCGCGTGTCGCGTTCATCTGCGCTGGCGTCAAAGGCAACCGGTTTTCCGATTGCCAAAATTGCGGCCAAACTCGCTATCGGTTACACCCTGGATGAAATCGACAACGACATCACCAAAAAGACGCCGGCCAGTTTTGAACCGGCGATCGACTACGTTGTCACCAAGATTCCGCGTTGGGATTTCGAAAAGTTTAAAGGCGTCGACGATGAACTCGGCGTGCAGATGAAATCCGTCGGCGAGGCGATGGCCTTTGGCCGCACCTTTAAGGAGTCCTTCCAGAAAGCTATTCGCAGCCTGGAGCAGAAACGCCACGGATTCGGTTATGATTCCGCCGAGTACTTAAACAAACCGCCGAGCGACGAGGCCGAGCTTGCACCGCTGCGCAAGCGGTTGCGCAAACGCACCTCCAAATCAATTTTTGATCTGTGCGACGCCCTGCGCGCAGGTGTTGAAACCTCGCAGATTTACGATCTGACCGGATTTGATCCCTGGTTTATCGATCAATGCCGTGAGATTGTCGACGCCGCCGAGCAGGTGTTGGCCAGGCGTCGTGACAGCGGAGTCGCAAATTTCCTTGAGTCGCTGGATAAAGGTGCGCTCAAGTCACTTAAACAACTTGGCTTTTCCGATGTGCAGCTGGGCGTACTCTGCGGCTGCACGGACGAAGACGTTCGTCTGCGCCGCAAGGAAATCGGCGTTGCGCCGGTGTTTAAGACAATTGATACCTGTGCCGCCGAATTTGAGTCCAGCACGCCTTATCACTATTCGACGTACGAAGACGAAAACGAAGCGGTGCGCTCCGACCGCGAAAGCGTGATAATTCTCGGTGGCGGGCCCAATCGAATCGGGCAGGGGATTGAGTTTGACTACTGCTGCGTGCAGGGAATCTTTGCCGCCAAACAGGCCGGCTACGAAGCTATCATGATCAATTGTAATCCAGAGACCGTTTCTACGGATTACGATACAACCGACAAACTCTACTTTGAACCGCTGACCTTCGAAGATGTTATTAACGTTATTGAGTTCGAAAAACCCAAGGGCGTCATTTTAACATTCGGCGGTCAGACGCCGCTTAAACTTGCGCGCAGCCTGGAAAATGCAGGCGTGCCGATTCTTGGAACGTCGCCGGAAGGCATTGACCTGGCCGAGGATCGCGAGCGATTCGGCAGCATCCTGGAGCAATGTAAGATTCCCTGTCCGGCATGGGGCACGGCGACGTCCGTTCCGCAGGCTCAGGAGATAGCCGACCGCATCGGATATCCGGTGTTGGTGCGCCCGTCCTATGTGCTCGGCGGCCGCGCCATGCAGATTTGTTATCGCTCCGAAACGGTGCGCGAATATACCGAACAGGCGCTCAGCGCCTCGCCGGAGCGTCCGATTCTCATCGATCATTTCCTTGAGAACGCCTATGAGTTCGACGTCGACGCCATTTCCGACGGCGAAACGGTGATCATCGGCGGCATTATGCAGCACATTGAGGAAGCCGGCGTTCACTCCGGTGATTCCAGCTGTGTTTTGCCGCCCTACAACGTCACAAACGAGCAGGCGGAAATTATGCGCGAATACACGCGACGTCTGGCTCACTCGCTTAACGTCGTCGGATTGTTAAACATTCAGTTTGCCATGCAGAACGGGCAAATTTACGTGCTGGAGGTTAACCCGCGCGCTTCACGTACGGTGCCTTTTGTCTCCAAATCCACCGGCGTGCCGCTGGCCAAACTGGCGACGCGTATCATGCTCGGCGAAAAAATTCCCGACATTAAACTCGGTGCATCCGACCTGAAAGACATGCCGCTGGCGACGGACCGTGTTGCGATCAAGGAGTCGGTGTTCCCGTTTAACAAATTCCCCAAAACCGACATCTTCCTCGGGCCGGAAATGCGATCCACCGGCGAAGTCATGGGGATTGATGAAAACTTCGGTAAAGCGGTTGTTAAGTCGCGATTGTCCAGCGGCAATAAACTGCCGGAAAGCGGCAACGTATTTGTTTCACTGAGCAATCACGATAAAACACTGCGCGCAATTGAAATCATGCAGGGTTTCAGCGAACTCGGCTTTTCCATCTGGGCGACCAAGGGAACGGCGCAATTCCTGCACGAGCAGGGGATCGAGGTGCGCACCGTACTCAAACACTACGAGGGACGTCCTTCCTGCATCGACCACATCAAAAACGGGGAAGTCCAGCTGGTGATCAACACGCCGATCGGTGAGAATGCCCGCTACGACGAGTTTGTGATGGGGCGGACGGCCATGGAAAACAAGGTGCCGTTTTTCACAACTCTGGCGGCGGCGGCGGCGACGTTAAGTGCGGTCCGCACCATGCGTACTCCCGGGCTCTCCGTCAAATCGTTGCAGGAATACTACGGCGCGGATTCACTGGCCTGACAAACCCTTAAACAGGAAATATGTTCAGCAGCGGCGTAACACTTTCGCAGTTTAACCTGTCTCTAACCGCGTGCAGCGGCATGCTGGAGCGTGCAAGCAAATGAACGCAGCCACGCGCATCTGGACAATTGTTGAATTGCTGCAATGGGGCACGGACTACTTTGCTGCCAGAGATGTTGACAGCCCGCGACTTAGTGTGGAGTTGTTGCTCTGCCACGTAACCGGTCTGCAGCGCCTTGATTTGTACGTTCAGCATGACAAACCTCTGACCGACGTTGAGTTGGCCGATCTTCGCTCAATGATCAAACGTCGAGCCAAGGGTGAACCGCTGCAATACATTCTGGGTTCGGTTGAGTTCCTGGGCTGTACAATCGGAGTGGAAACCGGGGTGTTGATCCCGCGGCCGGAAACGGAATTGATTGTCGACGACCTGTGCAGGCGTTTGCAGAGTCTCAAGGACCGTCAGCTGCGCATCCTTGATATAGGTTGCGGTTCGGGTTGTATCGCTGTTGCCCTGGCACGCGAATTTCCACGGGCGCGCGTCCTGGCGCTCGACGTCTCGGAGCAGGCTCTGAGCATTGCAGAGCGAAACGCGGTGACAAACAAAGTGGAAAATGTTGTGTTCAGACAGTGCGATATACTAAGTCAATTGCCGCGTATTCAGGCGCCCTTTGATGTGATCGTTTCAAATCCTCCGTATATTGCGCATCGCGAAGTAGCGCAATTGCAGCGCGAAGTGCGTGATTACGAGCCACTGAACGCTTTGACCGATCATGAAGACGGCCTGACGTTTTACCGGCGTTTTGCGGAGATCTTTCCACAAATGCTGGCTCCGGAAGGGATGTTCTGCCTTGAGTTTGCCGACGGCACTTCCGGGGAATTGACGGAGATGTTCACACAGGCGGGATATTCGTGCGCTGTGCTGCGGGATTTGCGCGACGAGCCCAAGGCGCTGCTGGGTAGCCGTTCGGCTAATGCACGCCCAAGCAACGAGTTAGGCGGGATGACATGATGGTTGTGTCAAGCCGGTATTTGTAGTTTACAGAAATTTAATTACCCCCGTGGTGGTATTTTCATAACTTTGTAGCTTCAAAACACATCGCAAGGGACCTTAATGTTTGACCAGATCAAATCCGAAGACTGTGGAGATTATACGCTCTTCACGCTTCGTGGCCAGTTTATCGGCGGCGACGAAACTGACAGGCTTCGCCAGCTTTTGAGCGGTGTGGCCGAACAACAAGACAACATTGCGATTGTCGATCTCGCCAATGTTACCTACATCAACTCGACTGCATTGGGTGTGCTCATCTCCGCACATGCGCGCTTCACAAAACGCAACGGGCGCGTCGTTCTCTGCAATATCAGCGACAACATTGAAAACATCTTCATTATCACGAAGCTGACGCTGGTATTCGAGATTTACGACACGGTCGATCAAGCCAAGAGCAAAATTTCCGAATCATAAACTTTCAATCTATCTGGAGTCTGTTTCCATGAAGAACGCTTTTAATGCGATCGTCATTATCCTTGCGCTGGTATTGTCGTATTTGTTTTTTGAGTTTGTGATGGGCGCTCCGGGCAACTTTGAAGACCCGGACGTACGGCACCTGCCGATTCAGGGCAACATCATGGGCATGATCTACACGGGCGGTCCGCTCGTATCGCTCCTGATCGCCTTCATTCTCATTGCGACGACATTTATCATCGAGCGTGCTTTCTCGATCAGCAAAGCACGCGGCAAAGGCAAACTGGAAACCTTCATCAAAAATATCTCGCAGCAGCTGAGCAAGGGCGACATCGACGGTGCGCTCAAGTCTTGCCACAATCAGCGCGGCAGCATGGCGAACATCATTCGCGCCGGCCTGGAGACCTATGAAAAGGTCAAAGGCGACGAAGAACTCGATCGCGAGAAAAAAATGACGGAAGTCAAACGCGCGATTGACGAAGCCACGAACCTGGAGACGCCGCTGCTCGAGAAAAACATGGTTATTCTCTCAACGGTTGCTTCTATCGCCACGATGATCGGTCTGCTCGGCACGACGGTCGGCATGATCCGCGCCTTTGCCGCTGTGGCAAAAGGCGGTACGGTATCGGCTACGCAGCTCTCGCTCGGTATCTCCGAAGCTCTCTACAACACGGCCGGCGGTCTGATCGGCGCTGTGATCTCCATTGTTGCGTACAACTACTTCACGACCAAAGTCGACAACTTCATCTACATGATCGACGAGGCGATTCTCAGCGTGACCGAAATCCTCTCCGTCAAAATCAAAGACTAATTGAAGCTGGTCGGGACGAAGAGTCATTTGACTTTTCGTCTTTCCGGCTTTTTCCTTTGGAGGATTCAGCATGCCTAAAATCAAGAAAAAACGCGTCGGTTTTGTGCTGGACATGACGCCGCTCGTTGATATCGCATTCCTGCTCCTGACCTTTTTCATGTTTACCGCCAAGTTTAAATCGGAAGCTGAAGCCGAACAGAAGTTCACCATTCAGCGTCCGGTGGCAACGGCGGACACGTCAAAGATCCCCGAGGCGGATGTCGCGATGATCAAGATCGGCATCGATACGGTCTACAACGACACTGCGTATTACTACTCGCTCTCGAATGAGATGACGCGGGAGAATGTCTACCGCAGCGTTGACGGCCTGACGCCTGAACAGCAGGAAAAAGCGCTGATCAAAGTGGCCAATATCGAAATGCTAGAGCAACTGGTCGCGAAAACGCGGGTGGAAAATCACAAGACGCAATTTGCCATAGACGCTGACAAGTCGATCCGTTACAAGTACATCGAAGATCTCATGAATGTGATGCAGAAGTACAACGCGACGGAATTCAACTTTGTGACCGACAAGCGCGGCGGCGGCTGATAAACGCCGGCTGCAACCGCCGCGGGCCACGGAACCCGCGCCGGTAACTCAATTGCTTGGATTTTAGTCTTCTTTTCAGTCCGTTATACTTCATTTCTCCGGGAGAAAACGCCATGGCAGGCGGTGGACAACTAGGTGGTGATGGTGGTAAGCAGCAGAAACGCGGCTCTCTGGCAACCGTGCGCAAAAAGAAAAAGCGCGTCGGTTTTGTGCTGGACATGACGCCGCTTGTAGACATTGCATTTTTGCTGCTGACCTTCTTCATGTTTACGACAACCATGGCGCAGCCGCAGGTGATGGAGATGTCCATTCCGCCTGAGCGCAATGAGAATGTAGACGTGAAGGAATCGGAGCTTCTGACGCTGATTGTGCGCGGCGACGGCAAGCTTTTTTACAAGCTTGGCTCCGAAACGGCCAGAGGTATCGCAATGGAAGACTTGCGCACCCTGGCCATCAACAAGAACCTGGAAAAGCGCAATGCCCTCATTACGGCGCTTAAAGTCTCGGAGGATGTCGAATACGGAGTAGTGATTACCGTCCTCGACGAACTGAACCTCGCCGAAGTCGAGATCACGAACCAAATCGTGGCCGACGGCGACAAACGCGAACGCAAGTTCGCCCTCGTGCCGATGACTGAAGAAGACAAAATCGAAATTGAGGGATTATGACAGCCGCTATTATCAAGCGCACTTTTGACATTGTCTATGGAGCAAAAGAAATAAGACGCACGGCATCTGTGCGCACCGTCAACAGCTTTTTGATTGCACTCGGAATTACAGCCGCAATGGTGCTTCTGGGTGCGATGATGAATCACAACAGTCCGCAGCCGCAGATTCCAGGTATTGTACCTGGTGGCGGAATCGAAGTGGAACGTTGGGCCGACGAACAGGAAGATATCGGTCAGCCGGAAACGCCGGTTGAACCTGAGATCAAAGTACTTTATCCGCCGCCGCCATTGGCGGATGATTACCTGGAAGAAGTCGGAATCCCCGAGCCTGTTGAAGACGAATTGTTTGATGAAATCGAGGAGATCGAAGACGAAGTTTTCGGCAAGCAGGAGTTCAATGACAAACCATTGGACCACAGTGCCAACTCTTCGCAATCGCTCTCCAATGGATCAGGCCCCCAAATGGAAGGTGGAAATTCTTCCGGCGGGGTAGAGGGAATACCCGATGGACCGTCCGGTCCCGGGACAGTTCTCGAAACTGTTAAGGAACTGATCAACAAGCCGAACCAGGTTGGAATCTACGACGATCCTCCTGTGATTGATCTTGATGAATTGCAGCGTCGAGTCAAATTTCCACATTTCGCCTCATTGCGCGAATTGGAGGGAAACGTGATTGTTCGGGCGCTGATCGACATTGACGGATCTGTGAGGCGCGTGGTGGTACTGCAAGCCGATCATGAAGTATTCGTTAAAAGTGCTGTAGATGCAGTGTACGACGTGAAAGCGACGCCGGCATACCTCGACGGAAGTCCCGTCGCATGCTGGGTAAGCATTCCGATTCGTTTCCGTCTGCGTTGAACCCCGGGGAACTGAAAGCCGCGGGAATTGCTTCCGAAACAAGGGAACAGTAATAGATAACCGGAGTATTCGAGTTTATGGCAACTATAGCAGCCACGAACAAGAGTAACAGCGGGCGTTACGGCGCTCCTGAATTGAAACAGTTTATAAAGATGTCGACCTGGCGGTCGTTCCTCCTCGCTTTAGGCATGTTTGCTTTGATTATCGTCGCGTATTTGGTGTCGCAAAGCATAGCCAAAGGCGAAGAAGCCGCATTTATGGCGCCGCCGGTCAAGCTGAAACTGTCGCAGTTGCCGCCGCCGCCGTCCGCCAACGATGCGCCGCCGCCGATGCCGCCGCCGCCCTCGGAAGTAGTGATTGCTTCCGGTCCGGCAGCTCGTGCCGGTACGCCGGTTCCTGTGCCCGACGCCATGATTCCCGAAGACATCCAGGACTTTGCCAACGTCGACGAGATTGCTCGTGCAACGGCGGAAGGCGGAGACGAGGACTTCTCGGGTTTTGGCGACAATGATGGTTTTGGCGAGGTGCAGCTTGACATTGCTCCCGAGGTTGTGGAAGAACCCGATGCTTTTGAATTTATCCCGGTCGAGAAAGAACCGTATATCGATCTGGGCGAACTGCAGCGCAAGGTGAAGTATCCGCCGATCGCGCAGCGTGCCGGGCTCGAAGGCAGCGTGGTGATTCGCGTGCTGATTGATGTTGACGGCAAACCCAAGAAACATCTGGTTCAGCAGAGCGACAACGAAGTTTTCAATGAAGCGGCGGTTGCAGCCGTAATGTCGTCGGTTTTTACACCGGCCATTCAGAATCAGCAGCCGATTCAGTGTTGGGTTAGTATTCCCATCACGTTTAAACTTCGCAATTGATTCATACGACAGATGAGCGGATGGCAGGTGGTTATTTAATAACTGTCTGCCATTTCCGTTTAGTGCAGCGTGCTGCTGTCCGGCCGCTGCCGTAATCCGCGATTCCCGGCTTACCGCGAATGAACAAACTCTGGCTGACGATCAATGTTACCGCACGAGCAATGGTGTCCCTTGTCGGGGTTGTCCTGTTGTTTGTGGCCGATGAGTTTTACGTCGGCAACGTTGTGCTGATCAGAACAGCCGCCGTGGTTTTCATTCTGTTCGGCATTTATCGCGTGGTGACTTTCTACGGCAATTACCAGAGCTATCGACGCGAGAGCGAAAGGGAGGAACGATGAATATTAAACGGGACTCGGGTGCGTGGGCGATTTCCGCGCTGGTCTTTCTCTTGGTTTTGTCGGCGTGCAATTCGGGCGACGGGTCGGAGGACAAGGTCCCGACGACGGGTTCGATGGCGGGTGAGGCGACCATCATTTGCGATGCCGCCGTCTACGACGTCATGATGCCGGCTCTGCAGATGCACGACTCAGCTTATCCTCTTGCTCATATCACTGTCGAGCGTCTGGATGCGCGCAAGGGTATGCAACAGCTGATGGCCGGAAATACTCCGGGCCTGATCATTGCGCGCGACTACCTTCCCGATGAAGATTCCCTGCTGAAGAGTTTTGATGTTGAGCCCTACACCGAGTACATTTTTGCTCAGGACGCTTTGGTGTTTGTTGTGCGGGACGACTACCCGATTGACACGCTCTCGCACACCTTGCTGCAGCGTAAACTGCTCAGCTCCGATCCCATTTTGCGAGAGAGTTTTCCGCAGTTGGAAGCCGAACCGCATTTTGTTTGCTCCAATATCAATTCTTCCGCCTATGCCAATATCCTGTTGAAAATCACGGATATGCAGGCGCCGCTTGCGCGTTTCCAGTTTGCCGGTACGGCCGATTCCGTATTTACCGTCGTGCGTTCCGCGGACAATGTGATCGGCGTGGCATTGCTGTCGCAGGCCGTCAAACAATCCGATCTGCGCATGATTCCCGTCGGTTTTATGCGTGAGGACGGCGTTCAGATTCCGCCGCGTCTGGTGCATCAGTCTCGCATCGTGATGGACATGTACCCGTACCCGATCAATATTCGCGGTTGGTTGTTGAAAGGAATGACGCAGGACGTGGTGTGGGGGACGTTTGTCTACCTGGCACGCGATCCGGAAGTGATGCTCTACTTTCGCGATGCGGGAATCGTACCCGAGCACGCGCATTTTAATCTGAAAGTCTCTGAATAGTATTTCTGTAGCATAATCATGAGGATGTGCGGATCATGCAAAGATCTGTAATGGCAGTTCTGGCTGTCCTTTTTGCCGCTCTCAACGTCGCGCCTGCTTTGTCGCAGTCCAGCTACGACAAAGCCCGAGAATATCTGGCCGTGCGTGACTTTCTGAGCGCAGCGCCCTATCTGGTGGCGGCAGCCAAAGAATCGCCCAAAAACAAGGAAATCCTGACGCTTACCGGCGATGCTTTTGTTGAGCTTGAAAAAGCCGACTCGGCATTGATTTACTATAAACGCGCACTCGATGTTGATGATGAAGATCTTTTCGTCATGCGCAAAACAGCCCGTACACATGCCTTGCTTTCGCAGTTCGAAGCAGCCCATGAACTGATGGAAGACGCCTTTGATCTCAACGAAGACGATGTGTACAACTACCTGACCCGCGGTGAAATCTACATCATGCAGGATTCGCTTACACGAGCGGATCACGCCATTCGCAAAGCGCAGTCCATCGATGACGAAATTCCCGACACGTACGTAGCCCTGGGCGATCTCTACTACGCTCAGAAGGTCTACCAGCTGGCCAAAACCAACTACGAAGAAGCAATTGCTCGCGATACGACCTTGCTGGAACCGCGCATCAAGCTGGCACGCGCTTATTGGGCCCTGGCCGGCAAGGCCGGCGACCGCCAGGTCAGTAACGACCTGCTGAAAAAGTCACTTATCCAGTGGGACATGGTGACAAAGCAGGATACCAACAACGCGCCCGCATTCTGGGAAAAGGGACGCATTCTCTATCTGGCGCAGCAGTATTCGCCGGCGGCCCGCGCGCTCCTGCGTTACACCGTTCTGCGTCCTGATCGTCCGCTGGCCTACTGGTGGCTGGGACGTTCCTTCTACGAAGTGCAGGCGATCGATTCCGCCATTATCTACCTGGAGCTGGCGCGCCAGAAAGTCGACACGATTGCCGATCAGGCCTCGCTGATGCTGGCGCGAACCTACTACCTCGGCAAGCGATTCGAAGATGCCGCCGCACAGTTCGGCGCACTTCAGGGCAAGGTAGAATTTGAAGTCAAGGATTACGAGCGCTACGGCCGCTCCGCCATCCTCTCGGGCGATACGGTAACCGCTATAACGAACCTGCGCGAAGCGCTGGACAAGGAACCCGATTGCAAATTGCAGCTCATGTTCGGCAATGTGTTGCGATCCGGAAATCAATACGACGAAGCCATCGACGCATTCCACAAAGTGTTCGAAGTCTGCGATACGCTCGTAGACGCCGACAGGGCACGCGTGTACTTCTACATCGGTATTTCGAATTTCTCCCGCGGTAGTCTGGACTCGGCGGCGACGGCGCTGGCGGAGGCCGTGCGCCTTGATTCCAGCAACTCGTTTGCCATTCAGCGTCTGGCGTTTACCTATCGCGAGATGGACAGCACCGAAAAGGCGATGGAGGCTTTCCGCGCAACGATCGACGTGCTCAAGCGCGAAATTGAAGCGGCCGACAGCGAAGCGGAAAAAAGCAGACTGTTCAAGCAGGTCGACGGTTCCTACGTCGGTTTGGCCGGAATTATTTTCGGGACCAAGGACTTCAATGAATTGATCCGCGTGTGTCGCGAATGGACCGCATTCAACGATAAGTCCGAATACGGTTATCTCTACCACGCCATCGCTGAACAGTCTCTGCAAAATGTAGAATCGGCTTGCACGTATTACCGCAAGGTGTTGGGTATCAATCCCAGCAATAAAACTGCGCGTCAGAATGTGGACGCGCTTGGATGCGGCAACTGACCGACCGCCGGAAAATTCACGGTTGATCCGGTTCGTTGTCAATTGAAACGGACCGGTTTCCCGTGCTTTGAATATCGGCGGTATTGCCGTATATTTGCAGGCTGTACTTATGCTGAAAGTATCGATAAAGGGGCTTAAAGACGGCCTTCACGGGTTTGAGGCGCGTGCTGATTCGACTTCCATCGACGGAATGTTTCCCGAATTTATCGGGGAAGTTGTCGTGCGGGGAAATGTTCGTAAAGTCGGCATGCGCTTTATAGTTGAAGGACATGCCAGTTGCGAAGCGCAGCTGGAGTGCGACGTCTCCGGTGAAACCTTTCAGCAGACGATTGAAACCGACATCAGCATTCCCTATGTGGCGGATACAAACATGTTCCACCTGCACAGGGACGACGTCGACCCCGAACCGCCTTACTACCTGCACGAAGACGCGTCGGAGATAGATCTGACAAACGAAGTGCGCGAAGAGCTGGCGGTTCACCTGCCGATGAAACGGGTGGCGCCGCAGTATCGGGATCAGGATCTTTCGGCCCTGTATCCCGACGTCAACGGTGAGCCTGATGGCGGGGACGACGGGGAGGAGCCGATCGACAAGCGCTGGGAAGCGCTGAAAAACGTGAAATTTTCAGACAACTGACCTATATCAATTGCCGGATTGCCGGCAGGGGAAGAATCGCCGTTATGGCACATCCTAAACGCAAAATCTCCAAAACGCGCCGCGACAAGCGCCGCACGCACTACAAAGCTGTTGCACCGTCCTTCGGCACCTGTCCGCAGTGCAACGAGCCGAAGCTCAATCACGCCGCCTGCAAATCCTGCGGCTACTATAACGGTCGTCGTGTAATTGAACCGGTGGAAGCCTGAGGGTAACCGGAATCATAGTACAACCATTGTGGGGACGCCATTGAGCAATTCAAGCGAATCCAGGGTTGTAAGGGTTGCGTTGGATGCAATGGGCGGGGACTTCGCTCCTTTGAACGAAGTCGCCGGCGCCGTGGCAGCCATGCGCGACCGCGATCCATCGAGCTTCGAGATCGTGTTTGTCGGTCGTGAGAACGACATCAAGGCCGAACTTGCCAAACACGACACCAAAAATCTGAATTATTCTATCGTCAACGCTACCGACGTCGTCGGAATGCACGATGACCCGGCCTCCGTGTACAGAAGCCGCAAGGAGTCGTCCCTCTACAAGGGGATCGATCTGCAGGCCAAAGGCTATGTCGATGCATTTATGTCCGCCGGCAACACCGGTGCCGTCATGAGCGTTGCCACACTGTCCCTCGGTCGTATCAAGGGCGTCAGCCGCCCCACCATCGGCAGTTTCATTCCGACCTCAAAAAACGGCCACACGCTGGTCCTTGACGTCGGCGCCAACGTCGATTCCAAACCCAGATTCCTCTACGAATTTGCCGTCATGGGCAGTATCTACACGCGCCGGATCAGATCGATCTCGCTGCCGCGGGTTGGTCTGCTTAATATCGGTGAAGAGCGCAACAAGGGATCGGAAACGGTGTTGAAGGCGCACGAACTGCTCGAAGCAAGCTCACTTGAGTTTATCGGTAACGTGGAAGGCGGCGACATTCTGAACGGACATGCCGACGTTGTGGTCTGCGATGGATTTACCGGCAACATCGTCCTGAAATTCGCCGAGAGTTTTCTGACGCTGTTTAAAGCCAAGGTGCGCTCCTATGCCGAGCGCGGCCTGCTGAACAAACTGGCCGTGGCGGCGATCCGACCGCTTCTGAAGCGTATTCTGACCGGTCTGGACTACGAAGAGTACGGCGGCGTGCCACTCCTGGGCGTGAACGGCGTCGTAATTATCGGTCATGGCCGCAATTCCGCGCGCGCCATGCACAATGCACTTCTCCTGGCGGAAAGTGTCGTTAAAAACAAAATTAACGACCATATTCACAATGCGCTGAATCCGCCGAGCCTCTCCCAAGTTTCCTATGAAAAATCCTGATCGAAGAGCCATAATCTCTTCGGTGGCGCATTATGTGCCGCCCGAAGTGTATACCAATGCCTTTTTTGAAGAACGCCTGGACACGTCGGACGAATGGATCCGCACGCGCACCGGCATTCGTGAACGCCGTTTTGCTTTTAACGCGGGTACCTCGACGCTGATGAAACCCGCCGCCGAAAAAGCGATGGAGCGCCGCGGTCTCGGCAAGGACGACATCGACATCGTCATTTGCGCCACGGTGACGCCCGACCACGTTTTTCCCTCGACGGCCTGTATTCTGCAGGACGCGCTGGGACTGACGAACTGCTGGGGATTTGACATTTCCGCTGCCTGCTCGGGCTTTTTGTTTGCCCTGCAGACTGCACGCAGTTTAGTTGAATCCGGAGCTGCAAATCGGATTCTGCTATGTGGCGGCGACCGCATGAGCGCGATCATCGACATGGAAGACCGCACGACCAGCGTGCTGTTCGGTGACGGCGCCGGTGCCGTGATCGTGGAAGCGGATGAAAATCCCGGTACGATCGGCATTGCCGACAGCGTGCTGCACATCGACGGCGCCGGTAAAAAATTCCTCTTCCAGCCGGCCGGCGGAAGCGTCAAGCCACCGAGCACAGATACGGTTGAAAACCGCGAACACTACGTCAAACAAGACGGTAAAACGGTATTCAAGGCCGCTGTGGTCGGCATGGCCGATGTGACGGTCGACATCATGCAGCGCAATAATCTTTCGGCCGACGATGTCGCCTGGCTGGTACCGCACCAGGCCAACCTTCGGATTATCGACGCGACGCGAGAGCGCATGGGACTGGATCCCAACAAAGTCATGATCAACATCGACAGGCTGGGGAACACGACCGCCGGGACGATTCCTATCTGCCTGTCGGAATGGTACGAGCAGGGAAGACTGAATAAAGGCGACAAACTGATTCTCTCCAGTTTCGGCGCCGGATACACCTGGGGCAGCGTGTACCTTCAATGGGAGATGCCGAAGCATGAATCCTGAAGCATTGCTGTTCGCAGGCCAGGGGTCGCAGTACGTAGGAATGATGCGGGACCTGACGGCCGCGTTTCCCGCCGCGCAGGAACGTCTGGGGCGCGCCGACGACATTCTCGGTTTTGCTCTGAGCGAAATTTGTTTTGACGGCCCGGAAGAGCGGCTGAAAGAGACGCGTTATACGCAGCCGGCGCTGTTTGTGCACGAAGCAATCCTGGTGGATCAGTTGCGCGGGCGTCTCAATTTCTCCGCCGTGGCTGGACATTCGCTGGGTGAATACTCGGCCCTGTACGCCGCCGGCGTACTCGATTTTGAAGCAGCGCTCAAGCTGGTGCAGCTGCGCGGCGACCTGATGTTCCGCGCCGGCGAAGACTCACCCGGCACAATGCTTGCCGTTCTTGGCTTGCCCGACGAAAAAGTGATCGGTCTGTGCGAGGAACTGCAGGACGGTGAACACGTCATTGTAGCAGCCAACTTCAATGCACCGGGACAGGTTGTCGTATCGGGCTCGGCCGACTACCTGCGTGACAAACAAGAGAAATTCAAGGAAGCCGGCGCACGCCGGGTGATGGAAGTAAAAGTCAGTGGAGCGTTTCATTCGCCCCTGATGGAAAGTGCGCGCCAGACGCTTGCGACGGCCATTGACAATGTGGCCTTCAACGATGCCGCAGTAGATGTGTACTGCAATTCGCGGGCGGCAGCTCTGCGCTCGGCGTCTGATCTGCGCGAAGCGCTGGTGGAACAACTCGTGTCGCCCGTCCTGTGGACGCAAAGTCTGAATGCCATGTATGCGGCGGGTATCCGCTCCTTTGTGGAAATCGGACCGGGAAAAATCCTGCAGGGCATGCTCAAACGCACGCTGACGGACGTGGAAATCAGCGGTGTCGATACCGCCGAACAGCTCAACAGTTTCAGGCAGGCCTGAGCCTGACCGCATCAAACTCCGGGACCAGTCATAATGTCGGATCAAAAAGAAACCCAGGTTGCCCTTGTAACCGGCGGATCCCGCGGCATCGGCGAAGCGATTGTGCGTCGCCTGGCGGCCGACGGTTTTCACGTGGTGTTTACCTATAATTCCAGTTCCGCCGCGGCGGAAAAGATTTGCGCGGACCTGCAGGAAGCAGGGCAGAAAGCCGAAGCCGTCAAAGCAGATATTGCGGATGCCGGTGAGGTGCAAAACCTGATTGATGAAACCATCAAACGCGGCGGCCGTCTGGACGTGCTGGTCAACAACGCGGGAATTACGCGGGACACACTGTTGATGCGCATGTCCGAGGATGACTGGAACGCCGTGCTGGACACGAACCTGAAAGGCGCTTTCCTGACGAGCAAAGCCGTTTGCCGACAGATGATGCGCCAACGCAGCGGCCGCATTATTAACATTGGGTCGATTGTCGGGCTGGGCGGCAACGCCGGTCAGGTTAACTATTCGGCATCCAAAGCCGGTCTCGTTGGTCTGACAAAATCCCTGGCAAAGGAACTGGCGTCTCGTAATATTTTAGTAAATTGTGTGGCTCCAGGCTACGTGAAAACTGATATGACGGGTAAACTGACCGACGACCAGGTCAACGCTTTCCTGGACTCCATTCCGTTGCGACGTGGCGCCGAGGGTGCTGAGATTGCTGGAGCCGTCAGTTTTCTCGCTTCCGGTGACTCCGCTTATATCACGGGGCAGGTTCTGAACGTCGACGGCGGTCTGGCGATGTAAACTCACGGCGCGGGGCGGTTTGCGCCGATTGCGCCGTTTAGAATGTGAATCTTCCGTTTACACTTTCATAACTGATTTGCAGGAATACGACTATGTCGAGTGTTGCAGAAAAAGTCCAAACGATTATTGTTAACAAGTTGGGCGTAGAATCTTCGCAAATTTCTGATGATGCGTCATTCACAAACGATCTTGGCGCCGATTCTCTCGATACGGTCGAGCTGATCATGGAATTCGAGCGCGAGTTCAACATTTCAATTGACGACAGTGATGCCGAAAAAATCCAGACGGTCGGCGACGCGATCAAATACCTTGAGAGCAATATTTCCTCCTGATACAGGAAGACAATACAGATGACAGGCTGCGTTGCGATGTCTCCCGTCGCCGCGTGGCCTTCTTGAATTATCCAGTGCACGGCGGCGACTGAGCTGCTCCAACCAAACCAATCGCAGTCTGTTCAATGGCTCGTTATGATTTCCCACGTATAGTTGTAACCGGTTTGGGTGCAGTAACACCCATCGGCAATACCGTTGAAGAGTATTGGGCCGGGATGATGGAAGGCCGGAGCGGCGCAGGGCCGATTACGCGCTTTGATGCTTCTGAATTTAAAACGCAATTCGCATGTGAAGTCAAGGACTTTGATCCGCTGCAGTTCATCAACCGCAAGGAAGTGCAGCGCATGGACCTGTTTACGCAGTTCGCCATGGCGGCAGCGGAAATGGCCGTGCAGGATTCGGGCCTCAACCTTGACAAAGTCAACCTGGAGCGCGCCGGCGTTATCGTCGGCTCCGGGATCGGCGGCATGTGGACCTACCATCATCAGCAACAGCAATTGTATCTGCGGGACGGTAAACCTGACCGCATTTCGCCCTTTTTTGTTCCGATGCTGATCTCGGACATTTCTCCTGGTCACATCGCTATTCGCTATGGGTTCAAAGGGCCCAATTACGGAACGGTCTCGGCCTGCGCTACTTCCAACCACAGCATTGCCGATGCGCTGATGTTGCTGCAACGCGGCGACGCCGACGTGATGCTGGCAGGTGGAAGCGAGGCGGTAATCTGTCCGATGGGCATCGGTGGTTTTAACGCGATGAAAGCGCTCTCGACGCGCAACGACGACCCGCTGACCGCCAGCCGTCCCTTTGACGCTGAACGCGATGGGTTTGTCATGGGCGAGGGCGGTGGAATCCTCGTCATGGAAACGCTCGAGCACGCCATGGACCGCGGCGCCCGTATTTATGGTGAAATTGCCGGCATCGGCCTTACCGACGACGCCTTTCACATTACCCAGCCTGCCGAAGGCGGCGAGGGCGCGGTGCGCGCAATGCGTATCTGCATTGAAGACGCCGGTTTGACAATTGACGATATCGACTATATTAACGCCCACGGAACATCGACGCCGTTCAACGACCGAAACGAAACCAAAGCCATTGAGACCGTTTTCGGTGAGCGTGCAAGCAAGCTGGCTGTCAGCAGTACCAAGTCCATGACCGGTCACCTGCTGGGAGCCGCCGGCGCTATCGAGGCAATTGCGGGCATGTTGGCGATTCATCGCTCGGCCTTACCGCCGACGATCAACTATCGGACGCCCGATCCCGACTGCAACCTGTTCTACGTTCCAAACAAACCCGTCGAGCGCCCCGTGCGCGCCGTTGTGAGCAACACATTCGGCTTCGGCGGACACAACGCATCGATTTGCATGAAAGCCTTTGAAGAGTAACGGAACCCTCACGATGGGAACGGCAGCCGAATGCCGGGCTTGATACAGCAAATACAGCAGAAAATTCTTCGCCTCGCGTCGTTGTCGGACTCTCAGTCTCGGCCCTACGACGCCGAGCAATTTCCGGCACTGAATTTTCTCGATCCCGAGAGTAAGAGCCGCCTGGAGCACAATCTGGGCGTGCGCATACACAATATCCCGATATTTGAGCAGGCTCTCGTTCACCGCTCATACCTGCAGCTGGCCGAAGACGAAAACGTCAAATCCAATGAACGCCTCGAGTTTTTCGGCGATGCAATCCTCAGTTCGATTGTAGCCGAAAAGCTGTTCTACCTGCACAAAGACGTCTCTGAAGGCGAGTTGACCAAGATGCGGTCGTGGCTCGTCAACCGCAAGTCGCTGGCCTATTGCGCGCGCCAGCTTGACCTGACCAGTTTTCTGATGGTCAGCCTCAGCGCGCGTCAATCTCTTGAACAGGGTAATGAGTCGATTCCCGCCGACGCACTCGAAGCCATAATTGCCGCCATTTACCTCGATTCCGGTGCTGATACTGCGCGCTCCTTCGTCGTGTCCAACATCCTGACGCGCATTATGAAAGAGACCGAACTGATGCGCGACACCAACTACAAAAGCATCGTGCTCGAACACTCGCAGGCGGCCGGCAAGGGCGTTCCGCGTTATTCCGTCGTGGATGAATCCGGCCCCGACCACGATCGCCAGTTTACCGTTGAATTGACGATCAATTCAGAGACCGTCGGCCGCGGCATCGGCCGCAACAAAAAGGAGGCGGAGCAAAACGCCGCCAGCAATGCCATGCGCGCACTCAAAATCAAAGTCAAAAGCGACTGATCTGTGCAATTCCGGGCGACCGCGGATTGCGCGTGCAACAATTCCTTTGCGCTGCGTCTCATTATTCATGCAAAAATATTTCCCGGTCGACTGCGACTGAATCGACGAGCATCAATGTACATCGGCGCGCTTGCGATTTAGCGGCTTTTTTAACCAATTGGCGTTTGCGCGTGTCTCCTTCGCATTCCCGTGCAACAGCAACGCGAACGGAGTGTTTATCGCTCTTGTATCAAGGGCCCGAATACAGATTACAGAGGAGAGGGACGATGACAAAAGGCAGGCTGTCTGGTATCGGGTTGGCGGTTTTGATGTTTTTCCTGGGCGTCGTTGCGGCGCAGGCGCAATTCGGTAAAAACAAAGTTCAGTACCAGGATTTCGATTGGCGCTTCATTCAGTCCGAACACTTTGATGTCTACTACCACCAGGGCGGCAAGTACCTGGCCGACTTTACCGCTGTAATTGCCGAACGCATGCTTTTTGAGCTGCAACGCGATGTTAACTACAGCATCACACAGCGCATCCCGATCGTTGTTTACAATTCGCACAATCAATTTCAACAGACCAATACAACGCGACAGTTTCTGTTCGAGGGCATCGCCGGTTTTACCGAGCCGCTCAAGAACCGTATCGTGCTGCCCTTTGAGGGCAAATGGGAGTTTTTCCGACTTCTCATTCGCCACGAGCTCGTTCATGCGTTTATTAACGATATGTTTTACGGCGGCTCCGTCCAGTCGCAGATAACAAATAATATTCGCGTGGAATACCCGCTCTGGATGAGCGAGGGTTTTGCCGAGTACAGTGCCGTGCGCGGTCTGGATACCAAAACGGACATGTTTCTGCGCGACCTCAGCATCAGTGAGAACCTGCCTGAACTTATGGAGCTGGGCGGATACACGGCGTATCGCGGCGGTCAGGCTTTTTACTGGTACGTCGAAGACAAATACGGCCGCGCCAAAATTGGCGAGCTCACCAACCGCATCCGCAGCATCGGCCGCGTGAATGGCGCATTCGAGAGTACCTTCGGTATGGATGTAGAGGAATTCTCCGAACAGTGGCGGCGCGACATGAAGAAAATTTACTGGCCCGACATCGTCAAGTACGACGACGTTGAGGACTTTTCGACGCGCATCACCGACCACGAGAAAAACCGAACCTACTTAAACACGGCGCCGGCCATCTCGCCCAATGGCGAACGTATGGCATTTATTTCTTTGCGCGACGGATTCTACAGCCTCTACCTGATGGATCTGGATACGCGCACGCGCCGTGTTAAACAACTTGTGGAAGGGTCGCGCGGACGCGACTTCGAGGATCTGAACATTCTTTCTCCCGGCATCTCCTGGGACCCTGAAGGTCGTCGCGTGGCCATTAGCGCTAAAGCCGGCGGCAACGATGCCCTTTTCATCATCGATGCAGAGACGGGCGAGATTGAAAAGTATGACCTTGGTTTTCGCATGATCACAAGCGCCAAGTGGTCGCCCGACGGCAAGTCCATCGCACTTGTGGCCTCGATCGAGGAAACACCGGACATATTTGTCTTTGACATTGCTTCCGGCGAAGTGGAAAACCTGACGGAAGACATCTTTACCGACCTTGCACCCGCCTGGGGACCGAACAGCGACGTGATCTACTTCGTCTCCAATCGCGCCGACAATCTGGCGCCCGGTATTGGCGCCGACCAACTCAAGATGTGGGAATACGACCGCGATCAGAAAGACATCTACTCAATCGATGTTAACACGCGGCAGATGAAACGCCTGACCTTTGACCCGACGTACTACGAAACGTCAATTGCGGCTTCGCCCGACGGTTCCTCGATCATGTACGTTTCGGATAAAAGCGGTATCGGCAATATCTACGTGATGGACCTGGCTTCGGGTCAGTCCTATCCCAAAACCAACTCGCTCAGCGGTATTGAACATCTCTCGCTTTCCAGCGACGGCGGTAAACTGCTGTTTACATCGCAGAACGGCGGAAGCTTTGACATTTTCATGCTGCGTTTTCCCTTTGATCTGCCCGACAAAGAACCGGTGTTAACTGAATTCCGCAAGCGCACTTTGCAGGAAGCCGGTCTCCTGGCGGACTCGGATGACAGCGCTGAAGAGAAGCCGTCCAAATCAGAAAAACCTGAGGTCTCGCCAACGGATTCATTGGTCGGATACGGCGATTTTAACGTTGACTTTTCGCGCCAGAAGGCGGTACAGGCTAATCCCGACGCCATTGCAGACCTGGGCGATGACGACGCGGCAAGGCCGGTGGTTCAGGTAGATGATGAATTTGAATCGCAGCAGTACAAGATCGCGTTTTCGCCGGATTTGATTTTTGCCAATGCAGGTTACGACACCTTTTTTGGCGTGCAGGGCGCGACGCAAATGCTGTTCAGCGACATGCTTGGGAACCACCAGATTTTCTTCTCGGCGAATCTTTTGTTAAACCTGAACAACAGCGACTTTTTCCTCCTGTACTCCTATCTGCCCGAACAGATCGACTACAATTTCAGTGGTTTTCACACGGCTCGTTTTGTATCGCAGGACGACCCTTTCGAGCTGGACGGCACGGCGGTGTATCGATTCCGTTACTTTGGTGCGGGCGCCGGTGCAAGCCTACCGTTTAACACATTCGACCGCCTTGAAGCCGGCATTACCTGGTTAAACACTTCAACGGAAAACGTCGACTATCCCGCCGAACCGACGATCTCGCGCATGCACTTTGTACCGGAGATCAAGTTCGTACACGACGACATCATGTACGGCTACAGCGGTCCTTCGCGCGGCACGCGTTATTTTTTGGAAGCTCAGGGCTCGCCCAAATTTTCTGATAATCAACTTGGTTTCGTCACTTTTCAGGCTGACTTCCGGCATTATGTCGACGTTGGTGCTGGCTTTACACTGGCACTGCGCGGCGCCGGCGGCGCCAGTTTTGGTGAGGATCCGCAGGCCTTTTTTGTCGGCGGTACGGAAAACTGGATTAACCGCACGTTCAGCAACGATCGTCTTCCGTACACCACGGCCGAGGATCTGTACTTCCTGACGCCTGGTTATCCGCTGCGCGGCTGGGACATAAACGAGCGCAACGGCACGCGTATGTTTGTCACCAATGCCGAGTTCCGTTTTCCGATTTTGTTAAACGTCTTTTTCGACATGGGCGGCGCATGGACGGACGAGTTTGTCGCTTCTCGCATCAACGCCAACGGCAACCGCGAACCGCGCGACCTGCTCATGAGTACGGGCCTGGGTTTACGGCTCTACCTGCTCGGTTTTCCGCTTAAAATTGATGTTGCCTGGAAAAACAACTTCGAGAAATTCTCGAAACCCGTCTGGCTCATTTCGCTTGGCCAGGATTTTTAACATCCGCCTGTTGTGTTGACTTTTATGAGCCGCTCGATGCATATTTCGGGCGGCTCTTTTTGTTTAACCTCATTTGGTTTTTCACCAAGACCTGACCGCCCTTGAGCCCTCCACCTTGTTCCGGTCTCGGGCTTTTTGACTCTTTTGTTTGCCAACGGGATTCAGGCTTGAAGTCTCGCAGTCTGTTTAACATCCCCGAGTCTCCGAGCCCACGGAAGCAGGACCAGTCTCAGGTGTATCACTGCACTTTAGCGAGATTGGCAGGGATATCGTCGATCAAATTTTCACGCCGGCGATCCATACCGTTTTTATTTGAATAGTGATCAGACTACTGCGTCGGCAATCGGTCTGCTCAATCCGTCTGTAATTGTTGCGGTTCTCAGGCTGGTGTCTCGACAGCTATCACTTCAGCGCTCGAAACGAAGACATTAAAGCACCGGTCCGGTGTATTCAGACAGTTCAGGAAGACTGCATTTGCCGCGCATGCTGACGCTGTACATCAGCCCGTAGGCAAGGGGGAGTGATCTCTTTTGTCGCTTCTCAAAGTCTTTGCTGTCAGACCTGAAGCACATTAACGCGAAATCCGGCCCGTTCAGGCTGGAACTCTGCCCGCTGACATTTTTCCGCTTGCAGAAACAGCGAGTGATTGGCATGTTGTTTTTGTCGAACCGTCCGGAGGTTTCGGCCGCGCCGCAGTGAAAACGCCCATGGGAAGGGTGTGGCGCACAGAAAAATTTAACCGCGAAATTCGGGGGCAGGCGGTAGTGCTCTGGACAAAAAAGAGCTCGGAAAATTGGCAAGGTGGTGGAGGGGGAGGGGGCCCATTTATGGGCCTGAAATCCGTCCACTAAGCTCAAACTACGCATTTTCAATGAACAAACTTGTTTAAGTCTGTGTGCGTCACCTCGAGTCCACAAATGTCTCCTGACCGTACATGATATTGTTATGATCGAGCGGGATTTATTGTTGATCGTTAAATACCACTTTCGCTGAAGACCAGATTCCGGATGTTTATCTCTGCCGAGCAAAAAGAGAAAATGCAAGCTGCCCGAATACGAGCGTCCTGGTAGTCTCCGTATCCCCGACAAGCATGTGTGCCTTCAAAGCCTGAATCTCAGTGACAAATACACAATCAAATATATCATCCAACCAGCAATTAAAAGCTCAACTTTTGAGTCTCAGTGCCAGGTACGTGATCAAGTCAAGCAGCTAGAGTCCATGTGCACACTCAACCTTTGAGTCTCAGTGCCAAACATGAGATCAAGTCCAGCAGCCGGCTGATACGCTCGCGAATACCCAGTATCCCGGTGAAAAACAAAAGATCAGGTCATGCCTGCATACACTAAACGTGCACTTAATCCCGCGCCCGCACCAAATTCAAGCCGCCAGGTTGACAAACAACTGAATATTCCAGCTGCATGACTTTGATTGCGGCGCGGTGGTTATCCAATCCAGCTGTTTAACTGCTGACGCATTATCTGCGCGTCTCCAGGGTTGGCAAGTGAGTGAAATGATTCTGGCGCAATCTGAAATTCACAGTAGTGCCAGCTCAGTTCGTGAACACGTACACTGCGCCCAGAATGGGATCCGTGGAGGCGTGGCTGATGATGCGTTCGATGTTTTTGGCGCTGCAAACAGAACCGGCTGAAAGGAGTTTCATGCCGGAATTCGTGACGATGTCGCGGGCGATGCGCATGCCGTCTTCCAATTCGTAGATCTTCAATGCGCGTACGTTTTTGGCCATTGTCTCGGAGGAAATGGTCCACAAATACTCGTCCAGCAACTGCGTGAAACGCGGGTCAAAAACGTGGTTGTCCTGGCGTTTGACGGCGTCAAGGGCGTCCAGCGGATCGAGTTTGAGTACGTCGCGATAGTTAACATAATCCAGCACGACGCGGATGATGCGCGCCTGGATCGGAATTTCATAGAGTTTAAGTCTGTCCGGAAAACCGGAGCCGTCGTAATTTTCGTAGATGTGTTTAATAATCTTCGCCGCGTTTTCCAGGCGTTTGGACGGCTCCAGCATGCGCGCAGCGTAAATAGGCACCTGGCGCATCAATTCGGTCGTGGCCTTGCCTTCCAGCACCACCGGCTGATTGATCAGATTGTCCGGCAGCACGAGTTTGCCCAGCATGCACAAACTGGCCGCAATGCGCGTGTCTTCGATTTCGGCTTCGCCCAGGTCCTCAAACGCGCGTGCAATCCAGACGCTGGCCTGGATAACGCGTTCCTGCGTTTGCTGCGAGTCCGGTATGCGGCAGTGAACCATGTTGACCGCAACTTCCAGCAATTCCTGCAGGTCCTTGTTCATTTGCTCGGTCAAACGACGCAGGCGTTTGCGCTCAGTGTTGACCTGTTCGTGCAGCCGCACAATGCGGGCGCCGGCCTGAACCTTGGCCAGTAACTCGTCCGGCGTCGCCGGCATGGGGAGGAAGTCGTCGGCTCCGCGGGAAAGCGCTTCGACGCGCTCGTCGCTTCCGGCGCCGTCTACAAGCATTATGATGTAGATGTCGTTCAATACGGCCGATTCTTTGATTTCGGCACAGAGCGCAGGCCCGCCGCGTCCGCCGCAGTGCATGTCGCACAGCAGGATGGAAGGCTGATTGTGTTCCAGCGACCGGCTGAAGGCGGCACTGTCCGTTTCGGCGCTGATTCTCGCGCCGGAGAACAGGCGATCCAGCAGTTTTTGCATGTGCGCCGCCGTTCCGGCGTCGTGGTGCAGAATTGCAATTGAAATCACGTCGTATGACATGGCGGTCTCACTGCTGAACGTCGTCGGTTGTCAGCGCGGCGACGAGGATGGAAATGCGGCGATTGGATGGATCAAAGGGATTGTTCGGCGTTCGCGGTTGTTTGTCCGCAAATCCGACGACTTTGCGGATCTGGAAACCCAGACCCTTTCGTTCGAGGTAGCGCCGGGCGGCATTGGCCCGATCTGCGGACAGTTCCCAGTTGGAATATCCGTTGCCCTGGCCGAATGGACGCGAATCGGTGTGACCTTCAAGATTGATCGTATTCGGAAGTCGAATAAGCTCATCGGCCAGCAAATCCAACACGGCGCGCCTCGTTGGTTAAACGGGCGCTGCCGAGTTCAAAAAAGACCGATTCGCTGGTTTCCAGAAGTTCGATGCGCAGGCCCTCATCGGTCAGCTTGACCTCTACCGAGTTGAGCAGATCCTGAAAAGCCGGTTTTTCTTTGAGACTGGTTTCGAGTTTCTCCAGAATTTCCTGCTCCTTGTCGACCAGGACCTTCATGTAAGCGACGCTGTCCGCCACCGCGGCGCTGTCGCGAATTTCCGTGAAAAAGACGGCGCGTTGTTCCGGCGTAAGATTGTTGAAATCCTCGCTCAATTCTGCCGGACTTGGTTGAAACTTGCTGCCGCGTCCGCTTTTGAATTCGTACTGTGCCGGAGCATTGTTCAGCATGTCGACGGGCAGGCGTTTGCCGGTCTCGAAGCTGAAGACGCCGGGATCGCTGACGTAGCTGGCGATGCGTTTGCGCGTCTCATCGTTCAGACCGAGGATCCACATGACGAGGAAAAAAGCCATCATAGCCGTCACGAAGTCGGCATATGCCACCTTCCAGGCGCCGCCGTGGTGTCCGCCGTGGCCGCCTTTTTTGATCTTCTTTATGATAATCGGCTGTTCGCTCTTTTCAGACATGTTGCTGCTCCAGCGCTCTTATGTTTTAACGCGCCTGTTTAACGGCTTCTTCTGTTTCAGCAAAACTGGGACGAGCTTCCAGCGGGATCGCGCGCCGCGCATATTCGACGGCCACGATAGGAGGTGCGCCTTTCACAAAGGAGAGCACGCCTGCTTTGATGGCCGCCATGTATTTGGAACCTGCGTCGATATTTTCTTCCATGCTTTTGACAAGAGGACCGACAAAACCATAGGAGAGCAGAATGCCGAGAAATGTACCTACAAGTGCTGCCGAAACGCTGTGTCCGATCACTTCGGCAGGCTGATCGATTTTGCCCATGGTAATGATAACGCCGAGCACCGCCGCCACGATACCGATACCGGGGAATGCGTCGGCTACTGTGTTGAGCGCCGTCGGAGCTTTGATTTCCTCGTGGTGCATCGTCTCGAGGTCCAGCTCCATCATGTCCTCCAGATCGTGATTGGCCACGCCGCCGTTGAGCACGACCTTCAACGTGTCGCAGAAAAAGTCCACAGCGTGATGGTTGTTCAGGAAGGTAGAATACTTGGAGAAGATTGAGCTTGACTCGGGGTTTTCGATGTGTTGTTCCAGACCGATCAGGCCCTCTTTTTTGGCCAGCTGGAAGGTTTCGTACATCAGGCGCAACAAGTCGAGGTAGACGTCCTTGTTCATGCCGCTGCCTTTGAGCGTGCCGATCACCCCGGAAATTGTGGCTTTAATCGTCGCCGGCGTATTGGCTACAACGAAGGAACCGAGGCCCGCCCCGCCGATGATAATGAACTCGCTGACCTGGAGGAGAATAAGAACATTGCCGCCGTGCATCAGATAGCCGCCCATGACGGCCCCAAAAACGATAACGAATCCAACGATTACGAGCATAGGCTACATGTCTGTCGCGTGAGTGATTTTTCCCGGCGATGCGACCGCAATCACATCAAATATTCCCAACTTTGAATCGTGAAATTAGTCAATTCTGGTCCTATTTTACAATATACCAACACCCTTTTATCCGATTGTCGTCCATTCGGCGGCTATCTTGAACCGAAACATTGCACGTTCGCGGACAAGCGGGAATCCTTCCGGTGTGGTCGGTGTTCCGACGAACGACAATCCTCATGAACGGTCCCTATCCAGACTGCAACCCCAATTCACGGAGCCTGCGCACATGTTGTACGTGACCCGAAAATGTACATTCTCTGCGTCACATCGCCTGTATAATCCGGATTTCGATCACGCTCGCAATGAAGAGGTGTTCGACAAATGCAACAACGTGCACGGGCATAATTATACGCTCGAAGTTACGGTTGCCGGCCTGCCGGATGCTGCTACGGGTTATGTGATCGATCTGAAAATCCTGAAGAAAATTATCGACCGGGAGATCATCTCCAAGGTCGATCATCAGCATCTCAACGACGTGGAAATGCTGCGCGGGTACATCCCGACAGCGGAAAACCTGGCGGTGGTGTTCTGGCAGGTGCTGGACAGACACATCGAATCCGGCAGCCTGCATGCACTTAAACTGTTTGAGTCCGAAAACAATTTTGTTGAATACAACGGCGATCCGGTCATTCTGCATCGCTATAAACACGCCCTGGATGCGGAGGTTGTTTGAGTAAGGACAGTACAACAAAGTCTGATGAAAACGGCGTGCACGCCTCCAACGGCAGTGTTAACAAACAGGATGAACTCGATATTCAACCTGTGATGTCGCATTCGCATTGTTCCGATGACGACGACATGCCGGCAGTGCTGCGCTCCGCTCCGTTTCCGCGCGTCAGCGAATCCGGCAAGTCGCTCTTTGACGCCAACGGCAATTGCGCCATCAGCGCGGAAGAACGCGAGGAAATGCTGTTGCAGGCCGAAAACAAGTTTGCAGAATTGTTCGACATTCTGCGCATCGATCGCAACGATCCCAACGCCTACGACACGCCGCGACGTCTGGCGCGCATGTGGGTGACCGAGCTTTTTCGCGGTCGTTTTCAACCGCCGCCGGTCAACACGGTTTTCCCGAATCGCAAACGCGTCAACGAGCTGATTATCACCAAGGGCATTCAGGTGATGTCGGTCTGTTCACATCACTGGCAGCCTATCAGCGGCGTCTGTCACATCGGGTATATTCCAGGCGATTCCATCCTGGGTCTCTCCAAATTCACGCGTATTGTCGACTGGATCGCCCGTCGTGGTCAGATTCAGGAGGAACTGGGCGAGCAGGTCGCCGACTACCTGGAAAAACTGCTTAAACCGCGTGCACTCGGCGTGGTCATCAGCGCGCGGCATTACTGTATGATCGCCCGCGGCGTTTCCGGCGACGAGGACAAAAGCATTACCGTTACCTCCGTTATGCGCGGTATGCTGCTTCGCAATCTGAATCTGCGCAACGAATTCCTTAAACTGATTAGCCAGTGATCCTGGCTGCGACCGACAGCTTAAACAAAAAAGCCCGGAGATGTTTAACAACGCTCCGGGCTTTTTCATGAGCTTTTTAAATCCATTTTTGTTTGTCGGCGGGAGTCAGGCGATCGGTCCCTGTGGGTCGCGCACGGCGCAGGTCAGGAGCCGCACGCCATTGGGCGAAGCCAGCATCAGTTCGTCGGCCAGGGCGATAAACAGTCCGTGTTCAACAATTCCTGCGCGACCGTCCAGGCTCGCGGCCAGGTCCAGCGGATCGTCGATCGCGCCGAAATCGCAGTCCAGAATCAAATTCCCGTTGTCGGTAAACGCCGCGTCGCCATTGGCCTGCGTGCGCGTGTTCACCTCTGCGCCCAGCTGCTCCAGGAAGCGCCGCTCGGCGCCGGAAGCAAAGGGCAGCACTTCAACCGGCAGCGCGAATCCCGCGCCGAGATGTTTAACAAACTTGCTCTCGTCCGCGATGACAATAAAGCGGGCGCAATTCTGTGCCAGTACTTTTTCGCGCAGCAAAGCGCCTCCGCCGCCTTTAATGGCGTCCAGATTGGCGTCGATTTCATCCGCACCGTCGATGTAGAGATCCATCCGCGGGTGAGTGTTGAGGTTGGAGAGGGGAATGCCGACGCGCAGTGCGATGTCTTCCGTCTGTTGTGAACTGGGAATCCCGACCAGGTCGGTCAGCTCGCCCGCAGAGATTCGCCGCCCGATTTCCTCGAGCGCAAAACGCACGGTGCTGCCCGTGCCGAGGCCCACAACCATGCCGGAGCGAATCTCGGCCGCGGCGCGCACGCCCGCCTCTTTTTTCAGTTGATCCTGCGGCGAAAGATTCTGATCATGCGTAGAATTGCTGCTCATAATAGTCCCGATTAGTTCCATATTGACTGGGCCGAAGTCGACGAATATCGGCTCTTTTTCTTTGCACGACAAGTCGGCCCGCCGGATTTTCACTCCGTGACAAACAAGAAAATCAAGCCGCGGTGGAGTCGTTGTACTTCGGCACAAACAACTTAAACAAGTGCCGCCGGTCAATCAGATGTCCCGGGTTTGGCACGAATTGTTTAACAAACGAATCGCCGGGAAAAATTACCGCTCTACGGCCAGAAACTCCGCCGGTACGTGATCCGTCAGCCTTACGCCGTTGCTGGAGAGATAAAATTCATATCCATGTTGCGACATTTTCGCTGAATCGACGTGCAGAATGACCGGCTTGCCGTAGCGAACACCGACTTTGAGCGCCGTTTCTCTATTCGCCGAAAGATGCACGTGATGCCGCGCCATTTTGTTGAGGCCCTGCGCCAGAATTGCCTCGATATTGCGCTCGGCCGTGCCGTGAAAGAGCAGGGCGGGCGGCGTCTGCTGCTCAAATTGAATATCCAGGTCGAGCGAGTGCCCCTGCGCCGCGCGAATTTGTTTCCCGTCGTCGGAAAGAACAAAGCGCTGTTTGTCGTTGCTGTGCACAACTTCCTTCAACACCTGACGTGAGAACGTGCGACCGTTTTTGGAGGATTTTTGGAGCAACTCGTCGACGTCGGCCCAGCCCTGCGCATCGAGCGCTATGCCGATGGTTTCCGGTTTGTGCCGCAGAATCAGGCTGAGGAATTTGGAGATTTTTACGTGATCGGCTTGCATCAGATTCTCATGTACCGAAAGATTGAGAGTTCAGATAACTGCAATTTAGGGCGCACGCTGCGGCCGTGCAAAAGCGCATTCATAAGAATGTTCTACCGTTCAGAAGCGAAAACGGCACGTTTAACCACGAAAATACCTACGCTCAGTTTGTAATGCCGGGAAGTGATTTGCATTCGGGCTATTCTTGTGAAGGCGCGCGCAGACCGGTTGCGAGCGCCGGCAGGAGATCACTGGGTTGACGGCACGCTGAACGAGCCCGCGTTGAAGCGGGTAAGGGAGGCTATATTGGTGGGTATCGTCCTTTGGAAGGTGGTGGTGTCGGGGTGGGTCCTTTGATCACACTAAAAAACATCCAATCAAAACCCAGAGACTTCAAACTCACCGGATGCGGCATAAGCCGACTTCAGAAGTAGTTGCTTCTGAGTTTCCGGCGCGGCCTCAACTTTTACACAATCGCGCCCGCTCACGTCAAATATCCTGCACATTACCCAGTTGTTAACTTCCTGTTCGCGCTCGTTTAACTTCAACATCCACCGCGTTGATTCCCGCGCCTCGACCATTTTTGTTAACTTTGTACTTCCGCATCTGTGACAAACAAGAAAATCAAGCCAAGAGAGAGAAACATGCAAGTCGTCAGTGCGAGCGAAGCCGTTAAATGCATCAAGTCCAAAAACAACGTGTTTGTGCACAGTGTCGCCGCCGCGCCGCAAGTACTCATCGATGCGCTGATGCAGCGCGCGCCCGAGCTGCGCGACGTCAATATGTACCACGTCCACACCGAAGGGCCTGCGCCCTATGCGCAAGCCGACTGCGCCGCCAGTTTTAACACCAACGCCTTTTTTGTCGGAGCCAACGTCCGCAAAGCCGTTGCCGCCGGCGATGCCGATTATATCCCCGTTTTTCTGAGCGAGATTCCCGCGCTGTTTCGCGGAGGAACCATTCCGCTGGACGTGGCAATGATCCAGGTGTCCACGCCGGATCGCCATGGTTTTTGCTCCCTCGGCGTATCAGTCGACATCGCCCGCGCCGCAATCGACGCGGCCAGGATCGTGATTGCACAGATCAACCCGCACATGCCGCGCAGTCACGGCGACGGCCTGATTTCCACCGCCGAAATCCACTACGCCGTGGAACAAAGTGCGCCGCTCCTTGAAATTGAGCGGCCGGTTTTGACCGAGACAGAACAGGCGATAGGGCGGCAAGTGGCGGGACTGGTCGAAAACGGCGCTACGTTGCAGATGGGTATCGGCGCTATTCCCGACGCCGTACTCGGTGCACTGGGCGGTCATCGCGACCTTGGCGTACATACGGAAATGTTTTCCGACGGACTGATCGATCTGGTTGAAAGCGGTGTGGTCAACGGCCGTTGCAAGACAATCTACCCCGAGCGTATTGTCAGCGGATTTGTCATGGGCAGCAAACGCGTCTATGATTTTATCGACGACAACCCGCAGGTGGCGATGCTCGACATTGCTTTTGTCAACAACACCGCTATAATCAGCCAGAACCCCAAAGTCACCGCCATCAACAGTGCCATTGAAGTCGACATCACCGGTCAGGTCTGCGCCGATTCCATCGGAACACGCCAGTATTCCGGCGTCGGCGGCCAGATGGACTTTATCCGCGGGGCTTCGCTCTCGCGCGGCGGCAAACCGATTATCGCGCTGCCTTCGTCCACTCGCCGCGGCGAATCCCGCATCGTTCCTTTTCTCAAACCCGGAGGCGGCGTTGTCACAACGCGTGCGCACGTGCATTATGTGGTGACCGAATACGGCGCGGTCAATTTGTACGGCAAAACGCTGCGGCAACGCGCCCGGGCGCTTATCGGCATTGCTCACCCGGATCACCGCGAAGCGCTCGAAGCGGCGGCGTTTGAACGTTTTCACACGATCTGATCGCTTCTCGTCGATTTCGCAGAAAGCAGGTCCGGCGCTATATTTGCGCCGATGCGTACACGTGGCGGACATTCCGACGTCGAGCTGTTTCCCGCGGTGGAAGACGGTCCCGACAGCAGTCGCGAGGAGCGATTCTGGCGTCGCTCCGACCTTGTTGCCGGAGCGGATGAGGTGGGGCGTGGATGTCTGGCCGGTCCTGTTGTGGCAGCCGCCATTATCCTGCCGCCTTACATCAGCCTGCCGGGAGTGCGCGATTCCAAGCAGATTTCGGCTGAGCGCAGGGAAGTGCTTTTTGACCAGATCCGCGATGCGGCCGTCAGTTGGTCCGTGTGTTTCCGCGACGCCCGTTTTGTTGAAGAGCACAACATCGTGCAGGCCTCCGTGCGCGCCATGAATACCGCGCTTTCCCGCCTGCGTCCACGTCCGGTTCACGCGCTTATCGACGGAAACTATTTCCACGGCGACATCTGTCCGTTTACGACAATTGTCAAGGGCGACAATCGTTCGATCTCAATTGCGGCGGCGTCCATCCTGGCCAAGGTCATCCGCGACCGCTGGATGGCGCGCATTGCCGATCGCGAATTTCCTCTGTACGGTTTTGCCCGTCACAAGGGTTATGCCACGCGGATTCATCGCGATGCACTTCTGGCGCATGGTCCCTGCCGCCTGCATCGCCGCACATTTATCGGGCGCATACTGAATGTTTAAAGTTGGCCTGAATCTTTTTAAACAGCCTTTTTTGTTAGTCGTGCAGCCGGAGGCGACGTGTCTTCGCGCCTGCCGCAAGCTGTTAAACAAAAATTCAACGGGCGACAAAAGTCGGACGTTCTGAACTTTTCATTGCGGAGTCTCCTATGAAAGTTTTGCTGCGCGGCGTGACGCTTGTTGATCCCGGTGCGGAAAACGCCGCTGCCGGTCAGGACGTACTGATTGCCGACGGCAATATAGCCGCCCGCGGAGAAGCATTGTCGCTCCCTGACGATGCACGCGAAATTGACGCGCGGGGCGACTACCTGATTCCCGGCCTGTGCGATCTGCGCGTCACCGTCGGCGAGCCCGGCAACGAACAACGCGAAAGCTTGCTTGCCGCGCAGACGGCCGCCGCCAACGGCGGTATCACCGCATTTCTGTGCATGCCCGACTGCGACCCGCCGCTCGATTCGCCGGCTGCTGTGCACTATCTGCGCTCCCTTGCACAACTGTCGCTCGTTGAAGTCCACGCCTCCGCGCGCTTGACGCGCGCCGGCGACGAAACGACGCTGGCGCCCATGCTTGAACTTGTCGACTCCGGTGTTAAGGTCTTCGGCAACGGCGCGCAGCCAATAAAAAATGCCGAGATGCTGCGTCGTGCTTTGGCTTATCTCGCTCCGAGCGGCGCGGTCGCTGCCGATCTGCCGCTGGAGAGTTCGCTGGCGCAGGGCGCGCAGATGAACGCCGGCCCCGTCGCCGATGAACTTGGCCTGCCGGCTTCGCCTGCGGCGGCTGAAAAACTGGGCGCGGCTCGCTTGCTGTGGCTGGCGCAAGAGACCGGCGCGGCCGTACACCTGTCCGCTGTCGGCTGCCGTGCGACGCTCGACCTCTTACGCGCCGAGCGCGGCGCGGGAGCGCAGTTTACGACCGCCTGCAACTTGCTAAACCTGGCGCTGACGGATGAGAAAATTCGCAGTTTCAACACCTGGTTCAAACAACATCCTCCGCTGCGTTCGGCGGACGATGCGTCTGCGCTGCGGGCCGCCCTTGCCGACGGCACAATCGACTGTGTTGCGAGCAATCACCGCGCCTGCGCGATGCACGAAAAAGACGTTGAGTTCGAAGTTGCGGAACCCGGCTCGCGCAACCTGGAGCTGTTGCTGCCGATGTTGTGGTCTCTGGGAGTAGCCGATGGGAATATCAGCCCGCAGCGATTCGTCGAGCTTGTTTCCACCAATCCGCGCAGAATACTCGGCCTGCCGCCGATCAGCCTTTCTGTCGGCAGCACAGCCAACTGCGCGCTTGTTTCCACCAATCAGCAGGTTCTGGCGAACCTGCCTGCGCCGCTGAGCGACATTGCACTGGATCCAGCATGGCTGAAGGCGCGCGTGCGCTATACTTTCAATGCGGGGCAGGTGTGGGACTGCGCTGCCGCAGCTCTGCTCGATTAACAACACTGCAGGAGACAAGAGAAGCTGTCCGTATGTAAACTCAACACCAGACTTGGCTGAGGGCTGGAGTTTACCGCATTGCGATTGCCTGCGCCAACGCGGCCTTGGGATTTACGACGCCGTGACCCTGACGCTGTTTATCCACCTGCGGCAGGATCTCGGCCGTACCCGTGAGGATGTTTTTCACCGTTTCCGGCTTGAGGCCGGGATTGACTTCCAGCATTTGAGCGATCAGCGAGGCGACAATCGGCGCGGCAAACGACGTGCCGTCCACGTGCTGGTAAAAGGGTGAGATGATTTTCTGTATCGCGAGACGCTGCGAGATGGCGGCGCGTTTATCCGCCGTGTTTTTCATTGTCAGGAGTGCCGTGTCCAGTTTTGTTCTGCCGATCAGATCGGGCAGGACGCGATTCATTTCCGCGTCGGGCAATGCGTCGAGCGCACAGAGCACGGCCGCCTCAATCTGTGTAGGCGTGTCGAGCAGCATCGGAGCCGGCAGCCAGATTGCCGGCGCTATAACTTCGGGTTTTCGCTGGCCGTTCACCGTTACACCGAAGCTCGAATTATACATGCGATTGTCGCGCGAGGCAAGTGTATTCCGATCGTCGAGCCCGCCGACGGTAATTGCGGCGGGGGAAAGTGCGGGCGGCCTCAGCGGTTTGGCCGCGTCGTTGCCTGCCGCCGCCACGGTGATCACACCTTCGTGATACAGTTCTTCCACCAGCTCGGTCACCGGGTGCTGCGGCCTCGGATCGATTTCGTCGGCATACACGGAGAGATTGATCACTCGAATATTCAACTTGCGGTGATTCAGAAGACACCACTGCAACGCACGCACAATCACGCTCGTGGGAATGCGGCCGCGCGGGTTCATAGTCCTGATCAGCACAACTTCTGCTTCGCCTGCCAGCGAGGTGTACAACATCCGCGACAGGTATCCGTTACCGGCTGCTGTGCATGCCGTCATGGTGCCGTGCCAGGTGTAAAACGCCTCCACGTGCGGCGGCAGGTCGCCTTCGCGATCTTCGACGGCGTCAAAATAGCGTCGGATGCGTACGCGAGGATTCATCAGATCCGGATGGGGGACAAAGCCCGAATCAATCAGGGCCAGGCAGACGCCTTTTCCATTGATGTTGGTGTTGCCGTGGAGACGTGCCGGTATGGAAAGCGCCGGAAATATGGCGCTCAGTCGCGGTTCCGATTCGGACATGTGCCGCCTTTCTCCTGCCTCTGCCGTTGTATGCCGTCAATACGCCTGCGTGGTTTTATACCACTTTTAGTGCACTGCAAAGATACGGCCTTCGGCGTCAAATCAGTAAAGTTGATGTCTGAATGCGCGAAAAAAACGGCCCCGCGCGACAAATTTCACAATCGCCAATTTCCAATTTTGAAACACCGATCAGTCACAAAGATTGATTGTGGAAAACTTTGCCTTGAGTTTTGATGAATTTTGTTTTGGTATCAGTCACACTAGCCGTAGATTAGTAATCTGATTCTTAAATCAGCTATGTAAGAGGGCAAGTCGCGGGAGGCGCACTTTATCACTTGTTTAGTAAAGTCCGCGAATCTTCATACCTGAGAGTTCCTTGTATTTTCCCAATCTGTCATGCAGTCGAATGCTGCGAAATTATCGTTTCGCGGCAGGGGATTCCTTTGCTTAAAACTGAGTATGGGGCTGGACAAAAGGATCAGTCGTAAAAGCACTTGTTAAGCACAATGATGTTTTGTTAACCTTTATTTGGTGGAGGCTCCGACAATGAATTTGTCGCGTAGTAAGGCTATTCTGTTTTCGTTTGTTTTTGTTTTCATGGCACTGTCTAATCTTGTCGCCGATACGGTGAACTTCCCTCACATCAACAATGTTGACGAGTCGTTTTGGGTTGTAATGCACTACCAGGACGGTTCCAGTCAGAGCGTCTACCTCAATGCTAATTACACAACGAATGTCTCTGTAAGCCAGACTGTGACTGGTGTGACGGTTAACGGAACCTTTGTCGGCGCCGGCACGGATACCGATGTGACTCTGAGCACCTCGACGCAGATTAACGTCGATTTTAACACGGCGGGACAGGTTACTTACGAGCTCCTTGACGTTGAAGCCTGAGTTAATAATTTCAAATCAAAAGGGTGTTTAATATGAATTACACGACACTTTTTGAAGACGACTGTTTGGGTTAAATTGCAGAATTGCTGTTGCGCGCGCATTCCAGGTTGCTTTGTTCTTGAGCTGGAACAGGGAGTAGCAGTGTGTTTAAATATGCGCTATTGCCAACTGCATGTCGGAGGGCTGTGCGCGCCCGCAAATCGAACATCGTAGACCCAAAAAATCCATTTTCAGCACACAGCCGGAAACTGCTACCGGCTGTGTGCGCTGCTGTTTGCTGCCAGTTATGAAGTTTAGTAAAAGCTTATCAACAAGCTTACAGGAGTTCACACTGCCCAAAGTAAAACCTGACGGGTTTCACCACGTAGGGAACCGGCAAAAGAGCGTCTTTTGCGGTGTGGCAACCAGCCTTCTGCGACTCCGAATGCGTGAGAGAACCCATGAGATGGGCATTCTGAATTCATGCTCTTTTGTCGAATTGAGTCAAGATTTGCAATTTACGGCGCTTCGCGAGACAGAGGGAAGTCAAGGGCATGCATAGAAACGCCCATTGCGAATCAATTGGAACAACCTAGTGGCTGGTGCCGTGCAAGTGAAGACGGAATCCATCACCAATTCTCCGAACCTGCCTGATTTGTCTGCCAAACTAGTGGACGAACTGGATGAACTGCGCCGTTCCAAACCCGTAGAAGCTATTTCTATCTGTGATGCTCACCTCAGCAGTGTTGAACAAGCTCTCGTAGAGTTGCCTGCCAATATCAAATTACAGAGTATGCGTGGTTCCTTGCTTTTGATCCGAGGTACCGCCTACTACAATTTGATCGAACTTGATCGAGCCAAAGACGATCTTGAGGCAAGCCTTGAACTGTTCCGTCAACTTGGCAACGAAAAGGAAACTGCCCGCAGTCTGATCAATCTTGGACTGACGGTAAAAGCAGGCGGCAATCTTTCATTGGCTATGGAGTATTTTCACCGCGGCCTCGACATTTCGCGCAGTTGTGGATTCACGCGCGGGGTAATGTCTGTCCATCTCAATATTGGTAATATCTACTTTGATCTTGGCGACTTTCCCAGTGCGCTCGAACACTACCAGCAGAGTCACGTCATTAATGAAGGTGTTGGCCATCAATTGATTGAGTGTTCACAGCTCTCCAATATCGGCCAGGTGTACCGCGAACTGAAACAGTACGATCGCGCCATCGAGCACTTTCAGCGCAGTCTTGCCATTCTCGTCGCGTGCAACGATAAACGTCGCCAGGTGCAGCTTCACAGTAATCTGGTCGGTGTGTACAATCTCATGGGGCGGCTGGACGAAGCCCGCAAACACGCCGAAACGGCCTGGGAGTTGGCCCAGGAAGTTGATTCGCCGATGGGACTAGTTTTTTCGCTGGGAGCGCTGGCTGACATCGAAGTGATGGAAAAACACTTCGACAAAGCGCTCATGCTGCTGGAACAGGCGCTGACCTCCGCTCGTGAAATCCAGATGACCAAGGGTATCGTTGACAGCCTGGTCGAGATCGGTCGCGTGCGCATGGCGCGCGAAGAGTTTGAAGAAGCGCGTCTGTCGTTTTATGAAGCTCTTTCAGTCGCCGAGAAATATGAACTGCCATCCGCAGTAATGCGCGTGCACGAAATGCTTTCCGATTACCACGAACGCACCGGCTCGGCCGCAAAAGCGCTGCATCACTTCCGCCTTTTCCACAAAGCCGAGCGTGCAATCATCAACGAAGAGACGACGCGGCGTACAATGGCGCTGCAGACCTGGCATGCCAGTGAGCAGTCGATCAAGGAAGCCGAAATCCACCGCCTGAAAAGTGTTGAACTCGTCAAAGCCAACCAGCAGCTGCGCAAAGTCAATCGCGAGAAAAACGAGTTCCTCAGCATTGCCGCTCACGATCTTAAAAATCAGCTCTCGGCCATCGTGCTGGCCTGCAGCGTCGTGCACAAAGCGCCCGAGCGTTTTACCGAAAAGGAATTGCACCGCCAGATCAACAGCATCGGCGTCACCGCCGAACACATGCGCGAGATAATCCTCAACCTGCTCGACGTCAATCGACTGGAGAATGGCAAACTCGACATTTACTCGGCGGCGTTTAACCTGTGCAGCACGCTGCAATCCGTCACCGACAATTACACTCAACGCGCCGACGCCAAAAACATTAACATTCACGTTCAGTGCCCCGAGGGCGAAATCTACGTCTTCGCGGATCGCGACCTGTGCAAGGAAGCCGTCGAGAATCTGCTTTCCAACGCGATTAAATTTTCCCCGCTCGGCAGAAATGTCTATCTGCGCGCCTGGCGTCACGGGGACAATGTGCGAATTGCCGTGCAGGACGAAGGCCCCGGTTTCAAACCCGAGGACCGCGACGACCTCTTCGGCAAGTTTTCGCGCCTCTCGGCAAAACCGACGGCCAATGAGCACTCAACCGGTCTGGGGCTCTGGATCGTTAAAAAACTGATCGACGCCATGGGCGGAAGCGTGTGGTGCGACAGCGTACCCGGCAACGGCGCGACATTTACGATTGAACTGCCCGCGGCCTGAGGCGGCGTTTGACTCTCACCTGCAAAACTCCTGAAAAATTCCTTCTTGTTTGTCATGCAGTGATCATTGTTCAACTGGCGTTTAAACCGGAGATTGATACGTGAGCGGCGACAGTCCTGAAACTGTTAAACACAATGGCGTTGTGCGCCTGACCGGCGTAGTCCAGCACTATGCCTGGGGCGGTGAAAAATTTATTCCCGAATTGATCGGTGTCGACAATTCCGAAGGACGTGAATTCGCGGAGCTATGGTTGGGCACACATCCCAAAGGTCCGTCAACCGTAGAGTTCCAGGGCGAAACCATCGAGCTGGCGGATTTTCTGCAACGCGATCCCGCTCACAGACTCGGTGAGAAAACCTCAAGCCAGTTTCACAGCGACCTGCCGTATTTGTTTAAGGTGCTCGACGCGCGTAAAATGCTCTCTATTCAGGTGCACCCAGACAAAGCGCGCGCCGAACGCGGTTTTGAAGCGGAAGAACGCGCCGGTATCGACCGCGCCGCGCCCAACCGCAATTACCGCGACAGAAACCACAAACCCGAACTCCACGTGGCGCTTACCGATTTCTGGATGCTGCACGGCTTCCGCGCCGCAGAAGAAATCGCCGCCGAGTTCCGCCGCGTACCGGAGTTCCTCAACCTCGTCTATGAATTTGAAGACGACCTGGCCGCGGGCGGCGGCGACGCCGGCCCGCGTGCCGTTGAGAACCTGTACAAAACGATCATGACCTTGCCGCAGGGCCGCGTCGATGCTTTTCTTGAACCGCTCCTGCAACGCCTGTTGCCGCGCTACGGCGGCGGCGAACTGTCTAAAAACTCGCCCGACTTCTGGGCTGCGCGCGCCGCTGAACACTTTCCGCTGCCCGACGGCCATCGCGACCGCGGCATCTTTTCCATCTACATGATGAACCTCGTGCAGCTCAAACCGGGCGAGGCCACCTTCCAGGACGCCGGCATTCCGCACGCCTACCTCGAAGGCGCCAACGTCGAACTGATGGCCGGCTCCGACAACGTCCTGCGCGGCGGACTTACGCCGAAACACATCGACGTGCCGGAACTGCTCGACACGCTGACCTACGAATGCGGTCCCGCCGTCATCATTACCGGCCGGCAGGAGGGCGATGCGAAAATTTACCCCACACCGGTCAAGGACTTTGAGCTTGCGCTGCTGGAGCTGAGCGCCGGCACGAGCGCCAGACGCAGCGCCGATCACGGGCCGGACATTCTGCTGCTGATGGAGGGCAAAGCCCGCGTGGAGTCCGAAGACGGTACGTCGATCGAGCTGAACCGCGGACAAGCCTGTTTTGTGCCGCATAGCGCCGCCTATGTCGTCACGTCGGAGACTGCCGGTCGGCTGTTTCGCGCCGGTGTGCCCGATCCAGGTTGACATTTTCAATGCACTGATCTGTCGGCATCCGTTTGACTTTTGGTCTGCAGAATCTGAATGCTGATATTGCAGGCCCGAATCAAATCCTCACTAAACACGGTGCTGAACTTTGGACAGCAGGCCGACTTCGCCCGCTGATGGGCGTTTAACATCTTCGTCAGATAGATTCGCGGGTTCCTCGACCTGGCTGATAGTCGGCCTCGGCGTGGGGCTCGGACTGATTCTGCTCGGCCTCAACTTCATCAAGTTCGCCTACCTGCAAAACGTCGTCTCGTTTGAACTCTCCGTTACACTGGCCGTCATTGTTGTCCTGGCTTTTGTATTTGTTATTCGGCGACAAACAAGAGGTCAAGTAAAAGAGGACGCCTCGGCGGCCGATCAGAAAGAGGTTCCTGCGAGCGGGAGTGAGCAGACCGCGAGTGCAAGGACTTTCACGGCTGAAGCAAATCCGCTTTTGAGTCTGCGCGAAAACCAGGTGCTGGAAGGCATGTGCCGCGGCGAAACCAACCGCGAAATTGCCGAACGGCTGTTTGTTTCGCCGAATACCGTCAAAACCCACGCAGCCAATATCTACAGCAAGCTGGGCGTCAACCGCCGCGCCCAGGCGGTCCACCGCGCCCGCGAATTGGGGATTATCCTCGAAAATGGCTCAAAAACGGACTAAAAACGGGTGAGTTCGCCGCAAATTCACCCGAACGGATGATGTCCGCCGCCACCGCTTCAGGCTACATTGCCGCCGTAGTTGGAAGTGTTTATCAACCGGCCTGATTTAACAGGCACTTAGTGGAGCAGAAAATATGAAATCGAGTGTTCGGAAATACGGACTGATCGGTGGCGCTGCCGCTTTTATTCTCATTCTGGCTTCGTCCTCCATGATCGATTTGCAGGCCTTGCAGGCCTCGGTGGCAAGCGGCGAACCCGGCTTTGCAATCAGGGATGTTGTCGTTGGATTTTTGCGTTATCCCCTGGTAATTGTTACGATCATTCTTGGTGTGCGTGCATTGCGTCGGGAGCGCGGTCCAGAGGGGATCGGTTTTGGCGAGGCGTTCAGAGCCGGTGCGATGATATCCGCTATTGCGGCCGCATTTGTCATGGCGGCGCATATCATCTACTACACTGCGATTGCGCCGGAGTCTCTTGACATAATGTACAGCATGGGCGTGGCATCCGGGGAGCTGGAGGATGGGGAGTTGCGCTGGTTTTTCCAGCCGTTGAGCCATTCTCTGTTTTATTTCCTCGAGACCTTCGTTCTGGGGCTGTTTGTCAGCCTGGTCAGTGCACTGCACTTCCGGATCCGCAACGGCGGTAAATCTTCGAGTCCGGCAACCACCTGATGCGCTGAATATTGTCCAATCTGGGGCGCATCCAAACGTCCACTGCTCACAATATGAATGCGGTCGGGAGTCTGCTCCCGGCCGGTTATCTATGGAGAGGGGACAATGGAAACGTATACACTGGCAACCAGTCTTTCCTGCGGCGGATGTGTCGCCGCCGTCAGCAAAAAACTCAACGAACTCGACGGCGTTTCTGAATGGAGCGTCGATCTGGAACACGACAGCAGACTTCTCACCGTTCAGGCCGAAAATCTGACGGAGAACGACATCATCTCAGCTGTAAGGTCGGCCGGATTTGCCGCCGATCCCTACGTCGAAGACTAAGCTCCGATTGTTTCTCTTTTGAATGGGAGTAGAGCATGTCGACCTCCGTTGAACACGACATCAATGACTCCGCCGCGGGGCAGGTGCATATTCAGGCACCGGTTGACGGAATGAGTTGCGCTTCCTGCGCCTCTGCCGTTGAGACCACGCTGCGATCGCAGACGGCAGTGCGCACCGCCAACGTCAACTTTGCCGATCGCTCCGTCACTATCGATTTCGATGCGAAACGAACCTCTTTCGGCCGCCTGCAGGAGGTGGTTTCCGATGCCGGTTATACCCTTTTGTTACCCCCGGCTCAATCCGCCGAGTCGATCGACGAACAGCAGGAGCGCGACGAGCGACGCCTGCGCGAGTTGCGTCGCAAAGTCATAGTGTCGGCCGCATGTGCCGCAGCCGTTATGTTCCTGGCGATGTTCCTGCCGCACCTTGCGGAGAGTTTTGCGAGCCGCTGGTCCGGCGCGCTGGCCTGGGCGCAGATGCTGCTCAGCCTGCCCGTGATGATCTACGGCGGCAGTGAATTTTTTGGGCGCGCTTTGCAGCTGGCGCGTCGTTTTCACGCCAACATGGACACGCTGGTCGCCCTGGGCGCCGGCACGGCCTGGCTGGCCAGTTTACCCGCCGTATTTGCGCCCGATTGGCTGCTCTCGATCGGCATAGCGCCGCATCTTTACTTTGAAGCCGCAGCGCTGATCATCGCCCTCATTCTGCTTGGGCGTCTGCTGGAAGAACGCGCTCGACATCGCGCTTCAGCTTCGCTTAAATCATTGATTTCTCTTCGTCCCGATACGGCGCTGGTTCTCAGCGGCGACGAATTTGTGGAGCGCAGCACGGCAGAAGTATTACCCGGCGACGTCGTCCGCGTGCGCGCCGGAGAACGCGTTCCGGTCGACGGTGAGCTGCTGGAAGGCAGTGCGTTGTTTGACGAAAGCGCTCTGACGGGCGAGTCCATGCCCGTAGAAAAAACGGCGGGAGAGCTCATTCCCTCCGGCGTGGTTAATCTGCAGGCGACGCTGAAAATGCGCGCCACGCGCCTGGCCGCCGACAGCAGCATCGAGCGAATCATCCGCATGGTGCGCGACGCTCAAGGCTCCAAACCGCCCGTTCAACGTCTTGCCGACCGCGTGGCGTCGATCTTCGTGCCGATCGTTCTCGTCATCGCCATAGTGACGTTCGCGGTCTGGATGATCTTCGGCGGCACTGCGGTGCTGACCGACGCGATTGTCGCCGCCGTCTCCGTTCTTGTAATCGCCTGCCCCTGTGCTCTGGGCCTGGCTGTGCCGACCGCCGTCATGGTCTCCGTCGGGCGCGCCGCCGAGCGCGGCATCCTCGTGCGCGACAGCGCCGCGCTGGAGATCGCCGGCAAGGTTCGCACTGTGGTATTCGACAAAACCGGCACGCTGACAGTGGGCAAACCGACGGTGCTGTCGGAAGAGTGGTTCGTCGCGGACGGTGAAATACCACGCCTGAAAGTACTGACGGCCGCGGCGGAGCAACGCTCGACGCATCCGCTGGCGCAGGCGCTGAGCGAACATCTGCTCAACGCAAACGACTCCGCCGACAAAGCGCCGGACGGCAGCGTCAACGAAGTGCGCGGCAGGGGACTGGTCGCCGAGTTCGACGACATTAAACTCGTCATCGGCAATCGCGCGTTGATGGAAGACGAAAACATTGCAATCGCTGATTCCGCGCAGACCCGTGTAGAAGAGCTGGAAACGACCGGATCCGGCAGCCTCGTTTTTGTCGGCTGCGACGGGCGTCTGGCGGCAATCTTCAGTCTGGGTGACGCCGTTCTGCCGGAAGCGCCCGGACTGATCAAATCGCTGCAAGAGCGCGGCGTTCTGCCCGTGCTGGCCAGCGGAGATACGCCGGGTGCAGTTCGCTCGCTGGCCGAAGCCGTCGGCATCGAAGAATTTTACGCTCAGACTTCGCCGGAAGGCAAGGCGGAGATCATCGAAACCATTCGCCGTCGCACGGACGCGCCCGTGCTCATGGTCGGCGACGGAATCAACGATGCGCCTGCTCTGGCAGCGGCGGACGTTGCAGCGGCGATCGGCGGAGGCACGGACGTGGCAGCGGAAACCGCGGCGATAACACTTAACAGCGGCGTGGCCGCCGTCGACCGATTGTTTAATCTGTCACACGCAACAATGCGAACGATGTACCAGAATCTGTTCTGGGCATTCATTTACAACATCATCGGGATTCCGATTGCGGCGGGTGTGCTTTATCCGGCATTCGGCTTTTTGTTAAGTCCCATGATTGCGTCGGCGGCGATGGCCTTCAGCTCTGTGTCGGTGGTGCTCAACAGCCTGCGGCTGCGGTCAAAGATTTAAACCGCCTCTCGGGCGGCCGGTCAGCAACAATACTTGAATTCGGAGGCTACGATGCTCGGGCGACTGAATGCATACCAGAAGAGTGCGGTCATCACAGTTTTTGCCACGCTGTTTCTCATCCTGGTTGGCGGACTGGTGCGCGCCGCGGGTGCGGGCCTGGGTTGTCCCGACTGGCCGCATTGTTTTGGTTCTTGGATTCCGCCTTTATCGGTTGACGATCTGCCGCCCGAATTCGACGCTTCGCAGTTTAATGTTGTTAAAACCTGGATCGAATATGTTAACCGACTTGTCGGCGTGGCAATCGGCCTGCTGATAACACTGACTTTCTGGCGCTCCTTCAAGTACCGCCGTTCGAATCCGGCAATTTTTCTTTCGTCCGCAGCGGCATTTGTTCTCGTGATTTTTCAGGGCTGGCTGGGCGGTCAGGTTGTCGCCAGCGAACTGGAAACCTGGCTGATTACGGCGCACATGTTGCTGGCGATGTTAATTGTCAATCTGCTTGTCTATGCCGTGTACCGGGCCATGTCGGATGACTTCCGGCAGAAACTGCAGGAGGCGACGCGGCAACGTCTTTTGCTACTGTTCGGCGGACTGCTTGGTTCGGCGCTGGTTCAGATGGTGCTGGGCACGCAGGTACGCGAACAGATTGATCACATTACCAATACGACGCCCGACCTGCCGCGCGAGTTCTGGGTGCCTTCACTTGATGTTGTGTTTGAAATTCACCGCAGTTTTTCCTGGCTCATTCTGCTCGTCAGTTTGTACCTGGGCTGGTATGTTAAACAGCACGTTTCATCGTCGCTGCTGCGTCGCTGTGGCTTTGGTATATTGGCGATAGTACTGGCGCAGGTCGTGAGCGGCATCGGCATGCAGATGTTTAACATTCCGCCGGCCTTCCAGGTTGTACACCTTGTGCTGAGCGCGCTGATGGTCTGCCTTGCATTCTTTGGTTTGCTGGTCGTGCGTCGCAGCTCGGACGTGGTGTTCGAGGGCGCATCCTTGGCTCCGGCAAGCGGCGGCTCGTAACGCCATTGCGCGGCCCCTTGTTTAACTGCCGTTTTTATCTGAACTGCAGAGCGCTTCGCCATCTCACTGGTCGTTCGTCGGCTTGCTGTTTCTTTTTGCTCGTCAACGGACTTGAAACTGCAAGCTGTGCGGTTGGCAGCCGGAAACATCACGGCACAAAAACACCGCGTTTAACATTCAGCGACAAACAAGAAATTCATAAGAGCCTGAGGGCGAACCGCAGGTGAGAACTCAAAGCGATCAGAGAAAAGCAGGTGTGTGCCAACCCAGTTGCAATTCAACAAGCGGCGAGTGTGATTTCAATTGTAAGCGGAGTTGCGCGCTGCAAACAGCGCAATTGCCGGGAATTGCGTGTGCCCTGCCGTTTTCACCGCTGAGCGCAGCAGCAAAAATTCTCGAGCGGGGAAACTCAGATTCGGGCACTGCGCCGTTCAGGCAAAACGGAACGCCAACGCCGTCCACTCCGATTCCGATGTGCGCTCCGTCAGCTCCAGGCCTTGATCAGCCGCATCGGCGATAATGATGTCGGCTTCTTCCGTCAGAATGCCCGAAAGCAGAAGAGGACCGCGTGAAGTGCGCAGCGATTCGACAAAATTGCCGAGACACTGGCGCAGCACCACCGTATTGACGTTGGCCACGATGCCGTCGCTGGGCGGAAGCGGCGTCTGAATAAGATCGGCCTTGTGAACATCGATGCGGCCTTCCATGCCGTTGGCCTCAATGTTCTCGGCGGCATTTTCAGTCGACCATTCGTCGAAGTCGAGCGCCAGTGCGTGTTCGGCGCCGAGCCTGAGTGCCAGGATAGCCAGGACGCCCGTGCCGGTGCCGGCGTCGATCCAGAAGGTGCCCGGTTTGACGTGCCGTTCAAGCATCGCTGCGATCAGTCGGGTTGTCTCGTGATGACCTGTTCCAAAGGACATTTGCGGCGCGATGAGAAGTGTGATTTCCGCATCGCTCTGTGCGGCTTTCCAGGGCGGGGCGATTGTAATGCGATCGGAGATGCGGACGGCGTCGATCGATTCTTCCCAGCGCGCGTTCCAGTTTTCTTCCTCAAGCTCCTCCGTACGCGCTTCGCCGAAAGGAATGTTCATGGCGCGCCAGTACGATTCGATGTCCGCGATCCAGTCTTTGTCAAACTGATCCTGATCAAAACTGACGACCAGCGAATTGTCCTCCTGGTTGATGCCGAGGAAGGGATAGGGCACCAGCGCGGCGGCGGCGTTTTCGTGATGATCGGCGGGGATGTTCCAGCCGACCAGAATGAATCGTCTTTTTGTCATTGTGCTGTTCCGCAAAAAATTCGCAACACCAAAAATATTGTTCGCCCGTCGCAATAGTGTGTGTCAACAAATGCTCCAGCCGATTGTATTGCATCGAAGAGAGGATGACAAGAACAACGGAGCAAGGGCAGCCTGCGGCGACGCATCATTGCCAAAATAATTATCGGGCCTTTTGCCCGGAAAATCAGAGCCACCGAAATCAGGCCGCCGCCGTCTGGCGGCAGACGTAGGTAAAACAATTGTCCTTTTGCGTTGACATTGAATTCTACACAGGTTTTGTAATTTAGGATCAGGGAGGTTTTATGAGCAGCAATTCGAATGACAGGAACGACTCCTACTCGAAGGGATTTATTTTCGGCGCGCTTGCGGGCGGCGCTGTCGGCGCAGTGGTAGCATTGCTTTTTGCGCCGAAAAGCGGTTCGGAGCTGCGCAGGGATATTGCCGACAAATCCACGGAAGTATACAACGATGTATATTCACGTGCATCGGAAATGACCAACGACGGCCGCGACCGCATGGAGCGTTTTGTTAATGAAGGCAAACGCCGTGCAGACGACCTCGTGAAGTCGACGCGCGAGCAGGCCAGCCATCTCCTGTACGAAGCCGAAGGTCTTATCGGCGAGGCGCGTGTACGCGTCAACACCGCACAGGAAGAAATCAAAACCAGCCTGAACAAAGTGCGCGACGCCGCAGGCGAAGCACGCGAAACGTTCAAGCGCGAAATGGCCAAAGAGGAAAACGCCAACTCCAAACCGGCGGAGATTAAATCGGAAGACGCTTAATCATCGGCCGCTCGGCCGCCAAGGCAGGTAAAAGCACGTGCATGAAATTCTCGAAGTAACTCTGTATGTCATGGCCATTCTGGCCATGTTTACATTTGCTGTACTTTGTCTCTATCTCGTACTGAAACTCGGGCCGCTGGTGCGCCAGATGCAAAGCAGCCTGGCGCGTACCCAGGAAACGCTGGAGATTGTCGGTGACAAGGTTGAACCGACCGTGCGCTACATGTCCGAACTCAAACGCGAACTCGTTCCGATACTGCGCAACATGCAGGAAACGACGAAAACGTCGATTTCCATCTCGCACAAAGTCGACACACAGCTGGGTAAAACCGGCGAAATCGTCGATGAAATCGCCGGAATCGCCGAACGCGTCAGCAATCTGGAGCGCGACTTTGAAGATCGCATCGTCGAGCCGATCCGCCAGATCGGAACGGTGGTGACGAGTACCAGCCGGGCAGTTAAAACCTTCGCCAATGTCATGGCGGGGGACCAGTCGGAGCCGCCGCGCAACGGCATACACAAGTAAGCCGAAGCTGTTGTTCTGTCCCGGGTGGACAGCGGGTCGCAATCAATAGTGAATAAAAGTAGAAGCCGCAGTCGAGCAATCGACTGCGGCTTTTGTGTTTTCCGTCGCGGCGCAGCTTGTTTGGTGGCGTGCAGGATCCCGCGAATCTAGCGGCGAGCGATCGCTACCGTGCGACCGACGCTTAAGTCGAAGACCTGCAACGTTCCGTCGTCTTTTGTGCGTTTCAGCACAAAGGCGATCAGCTCGTCGGCGTCGAGCGCTTCTACGAGGCCCCAGTCCTGATCGAGCGTGTACTTACCGCTCATTTCCAGTTTGACGTTTTGCGGCGGAGCGTCCTTGAACATCATTGCCATAAACCCTTCGCCCAGTTTCAGGTCGACATTTGTTGCGGTGTAGGCCACTCCGTTGTCGTCGTAGTGGTAATCCATGTCGTAGTCGACGATAATGTTAACCAGGCCCGCATCGACCGGTTCGTTGACATGCATCTGCCACGAGCCGCCCGGTGCGACGCTTTGTTCGGGGTAAGGGAAAAACAGATATTGGTCCAGTCCACCGACGATTGCCGCCAGTGCTTTTGCGTCCGGACCCAACATTGCCGGGTTGTCAAACTTGTTCTGCAACACCGAGTCTACAAAACTGTAGCTGCTGCAGCGTCCCCGGGCGTCTAAACAGAAGTCAATTTCAGTGTTTTTGAGCGAGGACATGACGTAGCTCGTATCGACATTGCCTTCCTGACGATTGTCCGATGTCATTTTACCGTTGACGACGACGTTGTTTAATGTTACACGCATTGTGCGGCAATCTGTGTTCTCGTCGGCATTTTCAACCTGCATGTCTATCGTGTATGCAATGTCCGCGGCAAACTGCTCGACGCCGTTTTCATCTTTACCCTGAATGACGACATTGATGTTGGCCTTGTAGTTGGCCGTGCCGTCGAGAGACAGGTTGTAGGGGAGGTCGGCTGCCTGGGCGCATACAACCGTCAATAATGCGATTAAACTCACAGGCACTGAAAACAAATTCATGTTAACATCCTTTTAGTTCTTACCGTCGAGGCGCTTGATATGACAAGTAGTTATCGTCGTTGATTGCGCTTTGGTTGTAGTTCCGTCTTCGTCATTGATCACGGCATTCAAGTCAGTTTTCCGTTCAGCTTCCAGCTTGACCGTCTGTCCATTGCTGCAATCGGCAAGTAGTGTGCCGCCGCCGATAACTCCGTCCTCGCTGTGCCTCAATTCCAGCGCAATCTCGTCCTGCTCGATGTCGCTAAACAGATAGGGCGATTTGTATTGAACGTTTAATGTCACAACTCCGGGTGTGTTGCCGGCTGTTCCGCGGTTTGTGTAGGCGGCCGTGTATCCCATAGCAGTCTGGATGTTTTGTCTGGAATCTGTATCGCGAAAATCTTCCGTCCAGGCTTGCCCCAAAGGCACGTATGTATCCGGCCAGGAAACGAACAGGAAGTTTTTAACGCTACTCTGCACGTATGCGGCTCCGAAAGCTTCTCCCAGCAGAAAACCCATGTCTATGTTGTTTTGCAGGATTTCATCGGTAAAATGCAGTTTCCTTGCTTTGCCCGATGTGTTTAACTCGATTCTCAGCTCAACTCCGTCGAGCTCAGGCATGTCAACAAGCGCCTGCCCGGATTGATTGTTCATCAATTCGTCAATTGGAGTGTGTTTTACATCCGAAATTGTCGCTGCCAGAGTTGTTCCGCCACTGCTGCGTTTAATCTCCCTGACTGCGAGTCTGTATTCAATTGAACAACGGGCATTAATGAATTCTATGCCTTCAACCAGCATGAGCTGAGAATCCGCGACGGCAATTGCAAAGTGGGTCTCCTCGTCGAATTTCACCGTCGTCGGCAGTTCCTGCGCATCGGCAGTTTGTTGACCAAAGGCCGGCCACAGCAGCGCTGCCAATATTAAGAATGTCGTTCTATTCATTGTGATTCCTTGTGTTCTGTTCAATCCCGATCCGCCCAATTTACTGATTTTATTGAGATTAGAGAGACTCTGACGCACTGCGAACGGGGGAGTGCAGCCGTTATGTAAAGCATTGCAGAATAGAAAATTATCTACTAACTTATTTTTCGCTTGACTCGCGCTTGTCTACTGACTTATATTTGCATCGTTGATTTGACGCAGGGCGCGTGAATTGAAAATTCCCTCATGAGTTCTCTTGTTAGTCCCGCAGTAAAAAGTCAACAGTGTTTAAGTCGGTCGCACGGATGGCGCGTTTGAATCTCTCGCGTCTGCGGCCACGCAACAAGTTTTCGGTCTCTTAACAAAGGAGGCGACATGACGAATCCAATTGATACTCAACCGCGATAAACGCCAAATCGGCGTCCGGCGCAGGTGATGGTTACTTCGCATGGAGCAACGGACTACCTAATCCGTCCAGAGGTTCGATTCCTCGTACCATTCCGACTAATCCGACGCCTTTGTTTAAGCGCGGCACACAGTGCAACAGCGACAATTTGCACCCGGCGCTGAAAACGGTTACTTCGACTGTCCTCGATTGTGGGTTCGACTCCCACCCGGTGCGGGCCTTCCCGCCCGGCGGCTCGTCCGGCAGAGCCGACTCCGTTTTCCATTTTCCGGTGCAGTATATTTTGCGTCCGGCGTTCGAGGTCAGTTACTTCGAATCCGGGCCCCATCGGGATCTTGACGGGTCCGGATTGGGCCCGTGGTAAGATCGCCAAATGACTGCCTTTTACTTTCCGACGCAACTGTTATTGCCGCGCTGCAGAAAAACGCCCAACGAAAAGAACAGAAGTTGAGTCACACTGACTTAAACTGTTCAGTCCGCATACAATACCGCTCTCGTATTACGACCGACCGTCGACACGTGCGCCCCAAGCCGCATGTGCTATTTGTCAACCGGCAGCAGAAGATTGATTGAAAGCGGCCAGGTCCTGTCTGTTCGCCGCATCAGTCAATGTTGCGTCCGGCGTCTGAAGACAGTTACTTCGAACTGATGCCCTTGCGTGGCTCAACGAGCCGTGCATGTTGGTAAGTTTTGGGATTGACACAATCCGCTGTTTTCGATTTTTCCGACGCAGCTCTATTGAAGGTTAACAAAAGCGCTTTGCGATGATGAATACACGCAGAACTCGATGCGCGATCCCAGGACACGGCGCCCGGCGATTGAAATGGGTACTTCGTACTTGAGCACCGGGCTGACCCGGCGGGACATCAATCCCATTCGCATACCATTTCTCAACTTTCCGGCGTTGTTTAAATCCATTTTGTTGAAAGATTGTCTTGCATCGACATTGTTAAACGGTCCGGCGCAGATAACGGATACTCCGACTACGTCTGCGTGGGTTCGAATCCCACTCGCCGCAGCCCCGTCCGCGGCGATGCTTTTGGTGAAGCAAGAACCGTTTTCGCTTTTCCGACGCGTTTAACAATTTGACCTCAAAAGCTTGCACTGTCCGACTGATCGCTTCTCGTTAAGTGACAAACAAAATTCATTTCAGGAAAGCGGGTACAACGGTACCCGCCAGGGATCTTATGCGCCGTTGCTGCGACTGAATGTGGTCGTGAACGACGAGCGCGCATCGCAAAGGAGGCCGTCATGGCTCGATTTAACACTACTGCCTCGGTATCGACTGTTGAAAACCTTGCCGGAGGCAACGTATTCCCGATTTCACCGCGACGTGAATTTGTTTTTCTCGTGCTGACGTCGCTGATGCAGGATACGTTCTACGAGAAAGCGGATGCGCGCATTGCCCGACTGCGCGAGTTAATTCCGCTGGTGGGCCGCCGTTTTGCGGCGCAAACCGCTGTGTATGCACGTCACGAACTGGGCCTGCGCAGCGTCAGTCACGTCATTGCGGCCTTGCTGCCGTCCGCGACGGAAAATGCTCTGGCCTACGGCGGGAGCGAATTCTTCCGCCGGGTCGTGCGCCGCCCGGACGATATGATGGAAATCATGGCCGCGTTCGAGATGTTCAACAAAGGCTCGGCGGGGGAAAAACTCAAACTCCCGTGGGCGCTGCGCCGCGGATTTGCGGCGGCTTTTGACAAGTTCGACGAATACCAATTGGCCAAGTACCGCGGCGAAGGCAAAGCCTGGACCCTGCTTGACGTCATGCGTTTGGTGCACGCCAAACCGACGGAAGCAAATGCCGGGGCGCTGGCCAAACTGGCGGCGGGCAAACTGCGTTCCACCTCTACCTGGGAAGCGCGTCTTTCCGGCGGTGAGGACAAAGCACTTGTCTGGCGTGAGCTCGTCGAAGGCGAGAAACTGGGAATGATGGCGCTGCTGCGCAACCTGCGCAACATGGCCGAACAAAGCGATGAAGCTACGTGGCTTGCGGCACTGGAGCAACTGTCCAACGCCGAACGCGTGCGCTCGTCGCTGATCATGCCTTTCCGTTTTCTGACGGCGTCCAAAGTCATCGAGCACTCGCGTATGACCGCCGCGCGCAAAGCAGGCGCGTTGGAAGCTCTGTCCGCAGCACTCGAACACTCGCTGGCCAACGTGCCGGAACTCGGCGGCCGCACGCTGGTAGCTGTCGACATCTCCGGCTCGATGAGCCAACCGCTTGCGGCCATGTCGCGCGCTACGGCCGTTGACGTCGCCTCGCTGTTCGGCGCGGTGATGGCCAAAAACACGCGGGCCGAGTTGATGGCCTTTGCCAGCAATGCCGGATTCGTGCGTTTCTCGGCGGCGGACTCGCTGCCGACGATCGCGGAATGCATTAAAACCGGCAGCGGCGCGGGCATCAACGGCTGGGGCACCTGTGCTCCGGCCATCCTGGAGAAATTGCTGCGCGGCAAACACGCCTTTGATCGCGTTGTGATTATCTCCGACATGCAAACCTGGCAACACAGCGATTTCGGCAACGGCGAGTTCCAACCCCTGTGGCACCGCTACCGGCGGCGGATAGCGCCGACGGCCAAGCTGTTCACGATTGACATTTGCGGTTACGGGCACTCGCTCGTACCCGAACACAATGTCGCCGCCGTGGCCGGCTGGTCGGATCGAATCTTCTCGTTCATGTCGATGCTCGACAAAGAGCCCAAAGCGATTGAACGGACGATTGAAGCCGCATTCCCGCTCGCAGACGGCAACTGATCGATAAAACCGCCGCGCGGACTACAAAAGTCGCGCGGCGGTTGGTATTTTAAACGCATGGCAATCGTCAAAGCACAAAACGGGAGAAGGATGGGAACTCGGAATGGATAAGATTGAGCTTTGGCGTCTGCTGGACCAGAACCTCTGGACAACCTCACGCACGGCGCGCTATTTTGAGTGCGCCGCCAGCACCATACGGCTGCACGTGCAGCAACTGACGGCGGAGGGCCGCCTGCAGACGGTTGATTTTCACGGCAAAAACAAAATTCACCTCTCGCTCATCCACGTGTCGGACCTGAATCTGCTGCGACCGGAGAGCGTACCCGCCTCGCGGCGCTTGCCACGCGCCACCATGTCCAAAAAACAACTGACCAAACTGCTGGAGCGGGAAACCTTGACGCTGGAAGAAGTCTGTGAAGAGGCCGGCGTCAGCCAGGCGCTCGTCTGGCAACGCGTCGCCGTCGCCGCGAAGCGCGGCGAGTCAATCGGTTATGCATTTGAAGGCGGCCGCCTGCGAATCTATCACCGCTCGGAACTGGCGCTCTTTGGGCGCAAGTACGCCCGCCGCGAGTGATGAGCGTGTATTGAAGGTTTGGAGTCGAAAAAAATAAGAGCTGTGAGCCCTGAGGGCACTGTACACGACAAAAATATAAAACAACTCTTCGCACCTCAAGTATGCGC